>BBSC01000001.1:0-747686 GCA_000830475.1 Vibrio ishigakensis | reverse complement strand
CAGGCTCTTAGCCGGGATCTTCAAACAAAGCCCTGCATCAGATAGCCCACCAACTGATAGCTTAAGGCTGACAGCTAAAAGCTTCCCTTAACACGTCTCCCTATCAACAGCCGTAAAGCTCAACACTACCTTACTCGTCACAGCAGGCTGTCCATCAATAAGCTCGAGCAAGGTCTTAGCAGCACTTTCTCCTGCTTTATCAAAGGCATAGCTAAAGGTTGAAAGAGACGGGCTGGAAACAAAACCAAGCTCATCGTTACCTACACCTAGCACCTTGATGTCTTTGCCCACATGCTTATCCGACTGCTTTATAGCCTTTATCGCACCTATAGCGATGCGGTCGGTTGCACAGAAGATACCATCAAGATCAGGGTATTGTTCTAACAGCTCTGTCGCTTGTTCAAATCCAGACTCGATTGAGAAGTCACCGTGGCTATGGAAGATAGGCTCGCGTTTGTTTTTAAACATCAAGGCCTGCTCAAGTCCTTGGTACCTGAGCTTATCGACCGCGATATCTTTGCTAGCTACGCCCATAAAGCCGATGTTCTCACAGCCTGCTTCTACCAACCGACTACCCGCGGCAAAGCTACTCTAAGGTCGTCGTGCACTATGCTCGGGATATTAAATAAAGAACCGTCCTGCCCCACCAAAACTACAGGTGCTTGAGAGCTAGAGATGGCTGAGACCAAAGCTTCATCGAGGTGTGTCGCATACAAGATGATGCCCTCTACTCGCTTTTGATTGAACAGCTTAATGAAGTCGATTTCTTTTTGATACGAGAGCTGTGTACTGGCAAGAAGCACCTGTTTTCCGGCTTCTTCAAAGGCAAGGCTAAGGCCGTCAACCCCTTGTGAGGTGGCGTTTGAGGCAACGCGCGGCACGATAACCCCAACTAGGTTGGTTCGTTGAGACTTAAGGTCTCTCGCCACTAGGTTAGTTTGGTAGCCAAGCTCATCTATCGCCTGCTGCACCTTGTCCTTTGTGCTCTGCTTTACCCCATACTCATCGTTGACGACTCGAGATACGGTGGACTTTGAAACACCAGCACGTTTTGCAACGTCGTGCAGACTGACCATGATATAGAACTCCCTACTATTAACGTTTCGGACTATCCATCAAATAGCCCTAGGTGTAAACCTTCAACCAAGGAAAATGCGTGCGCTCGATACTAAAGTACACAACACAAGAACCAGTGTCTCAAAAATGCGTACCCAACACTAATACAGGTTAAATACATGTGGCTAATTTATAGATCATCATCACAAAGGTGAATAAGTCGCTTTGACAGTACGATGTTCAAAAATATTATTGCAAACGTTCCCAAAACGAATTCTAAAATTTCCAAACCTAATTACCGGAGCTTGGTATGAACTACCCAGTCATAGCAAAACAACTATTAGAAATGCTTGGAGGCAAAGAGAACCTTTCTGCTCTAGCCCACTGTGCAACCCGCCTTCGTCTAGCGGTTAAAGACGAGTCTCTGATCCAAGAAGATGCGATCGAAAACCTTGAAGGCGTTAAAGGTCAATTTAAAGTAGCTGGCCAATATCAGATCATCTTTGGCTCAGGCATCGTAAACCAAGTTCACGCTGAAATGGCGAAGCTAACGGGCATGACTGAGATGTCTACCAGTGAAGTAGCATCGGCAGGTAGCGAGAAGCAAAACATCGTTCAGCGAGCAGTAAAAGGTCTGTCTGACATCTTCGTTCCTATTATCCCAGCTATCGTGGCGGGTGGTCTGTTGATGGGTATCTTTAACCTGTTGACCGCTCCGGGCCTGTTCCTTGAAGGACAATCGCTGATTGATGCAAACCCAGGTCTTGCTGATCTTGCGGCTATGATCAATACCTTTGCTAACGCACCTTTTGTTTATCTACCTGTTCTGTTGGCATTCTCTGCGTCGAAGAAATTTGGCGGTAACCCCTTCCTTGGCGCAGCGTTAGGTATGTTGATGGTACACCCTGATCTTCTAAACGGCTGGGGCTTCGGCGGTGCATCGGTGAGTGGCACTATTCCGACTTGGAACATCTTTGGTTTTGAAATCCAAAAGGTGGGCTATCAAGGTTCTGTTCTGCCTGTACTGGTATCGGCGTTTATCTTGGCTAAGGTTGAAAACGGCTACGTAAGGTAATTCCATCTGTACTAGATAACCTGCTAACACCTATGCTGGCTATCTTCATCACAGGTTTCCTAACCTTTACTCTAGTAGGTCCTATCACGCGTGATGCTGGCTTCCTATTGGGTGATGGCCTGAACTGGCTATATGACTCTGCAGGTTTTATTGGCGGTGCGCTATTTGGCTTTATCTATGCCCCATTTGTTATCACGGGCATGCACCACAGCTTTATCGCAATCGAGACTCAGCTTCTTACAGACATCGCGGTTACTGGCGGTACCTTCATCTTCCCTATCGCAGCTATGTCTAATGTCGCGCAAGGTGCAGCAGCACTAGCGGTTGGCTTTAGAACTCGCGATACCAAGCTAAAAGGTGTGGCTATGCCATCGGGTGTAACAGCACTTCTGGGTATCACTGAGCCTGCAATGTTTGGTGTAAACCTTAAGCTTCGCTATCCGTTTATCGCGGCTATCATCGGCGCGGCAACCGCGAGTGCATACATCACGCTGTTTAACGTGAAAGCGCAAGCTCTGGGTGCAGCAGGTCTTCCAGGCATCATCTCTATCCGCCCTGAGAACCTAACCCAGTATGTGATTGGTATGGCTATCGCGTTTGCTGTTGCATTCGGCCTAACCCTAGTACTTGGAGTACGCCACGCAAAAAAGCAGACTAAGCTAACCGTTGCAACGGCTAGCTAATCGTCCAAAACTGAAAAGAGCGCCAATTTGGCGCTCTTTTGTTAGGTTCTGTTGACCTAGTTAAATAATGAGGCGGCTCGTGCCTTAGTACATTCCACTGGGAACTGATTCTGTACGGCACTGACTGATGAGCAGACCGTCGACAATGCCGTGTTATTGTTCCAAACAAATACAGCACCAAGTGCGACTACTACCGCTACGATAACCAGTTTCTTCATCCTTATTCTCTCAATTGCACGTTAACCTTGTTGCTAAGCATAGACGAAAGAGGTTTTCCTTAAAGGCATGAAAACAAAGGTTTACCGTATTATGACCTTATTTGGCTAAGATCTGACGCCAAACCGCCACTTCGTCAAACAATACGTACTCTCGGCGAAGACCCCAAGGCCCAAACTCCGCATGCTTGCGCCCATGATATATACCTCGGCGCCAGTTGGCTCACCAAACGCACCATAGCCTTCATGCTTACCCTTTAGAGACCAGCGAATCGCCGCACGTGGTGACATCATCTGCTCTTCAAGACCGATGCAGTGCTCTATCTTAAACTCTGCATTTGGAAAGGCTGAACGAAGCCCCATCCAGAAATCATCTATCTCAGCGTGAGAAAGTGCGGTTCGGTTTCCGGCATACTCACCAATACAGGCACGGTCATACTCTCTCGGGATAACGCTAAACTCCGCTGCCATTATGGACTCTAGGATCTGAGCATATTTCAAGCCCCAAGGGCTATCATTACCCGGGCTTTGATATGGACCGGCTACATCAAGATCTGGAGTAAACACCTCAGCCCCACCCTCGGCTTTTATTTGCTGAAGTGCCATCTCTTTTGGCTCAATACCTATCTGCCTAGCAACTGCGCCTTGGTCGCGAATAAGCCATTCATCGTTTATCTGGTTATTGATGGCATGGCAGTCGGCAATGATGCGAAACTTCAAACGCTTGCCTGTCGCCTTGTGGGTTGCAGTAGAGATAATACGGTGTGAAGAAAGCATTCCCGTTTCTGGTGTGCCTGACCAGATCACGTCCTCACCCAAAAGCGTGCGATCTGGAAACTGTGCCAGCACTTCCATAGTGGCGTTTATCACCTGCTTATTGCCCACAGTGATTGCCTGCGGAGTACGCACGATTATATCTGGTGAGTAGTATTCGTGTAGGGTATGTAGGCCGCGCGCCTCCCAGATCTCACTGGTGATACCCAAGATATAATCGGGAAAGTCTTTCCACTTTGGATCGAATCCTTGCATAGACATAAAACCTCCTTATCTATCAAATTGTCTGTAACGCGCCTTGTTCATTTCGCGCATTCGCCCGAGCACATCAACGCCGAGCTGATCATAAACATGTAGAAGATCCACCAGCACCCAGTTCTCGCGGATCTTGCCGTCCTCACAACGCCAAAAGTCGAGACTACGCATAGTGATTTCTTTATTACTTGGCGCTATGCCCAGCCAACCACTGCCGCTGACTGTCATCTCCATTCCCGGCCAAGCAGTAAAACCAACATAATTTTTATCTGCAAACAGATACCCCATGCCTTCTTTGGTGCGCCTGTTTGGCAGGGCATTCAAGAACGGGATCTGATGCCAGTTGCGAAAGCCTTGAATACCGCGTGCGGTGCCTATTCCCGATGGCCCATACCAGCTACATTTTTCATGCCAGTATTTTTCTAGCTCCATCGCCTCAACACTGCCTGTGGCATGCTTGGAAAGGCCTGTTAGCATATCGCCCACAAGATTAAGGCTCGCCTGTGCTTGGGCAATATCAGTACCCGCTACCAAGCCATCGTTCGAGGCTGGTGCTGGCGGGTTCCACTCCCAGCCTAGACTTGGCACCATAGGCCAAACCCCCGGCTTGCATCATAAGCTGCGGTATATCCCATAGCGCTTGTACTTCAACGACCTTGTTGTCCTCAATGCGATAGAACTCATGAAAGCGCATCGACATCTGATGGCCGGTAGGTGGGATATCTAACCAAGGTTCTAGAAAACTACCTGTGTAGTAGCCAGCGACACCTACCCAGCAGGCGCCTCTAGCCTCACCAGCCATCGAGATATAAGTGCGCTTTTCAAGATCAGGCACCGCTTCTAATAGTGGCTGATAGACCTCATAGGCCAAAGCTTGTGGATTAGAAAGCGTCTCAAATGGGTGCGCTAGCTGTATCTTGGCGTTTGGGGCAAAGTTATGGTCGATAAAGCCACTGATCTTCTCTAGATCAAAGTCATACATCAGGTTATCTAAGGATTGAATAAGCTCCTTTGCGCCTAGCTCTAGCATATTGGCTCTCCCACTTTGTAAAGTGGGTTCTCCTCGCTATCACGCTGCTCCCAACTGCCACCATTGAACGGATCTACTCCAAGCTGCTGCATTACACTCGGGAAATCCACCATCACATAGTTATCGACTATCTTGCCATCGACCACCTTCCAAAAATCCATATAGCGGATGATGACCTTCTTACCGGTTGGTGCAATGCCCATGAACTCGCCGGTGTGCACTGCCTCTTGTCTGCCAAAGGCTGCGCACCATTCACCTTGTGTGATACGCGCTTCATCGGTACAAACTTTCTCAGAAAACGCTGCTTGGAATGGACGCTGCCAGTTTTCTTGAAACTCTTTCAGGTCTTTCTTGAAGCCGCAACCGCCGTTACCCATCCAGCGGAAGGATTCGGCAAAGAAACGCCCCATGTTATCGATATCATGGTCATTCAAACCGTCTACCATGGCATCCACAACCGCTAGGGTTTCATCGGTTTTGGTTAGATCATTATCCTTGGTTAGCACGCCTTGTTCAGGACGACGAAGTTCTAGTGGCGAGTTCATAAAAACCTCCTTTGTTATTATTTGGACAAGCCTCTCCCCTACCCGCTAAGGGCAGAGAGAGGGAATAGTGAATGTGGTTTAACCTTTTACTGCACCGGCAACCAGGCCAGAGACGATTTTCTTCTGGAAGAAGATGATAAGCGCCACGATTGGCAAGGTGATTGATACCGCGCCGGCCGCACTCATAGACCAGTACTTGATGTCATCGGCGCCAAATTGCGAGATAGCCACTGGCATAGTTGAAGCATTGGTCGCTGTTAGCGTTAGCGGGATCAAGAACTCGTTATAGGCCAATAGGAAAGTAAACAGACCTGTGGTGATGATGCCTGGCCACATTACAGGCACGATTGCTTTTCTGAACGCTTGGAACTGGGTACAGCCATCCATCATCGCAGACTCTTCAAGCTCTTTAGGAATGTTCATAAAGAATGAACGCATCATCCAGATGGTGAACGGTTGGTTGATAGCCACAAGCACTAAGATAAGCACGATGTGTGTATCGTATAGCCCCACCATACGAGTGAACTCATAGTAAGGAATAAGGAACACAGTATGTGGTAGCGAGCGGAATACTAGCGCTAGCATCAATAGCCAGAAACCTAGTTTTCCTGGGTAGCGCGCCAGCGCGTAACCCGCCAAACAGCCGATAGATAGCGAGATAACCACGACACCTAGGGTGACAATCACCGAGTTCCACAGGTACTCACTGAAGCCAAACTCTAACCATAAGCTGGCATAGTTGCCCGCGGTTGGTTCAAATACCCACACCGGCGGATTTGAAAACGCATCTACCGGAGACTTAATGGACGTCATTATGGTCCAGAAGAATGGAAAGGCGCAGAACACAATCCAAAGGAGCATAATGGCGTAAACCATCATGCGTTGTACGCTCATATTGGTTGGGTTCATTGGCGAATTCCTTTTTGCTCACGATAGGTTAGATACAAGAACGGGATCAGTAGAACGAAGATACCCACCATGGTTAACACAGATACTGCGCTTCCTTTCGCCACTGCATCCTGAACAATACCGACACGATAGTTGTAATACATGAGTGTCTCTGTGGCATTCAAGCCACCTGTCATTACCGCTACCGAATCAAACAAGCGATAAGCATCCATAATGCAGATCATCGAGATAAACAGAATTAACGGTTGTAGCGCTGGCAGTACCACGTGCTTGATTTGATCCCACTGATGCGCGCCATCTAGTACCGCTGACTCAAGTGTGTCTTGTGGTATGGCTTGCAGGCCTGCAAAGAACACAATCGCCGCGAACGGAGTGACCTGCCAGATGCCATACATGATGATAAGTAGGCGCGATTCAAACACATCCGAGAACCAGTAGATCTCAACGCCAATCAAGCTAAGCAGATAGGTTACATAGCCAAAGTCTTGGAACAGCCATGAGAAGATCAACGTACCTACTACTGGCGTTACCACGAAGGGCAGAAGCGTTGCCGCCATAAAGATGCCGCGTACTTTTTTGCTTAGTTTGTTTAGCGCAAGGGCCACTATAAAGCCCAGCACTAGCACGGAGATCACCACGCTTACGGTATAGATAAGAGTGAACTGAAATGCCGACCAAAACGCGTCGTCAGCGAGGATTTCGAAATAATTTTCAAAGCCGACGTATCTCAGCTCACCCTTAAAGTTAAATCGGTTTAATGACAGGTATAAGGTCATCACCAATGGCGCTGCCATAAGCAGCACCATGGATGCGATGGATGGACCTGAGAAACCTAGAAAGTTACGTAAGTTCATCCTGTCTCCTTAATCGAGGTAGCCTTGAGAGCGAGCCTCGCGATAGTAGGTCTCAGCAGCATCATTCAGCGCCAGACGAATATCGGTTTTACCTGCTAGCGCATCAGGCAATTTGTTGCCAATCTCGGTGTGCGCCAAGCCATAGAAACCTTCTGTTGGGAAAGGACGTGCGCCGCTTTCCATCATCTGATTTAGAGCAGTCAGATAACGATACTCATCCCCTTCCACTTGGCTTGCTGAGGTGCGAGATAGGAACGCAAGATGATTACCCTGCTCCATGTTCTCTTTCTTCATGGTTTCCATCATGATCTTGAAAACAAGCTCGCGATCCGCACCGATACGATTCGGGAATACATAGCCATCCCAGAAGATACTGGTGGCCGGCACGGTAGTATTTGCAGTCGCAGTTGGGGCTGCCGCGTAATTCACCTTGCCTACTACCTTAGAAACCTCAGAGTTGTCCATTTCCGCTGCGCGAGTTGCCCATACGTTACCCATCACTGCCTTGTCTTGCTGGAAGTTAACCATGACTAGGTCGTTGGATAGAGACAGTGCGTTAGGTGACATTAGAGGAAGCAGGTCTTTTAGGATGTTTGCCGCTTCTACACCTTTCTCATTGTTAAACAATGGTTTACCTGAATCATCGAAGTATTCACCACCTAGGGATAGGTAGATGTTGGTGAACTCAGTTGCCAAGTCCCAACCGCGACCCATCGCCTGTGATACTGGGTACTGGATACCCTCTTTTTGCAGCGCTTGACCGGTAGAAACCACTTCTTGATAGTTAGTCGGAACCTCTAGCCCATATTGTTTAAACACGTCTTCACGGTAGAAGAACTCTTGCATGTTCAGCTGGATAGGCAGTGCGTAAATCTCGCCATCTACTCGCGATAGATCCCAGATGCTTTCTGGAATGTCTGCAAGATCGTACTCATCCCAGTACTTCTCAACTAGGTCAGTAATAGGCTGGATCTGCTCTTTAATCATGAATTCATGAAAGCTTTGCGCGGAAACCTGAATCACATCATATGGCGAGTTGCCACGACGGCTAGAAAGTACGATGCGTGCTTGTTCCTGCACTGCACTTCCGCTCACTAGCTTGTTTTTGATCTGTAGGCGGGGTGATGCGCACTCTTCCATCTTGTCAGAGAAGTGTTTTAGCACTGGGTAGCTGTTTGAAAGCAATGAAATCTTGCCTTTCGCTTCCATATCGCCAAGGTCGCATGATGCCATAGCGTTTACTGAGAATAGTGACGCCGTCACAAGTGCCAATGTAGTTAGTGTCTTTTTCATCATGCCTTCCTTATGCTGCGCGCTCTGTGTATAGCTCTTCTGGTCGAATGCGCTGTTCCGTAATTGAATCAAATAGATAGGTGTGTTCTAGATTAAACTTGAAGCCGACTTTCTCGCCTATGGCTAGGTCGCAGTGTTTATCCGCACGGCAGATAATGAAGTGGTCTTCCACCTGCACCGTAACCAAGGTGCACTCACCGGTTAGCTCAACCGAATACACCTCGGAGACTAGGTTTGCCTCGCTCTCATCAACGATCTGCACATCCTCAGGACGTACGCCAAGGGTCGTGCCCTCGTTAGAGACATTGCCAAAGCCCGACACCTGACAACCTTCGCCGGTGAAGGTGCCATCCACTAGGTCACCCTTAATGAAGTTCATGCCCGGCGAGCCGATAAAGCTGGCCACAAAGAGATTCGACGGGTTGTTGTAGATCTCTTTTGGCGTATCCAGCTGCTGGATCTTGCCTTGATAAAGCACAGCAACGCGGTCTGCTAGCGTCATCGCCTCAATCTGATCGTGGGTTACATATACCGTGGTGCGCTGGAATTCGTGATGCAGATTCTTAAGAAGTGCACGCATCGAAACGCGAAGCTTTGCATCTAGGTTTGATAGAGGCTCATCCATAAGGAACAGAGCTGGCTCACGTACAATGGCACGCGCCAGTGCAACACGCTGACGCTGACCGCCAGATAGGGTTGCTGGTTTGCGATCCAGTAGGTGATCGAGCTCAACGCGTTTAGCAGCGCGCATTACTCTCTCGTGAAGTTCCTCTTTTGGCACTTTTTGCATCTCAAGTGGGAAAGCGATGTTGCCGTAAACGGTCTTTTGTGGGTACAAGCCGTAACTTTGGAACACCATAGCGATGTCACGGTCACGTGGGTGCGTATCATTCACGTATTTATCGTCGATATACACGTCGCCTGTGCTCGGGGTATCGAGACCCGCGATCATGCGCATGGTCGTTGTCTTACCGCAGCCAGAAGGGCCAAGCAGTACCAAGAACTCCTTGTCCTTGATCTCTAGGGATAGATTTTCGATTGCGGTGAAATCACCCCAAAACTTCTTGATGTTCCTTAACGAAATTGATGCCATGTGTCTCTCCATGTTTCATAAACATGCTCGGATCAGGAAAATGATTCATCCGAAGCATAATTTTGCATACGAATTCATAATGACATCCATAACGCACAAAACAACAATTCATTAACAAATATCGCCAGCAGTTTACAAATATGTGGTTTCGCTCATAAATGAAGCAGTTAACGCCGTGTAATTCGTAACAAACCTTGACACTGGACAAATAAAATACGAATTAAAGACACTTTTTGAACAAGATCACGAAGTCATTCTCATTTTGGATAGGAATGCAAAATTAGCTCTGACTAGGGAATGCATGACACAAGATGGGAATAACTATTCGCACAACAGATAGGTGGTGAGATGTTTTAAACGAAAGGTTCTGGATAGTGTTTTGTAGCGTGGAAAGCAGTTGGGGTGAACTGAAGATACTACTGCAGATTTAAGACCCCGGCTTAAGGGATTTCCGGGGTGACGAGTATGGAATAACTGTTCAATACACCCTCGTCATTCCCGACGAATGGCTTGCCATTCGAGCGGGAATCTCTAGGTGCAAACCAGTTCATTTATTGACACATACATTCTCCAAGGCCTTGAGAGCGAAACGAGTGAAATAAGGTTATGTGCTGTCGAAATCAGGTACCGAAGAAGACCCCGGTTTAAAAGACTACCGGGGTGACGAGTGTGCATATCGTTATTCTGTGCTCTCCCATCGAATTCCATTACTAACAACTCCCGTCATTCGTCGAAGTACCTTACCAAATCGCATACACATCCCCGTCATTCCCGACGAATAGCATAGCCATTCGAGCGGGAATCTCCCCTGCCATCCGGACGTATTGCAGCAAGAACCAAAGACAAAAAAGCCCGCAACTCTCGTCGCGGGCAAACTCACAAACACATTCAATTAAAGGTTCGGCAGGGTCATTGAAATTGCCGGAATAAAGGTAATCAGCATCAGTGCCACCAGCATTGCGCCTATCCAGCCAATGATGGCCTTAGAAAGGGACTCTATTGGCACCTTACCCACCTGACTGGCCATAAAGAGGTTGGCACCTAATGGCGGTGTCACAAAGCTATAGCTAGGTTTACGATCATCACTATACCGAAGTGCACAGGGTCCATACCCAGAGCTGTAACGATAGGCAGCAAAATCGGGGTTAGGATCACAATTGCAGCCAAGGTCTCCATGAAAGTACCGACAATCAAAAGAAGTAAGGTGATGCAAAGCAGGATCAGTATCTTGTTCTCCGTTAAGGAGAGAATGAAAGTCGCAATCTCAGTAGGTAGACGCTCTAGGGTCAGGATGCGCCCAAAGGTAACCGAAGCACCTACGATAACCAGAACCGCACCCACCAGCAGCGAAGACTCCAAGATGGTTTTCACTACCGTCTTAACATCCAACTCTTTATACACAAACATGCCAAAGAAGAGTCCGTACATAACACCGATCGCCGCCGATTCGGTTGGAGTGAAGATGCCAGAGTAGATACCGCCGAGGATGATGACTGGCAATAACATAGCAACTGGCCTCGCGCAGTGCTGCCCACTTTTCTGACCAAGTCGCTTTTCTATCGTTACCCTGATAGCCCTTAATATGAGAGACAATAACGCAATAGCCGATGAGCGCAATACCAACAACGATGCCGGGGATAATCCCCGCCATAAACATCTTGGTCACAGAAACCTCAGCGGTGATGGCGTACACGATCATAACAACCGATGGTGGAATGATTACACCGATACCGCCGGAAGATGCGATCAAAGCGCCTGAGAATGAGCGGCTATAGCCCTTCTTCACCATACTCGGGATCATGGTAAGACCGATGGCGGCTACCGTTGCCGAGCCTGTACCTGAGATAGAGGCGAAGAACATACAGGCCACGATAGCAACGATGCCAAGACCACCGGTAAAGTGCCCAAAGAACACCTCAGCCACATGCAACAGGCGCTTCGAGATCCCGCCCTGGCTCATTAGATTACCGGCTAGAGTAAACAGAACCACAGCCAATAGTGGGAAAGAGTCCAGACCCGTTACTAGGCCTTGAACCAAAAATTCTGGGTTCAAAACGGCAGGCTCATGATGGCGATCATGCTCGCCCCTGCCAAGCGATACCTACAGGTACGCCAATAAGTAGCAGCATACCAAAGCTGCCAAACAAGAGTGCAGACGTCATGCTTGTAGCTCCAGTAGTCGATTCGAGGTGCGGTGCTTCGCTTTAAGATGGATATAGCGAGAAGAAGAGAAACGCTGAACACTTTGCTCGGTTCAAACAAGCTCAACACACGCTTTTTGATACTCACGCCGAGACGAATAACGGACAATACCGCGCACACCAATACCGAGGCGTACAGACAAGCTACAGGGATCTCCATCGCCGGTGCTATCTGACCAAGCTTCAAACTGCGCTCGATTACACTGTGACCATACCAGGTCACGGCTAGCATAAACGCCATAAAGATAAGATCAGACAAGATAAGCAGGCTCTGCCCAATTTTTGCAGGTAGCTTGTCAACAAGGATACGTATGCGAATATGACGATCATCCTTGATACAGTAGCTGATACTCAGGTACATAGCCCATACAAACAGATAACGAGCCAACTCTTCAGCCCAAGGGATGGTGGCGTCAAACGCGCGAAGTACAATTTGCACACACAGAAGTGTAGTCATAGCGCTGATTGCAATCACAATCAGGCTAGGTTCTAGATATTTGTCTAAGAAACGAAACCATTTCATACAACTCTCCTTAGCCAATAATGAGGGTGAAAAAAAGGCGCCGCAGCTGGCGCCAAACACGGATTAAAGCTTTGGATTTCAGTCATAATGTTGTCGAAAAGCTCCTCGCCAGTGCGCTCACGTAGTGAGTCATAGACAGCAGCGTTCATCTTCACTTTCATCTGCTCACGAACCTCAGTTGGCACATCGTTTACCTTCATGCCTTTTTCTTCTAGGTCAGCGATTACCGATGCATTTTGCTCAGCTGCTAGGGTGCGTTGAAGAGCGATAGTCTCGCGAGAAACCTCATCTACTAGCGCTTGTTGTTCGCTTGGCAATGCATCCCAGAACTCTTTGTTCATGAACAGCACATAGTTGGTGTAGATGTGGTTAGTTAGAGATAGGTAGTCTTGCGCCTCATAGAAACGCTCTGCATAGATAGAGTACAGAGAACTCTCTTGTGCGTTGATCAGGCCCTGTTGCAGTGAGGTAAAGATCTCACCCCAAGACAGCGGAGTTGGAGCCGTGCTTACTGAACGCCAAGCGCTTATCTGAGTTGGATTTGCCGCCGAGCGGATCTTAAGGCCCTTCAAGTCATCCAAAGATTGAATTGGCTGCTTGCTGTTAGTTACACTTCTAAAGCCCACTTCCATAAAACCAAGACCGTGGAAGCCCTTTGACTCCATAGACTGAAGCAGCGGTTTACCGATGTTGTCGCTATCGAGTGCTTTGTGCGCCTGCTCTGTGCTATCGAACAGATAGAACACATCCAGAACGTTAAACTCAGGTACATAAGGAGCAAGTAATACAGATGCGCCAAAGGTCATCTGCAGGTTGCCTTGCTGTACAAGCTCTGTGGTTTCGCGAACATCACCTAGCTGACGTGCTGGATAGATTTCCACTTCCAATTCACCGTTCGAGCGCTTCTCTAGCTCTTTTTCAAAGTGAAGCATAGCCTTGTGAACTGGCGAGGTTTCTTGACTATCGTGAGCCAAGCGAATGACGTTGCTAGCAAATGATTGAAACTTAGGGTTAGACCAAGGGTGGCTATTGCAGCCTTTACTACATGATTCATTTTTATCTTCCTTGTTCTGCTTGTTGAATCACCTTCGGGGGGCAACAAGCATTTATTTCGTTGATGCAATTCGGTGCATTCCATATCCAAATTTTGCATACGAATCCAAAAATAAAACATCACAGTAACAAGTCAACAACAAAACCCAACAAGTGTGCATGAAAATCCGTCGGATTATGAAAAATGGAGCATAAATCACAGAATAAAAAAACGCCCCTCTGGTTGGAGGAGCGCTGTTTTAGTGATTTTATATTGGGGAATAACGTCCTTTTAGGCGCTTCCTCTTTGCACAACCTCACCTTGAACCAATAAATAGTCACCATTGGCATCTCGCTCGTCCTCGATGCGAAGCATCAAGTCATCCACCGCTTGCTTGGTAATATCATCTAAAGGTTGCCTAATTGTGGTCAGATTATAGGAAGGCCAAGCACTCATAGGGATGTCATCCACGCCGATAAGCGCGTAATCCTCGGGGATCTTCTTCCCTTGTTGTCGCAATCCATCCATCATCCCCATTGCCAAGATATCATTGGCGCAAAACAAGGCCTGAGGTTGATCTGACAAAGACAATAGCTCTTTAGCCGCCTGCATACCGGCATCAAAGTTATAGCGGGATTGGATAAAAATAGGCGGTGCTATTCCTAGATTGGAAAGCTTTTGCGAGAACCCACTCCAGCGTTCATCACTTGTCATAGAGCCGGTTTCACCGCTGACATACCCTAGCTTGGTATAACCTTTGCTCACTAGATATTCTGCGCCATCTGCCCTGCCAGATAGTTATCCAAGCCGACACTGTTAGCGTTGATACCATCGATATAGCGGTTAATAAGACTCAGGTGCACACCGTACTTCTCACACTGTGCTAACGCCCTACCCGATAGACGGCTGGTTGCGATGATCAGACCGTCCACTTGATATTCAATGGCACGAGAAATCGCAAGATCTAGGTCATCTTGGTCGATTGGACACAACACCACCTGACCACCACGACGCTGTATCTCAGCGGAGAGTGTTCTTACCTGTAGGTCATACATAGGGTTAGATTCGCTATCGAGGGCAATAGCTATCAAACCAGAGCGGTTTGAAATAAGTCCACGGGCAATGGCGTTTGGCGTATAGCCAAGTTTGGCCGCTGCTTCCATGACCATTTTACGTTTCTTCTCGCTGATACTCGCGGTCGGGCTGAAAGCTCGCGACACGGTAGATTGGGATACCCCAAGCATCTTAGCGACATCGATAGAGGTGACTTTCGCTTTGATAGCTGCACTCCTCATTATTGCTCTCCTTGCCGTCCCAAGAACCTATGGGACGTTCCATTTGCCAAATTAAAACAAGGGGTTATTACCAAGCCCTGTGTAATCTAGCTATTCCAAAAGATTAACCTTTTCTTACATCTTGTGAAAGCACTAAGCGGATAGCATACGATCTCGTTCTAATTTAAAGCCTTCAATGATCATTTTGTGCTCAGACCCTATGCCAAAGAAGGTCACGCCAGCCTCACTCCACTGCGGAACCATGCTTCCGGATGCGAGGAACATACCTACAGGCTTACCTGCATCCTTGGCCGCTTTGATGATGCGAAGGCTCGCCTCGGTTACCACCTCATCTGCAACTGAGCTTGCGCCATAGGCAACCGCCAGATCCACCTGACCAATGAACAGAGCATCAATGCCCTCAACCTTGGCGATCTCTTCTACGTTCTCAACACCAATTGGGTCTTCAATCTGGGCTACAACCGTAGTGCTCGCTTTACTGTCCGCTAGGTGTTTAGGCATCGGCTTAGTGGCGTAACTCGCGGCACGAGTAGAGCCTGCATATCCTCTACCGCCCTCACCATAGCGCGTGATCTTAGCAATATGCTCAGCCTGCTCTTTTGTGCATACATGAGGCACCTGCACACCGCTTGCACCGCAGTCTAAGGCATTGAGCAAGGTTGAAGGCTGAGCGTCCGGCACACGAACCAAGGATGGCAGACCCGATAAGCGCGCCGTCATGATACAAAAATCTAGAGAAGCTCTGTCATAAGGAGAATGCTCTGCATCCAAGATAATAAAATCAAGGTTACTGAGCGCCAGCACCTCTATCACGTGTGGATGTGGGGTTTTGACAAAGGTACCTAGTTGTTTCTGCGATTTAAGCTGTTTAGCCAGTGACATTGCTGTTCTCCATATTATTTTGCATTGGTATGCAAAAACATATCACGCAAATTGCAACAATCCAGCAATATTGATCGTGATCAAGTTAACAATTATCACAAAAGCTGTTCAAGAAAACCGCACATCAAACCATGCATTGCATAAACAAACCCAGTAACGACAAGGCTTAGTTGCAGTTTTTCAAACAAAACAACCACCCCTTGCTCAATGTTAAATTATTGTTTATTGTTTTTTGCATTCGTATCCAAAATTACAAAAACAGGCTGAAGAAGGCATCTTCATCCCCTACTGAACACCGACAAGGAGAACATTTCATGGCTCGTTACCTTAAAGAAGGCATCACCGCAGAAGTATCGGCATCTAACAACGAAAAAGTGCGTAACACAGTTGAAGAGATCCTAAAGAACATTGAAACCCAAGGTGATTCTGCCGTTCGTGAGCTATCTGAAAAATTCGATAACTGGTCACCAGAGCAGTTCCGTCTAACTGAAGAACAAGTTCAAGCGTGTGTGGATGCGCTAGATGAAGCGACTCGTCATGACATCGAGTTCGCTCAAAACCAAGTACGTAACTTCGCTCAGATCCAACGCGACTCAATGAAAGACGTTGAGGTGGAAACACTACCAGGCGTGGTACTGGGTCATAAAAACATTCCAGTAAACAGCGTAGGTTGCTACATCCCAGGTGGTAAGTACCCGCTGGTTGCTTCAGCGCACATGAGTGTTCTAACCGCTAAGGTTGCAGGTGTTAAGCGAGTTATCGCGTGTGCGCCTCCTTTTAACGGCCAACCAAACGTGGCTATCGTGGCAGCTATGGCAATGGCTGGAGCAGATGAGATCTACTGCATGGGTGGCGTACAAGCAGTTGGCGCTATGGCGATCGGTACAGAGAGCATTGCACCAGTAGATATGATTGTTGGCCAGGTAACGCATTCGTTGCTGAAGCTAAGCGTCAGCTATTTGGTCGTGTGGGTATCGACCTATTCGCAGGTCCAACTGAAACGCTAGTTATTGCTGACGATAAAGGCTGTGACCCAGAACTAGCAGCGGCTGACCTTCTTGGTCAAGCAGAGCACGGCTACAACTCTCCTGCGGTTCTTCTAACTAACAGTGAAGAGTTTGCGAAGCAGACGGTGCTAGAGATTGAGCGTCAGCTAACTATCCTGCCAACTGCAGAAGTAGCTGGTAAAGCGTGGGAAGATTACGGTCAGATCATCGTATGTGACAGCTACGAAGAGATGGTTCAAGTCGCCGATGACATTGCCTCTGAGCACGTTCAAGTAATGACAGAAGACCCTAAATACTTCCTAGACAACATGACCAACTACGGCGCGCTGTTCCTAGGTCGCGAAACCAACGTTTCTTACGGCGATAAGTGTATCGGTACTAACCACACCCTACCAACCAACAAGGCAGCGAAATACACAGGTGGCCTATGGGTAGGTAAGTTTATCAAGACCTGTACTTATCAACGCGCAACCGAAGAAGCGTCACTGAAAGTGGGCGAATACTGCTCTCGCCTATGTGCTCTAGAAGGCTTTGCTGGCCACAAAGAGCAAGCTGATATCCGTGTGCGTCGCTATAAAAAGCAGTCGCAAGAGGCTTAATATGAGCAAAGTCGCTTTAGTGACAGGGGGCAATGGCGGTCTAGGGGCTGCCATCTGCCACTCCCTTGCCAGCAATGGCTATCGCGTTGTGCTGACCTATCGTAGCAAACCAGAAGCGGCTGAGCAGGTTCTTGCAAGCCTGCCTGGCAGCGGCCATGCCGCTCAGCAACTGGACGTTGCCGATAGCCAAGCCATCGAAGCATTTTCCAAACAGTGGCAACAAGACCAGCTTCCTTTGGATGCTTTGGTTAACTGCGCGGGTATGACTAAGTTTGTGGAGCACTCAGACCTAAACGGCCTAACTGACGAGCTATTCGACAACATTATGCGCGTTAACGTAAGAGCGCCATTTGCTATGGTTCGCGCCTTTGAAGCGCCGCTCAAGCAAGCAAAAGGCTGCGTGGTCAACATCACCTCTATCGCCGCGCAAACCGCTATGGGCAGCAACATCGCTTACTGTGCCAGCAAGTCGGCAACCGAGAATATGACCCGCTCCCTTGCCCGAGCTCTTTCCCCTGATATTCGAGTTTTGGCCGTGGCTCCAGGACTTGTAGATACCGAGTTTGTAAAAGGGCTGGATGACGACTGGCGCAACAAACAAGAAGGCGCGACGCCGCTTAATCGCCTCGCACATCCAACCGAGGTAGGCAACGCCGTCCTCGCCGCCATTGAAACCATGACCTTCTCTACAGGTATTACGCTCGCTGTGGACGGCGGCAGACCGTTAGGAAATTGATTAAGGACATCACCATGACCCTACAAAACCAAATAGATAAAAATCTCGTTCGCTATATGGAACTGATCCCTGCACCAGCGCATTTATCGATGCACGTTCGCCAGGTAGCGATAAGAAAGACAACTTCTGCATTATCGGTGCGGGCGTTGCCGAGAGCACTCGCCAGCATGTCCATATCCGCGAGACGTCAGGCTTTAATATCGGTGCAGCGGGCCAACCTCCTGGCATCAAAAACTCACTACACTCGCACCGAACCGCTGAGCTATTCCTAGTCTTCAAAGGCCAGTTCCGCTTCTATTGGGGCAACGACGGTGAGCACGAAGCTGTGCTGTCTCATGGTGATGTTATCTCTATCCCGACTAACCTGTTCCGCGGCTTTGAAGTCGTGGGTCGTGACTATGGCTTTATGTACTCTGTGCTTGGCGGTGACGATTCAGGCGGCGGCGTTATCTGGCATCCAAAGGTAATCGAAGACAGCCAAGGCTATGGTCTTTACTTGAAAGCTGACGGAACGCTAGTAGATACGCACCTTGGTGATGCTCCTCCATCAGAAGATGAGTTGATGCCACTGCTGACCAAAGAAGAGCTATCTCAGTTTGATACCTACACTGCTCAAGAGATGATGCCATTTGTGGCACTTGCGAAAGACTACGTCCCTGTAAAACAAGACTTTGAAGGCGTTGATTATCAGCAATATGCACTGACTGGTCACCCGCTGGCTGGCTATGATTTCCAAGTGAAGAGTGCCGATGACGTAAGCATCCACGCCTACAAGCTAAACAATCAAGTTGCGCTTCCTAAACACATCCGCAAAGAGAAGCAGGTGCTGATCAACTACACCGGCGATACCAAGGTAACGGTTGAACAAAACGGTCAGCAGGCAGAAGTAGTTCTAACCACAGGTGATGTATTTAATGTGCCAGAAGGCGCGGCTATTTCATTGCAAAACCTGCGTGGCGAAAGCCTAACCTACTGCATCCTTGGAAGTGATCGTCCAGAGCAGCCTGAGGTATTGGCATGAGTCAAACCCCGCTGATTTGGCTACCCGGTCTTCTGTGCGACCAAGACTTGTTTGCGGATATGAACGCGGCGTTACCCAATTGGGTAGCTCCACAAACCGTAAAGCTTGGTGCTCTCAACTCTATGCAGGCAATGGCTAGAAAAGTGCTAGAAGAGGCACCGCAAGAGTTTATCTTAGGTGGCCTATCTATGGGTGGCATCTTAGCATTTGAGGTGTACAGGCAAGCACCAGACAGGGTTAAAGGACTGATCCTGATGGACACCAATGCAGCCGATGAGAAGCCTGAGGTTTCTGTTAAGCGTGATGCCTTAGTAGAGCGCGCCGAAAACGGTGAGTTTGAGGCCATTACTCCACAGGTGTTGACGCCATTGCTTATCCACGAGTCTCGACTGCGCGATGCCGCGCTTACTCAGCGTGTGAGTCAAATGGCTGAGAATATTGGTTTAAACGCGTTCAAGGCGCACGCCAAAGCCCTTGCCACCAGACCAGATCAGAGACCACTGCTATCAGACATCACCTGCCCTACCTTAGTAGTTACAGGTAAGCAGGATGCACTGTGTCCTATGGCTAATCACCTATTGATGGCAGAGCATATTGCGGACGTATCACTGCATGTAATCCCTGAATGTGGGCACCTATCGAGTATGGAAAAACCATCAGAGGTTGCGTCTATCGTTAGCGATTGGCTGGAAAGAAAGATCCAATAAAAGTTTAATTGTGTTGCTGTTTGACCATCAGGAGTTTCGTTGCCACTGATGGTCTTTTTTGGGGGTCATCACAGATTAGCGAGAACAACTGCTACTTCAGGTTCATGTGCTCACTCTGGCAGTGATGCAAGGCAAGCCGCCGTAAATACTTCCCTGTAGCTTGGTTTCGGCATCCTTGCTTCAAACACTTGCCCTGCATCACTGCATGCCACTCACAACTCAGGGATATCAGCGATGACTTTGAGCCTTGCTAAGCCGAAGTTCCCACAGATGCTACCGCCGGAGAGTGATTGATGGAGCAAGGTGTCGCTCGCAGGGAGGCGAGAGTCAAGCGACCACGGATGGATTCACCGCGGCCTTTTGAATCAATAGCTCGGAGGGAATGACTCGCTCAGAAGGAATTTTTACGCTTCCATCTAATCCTCAGAGAACCTTTTTTTGCGCGTTACATAGGTGGGAATTTCTCATAAACGGGAATGTCTGTCGGCAATACGGCCCAAGTAGGAGCAGAAGCAGCAAAGATCGCCATATTAGGCTTGAAGCTTTCAGGTTCATCTAGGGTTGGCGCAGCTACGGTATAGAAGTTACCTGCTGTGATATCCGCGCATACATTCACCCCACATTCTGGGCAAAAGTAATGATGCACATCCTTGCCCGTACTGCCCTTTCTGGTATGAAAACTCGGTTTTAGTTCACCAACAAACTCGAAGTTCGCCGTCGGTACCCAGATGCCAAACCACTTGTCCCCACCCGTTCTATGCTGGCATTCAGAGCAGTAACAAAACATCTGATTGATGGGCTCACCGGTAAACTGATAGCGCACCTTGCCACACTGACATCCACCTGTATTCATCAAGATCACTCCTTAAAATTCAGACCTTTATAAAGATAGCCATAATTACCCGACTGGGGATTTTAAAACCTCATTAACCCTAGCTTGAAGTTGCGGAATAAGCTCTTTCTCGAACCAAGGGTTTCGCTTCAGCCAGATATTATTCCGCGGACTCGGATGTGGTAAGGGAACCTTGGTCGGCCAATAGTCTTGCCATCCGGCCACTAGCTCAGTTAGCGACCGTTTGCTTTTCCCAAAATGATAACTTTGCGCATATTTTCCCAGTACCAGTATGAGCTCAATGTTCGGCAGTTGCGCCAATAGTTGTTCTCGCCACCTTTGTGCACACTCTGGTCTCGGTGGCAGATCACCAGACTTTCCCGTTCCAGGAAAGCAAAATCCCATAGGTAACAGGGCTATCTGCTTTTCGTCATAAAACACCTCTTTTGACACACTCATCCACTCACGCAACCTATCACCGCTGGGGTCATTAAATGGAATGCCAGTATCGTGCACTCGCTTTCCGGGTGCTTGACCGGCGATAAGAATCCTAGCTTCAGGGTGTATCTGAACTACAGGTCTAGGGCCCAAAGGCAGGTGTTCACTGCAGAGTGTGCAGGATTTTACTTCGGCTAACAGTTTAGAAAATCGACTCATATTCAATTTATTCTGATAAATAACAGGGTTCAAAAGCAGAATGAAAATCGCGATTAAACATGATTACTTACTGGCTATAAAACTCACCTTTTAGAAATCGGTAACTCACTGATTTATATAACCTTAATAAACTAATCTTAACGGTTTATTGCAGCAATAAATTCGCACATAAATTAGCCTCTTTTTATCTCACCAAATTCTGTACTGATAAAAATAATATTCATTTTGTTTGAAATTGAATGAAATATTTTTCAGGGGCCTGAGGTCTCTTAATGTGAACGCAATATTTTCAAGTCGACAGGAAACGCGGTTCAGCTATCGAGAAATACAACTACATAGGTGAAACCATGAAAACTCTATCTACTCTACTACTAACATCACTGTTCGTCGCGCCTGTTGCCTTTGCATCGAGCATCAACATCAATCCAAACATGGGTGCCCAAAACGGTTATACATGGGATGATCCTAGTAAACGTACCGGTGGCGGATATACCTGGGATGACCCGAGTGAAAGAACCGGTGGTGGTATTGCATACATTGACTATAGCGAGAAAACTGGCGGCGGTTACACCTGGGATGACCCTAGCGAACGCACCGGTGGTGGTATAGCCTACATCGACCATAGTGAGAAAACCGGCGGTGGTTATACCTGGGACGATCCGAGCGAACGTACTGGTGGTGGTGGCGGTTATACTTGGGACGACCCAAGTGAAAGAACCGGTGGTGGTATTGCATATGTGGACCACAGCGAAAAACCGGCGGTGGCTATACCTGGGATGACCCTAGCAAACGTACCGGTGGCGGTTACACATGGGACGACCCAAGTGAACGTACTGGCGGTGGTTACCACCTAGGGTAACCACGGTGATGATACTAATGTGGTTTTGCCCACATCATTACCCAAAACCAACCTTCACACACTCAACATAACCTTTAGCTCTAAAAACAACAGAGCTAAAGGTTTTTCTCTTTATTGCCCCAAAAGCATATCTAAGTAGATCTTTCTCGAAGCAGCACTGTTATCTCTAAGAGTCACATATTTTGCGTGGCTGTCAGCTGAAGCTTCGGCTGACAATTCAATTCCCCACAAAGGCTTGATTTGATTCGGTGCCATAGAGTAGCGAACATCAATAATACGAGATGCATCATCTGGATCTCGTGCTAAGAACCCATCTGAGAACTTCCGAAATCGTTTAACGTCTTTGGCCTGCTGAGAGCTTTTGTTGAGCCAAGGAAAATCTCTGGAAAGAACTAACTTATCTATAGACTCCCCCGAATAGGTGCTTATCACATTCCCTGCTCTAACTGCATCAACATAAAATTTGCCCTCATATTCATACACCAGCTTCCATAGCAAAATATTGCCAAAGCTTGGTTTAGCTATCAGTTGAATGGGAGCATGCTCTCGCTCATAAGCCAATTTCGAGCCGACTGCTTCTGCCCTCTCTCTTTGCACTATGCCAACAGACAAATAAATCAGTGCCCATGCAATAGCCAACCGAGCAAGCGACTGCTTTCTTTTCATCAAAGAAAACCCAATAAGTATCAATATTGGAAGGGTAAACATCGGGTCGATAACCGAGATAAGATTCCATGCGTATCGCTCGTCGGTCAAAGGCCATAATAACTGGGTGCCGTAAGAGGTGCAGGCATCTAGCAGACCATGAGAGCCATAGCCTAGCGCGCAGTAAAGCCAGCTTTGCTTAAATGAAAGTCCCCGTTTCTTGGCAAAAAGCGGATGCAACACCAGAGCACAAATTACACTGCCAAAAGGGATAAATAGAAGAGAATGGGTGAAGTGCCTATGGTACTCCAAGAACAGCAAAGGATCGCTCGAAGAGCGAATCAGTACGTCTAAATCTGGCGCCATTGCGGCTAGAAACCCTAAGACACCTGCAACCCGCAAATGCTGCTTTTTACATGCAGATAGAGACAGTGAGGCGCCGAGCAGTCCCTGCGTCAGAGGATCCATATTTAGCTCATTGATAGTTAGACACTTATCTCAATGATAGATTGCGCTTCGAGAATAGGTCTAGTTTATCGATGAAGTCATTCCTTCAGCGTCTTCAAATACCCGATGAGTGCCTGTCGTTCCTGAGCTTGGCTCAGTCCTCGATATCCCATGTAAGTTCCGGGGATGAGTTTCTTAGGTGAAGCAATAAACTCACTCAATAGTGCCTCGGTCCAAATAGACTGATCATTTGAAAACTCCACCAGTGCAGCTGAGTAGTTACTATAACCGCTATCCGAGGCGACCTTTCGCCCAACAATGGAGTCTAGGCTCGGTGCCGATGGGCTCAGATGACACAAGGCGCATTGGGCGTACAGCTGACGGCCTCGGTCGAGGGAGTTTTGCGCTGATACCTCTTCACTCAAGGTATATTTACTGCGAAGAGTGAGTAAGGCTTGAGACTGCTCATCGCTTAAGGATTCTCTGACCGCTAGCATCGCCATCGCCTGTTCCCAGGTCATCCTAGCTTCTAGTTTCCCAACCTCACGGCCATATTCAACTACCTTTTCACTGTCGATCAGTTCGCCCTTTTGCGCTTCCTCTAGGCTTCTCATCAACTTTGCGCGCTGCTTCAAGAAGTCATCAAAATCCGCAATATTGCTTTTTGCTGACTGTACCAGTGTTTGTCTCTGTTGTTCGTTAAGCAAGGACATCACCTCTTTCGATACCTGTCCTCGCTTAATTCCATGATTTGAAGCTAGTCTCAAACTCACAAAACCAAAATGCTGACTGGGCTTACCTACCACCTCAAAGTCATTGAATGCCTCATCTCCAGTAGACCAACTTAATAAGCAGGCAGCGAGATTCACTAATTCCTTTTTATCTTCTTTACCTAGCTTAATCTTGGGATTGCCATTCACCAGAGACAGCTGCTGCCCTTTCCCTTCGAGGTGCGCCTCTCGAATTCGCATCAATTGCTGTTGCTGTTCGTTAGATAAGGATTGAATGATTTGACCAAAGGTTTCAGCTATCACCTCGCCAAGCTTGGTTCATCTTCACCATAGGCTCGACCAAGAGCGATAAAGTCTTCTTCGGAAATATTCTCTCCGACTAACAGCCCTTCGAGCGCCCTATTCAATGCCAAACGGCTGTTGGAGACCTGCTTGAAAGACGATTTTTGCTTCTCGACTAAGGATATCAAGACCGATCTTTGCTTGGAGTCCAGTACGGAGAGAGTTTGTTTGGCAATCTGGCTTCTAGATAAACTATGGCCACTTGCCACGCGCAGACCGACAAAGCCAAAATAGTTAGCCGTGCGACCAACGGAAACATAGTCATTGTTAGATGAACTTCCGGTCAGCCAAGATAAGGTGCGTGAGGCAACGGCATCGGTTAACGCCTTTTCATCCACTTGATACTGAGTGATATCGCGAACGGCTTTGCTATCTTGAGCTAGCGCCGTAGAAAGGAAGGTAAATAACACTAAGCCCAATGCAAGCTGAAACATACGCATCCTAGCTGTCCCAATTTTTCCGGTATTGTTCTAATTAGACTATGCCTTAATAGAGACGAACAAAATGATTTTTACATAGCTTTACGTGCGAGTTTGAAGTGAGATTAATCGGCTAAAAGATGCTGCCATTGAGCATTGCGGTTTAGATAGTGCGCCACATAACTGCAAGTAGGAATCACCTTATAACCCTGTTTCTCAATCTCGGGCAGTATGGCTTCCATCATTACTTTTCCGTAGCCCTTGCCTTGCAACTCATCCGGCACGCGAGTGGAATAGATCTCCATAACCTCACCTTGCAATGAGTATTTCGCCACTGCAAAGTGATCACCCTCTAATGCTACTCGATACTCTTGTTTTTCTGTGTCATTCACTAACATTCTTTTATCCTTTAACTCAATCTAGTTAGGACCAAAATCCTGGTCGATTCGATTATCCGTCCACAATTCATAGTGCTTCATCACCTTTGAGAATAGCGGGCTTTGAATGTAGCCATTCAACCAGTTTTTTAGGTTCAAATATGGGCTATTTCGAAACCATTGCTTATCGACGCGAGCATATTTACGTAAAAATGGCAGTAAAGCGATATCAACCAAAGTCTCCTGCTCTGAGAAGATAAACGCATGCTGACTTAAGCGGTGCTCTAGCTTTGAAAGTTCCGCTTCACAATACGTCCGCAACTCATTGGTATTGTCTTCATGATAGCGCTTAGCGCAGGCAAAGGTATTCATCGCGGGGATAAAACTGCGCTCAAACTCGTCAATAAAAGCCAGCATTTCGGTCAGTGCACTTGGACTGTCAGCCCAGAGAAGATCATCGGGGTCGTTTTGCTCGAGAGCCCAGAGCATGATCTCTAGGCTCTCTTCAATCACTAAGGAATCTTCAACCACCAACACTGGCACACTGCCCTTAGAAGAAACTTGCAGCATCTCATCGGGTTTATTGTCGAGCTTTATGGAGCGCATGCGCACGGTTTGCTTCGCTCTGAGCAGTGCGAGCCTAGCCTAATGGCGTAAGGACAGTTGTGCAGCGAATACAAAATGGGCGACAAGGTGCTCTCCGGTTAAAGCCTATGCAATAAACTATAAGCCGATTGAAATTCCTTTACCTGCAAAAGTGCTGATTAAGCTAACGCCCACTCGCAAGTTTAATAGCAGACATAACCGCTTCTTCACTTAGGATAATCGGTAGCGGGATCCCCTCAGGTGTTGCTGGCCCGTAAACTATATTAAAGGGCACGCCAACTCGGCCGTTTTGCCTCAGATAATCAGTGATAGGGTCACTAGCTACGGTCCAATCCCCTTCCATAGGAACCACAGTGCTATTTGTTAAGGAGTCATAGACAGGGTTTTGCAGCAGGACTCCTATCTTGTTCGCTCGGCAGGTTATGCACCAGTCTGCGGTGACGTTTACAAAAACGGTTCTACCGTCCGCGACGTAGTCATCTATCGCTTGTGTAGATAATGGCACCCAATCTGGATCTTTTGGCAATGGTGTGGCCCAACTGTCCGCATTAAGGCTTGCGACTATCATGCTCAAGGTGACGAACGAGATGGCTCCCCCACCCAGCCATGCGGTTGGTTTTGGACCATGAATCTTAAGTACCCTTAGTACCAAGGAAACAAAGCCAGCAATACCAATAACATAGACCCAAAAGATAGGTAGATGATTAGCCAGTAGTGTCAGCAGCCACAAACAGGTCATCAGCATCATAGTGGCAAATACCAGCTTGACCTTATTCATCCAAGGGCCCGCTTTTGGCAGAGCCAACGCTATAGAAGGGAAACAAGCGACCAAAATCCAAGGCAGAGCCATACCTAAACCTAGGGCACTAAAAATCGCAATCATAGTGGGAATACTAGTGGTCAACGCAAAGGCGACCGCAGTGCCAAGAAAAGGCGCTGTACAAGGGGTGGCTAATAAGGTAGCAAACATGCCTTGCAGGTAGTGTCCTCGGTATGAGTTGTCGCCTTTTGATGCCATCCAAGTACTTGCCGATGAAGAGAGCCTAATATCAAACAGGCCCAGCATATTGAATCCAAACAGGCCAGTAACGAGTGCCATCAGGGCAATGAACCATCCGCTTTGAAACTGAATTCCCCACCCAACTGCGCTACCAGAAAATTTGAGCAACGAAAGGAAACCCGCAATCAACCAGAACGAACTTAATATGCCCAAAGCCGATGAGATAAACTGCAAGCGAATCTGTTTTTTCTCTATCCCTTTCGCTGAGATTACGCTTCCAAGTTTCATTCCTAGTACAGGCAAAACACAGGGCATGATGTTTAAAATAAGTCCGCCAATCAAAGCGAATAGAAACATTTGTAGCATGGAATCCTCGCTTGGCGGTGTGCTGTTAAAACTTTGTGCAGTGAGAGGCTCACTCTCAGATACGGGGTGGTTCTCTGGCTGGGTAGCGTTTGAAACCGCCTCAATAGAAACAAGCTCGGGTGCGCCTTGTATGTGGGTGTCTGAAGCGTAACGCTGATTTGAGCTGTCGGCATTGACGGCTAGAGAAAAAATGGCAATCAGAGCTACGAACACCCCTAATAAGGATGTACGTTTTATTGCCTTAGAATAATTCATAAATGTACCTATAAAATAAAGAAATCGAGATTTTCTGGCGATAGCCAATCCTTGATTCGTTTATTCTCTAAATACACACAGGAGTAGATGCACCCTAGTCTTATTGACTATGGCTCAGTGAACGGGTTGAATTGATTTTGTGTCACCAACAGCCAAGTAATTATAACCAAGGCCAACACAAACAGAGTTAACACCTGTGAATCAACCTGATGCTGATGAGCACTCAGCAATTGTTCAGATAGATCACATTCACCACTATCGATGTAGGTTGAAGAAGATGCTTGTTCTTCCCCCACATAACTCGTCGAGCACGCGTTAAACACACCACTATTTTTCGCCAGACACACAGTGATCACCCAGAAAACTAGGATCTAAGACCACTTAAACGAATGTTGCCTATGGGATGCGAATAACATGTTTGCGAACTGGTGAA
Organism: Vibrio ishigakensis; assembly: GCA_000830475.1. GTDB lineage: Bacteria > Pseudomonadota > Gammaproteobacteria > Enterobacterales > Vibrionaceae > Vibrio > Vibrio ishigakensis_A. The sequence goes on along the minus strand of BBSC01000001.1, from coordinate 719,931 downwards.
CGAATTAACAATTAGTGTGAAGTATTAACAAATCAGTGCAACTGTTATTGTCCATTTCTCCCTATTTTGGCGTTTCCAAATGGTATCTAAATGTGTCCTACACAAAGCACAACACCAATAGAACCAGTAATCCCAAAGCCGCACAAACGGCTCCACCTATTGCCATGAGCATTGCAAACATGGCTAAACACCCTTTAATGCTTATATCTATACCTCTCAATTTAAGCTTTACAACGTGAATTGAGTGTCTAGCGAAAGGCGTGTTTACACTAAGAGGCCAAAGTCCTGTTTTACAAGCCAATGGATAAGATTTCACAGAAACCTTACATAGAGATTCAGAAACCTAAACTATTCATATCACAAAAAAACAGGGCCTGAAAATCAGACCCTGTTCTAAATATCGAATAGTTTACGAAAAGCTAGATAAGTGCGTGTCGTGCCTTGGCGGATACCCACTCCGAGATGACCACAGTTACCAAGATCGCACAGAAGATCACCGTAACTTGAGGCCATGCCAGTACCGCCATCGACTCTTGCAACTTCAAGCCAATACCGCCTGCACCCACTAACCCCAATACGGTCGATTCGCGGATATTAATGTCCCATCGGAACAAGCTAGTCCCGATAAAGCTTGGCATCACCTGCGGCATAATGCCGTAATCCAATACCTGAAGTGGTGAAGCACCGGTTGCTCTGATAGCCGATACCTGTGTCGCATTTACTTCCTCGATTGCCTCATACATTAGCTTGGCGACAAAGCCGATTGAGCGAAGCGCAATGGCTATGATGCCCGCTAGCAACCCAGGGCCTAGGATTGCCACCAGCAGAAGAGCCCAAATCAATGAGTTTATCGAACGGCTCGCGGCGATAATGAACAGAGCTATCGGTCTCACAAATACAGTACTCGGGGTGGTATTGTTCGCCGCCAGAAACGCCACTGGAAAGGCTAATACGATACCCAACAGCGTACCTAGGGTGGCAATATTAATGGTGTCCCACAGTGGCTGCCATAATTGGTCGAGGTAACTCCAGCGAGGAGGCCACATGCGTGATGAGATATCAGAAAACTGATTCGGCGCATCGGTCACAAAAAACCAGATGGTTTCGCGGTTCATCACCTGCCAGCAAAACACCACTAGGCAAATAAAGCTAAACCAGGCTAACCAGCGAGCAAGACTCTCTTTTTGACTGTATTTCTGCCATGTTGTCGTATCTGTCATTGCTCCCCCTACTGCACGCGCTGACGAATCAAGGTCGATACATACTCACACACCATCACAATCGCGATGATAATAAGCAATATGGCCGCTGCAGCGCTGTATTCGTATCTATCCATTGCGGTATTCAGAGTTGCACCTATACCACCCGCACCCACTATGCCTATTACCGCAGACTCTCGAAAGTTGATATCCAAACGGTACATAGAAAGCCCGATAAAACGCGGCATAACCTGAGCCTGCACCGCATAGTTGATCTGCTGAAGCCAGCTGGCACCCGTTGCGCGCATGGCGGTGAGTGGCGCAGGGTCTATCGCCTCAATCTCATCAGCAAACAGCTTGGCAAGAAAACCAATCGTGGCGAAGGTTAAGGTCACGAAGCCGGCAAAGGTGCCAAAGCCAAACAAGGCCACACACAAAATGGCAATGATGATTTCTTGAAAGCTTCGCGCGACTGCAACGAATCCGCGGCAGAACAGATAAACAGGCTTAGGAGCGATATTCTTCGCCGCGCCTAAACCAAAAGGAATAGAAAGCAGTACACCGGCAACTGTTGAGGTTAAGGTCATGGTGAGACTCTCAACCAAGCCTTGAGAGATGTTATTCCAACGTCCGGTAAAATCAGGCGACATAAAGGCTAGTACAAACGCCCAACCGCGCTCCGCTCCCTCATAGATTCGAAGCCAGTTGATGTGTACCGACTGGCTGGCAAGGATCAGATAAACAATTGAAGCCAATACCAAGCCGTATCTTAAATAGGCATTCGCTATCAGCGGCGGCTTTTTCCAGGTGGTCGAGTACTGCTTGCTCATGCTACAGCCTCAACCAACTCTAGCTCGCTAGATTCCTCTTGAACCGTCAGGTTCCAATCCTCTTCACCGTAGATCTTGGTCAGCACAGACTCATCAAGCGCAATTGGAGTGCCATCAAACACAACCTCACCTGAGTTCAGTCCGACGATGCGATCCACAAACTGCTTGGCCAGTTGAACATCATGGATATTGATGATGGCCGGCAATCCTTTCTCCTCACAGATTTCACGGATAAGACGCATGATCTGACGAGCCGTTCTTGGATCAAGCGCGGCGGTTGGCTCATCGATAAGCAGAAGCTTAGGGTTCTGCGCTAGAGCCCTTGCAATACCCACGCGCTGGCGCTGACCACCAGAAAGCGCATCGGCTCGCTTATTGGCGTGCTCTAGCAGACCGACGCGATCCAATAAGGCATACGCAGTTTGAATATCTTCTGCGCTGTAGCGACGAGTGAAACTGCGCCAAAATCCTACATAGCCGAGGCGGCCAGACAGAACGTTCTCCATAACGGTTAAACGCTCAATCAAGGCATACTCTTGGAAAATCATGCCTATCTCTCGACGTGCGGAGCGCAGCCCAGACTTGGACAGATTAACTAGGTTCTGATTAGAAAAGAGAACCTCTCCAGAAGTGGGTTCAGTCAAACGGTTGATACAACGAATTAGTGTGGATTTACCGGCCCCAGAGGGCCGATAAGTCCAACTACTTCGCCAGCTTCCACCTTCATATTTACATCAGTCAGTGCTTTATCATGAGCTGAGTAATGCTTAGTAAGGCCTTTAAGAGTGAGTGCTGACATGACGTTCCTTAGCTACAGGTATAAGAAACGTTGTTTGCAGTATCGATAGTGCGGATCACTTCCCAATGCTCTTGATAGGTGATCGGGATGAACTGTGCTTCACCGTTACGCTCGAACTCTTGTTTTAGTTTGGTTCCTTCCCAGTCGAAGCTAAAGAAGGCTTGTTTGATCTTCTCTTGAAGCTCTGGGTGCAGGTTGTGCGCTAGGCCATAGGCTGTGGTTGGGAAGGTTTGAGACTTGTAGATGCTCTTGATCTGCTCTTCTTTTACCACATCGCGAGAAAGCATACGGTTCAATACGGAATTTGCTACCGCAGCCGCATCATAGTCTCTATGAGCAACACCTAAGATAGAGTTATCGTGCGCACCAGAGAAGGCCGGCTTAAAGTCATTATCCGGCGTCATATTGTATTCAGCAGCCAAGATAGCAGAAGGCGCTTTGAAGCCAGAGTTTGAAGTCTGAGCGGTAAAGGCTAGGTTCTTACCCTTTAGGTCTTCTACCTTCTCAATGCCTGAGTTTGGATAAGTGATGATCTCCATCTCATAACCAAATGAACCATCTTCTGCCGCCATCATGGTGAACGGAGCAAAGCCCGCACAATTAACCGCAAGAGGGGTCGAGCCTGTGTTGAAGCCAGCGATATGTAGACGACCAGAGCGCATCGCTTCAATCTGTGCTGCGTTATTCTGTACAGGGAAGAAACGCACATTTTTACCTGTGGTCTTTTCCATGTGCGTAAGGAATTCACTCCAAACGTCTGCATAAACTGCTGGGTCTTCTACCGGCGTGTAAGCAAAGATAAGGTACCTGGATTCACCCACTCCGCCTCATTTTGTGGCAGATCAGCGACTAGGTTGCCACTACGGTCTTGATAACGAGCGTCCATTGCAGAAGAGGCTGCAGAAAACATAAGCGCAGCAGCAACTGCAGTTTTAACTAGCTTCATTTGTTATTTCCTAATTGAGATATAAATCGAGAAGCAAGTTAATTCAGTTTTATTTCAATTAGGTTGAGACTTTATTGCGAAAATATTTATTACATGAATGAATTGATACAGCTCTCAGATTTAACAGAATATAATACTGATGTAATAAATTGGTGCTGCCGCACTAATATGGATCACTCATAACTTACAAATAATTACAATTTAAATTCAATAAGTTACGAACTTTATATTTACAGATAATATAGAAAGATAAATATGCAAATAATTATCCACCAATTATTCTAAATCGTATTTTTGGCACCCTTCGTGCAATACCCCACTGTTAAATAAAAATACCGTGAGGAAACCATGAAGAAATTAACCAGCGCCATTATTATTTCATCTCTACTTTCATTTAATGCACTAGCAGAGACCTTACCTAACGTCACCATATTAGGCACCGGTGGCACTATTGCTGGCTCTGCGGCCAAATCTACCGACGTTACCGGTTATAAAGCTGGAGAGATCGCGGTAACTACCCTCATAGAAGCGGTGCCACAGATCGTTGATGTGGCGAACGTTGATGGCATTCAGGTCGCCAACACCAGCAGTTCTAATATCAACAGCGAGATATTGCTTGGTATGGCAAAAACCGCCAATGAGCTACTTGCCAAAGACACCGATGGCATAGTGATTACCCACGGCACAGATACCACAGAAGAGACTGCATTCTTCATGGATCTAGTAAACCAGAGTGATAAGCCTATCGTTGTAGTCGGTGCGATGCGCCCAGCCACCGCAATCAGTGCAGATGGACCTATGAACCTATTGAACGCGGTGACACTGGCGGCAAGTGAAGAGGCCACTGGTCGCGGCACCATGGTTATCCTTAACGACAAGATTGGCGCGGCGTATTACATCTCTAAGACCAGCTCTATCTCTATGGATACCTTTAAAGCGTATGACCAAGGATTTCTTGGCACCTTCGCCGGTGGCGCACCTAAGTTCTACTTCGAGCCGGCTAAGGTTACAGGCAAACCTAGCTTTGATGTCTCTAAACTTGAAACCCTTCCAAAGGTAGACATCATCTACAGCTATCAAGATATGGGGCCAGAGATGATCGATGCGCTGATTGAGTCAGGCTCGAAAGGCATCGTTGTCGCAGGCAGTGGCAATGGTTCTGTGCCTAAAGCGGTACGTGACAAGATCAGTGAGCTAAATGAGTCGGGCTACCCTGTTGTGCTTTCTTCTCGCACCGGTTCTGGCTTTGTGACGGCAAAGGAGCACGCTATTGGCTCGGGTGATCTGAATCCGCAAAAAGCGCGCATCATGTTGATGTTGGCGTTAACAGAAACTCAAGACTTGAACGATATCGCGGGTTACTTTGGTACTCAAAGTTAAGGTTCTTCACTAATTAGCGGGAACAACTACTATTTCTAGTAGGTGTACTCAGGGATGTCAGCGATGACTTTGCGCTTTGCTAAGCTGGGGTTCCCACTCGTGCTGCCACTGGAGAGTGATTGATGGAGCAAGGTGTCGCTCGGAGGGGGTCGCTCGCTAAGAAGAAATATTTGCGCCTCCTCTAACCCGCGAAGAACCAAAGTTGAGCCCCAGAAACACAAAGACCACGCAATTGCGTGGTCTCTTTCTGTCCGACTAGATAAGCGATTACAAAGCGCGCTTGCCGCCGAGTGCGTAGCACATGTTTGGTTGAAGCATGCGGGCAGAGCCGTCTACATAGCAAAGCTCATAACGCTCTGAGCGAGAGCTGTGGCTACCGTTGCTGGCGAATACCAATGGCGCGGTCATCGTCAGTGCTAGAGCAATAATTAAACCTTTCATCATTCTGTCCCCTCTCAATGGTTGGAAGCCAAACGGCTGTTCAGCGCCGTTTTAAGCTGTCAGAATTATTATGATAGAGTTCACAGTTTTACGCTAAACGTAAATTGAAAGTAAATTATTCGACTCTGTACGTAAACTGAGCGTTTAATGGATAATACGAACGATCAGCGCCCCTGTGGCGCGCATCGGCTCAACGTTGAGACTCAGCACTAGACCATCGCGCGGTGCTAGATATCGCCTAACCTCACGACCAAATGCATCGGTTTGAACAGAGAGTAAATCTCCCTCTTTCACCCATTGTAAAAGCTCTACCTGAGGCCGATAAAAACCACCAGTGATAGCGCGAATGGAAGTTACCTCTTTTCCTTCAAACATGAGCGACTCAACCTCACAACCGCCCTCATCTATCAGTTCATAGGCAGAAAGGCAGTTCAGCACCCCTTTCACCGAACGCTCAATCAAGGGATAGTCACTATAGCGTCCCATGCCTACCTCCAGGGTGGTGGATGGAATACCACTTCTATTCCATACGGTTTCCAGAATACCTGGGTCGCCCGGATCATCCAAAATCACATCAGGACCAATAAGCTTGGCCATCTTGACGCAGTCTGGCATTCGATAATCAGCAAATGCATACAAGGGATAGACGGTACCGCTGGTTTGAGTGTGTAAATCAATGGCGAGATCGGCATTAGGTTTTAACAGATACTCCCACACATTAAACACGTAACGCTGCGCCTCGTTCCCCTCTTTATTACCCGGAAAGAAGCGGTTGAGGTTAGCAGTCGAGTGGTCTGGATCGTTAGAGATGTAGTCACGGTTGTGGTTTAGCGTGCCAGATAGGTTAATGGTCGGCACAATCACCACACTGCCACGATTCACCTTGCCAGAGAGGGCTTCACCGATCTGGTGGGAGGTCAGTATGCCATTGTACTCATCGCCGTGAACCCCGGCGGTAATCACAAAGCGCTTGCCTTGCTCTTTTCCCTTAAAAACCATCACTGGCAAGTGTTGCCATTGACCCAAGGCATTGGTTCCTACGCGAAACCAGAAGGTATGTTCACCGACCTCAAGGTCGTTCACATTTAGCTTGGATACCACCGGATATCCATCGATTACATCTTTTAAATATTCTGTGTTCATTGATTTACTCTTCGAGCCAAACCTGTTTTACATCTGGCCAGCCCCACTGGGTCATGGCTACGCCTTGCAATATGCCTTGAAAGCTCAGCGATTGTCTATGGTGGAACATAGGCATAGCAGAAAGGCTGTGCATCAAATACCCGCCGATAGGCTCTAAGTATTCGAGATAGTCACTCGCCTCCACCTCTCGCTGAATATGGTCAAGGTTTTGATCAAGCCAACTTGCGACCGAATCCTCAAGGCATGCCCGAAGCGGCAGATAGCTACGGAACTTAATAAACGCTGAGCTTGATGCATTATCATCCAGAAACAAGTTGGATAGAACTAAGTGTTCAGGAAAGGCTTTATTCTCAGCAAGTGAGGCAAACTCAGCAACGCTGTAAATCTTAGTGCTCACATCAACACCTAATGGAGATAGGACATGGTTAATAGCATTGGCACAGGCCTTAAGGCCGAAGTGGTCATACACTGCAATAGAGAGCTTCTTGGGAAGCGTGCCTTCCCCATGAGGAAGATAGGTCGGTTTCCAGAACGGGAAAAAGTTCTGCGCTAGGTGCAGGCCAAAGGTCGAATCGAGCTCAATCAGTGCTTGCCACAAAGAAGCACCACTGATGCGAGACAGCACTCCCTGACGCTCGGCCATGGTCAGAATCTTGCTAGCGTTGGCATTAACCATGGCAAGCAAACAGCCATCTTCAATATCGAAATTTCTCTTGTTGGAGTCTTCTTGATCGTGCTCCGCCTCAATGAGCGCTTTTTTACCATAGGTTTTCGAGGTGCGCTCTTTTTCAACCAGCCAAACAGTAAACTCATCGGTCAAAGAACGATAACCGTGGAAGCCATCATAAGCCTCGAGTTTTAGCCACTTATCACTCTGCTCCACAAGACGAAAACAGCCACTACCTATCACCTGACTGCTTTGCTTAATCGAGACTTGCTCTGCTGGCTGTATACCATATTTAAGATCTGCCAATTTGGCCGCAAAACCCAGATCTGGCTCACTGAGATAAAAGCGAACGATCCTCGGGTGCTCGGCTTCTATATCGACCAAATGCCTGAGTTCACTGAGATACCTTGGGTGAGATTTCAGTTTGTTGAACAGCTCGGCGATTGCCCTGCTGTCTATAGGTTCGCCATTATGAAACTTAACCTTGGGCCTTAAATGAAAACTCCACACCCTTCCCTCTTTAGTAGAGTCCCAATGGTGGGCAATATCTGGTGAAACCCTGCCGTGTCGGTCGCTCTGCACCAGACAGGCATACAGCTGACGCACTAAGAAACGCTCACTGGCTCGAAGGGATACATGAGGCAACAGTGTGCTGAACAGGCGGTTGTAGGTGAGCTGAACATGCAGTTTGCCATCCACTAGCCCTGCACCTGAGGCTCTTGCTAGCAGTTGACCAAACACATTTTGATCCTGATTAAGCACTTCAAGTGCAGATTCAAACTCTTGCTTGCCAATAAATTCTAAGGCGATTCCTTGCCTAACATCCTGCTCCGAAGCGCGTTTGTACAACAAGGAGCGCTGGTTTCGGCCTATTTTAGGTGTCCAATCGATCCAGCCTTGAGACTTCATGTCACCCAACAGGTTCGAGCATAACGTGTTGTTGTATATAGATGATTAGCGATCTCTTCTAATAGAACAGCGTGCTCCACACCCACCTGATATTCATCTAATCGCGCAAAATATCGAACCAACTTATGTGGCTTCATACCTTAATAGCCTAATCCTTTCCTTATTAAATCTAAACATGTGCCAGATATCGCAAAAAATCAATAAATAAGGAACAAAATAGATAAAACCTATCTGTTTTTTAATTCATGCTTTGGATGAATAATTACATTCAACAACTGAGGCGAACAACACAAACGAGGTGACGCGATGAAAAAGACAACTGCTAAAGCGAAAAAGCCAATGTCTGACTTCTACCAAGTAAAGGTAAGTCGTGGCAAGAAAGGCTCACTGCAAAGCGCAGCTCTAGCGTCACTAGTGATGACCTGCCAGTTCAAGGCGAACTAGCCGACGATTTAGCGATAGCTTGCTTATCTATGGTTTTGCTCCATCCCCCCCTATAGAAACAGTAGATGGATAAGCTATCGCACCCTTTTCGAGGTGCACAGAAACTAGGGCACTCAAATCTCAACCTAGCACAGCTAGGACAAATAAAGGACCAATTTGCTCTTCATGGATTCGAAGACAATTGGTCCTTTCCCTATTTGGGGAGCAGCAAAACTAGACCCTACAAGGTCGCCAAACAGGTTGCATATAAAAACAAGTAATTAAGATCCAATTTTAGATTTTGAGTAATTGCAATGAAGGGAGTAGCTTCTTTCGGCTACTAAAAAACTATATATAACACGGGGTAATCACATGTTTAGTCAATTCTTCGCCAGCCTTTCTAAGGTTGGTAAGGCGTTGATGCTGCCAATAGCATCCATGCCTGCAGCAGGTATTTTATTAGGTATTGGTTCAGCCAATTTCGATATCATTCCTCCAATCGTATCGCAACTGATGGCAGAAGCCGGCGGTGCGGTATTCGGCAACCTTCCTCTTATCTTCGCTTTAGGCGTTGCTATCTCGTTTACTGAAAACGATGGTGTGGGCGCAGTAGCTGCCGGTATCGGTTACTACGTTCTAGTTGCAACGCTAAAGGTTATGGCGGGCGTTCTGGGCGTAGACCACATTGATATGGGCGTGCTGGGCGGTATCATCTCTGGTGCTGTTGGTGCGTATATGTTTAACCGCTTCTACACCATTAAGATGCCAGCGTATCTTGCTTCTTTGCCGGTAAGCGATTTGTTCCTATCGTGACCTCTTTTGCAATGCTGTTCCTAGGTATCATCCTTGCGTTTATCTGGCAACCAATTGGCGCAGGCATCGATGCATTCGGTCACTGGGCAACAGAGCAAAACCCAGTGCTAGCATTCTGGGCATACGGTACAGCAGAGCGTGCATTGATCCCATTCGGTCTGCACCACGTGATCAACGTTATCATCCAGCTTCAAGCAGGTGAGTTCACTAACGCGGCTGGACAAGTGTTCACTGGCGAGATCCCACGCTTCTTCGCAGGTGATCCCAATGCAGGTAACCTAGCCGGTGGCTATCTATTCAAGATGTTCGGTCTACCCGCTGCAGCTATCGCTATGGGTCGTGCCGCTAAGCCAGAGAACCGCGTGAAAGTAATGGGTATCATGGCATCAGCAGCCCTGACCTCATTCCTTACTGGTATCACAGAGCCAGTTGAGTTTGCATTCTTGTTCATCTCACCAGCGCTATATGTGATTCACTCTATCATCGCAGGTCTTGCTTACCCGCTATGTATCATTCTTGGCGTGAAACACGGCTACAGCTTCAGTGCAGGTCTTATCGACTATGTGACCTTCTTCGGTATCTCAACCAAAGGCTGGATGATCATTCCACTAGGCCTAGCTTATGCGGCTATCTACTATGTGGTCTTCTCTTGGTTCATCCGCAAGTTTGACCTTAAGACTCCAGGCCGTGAAGACGCGAAAGAAGAGAAAGGTCCAGCACTTACTGGTGACGACTTCACTCGCGAACTAGTGGCGGCCTTCGGTGGTAAGCAAAACATCAAATCTACCGACGCTTGTATCACTCGCCTTCGTATTCAGGTTGAAGACCAAGAAAAAGTAGACGAGGACAAACTAAAAGCACTAGGTGCTGCAGGTGTAGTACGTGTAGGTACTGGTGTTCAAGCTATCTTCGGTGGTAACAGCGATGTGTATAAAACACAGATGCTAGACCATATGAAGAACAACTAATTGAGTTACTAATTAACCAAAAAGGAGCCTTATGGCTCCTTTTTTAATGCAAGTTAGACAAACATACTGTTTAAGCTGGTAAAACTTAGTAAGATTGCAAATAGCAACTCTACGCAAGGAAGCACATAGCAGTTCGATGTCTATCCGTAAAATCTCCAAAGCAAAGCTGGCCACACTGGCTCTTGCTACTGTTTCCTGCGCCGGTATGGCGGCCACTCCGGTCAGTATTAAGTACACCATCAACCGCGCAGAAAACGTAAAGAAGAACAATGCTATGGTTCTGCCCTACTTTTTCTCCTCAGATACTATGGGTTTTAACCTAGGTATAGGTGGCGTAGTTCAGGGTATAGGTCAGGATCAAATGGCTATGGGCGCAACCGGTTGGGGTGGCGCTGAAAGCTATGGTTTCTCCGGAGGGATCTGGAACTACAGACCGAGCTTTTCCAATCGTACCTTTTTCTCTATTGCTGGCATGTACGCTACTTTCCCCAGCAGCGTGCCTATACAGGAAACAAGTCGACACCTACCCCAAATGGTCAGCCTCTTCCGGGTAGCAGTGGCTCTAGCCAAGACCAATTTATCGAGGGTGACGGTTTTTCAAACTGGCTGGATCTAAAAATGGAGTACGTGCTTCCAATAGGCTCGCGTAAATCCGACCCTATTATCCAATACAACCTGCGTGGCGGTTTACTAACCGATGCGCCAACTAGCACGAACTGGAATCCACTGGATAACGGCACCACCATACTGATCCTGCGTCAGTTTAACCGCTATCAATCCTATGACGACGGCAGCGGCAAGCAGAGCGGTGACGTAAATGCGGTAGAGCTTGGCATCCAATACGACAATACCGACTTTGCACCCAACCCGAGTATGGGTAGTCGACAGTATCTCAGTTACACCTTTGAAGGAGCATGGCTAACCCCCGAGGATAACTGGGATGTGTGGCAGCTAGATCTCAGCAAATACACCGACATAGGTGAAAGTGAGTGGGCATCACAGCGCATCTTCGCTTTCAACTTTTGGACCGCCTATTCCCCATCTTGGAACGTAAAGCAAGTCGGCAATGACTCGAGAATTGTCGAAGACGCACCAGCCTACAACGAAGGTGCAACTCTTGGTGGTTATAAGCGTATGCGTGGCTACGACTCTAACCGATTCCACGATAAGGCCAGCATCTACGCTAGCGCCGAGTATCGCTACACCCTCAAATACAATCCAGTGCGAGATGTGGAATGGCTCAGATTCCTAAACCTCGACTGGTTTCAGTTAGTGGGTTTTGTGGAAGCCGGTCAGGTTGCCAGTGAATATGACCTAAAAGATCTCACTTCTGACATGAAATACGATGCCGGTGTTTCTCTTCGCGCCCTAACCGCAGGTTTAGTCGTACGCGCTGATTATGCGGTGTCTGAGGAAGGTAGCTATATGTGGTTTATGATCAATCAGCCTTTCTGATTGCGCCATATAAGTACAAACACAGGCAACAAAAACAGGCTGGTTGATACCATATCTAGATAGGTATGGTAATCGAGAACGTTCATTAGTTGCATATAGCCCGCCAGAGAAAGTGCCGACAACACTCCAAGCCTGAGATTGAGCACCCATATCTGCACCACCAGCACCAAAGCCACTGCGGTATGAGTGCTGTAGTCAGAACCAAACGATGGCCAGATATCCAGCGCGATATCGACAAAGCGCATCACGTAGAGATAGATGGTGGAATAGATAAGCGGTTTAGCGCAAAGCCAGAAGCCACGCTGCTGCGATTTAGCTGCTCCAATAATAAATACACCGCTATAGCGAGGAGTAGCGGTGTATAGATATCAGCAATCAGTGCCCAAGTAGATGTGTGCAATTTAGTAGTGGATTATGCCTGTCGATGATGCAGTTATATTAAAAGTTGGGAAGAAGATAAAGTCCGATGCCAAAGGATATGACACCTGCACGGTTACCGCTTGCCCTGGATCTTTGGATACTGGCCAACTCGTCGTCACTGTAAGATTATCCAGACTGGCCTTGCTCTTCACATAGGTACTAACCGTTTGTGACGTAGCCGGAGCATCCCCGACTCTAGCAGGATCAGCTCCTGCCTCTGTTCCTCTTACCACCGCATAACGAACCCCTTCTTTGGCCGCGTGAGATACCTGGTTATACATAAATATCACCACGCCTCCTTGAATGATGGAAAACATCAGAATCAAGAAGATGGGTAACACTATGGTGAACTCGGTAATAGTGATACCGCGCTGCTTGAAGGATAAATGAGGCATTTTGATTCGATACTTCATAGGCTTACTCAACTCTCAATACTGCTGTCTCTGATAATGCGATGGTCGATGGCACTAACTGGTAGTTCATCAGGGTTTCAAAGGTGCGTCCTACGGTGACAGATACATAACGTTCATGGCCTGAACTGCAGGTATCTAAGTCACTCTGAACACACCCATTTAGCTTAGTCGAACCATTTACACATACGCAGTATTGTGAACTGTTCACAATGAAAATATCCGGGTTCTCTGCCGTTTTACCTAAGCTCACACCATCTTGCTTGGCAATGCTCGCCATTCCAGCTGCATCAGAGATAAAGCTGGTACTTTGCGCGCCATAGGCTGCAGCAGCCCTTGCGGCAGCAGCAGTGGAGAGACTGTGATACATCACACGCCCTACGTCGACAATAATCACAAAAAGCAGTATTAAGATTGGGGTTACCACGACAGTTTCTACTGCCGCAAATCCATGTTGTTTATTAAAGTTGTCCATAACCTTACTCCACTAACGTTACTTCTGAAGTAATTGGGTTCTCGCCTGAGCTCAGGCTCGAAATATTAAGTACCGAACTACTCGATAGGTATAAGTACTTAGAAACAATGATGGTCTCGGCACCAAATCCAGAGGAACCGCTAGTGACCTCAAAGCTCTGCTGGGGTAAATAGATAATGCCTTTGAAAGTCGAAGACGCACTGCTGTCAAAATAGTTTCTTGGTTCTTTTTCTGGTTCTGGAGACTCTGGCGCATTGCGGTCGGCGAAAAATAAGATACCCTCATAGCCGCTACAACTACCGTTACATTTGGTCGCTTCAAGCTCAATGCCAGAACCTGATTTAAGCTCAATTGCCCAGTAGTCTTTTTCATCGTCCTCACTACCAGTACATGCATTTTTGCAGGTGTTATAAATAGTAACACCACCAGATCCTGCATTTTTCGCCGATGAGCCTGAACCATCAACCACGAAACCACCACCACGCATAACGTACAGGCCGTCATTCATCTTCACATGACCTTTAATGAGCAGTCCACCACAGTAAGTTCCAGGATTTATAGTTCCGTTCTCAACCTCTCTGCGACTGCCCCCCGGAGAGCCGTAATCACAAGTTGAATAGTTAACCGCTGGAGCTGGGATATTGGCGAGTGGATCAGCAACTTTAGTCGGCGGGTTATCACTGTTTTTGTCCGTTGGACAATCCGCCCCTTCCACAGAACATGAGACAGAGCTGCCACTGATATCTGAGCCACCAACCGTCTCGACCGTTGTTGCATTGATTTCCGATCCACTAGAAACGTACAAACCTTTATTACTTCTCGAATTCGCAACTATTCCACAGTTAGCATTTAGCTGTGAATCACTGGTGACATACAGCATCTTCTCTTTGTTCTCTTCACCCAACACATAGATGCAATTATTACTCACACCTACCCCGCCACGAGCAGTGGCCGATACGCTGTAATCTATCTGTTCAATTCCGATAACACTGAGGAAGAAGCTTGGAAAGGCATCAGAGACAGTCGCTCTTACTGCGCTGGTATCACCCACGTATGCACCGGTTGTCGGTGATACCACTTGATTGCCGCCAACGGTGGAGCTCTCGATAGTCACTAGGGTGTCATCTGTGCCTGATGTAAATCCAAGCTCGGCGGCGGCTGCAAGTGCTTTGGTGGAAACATTGTTGTAGGTATCGCGCCCGTTTTTGATCTCATAGGCGCCGGTAAGAGCGGCCGCATCGGCAGCTGTTTGAGCTTGTCGGTACTTGTAGTAGGCATAGCCAGTGTCTATGACCAGACCCGCTATGATAAGAAAAACAAGCATGGCTAGCGTGGCAAAGATAATCACTAAGCCACGTTGTTTGGAATGAATTGTGTATTGTTGCATGCCATCCTCCTGCAGTCCTTGCATTGAGGGGCTCGGTTTCACCCGTACTAAACCCTGTTTAAAGTTTAGTCAAAGTAAAAAAGTACGAAAGGTTTTATTCGCAATTAGAAGCAAGTTAGATCAACTCTAGTTTGATTATTTTGGTTCTATCAAAGGTGACACGATAGCGCTGGGTACGCTCTTTGACGCCACTTGGCTCGGTTTTTTCTCATGGATCTTCACCTCGATACGACCGCGGCGAGAAATACTCACCTTGCGCGGCTTATTGGTCGACGAGTAGACGTACATATCGCGGTTCTCGCTCGGGAAGCAGTTCATCAGCGGCGTAAGGTTAATAGAGGTGTTGGTCTTTATCTTTTTAAAGCCGTTGTATTCAAAGTTTTTCAGGCTCACCAACTCACGGAAGAACAAAGAGACACTCTCTTTGTTAGCGATAGCCGTTTTCGAGTTTGGCTGAGAATTAAACCAAGTCTCACCACTACCTATATTGGTCTTTTTGTCCGGCATAGTGTACTGAGAAATCACGCGCGGCTTGTTGCGGATAATCTTCTCAAACACCCACGACTTGATGCTTTCCTTAAACACATCTCGCACCACATAAAGTGCGGCGAAAGCTAGTACAAATTGCAGATCGGTATCCAGCCCCATCAAACGGAACTGGAAGATCACCACACTAAAACCGAGCATGATAAGGCCGGTAGCAATAGCAAGAGAAAGATACTTCTCCTTCTCCCTACGCGAGTGCTTTTACTGGTTACCTTAAGGGGCAGTTCAAGGAGCTTTTTCTGCAGATCGGTTTGGTTAAAAACACGAGTCAGTTTCTCTTCATCATCCGCTTCAATGCTCTTTACCGAGTAGATGTTTTCGTACATCTGGGTAATACGATACTCATCCTCTGCCATCGAAAGCTGAGCTAGATAATCACGAGCCGATTGTGCGCCTTTAGTACTTTGTAAGTAAGCGGTTTGACGCAGCAGATACTGCTCAAACTCGTAGGATAGGATGGCATCGACCTTGCGGAAACGCTCAAACTTCTGGTCGTCTTCTAGGTTAAAACGGCGAAATGAAGCCAAGATATTTGAATGACCTTTAGCCTTATCAACGATTTCTTCAACCGCTTGTTCACCCTTCTCAAGATTGGTCTTAAACGAGCGAATATCGTTAATAAACAAATAAGAGAACAAACTGATAGAGGTCTTATAGGAGTCGTACGGCAGATGTTCTTTTTCAAGGATTCTTGATATACAAAAGCATCAAGCTGATGCTCTTGCCTTTGTGAAAGCGTCGGGTCTGTAAGAAAGATTTATCGAAGAACTCGCCTGCAGAAAAGCTATCCCCTAGATCGATGCTGCTCGGGATGACAAATTCTACCTTAGTTTCAGACTGCGAGTCTGCGGACAGGGTCTGCTGGATTTCAATCTTCTTCTTAGCGGTGATCTTTAGATCCAACATGGTGCGAGCTATTTTCCTTACTTTTAATATGACACTTTTATTACATCGGAATTGTACCATTCACCCGTTAAAGGTAAACAATCGATCTAGCGAATACAAATAAAAAGGCCGCATTTAACGCGACCTTAACCTTTTGTTATTTCAACCAAAACCACCAGACGATTCCGATGATGGCTAGAATACCTAATACGTTAACCAACATCTTACACCTCCGATGATTTTGGTTTAAACAATCTTAACCGATTAGCATTGCTCACTACGGTAATCGACGACAGTGACATAGCTACACCAGCAACGATTGGACTAAGCAACCAACCAGTCAATGGAAACAACACGCCTGCCGCAATTGGGATACCCAGCGAGTTGTAGATAAAGGCACCCCACAGGTTTTGCTTGATGTTCTTCATGGTAGCTTTACTGGTTTCGATTACCTGAGATACACCGTACAGCGAGCCACGCATCAGGGTTATATCCGCACTCTCGATAGCCACATCCGTGCCCTGCCCAATGGCGAAACCCACATCTGAGCGAGCTAGCGCTGGCGCATCATTGATGCCATCACCCACCATAGCTACGACCTTACCTTGGTTCTGCATGCGCTCAACCCAAGCAAGTTTATCCTGAGGCAAAAGCTCTGCGTGGAACTCATCGATATTGGTTACCTCGGCTACCGCTCTGGCAGTCGCCGCATTATCACCGGTAAGCATCACAACCCTAATGCCCAAGTCATGCATTGCCTTAATTGCACCAACAGACTCTTTCTTGATTGGGTCTTGGATAGCCAATATGCCCAAAAGCTGATTTTGCCTAGCAAAATACACCACGGTATTTGCATCAGACTCCCAACGGTTTGCCGTTTCTGTCACCTTGTCCAGAGTGACGCCTTCTGAGACCATCAAACGAGCGTTGCCCAAGAAATAGGTTTCATTGTTGTAGTCACCCTTAACGCCAAGCCCAGTTAGAGACTCAAAGTTCTCAACAGCCACCGAAGACTCCAAATTCAATGAATCACAATAGCTTACGATTGCCTCAGCTAGCGGGTGAGTCGAACCCTGCTCCAATGCTTTCAGCACAGTTACAGCTCGATCATCAAACATCTCGGCCTCTACTACCAATGGCTTGCCCTGAGTGATGGTGCCGGTTTTATCTAGCACGACAACATCGATATCTGATGCGCGCTGCAAGGCATCGCCATTTCGGATAAGTCCACCAAATTCGGCAGCTTTACCCACACCTATCATGGTTGAAATTGGAGTAGCCAACCCGAGCGCACAAGGACAAGCAATAATAAGTACCGAGGTCGCCGTGACCAACATATGAATCCATACTGGGTCGGCGCCAAAGTTATACCAACCTAGCGCAGTCAATACCGCAATGATCATAACGCTCGGCACAAAGATGCTGGAGACCTTATCCGCAAGGTGAGCGATAGCAGGTTTTGAGTTCTGCGCCTGGGTCACCATGTTGATGATCTGAGCCAATACGGTATCGCTACCAACCTTAGTCGCCACTATAGTCAGGCTCGAGTTACCATTTACTGTCCCAGCTGAGACGCTATCACCTAGCTGTTTAGCAACCGGAATAGGCTCGCCAGTCAACATAGACTCGTCTATCAGGCACTGCCTTCAATAATCTTACCATCGACCGGCACCTTTTCACCGGCACGAATCACCACCTTATCACCCGCAATTACTTGCTCGATTGGAAGCTTAACAGTCTCGCCGTCACGAATGACCAAAGCAGTCTTAGCGCGAAGGTCAAGAAGGCGTCTAATCGCCTGAGATGTGCGTCCTCTCGCCTTAAGCTCTAGCGCCTGACCTAGGTTAATAAGGCCAATGATCATTGCACTGGCTTCAAAATACAGGTGTCTGGCAGACTCAGGAAAGATACTCGGCATAACGACGATAGCCATGGAATAGAGCCACGCACTGCCTGTACCTAGAGCAACTAGGGTATCCATGTTCGCATTACGATTGATGAACGCCTTACTTGCCCCATTAAAATAGTGCTTACCGCAAGTTGCTAACACCGCTAGGGTAAGCAAACCTATGATGCCCCATGCAAACTGCTCAATGCCGGTCTCTACCGTCATAGAGCCACCAAGCATGCCGTATAGCATAAGAGGCACACCTAAGCCCAAGCCAAAGTAGGTTTGGCGCATTTTGTGTTTGTACTCTGTTTGCTCAGCTTTCTCTCTCTCCGCCTCAGCCTTTTCCTCATCTAAGATTTCTGTAGCACCATAGCCTGAGTTTTCGATGGCGGTAATTAGACTCGCAGCCCCAACACTTGCATGTACCTGAGCGGTGCGGTTGGCAAAGTTAATCATGACAGAATCAACACCTTCAACCCCATTCAAGACTTTCTCTATGGTGTTAACGCAGCTGGCACAGGTCACCCCTTGTAAGTTTAAGCGAACCAGAGGCCTGTCCGAGCTTGTGGTTACTTTCGCTGAAATTTGTTTTTCTTGAACCGGCGCCTGCTCGGTTTCAACCTTAGGCAAATAACCCAACTTATCGAGCTCAGATTCAATCTGTGCATCAGATAATTTGCTTTGCACCGTGATCTGCTGCGCCTCAATGTCAGCTTCTATTTCTGCTTCTGGGTCTAGCTCAACTAAGGCTTTACGTATCTTGTTGACGCAGCCACCACATTTCACTTTCTGCACACCGCCGACATAAGTATTGCTGGCGACCTCAGAGGCTGATAGCCAAGGGATTCAACGATTTGAATCATAACGCTTACAGGCAAAGAGCTTGAGATATTCGCTAGACTTTTGTCTTCGCTCACCTCAATAGAAAAATTCGCGTCTTGCTCTAACGCTGAGCGTCGAATCTTGTTGACACAACCGCCGCAGGACACACCAGACAAGTGGATGGAATACTCGTTCATCACTTTTGTTCCTCAGTCCAAGACTCTATTAAACAACAGATAGACTCACCGGTTGGCTCGCTATCGGGTAGTTCCCCCCAGTCAGCAAAGGTGGATTGCAACATCTGCACATGATTTTGCAGGCGCACAATCTGCGCTTGTGTCTCTTCGATCTTCTCTATCATCATTTCGCGCACTCGAGGACAAGGAGAGGTACCGTCTTCTGCCGAGGCTAAGATCTCTTCTACTTCTTTAAGACTAAAACCAATCTCTCGCGCTTGATGAATAAACTTCAGTCGTTGCAATGCATGAATATCGTATTCCTTGTATCCATTGTCAGGGTTACGCGTCGGAGTGAGTAGTCCGCGCTTGGTGTAGTAACGCACCGTATCTGAACTGACGTTGGCTCGCTTTGCTAGAACTGAAGTGATCATACGATTATCCGCTGTTGATTCTGTTGTTGATAGGGTCAGTTTAAAACCTAGGTGTAGCTCCTAGGTCAAGCTTAATTTGAAAAGTATCCAATCACCATGATCACGATAAAAATCGCGGCGATAAGTTTGAACAACAATCCAAGTTGTTTAGTGCCCCCATTTGGGGATTGATTACAACATCCCATAGCTATCTCCTAGGTTAATTTCGAGAGTATGGAAGCAGTTTAAAACCTAGGTGTAGGTCTCAGGTCAACAGCAAAGTTTGAAAAAACTTAGTTGACCGAATCAAAAGCGGTGAGATATAACAAAAGGAGTTTCATAAGGGCGTATTTCATGGCAAACAAGATTAAAAATCAGGGTGTTATCAGCATAGTGCTGACCTTGTGCCTATTGTTTGCAAGCACCATGAGTACAGCCAACACTTCAATCGCTCATCATCCAAGCTCAGATATTCAATCCAGCCTCAGCCATGATTGCTGTGAAGAGATTTCGATGCAGAGCGTGGATCATTGCTTTGGAAGCACCCATAACTGCGGTGGCCAGGTATGCGGAACCTTACTCTCCCTGCCGAGCACGGTTTATAGCTTCACATTTACCCAACCTAAGCCATCTAGACTAGAGCCAAACATTAATGAGCAATTACCTGAGTTTACTCAGCAGTTGCTGCGTCCCCCGATCGTGTAATTCTCCAATCAAAACACCTAAATCCACAGCAATTAGCTAACATTTTTATTAGGGCGAGTCCGTATAACACTCACCCAATCGGAGAATTATTATGAAATCTGTAAACAAGATTGTTCTATCTGTATCCCTACTTTTTACTAGCCTCAGCTATGCAGCAAAATTTGATGTTGAAATGTACAAATCACCTCAGTGCGGTTGTTGCACCGAGTGGGCTGAAATCCTAGAGCAAAAGGCTACCAAGTGGAGATTCATGAGCAAAATCAATGGAATGATGTGAAGCAGAAATTTGGAATGCCAGCCAAAATGACCTCATGTCACACCGCTATCATTGATGGATATCTTATTGAAGGCCACGTGCCTGAGCGTGAGATAGCTCGACTACTCAAAGAGCGCCCGGAAGGGGTTAAAGGGCTTGCCGCTCCAGGTATGCCTATGCACTCTCCGGGTATGGCTCGCGAGGGAGAGGCCTATCGTGATTTCGATGTCATCGCCTTTACCGATGAGGGTAGCTTTGTTTACGCCAGCTATTAAATCTTCAAAACGCATTCAATTACAACTATACCCAAAGTAATTGGAGATGCTGGTAGGCGGCCAGCGAGACAAGCGCCTGAGCATAGATAGGCTATGTGATGGCGATGGCGAGTGCCAGCCAACACCCCAGCATCTTCAAGTAAGAAGGGTATAGCGCCGATGCTTTGCATCGGCGTTTTAGTATCCCGAAAGCCGATCTTCTGCACACTTGCATTTACGAAAACTGTAAATGTGTAAATTTAAATTGACGATCAATTTCAATATGTTATTTCTATAGCTTATTGACAAGAACTATTGGATATAAGGGACATGGAAAGCACGTTAGACACCCAACAAAAACCATCACGCGTAAATAATTTTTTACGTTCACTAGGACCAGGCATCATGGCCGCAGCTGCAGCTGTGGGCGGTTCTCACCTAGTTGCCTCCACCAAAGCCGGTGCCATCTATGGTTGGCAATTGGCGGCGCTGATCCTGCTGGTAAACCTTTTCAAATACCCATTCTTTAAAGCAGGCGTTCAGTACACGGTTGGCACCAAAACCAGTCTAGTAGAGGCTATGCAAAGCTTGGTCGCCCTTACCTAGTAGTTTTCGCTCTTCTTAGCGTGATATCTGCCGTGGTAAATACAGCCGCGCTTCTGATGTTCAGTGCGAGCCTACTGAAGTACTTTATTCCGTTCGATCTCTCTATGCCGGTACTGTGCATAATCGTGCTTCTAACCTGTCTAACCATTTTATTTGTCGGTCACTATAAAGCGCTGGATGTGCTGTCCAAGGGCATCATGGCTGTGCTAACGGTAGCAACCCTTACAGCGGTATTTATCGCTATTGGTAAGCCTGCTCCTGTGCAAGCCGCTGACTTCGTTGCTCCCTCTCCTTGGACGCTCGCGGCAGTTGGATTTATTGTAGTAACCATGGGTTGGATGCCAGCCCCTATCGAAATCTCTAGCCTTACCTCTATGTGGCTGAAGAGTCAGTGTAAAGGCCAAGAGGTAACAGCTAAGTCAGCACTGTTTGACTTCAACGTTGGCTATATCGGCACTGCTGTATTGGCTATCGTATTCCTGTCGCTAGGTGCGCTATTGATGCACGGTACTGGCATTGAATTGCAAAAATCAGGCGTCGGCTTCTCGCATCAGTTGGTTGGCCTGTACGCTAGCACTATCGGCGAGTGGTCTCGATACCTGATCGCGGTTATCGCTTTCTTCTGTATCTTTGGCAGTACCATTACAGTAATCGATGGCTACGCTCGCGTTATCACTGAATCTCAGCGTTTGCTTACTAAGAAAGAAACAATCGCACCTGTGACTAACCAAGTTTGGATGTTTGCCATCTCACTGGTTGCGCTATGCATAGTGGTATTCCTAGCCAAAGCGCTTCTACCTATGCTGGACTTCGCTATGGTACTGGCCTTTATTACCACGCCATTCTTTGCATTACTGAACTACATCTTGGTAACCCGCACACCACTCCCTGCTGAGCTAGCGGTAGGTCCTAAACTGAAGGCTCTATCTATTGTTGGCCTTGTCTACCTGTTCGGCTTCTTAGCGCTATTCGTTTGGTGGAAGTGGATAATGTAATTAGCTATACCCAAAGTAATTGGAAATGCTGGTAGGCGACCAACGAGGCAATCGCCTGAGCATAGATAAACGATGTGATGGTCGGGGTTGGCCTCCCAATTGGTGAGGCCAGTCAACACCCCTGGAAGGCCAGCCCCAGCATCTTCAAGTAAGAAGGGTATAAAAGGTTTGTGATTAGCTCCGCAGTAGCGGAGCTTTTTATTTGTCATTGTTATGATTGGTTTTGCTAAGCATACGTAACCATGGCAAAATCCAACTCGCTCTTTTGTATTACAATTTAACGGAATCACTATGGGACTACTCGACCAACTGCTGTTCTCAATCTCAGTCACAGGACCTATCTGTCTGATTCTCGTTATGGGTGTAGTGTTAAAGCGCACCAAGGTAATCAATGATGAGTTTATTCAAGGTGCTTCTACCCTAGTCTTCAAGGTCACCCTACCCACTATGCTGTTCTTAAGCTTAGTGGAATCTGACCACGACTTTGCCAGCAGTCTTTCTTTAGTTAGCTTCAGTGTCGGCAGTAACATACTGTTTTATCTGTTCTGTGCGATTGTTGTTGGACTGATTCTAAAACAGCACGCAGATAAAGGAGTGGTAGTTCAAGGCGGGTTTCGCGCCAATACCGGGATTATCGCCCTTGCCTATGTAGCGAATCTATACGGTAATGATGGACTTGCAACAGCAGCTATCTATGTGGCGGCGACTACCTTGCTCTACAACGTACTCGCGGTGATTTGTTTAACACCAAAAGACGGCAATTCCAGCAATGGTAAGGCTCCAAGCCCGCTAAAAACCATTGGCAAAAGTATTACAAGCAATCCACTTATCATTTCGATAATTGCAGGCTTTACGTATTCAATGCTGGGTTTACCTATCCCTAAGATTGCCTCAGACGCTGGCCACTATTTTGCCAGTATGACACTGCCTCTGGCACTTTTGTGCACCGGTGGCTCTCTTGATCTTAAATCGCTCAAACACGACACCGCACCTACTTGGCTAGCATCGTCACTTAAGCTTATCGCTATGCCACTATTGTGTGTTGTCGCCGCCTATTTACTGGGCTTTAGCGGTCAGGCCCTTGGTATCATCTTCTTTATGACCTGCTCACCAACTGCAGCAGCAAGTTATGTCATGGCGCGCGCTATGGGCGGTAATTCTACCTTAGCGGCAAACATCATTGCCTTGACTACTATTGCCTCGGTGATTACCACCACTATCGGTTTGATTATCCTAAACAGCCTAGAGCTTCTCTATTAACACTATAGGTGCAATCAAAGTTTCGAACCTCAGCACTTCATCCCCTAGGCTGCCTGTGATAACAATTAAGTTTATATTTCTCAGATGGATAGGAGTTAGTATATGAAAAAACTAGGACTCATTGGTGGTACTTCTTGGCACTCTACTTTGGAATATTATTCCGATATAAACCAAGGGGTTAATGAGCACTATAAGAGCAATACCAATCCACCACTTCGATTGATCAACCTTAATCAGAAACAACTTCATGATCTACAGCGTGAAAACGATTGGGACGCTATCGCCAATATCTTTAGTGAAGCAGCAATAGAGCTAGAAAGCGTTTCTGTGGACGCCATTGCGCTATGTGCAAACACGCCACATAAGGTATTCGACCAGCTTCAACAGAGTGTAAGCTGTCCAATCATCCATATCGCTGATGCCATTGGTGAGCATCTAAACGCGAACGAGTTCCAGAAGGTAGGCTTGTTAGGCACTCGCTTTACTATGTCTGAGGATTTCATCAAAGGCAGGTTAAGTGCAGAGTATGAAATAACGACTTTGGTTCCTTCTAAAGCAGAGCAGGAGCAACTTCAGCAACTACTCTATAGCAAACTATCCATTGGGGTATATGACGATGAAACCCGACAGGCTTTCCTAGAGGTAATAAATAATCTTGCCGAACAAGGGCTCAAGCGGTTATCCTAGGTTGTACCGAGTTTCCGCTGCTACTAAAAGACTCAAAATCCCCTATTCCTGTTGTTGATTCGCTACAATGTCATACTAAGAGTCTGATTAGCTTCATCTTAAGCGATTAGGCTTTAAAGACTATTTTGACAGGAGCAAATCAGAACGGATGCACGAGAAACTCAGAAGAAAGAAGATTAAATGGCGACAAACGGGAGAAGCTCCAGACTATCGATTCTCCCTCGCCAATGAACGTACCTATCTTGCTTGGATACGCACTGCCCTCGCTCTACTAGCCGGCGCCATTGCCGTGGACCAACTGACTCCTGATCTTGCCAACCTGTTGTTCGAGGCATCCTCTCAGCCTTTCTTTGTGCCTGTTCAGGGCTACTCGCCATCTTTGCCTACCGTAGATGGGCTGCTAATGAGGCCTCGATGAGGAAGAAAGAAGAGCTCAAATACACCAGCTTTCTTAAAGTCATCAGTGGTGTGGTGGTTTGTTTTACACTCGCCCTTGTTTTGGTCATCTCTCTATGAGTGAAAGAGACCCCGGCCTGCAACCCGAACGCACCTGGATGTCTTGGTTTCGAACCGTACTTCTGATGTTCGGTATGAGCCTTATCTTGATCAAGTCAGGTGAGCACTTACAGCAAAGGATCTTTGAGGTGCTTGGCGTGGTTATGCTGGTACTTGCGGTGCTCGGAATTCTCTATAATCGTAAACGATTCTCCCAACCCTTTGCCAATCATATGGCCGTTTCTGATATGGAAGTAACGGTTAAAAAGGTGCTATCTGGTGCCATCCTTATCGCATCTTTAGTCTACGGATTCTATGTACTAACCACACTTGTGGCATAAAAAAGCACACACCACCGTAGGCAGCATGTGCTTTATTCACCATTGCATCAGTTTAACTAAACACCCACGCTTTCAGCCCGCTGTGATTTCAGTTGCAGCAGGAAGATTCCTAGCACGAGTGCCGCACCAAGAATACCGAGGTTGTAAGGGTTCAGTAGCAATAGCGGAATCGCAATAAAGGCCACCATTCTCTCTACTAGCTTCAGGCTCTTGAGCAAGTACCCTTCGATAGTTATGGCTACCGCAATAATGATGGCTAGAGTTTGCGCTACCGATAGAAGCACAGCCACGACGCATCCTGAGTATTCACTATGTCCGTATAGGCCATCATGATTGGAATGATGAATAGACCGCCAGCAAGCTTAAACGCCTCAACTGACGAGCGCATTGGGTTGGCGTTTGCTACACCCGCACCAGCAAATGCAGCTAGCGCAATCGGCGGTGTTACGTTCGAGGTTTGAGATAGCCAGAATACGATAAGGTGCGCTGTAAGTAGCGGCAAACCAAAGTCGGTCAGCATAGGCACCGCCATTACCGCTAGTACGATATAAGCGGCGGTAACTGGAAGTCCCATACCCAGAATCAGCGCCACAATACTGATAAGACCCAAAGCCACTAGCATCTGACCACCGGAGAAGTCCATCACAAACTGAGTGAACTGCAGACCGATACCCGTCTGCCCTACTACGCCTACGATAATGCCCGCTGCGCCACACGCCGCCGAGATTGGCAGAGCCAGTAGCGCACCGTTTTTCATACCCAGTAAAAACTGTGAGAAGTTGATTCGGCTGTGCTTACGCATCGAAGCCACTACTAAAATAGCCGCACAACCGGCAACACCTACCAGCAGTGGCGAGTAAGCCATCATCAGTAGCACTGTGATCAGTACAAGCGGGATCAAGTGGTGCGCGCCGTGCTTCATTACCTCAATCACAGCTTCAGTACGACTGGCCGCTTTAAGGTCGAGCTTACACGCCATCAGGTGGACGTAAAACAGAGTACAGAAAAAGTACAAGATAGCCGGAGCAATAGAGGCAAACATGATGTCGCTGTAAGGCACACCAGTAAACTGCGCCATTACAAACGCACCCGCGCCCATGATAGGTGGCATGATTTGACCACCGGTAGAGGCAGCGGCTTCAATGCCCGCGGCTTGCTCAGGCTTATAGCCGAGCTTTTTCATCATAGGGATGGTAATGGAGCCGGTGGTTACTGTATTGGCAATCGCTGATCCCGAAATAGAACCTAAGCCTGCCGAGGCCAGTACAGCCGCTTTTGCTGGTCCGCCACGGTATTTACCGGCGATGGAAAATGCCAGATCGATAAAGAACTTACCCGCACCCGTCACCTCAAGAAAGGCACCAAACAGTACAAAGATAAATACTGTGGTCGCAGCAATACCTAGAGCTGAACCAAAAATGCCGTTAGCAGAGAAGATCTGGAACTGGATCAGCTCTTGTAGGCTGTAGGTCTTGGTTGCAAAGGCGCTTGGCAGCATATCCCCAAACATGGAATAGCTAAGAAATAGCACGGCAATAAGCACCATGACTAAGCCTACGGTGCGTCGGCAGCCTTCCATCAACAATGCAATCAAGGCGATGCCTGCAGCCATGTCTAGGTCAGATAGGCCATAAAACAGATAGTCTATATCGTTATAATCGAACACCGTCATACGATAGGCAGCGAATACCACCAAGGCGCTCAGCGCGACATCAAACACCCTACCTGGTAGGTAGAGCTTATTATGAGGGTTCTTAATCAGCGGATAGTGCAGAAAGATCAGCACTAGCACCCAACACAAATGTATTGGGCGGAAATAGGTTGCAGAAATGGTTGAGGTAATACCCTGCCAAATTTGGAACACCGAGAGCGCGACCGCAACGGTCAGCACCAAATACCCAAGCATCTGCGTCAGCTTGTGGTACGGCAAATTTGATTCTTTATCAGTGACAACTTCCATATAGTTCACTCTGGCTGGTTGGGATGTAGAAACAGAAAAGCAAGACTCTAGGGTTCGTTGACCTTAACTAGAGCCTTGCTTTAGTAGAGCTAATTTATTGTGCAACAGAGTCTAGGTATTTCTTCGCACCTTCGTGTAGAGGTACACCTTGCAGACGCTCAGCGTTTGCTGGAGTAGTCATCTCGGCCATCTTAACGACCTTGCGTACCTCTTCCATGTTCTCGTATGCAGCCTTAGTTAGGTTAAAAGCCATCTCTTCATCCATGTTCGCGTTAACCACAAGTACGTTCCATACGCTCAACGTCGATACTTCACCTACGTTGTTGTACACGTTGGCTGGGATATCATAAGAGCTGTACGCTGGGTTTTGCTCAATGAATACCTTGCTCTCAGCATCTGAGATAGAAAGCACCTTGATCTTATGAGTAAGTGCTACCTGAGTAACCGCACCTACTCCTTGACCACCAACGATAAAGCCAGCATCAACCTGGCCGTTCGCTAGTGCATTTGTGGTTTCAGAGTAGTTTAGGTAAACCGCTTTGATGTCTTTCTTCACATCGATACCGATAGACTCAAGCAGTGCTGCTGAAGTTACCGCAGTACCGCTTCCTGGTGCGCCAAGAGAAACGCGCTTACCTTTAAGGTCTGCTAGAGAGTTGATGCCTGAGTTATCTAGAGTCAATGTATGCACTAGGTTTGGATACAGTGCGAAAAGGGTTTTCACTGGCATCTTTTTAGGGAATTTGCCTTCACCTTTATAAGCATCCAGCACTACGTTGCCCATTGCAATACCAGCAATCATGTCACCGCGAACCACTTTGATGGTATTTTCAACAGAAGCTGCTGTTACCTCAGCTTTTACGTTTACATCCGGCACATGCTCACTCCATACCTTTGCCAGAGCACCACCAAATGGATAGTAGATACCGCTTTGACCGCCAGTACCGATTGAGTAGTTTGCTGCGCTCGCAACAAACGGCAGCATAGCCAACACTGCCCCAAGAAATTTACGTTTTAACACTATCTTCTCCTTGATATAAATACGTATGCAATCGAGCCTGCATGCGTAGCTAGTTATTCAAGATACGAGAATACTGATGTGTTTAAAGGCGTCCATTTTTGCAAACTATAAATGTGAGCAAAATGTAACTATTTGAAATGCAAGTGTGAACAACAGCTCATTTATGAACTTTATAATATTGGTCAGCTATATCGCTTCTCAAACGCCTGAATCAAGAAATCAATCAATAAGCTGATGCGCTTTGGCTGATGCAAACGGCTGGCATAGATAAGGTTCAAATCCGCACTGTCTAGATTTAGATGATTAAAGTTCACCTTAAACCCTTCTAATACAGGTACTAATACACCATCGGCCAAGTCTTGCTCTACATCCAGATTGGACTTTAGCGCTATGCCCTGCCCCTGACTGGCCCAGTAGCGAATCACCTCACCATCATCGGAAAGCATGGCTGGGTCCACGGTTACGGAATATTGATCCTGCTTATCTTTAAAGTGCCAATTTCTTAGCGCTTCGTTGTTTCGCATCATCACCAAACAGCGATGATCTTTTAGCTCACTCGGCGTGCGAAGCGGTGCATAATTTTTCAGATAATCTGGGGATGCCACCAGCAAGCGATGACTCTTCGCCAGCTTGCGACTGATAAGAGAACTGTCCGGCAGATCCCCGTAGCGGATAATCAGATCCATGCCCGCCTCTGTGACATTAAACAGATGATCATGGAAGTTGAGCTGCGGGGTTACATTTGGATAGAGGGTGCAGAATTCGGATAAAAGTGGCAATAATATTTGCTTGGCCACATCCTTGGGCGCACTGATCTTTATCGTGCCTCGCACATCATCCGACTGATGAGTCAGCACATTTTCAAGCTCAGCTACCTGCTCTAGTATCTGCTGACACTGTCGATAATACTCAGCACCAGAGTCCGTCAATGAGATATGGCGCGTGGTACGTTGCAATAGTTTCACCCCGTAGCGCTGCTCAACAGCCTTTAATCGTGTGGTCACTGTCGCTGCTGACAAGCCCAATTGATTCGCGGCTCCAACCAAGCTTAGGTTGTCCACAATAGCGACAAACATCCGCATATCCTGAAGCTTATCCATATTCACACCATTATTAAAATTTATCGAATAGTTAATTCAAATTTTTGCTAATTATTAAAATAATAACAAGCAGTATTATCTGCTCCATACCAAACAGTTGGAGCGGAACATGAACAAATTTATTATCGTCGGCGGCACATCTGGCATAGGAAAAGCACTAGCAGATACTCTTACAGCACAAGGCCATGAAGTCATCGTTGGCAGTCGCCGAACGGGTCTAAATATTCAAGACAATCAATCTATCGAGCACTTCTTCAAAAGCGCGGGAGAGTTCGACCACCTCATTATCACCGCCGGCTCTTATGCCCCAAGCGGCGAGGTTAAAGAGCTAAGCCTTGTCGAGGCAGCAGATGCCTTCGATACCAAGTTCTGGGGAAGCATGCGAATAGTTCAGCAAGCTATTCCTTACCTAAAAAGCTCAATTACCCTCACCTCTGGCATGCTATCTCGCAAACCGGTGGCAAACACCTTGGTAAAAACCGCGGCTAATGCTGCCCTCGAAGCAAGTGCAAAGGTATTGGCCAAAGAGTTAGCTCCAATACGAGTCAACGTTTTAAGCCCTGGCCTTACTCAAACAGAAGCCTATTCAGGCATGAGTGAAGATGCTCGCCAAGCCATGTTTGAAAATGCGTCTAAGTCTCTGCCTTTAGGCAAAGTCGCCACTGCAGATGATCTGGTAAGTGGCTATCTGCTGGCAATAGAGAATCCTGTAATCACAGGTTCAGTTATCGATATCAATGGCGGTGCACTACTGTAAGGAGCATAAGATGAAAAATGTACACAATGAAAAAATGCCACTTTCAGTTTGGCTACTTACCCTATCGGCGTTCGCTATTGGCACCGCTGAATTTGTTATCGCTGGTATTTTGACCCAAGTATCAGAATCACTGCACATCACCGAAGGACAGGCGGGCAACCTTATTACCGCCTATGCGTTGGCCATCGTTGTTGGCGGTCCGATTTTGATGCTCGCGCTATCTAAAGTAGACAAGCGTAAAGCGCTGCTTTCTCTGCTTGGGCTGTTTATTCTGGGCAACCTTATCTCTGCAACCACCCACTCTTACCATCTATTGCTGTTAAGTCGCGTGTTGTCTGGTCTTACACAAGGTCCTTTCTATGGTATCGGCGCGGTAGTGGCAACCCAACTGGTATCAGAAAAAATGGCAGGTCGCGCAGTAGGTCAGATGTTTGCTGGCCTTACTCTAGCGAATGTGCTTGGCGTACCTGCTGGCACCTGGATTGGCAATGAGTTTGGCTGGAACACCACCTTTTGGGCGGTCGCCGTACTTGGAGTACTGGCAGCGGTATTGATTGCCTTTGTTATTAAGATCAAGCCGCAAGCGGAGGCCACTCCTCTTAGTAAGCAAGTGGGCGCATTTAAAAATCCTGCCCTACTGTCTGGTCTTGTTATCACAGTATTGGGGTGGTCCGGCTTCATGGCTTTCTACGGCTATATCTCACCTATCGCTGAAAACGTGGCTCACATGCAACGTGACAATGTCACCTGGCTACTGATTCTAGTCGGTGCAGGTCTGGTAATTGGTAACCATCTAGGTGGTAAGAGTGCAGATATGGATCTCAGCAAATCACTCACCCTTTGGCTTGTTGCAACTATCATGGTGCTGATTGCTCTAGGCAGCTTTGCCAGTAATACCACTGCCTTTATCGTGCTTGCCTTTATCTTTGGTGTGGTGTCTTTTGCCAAGGTACCTGCAATGCAACTAAGGGTGATGACCCATGGCGGTGAAGGACAAGAACTAGCAGCAACCGCGAATATCTCAGCTTTCAACCTAGCCAACGCCATCGGCGGCATGATAGGCAGTAGCGTTATCGATGCGAGAGCATTTAGCACTCAATCTCTGCCCTACTTTGCCATTATCATTCCCGTTATCGGCCTAATGTTCTTGCTTCATAACAATAGAAGAATGAGAGTCTCAGCAACCGCATAGCCCCCACTCAGCCGCACTTACCCGTGCGGCTTTTTTCTGTGACTAGGCAGCCTTTTTCTGAGCTTTCTTACGCATCACCCAGATAATTGCCAGCCCACCTATCAGCATCATTGTGATACCTACATACATGACGATCCTGTATGTCTTTGCCTGAGCACCGGCCTCTGTCAACGTCGTTTTAACTGACTCTAAGTTACTAGCACCTGTGGTGTTAACAAGATTGCCCTCGCCGTTGAGGTAGGTAATAACATAATCTTCTGCATTCACGGTTAGAAGAGAGCCCAACACTTTATCTCCTACACCACTTGCTAACATATGGCGTTGCAATGAAGTCGAGAACTCATCAATTACCGTAACCATTCTCCAGTTGTCGTTTTGGTCTTTTCTAAAGACCAATCGATCATTTTCGTTATCGAGTGAGAGCGCAACCAGTGACACCGAATCCGGAGCATTTAACTGATAGTCACTGACACCTCGAGCACAGGCCACTTCTAGAGAAGAAGACGCCTCACAGTTAGCAAAGTGTTTAAAAAGTAATGTAATTGGGACATCACTAGCGTGAATGGACGCAGTATCGACGGAGAAAGAGTGATTTGCCTTACCTTGTCCGCTCATGGTAACGAACAAGCCAAACACAATCAGTGCAATACCCACGTACAGTTTATCTCTTAGTTTTCTATCCATTACCGTTCCACTCAAATTCAGCAATCGCGCTCAAAAATCGAAAGATAGCAGAATACGATTTTGCGATGACGATGTGAAATAAGATTGAGAAAAAGCAGGTGCTTTAATAAGCGAATAGACTTTTAAGCTAATGAAAGTAACTTTTGGCTCAGCTAGTAATCTCGATTAAAGCTAGGGTAAAGGAAGAAAGTGCCATCAATACCAACAGCTTTAGATTGAAAAGCGAAAACAAAGATGACAGCAATCCTTATGCAACATGACTGCTGTAGACTGCAAATATTCAATAATTTCAATTACTACCGTTTTGCGCTACACACTGCACGCCCAAACAGATATTCATTTCGAGCCAGACATGAATCAGCTCTTGATTCACGATGTTGCGATACACCTCGAGCCACTACAATCTCGACTTCTAGTCCTCTTGATAGAACATCGAGCACAGGTAGTCAGCCTTGAGGATATCGTGCAAAAGGTTTGGCAGCGCTCGCACGTATCCGACAACCTAGTTCGCCAGGTAATCAGCGCATTAAGGGGGCATCTGGACGATAACGCTAGGCCCTATCGCATCATCAAAACCATTCCCAAACAGGCTATCTACTAGATATTGAGGTCACGCAAAGCAAGATTAGCAAGCCCAATCTCGGAGCTAAGATCAAGCAGTATTGGCGGTGGGGCGCAGGCGTTGCTTGATTGGATGCGCCACTTTAAGCGGGATTCATTTTTTCTCTCACTCAGCACCAAGCCAGCGCATCAATGAAGTGACCAAGCTGGTTATTCACCCGTTTACGCTGGAGAGCGAACAAGACAGCGACCTATCAGACAGCATAGAGAACTACCTTTTCTACGGGCTTAATTCCAAGGGCATAGATGTTTATAGACATAGGCTCAATAGCGATGCAGATCAGCTTAGAGGAAGCCTTACCGAACAAGGGAACAGCTACAAACTCACCCTGTTTCTGGATGAGGGCGAAGGACAAGCCGTCAAACTAGAAAAGACCTTTACCCTAGATGACTATTTCACCGCAATAGGCGATCTCGCCACCGAACTTAAAACCGAGATAAATCATGATGACTGGCAATACCAGCCGAGTAATCATCAAGTGACCTCGGTGAATAACTTCGATGATTGGCAGGTGATCTCAGAAGGGATTGAAAGCCTCTACAGTGGCAGCGATAAACTTGATTCGATCGAGACCGAGCTCGATGAAATCCACCAGCAAGGCAGAGATAACTACTTGGTGGATGCCCTGCTCTCTTACTCGAGCTCTGTAGAATACCTCAAGCATCAAGATGAAGGCACTAAAGCCAAAGCACTCATGTTTGCAAAAGAGGCATTCGAGCAAGACCCAAGATGCGATATCAGTAACCTCTCTTTAGGCTTGGCGCTTATCATCAATCAGCAATATGACCAAGCCTACCCCTATCTCAGTTATGCGGTAGAAACTGCGCCTAGCGCTTTGGGTTATTACCTGCTGTACAAGGTTGACCAGAAGACCAAAAACAACAAGGGTGCGGAATATTATCACAAGCGCTTTCAAGCTATGGCAAACAAGCCATTGGACGGATTATTTGTGCTTTCAGCATTGAAATAAAAAAAGCTAAAAGGGTTTGAAAAAAGGTTTGCACGGGTAAACCTTTGCCTTGCCTCAAAAGAGTTGCGCATTGAAAATTGCACACTGTGCCCAGTTTCAATTAACCCTTTTAGAGGCACAAAACATGATTAAAAAGCTCGCCTTTCAGATCATCCCAATCCAAATCTTCTTGTTTATCTTCTGGTTTAAGAATGGCTTTATCGACAAGGTAATGGGTGTAACCCTAGGCATTATTACCCCGGAAACGGCTTATCAGGGGGATACCTGGGGGGGTTGGAAAGGCTATATCGTGGGAACTTGGGACAAGAGTCAGGTTGCGCATACAGTATTAAGTCCTACCTTCGACTTTATGTTCCCTATTTTGATCCTGCTGCAATGTCTGCCTTTCATTCTGATTATTCGCTCTGTGCTTGCTGGCGAGTTTATGGCAGAGAAAGAGCGCCCTTGGCTACTTCGCGGCGCGTTTGCTTCTATCTTTGTGGCCGGTTGCATGGTGTTCACTCAAACACTCGCAGGTGCAAGCGATGGTAAATACCTATGGCAATTCATTGCCTTTAGCATGATAGCCCATCATGTATATCCGAAACGAACAAGGTAAATAAGCTCAGATAGCGCCCCACACTGGGGCGTTTTACAGTTGACCAACGTAGGAAAATATAAGAGCATCAGCTCGCATTTTTTCTATAGGTTCAACATGTCAAAGCTCAACCAACTCAAATCCTTTTTCACCGAAGTCATGGATTTTGGCTCTCGCGTCTGGGTGGTGAGCGTACAATCGGGCAAGGGCAAGGGCGAGTCTTATATCGTCAATGAAGATAGCTTCAGCGAGCCCCTGTCGTGGATGAAACGCAAAGGCTTCGATGAATCCATGCTAGCTCGAGTAGAAAAGATGAACCGCTCGCAAACCATGGACTTTGAGCTCAAAGACATTACCTATCGACTGCTTCGGGTGAAATAGGCTAACAGAGCCTAATAACCACGGTTTTTCCAAAACTGCGCCTCATCTCGCCCAACTACCTTAAAGGTTTTCTCAGCGACGACCTTGCCGTCCATCTCTAGCACCATGCGCCATTCCCCAAGATTACTCTCTAGGCCATCGATTGGATGCATCAGCTGAATAGTATCCCCAAGATAGAAATTCCAGTCATTGCTGCGCACATAGATGTCTCCATCAAACGGGGCTAGCACCTTACCTTTCTTGTTAATAATGCCAGGGTGATAGATGCAATAATTCAGCAGAACGCCTTTGGCCTTTTTGATATTCACAATAAAGCCGAATTCAACCTCTTCATCCGCCACTACGGTGGTAGTGAATTCTTTGATTCTTGGAAGGTCTTTGGAGTCGGCATCCCAGTGGGAGTAGATACCATAGGAGGTCATTTCGACGATAGGAGTGCGTTTAGCCACGTTCAATCTCTGCTAAAAATTTGCCTGTGAGTGTAAGGCTTGGCACATCACCTAGCAAGCTATTGAATGTAAGGCAGTTTTCAAACTCTGGATTATACTAAGAGTTAAAGATGTCATGAAAGGAAGCACCCTATCAAAGCCAAAGGAATGGTTGAGAAGTTGCTAGCCACAGGATTCGTGCTGCTCACCTTAGTGTGGGCTGGATGCTGGGTGTACAACAATAACTGGTGGACTGAGAACCTGCTCTCTCTACCGGGGCTGTTTTTCTATCTCTACCTCGTCATTGCTGCGCTCTCTTTTATCATTAGACTGCACTTGCTCGGCGTCATCGCGCTGGGTACAGGCGCTTTTTTCTACGCCTTTGCGCCTCCAGAGCAGGCTGAAACCACTCAAGAGTGTAGCGATGCCCTGACCATAGTCCAATACAACCTCGCCTTCGAAAACCAAAACCTCGGCCAGTTCATTGAGTACCTTAAGCAAGAGCGACCGGATTTGATCGTGATGCAGGAGGTCTCACCTGAACATGGCGAGCAGTTTGATGTTCTGTTTAAACTATACCCTATCGATTTGGCGGGCAACCTAAGGTGGGCTATCCGTCTAATCAGTTGATTCTGAGTCGAGAGCTACTTTACGGTCTAAATCTTTACGAAGCACCCTACGGTGGCAAATTAATCCGCGGGGTTTGGCAGCCAAGAATAGGGCTAGATATTGCAACCTACTTTGCCCACCCACCCTCTCCACGTACGGAAATTTTGTGGTACCAAAGAAATAGCATGATAGCCACTATTCAAGAGTTTGCCGCTCGCTCAGCCACTAAGCACAACCTTATCATGGGGGACTTTAATCTCTCATCAACCACCCCCCGCTATGCCTCCCTGTTCCCTCAGTACGAAGATGAACCGGTACTCAGTTGGGCTGCGTTTGACTTGTTAGGGCTAGAAGTACCACTCATGGCAAGCGCCATCGACCACCTTTGGTATCAAGGCGACGCCGATAGCGCTATCTGTGAAAGACGAACCCTTAGAGAAATCCAAGGCTCCGACCATTACCCAGTATTAACCAAGCTGTATGTGGGACCTTAATCTGTGGCCTCATGATAGATGGCGGCGCCTTTAGCCTAAACTCAGCCGACATTTTTTCCATGCCTTGCTCGGCGGATTCTAGCTCGATGGTCTGCACCTCATTTTTAGCGGCAAACTCCCTCACCTCTTGAGTGATCTTCATTGAACAGAACTTAGGGCCACACATAGAGCAAAAATGCGCGACCTTAGCTGACTCTTGAGGAAGAGATTCATCGTGATAGGCTCTTGCTGTATCTGGGTCCAATCCAAGATTGTACTGGTCCTCCCAGCGAAACTCGAAACGCGCCTTTGATAAGGCATTATCACGCATCTGGGCACTAGGGTGACCTTTCGCTACATCACCGGCGTGAGCGGCAATCTTGTATGCAATAAGACCTTGTTTTACATCTTCTTTATTCGGTAATCCCAAGTGTTCTTTCGGCGTTACATAACAGAGCATGGCGCATCCATACCAAGCAATCATGGCGGCACCTATTCCCGAAGTGAAGTGATCATAGCCTGGAGCAATATCTGTGGTTTGAGGCCCTAGGGTATAGAAAGGCGCCTCATCGCAATGCTCAAGCTGCTTATCCATATTCTCTTTGATGAGATTCATTGGAATATGCCCTGGACCTTCGATGATGGTCTGCACATCGTATTGCCATGCGATCTTTACAAGCTCGCCTAGGGTCTCGAGCTCTGCAAATTGAGCTTCATCGTTCGCATCCGCAATAGAGCCTGGACGCATGCCATCACCCAGCGACAGTGATACATCATAGGCTGCGCAAATCTCACAGATCTCCTCAAAGTGCTGATACAGGAAGTTTTCTTTATGATGTGACAAACACCACTTAGCCATGATGGAACCACCTCGCGAGACTATACCCGTCAGACGCTTAGCCGTCATTGGCACGAAACGAAGCAAGACCCCTGCATGAATAGTAAAGTAGTCCACCCCTTGCTCGGCCTGCTCAATCAAGGTATCGCGAAAGATCTCCCAATTCAGATCTTCGGCTATACCATTTACTTTTTCCAAGGCCTGATAGATAGGAACCGTACCGATAGGCACTGGAGAATTACGTATGATCCACTCGCGGGTTTCATGAATGTAACGACCGGTAGAGAGATCCATAACCGTATCCGCACCCCAGCGGGTAGACCACACCAGTTTCTCCACCTCTTCCTCGATTGAAGAGGTTACCGCAGAGTTACCGATATTGGCATTCACCTTCACCAAGAAGTTGCGGCCTATGATCATAGCTCCGCCTCAGGATGATTGATGTTAAGCGGGATGATCGCACGGCCTCGCGCCACCTCTTCACGCACAAACTCCGGGGTGATCGGCTCACCTATTGCCGCGCCAAACTCTCTCCGGGAGCTTTCTGGGTCAGCACTGGATCGGTTACCTTAGTGCGAGTCATGTTTTCTCGAAGGGCAATGTATTCCATCTCTGGGGTAATGATGCCTCGGCGGGCATAATGCATCTGGGTAACACGCTTACCTTTTTGGGCTCTGCGTGGTGGCTCAAGAGCCTCAAATCTAAGATGATCTAAACCATCATCTGCGAGCCTTTGCTGGGTAAATCCAGAACTAGCCTGTGACAACTGCTCGGTATCTTCTCGCTCTAATATCCAGTTGGAGCGAAGCTTATCTAGACCCTTTCGAACATCAATATCCGCGTTAAGATCAGAATACGCACCCGCGCAGTCATACACCTTCAAAGGAGCATTGGATTCAAAAATTGGCGCATCTTTGGTGCCACCGACCAAGGTATCGGCTTGATGGATCTGACGCATACCTACCTGATATCAGGCCGACTTCCTTCAAGATAAATCTTCTCAGAATTAGGGTGCTGCAGGGGTTTAAGGGTATCGATAAATTGTTGAGCCTTAGCTCGGGTTTCGCGACGATTGGACATTAGCAAACTCACTTTTATAACGAAATGAAATTGCTTGTCTGGAGAAATGAGAATGTGAAAGTTGAACGCACCCCTCGCCCCAGGGCGATAAATACGTAACGGTTGAAATTCAGATAAAACTTCTCTGAATTTCGCTTGTTTCCTTCGCAGGTTCTAACCTGACAGGTTCAACGGATCCCGAATTAACGGTCTCAGCCAAAAGGCACTCCGACAAGATGAAGCCAGAGTATAGCCATGTAATTCAATAAGATACAAGCCCGACCAATCAAAGCTTGAACTTCACCTAAGCCGCCATATGTTTCAGAAATGCAATCAAGCCTTTGAATAAGGCTATAGAATGAAGAAATTTTATTCAATAAAATCAGATGCTAGGGATGGAGGTTCGTTGATTTACAGATGAAAAAGGATATTCGTGTTTAAGAACAGTCACTACATCAAAAAGAACATAAAAATGGCTTGGCCTATCGCACTCAATGCTTTGCTGATGCAGGGCATGTTGATGATAGACACCCTGCTGATCTCCCCCCTTGGCGAAGGATCACTCGCGGCTATGGGTATCGCCAGCACGATAGTCGCACTACTGCTTGGAGTGCAAAATGCACTAGCAAACGGCTCACAGAACGTTCTATCCCGCGCTTTTGGTTCCGGCAAAGCTGACCTTATTTCAAAATCATTTCTGTCTGGAATGATCATCAACTTGTCGGCTGCGGTCTTATTCTTTTATCTGGTCTCAGTACTAAAGTGGCCGCTGATAAAGTTGCTCAGCCAAGATACACACCTATACCAAGACATAGACGCCTATCTGTCAGTAATAAAATACACCTTAATACTGACCGGCATATCTCAGGTTTCCATCGCGCTATTCAATGCTATGGGCAAGACACATATCCCGCTGCTGAGTTATCTGTTGACCATGCCAGTAAACGCCGTGGTTTCCTACTACCTAATCAACGGTATCGGCGGTTTCAATGGCATAGGAATCTCAGGCGCAGCCTAGGTTCAGTTATCGCATTAGGCCTAAGAATGACCTTCTTACTCGCTTGCTTACGATTACAGAAAACCTCTCAGATCTCTTTCTCTAAAGCATTTGATGGGATAAAACGAAACGTCACCCTGCACTTCAAAGAGATCTTCCCAATCGCCGCCAATATGATGGTTCTAGCTATGGGCCTTGCGGTATATAACCTCTTGTATACCCAGCTCCCGACCGAAGTGTATGCCGCCGTAGTCATGGTCACTCCATGGCTCTCCTCCCTAGCTCAGTTCGTTGTGGCTTGGGCCGTATCCTCGGCAATTACTATCTCTCAGGCCATAGGTTCCAATAACCTAGAAACCCTAGATGCGGATGTAAATCTCAGCATCAAGGTCACCATAGCCGTATCAGCGCTCATCTCTTGTGCCTCTATAGGATTGAGCCTAGTCATAGATAAAATCTATCCTGGTCATTCCGAGCAAACTTACGAGGCACTGGCCACCATAGCCCCGCTTTACATCCTAATGCCACTAATCCAAGGCTACATAACCGTGCACGGCCAAGTGCTCAGAGCCCTTGGCAAAACCACCGCAGTATTTAACATCAACTTTGTCACCCGCTGGGTCATCGCCCTGCCCCTATTTGCCTTCGCTGTACTCGTTTTAAAGGCTCCAATCTTCTGGGTCTACGCCATTACGGTCTTCGAGCAAGTGCTTAAGATAGTGCCAATGCGATATCAGGCTCGGAAGTTCTTGAAAGAGTTTGATAGTAAGAAAGCGAAAGAGCTGATGTATGACTGATAGTAACGTCAGTTAATCTTATCAATCGTCTGTTTCCAAACACCCGCATTTCAAACATCAGATTTTATTAGCCAGTGGTGCTGTAACTATCGCCCCTGGCTAATGGGTTACTAAAGATCCATTTCATCTATTCTTCAGTTCAATTACCCACCAAAGATCTATCCAGATCTTGTATTTGACACCAATCCAAATTTAAATAACACTAATACTGTCATTTAAATGGAGACAGTCATGTATTCACTGCAGCAACTAAGTGAACTCACTGAACTGCCCGTTCGCACCATTCGTTTCTACATACAAAAAGAACTGGTAGACCGACCGATCGGCGAGCGCAAAGCAGCGAAGTACAGTGAAAAGCATCTCGAGCAATGCTTAAAAATTAAAAAATGGACTGATGCTGGACTCTCTCTAAGCAAGGTTGCAGAGGCGATGGCTACACCTCCATCTGACGTACCGACACCTAAAAAAACCGGGTGAGGTACAGATGGTCACTCGCATCCATATTGCTGAAGGGGTCAGTTTACAGATTGACAATGAAACCTCTGAGCTAAGTCCAAAACAGATAAAAACACTCTCAGAGCAACTAATTAAATTAATTGAGAACAATAATGGCTAAAAACACACTAACAACGTCACCGCTAGAACGCGCGGATATCGATATCCGTGTACATGGCCCCATTGCTACCACTGAATTGACCCAGACCTTCGTAAACCAAACAGAAAAAGTAATCGAAGCTGTCTATCAATTTCCACTTCCACGTACCGCTGTTATTGGCAGTATCAGTGTCGAAATAGAAGGCAAGACCTTCAACGGTGAAATCAAAGAAAAGAACCAAGCTAGCGAGCAATATGAAGAAGGTATCGCAGAGGGCAAACGCTCAGTGCTGGTTACTGATAAAGGTGATGGTCTTTACGAGATCAACCTAGGTAACCTGCCTCCTAAAGAGAAGGCAAAGATCCAACTAAGCATCCATCAATTGCTTGCTTACTCTGGTAACGCTGCAAAGTACTTCTTGCCAACAGTAATTGCGCCGAGGTATTCGAGTCGCCGTCTGGGCATGAGACACAACCCAGAAGTAAATGCACTTGCTCACTACCCATTTAGTGCAAGTTTGAACCTCAGCGATGGTCACCGCCTGACCGCATGCTCCCATTCGTTCAATCAAAGCAATGACCAAGTCAGCTTTGAGGGCGTATTGAATCAAGACATCAGCCTAGTCATCAGTAGCAGCAAGCCAGTTAATGGAGCTCTGTATGCACTACACGACAACGGCTACTCCACCCTTGCTTACTACACACCAGAGCTACCCTCTGAGACTGATGCTAAGTCTCGTGGACTTCAGGTACTTGTGGATTGCTCCGGGTCTATGAGTGGCGTTTCTATTGACCACCTAAAAGACGGGTTAGAAGAAGCATTGCTCGACTTTAATCAAGAGAGAACCATTAACCTGATCCGCTATGGCAGTGATTGCGAAAGTGAGTTCGAACTCATGTATCCATTTGCAACACTGGCGAAAGAGCGTGTTCTAGATACAGTTCAGAACCTGCAAGCCGACATGGGTGGAACTGAAATCTTTGGTGCGCTATCCAAAGCCCTTCAGGTTGCTAAAGCTTCTGAAATCCAAAGCGACATCCTACTCATTACCGACGGACAGGTTTGGTCGAATGAGGGCAAACTCGAACACCTTGCCAAACAAATAAACGAGTTGGGAATTAGAGTATTCTGTGTCGGCGTCGGCTATGCGATTTCCGAATCATTCTTGAATGATCTTTCAAGCAAAACCCATGGTCAGTTAACCTTGGTAAACCCACACGAGAACATGGCATCAGCGCTGGTCGAGGTCTTCAATCAGTCTCAAGCGCAGCAGCATAAACTGACTGTTGATCTAGCTTGCAGTGACTCTAACAAAGCTAGCTTTGTTAGCAGTAACAAGCTTGCGTATCAAAACCAATCAACGCTAGCTCTATTTCACTCATCAAGCATTCCAGAGCAAAGTTTGTTTGCAGTTGATAAGTGCGAGCATAACTCTGTTGAAGCATCGCTCGCTCCGACTGAAATACAGCAAGCACTTATCCAGTTGGTCGCCGCTCGCCAAGTAAGAGCTATAGATGATACAGCGGCAGTTACAGAGATAGCACTCAAAGCAAGTATCATCAGCCCCAACACATCATTTGTAATGGTCGATGAAGAAATAGTCGAAGGCGCAGACGGTATGCCTGAGCTTGTCGAAACACCACAGATGATTAAGAAGTTAAGCAGCAAACGTGCGATGAGTGCTAACCATCAGGCTAATGCCTATCTGGATATGCCAAGTTTCTATCGAGTTTCATCTCGTTCAATGCAAATAGACGAATGTATGGACCTTTGCTTTGAAGAAAGCATCATGCCAAGGACCATTTCAGCCCTGCTTGATGAGCTAAATGACTACCTTAACCGACGC
Organism: Vibrio ishigakensis; assembly: GCA_000830475.1. Lineage (GTDB taxonomy): Bacteria > Pseudomonadota > Gammaproteobacteria > Enterobacterales > Vibrionaceae > Vibrio > Vibrio ishigakensis_A. The sequence goes on along the minus strand of BBSC01000001.1, from coordinate 678,028 downwards.
TCACCAAACCACAAGCACTATACCAAGGTGCTTACCATCAAGTTCTTAACTGAGTTGGGTATGGACTGTGATTCTCTACCAAAGACGTTCAACTCACTTGATGAGGAAATTCAGGCTTGTGCTGAGTTTATTTTGGAAATGGCTGAAAAAGAAGGCTATGAGTTTAGTGCTAGAGTGTTGGCAATTTTGAACAAGGTGAAAACTGCCTAAGCGAAGGGATCTCCTCTAATCATAGGGGAGAGCTCAAGCCAACCATAAATAATGACTTTCTCAAGGTTTTATTGGTTTACTGCACTGTATGTTCGAAGCTTAATTTGAATTCACTGTAATCAGCTGTAACGAAAAAAGAATATTTATTATTCCAAGCCCACTAGCTAAAAAATATACACTCACTCTTCCCAATTTGATTCATCTGAGAACCTACAATGTCATTGGTAAAGAGTACTCTTAACTTTACGTCAAGAGTTATAACTTTTGGTGGTTCAACCAAAGTTGAGGTTGCAAAGCAAGAATATGATGCAGCCTTTGAACAATATAAGCCCTTATTTGAAACCGTTGATAAAATCAGACAACAAACAGATGGTACGCTAGAGCAGATCGGTACTCGTCTAGAAAAAATCAACGCCTTGTTAAACAAAGTAGAGGCAGTTCTCAATCAAGAATATCAAACGAAAAGTAACACTCAGAGTTCTACAATCAACAGTAGCCTAAGCAGCATACAAAACTTCAATACTTCTCTTAATACCATTCAGAATGCTGGCTTCGGCACTATGGTTGGTGGCTCAACAGCAGTTGGTGCTTGGGCCCTTGTCTCCACTATTGGTAGTGCCTCTACTGGTGCAAGTATCGCAGGCTTATCGGGAGTAGCTGCCTCAAATGCAACCCTAGCATGGTTTGGTGGAGGCTCGCTTGCTGCCGGTGGTGCGGGAATGGCTGGAGGCATGGCCGTCTTAGGAGGTGTTGTAGCTGCGCCTATTCTTTATTTTGTAGCAAAAGGCGCCCATAAAAAAGCAAACAACATAGCAGAACAGACAACTGTGCTCAGAGACGAGATCGACAAGCTTCAGACGCTCATACCGGTTGCCAAATTAGAACTAGAAAAAGCTCAAAAGTCTGCTGTCTATATTCATGAAATCTCGACAAGATACGAAGTGACCGCAACTCAACTATTAAAAGACTTCGCTATTAACGAATCAAACAAATTTAAGTGGTACAAAACTCGAACTTGGTTTGGCCCAAAGTATGACCATCAGGAAAGAGTAAAACTAACCGAAATCCTGGCGCTAGAAACGGAGCATTACCTTTCCTTACTCGGTAAATCATAATTTAAAATTGATACAAAGATATAACCTAAATAATAGCTCCATCGAGGGTGATTGATACGTCACCCTTAACCGAGTAGGTAGCCCCTCCCTTCACTCCATCTGAATGAACTTTAATTTTATCCAGTACTTCTGGGGGCAATTTCTCTGCGAGTTTCTTATGTAGTTGACTCAAAACTTGCTGTACAAACTCTCGTGGCATTGGTTTAAGAGATGTTAGGTTGTTCTGCTGCCAATCTATAACATCTTCTAAGCCAAACGTTCCATAGACTCTCGCATCACCCTTCATTTGATGAAAAAAAGATAGATACTGCTTGCTATGTGCCAACTCAGTTACAAACTTAGTGCCAGCCTTAATCGAGCGTTCGGGTTGGTTTAGGATAAATAAATAGAGCGCCAGCAACTTGGCCGACACTTTAATGTCGATCCCCAATACGGAGATTGAACACGCCTTTGAATTGATTGCGATGCTAACTTGCTCGGCATTAGCATTGTTCATCATCGCAACCGTCTTGGAGAAGGTCTTCTCTTCGATCTGATCCAGCAGATTTGACTCAAACTGTTTACGCATACGAACAAATGGGATCTCAGCCAGAGTAACCTGGGCAAGCTTGGCATTGATAAGCTCACCTTTCTTTTCTATCCAATGGTCTTCGATGGTAGGGAAATAAAAGTCAGTTACAAACTCGAAGGTATCATTCACAAAAACATGACTCAGCACGTCCTGCTCTCGACCATAAAGAGACATGGCGTAGCCCATATAAAAAGCCATGGTCTTGCGACCACCAGCGATAGAAGCATGGATTGCGATATCATCCTGTGAGGTCAACTCGGCAATCTTGCGAGTAATGTAATCCGCCATGATAGTTTGGTCTTCTTCAGACTTGGCATCATCGACCTCAACCCCATTTTCATCGGCGATACACCAGATATTTTCTTCAGGAAAATCAATCGAGCCATTTCATACTCATCAAGCAACTTTTGCCACTCACCCTTGTCAAAAAGCCCTTCCACAAGCATCTGCTTTGAGGTTTTAGTGGTAATCACGAATACTTCTTCCGGAATGGGCTTTCCCTGCATGTGAAGCGCATAAACGGTTTCTGTAAGTACTTGAGGGCTTGCACCAGTGACTGCGACGAGTATGTTTTTCACTAAAAATGTTCCTTTTTTAAATAATCATGTTTTATACGAGATTTTATTATGTCGGCTATAAGTCGAATACGAAGTCTAGAACTGTTCTTTCCACCATGAACACCGAGTCTAGCGCTCCTATCTCAGAGTGATTTAGCTGAACGTTTTGCGACTTTAAAAACTTACTCACATCAGCTTTGGTGAAGTCTGGTCGAAGCTGTCTCAAAGCCTCGAATGCATAACAGCGTAATACGGTAACATCTTCACCGTTATTTGAGCCGATAATGCTAACAATGCTTTTGCCAAACTTGGTCTCAAGAAATTCATCTTTGTTTTGTTCCAAATAGCTACCATGATCAGCACGATTCTTTACCAAGTGGTGAAGCACTCGAGACTTAGCGTAAGGGTGGATACTTTGAATATTCCAAATATCTTCGGATACAAACTTAAAAGCTGCCTGTTGCGATTTACCTTCAGCCTCGCGCCAAGCCGAAACAATCAACCAACACGCATGTTTAGTCGAACTAGGGAAAAGCTGAAATATCTTAGATAGCAAGGCAATGTGCTCAACAGTCCATTTTTCTGGACCAATATCCTGCAAATAGAAGCAAAACTTTTTGGCTTCGTCCGCAGAGGAAATCCCAGTTTCTGACTCAAAAGTATTCTCCCTCTCATCAAATCGCTCATCTATATCAAAATCGCTCGCTAGAACTGTATCCTTAGAGACAACAACCTGATGCTCTTCTTCATCGCCGTAGGCATTTCCTACAAGGATTTCTTCTTTGAGAAGATCTATAACCTGATCCTGCTGTTCAGAAGCTTTGTTTTTGAGCCATTGATATTAAGCCCCAAAGTATAGAGAGCCTCTTGAAGCGCACTGAACGCCTGTTGAAGCGCATCCTTATCATCGCTAAACAGCTTTATGTCATCTACATAGCGACCATATTCAACGCCCGAGATGTTGCACATAAGGTTATCTATATCCATCAAATAGTAGTTTGCCAAAACTCCCATACATGATGGCCCTGTAGCTATTCCTTTATGTTTCTGAAGCAAGCTTTTATGAGAATAAAGGTATGACGGAGTTGCTAGCATCTTTTTAAACATCTTGAAAAATGGGTTGCTTGCATCCGTCCCAAGCTTATGTGCGATCTTTTCAATGAGTAACGTCATATCGACATTATCGAAAAAGCTCGACAGATCTGTTTTGAGCATCGCACTGTATTTCGACCCATTCAACTTTTGCCAATCACAGTAAGCCGGCCAAGACTTTTGAGCAAATTCTTCACTTAAACGTAGAGCTTTCTTATCTAACTCAAGTCGATTGGCAAAACAGGTTGTTTGAAGTTGTAAATCCAGTCGTTCGGCGAGTACTTGTATAAAACAGTAATGAATGACCAACTCTTTGAATGGAAGATAGACCAAGTGTCTATTAACTAGCTCAGTCTTTGGCATAGTGTAATAAAAACCAAATTCTGGTTCATAGCATTCAGGATGCATTAGTATTTTGTGGATTGAAGCGATGATTTCAGGTTTGCTCTCTCTCGCTATCGCAATCTCACTAGGAAAACACACATGCTCTGAACGAAGCCTTTCAGCTAACGCATTATCAAAAGCTCGTTCAATATTTTCTTTAGTGGTTAACGCATCAATCAACATACTCTACTTCTTGCCCTAAATTTTGTTATAAACAGAAAGTGCGACCTAATTTGGTCGCACTAGTTTCAATTAAAAACTCTATGCGGTTGTTAGAACCAACATTCATCTTTATGGATGTAGACACCGTCACTCAGATAGACATACTCTTCTGGGTCGAAAAATACATCGCTATCACCATCTTTCACGTCTACATAGGTAGGCTTTTGTTCCGTTGTTGAAGATAGTTGCTGATCATCTTCTATCACCGACTCGAGATTTAAGTCTTCACACTTAGTTTTGTTATCTTTCATCTAGCTTCTCCGCTTGGCTTTGAAGTTAGGATATGTCTTTTGCTCGAGGTCTTGTTTTTATAAGCTTACGAGTTAGCTTGAGCTACTCGCCTAGTAGCCCCCCAACCTCTGCTTGGTTTGCTTTGACATCTATCTGAGGGTTCAAGTATGGGAACTGTGTCTTCATTGCTCGAAACATGGCTGCTTCAACTTGCTTGGTATACATATCAGATTCTTCAGTAGGAGCCTGAAACACTATCGCATCGTAGTGAGGCACTATTAGCTTGAAGTTTCTTCCAAAAAGTTGATCCGCAAGATCTATAATCGCTTGCTTAAATAGGGTTGCTGCCGAGGACTGAATCGGGAAGTTCTTAAACCAGTTGTTCTCCCAGCTCCTTGTCGCAGTAGTCTTGGGAGCACTGTTATTTACAAAACGACGCAGACCAGAAACTGAGTCTAAATAACCTTGTTGCTCGCCTTTTTTGACAAGCTCTTTTTGGTATTGATGCACTGTTTCGTATCGACTGAAGAATTTCTCCACCAACATTGAGGCCTGCCCTTCATCAGCTTTTAACAAGGTAGCCAATGTATTTGTAGTCATGCCATATAAAATACCTAGAACCAAAGTTTTCGCTGTATCTCTAGATATAGAAACAGATTCTGCAAAACGAGAATATACATCTCCGGTATTAAAATCTTTCGTGAGCAATTCATCTTTACTCAAGCCAGCAAGCACACCAATTTCCATCTGCTTGTAGTCGCACTCGATAATTTGCATTCCACGCTCTGGCCTAATGATATGCCTGCTCTCTCTTGGCAATCCCATTAGATTAGGATTCCTTGAGGTACACCTACCTGTCACTGCACCCATTGTGTCGTACTCAGGAATAAAGCGACCTTGTCTACCGACGAGCCCAGTTGCAATCCTTGCTGATCGCTCTATTTTGTCTATTCGGTGTAGGTTCTCAAAAATAGGGTCAACGCTTCTGAGCGAAGATGCACCTTTGAACTGGAACATATTGAGTAGTGCATTCGCATCATCCGGGCCAAAGTTCTCAGTTAGATACTCTTGTACGCTGAGGTGATCCGGATGATATACATCCGAATCTAACAACTTGCGCATCTGCTTGTTTCGTTCTACTTCTAATGACTGGATTTCCGTTTCAATGTAAGGCTTGTCTATTGCTATACCATTCCCGACCAAGTTATGAAGAGCAAGAACGAAACGATGCTCCACATTGTTATAATGTGGCCACAAAGAATGCTCGTGAAAACGATTAAAGCTCCTATTTAGCTCATCGATAACCTGGCGCTGTAAGGACTGGAAAGACTCCCCCGCTAGATTTCGCTTAAGTAATTCCACTAGTGTTGAGTCCGACTCTGAGCCGTACTTGCTGTGGTTTAGACCCAACCAAGCCATTTTATCTACCACTTTTAAGTCGTAAACCTGCTCATATTTGGAAAGCATTTCTAGCTTGATGTATCCCGACTTTAAACACTCAAAAAGGTCATAGGCATACAAAACGGAACATCCCATGGCATGCTTTGAGCAAGGAATTGAGCTCAGCGTTACCGTCTTTAATCGCCGCTATCAAATGACACTTGCCAGTAGTGATAGATCTAATAGAGTTAAAAACTCCTCCAGCTTTTTTGTGATTCTCAATAGCTTTAAAGCCGAACGGAGAAATACTTACCTTATGGTTGCAACTTCGACAGGTAGCCTGAGTTCTTCTGTCTTTCGTAACACCGCGATAAGCATCTTCAATACCGCAATTAGGACAAATGCCTGCATTTTTTTGGTGACGTTTGCAACAGGAAGCGCACGACATACAAATATAAAACTTTTCATAGGAGCGAATGTTGTAGGGAGTACAAGATTGTGTATCCACTCGATTGTCGATCACCTTCGCGCACTCAATACAATAAGAGATTTTTACAGACTTAGCGTATTCTTCACAGATATCGTTGGAGCAATGCCAGTAAGTCGTTCCTACCGCCATTTTGCCCATAGAATCACGCGAGTGCTCTGAAATAGATAAGGGTTTATCGCAACAGTTGCAGAATAGTCTTTTTAAGATAACGTTCCAGCGATTCATTGCCGAAAGAATACGAACGAACTGATCATTAGAGTGCAATGCACGAGGACTTATGCCGAAGAGCCTCTGTGCAAGTGTGTAAAAAGAATACTCTTTATGTGGTGCAACTTTACCGTGAACACTCGGCCGTTGAGCACATATCTTAGAATCTGTACATTTGCTTCGCTTACACAAGACGTAGTAGTCATCTTCGTCTGGCTGGGGATCTCTTGCATCGATCAACTTCCCTTCACACACACTAATTTGTATCTGCGAAACGTGGTACTTGTAGTTCTCCACAGCGCGAGCACAGGGAGGAAAAGTCTCTAGGCTAATCTTAGTTTTATCAATAGCATGATAATTAAACAGCTCCGTTTGGAACTCACCCACGACATTGACTATCTGGTATGGCGTGACAACTCGCTGCTGTGACCTCAATTCGTAGAGGGATATCAGCAGTTTCGCCTCATAAAAGTGTTTGCTGTTCGCTACTCGCTTCAAACTAACTTGGGTCTCAGGCGCAAGAACTCTGTTTTGCTGACACAAGTATTCAATGAACTGGCTTTCGCTAGCGTAACTTGCAAAAAGAGGCAGTAACTCGAGATCAAACTTAGCAATGATCTTTTCAGTTTCTAAGTATGTAAACTGCTCCAAAAAGTAGAGGTAATCATTACCACTTTTTGAAACTACATCATCACTAATCTTCGATAATACCAACTCGTCTGGTAGGCCTTTAAGAAATGATAAAGCCACAGAGGCTTTATAATTAATCAGAGCATCAACAACAACGTGAGATATTTCATCTAGGTGTAATCGGCTTGAATAAGCGAGTTTAATCAGCTCTGTAGCGTCTGATGAATAAGAATGTATCGCCTCTCTAAACGCAATGGCTGTATCAGCTTGCTTTAGAGCTTGTTGTACTTTTGCTGAAAGGGTCGACTGATTGTAGCTTCCTGACCCTAGCTTGGTGATCAGAAGTGAAATAGCTTTGTTTCTTGCTTCTACGCTCTTGTTACTTGAGTCCAATATTAAGAAATCGACTAGCTTAGAGACTGGCAACTCATCTAGGAAATGAGGAAGCAACTCATTATTGAGCTTACTTGTAAGCCCTGATCTCTTATTAAGTGATTGCTCAATCCAAACTACTTTGAACTTATTAATATCAGGACAAAAATCATCGGATGAAACCACAAGCTTCAGGGCTACGTCAGAGAGCTCCCCCAGTCTATCGGGGGTCTCACTTACATACTTAATTAAGGCTGATTGTGCTTCTACCTTTAAGAACTTTCTATCAATGTAGCTCTCAGCTTCTGATAGATGCGTTTTAAAGCTATTCTGGATCCCTTTGACCAGTTGTGATTTTAGTTTCTCTGAAAGCTGAGACTCAAAGGCTTTGAAATCGAACGATTCTGGAAAATCACTAATGCTATTTAGCTTTCCCTCTAAAAGCGCCACAACATTAGAAAAACTCTCTAAATGCAGACCACCAGCGAGTACAGACAGTTCTCCCTTGAATGTTGGTGTTGCCTGTTCTTGCTCATACGCTTCAATCAATTTGGCATGTACGTGAAACTGCAATTGCTGTTTCACCCAACTAGACTCTTTGGATAGATGAAAGAAGGATTCTCGCCATCTAACATCCATGATTTCTTGAGGTAGTTCTTTGATAAAAGTCTTTTCTTCAATGATCGCAAACGCATCTAGGCGGTCTAAAACGCGCGCAGACTTTCGATAGCAGACTAAGTAATTGCCTGCTTTTAACGGAGCTTGATTTGGACAGTGGAAGTAAACGTGGAAATAGGCACTGCGGCTACGGTCTCTCTCACTTCGGATAGTAAAGTTGTAACCGTTACCGCTCTTGGTTAGTCGGAACTCTGAAGAACGAACAACAGAAAAATCTGCGTTCTTTAACTTAGGCAGAAAGGATTGCATAGGGTTCACGTTATGTTTGTTTGGGTTTAAGAGGCTCTATTCACTCGCTGATTATAGTTATTGGACGGTCAATTACTGGCCATATTGCGCCAAGTGTTATTAATATGAGCTTGAATAAGAAATTAAGACACTAGCTTTAAATAGTTAGTTCCGGTTTCTGTCTCTACTGTTTCATCGGCGAACTTTCGGCATAGATTGTGGCTGGCTTGGTTGTCTTTATCTACTTTAAGCTCGATGTAGAACTCTTTGATTCCGTTGCGGTTTTAGGCCGTTTTTTAGCTCGTCGATGGCTTTGGTTAGTACAGCCGTCGCGTGGCCTTGTTTTCTGAATTTTTTGAAGGTGGCAACACCTACATCGAAGCAAATTTTTCCTTTGTATTCGTCACCTGGCATCACCACACACGAGGCTTTAATGCGAGTGCCGGTGGCCATTAAGGCATAGGTGTATCGTGTTTGGCCTTGAGGTTGGTCGAAGTGCATAAACAAGTCTTTGTGTACTTCGCACTTGTCTAACGAAATAAGGTTGTGATTCAGTGCTCTCTGAAATTCGTTAAACGCCAGTTCTGCTGTTTCTTGATTATTCATAGTTTTATTGAGTTTTCTGTTTTTAAAGCTTGATTGCTTTATTAGTGAAAGGATTGAAGCTGTGTTTGCTCGCATCGATAGCGCCAATATTTACTTCTCTACTTGCTGGTTTGCCTTTATCAATAGGTCAGGATAAACCTGACCTACTTTTTCAGCCCAGTCAGCGACAGTTATTAAATCCGAAGTCTAGCTCAACGCATTGAGGGATTTTTCGTGAATGCTGAGTTGAGGCAAGGGTTACAACTCACCGGAGAATGCTTTTTGGGATAGCGAAAAAAACAACTGCTCCAATTGAGAACTGCTACTCATGTGCTTCTCACCTCTATCCCTTACTGCTTTCACCAAAGATTCGTATTGTTCTTGCAATTCGGTAGGTGGTAATAAGATCTTTATGTTCTGAAGTTCTTGTGCATTGATATTAGCCATACCAACAATGCTTTTACACATTCCCATAAGCACTTTCTTGCCGTGTGAAGAGTTTAAGTAACCTGAAATATAATAATTATTACCTTTCTCATTAGGTCGAACACGAACTAGGTAGCCAGCAAATGCCATTGGTTCTTCCTGATCGTAAACCGCTGTCTTACCCACTAACTCACGGCTATTTGTTCGGTTGAACAGTAAGTCCCCTTTGTGAACGAGGTACTTTGGTAATTCTTTTTCTGCGAGATCTATATACTTTAGGTCTGTAAAATCCCACGCTCCTTGGTATGTAATGTTTCCCATCCGAAGAATGGGAAACTCTCCTTGAGTCTCCGAGGCTTTTCCAGAACTACCGTAATTGGCAGTATCGATTAGATCTCGGATAGTACCTATAGGAAAACCTTTGGGATTAGTAACCGGATCACCAAACATATCCAGAAAGACGCTGCGCAGGAACTCGTCGGCTAGGTCGATAGCTTGCTTGCGCTTTTGGCGGATAGCATCAGCTTTATCCAAGATGGCTGCAATGCGCTTTTGCTCTGCTAGTGGTGGGAGTGGGATTTCTAAGCCTTTGACTATTTCTTTGTTTAGGTTCTTTACAACAGCACCTGCAGCCTTGGAAGAAAGCTTATTTTTTATCTCTTTTGAGCCTAAATAATGGTAAAAGTAATCGGTGTGGATATTCTCTGTCTTTGGGCTCAATACGAGCCATCCATCGTGAATGCATCCAGACGTTCTTAGAATGTATGGTCGCCCAAAACTCATCGAGTTAGTCAGAAGAAAATCGCCAGATTTAACCTCACGCGATTTTCTGACTCCCTCAGGTCGAATTCGCTTTGCTGTGCTGTCAATGTATTTCCCTCCAGCCTTAGTATCACCAATCATAATCCAATTGATACCACTAGGGTCGTCTGTAATGAAGTCATCAATCGGCCTTGGAGAGCCACCCCTAGCAACATCAAAGATATCTTCTATTTTTACTGTTGGCCAACTCATAGCATCCCCTCCAGCTCATTCAGATCAGCCAAAATCTCACTCTCAAGAGCCTTTAACTTACCAAGAATCACCTTCGGGTCCTCATATACTTCTTCCTCATACACCACTTCTTTGTAGCGGCTAATAGAAAGATCGTACTTCTGAGCCTTAATGTCTTCGGCAGGCACCATAAAGGCTTTTTTGAGTCTTATCACCAAACTCAGCGGTTAGTGCTTCAAGGTCGTTAGCTTGATATAACTCGCTATAACGCTTCCATTTGGCAAGTGCTTCAGGGATGTCGTTGTCTTTGATTGGGTTACGCTTGTCATCTAGGGAATAGCCGTCTGCCTGCATGTCATAAAACATGACATTGTCGGTGCTACCGCCTTTAGTGAAGATCAAGATACCGGTCGATACCCCTGCGTAGGGCTTGAATACACCACTTGGCAGTGAAATCATCGCTTCTAACTGGTTGTTTTCAATCAGCTCTTTACGAAGGTCTTTGTGCGCTTTTGAGCTTCCGAATAGTACGCCGTCTGGCACGATAGTCGCACTGCGGCCACCTAGCTTGAGCATGCGTAGGATAAGCGCTACGAATAGCAGTTCGGTCTTTTTGGTTTTCACCATAGAGAGAACATTCGGGTTAACCGACTGCTCATCTAAGCTTCCTTTAAATGGAGGGTTAGCCAAGATCTTATCAAAAAAGTTTTCTTCTTGAGCAAAGCCTGCAAAGTTCTTGTTCAGGCTATCTTGATAGGTGATGTTCGCCGAGCTTACGCCGTGCAAAAGCATGTTCATTGCAGATACACGAAGCATGGTGCTGTCGAAATCAAAGCCCCAGAACATCTTGTTGTTGATGTGGTCTTGGTATTCGTGAAGCAAGTCACCTGTGTATACAGGGTTGCCATCTTCGTCTTTGTAGATGCTCTCTGGGCTGGTATGCACTCGAGTCAGGTATTCCATCGAACGAGAAAGAAAGCCCGCTGTACCACAAGCAGGGTCACAGATAACGTCTGTTGGTTGCACATCTAGCATTTCTACCATCATATCGATGATATGGCGCGGGGTACGGAACTGACCGTTGATACCTGCTGAAGAGAGCTTACTCAGTAGATATTCGTAGATATCACCTTTTACATCGCTCTGCTCTAGTGGCAGTTTATCCACCATCTCAACCGCAGAAAGCAACACTGATTCGCTACGGATCTCCACATCCGCATCAGCCATGAACTGAGCAATGTCTGAGCCGTTTAGTTCAATTTGCGAGAAGTGCGGGAACACATTGTTGCGTAGATGTGGAAGCAGCTCTGCACCTGACATGTTTTTAAAGTTCTGCCAACGAAGCAACTGACCTTCTGAAGACTCTGGGAACTGACGACTAAATGGTTTGCCTGTACGCTTAGACTTTTTCTCTGCTGTGGTTTCTTGCATATCTAGCATGCGAGAGAACATCAGATAACTGATTTGTTCAATCACCACCAGCGGGTTGGTCACACCGCCTGTCCAGAATTTTTCCCAAAGATTGTCGATGTCATTTCTAAGTTGACCAGTTAGCATAGTGCTCTCTTCTTGTTGTTACATTTAGCTTGCTCATTTTTGTTAAAAACGACGGCAGAGCTAAGGAATGTGGATTATGAGATTTTATAGTGATTGTGGGAGTTCGTAACCTTACAAACTCCCATTTTAATTGGATAACCGATTAGTCGGTTAATGTGGCATCAAAAACGGCTGCATGAGCTGTTCCAGCTCATCCGCTTTTTCCTCGGTAAAGATATCCAGCCCCTCACCATTAGTCGTGCGCTCAAACTGCCCTTCGTAAAGGGAGGCTATCTTGATACGACCATTTTGGCAGATAAATCGCTTAAGCTGATTCAAGAACTGGATTTGTTGATGACTGAGCTGGTTGTTTTGCATGAACTCAGTAAAGCGCTCGTTTACTAACGCAGCATCCAAACCCACTAGCTGAACAAGGGTTTGGTTTAACTCTTGAGGCGTTCTGCCATAAAAAGCATTCAGGCATTTGCGTCTACACCAGGGTGCTGAGTCAAAATACTCGAGGTTAGGGATTTCAATTCGTCTTCTGTTACCGCTTCATTGTTGTGGATCTTTTGCAGTACTGGGTTATCTGAAAGCATCTTCTCCAAGATATCTTTTAAGCGCTTGCGATACACCATCGCCTCAGTTTCATCACCGATCACCACTACCCTGTCGGTTTCTCTCACCTCGCCATCTTCGGCCTTGGTGGTTTGAATAGCATCATACGGGGTGACTTCTTTCTTCTTGAACTTCATGATGCCGCGCAATTTGGTGCGGGTTTGTTCAAGCTGTTCTAAAGAAACTTCGTCCCAGTATTTCTGGGTTTGCACTCTTGCGATTTCATCGCCCTGCTTGCGCACATCTGTGATAGTAATAGCTAGGTTTTGCAGGCGTGAAATGTAGTCTGCCTTTAGGTTTTCTATATCACTGCTGCCAGAAATATGTGCGGTTTGAATTTGTGAGGTTAGGCGATCCAGCATGGAGGCGTCTTTATCTTTCAGGGTTCGATTACCCATCAAAGGCGCGATTGTGCCTCAAGCAAGTGCCTAGTAGAGCCATTCATCTCTAACAGCATGTCTGTTTCTTGAAGCTGTTTTACACTGCGCAGTTCTCGGTGCACTGCTATCGCCTTCGGGCAAATCACAAATGTCAGCTTCATCTGAGCGCAAGCTAGCTCAAATGCTTTTACATCGGCACGCTTTTGCGCCTCATCAGCAAGTTGCAAGCGTGCTTCAAATACGGTTTGTAGCAGCGAGCGACTGACGCCAGTGTCCGCTTCTGCATACTCTTCTTCGAAATACTCAAAGTTTCCGTAATGGTCAAAAATTAGGAACTCTTGTTTATCTTTACCTGGCCCAAATAGGTCAGGACACAGTCTTGTACCTCGGCCGATCATCTGCCAGAACTTGACCCAAGATTTCACTGGGCGAGCAAACACAAGGTTTACCACCTCAGGGACATCGATACCCGTATCCATCATGTCTACAGAGATAGCGATGCGAAAATCATTATCCGACTTTTTAAACTCATCGATGCGCGCTTCGGGTCTATCTACCGCGTTGTGTATGACCTTACACACCTTACTGCCGTATTGTGGATAGAGTTCTTCACAGAAGAGCTTTTCTAGTTGCTCTGCATGAACTTGGTTTTGCGCGAAGATAATGGTTTTCCCCACCAGAGAGTTGGTGGCGTCTTTAATGCCATTCTCCATCAGGTTTTCAAGGATGGCGCTGTCGGTCTCCACACTGAAAATCTTCTTACCGATATCTTTGCCTTTGATTGTGGTGTTTTGCGCCTCTTCCTCTCCAAGGTCTTCTTCGAGTTGCGCTTGCTGCTCTGGTGTGAGCTTGCTGTAATGAATACCATCACGCAGGAACTCGGTGGTGAACTCTTTAACTTTAAATGGATTTAGAAAGCGAGGTTCATGGGAAATGGCCTCTGCAAGATCAAAGTTAAAGGTTGGATCTCCGTTCTCGCAGCCAAACAGGTCGTAGGTATTGCGCGCAATAAATTTAACTGGCGTTGCAGTCAAACCTACCTGCATAGCATCGAAGTAGTCAAAGATATCGCGATAGCGATTGTAGATACTGCGGTGTGATTCATCGGCGATGATCAAATCAAAGAAACCCACATCAAGTTGTGAGAAACGGTTCATCATACCTGGGTAAGTGGAAACGAAGATGCGCGCCGATTGATCTATCTGGTTCTTCTCACCAATAACGCAGCGAGGTTCACTCGGTAGGTGCTCTTTAAACGCGCCATCAGCCTGACGACGAAGCTCTTTTCGGTCGCACAGGAACAACACTCGCTTCACCCAGCGAGAACGCAGTAGTAGCTCAACCAAGGCAATGGATACACGGGTTTTACCTGTACCCGTAGCTTGAACAATCAAGGCTTTGCGACGCTGATTTTGGAACTTGTTAGTAACAGATTTAATCGCCTCGATTTGATAAGGGCGACCTGCGATATCAGCACTTGGGTTCAGCAATTCAAGGTTCGCTTCTTTGTGCTGATGTTGATATTGCAGAAACTTAAGACTTTCTTTTGAATAGAAACCAAATACCTGACGATAGGTGTTGTATTGCTTGGTGTCCCAAATACAAATCTCGTAACCGTTAGTATAGAACACGATGGGCTCTGGGCAGTTATGCTGTTTTGCCAGCCTTCTGCATAGTAGCGAGCCTGCTCACGCCCTTTTTGCATATGCTCACGTGAGCGCTTTGCTTCTACAACAGCGAGAGGCGTGCCATCGTCATCCCACAGCACGTAATCGATATAACCAATACCTGAGTTAGTCGGTTGATGCTGGACCTCAACCTCAATACCTACTTTCTCTGGATCATTGATATCCCAACCGGCCTGCGCCAACTGTGAGTCAATAAGAAGTTGACGGGTTTTATTCTCATCCCATTGCAGGCTGTTTGCTGTGTGTTGACTGCGAGCCTTTGCTTGCGCTTTGGCTTGCTTTAGCTGTTCTTCTGTGAGCTCTGCTCTATCTTCCGCCGCCTGGCGTTTTTGACGTTCGCGCTCCAACTCTTCAAACAGTGATTGCTGCTTCTGCTCGTTTTCTTCGATTACTTTATCAAGCTGTTTTTGAGATAGAGAAGAAGAGCTTTGCGGTTCTGGGTAAGTTAGCTCTGTAAGATCAGAAACCTGGAAACCATAGTAGTTGATTGCTAGATACTGAGCTAATGAGTGAGCCGTTCCCAGCGCAGCATAAGCCTTACGCACTGAACCATCTCCACCATGAGCAGTCTCGTTACCTTCTACTCGCAAAAATGTAACTGGTCTCTCAGGCGCGACTCAGTAACATCGATAAACGCATCGTTTTTGAGTAAGTCCATAAAGGTGGACTGAGGCATTTTGTAAAGACCATCTATGGCATAGATCTCTTTAGTGACTTCTTCAGCAAACCCTCTTAACCGAGTAATGGCACTACCTGGATCTAGATGCAGTATTTGCTCTGCCAGTGTGCCGAGGTTCGCCAGTTTTTCATTATGTTCACGAATGAGTTCGAAGTTTAGAGATTTTGCATCGATGGTTCTCGCTAGAATCCTGAAATTCCTAAATTTTATACACTATATTACAAAATGTTTTATTGATCCTTACCCTAAGACGCCAGCAACTTAAGTAAGTTCTATAACGCATTTAGAAAGGTATATCATCGTCATAGACGTCCCAGTTAGTCGACTCGTTCACAACTGGTTGCTTTGGAGCTTGCGGTGGACTAAACGTCTCCGGGGTGTGGACTGGTTGCGTAGGTGGCTCAGCAGGTGATTTCGAGCCTGTCAGTTGCAGATTACCTAAAGGCCATCTCACTACTACCTCGGTTGTATACCGTTCTTGACCATTGTTGTCCTGCCACTTGCGTGTCTGAAGCTGCCCTTCGATATATACCTGGCTGCCTTTATGCAGATAGTTAGCTGCAAACTCTGCGGTTTTCCCAAATACTGCGATGCGGTGCCATTCACTTTTCTCTCGCATCTGACCGCTGGCTTTGTCTCTCCAACTCTCCGATGTTGCGATAGAGAAAGAAGCCATCGATTCACCGTTGGAGAAGGTTTTTATCTCAGGCTCTTGGCCCAGATTACCCAATAAAATGACTTTGTTTATCCACGTGTTGCCAACTTAACACCCTCTTTTGATTATTGTTGATGAGCGCATATTAATCGTTAATTCGGCAATGGCGTTTTCTTAAGCTTACGAAAGTCCATACCTGATTGCTTACGGTAATTTATTAGATGTCAAAGAAGCTCTATTTAGTGCAATTTTGACTGATAGTGCGCGACGTAGGCTGTAGACACAGACAGGAAAATCAATAGAATTTACCTGTCTGTTTCTCACTAGGTTTTAATAATGTCACGCGCTCAACTCGAGGTGCTTGTAAAGCATAAAGAGCATTGCAACATCGACTCATTCCCTCTTCGTTTTGGTTTTACGTTCGACCGAGATATGAGTTGCACCTTGCTGCTAGAGTCCAAGGCTAAGAATGACGACCGCTATGAGACTCGTTCCGTCTACCAGGCACCATGATTCATCCTGAAACCGATGAATACTTCTCTGGGACCTTCGTGGTCGGAGATGCCAAAGGCGGAAAGGTATTGATTACCGCGTGGAGAAACGACATCGAAACTGAATACTATCTATCTGCGGTGATGAAACTGCTTCGCAAGCAAGGTGAGCTTACTACTCAAGATTTGCTTCGTATGCATCCGCGCTATCAAAGCAAAGACTTGACGTCCCATGCAGACCTAGTGCAGGCGCTTTCTGAAAACAAGTCAGCCAAACAGATTGGCTTTATTCAGCAACAAGCTGACTTGGCCGTTGCTGAAGCACATGACACGATCTCTTCTCTTGAGCAGAAGAACGATCAGCTATCGGCAAAGGTTGCGGAATTGAAACAACAAGGCGAACTGAAAGACCTAGAGGTACGTCTGGTGCAGACGATTTTGCAAAGCCAAAACACCGTATCTTCCAACTCAAACAACGGGTTTTGGAAAGGGATCAGTTTAGCACTTGCGTTAGCCGTAGCAGGATTTGGCGGATGGTTTGCCTATCACACTACAGCTTCTAACTCGGTGGAAAGCGTAGCCAGTGCTCCTGCACCAAAGACAGCAGTAACTACAGATGAAGCCATACAGTATGAAGGTTCATCAACCACCGTGTGTGGCAAGGTGGTGCAAATCACCGACTTTAACAAAGGCAGCTACCTGAACTTCGACAAGGTATTCCCACAAACTCAATTCACTGCGGTTATCTGGAACAGTGACCTACGAAATGTGACTCAGGATCAATCTCTTTACACAACCTACTCAAACCAAGAGGTGTGCGTAACTGGCTTGGTTGGTTCTTATAAAGGTAGGGCTCAGATAGTCGTAAAAAACCCAGCGCAAATGAGTATTCATTAATAACGCTGGATTCTGTTTAGTTTGCTTCTACACGCTTGATATAAGCTTCGTTCTTCTCAAACTGCGCTCGCATACGCTCTACGTTGCGGTACTTCTCGGTGTATTTGTGCATAACACCCATAGAGACAATTGAGGCTAACGGCCCCATCAACCACACACCAGTAGCCGACATAGCACCCAGGCTTACCAAATATGCGATGTAAGCCTGACACCCACGATAAGTAAAATCTTCAACGTCAAAGCACCCCATATTGTTGTATGAGGTAAAGGCGACCAGAGCGAGAGTGATTGCCGGTAACCCCTGAATTCCAAAGCCATCTGCACTACCGAGTATATCTTCAACGTTGGCTTGCAAGTCCGAATTAGACACCCCGGAGTTTACGACACCTTCTGCATTACCCATCTGTACCAGTTGCTCAAAGGTCTCTTCGGTCGTGACCACATCTATGTTGGGGTATTTATCCAAAGCTTGCTGAACGTAGCCTACCGAAGAAGTCGCCTTCGCTTGCAACAGTTCTAATTGAACTCCATTTGCATCGTGGATTTGGATATCCCAACCAGACTGATTGGCATTTTCTGCAAGGCTAGCAGTTGCTCCCTCTGGTAATAAAGACGAGTTAAGTAGATCCACATATTGAATCTCAAACAACTTGCCTTTGATTCCGCTCACTAAGCCAACCAGCTGTTCTTCTGATAGTTCGCTAACTCTTTGCTCAAGAGAAACCTCAGCGGCTAGGTTTGGATAGGCTAACTCGTAGGCTTGGATGATCTGAGGGTCATGAATACCTGTGGTTAGGAACTGTGTCATCGATTCGCCCATAACCAATATTGTGTCGAATACTGGACGAGTCCTAATCAAGTTTTCAATGTAGCTTCCTTGGTAATAAAGAGCTCTTTGATAAAAGGTAACATCCTCTTTATCAAGCAATAAGCCCCTGGCACCGTCAGCAATATCAGAGGTTGTGCGCTCAACACCCTTACCGAAGTCCTTGGCCGCCTTTTCGGCACCTTTGCCAACCGATTTAGCTGCTTGTTCAGGATCGGATGCCATTCGCTTGAGCTCTTTTCCGAGTGAATTCAAGGAATCTCCGCCATCTTTGATAGCACTTTTGGCGCTCTCTTCGATTGACCTCATTGTACCCTTTGGGTCATCAAGAATGCGTTCAGCCTCTGTACCCACAGACTTGATCGATTCCTCAGTTTTCTTGATGACTTTATCGGCTTTACTACTGATTTTGTTAAATATGTCTTTCATAATTATTGAGGGTTGTTCAAATAAGCGCTTCTGTTTTTCTCAAACCAAAGCTGTACGACTCGTCTACTCTCCTCACTCGGTAATGCATTTCGTTTACCTGCGATTTGGTCGATCTCGTATGGAAACCTTTTTGAACTGACATGTCGGATCCCGATTGTCATGCGTTCGGGGCTTAATAACCTGTAAGCGCTGTAATGACCATTCACGATACGGTTATGATAAATCGATATACAATGCCTTTGAACCTTGGCTTCTTCAGAAAGCTGTTCATAATTCAGAATTTGATTAATTCCATCTGTAGATTCAAATAGCCTAGGGTAAGGTTTATCCGTATCTTTCGGCTTTTGCAGGGGAAATTGCATCTCCATCCGACGATCAGACCACCTATCGTGAAGCTCTCTTAATGCCTCTATCGATGGAATACGCTCAAGAACACTGATTGGGTCCGCAATGCCTATGTGTTCCCCAAGCCTAAGTGTGTCGCTGATGTAAGACGACATTGAGTAACCGCGACGAGTTCCCTCGTTAGCCAGAGCAAATCCAAGCCTAGTGCCTGTTAAAAAGGGGAATGTGTGGTCGAGGATGACAGATGAATAGCTGATCTCTTGATAATGATTGAACCTTTGATAACGCCTCTCGTTGCGGCACAGAAGAGACCTGACCAAACGAAGTGCTGTGCTAAGTCGCTCGCTACGTTCAACCTTATCCAGAAAGCGTAAACACGCTTTTGAACCATCTAGCCCCAAGCGTTTTAAGATCTCACGTTGGCCCATCTGCACCAACTCAGAAGCCAAAGCATTGTCTACGCTATGGTTCATACAAATAAGAGCAAGCAACATCGGCCTACTTGAGAGTAAATCACGAGCCTGTGTATAGTTGGAGGCCAGCCACAGCATCTGATATTGGTATTCAGGATACTTGCTTGTAGCATCATAGATAGGCTTCGGTATCTGAGACTTCCAGTCATACGAGCCTTCGAAAGAGAGCAGCATATTGAGGCCAAAACCCAAACCACCCTCTAGCCTCTCTCGCTTACCATCATTTAATAAGCGAAAGCCGTCCAACCCTTTATCCCAACCATTGAACTCGAGGTCATAGCCAAAACCTAAATTCGCTATTGGCACCACAAACGCTGTCATATGTTGTCTCTCCCAGACTAAGCTGCCTCAATTCTAGAAATGATGGCTTCCAAAGGAAGGTCTTTCTCGAGAATCAAAGATACAACCGACTGAATGTCTTCTTCGCGGTTAAGCGCAATAGCTTGCTTGATATCTTCAATAAGCGACAAAGCCTCAATTTTTGATAGCTGACGCAGTGCACCAATTCGCTCGTTAGTGCTGAGCTTTAACAGACCATCCGTAGGCAAAGTTTGCTTATCATTACTTGGTTCCTTGACGACCTCTAATTGTGCAGACTGCTTTGGTGCTGCATTCTCTGCAACTTCGATTTTCTCATCGTTAACCGCAATAAGCGGCTCTACATTCGAATATTTTGTCTTGGCATTGAGCATATTCGAATAACACGCCATGGTAGGCATCATGAAGTCGAGATGATTGCGGATCTTTGCTTCCAACTCTTTCACCTCTTTAGGTTTAAGGTAAGCGCCCTGCTTTCTAGCCTGCATAGTTAGCGTAAGGGTTTGCTTAACGATGTCACCACGATACGTGTTGACCGACTCCAGTGACTTTGTTTCTAGTACCTGCTCTTCCTCTCGTGACTTCAGAGATTCAAGGCGAGAACGGATTGCTTTTACGCTACTTTGAACAAGTCGATCAGACGCTGCAATTTTGATAAATGTGGTTTTAGTTGGGTATGGCGAACGCTTCTTCGGCTCAGACGTGTTTTTAATTGCTTTAACTTCACGCTTCACCTCGGAAGTAAAGTTATTAAAGGTGTTACTCGCAGAGGGTGTCGAGCTGGTATAAAGCGGCTTGGGAACACCTTCAATCAGAACCTTGAGGTGGTTAGTTTGAGTGCGTTCGTAGGTGAAGGGTATGTCAGCCCCTAAAAAGTCGGTTAGGAACTTGATGACACGTTTCTGATATCGGCTGAATCCACTTTGCTTACACATACTCTACCTGTTTTGTTGTTTAACTGTGTTGATGAAGACACTTTAAACAGGGTGAATAATTATTGAGGTTTGTAAGCTTGTGAAAAGCCCGACTCTTTAACCGAAGTCGGGCTACTAGTGTCAAACTGATATCAGCTAATTAATCGATAATCTATTGCAGTTGGATGTTCACTATTTGCGTATACCTCAAAATTTAAGTAACTCTTTTGAACCGTTGCCAGTTGTTCAGCCACGTATTTGTTGAAGTCAAATAGCACTGTGCTGTAATTAGAAGTCTTATCTCGTATTGACCAATACCCCATGCCTTGGTCAAACTTCGTTTCTAATCTTTTCCCTGATTCAAACTCGATAGTCAACTTACGGAAGTGAGCTATATCTCTATTAGAGTCACAGACATTCAAAGTTATATCGAGACCAGCTTGAGCTTTGAACCATGCTTCAAACGCCTCTTGCTGGTCGTCAGCATGGCTCCAATCACTATGCATAAATCTGCCTACAGATTGCTTGGCAGTAAACTTAGTACTTATAACAACAGGTACGTTGACTGATTTGCTCTTACACAATGCAGAAATAACTGAAGCTAAAAGAAGCAAAGTGTTTGGACTCTGCAGATACCTATCTGTGTAAATTACACTAACGATCTTTTCGTTTTGCAACAGGCTCAACAATGCCTCGTCACCAACAACAAGGTGTTGCCAAAACTTAGAACCAAACTCTTCCAAAGAACTATCTAGTTCATTAGACACCTCGAGTACTTTATCTGAGAACACATTTACAGGCGCTTTGGCTACATCTAAGGCATCAGAACTTGCACCTGAAAGCGCAAGTAATGGCGCTTCAAAAGATGCAGTTACAACACCATTACCTAGAAGCCAAGAGCTGGACGGTACGTTTGTTGTGTCATCAAACGTAAATATTGATACCGTACTTTTCGAGGTAATAATTTGGGCAGACAAATTGTCATAAATAGATTCTGACGTACAAACCTTTACACCAAACCCAACTAATCTACTGAGGCTATCCTTTATTTCATCAGACAGCTCCAGCGTTGGCAAAACCAGACTTACATCAAGACCATCTTTGCTAATATAAGCCATAAGAGACTTAATAAAGAAAGGAGATTCTAAGTCCCAATCTTCTGGTTTTTTACTCAGTGTTAAGACCAACTCCGTAGCATCGCGATTTACATACTCTCGAATAACCTCTGCAACACTATTTGGACAGTACTGGCTCTTAAAACGGGTTTCATACTCTTCTGGGAGCTTGTTCGCTAACCTGAAATCATTTCCAAGCCACTTCAATGCTTCAACACGATTCAATTTGTCTTCGTCATGGCGAGTGTCGGAATCTAATAGACAATCACCACATACTGACTCGCATTTGTCGCAATGTAGTTTGTTGTAAGTTTTCTCTATCAACCTTTGAATATGACCAGTTGCAGAACTTGCAAAGCCTGCGCCACCACTTATCACATCGTAAAGCTGTACGTTCAAAATAGAAGTTCCGTCGCTACTCTTTGACGGTCTCACTGAATATCCAAGCTCCGACGCTGAAATACCTAGAATATCTGATAGAGCTGCACGCATTGCAACTGCAATAGTGGTCGCGACACGTCTACCAGACTTGGAGTCTTCAATATACTCATTTCGGACAGGGTGACGTAGAACCACCTCAAACACATCGGTCTTCGTATGGCATCCTAGGTATAAATTACTCTGAAGGTGGCTATGTCCTTCGCATTCAAACGAGTGCTCCCCGCCAGCTAAGCGATCTAGTTTAGATACTCGCAAAGGTTTATGAGGTGTTTCTGGATCAAGTCTATGTGGGAACTTCGGGTAGTCTCCATTAGCTTCCATCGATTCAGCTCTACCACAGCTCATACAAACAGCAAAACCCTTACCGCTAGCTCCCCCCGAATGATTGAAAACCGAGCCATTAGAGCTAGATCTCATCATTCCCATGTCTGGGTTCGGCAACGGAATACTCTGCGCTTTCCCTACTGATACCCAGGAAGGCTCAACGGGAATAAAAGTCTGCGATGAAATATCATTGGAAGGTGTACTATAAAAATCTGTCATAAAGCCTTGTGGAACAAGAACCTTGCGCATATTTTTCTCTTGAATTTCAGCGCCACACTCCGAGTTAGTGCAGTTTATACCACCATGGATTGTCGCCAATCCTTCTTCATATCCAGTCTCACCACAAGAACCACAACGCCACGCAAGATCAAATTTTTGAGAAGAAACAGCCTTATTCTCGGTTCCAAAACCTAGCTTTATGCCCCCAGATCTGAACACGCGGCCATCTAAAACAATTTCTGAACCCGGAGCGTACTCTCGAATTGCTACAGCAAGATTTCGACTTGGTAGTTCACGTGCTTGAGACACGTTATCTTCCCTGTAGGTTTGCTTTTTGGATTTGCGCTCTTGCTCACGCTTGAAGTCCTCAATGGTATTGTTGTCAAAGTTGACAACATCCGTTGGGAAACCATAGCCAGGTAAATATGCCCTTGAAGCTAACTCTCTAAGTAGATATTCACCCTCTAAGCGTTTCTTTTCTTTTTCAAGCTTGTACTTATACGGGCTCGCACTGCTTGCATCTACTAACTCTTTTTCTATGTGTCCGTGCTCAACCAGAAACTCTTGCTGCATCTTTCTAAGTACTTGAACGCTACTTTCGACCATATTTGGTACAGACTTGGTTTCAATAACAGTCCCTCGCACTAATGACTTCACCATGTTCTCGAATAGAGGAGTCTGCGACTCCATCCAGTTGATGAAGCTGTCACAAATTGAGCTTTCTCTCGGAAGATAAAACCACTCTAATGTAAGGTTGGTTTTTTCCTTACTAGTAGTTCCTACTACATCGCGCAAAAACAGAGAAAGCAGAAGCGAATTCACGTGTCTTTGAACCAGTCGCTCTGAACTAAAGGTAACGTAAGGCGCAGCGATTGTGGTTGTAAATGGCCACTTCGGATTCTTAAACACCTGTTGATCGTGAGGATTACCCTTGCACAAGGTGTAAGCAATAGCTCTCGACTCTTTGCTTCGACCAGCTCGACCTGCCCGCTGAAGATAATTTGCCGGGTGCGGAGGAACATTGTTCATCACAACTGCCGATATCCCTCCAATATCTACACCCATTTCCATGGTAGTAGAACAGTTCAGTACGTTGACTTGTCCCTTTTTGAACATGTCTTCGTAAGTATTCAGTCTGGTTGCTGATTGCTGTGCGGAGTGTTCAGCAGTTCTATAGTAGAAGCCACCTTCGACAGCCCTATCATTGATATTTGTCCAAAGGCTAACGTCTCTTAACGCTTTAACTTTTGCATCTTCGTCAACCTGCTTTCGGGTCAAATCTAAACTATCTTGAAGTTGCAATTGTTGGTCACCCATCTCCCAAATAGATGGTAAATCCACTCGCTCACAAACGAACTTGCTATTGTCCGCAGACAACTCTAGTTTCATTGGAAGATAAGGGGTAAAGCCCTTAAACGCAGTATCAATGAGCTTATGGGTTATTGGGCATACATATGCTGAATCCAGCAAAGTAAAGGCAAGCTTGCTTCTGTCCAAATAGTATTGGTTGTTATCAACAGAAAGAATTCGTACTTTTTCGGTTAGTTCTAGCCAAGCGGCTTTCAACCATAAATTAATGGTATCTTTGCCTTGGTTAGTAGTGGGATCAATCTTGGAGCCGAGCACCAAGAGTTTAGCTAACCTCGATAGCGAGTTACCCTTGATTTGTGGCCAGCGTTCGACCCTATATTCGTTCTTACCATCTGGATCGGGAGCAACGAAGGTCTTAGTCGAGAGACGCGAGCCAACCCATTTTCTCCAGCCTTCATCCTCATATCGCATGAAGTTTCGCTCTCGCACCCAAAAGTCTAGGCACACTTTTATAAAGTCTTGCCAGTCTGCAAGGGTGAGTTTATGTTGTTCCCAGTGTTGTGGAACAGATTTAACTTGGTCGAGGTTTTTGTAGTCAACTCGCACTAACCCCTGAGTTTCGGCACTAGACACTCGCTTAGGTCTTCGAGAAAACTCACGGATCAACAGCAGATCGGCTAACTTGATGGCACCTGTAGAATCATCAAATGTCTCGGGAAGATGATATTTGTTATACAACAACATGCTGCCTTGGAAATCATTCTTTATCGCTAGGGCTAATTTCATTTCATCCCACGAGAGTGAGACTGATTCGAACGTCTGCGAGCATAGCTTGTTCAGCTCACTGCGTTTGTCGTTAACCATGCCTTCAATAACCGAGCTAGAACCTACTAACGGCTCTAGTTCAGAAATTTCTTTCTTGAGCTTCTCTATCAGCTCCAGGTTATCGGAAGCACCTACACTTTGCTCGAGTTGCTTATTTTTTAGAACCTCAAATACAGCCCCACGGACCTTTGACCTTTCAGCTTCCTGTTGCATTCTCACCGACATACGGGCTGTGCCCTGACGACTATCGGTAAATGTTATCAAGCGTCGGCCATTTGCGGGCAACGAGTTTTTACCTACGTTGCTACCTTTAGGCATTTCAAAATCAGGACAGTATTCGAGTACGGTTGGCACTGCATTAGCAATATAAAATGGAGCACCTAAAAGTGCTCTTCTGTAGATAGGACCATTTTTAACACCTGTGTATCCGCACCCAGAGCATATCGCATCCATAGACAAGTACAGTGAATACTTCTTCTCGAACAACGACCCAAGACGCTTTTCTTTATCGATGTTTACCACCTGAGCACTATGATCGAGCCC
Organism: Vibrio ishigakensis; assembly: GCA_000830475.1. Taxonomy (GTDB): domain Bacteria; phylum Pseudomonadota; class Gammaproteobacteria; order Enterobacterales; family Vibrionaceae; genus Vibrio; species Vibrio ishigakensis_A. The sequence continues at coordinate 652,630 of BBSC01000001.1, read as the reverse complement.
CTGTCGATACGAAAAGATATCTGCAGTAATTTTTGCTTCAGCCAGATCTTGAATTTCAGGGGACTCAACTGAATCTTGGTCGTCTTCTTGCAGGGCAAATTCATCAGTTTTGTTGGATGAAAACTGATGCAAAACCCCATCTTTGTCTCGGCCTAACAGCAGAGGCTCATTACACTCCTGGCAAAACGAAAGCTCTAAAACAGGCGAACCACACTCACAGGTTTGACGGTGTGTTGCATATACATACCCATATGGCCAACTCTCTGAAAGCTTGGTACCCACTTTATGAGAACAGTTTTATCAATACAACTCCAAAGGCCATAGGTCATTCTTTGGAAAAAGTGTGCTCTCAACTTAAGAAACGCTTCGGAATTCGAGTCTGGTTTTGTACCAGTTAGTAGGTCAATCCATTGTAAAAGCGTTGTTTCATTGATTATTGGACGATTTAGTTTTTCCGCAACTAATCGATTAATTTCAACTAGTGTCAGAGCTCTACGTTCAACTATCACGTCTCTGAGTGTTTGAGCAAACCTATTACCTTTCAACGCCTCAAAACGAAGCTCAGATATTTCTTCGCTACTAGAGGGATCATCCGCTGCTATAGCTAAAAGATCTTCCAGACTCTGCTCATGCTTATCGGTGAAATCGAGACTTGGTATGACTCTTCTACCACCAATCACTTTAATTTGGTCTTCAGACACATCAGCCAATGAGGCTAAATATTGCTTTAGTTGAGCCTCTGCATCGTCACCTGCTATGGTTGCTGATGTCGCAACAAATCGAACGTCTTTAGCTTCTACTCCAAACGCTTGAATAACCCTGCGGAGTTGCAGAGATAATTCTGCGCTTGTGAACCTACATAGGTATGCGCCTCATCCAGCACTATCCACCTTAGAGATTTTTGTTCTCTTGAGGCCTGAATAATAGGGTTATCAATCTGTCTAACCAACATGTATTCAAGCATAGTGCCATTAGTTACTAAGATAGGAGGTGGAGCTGAACGTAAGGTTTCTCGAGTTAGTACTTCATTCGGTTTTTCATTTTGTTCTTTGCGATATTTGCCCGCATGCTCTGGAGTATTACCATTGTATAAACAAAAGCGAATACCATCGCCGAAATGCTGTGTCCAAGCATGAAGCGTTCTTTTTGAGAGTTGATAAGAGCATTCAGTGGATAAAGAAACAGAGCTCTTACTCCCACCAAAGAGTCACCAGACGCTTCATATTCTTGATACAAGTCCTGAAGAATAGGAACCATAAAACACTCTGTTTTACCTGAGCCTGTACCAGATGTAACGATTGCTGATTGGGGTTTATCAGATAACAGAGTCTCCCAAGCATTAAGCTGATGAGCATGAGGATACCAACCTTTTTTAAAGGCATATTGCTTGTTGTTCGAATGATCCAAAGCATCTAGAACAGACTTGGAGAGTAAACTCCCCTCGAGATCTTTCAGTTTTTTTTCTGATGCCTCCCACCCAAATGTATGCTCAAAAACAGGTGGGGCTAGGAAGGAATCTTCTTCTTCCATTATTTGGGCTAAATGATTTCTCAAGCCTGGATTAGTGATTCCAAGAATACCTAAAGTAGAATCTTTAGCGCGACTAACCGATTGTTTTACCAATGAGGAAAAATAAGGTCTCATGCTCAGCCCTTTTTATTTTGGAGAAAATACTGAAGAGAATATCGATACAGAGGTTCAAACCACTCGGAATCGAAAGCTCGGATCTGCTTTATGTAAAAACAATTGTAATTATTAAATCTAAAAATGGAGTCAGCCTCTGCTACTCCAGCTGAAACAGCTGCAGCATAGATAGGAAGAAAAGCAACAGCATATTGATAACTATTAGGTACTACTAATTCACAGGGCTTTTCTTCTATATCAGAAAACCAAGAATTAAGTTCATGACCTAGGGTTTTTGGCCAGTTGTCATCTGAGCTATGAGATCTCATTAACTCCTGTAGCCAGACACCTTGAATCAACATTTGCATCATCAGCTTCGGATGCAATTCAGGAATTTCATCTGATTTAATCAAAGCTAGGTAGTCTTGATCATATAACTGTGTGTAAGAAGAAAGCTTATCCAAATAACCATCTACAACAGTTTCAACAAGCTCTTCACTTGGCAAGAGTTTGCTAAAGTGATTTGTGACTTCTTCTCTCGCTTTTTTCCAACATTGAACAGGAATGAAAGCCCAGAAAATCGGAAAGGCAGTTTCCAGCGCATCCAAAAAGTCTTCAGCCATATCAAACTTAAACGCAGCCATGGCTACAGCTTGTGGGTTTTTAGCTATTGCCTTCCAAACCTCAAAGGTTTCTAGAGGGAGGTGACTGTATTTCTTGTATAGTACTTGAACAAAACCCCATCCCTTGTGGTTGAAATCTGTCGACATCTGTTCAACAACACTATCGATAGTTGTTGGGTTGAACCTCGGGTGATAAAGCACTACGGCTTTACTCAACGAGGTTACGCTCTCTTCAGCACTGTACTGAGCCTTCATCTTCTCAGCTCCACCAACCAGGAACTTCGCTCTGAAGGAGATCTGAGACTCAGAGCTTGGAACTACCAACCAAGGGCCTGTGTCATATACAAAACTAGGTAACTCAAAATCACCCAAATCAATACCGCTGGTATCAAGTTTTGGTTTCAACGGAATGGCATTTTCTGGCTGAGACAAGCAAACTAGGACGGGACTAATATCTCCAGTTACATTAGTATCAGCCAACCGAACAATCCCTCTCTCCTCTATGAATTCCAGCTCTCCCTTGTATTGCCAAACTCTATAAATATCGGACGAACCACCAGTACTTACCTGAACTTCGACAGTAGCATCTAAACTATCAGATAGGGATAACAATAAGTCTATTTTCTCTTTAAGCGAGAACAAGCTGAGCTCCAGAGGTTTCGAATCCACTGTATATGACCAATCAAAACGAGGAGCATTTCGAGTAGAAGAGGGACTGCGTGTCTCCTTCAGAACCAAGCTCACTTTGTATTGAGTGGGGCGACCCTCTTCGCTAAATAGGTATAAACGACTGCCCAACAAGTTATCAAGATATAGATCTTGCTCCAATGGGTTATCATTGCTGTCGTACCCAAGCGCTCCCTTTGCAGGAAAAGGGACCGTCACTTCAATAGGCTGAGCCAATAAGCTTGGCTGAATTTGCAATGTGATACGAGCAGGCGGCTTTCCTTGAGCTTTAACGTACAACTGACAGCCACTTTCTGATTTTTCTCTTACGAACGAAATATCCTGCCCAGCCACGTTAACGATAAACGGTTGCTGCGAATTAACGTGGATACATCCCTCTGTTGGCAATACACCGGAACGAGTCGTTATAGAAAAATCTCTCGGCAATATACCTGCTCGCTTCCGAGTAAGAGTGTGTCCATCACTGTTTTTAAGAGATAGGGTTCGAACACCAAACTTGTCTGCATTATTTATAGAATTAGCAAGTACACCATCCACGTATAGGTTCGCTTGTGGTACAAAGCCCTCTATATCTTCAGTATGCTTAACTTTTGGAAGCTCGATATATGCTTGTGCGGGTTTAGTCGAATAAGCAAGTTGCTGACCAAAAAATTCGAATGAATCTGCGAAGGGTATTTTTGCTCCGCTCTCTAATCTATAGTTGTCACCATTACAAGAGACTTCCAACAATCCACTCAGATCGATCACTGAAAAATCCTGGAAACTCTTGTCTAAGTACTCAAAGTCGCCAGAGATACAATTGAGCTCAGACTCAAAAGGTAAAACCACAAGCAACTTGCTTTGTTTGGTTGTGAAGCTTGATTGACCAACATACTCTAATCGTTGATTTTTCCTGATGAAGCCAACAGGGGACTCTCCTAATGCTAAGGAGCTATTTGGAAAAACATACTCTGCAAGTACACTACCTGCTTGAGTCACCTTTAGGTACAACTCCGACTGGACTTTGTTTCGCTTGACTAGTGCTTGCGATTTTGGCATTCGCAGCAAGCATTTACCTCCGTCAACTTTGAAGTAACTCCCTCCCAAGCTCGCAATTTGTTTCTCTGCTTCAAAGATCCCAAGCTCTACTCTAGTACCAGAAATGTCTGAAGACTCGAACTGCAACTGTTTGGGGAAAAGTAACTCTGTATTGATAGATTGATTCACTTGCGACATAAAGTGCTGACAAGACAAACGTTGTTCGCGCCTGACTACTTTACGCTTTACCTCCTCTGAGGCTTCATAAAGAAGACTATCGAGCAAATTAGTTCCACTATTCGTTTCCAGAGGGAAAGGAAACACTTCTCGCCAATTTGGAAGTTGATTGTTTAGATAGGATGCTGGCTGATCTTGTTCATTCAAACTATATCTGGAGACAAGTTTCATCAGGTTATCAACCAAGTTCGAAATAGTTTTTATTGATGTTTCTTTCTGAAACACTTCCGGCAGTCGGGAAACAAACTGACGCGTTACGCCCTCTATATTGATTCCAAATGTTTCCAATGACTCATGAGAAGCCATAATACCGCGCAACGCACTACGGAAATGAGTTTGTTTTTCGGTATCTGTCAGAAGTTTCAGTGGCAACCCACCTTCGACAAAAACAGATCCTAAATAACTGTTAGCATTACTTTCGTACGAAAAATACTTCTTCCCCAGTAAGACTCAATGCCTAACTTAGTCACTTTAGAGATCTCGGATGCATCAAGCTGAAAGCCCAGCTTTTCAAAGATCGGATTCCAAGACCATTCATTTTGATACTCTCGTCTAAACCACTCGGAGCAGAACAATACAAACACTGCGGCCCAATCTCTCGTTAGGTTCCGGGTTCCAAACTGCATCGTTGAACCAAGCACGGTCGACATTTGTTGGTATTCAACTTCTGTAACTTGATAAGAATACAATTCCAACTCTGTCGGCTTGGATAGACGTCGATTAGACAAGAATGAGTCTAGAAAAACTGAAGGCTCAAAGGTAAGTTCATCTACTGGCCTTAATTAATAAAGAGTTCTAAAGTGAATTTGAATCGGTAAGTGATTAAAAATAAATTTTACAGTACCGAATACCCATAAATCAATTGAAAATTTAATCGCTTGAAAAATATACCAAATACCATAGTTATTACTTATCATTATCCGCCACGTCAGACCCAAGAAAAACACAACTATCTGAATCTAAGGTTTTTTATCTGACCCTACAAAAATGGCTCGAGTTTCCTCAAGCCATTCATTACGTGCTTTTTTAACAGACTTTCCCGAAACCCCACCAGGTTTCGCCAGACCAACCAGCTTCATGTTGAAACGCCAAACTAGAATCAATAGTTAGTTTGCTGCACAGCTCCGCTGGGTCGATATCATCATTTTCAAAGTCGAAAAGCTCACGAAGCTTTGGATGGACGTACGAGTACATGCTGGTTTCGGAAACAAAGCAGAACAAAATGGTAGAGTCTTCTTCAATTTCAATGTTTCGATCATCAGCGTTATGAAGCAAATCGAACGTACTATCTGCATGTTCGCCGTACAGAACGAGGCCTGAATATGGGGAAAACAGCTCTTCTCGGTCGTCTTGGATTTTTATTACTGGGATAGCCATTTCTATTACTCACTTACTACTGGGCAAAATACAGTCCAACAATCTCCTAATAGGAAATTTCCGCATTGTCGAAACGCAATTAGGTCACTTCTTCCAAGAATCCCAAGCAACTGCTTGGCACTAAGCTCAAGCTCTTCTGGGTCAAAGTCGATACTATCGAGCAGTGTTTTGGACAGGTATGAATATTCAATATTCTCTGCGTCATAGATGAATAGTATCGATTGATCTTGCGATGGGTCACTCTGTAGCTCAGCCATTCCCTCATAAACCTTATCGTCATCTAGGTTCTGACCGTAGATCATGCGCCCCGTAAACGGTGAGTGAATGTTCTGCATATCATCACAGACTTCAATTATCGGTGTAAGCATTCAAGCTCCTCAACTTCAAAGATGGTGAGATTCTAGATGAGATGATTCCTAAGCGAGGTTTGTAAGCTTATGAACACATCTATGTCTAATCCCATACTATCCGAGAGCTTGAGGGGATGCTGATCACTTCACGCCAATTTGCTTGAGAAAAGCCATGCTCAAAACCAAGAATGGCTCTTAACTCACGAACAAGTGACTAGCCTAAGTTACCATCAAGAGCCTTCTGAACATCCGTTGTGGATGGCGGAGACATAATAAATCGAAAATCGATGCGTCTATTCTTAGGGTCATTGGTTGGCTCAATATGAGCATGCCCTACCACTGGTCTATCATCACCGTAACCACTAACACTAAATACAGGCTGCTGTTGCTCGTTCTGCATCTGCCTCAAAAGCTCAGTATCATTGACTAGCTTGTTGAAGGTGTAGTTGGCTCGTGCGGTAGAAAGATCTCGGTTGTCTGCAAACTGATTTAGCAATGCCCCCCTGATTGGGACATTGTCTGTGTGACCTTCGATAAAGACTGAATTCAGTTTACCTTTTGTCTCGGGTAGGCACTGCAAATCTTCCGGCTGAACTGCTGCATAACAAGGAAGGATCTGAGCTAACACGTTGGAAACCGTCTGCAAACGCTCTAGATAAGCATCATTTAGTGTCGCTTTGCCTGTTGGAAAGAGAATCGCATCTTCACCAAGGCGCATCACACCATGCTTCATATCCATGTCTACCACTAGCCCATGCTTCTGAAGAGTGCTTTCGATGTCTTCAAGCAAAGCCTCTCGAGTTTGCGAATTTTTCGCTATTTCAGATAGGTAGCCTCTCGCGACATTTCTCTCGGTAACTAACTTATCGTTCTGCTCTTCAAGTTTTGCTTGTAGCTCCTGAGATGCCGCTTCTTTCTTCAGCAGCTCAGCGTTCTTTTGCTCGAGGCTGACTCGCATCTTGTTGGCTTGCTGCTCTTTTTCAATAAGCTCCGCTTCTCTGCTTTTGAGTTTTGCTAAGTTGGCTTGATATTCATTCTCTTTACGCAAGCTATCTTCATTTGCTGACATCAATGAAATCATGAACACAGCGAGCAATATAATGAATACAAAGATCAAACCTGACATGATGTCTGAGACAGAAAGAATATAGCTTCCATCGTCTGAGTATTTTTTGCTTGCCACGTTACTTCACCATATAGTCAGCACGTTTAGGTGCAAATTTGGTGGCATTCTTCAGCATGTATGAAGCTCTATACTGCCATAAGCCAGTCTTACTCAGATGAATACCTAGGTTGTATTTTAGCTTTGGCAACTGTGAAACAACCTCTTCGACTGAGGCCACTTTGCTGCCTAGTTCAGCGATGAAACACTCTTCTGCTTGTGTTGAATAAGCCACAACAGCATTCCCAACCTGCATCACCAAATAGACGTCATTGTCGCTAATCTCAGGCAACACCTCGTTTTGAGGCATATACTGCCTGAGCTTTAAAAAAGTCTCAGACGAGCAATAGACATCGATATTCGAAACAAGTCCTTGCTTAACATAAGCTCGGAAGAAGTGGTTCACCCAGTGAAAGTTTGGCGAATCAACAAACTCTTCAGCTAGCCCGCTAAAGGTTTCAAACTTTTCCTCAATCCAAGTCAGCTGCTTCGCTTCTAAATCTCCAACAAAGCTATCAATATCTTGGTCCAAGGTCTCCCTATGGTTTAAAGCAAAGCTCTTCGCTCTATTGGTACCAAGCTTTACGTCTAATGAGAGATTGAAAATATCAGATGCTAGCTCTGGCAGTTTGGTGGATAGCTTAGACTGAGAAAGGTTATCTACATTGGTCAAAAGCACGTCACAACTGATGACGTCATTACGTGACTTAAAAACCGTATGCGCTTGTGGCCAAAAACCTTCGACTTCTAACACATTGCCCATTGCAGCGCGCTTTGAGGGTTCTAGCACACACAAATGCGCCATAACCCTCTGACCATATAAAGAAACGTTCTTGGTATTTAGTTTCTTTTGCAAAGCCAAACGCTCTGTATGTTTAAAGCCAATCCTCAGCTCATCATCTGTTGGAGACCAGGTTTGACTGATTAATTTCGAACCTATTTGCCTTGAAGCATTAGACAATGATGAAGCAACTCTGAACTTAGTCATCAGAGATTCCCCTCCATTGCATTTTGCGCCTCGGTTACGGTCGGTGGCGTCATGATAAACCTGAAATCAATACGGCGGTTGATCGGGTCGCTTTTAGGGTAAGGATGCGCGTGTCCGGGAACAGGCCTACCCTCACCATAACCACTCACACTGATCACTGGCTGAGTATTAGTGTTCAGCATTGAAGCGAGCAGAGGCTGGCTGTCAGTGACTTCACGATACGTAAACATGGCTCTATCCGCAGATAACTCCCAGTTATCCTTATACTTTTGAGCAAGTCGTCCACCAATAGGGACGTTATCTGTGTGCCCTTCAATAAAGACAGAATCAATCTTGCCCTGAGTATCAGCGAGACACTTCCCGTTGTCAGGTTGATTGCTACCATAACAAGGTAGAATCTCCGCCAGCACTTCTGCCACAACCTCTAGGCGGTCTAGTTGCTCTCCGCGCAGGTCTGCCGAACCCGTTGTAAATCGGATAGCATTCTCATTTAGGCGAAGTACACCGTGCTCCACATCGATATCTACCTCGATGCTACGTTTAGCTAGAGCGTCTTGAATGTCGGTCAGCATCGCACCACGCATGCGATTGTTCTCTTCAAATTTACTCAGGATCTGAGTCAACTCTTGCATTTTCTCTTCGTGTTCTCTCGACGCAATCAAGAAGTCGATAACAAAGATCGCAAGGGTAATAATGAAGATAAACATCAAACCGGACATGATGTCTGAAACAGACATCATGTAACTTGACTCCTCACTATGCCTTTTTATTCTCACGCTTGAGCTGCCTTCTTATACTCAGTACTCGAAAGATCGTTAACTAGCGCACCAATCTCATTGGCGGCTTCCACTAGGTTGTTAGCAACATCTGCAGACTTGCTGTCCATGTTCAGTAGCTGGTTGTTTGCGTGAGTAACGTATTGCTCTAGACCTTGATTGAGCTGTTCAAAAGACTGGTTCAATGATGCTTCAAACTGAGCGGCAAAGCTGCTTGCGATGACACTAGTAAATTCAATTGCTCTGCAGCATTTGAGATGGCTTTGTTTGATTGACCAGCAGTCATTACGCTTACCTGAACCTGCTCAACCAAGCTTTGGAACTGCTGAAGCGTATCGCTAGTTTGTTGGTTTGCCTCAACGAACTGATGAGAAGCCGAGTTCAGATTCGTAATCACTTGGTTGAATCCCTCCAAGCAGTTCATCGAGCTTAAATTCAACTGATTGACTACTTGAACATTGCCAACAAGTTCAGTGTTCATCTTCTTAAAGCTATCAACCACATTAGGAAGTTGTGCTATCGAATCAGCTACTGCCGACTCTGCTGTGCGCATTTGCTGTGCGAGGTGAGAAACTTGCTCACTCAGGCTCTCGGACACTTGTTGTAGCATCTGTGGAAGCATTTCACTAGTCAGCGCTTGATATTGCTGTAGCGAGCTATTCATATGGTCAGAAGTTAGCTGAGCCAGCTGTTGCGGGATATTCGCAAACTCTGCTGAGGTTTGGCGCATGGTAGTTGTGTAGCTTTCAGATACCTCAACAACTTTAGCCTGAACTGTGTCTGTCATTGCAGAAACAACGCTCTCTACCTGAGCAATCACCTCTTGTTCACGAGAAGACATTTCATCAACCGATGTGGCAAGTTGTTGGGTCAGGCTTTGAACGGAAGACTCTAGGTTAGATGTCAGTCTTGAAGTCGTTTCCAACGTCTTCTCTTGCGCTTCTGAGAAACGCTCAATGTTTGAAAGCAAGCCAGTGTTCATATCCTGAAGAACAACGCCCATTTGCTTGATCTCGGTGCCAGCTGTCTCAAGAAGAGACTCACGGAATTCACGAGATACGCGGCGAATAGTTTCATCGGTGATACGTTGTTGGTCGACTTGGAAATCAGCCAGAGCTTTCGTTTGAGCTTCGGTAGCCTCAAGTTGCATCGCTGCTAGTTTATCTGAGTCAATAAACTCGATGTGCGAAGCTAGATAATCACTAAAATCTTTCACCGTGGTTTCTAGTGTATGGAAACGCGCTTTCTCATACCAAGAGAAAATCATAGAACAGATGATACCCACTACAGAAGTAGTGAATGCAATGCTTGCACCCGATAGAAGTGGATTTAGCGATGCTTTCGCCGATTCAATATCCGATGAGCTCAAGCCTACTGATGCTTCGCTAATACCTATCATCAAACCAACGAAGGTAAACAATAGACCTGCACCGGTTAGCATGTTCGGAATTGCGGTGTATTGGCGAACATTTACATGAGGCTCGACCACCGTTTCCATGTTGAATACCGAATTAACCTGCAAGGTATTTCTAAGAGCCGGAGCTTGGCCTTGCTTGCGAGTATAGTGAGTATCAGGAAGTTGCATACTTCTGCGATAAGCGCCCCATGAAGGTGCTAGGTACTTAGCCTTCTGGATCAACGAGTGCATCTTGTCGTAGTTTTGATAAGCGATAGATGCTGAATTAGGTGTCCAATCCTGCTCTACTTCATTACCATCATCGTCGTAATCAACCTGGTGCTTTAGCTTGCCAAGTTCACCGTTTACCTGATTAAGTTGCTCAATCAGCTTGCCAGTAGCACCATGAAGTTTAAATGCTGTAATTAGTGCACCAATGATGATTAGTGCACTAAAGATAATCGTCAAAGGATCTTGAAAGATGCTACTCATTAGAATCTTCTTCCTGTTTTAAAGTAAGTTGCTTTGTCTAAAATGTTTCGATAACGCCTGTCTCTATCGTTATCGACTTGTCTTTGTTGTTCAGGGGCTAGTGGTTTCAACCAATGAGCTGGCGCTCTTTTTCCTGGTTTTATTCCCTTCCCATTCAAAAATCTTGCTATTCGATTTTGGTAGTAACTGAGGTGGTCATGAACCAGTCTGGCTCTAGTCGACTGAGGCTCTCTGCATCTAAGTACTCACTCTCGAATAACGCTTGCTCGAGCGCATCTGTTCGCTCGAATATGCCCAAATCAAAATGAGAACCGATGAAGCGCTCAACCAAGAAGTAATTGCCCACATCGAATACACAAATCTCGCTCTGATTATTAAGCGGTGAGGCTTTCATTGTCTGAATACGAAGCTCTTCAAGATTCACTTTGTCTCTCAATATCGAAGATGAGCGGTCGGTTAGAAAGAAGCGAACTCGTTTGAATGCATCGTTATAATTAGCCCAAAACATGATTCGACTTCTAAGTTGACGAACTTGCCACTCTTCAAGAGAAGCATCATCACTAGTTTCAATTAACAGCTCGAAGATCCTTGATACCGACTTATATTCAGTGACATTGAAAAAGCTCTTCAGCTTCAACTGCGATGCTTTTGATAGCCGGTACCAAATTGTGTTCTTAGAATCAGGTAAACAGCGATGCTTTATCCATTTTTCAAAAGGTGAATCACTACCTATAGTTCTGATTTTTTCTAGCAGACGCTCAAGCTGCTCGATAGTGTTGTCTTGAGACACAAAGTCCTGGCAACTTCTCCACCAAGTCAGCTGGGCTGAAGAAGGGTTCAACGGGATTGCCTCTTCAGCTTGCAACGCAATGGTGACTATATGAGAGCCTTTATGCTCCAGCTCCAAACTTCTGAAAAACATATCTAAACTCTTTCCATTGCTCATGGTCGCTCTTGCACAAAGCAGGTACTGCTCTGAAACCAAATATCTCGCTATCTCTATCTGCTGTTTAGCAAGCCTTGAAAAAGACTTTGGCAAAACGCGAGGGAAGCTATCTAGTAGCCAACCCGCTACGGCAACATAATTGCGCGCTATCCCTGAAACCAGCTTTTTAGCCAGTTCAGAAAATCTCACCTCATCTCTTTCAAGAGTTGCCCATACCGCTTTGATTGCACGTTCTTTTTCAGAAGTATCAAGCTCCTGATACTCTTCATCAGAGCGAAACACGATCAGCCACTCGAGAGAGGACAAAGGCTCTGATTGCTCAAGTTTTGCAACCAGCTGTGTAAGCTTCTTTTGTGTAAATGAGTTGGACGAACTCTGAGGCTGATGGTCTTCTCCACCGAGAGGTGGAGTAAGAGAACTAACCTTTGGTGTTGATGGCAACGCTGGCTCTAGAAACCAAGGATTTCGATTCATTCTATTTACCCACCAGCTCAGTCAAGTCATGACTCTTAAACTCAAAGCGGAAAACCACTTTTCTATTCTGAGCAACAGGTAAGCTTGAATCTGCATCTAGGTTGCCTCTGGCAGCTGGCAAGATTTTCTCAATGAAACGACCTTTGTAAGCAAATATCATCTGCTCGATATGAGAGGTCACAGATTCAGCGCGATTTAGACTCAAAGACATTGCTCGACCTCGGCCTTCACCCTGAGCAGCATGCCCTTCAATCACGAGATGCAATACCTCCTCAGAGGTTTCATCATTCAAAAAATCGCTTGGCTATAGATTGGGATCAGCTTATTGAGGAACTCTTGCGCTGATGAGTCCAACGCTGAGCTGTTGCTCGAAAAATTGAGTCCTTCAGTCAAAGAAAGAGAGCCAGTCTCTAAGTCAACCTCAGATTCGATACCCGCCTTCTCCAAACCTCTTTGGATTTCCTCAATAATGACAACGCGATTGCTCTCTGACTGTTCTTGATACTTATAAAGCTGCGCTAGAGTAGCGATCAGCAGCAATGCAAATACCATCAACAAACCTGCCATTAGATCGCTAATCGATAGCCAGGTACCGGTTTCGTCGATTTGCTCTTCTGAATAATCAGTAAGATTTTCCATTAAGCAACCTGCTCTTTCTTAACAACAAGAGCCGCTTTTTCGTGCTGAGCTTCTTCGATGACGGTGCTCATCAGATCTACCGCACGATCCAGTCGACCGTAAATCCTAGAAGAGGTCGCATCAAATGCAGTGAAGTACTCTTCTACCGATTTGTTTGCACGCTTGAAGTAGTCGTCCATCTCCGGGCGCATCTGGGAGGCAACAGCCGCAAACTGAGTTGAGGACTCTGCAAATGCTTTACCAAGGTCTGCAACTTGGCGTCCAATTGACTGCTGAACAAGCTGAATCTCACTTGCCCACGATGCTTTCTCAAGCCCCATCGCTTTCGCCATCGACTGAACTCGTTCTGCTGCTTCTGCCAACTGGATAAACTGTTTGTCTAAGTCTTCAAGAAGCTCCTTACGTTTGGTGTACTCTTCTTCAAAGACGCCTCTAAAGTTATCTACAACCTCATTCAAGCCACTCTTCTGCTCGTTCAACGATTCATCAAGCAGGCGATTCTGCTCTTCGAAATATTCAGTCAGGCTAGCTTGGTAAGCATCTCTAAAGCTCTCAAGTTCGGTTTGAACCGTGTTCGACATTCGAGAAACTTTACTGTCGATATCACCAAGGCCAGTTTCAAGCTCTTGGCGCGCGCTACTCATCAACTTCGCAGACTCATCTCCGACAGAACGAAGAGTAGTTGCCTGCTCATCAAACATATCTTTGGAATCAGCGATGATGGTCGAGAAAGCGATAGTCTGCTTTTCGATAGATTCGTTACCAAGCTTAACGATACCTGTAACCTCTTCCGAGATTTCAGAAAGCGCTTTGGTGCTACTATCCGCAAATTCATTTAACGAACGATCCAATGAGCCAGCAAAACTATCTAGCTTACCAAGAGTATCAGTCTGGAACTTGACTAGCTCAGCCGTAGCCTTAGTCATTTCAGAGTTTGACACTTCAACCTGTTTAGTTAAGTCATCAGTCACATCTGCAAAGCGAGACACTACCTTATTGGTCTCACTCAACTCAGAAGTTACTGGCTCAACAACCTCTTCGCCCATCTTTTCAACCAAGTGCTCAAACTCTTCCATGCGAGAACGAGAAAGCTCTTCGATACCATGCTTGATTTCAGCCGCCGTTGAGTTGCTTTGATCTAGGCGAGTATTCAAAGGTTGTTGTAGCTCAACCTGTAGAGCATTGATCAACTGCTCTTCTGTAAGGGGTGACGCCTGAGATTGAGACAAACTTTCTAGAACATTTGAAAGGGAGAACATGGCCTCGTTGATCTGACGATTTTCCGTAACAATCTCGTCGAGTTTGTGAGTAGTTGGAGCGGTCACTGAGCGAACAAGACTCTCCTCAAGCTGATCGTGAGTCAATGTCTTATCTACTAACGTATCGATTGCACCAACTTTAGTCGTAATTGTTGACAGCTCTTGCGAAATCGGTGCTGTAACCTCTGTTTTCAGAGACTCCGAAAATTTGTGGCTAATAGCATTTGCCAATAGTTGCTCATCTTGCTGCAGAGACTTCAGTTCGTGAGAGAGAGCTGATTTAAGCTTATCGAGGCTAACTTCCAAGGAGTGCGAATTACGTGATGAAATCTCTTGGTATTCAGCAGCTGACATTGCTGAAGGTTTTGCCACCAGTTGCTGAATAGCTGAAGTAAGTTCTGAAAAATCGAGTAGATCACTCTTACTTTCTTTTTGATGCTCAACCAGTTGATGCAGCAGATCATTGCCTGACATTAGCTTAGAGCTCTGCTGCATTTTCAAGAGCAGGGTATTTCTGCGTTTCGCTTGCGCTGCAATTACCCAAGACAAATAGAGCATAAATAGAAAACTTGCTGCCATACCAGCAATAGAGGTTAAAAAGGCGGTCCCAAGTCCCTCAATCAAACCCATAGCTTGTTCAACAAGCTTGGAAGAGTCATTACTCATCCCTCCAAGCGAACCAAGACCCAGAGTGATACCTACAAAAGTACCCAAAATACCAATTGTGGTGAGTATTGCTGGTACAGATTTATACGCAGCGCTATTAAAGGGGCTAACTATGGAGTCAACTGAGCGTAGTAATAAAACCGAAGAATCTTCAAACGAGATCAACTTTCCCTTCTTACTGGTATAAGTTGCGCAGGATTGACTTGCTAAGAGCTGCGCCTCTTCACTCAGCTGAGCGATAGGTACGCCTCGGTTAGATACTAGTTCTTCGAAAGATTCTTCCGTTTTCTTTAGTAACTTAGAGTGGCGTGATTTAGATGAACTTAACTTCATCAGACAGATCACGGCGAGCACCAAAGTAGATGCTATAAATACAATATTTATCAGGGACATAGTTAAACTTTAGGTTGTGTAGCTATTCGGTATTCTGTTTCTGTTAAAAGGGATTTCAGCAAGTACTTAGGAATATGCTCCGCATTCCACTTCGAATCCCCATCGGACGACTCGACTATTTGACTGCCAAACCTAACGCTGAAAACATCTCCAGCGGGAAAATTATCTAGATCTGCCTTGAACCAAACACTCGCTGGAAAAGCTCGATAAAATTCTACTTGCCATGCTGACTTTTGCTGCTGCAAAGCATTTGCTATGTGCGTATTGATGTAAGGATCACTGTCTTCTTGAGCTACTTTCCAAGCTCTATTGACTGCAGTGATTTGCTTTACAAATTCTTCTATTTTCATGGCATTAATATAAATTTCAGCAGCTTAGCTAATAGGTAACCTAATAAATTGAACTGGCCTTTTCGGCACGCGCTGGTTTAAAAAGTTCCAAGTATTTTCGAACGAAATATAACACTAATAAGAGACAGGAAATGTCTCTTATTAAAATGCTTTCTACTCGATACGAATCTTATATACATTCATTACATCAATAGGAATATTGAAAATTACTTGTAAGTCAGCCGTTTTGTTGTTGCTATCAAACTTGTTTCATTTTGTTTTGTCATACAAGCTGATTTATCAATTTTTATAGTGATCTTGATCACAACGAGTTCAAAATACCCCTATTTGAATATCTACATCAAATAGCTATACGACGTAAATCATTCGCAAGGTGAATGCTTTAATATTC
The DNA here is from genome assembly GCA_000830475.1 of Vibrio ishigakensis. Taxonomy (GTDB): domain Bacteria; phylum Pseudomonadota; class Gammaproteobacteria; order Enterobacterales; family Vibrionaceae; genus Vibrio; species Vibrio ishigakensis_A. The sequence goes on along the minus strand of BBSC01000001.1, from coordinate 636,784 downwards.
AAAAAGATATTCGTTTAGAGCTATGAGTTCTGCTTCAGTTGAAACCTTTAATCTCACGGCCATTTCTCCCTTGGTCAAGCCAGGAGAGGCATAGGTGTTGCTGTGGCCGGCTTTGACTCGCGACAACTTTCAAGCACAATTACTAGCGCTATTCGTGAAAGAAGCAACTCTATGAACTAAACCACTTTAATCAGATTGGGACCGATTTTTTCGATAGGATACACCTATCGAAAAATAATGATTGGTCATTTCACGCCAAATACATATTTAAATTAAATCATCGACTTCTGCAGAAACCCACGATCACCGTTAGCCTCTTGCTCGACAGGTGTTACCATTAAGGCAAACAGAAGCTAACACTAGAGATTCCTTGTGGAAATACACAGTTGTATACTTTTTATCTGATTTTATATTTTGGAATTCTTCTGATGCTAAATAATGTTCGTTTAGGTAGGCCGAAAACACAGGCTCGACCTAACCCCCCCTTGAGTGCCCCGCTGTACTCGATAATATAAGGCTTTAAATCCGCAAAACTAAACTCGCTAAGAGACGATTTAACCCTACAAAGGAACTAGAACAGTCTCGAGATTCGCATCATCTACAGAGTTAGAGCCACCAAATTTTAAGAATCATCGGCACCAAATATGCGTACCAAGAACCTTAAATTAAAAAAGCAATGACCTCAAGCTTTAATGGGTACTAAGAACCAAATTAATTAAAGCGGGTATTTAGTACAAATAAAACTTTGAGCGTGTTTGTTGCCGTTTGAGCAATGACAGTGAGAATAACTGCAAAGAATCAGAGGTAGTGTATGAGATTAAAACTGGATGATAGGTTTATAAGCTTATAAAACGAGAAAACCCCAGCATTTCTGCTGGGGTTTTGAATGTGGCGGTGAGTGAGAGATTCGAACTCTCGATACGTTGCCGTATACACACTTTCCAGGCGTGCTCCTTCAGCCACTCGGACAACTCACCGTAATCGAATTGTGGGTTGATTTGCTCAATCAACGAGGCGCTAATTTAATGATTTGTGTGCTTATGGTCAAGGACTAGGTGCAAGTTTTTTGAGGCTTTTGATTCGTTTGCACAATAATTAGGTTAAACGGCGAATTTTTGTCAGCTAATGCGTCGATATGTCGCATTTGTTGGTGGTTTAGTTTGCCTGGTCTGTATCTCATGCTCGTCAGCGGTTAGAATGGCGAGAAATATCTAAACGGAACTTTATTATTGTGGATTTAGCAGAAATTATTGCTCAACCTGAGCTAGAAAATCGCCTACTACCTTATCATCAAACTCTAGGCTTTGTGACCGCTATGGCGGCGGCTCCACATGTATTGGATCCGGCGGAATGGGTGGCTTACCTTTGGGGTGGCGACGAAACTGCGCCTTTCTCTAGTGGTGAACAGCTAGAGCAATACCTAGAAGCAATCATCAACTCTTGGAATGCGACTCGCCCTGCTCTATTTGAGGGTAACTGGCAATGGCCTGTTGAGTGCGACTTGGACTCTGAAGAGATCGTGACTGTTGAGACTAAGATGTTCTGTGAAGGCCTATTGCAAGGTTGGCAGCTAGCTCAAGATGACTGGCAGACATTGATGCCAGAGCATAGCCAAGACAATGCGCTGCTTGGTGGCGTAATTCTGTCTATCAGCATGCTTTATGATCCGGAGACTTCTCTAGCGACGCTTTCTGAGGAAGGTATGAATGGGTTGGATCAGTTTGCTGAGATCTTTAATGCTATGCCGGCTATGTTGTGTGGGTTGACCCAGCGTGCTGCGGCTTTGGTGGAAGAGCAGTAAGACACTAGCTATCAGCTATAAGCTTTCAGCTGTCAGAAATAAAAAACCTCGGTAAGCTACCGAGGTTTTTGTTTTCTGGAGCTAGGTATTAGGCGTTGCCTTTTACCTTGATGTTTAGCTGCTCAGCGAAATCTAGCATGCGGTTTAGTGGGATAAGTGACTTCACGCGTACTTCTTCGTCTACGAAGATCTCGTGCTCTGCACCGCCCTCTTTTAGTGCTGCTTCGATAGCTTTTAGACCGTTCATTGCCATCCACGGGCAGTGTGCGCAGCTGCGGCAGGTTGCGCCTGCGCCTGCTGTTGGTGCTTCGATAAGCTCTTTCTCTGGCACTAGCTGCTGCATCTTGAAGAAGATGCCTTTGTCAGTTGCGACGATTAGGCGCTGCTGTGAAAGCTCTTTCGCGGCCTTGATCAGCTGGCTGGTTGAGCTACCGCATCGGCTAGCTCTACTACGCTTGCTGGTGACTCTGGGTGAACCAGGATAGCAGCATCTGGGTAAACGCCTTTCATGTCGCGAAGGGCTTTTGCAGAGAACTCGTCGTGTACTACACACTCACCTTGCCACAGAAGCATGTCTGCGCCAGTTTGGTTGGCAATGTAAGAGCCAAGGTGACGGTCTGGGCCCCAGATGATTGGTTTATCTTCTGAGTCTAAGTGCTCTACGATCTCAAGAGCGATACTTGAAGTCACAACCCAGTCAGCACGTGCTTTTACCGCCGCTGAGGTATTTGCGTAAACCACAACCGTATGGTCAGGGTGCGCATCACAGAACTCGGTGAACTTGTCTTCTGGGCAACCAAGGTCTAGAGAACACTCAGCTTCTAGGGTTGGCATCAGAATGGTTTTTTCAGGGGTTAGGATCTTAGCCGACTCACCCATAAAGCGAACGCCTGCGATGATAAGCGTCTTCGCCTCATGGCGGTTGCCGAACTTAGCCATCTCCAGAGAATCACCCACAAAGCCGCCTGTTTCCTCGGCAAGGGCTTGGATTTCTGGATCTGTGTAATAGTGTGCGATTAGAACAGCATCTCGCTCTTTTAGAAGAGTTTTGATGCTCGCCTTGTACTCAGCTTTCTGCTCATCAGAAAGTGGTACTGGCTTAGGTGGAAATGGGTAAATGGTTTCTGCTGTCTCTAAGATCTGGCTCATGACTACGCCTGATTAACGTCAATAACTCCGGGCATTGTACACTTTTATGCACTCCCTTGCCAAAAGCAAAAAGCCCAGCATTTCTGCTGAGCTCTTCTATCAAGAAATATCCCTTAAAGCTTGCCGATTTTCGACTGAGCCGATTGGCCGATGAGGTATTTGGATACTCATCGATAGCTTGCTGGTAATACTTCTTAGCGGCCGTTGAATTGTTGTTGCGAACGGCAATGTCGCCTAGTTTAACCAAGGCATCTGCACGCTTGTTAGAATCTTTAAAAGACACAACTGACGCAAAGGATTTGGCAGATTCAACGTCTTTCTTCTTACTGAAGTAGAGCTGACCTAGCCAGTAGTGGGCATTCGACGCATATACAGATTCTGGGTAGTCCTTGAGGAATTTCTCAAAGGACACGGTAGCTGCATCGTAATCTTTATTCTTGAGGATGAGGTCAACAGAGCTTTGATACGCTTGTTGCTCACTTTGATTGGCGGAATACTTACCTGAGGTCGACTTAGTGTCCGTTGGCACTGGAGCGACAGTCGCCTTAGCAGCCTCCGTACGTACCTTATCTAGCTCGATAAATAATTCACGCTGGCGCTCAACAAGTTGGCGCATTTCATGTTGATTTCGCTCTAGCTCACCACGCATTTCGCTCAGCTCAATAGACATGTCGTCTACTTGCTGTTGCAGGTTGGCTTGAACTCGGTTGCTGTTTCTAAGCAGGCGTTCTAGACGCTGTACGTCGGTTTCATTTCGACTAGCCGAACTGCTCGTAGTCGCGGTGGTGGACGCGGTAGTCTGCGTTGTTGGAGAGTCTAAATCGGAAACAGGAGCCGGTGCGGCGGATGCAACACCCGCCACACTAGCTAGTAACGTAAGCGCAACTGCTTTGTTACTGAAAGACATGTTTACTACCTATTGAGATTAGTAAACTAGAACCGCACGACGGTTTTTCGCGTAAGCTTCTTCAGATTGGCCTAGCTCAAGAGGTTTCTCTTCACCGTAGCTCACGATAGAGATTTGGTCAGCTTGAACGCCAGATGCTTGAAGGTACTTAGAAACTGCGTTAGCACGACGCTCGCCTAGTGCGATGTTGTACTCAGGAGTACCACGCTCATCCGCGTGACCTTCGATAGTAACTTTAACGTCTGGGTTTTCGCTTAGGTATAGAGCGTGAGCAGATAGCATCTCTTCGTACTGTGCGCCGATAGTTGAGTTGTCGAACTCAAAGTACAGAGTAGAAGTTTCAGCTAGAGCTTTCTCTTTCATTTCGCGCTCAGCAGCTAGCTTCTCTTCTTCAGTCATTGGAGAAACTACAGTTGTATCAGTTGCTTCGTTCGCGTTTGCTTGAGCTTCTTGGTTAGTAGTTTGAGCATCAGACGCTTCAGTTGCATCGTCAGATGAACTACAAGCAGTAACAGCTAGAACAGGTAGTGCAATTAGCAGACCCTTGAAAACCTTGTTAAGTTGCATGTTTTGTTTTCCTTCTCGTATAAAAAAGTAACTAAGTTACAAAAATGGTGACCACGCGGGAGCACGTACACGCCCGTTGGTTGCTGGAAGTCTGGCTTTAAAACGCCCATCAATAGAAACCATCGATAACACGTTGTTTTTATTATACATCGAGCTGTATATCACCATTCCGCCATTTGGAGCAATACTCGGAGACTCGTCTAGTAGTGTTTTAGTCAACACTTGAACCGCTCCAGTCTCCAAATCTTGCTTCGCCAAATTAAATCCAGAGCGTGATTGATTCACCATAATCATGAATCGACCATCCGGAGTAATCTGACCGCCCAAGTTCTGGTTTCCTTGCCAAGTCAATCGCTTAGTAGCCCCTGAACCTAAATTTACTTGATAAATCTGAGGTCTACCACCCCTATCAGAGGTGAATATAAGTGATTGACCGTCTGGATGCCAAAACGGTTCGGTATTATTTGATCTACCACGCGTGATTTGCTTCAACTTACGTGTTGCAAGGTCCAGCGTGTAAACCTGAAGGCTACCTGACTTGGACAGTACCAGAGCCATAGACTTGCCATCAGGAGAGAATCTTGGCGCACCGTTGTGACGCGGGAACGAGGTCAGTTTTTCTCGCTTACCCGTGTAGATGTCCATCATAAAGATCTCTGCTTGGCCATTCTGGAAGCTTACATAAGCAAGCTTACGGCCATCTGGAGACCATGCTGGAGACATCAGCGGTTGCTTAGAACGAAGCACTAGTCGCTCGTTGTAGCCATCGTAATCGGCGATGCGCAACTGATATGGATAGCTGTCTTTATCATTCACCACCACGTAAGCGATACGGGTCAAGAAAGCGCCCTTCTCGCCGGTTAGCTGCTCATACACTAGATCTGATATGCGGTGTGCGTACTCGCGCAGACGCGGACCCGGTACCGTGGCTACCTTATTAAATAGGATGTGGTCTTTTGACAGAACTAGGTTACCGTCCTGCAAAGACTTAGACTGACCGTTAGTCAGCGCGCCACGGGTAATGTCGATAAGCTTGTAGTTAACACGGTACTTGCCATCTTCGGTTTTGGTAATAGTACCAGTAAGCAGTGCATCCACACCCATGGTAGACCAAGCAGAATAATTGATATTACTGTCGGTATATGGAGTTTGTGGCATCTGGTTGGTCGGCACTGGGCTGAACTTACCGCTGCGCTGCAGATCGGATGCGATAACCGCACTCACATCGTGAGGCAATTTGCCCGGACCATCCCATTTAAATGGAACCACGGCGATCGGACGCGCAGAGTTGATACCCTCGGTGATCACCAATTCTAGCGAGGCATGAGCAGAAGTTGCCATGCCGATAAATAGCATTACGCTAACAAATAAACGTTTAATCACCATATATTCCTTAATCAGGTGCAACGGTTAATCTAATATTTTTTAGTTTTTCAGCCACAGCTGGGTCACTCGGCAATGGGAAGTTACCAACCTGAGCAATCGCACGCTTGGTCGCGCTACACAGGGTACGGTCACCACCGATTGTCTTCACATCACTAACAATAGCAGTTGAGCCCGTTGCAATAAGGCGCAAATCTACTTGGCATTGTTTACCGCGATATGAATCCTCGACCAAAAGATTTCGTTGTATTAACTGAGTGTAGATAGCGCCGTAACGGCTTACCTCATCAGCAACGAAACGACTCTTAGCCGCCGAGTTACTTTGTGACTCTTGTTCAAGACCAGAGAAGATGTCGTTAAGGGCCGCTTCTTGCTCTTTACGTTCACGTTCTAGTTGCGCTAGACGTGCCTTCTCTTTCTCAGCTTTAGCTGCGGCTTCTTTTGCGGCTTTCTCTTGAGCGATGCGCTGCTGCTCGGCCTTACGTGCTTTTTCTGCTGCCTCGGCTGCCGCTTTCTCTTTTGCAATACGCGCAGCTTCGGCTGCTGCGGCTTTTTCAGCCTCTAGCTTAGCTTTGCGCTCCGCTTCTTTAGCTGCTTTTTCTTTAGCAACGCGCTGCTGTTCGGCCTTACGCGCCGCTTCTTGTTTTTTCTGACGCTCTACCTCAGCGGCTTTCGCTTCTTTCTCTTTAAGAATGCGTTGCTGCTCGGCTTCACGAGCCTTCTTCGCCGCTTCGGCTTTTTCTTGAGCTAGACGACGAATACGCTCTTCTTCAGCCTTGCGGTTTTTCTCCAGCTGCTCACTCTGCTTGCGCAGCTTTTCAATACGCTCAGCTTCCGCTTTCTTAGCGGCATCACGGTCAGCTCGGATCTGCTTGGCTTGCTGGGAGATAACGTTAGGATCAATCACCACCGCCTGCACCATGTTTGGCGTAGGTTCTGGCTTTGACATATTGAAGTTAGTTCCCCAGATCAAAGCAACCAGGAGAAGCAAGTGTGCTCCCCCTGATATCATCAATGATCTCGTGAACTTTTTATCCTTTTTCATGCGCTCCGGTATCTATCCTTTGATATCCGTTAACAAGCCCACCTTCTCGATACCAGCTTGGTTTAGTTCGTCCAGAACCAAAACCACATCGGCATAAGGGGTTGCCGCATCACCACCTACCGCAACCGGTGCATCAGGCGATACTTGACGCTCTGCTTTAACGCGAACGATTAGGTCATCTAAGCTCAGACCACGCTGAACTTCATCATCATTAACACTAAGACCAAGCTGACCGTCTTTATCGATCTCTACGATGATAAAGCTTGCTTCAGAATCACCGGCCAATTCAGAGGCTGGTGTTGCTGAAGATGTTTTTGGCAACTCAACGTCTACACCCTGAGTGATAAATGGTGAGGTAACCATAAAGATGATCAGCAGTACCAACATCACGTCGATGTATGGCACTACGTTGATCTCTGCGGTTAGCTTGCGCTTTTTAGGTTGATAACCCGCCATGGATTAAGCCTTATCGCTCATAGCTTGACGGTGCAAGATAGCGTGGAACTCTTCAGAGAAAGTGGCAAATTGGTGCTCAAGCTTGCCCACTCGGTTGCTTAATCGGTTGTAGAACATTACCGCTGGAATCGCAGCAAATAGACCCATTGCCGTTGCAATCAGTGCCTCTGCGATACCCGGTGCCACCATAGCCAGCGTCGCTTGCTTCACTTCACCAAGAGCGATGAAGGCGTGCATGATACCCCAAACGGTACCGAACAGACCGATGTATGGACTGATAGAACCAACGGTGGCTAGAAACGGTAGGTTGGTCTCTAGTTCATCAACCTCACGGGCTACCGATACGCGCATCGCACGGCCAGTACCCTCCATGATGAAATCAGGAGAACCAGCATTGGTGCGGCGAAGACGAGCAAACTCAGTAAAGCCTGAGTAGAAGATCTCTTCGATGCCTGAGATATTGTCTTTGCGAGCTTTCACTTCTTGGTAAAGCTTACCCAGGTCTTTGCCAGACCAGAATTTATCTTCAAAGCGCGCGGTATGCGCCGTTGCTGCCGAGATGATCTTGCTGCGATTGATAATCATCGCCCAGGATGCCACTGACATGCCTACTAGGGTCAACATCACCAACTGAACAAGTAAGCTGGCTTCTAAAATTAGGTCAATAAAATTGATTTCCGCAGTCACGTTACGAAAGCTCCGAAATAATAAAACTTGGAATAGCAGTAGGCTTCATATTCACTGTATTGATACATGCTACCTTAACCTCTGCCTTGCACAATACTTTCCCATCTAGATTGACTATCTCTTGACAAAAATCGAGAGAGGCACGCTTTAGTTGCGAAACCTGTGTTTTTACCGTCAATTCTTGGTCCAGTACTGCACCTTGTAAAAAGTCGATATCCATTTTTCTGACTACAAAACCTGTGTTCTGTTCCAACAAAACTTGCTGATTGATGCCTTGCGCACGCAATAACTCAGTACGCGCTCGCTCAAAGTATTTCAGATAGTTGGAGTGATAGACGATACCACCAGCATCAGTATCTTCGTAGTAGATGCGGATTGGCCATTCGAACACCTTAGGTGTGTCCGCCGTGCTAGCGTTCATAGGTTTTATTGATACTCTGGATATAGTTAATTTCTACTATACAGAATCAAACCACATTCTTTTTTATCTAACACGTTTTTTTTGATAAACGTATGACTTTTAAATGTTAATTGGTGGTTTTTTAGCTGATTTTAGCGTTTGGCAAAGGAGGAAGGTAACCCTAGAATCAATCTAGGGTCATCACTGATAGGTAAAGTAGAGAGTTAAAAGTCGTAGTTAAGGCTGATGGTACTATAGATTTCATCATTAGTTTGGTCTGATGCGACTACTGTATTGTAGATATACTCCACATCCACCAGTAACGAAACGTCCTCAATAAGCTGATTTTTAATGTAGGCCTTCACGTTAGTCGAGGTATTCGCCTCACCATAGTCAGTATTGATTTTTCCGCCGTACTCAAGACTCTCGGTTAAACTCGAGCTAAGGTCGATAAAGGCGTTAGCTATGACCTCATCCTGCTGTTGCTTAGGGAAATCAGGGTCAAAGTCTTGACGTTGTGAGAAGCGGTAACCGGGACCCGCACCCACAGATAGGCTAGTCTTGCCGTTATCTATTAAGGTAGCACCAAAGCCCGTCGCAATGGTCAATTGATGTCGATAGGTTGCAAACCTATCATGCTCATAATGATTGGTTAGATAAAGAAATTGTCTGTCTGTCAGGGAATACTCTACCCATAACTCATCTTATATTTGTTTGTGCCATCTTCGTTGTCTTCGGTATCTGTGTAATAACTCGAGAACTCGGCGCTATGCTTCCAGTCATCCACATCATAACTCACCGTCGCGCCCGTATTTACAGACAGAGAACGTGTGGTTGTTTTGGAGAAAATAAAACCTAGTTTAGCGCTACCCTCCCATGGACTCAGTTCCTCCTCCTCAGCCATCACTGGAGAACAAATCACAAGCGCTGACAACACACCGGCATTCTTAATCAGATTACTTCTTAGCATAAGGGCTTAATTCAGTTGTTATTCTCAGCCGCAGATACTAATAAGCACCAACCCCCATATGTCAGCGCTCAGTAAACAAACAATTTTTTATACTTATTGAGCATAAACAAAGCTCTCAAACTAGATAGGTTCGTGCTTAATTAATACCTGTAAAAGACATCAATAAATCTCACATCTTCCTATAAATCAGATTGAGGAATGAAATAAATAGCCTGGATAGGTTAGGTAGAACTCACATGCTAGCGTAGCGCGTCTTTTTTAATCGCCTACGTGCTTGACTAGTATGCATCGAAACTATCAACTTATGCTCTCATCTCTGTTTATCATAGTCGGATGCAGCTCTGCAGCGTCTTATGAGGAGAGAGAGGAACTAAGAGAGTCTATCGACTACGAGACTGAATTCATCATAGAAGAATTAGCCGAGCAATATCCGGAGATCAAGACTCAGATCGCCGACGCTGAAGGCTATGCTTCTGGAGTAATATCCAATATCAAGGTGCCATTAGTGGGTGGCGGCACAGGTATAGGTGCAGTGTACAGTGAGGAGTCTACTACCTACATAAACTTGCACAGATATGATCTAGGGGCTGGTTTGGGTGCCAGTAGCTATCGAGTTATCTCTATTCTTGAATCTGAACAAGATCTAGAGCGATTCAATCAAGCTTTAGTGAGCCGATCTGGGGCACAGATTGGAACATCACTACCAGTGGTTCGAGAATCAACAAGTTTATTATGTCGAGGACAGCGAGTTTCCAACCTATGTGATCTTTGAATCGAATGCCTCCGCCGTTGGCAGCGCACGTCTATTATCTGTCTCTGTTAATGAGGAGCTCACAGAAACAGGGTTAGGTGAAGCCAAGGTCGCAAACCATATAAGCACCAGTGAAACTTCCAATCCAAACTGGGATAGGCCACTGCCCTTCTATGCTCAAGACGTTATCGATAAGGCTTTAGTCTACCATTGCCTTTTGGGGTGAGCATCATCTACGCCGACACCTATCAAAGGATGTCCATCACTGATTTGGAAGCAGGTATGAGTTGGCGAGGAAACAGTACTCGACCTATCGAGTTTGTTACCTTTGACAATAACTACTCTCATAGCCAATCACCTCAATTAAAACTCGATGCTTGGGTATTTCCGTTTATGAACGTGTTCGCTACTGTGGGTAAAGTGAACGGCATGGCGCATATTGAATTTGATATGGACGGCAACACCTTGGTCAGAAACTCCGGGGCGGATTGCTCTGGACTTCGCCCTGATCTAATTTGTCGACTGCAAGATAAGTCCCTAACCGTTCCTTTAGATGTAGACCTAGACGGATAGAACTACACCGTGGGCACTGTATTAGCCGCCGGCTGGCAAGACTACTTTCTAGCAATACCGGCGTCGGTGAGTTATGTGGATATGAAAAACGCAAAAGCTGAGGAGTTAGTTATCAATGTCTTTCCCCGCATCGGTAAACAATTCCATCTAAAAGACTCTAATAGCTTGGATGTATACCTAGGTGCCAGTTACCTAGACAGCACGCTAACCATCAAGGGACAACATTACTTCAAAACAGATGCCCTTCAAGGTGAACACATCAATTACAAGATAAAGCAGGAAAACCTAGACAAGTGGATGGGGCTGATTGGAGCGAGTTATAACTTCAACCGTTCTTGGGCGTTGCAGGCCGAGTATGGTCAAAGTGGCTCGGATAAGAGGCAATTTGTCTCGTCTCTTACCCATAGGTTTTGAGTTTGAGAACATTCACTTCAGCCATAGTATTTCGCGTGAATAAATCATACAAGTCAGCCGTAGAATATTCATTTATTTGAACTGGCTCAGAATCCGAAGAACAGAAGTGTGAGGCGGTATGCAGAATGATAATCCTGGACTATTCGTCATAAATTCCGATCGTATTATGTATGACAATAATACTTACAAGGAATTACATAATGAAACAAAAGCTCCTTCTTGCCAGTTCAATCCTACTCGCTCTCCCTGCAATGGCCGACGTTGCTAACAACGGTGTCTCCTACCCAGTTCCTGCTGACAAATTCGATATGCGTAACTGGAAGATCACTATTCCATCTGACATTAACCAAGATGGCCGCGTGGATGAAATAGAGGGCGTTGCTATGATGAGCTACTCCCATTCTGATTTCTTCTTCCTAGATAAAGATGGAAACATGGTATTTGAGGTTCACAACAAAGCCATTACTACCAAGAACTCTAAGAACGCGCGTTCGGAACTTCGTCAAATGGCTCGCGGAGCCGACTTCTCTATTGATACCCATGACAACCTAAACAACTGGGCCTTTCCAGCCACCCGGACGCGAAAACCTTCAGCGCAATCGGCGGCACTCTTGAAGCTACCCTCAAGGTTAACCATGTATCACTGCATGCGAAATACCCTGAAAAATACCCGGCTTACTCTGTCGTTGTCGGTCAGATCCATGCAGAGAAAGATAAGGCACAGATCGAAGCTAAGACAGGTTATGGTCATGGCAACGAACCTATTAAGATCTTCTACAAGAAGTTTCCTGGCCACAAGATGGGTTCAGTGTTCTGGAACTATGAACGTAACCTAGAAAAGAACGATCCTGATCGTGCTGACATCGCTTATCCAGTGTGGGGCAATACCTGGGAAAATACTGCTGAGCCAAGTGATGCGGGTATCGCTCTTGGTGAAGAGTTTAGCTACAAGATTGAAGTGAAAGATACCACCATGTATCTAACCTTCTCCACCAAACGCCACGACACGGTGACCTACGAGATCGACCTAGCTAAAGGCGTTGATGCCAAAGACAACCCAAACGGCTATGCCAAAGATGCCTTCTACTTCAAAGCGGGTGCCTACGGTCAATGTAGTGTTCAAGAGTCGCACCCAGTATGGGGCCCTGGCTGTGAAGGTACCGGTGACTTTGCTATCGATAAGAAAAATGGCGACTACAACAGCGTTACTTTCTCTTCGCTTAAGCTAAACGGAAAATAACTCCATCGAACAATGATTTTCTTCTCCCTTGGCCTATCTCTTGATAGGCCTTTTTTATGGTTCTTCTCAGGTTCGAGGGGAGCTTAAAAGTTCTTTCTGAGCCAATCGCTCCCTCTGAGCGATTGATTCACAAGGCCACTGTGAACCCATCCGTGGGCGCTTGGCGCTCGCCTCCCTGCGAGCGACACCTTGCTCCATCAATCACTCTCCAGCATCAAAGGCACCCCTATCCCGGAATTGTGAGCGGCAGGCTGTGGTGCAGGGCAAGTCTTTGAGGCAAGGATGCCGAAACCAAGCCTACAGGGAGGTATTTACGGCGGCTTGCCCTACATCACTGGCAGAGTGAGCGCACGTACCTGATGTAGTAGTTGTTGCCGCTAATCTGCGATGAACCTTTTTTATGCCCGCTAAAACTAAAAGCGCCCCAACCTTAGTAGATTGGGGCGCTTTACTATTTATGGATAGACTCTTAAGGAGCCTAGCGCAGAAGATTAGTCTTCTTTATCTTTATCCATCATCTCTGTGTGCTCAAGCCACAGAGCGTTGATGATGCCAAAAGCACAAGCTAGTAGCACACCTAGAATCCAAGCGAAATACCACATGGTTTGTACTCCTTAGTAAAGTGAATTTTTGTTGTCTTCGATGAACTGGTTATCCAGACGACCGAACATCTTGTAGTAACACCAAGTGGTGTAACCTAGGATAACTGGAACCATTACGAACGCTACAGCAGTCATTAGGTTCAGAGTCAATTCACTCGAGGTTGAATCCCACATAGTCAAGCTAACATCTGGGTTCAGGCTCGATGGCATTACGAATGGGAACATCGCAAGACCTGCGGTAAAGATGATGCCTGCGTTACCTAGACTTGAGAATAGGAAGGCAAAACCACAGCGCTCAGCGCGAGACATCAGCACAGCTAGGATAGGCATTAGCACACCTAGTGCTGGTGCTAGCCACATTGCTGGGTACTCAGCGAAGTTGTTCATCCAAGCACCTGCAACTGTCGCCACTTCTTTATTTAGTGGGTTAGAAGCTGCCGCTAGATCTAGGTCGCTCGTGATCACAAAACCGTCGATGTTTTGAATCCAGATACCACCGATGACGAACAGAACCACAGTCGCTAGACCCATCCACTGCGCTACAGCGCGAGCACGTACGTGGATATCGTCAGTAGTCTTCATCTGTAGCCAGGTTGCACCTTGCATCACGATCATCGACAGGCTCACTAGACCACACAGCAGAGCAAATGGGTTTAGCAGACCGAAGAATGAACCGTGGTAAGTCGGCATCATAAATTCGTTTAGGTCGAACGGTACGCCTTGAAGCAGGTTACCAAACGCTACACCGAAGATGATTGGTGGAACTACACCACTGATACCGATACAGATATCCCAAGTACTGCGCCACTTTGGATCTTCAATCTTTGAACGATAATCCAGACCAAGAGGACGAAGCCATAGCGCCGCTAGAGTCAGGATCATGCAAAGTAGAAGCCAGAGAAAGACGTTGCGTACACTAGAGGCCAAGCTGCGAATAGCGCACCACCCGCGGTGATCAGCCAAACTTGGTTACCATCCCAGTGAGGTGCGATGGAGTTGATCATCACACGACGCTCGGTGTCATTCTTGCCGATGATAGGCACTAGCGCGCCTACCCCCATGTCAAAACCATCTGTGATAGCGAAGCCGACGAACAGTACGCCAATCAGCAGCCACCAAATAAATCTTAAAACTTCATAATCAAACATATTTGCGCTTCCCTTATTACGCTTCTACTTGGCGGCCAACGCGAGTTTGTGCGTCTTCGTTGCCTTCTTGTTCGAAGTGATAGCGACCCGTCTTAAGGCTGCTTGGGCCTTTACGAGCGAATTTCAGCATCAAGTAAACCTCTGCAATCAAGAACACTGTGTACAGTGCAATGATGGCGATGAGCGAGCTCCATAGCTGACCTATGGTCAATGCGGAGGCGGCTACGTGGGTTGGTAGGATTTCACCTACAGCCCACGCTGACGGCCATATTCTGCGACGAACCAACCTGCTTCAACTGCGATCCAAGGTAGTGGAATACCATATAGAGCGGCTTTAAGTAGCCAAGGTTTCTGTTCGATCTTCTGGCGACAAGTCTGGATAAATGCCATGCCGAAGATAAATAGCATGATGAAACCACATGCAACCATGATGCGGAATGACCAGAATAGCGGCCATACGGTTGGGATAGAATCATCCGCCGCCATCTGGATTTGCTGCTCTGTTGCGTCTACTACGTTGTCTGTGTAGCGCTTAAGAAGTAGGCCGTAACCTAGGTCTTGCTTAACCTCGTCAAAGGCGGCGATGTTTTCTTCGCTCTTATCGCCTGCGCGTAGTTTTTCTAGAAGCTCGTAAGCGTACATACCGTTACGGATGCGCACTACGTGCTCTTCACGCAGGTCACGAAGACCCGTTACTTCTTTGTCTAGTGAACGAGTTGCGATGATACCCATTACGTATGGGATCTTAACCGCGTAATCGGTTTCCATGGTCTCTTGGTTCGGGATACCGAATGCAGTAAATGCCGCTGGAGCTGGCTCTGTGTGCCACTCTGCTTCAATTGCTGCCAGTTTCACCTTCTGCACGTCACCAAGCTCATAACCTGATTCGTCACCAAGAACGATGGTAGATAGGATTGCTGCCATACCGAAAGACGCAGCGATTGCAAACGAGCGACGAGCGAACGCCACATCACGACCTTTCAGTAGGTAGTAAGAACTGATACCAAGAACAAACATCGCACCTGTGGTGTAACCCGATGCTACTGTGTGAACGAATTTAACCTGAGCTACTGGGTTTAGAACAACCTCAGCGAAGCTCACCATCTCCATTCGCATGGTTTCAAAGTTGAACTCTGCGCCCACTGGGTGTTGCATCCAACCGTTTGCAACTAGGATCCATAGAGCAGAGAAGTTTGAACCGATGGCTACTAGCCAAGTCACACAAAGGTGCTGACGCTTAGACAGTCGATCCCAACCGAAGAAGAACAAACCAACGAAGGTAGATTCTAGGAAGAAGGCCACAAGGGCTTCGATAGCAAGTGGCGCACCGAAGATATCGCCTACATAGTGAGAATAGTATGACCAGTTTGTTCCGAACTGGAACTCCATGGTAAGACCGGTAGCTACGCCTAGGGCGAAGTTAATACCGAACAATTTACCCCAGAACTTAGTCATATCCTTGTAGATTTGCTTGCCAGTCATCACGTAAACGGATTCCATGATGGCGAGCAAGAAAGCCATACCTAAGGTAAGCGGGACGAATAGAAAATGGTACATTGCTGTCATTGCGAATTGTAATCGCGACAGATCAACGACATCTATCATAAGAACTCCTTGGGTGTCTTCCTAGACACAGGTTCAACCAAAAAACAAAAAGTTAAATTTTATTCTGAGTTGTTAAGAAACTGCATTAAAGATTAATTCTATTAAAATCAAACAGTTAAACAGTTGTTAAGCAACCTCTAATATACCTGGCAGTAATATTAATGGTTTCATTTGCGGGATTCAAAAGGTTTATTTGAGATTTTTTCCTTGATTTGAATCAAGAAGAGTGAAGTGAAATAGGCGATTTATTGAACGATAAGTGACAAAAATGTGACCTGAATAACATACGGAATCAGGCTATTGTCAGACAAATAAAAAGGGGCTTACAGCCCCTTAACACTAATTTACGATTCGATATCAAACCCAAAATGTCGATAGGCTCTTTCAGTAACAATTCGACACGTGGGGTTCTTTGCAGATAGCCCTGCTGAATGAGATACGGTTCGAGTACATCCTCGATCGTATCCTTCTCTTCACCAATAGCAGCAGCCATATTGTCCAAACCAACGGGACCACCGGAGAACTTCTCGATGATCGCCAGTAGCAGTTTACGGTCCATATAATCAAAACCTAGAGTGTCGACGTCGAGCATGTTAAGCGCTTTATCAGCAATATCCGCATCGATATTACCATCACCTTTTACTTCGGCGTAATCTCGAACGCGGCGAAGCAAGCGGTTAGCGATACGTGGCGTACCACGAGCACGGCGCGCTACCTCTAATGCTCCTTCTGGAGACATAGAAAGGTTTAAGCAATCGGCACTGCGCTGCACGATATGCTGCAGATCTTCAATTTTGTAATACTCAAGGCGCTGAGTAATACCAAAGCGATCGCGCAGCGGTGAGGTCAATGAACCGGCGCGAGTAGTCGCACCAATCAGGGTAAACGGAGGCAGATCGATCTTGATAGAGCGCGCCGCTGGGCCCTCCCCTATCATGATATCCAACTGGTAGTCTTCCATCGCCGGATAGAGCACCTCTTCAACCATAGGGCTAAGGCGGTGGATCTCATCGATAAAGAGCACATCGTTCTCTTCAAGGTTGGTAAGAAGCGCTGCTAGATCGCCGGCCTTTTCCAGAACTGGGCCAGAGGTGGTGCGAATGTTCACTTCCATCTCGTTAGCAACGATATTGGCTAGCGTGGTTTTACCAAGACCGGGAGGACCAAAGATAAGAAGGTGGTCTAGGGCCTCATTTCGCAGCTGAGCCGCTTTAATAAAGATCTCCATCTGGCCACGTACGTGATCCTGACCTTGATAATCGGCCAGCTTTTTAGGACGAATGGCGCGGTCGATGGCCTCTTCGTCTTTAAAGGTTGGGTTATCGGCTGCGATTAGGCGATCCGCTTCAATCATGCTTTATACCATAGCCCTTAGCGCTTCTTTGATTAGGGTTTCACTGCTCATCTCTGGCTGTGCTACTTGAGACACTACCTTGGAGGCCATCTGAGGTTTGTAGCCCAGTGCCAGAAGCGCACTGATTGCTTCTTCTAGCGCCGCATCTTCTTTAGATACACCGTTATCAATAGGCGCGGCATCTGTGGCAGGAGTGAACAGATCGCCCGCGCCCCAGCCTTTAAGACGGTCTTTCATCTCAACTACTAGGCGCTCAGCAGTTTTCTTACCTACACCCGGCAGTTTAACTAGAGTGGAAATGTCTTCGTGTTCTACACAGCTAACAAACTGAGAGGCGGTCATGCCAGATAGGATACCAAGGCCAAGCTTAGGGCCTACACCGTTTGCCTTGATGACTTCGCGGAACAGCGCACGTTCAGCCACGGTGTTAAAACCGTACAGCAACTGTGCATCTTCGCGAACAACAAAATGGGTGTAGATAATGGCTTCTTGACCAACTTCAGGGAGCTCATAAAAACAACTCATTGGCATCTGAACTTCATAGCCAACACCAGATACTTCAATCAAAAGTTCTGGTGGTTGTTTCTCGATGAGGGTGCCTCGTAAACGTCCTATCACTGCATATTTCCAATTGGGATAACTCTAACCAAAGATGATAATCAATAACTGGACGGATAGCCAGTAGTCATCGTCAGGAGTGGGTAAGGAGTCGTATAATTTCTGAGGTACTAGCGATAACGACCACGTCTGGCTGAGGTTGCCTTACCCGCCAATGCCACCAGCGTCTTGTTGGTATTGGCATGACAGATAGCCACACCTAAGGCATCCGCTGCATCGGCCTGAGGCTTGGCTGGCAGTACGAGCATCTGCTGAACCATGTGCTGAACCTGGCTTTATCTGCCCCGCCCGTGCCAACGACCGCCTGCTTGATAAGCCTTGCTGCATACTCGTGTACTGGAAGATCAGCATTAACCGCTGCAACAATAGCACTGCCACGAGCCTGACCAAGCTTAAGCGCCGAGTCTGCATTCTTCGACATGAACACCTGCTCGATAGCAAATACGTCAGGGTTAAACTGAGTAATAATCTCACTCACCCCTGCGTAGATCTGCTTTAAGCGACCCGGTAGCTCTTTTTCTGAGGTGCGGATACAACCACTGCCTAGGTATTGCAGCTTTCTTCCTGTCTGGCGAATAACCCCATAGCCTGTGATTCTTGAGCCTGGGTCGATACCTAAGATGATGGTCATGCGTTTCTCTTTTTTAGCTTGTAGGGTCTGTTGACCTTTTGAGTTCGTTTTTTGTAGCGAGTTGTTGGGTATTTATACAAGGCAGGTACTTTTAGGTGTAGGGTTCTACATAAAAAGTACCTAACGCAGTAGAAAGGCCCAACAAACGCTACCCGAAGGGCTCGGCCAGAAACGATTTACTCTTTGTTGAGCCCCTTTTGCTTAGATGACTAGCTACAAGGTTCTCGCCGCGATTAAATCGTTTCTGACTCGAGCAAAATTCAACCGCAAAAGGTGAACAGACCCTAAATAAAACTCCCGCAAAAGCGGGAGTTTTTCAAGTCCGAGGCTGTAATTATTCAGCTTCTTTCTTCGCCGCTGTAACCGCGATAGCTAGCTCTTCAAGAGCCGCTGGGTTAGCTAGGCTAGGTGCGTCAGTTAGTAGACACGCTGCAGCCGTGGTTTTCGGGAATGCGATAACGTCACGGATGTTCTCAGTGCCACACAGAAGCATAACTAGACGGTCTAGACCGAATGCTAGACCTGCGTGCGGTGGAGTACCGAACTTAAGTGCATCTAGCAGGAAGCCGAATTTCTGCTGCTGCTCGTCTGCCTCGATACCTAGGATATCGAATACTGCAGATTGCATGTCAGCGTTGTGGATACGTACAGAACCACCACCTACTTCGTAGCCGTTGATTACCATGTCATACGCGTTTGAGTTCGCTGCCGCTGGGTTTGCTTTTAGCTCTTCTGGAGATACGCCCAGAGGAGAAGTGAATGGGTGATGCATCGCGTGCAGGTTGCCTTCACCGTCTTCTTCAAACATTGGGAAGTCTACTACCCATAGCGGAGCCCATGCTGACTCATCAGTCAGCTCTAGGTCTTTACCTACTTTCAGACGAAGTGCGCCCATAGCTTCTGCTACAACATTTGCTTTGTCTGCGCCAAATAGGATGATGTCGCCAGTTTGTGCGCCAGAGCGCTCAACGATACCGTTGATCACTTCTTCGTTTAGGAACTTAGCAACTGGAGACTGGATACCCTCTAGGCCAGCTTCACGGTCGTTAACCTTCATCCAAGCTAGACCTTTCGCACCGTAGATACCTACGTACTCAGCGTAGCCGTCGATTTGCTTACGAGTCAGCTTAGCACCGCCTGGTACGCGAAGTACGGCAACGCGGCCTTTCTCATCGTTAGCTGGACCTGAGAATACTTTAAACTCAACATCTTTTAGAAGATCAGCAACGTCCACTAGCTCTAGTGGGTTACGTAGATCTGGCTTGTCACTACCGAAACGACGGATAGCTTCGCTAAACGGCATTACTGGGAATTGACCTAGGTCTACGTTTAGTAGCTCTTGCCACATGTCACGAACCATCTTCTCAGTGGTTGCGCGAACTTCATCAGCCGACATGAAAGAAGTTTCGATATCGATCTGAGTGAACTCAGGCTGACGGTCAGCACGCAAGTCTTCATCGCGGAAGCACTTAACGATTTGGTAGTAACGGTCAAAACCAGACATCATTAGAAGCTGTTTGAATAGCTGTGGAGACTGAGGAAGCGCGTAGAAGCTACCTTTATGAACACGGCTAGGTACTAGGTAGTCACGAGCACCTTCTGGAGTCGCTTTAGTCAGCACTGGAGTTTCGATGTCTAGGAAACCATTCTCATCTAGGAAACGACGAACAAAGCTTGATGCTTTAGCACGTAGCTTGATGCGGTCGCTCATCTCAGGGCGACGCAGGTCAAGATAACGGTACTTTAGACGTTGCTCTTCAGAGTTGTTTTGGTTGAAGTCTAGAGGCAGAACGTCAGCGCGGTTGATGATTTCTAGGCCAGTAGCCAAGATTTCTACTTCACCGGTAGCCATATCTTTGTTGATTTGGCTGTCTGGACGTGCGCGCACTTCACCGGTTAGCTTGATGCAGAACTCGTTACGAAGAAGGTTCGCAACCTCAAATACATCCGCCATATCTGGATCAACAACAACTTGAACGATACCTTCACGATCACGCATATCGATAAAGATAAGACCGCCTAAATCACGACGACGGTTAACCCAGCCGCACAATTCTACCGTTTGTCCTGCGAGGGACTTGTTCAGTTGACCACAATAATGGCTACGCATATTCAATTTCCTGAATGTTTTGATGTTGAAAGAGGTGGCGTAAACGATCTCTCGATCTTGACGCAATTAGCTGACATTTATACTTGGAAATAGCCTCAAAATCGACTGCCTTAACGATTTTTTATGGCTTATCTCTTCGCTTTGCTCTGTTTTTGAACAATAGCGGCATTAAAAGCTAAGATCTCACCATACAGTGGGTGACACCCATGCCGCCATTTCCTAGAATTAGGTGTCGTAATTATTTCAAACAACTTCATGAGTAAAGACAATATTTTCTCCGCTCCGATCGACAAGATCGGCGATTTTACCTTCGATGAGCGCGTTGCTGAGGTCTTCCCAGATATGATCCAACGCTCGGTGCCGGGCTATAGCAACATCATCTCAGCCATCGGCATGCTAGCAAACCGCTTTGCTACCAAAGACTCTAACCTGTATGACTTGGGTTGCTCGCTAGGCGCGGCAACGCTTTCCATGCGTCGCAGTCTAGAAAATGTCGAGGGCTGTAAGATCATCGCGGTGGATAACTCACCAGCCATGGTGGAGCGTTGCAAATTGCATGTGAACGCCTATCGCGCCACTACCCCTGTAGAGGTGCGTGAAGATGATATCCGTCATATCAAGATCAAAAATGCTTCTGTGGTGGTTTTGAACTTCACCTTACAGTTCTTATCTCCAGCAGACAGACAAGCGCTTCTTGAGAAGATCTACGCTGGCTTAAGTCCAGGCGGCATCTTGATCCTATCGGAGAAGTTCGTGTTTGAAGACTCTGTATCCCATGAGCTTCTTATCGACCTTCATCATGATTTTAAACGTGCCAATGGCTACAGCGAGCTGGAGATAAGCCAAAAGCGCAGCGCTATTGAGAACGTGATGCGCCCAGACAAGATTGAAACCCACAAAGAGCGCTTTGCCAAGATTGGCTTTAGTAGCAGTGAGGTGTGGTTCCAGTGCTTTAACTTCGGCTCTATGTTTGCCATTAAGTAACTGATAATCCTATCTGTAATCCCAACTATACTTAACTGCATTGTTATGGTTGGGATTACTTATGAGCAAAGTCATAGCCTTAATTCTTTTTCTATTAATTGCCCCTCAAAGCCTTGCTCACAAGGGACTGCCTCCCGGCCCTCTCCCTCTAAAAATAGATACCGCCCTATTCGTTGCCGATGTTGATGGTATAGATACCTCATCACAGAGCTTTGATATCCGCCTCTTCTACAGCGTGCGTTGGATGGACTCCCGTGAAGCACACCCAGGACCCGATCCTATTACCAAAGACCTCAATGATGTGTGGCATCCGCAGTTTCAAATCGTCAATCAGCAAAAGATCTTCTTTCACAACAAGGACAGGGTCACTATCTCTCCTGAGGGACAAATATCATTACTAATTGCCAGTTGGGGCTCCTATTCACAAGCGATGCGGCTGTATCGTTTTCCCTTTGATGTTCAGGACTTTAACTTTCATATTGTTGCGCCCGGCTACAACCCAGATGAAATCATCATGGTAGACAGACAAAACCTTTCAGGGATTGCAAAGAATCTCTCCCTAGCCGATTGGAAGATCATCGATTGGTTTGCGGAAACCCGCTCTTACCAACCCTATGAGAACAACAACATTAATGTCTCGGGTATCAACTATGGGTTTATCGCAGAGAGGCTGACCAGTTATTACGTGCTTAAGATGATACTGCCCCTGACACTCATCGTCGCCATGTCTTGGGCGGTGTTCTGGATGGACCCACTTAATGTATCCAGTAACGTAGGTATTGCTATCACCTCTATGCTGACGCTGATCGCCTATCGCTTTTCCGCGGATACCATATTGCCAAGATTGCCCTACCTCACTAGTCTCGATTACTTCATCCTTGCCTCTACTATCTTGGTGTTTTTGAGCCTTTTGCAATGCATCGCTACCTCTGCACTCGCAAAAGATGGCAAAATGCATCTCGCTCATCGACTGGATATCATCTGTCGTATCGCGTTTCCGGCACTATTTTTGTTACTTGCGCTAGAAACCCTGGTTTTCAGGGCGCTGATTTAATCAAACTGCAATTTAGTTCAATTATGTTTGGACAAGTTAATGCATTTGCGTGCTTTATGCACAACTAGACATATGCAAAAAGACATTATCTATTGCAAAACGCCTTTGCATTTTGCAAATTGCGAACATCAGAATAGCCATTTCCATTAAAAAACAAAGACTTAAAAGCAAATCAAAAAAGTTGGCACGCTCCGTGCATAATATACAGTGATCCTTTTAAGCCAAGGATCACCTAGCCAACTGACGTTGTTAGTGAACGTAGTTTTTGTTCACAAGAATACAGGCCAGCCCATCTTTATTAAGGGCTGGCTTTTTTTGCCTTGCGTTTAGTGGCCCCTTTTCAGATACAAAAAACCAGCGAGTTTCCCCACTGGTTTTAATTTGCAAACGGCTAATAGCTTTTAGCTTACCTCAATCGGTCCACCGAAGGCGGTAACCGGTGGCACCTCACCCTTGAACTTCTCAAAGTCTACCAAACAGGTATTTGCCGAGGTTGCCTGAGCAAGCTCTGAAGATGGGATATCTTGGGTCAACGTATTCGGGTCACCATAAGTATCGATAGCGCCTATCTTCTCGTTCAGAGGACCATACCAAGCCCCCTCCTCGATACGAACCACACCCTCAGGGTATGCGCTCGATACTACCGCACCGGCAAGAAGCTGACCACGGTCATTGAATACGCGCACTAGGTCGCCATCTTTAATGCCTTTTGCTTTTGCATCGTTCGGGTTCATATAGCAAGGCTCACGACCTTGTACCGCATAGGTAGCGCGGAACTCTTCCGATTCACACATCTGTGAGTGCAAACGCTTGTCTGGGTGACAAGATTGCAGCCAATATGGATGTTTATCAGAGCCAGGACCGCCATGTGAGCGCTCAGACTTCTCAAACCACATAGGGTGGTTCTGACAGTGCTCATAGTTAAAGCGACCAATGGTTCGGCTTGAGATCTCAATAAAGCCTGAAGGGGTACCAAGAGCATTAATCTCAGGTCCTCACGGAAGTCGGCATGACGAGTCCAAGGTTTACCTTTACCAAAGTCTAGGAAGCCTTTCTCCCAAAACTCGGCAAACTCAGGCATATTGAAGTTCGGGTTCGACGCCTTACAGCCATCGTATAGGCTCTTCACCCACTCCATCTCGTTCATGCCACGAGTGTAGTCTTTATCACGGCCCCAACGCTTAGTCAGCTCGGTCATGATTTCAAAGTCAGTCTTAGACTGGAACAATGGGTCGACTAGCTTATGCATCGCGACCAGACCACGACCAGAGTAGGCACCATAGCCATCGATGTCATTACGCTCATACTGAGTACAAGCTGGCAGTACGATATCGGAGAAACGACAGGTTGCCGTCCACGCAAAGTCGATAGTCACCAGAGTTTGAAGGTTTTGGAACGCCTTCTTCATTCGATTTCTATCTTGGTGGTGGTGCCATGGGTTGTTACCACTGATCACCATCATCTTAAATGGTGGCAATGTCACTTGGTTACCATTGGCTTGGATCTTCTTACCTGGCTCAAGTAAGCAGTCTACCCAGCGTGCTACCGGAATAACGCTGCTATAACCGTTGAAGTCTTTGTTGGTATGTTTAGGCTCTTGGCCTGTATCTATGTTCAGCGGGAACGCACCCGGTGCACCGAAGCCCGTTGACGATACACCGATACCCGAGTAGTGGTGACCATAAGAGACACCGCCACCTGGCAGACCGATCTGGCCTATCATAGCTGCGACAACCGCGCCCATCCAGTATGGCTGCTCACCGTGCTCTTGACGCTGGATACACCAGCCGAACATAATTTGAGTACGGCCTTTAACAAGCATACGAGCGAACTCACGGATCTTATCCGCTGGTACGCCACAGATCTCTGCCGCCCACTCAGGAGTTTTCTCGACTTTGTCTTTTGACTCACCCGTTAGGTAAGGAACAAAGTCATCAAAACCTAGGCAATACAAGTCGATAAATTTCTTATCGTACAGCTCTTCTTTATACAGAGTATGTGCGATACCTAGCATGAAGGCGACGTCTGTTTGCGGGTTCACATACAGGTGATCGTTGTTAAGGTATTGCTGAGTCTTGTTTTTAACCGGATCCACCGAGATCACGTTGATCTCTTTCTTAGCAACCTTCTCTTTAAGCTGCTCTAGGTATTCAAACGACTCGTGGGTTTCACAGGTCCAACCTACTTGAAGGTTCTTAACCGGATCGTTGGCCCAGATAATGATGTTGTCACTGTTCTCTAGGATCAGTTCCCAAGAAGTACCTTGTGCGTACACTTCGGTCGAACCGAGTACGTATGGAAGGATCGTTTGACCTGCACCGGTGGAGTAGTCCCCTACCTTCTTCACTGAATAGCCGTGAAGACCGATAGCACGTTGCATATGGTTGTTACAGCTGTGCATCTGACCGGTTTGACGCCAGCCAGTCTGACCTGCGTGCAGTGCCCATGGGCCGTAGTCTTTCTGTACGCGCTCAAGTTCGCGATAGAAGAGATCCAGCGCCTCATCCCAGGTCACACGCACAAAACGGTTGTTACCACGAGTGTCGGCTGCATATTTGTGTTTCTTAAGCCAATCTAGGCGAACCATAGGGTAACGCACACGCGAAGGGCTATAGATGATGCCCTTGATGCCGTTTAGCATGTCCGTTGGATACTTGTCCGCTTCTAGAGGCTTGACTTCTTGAACCTTACCCGCCCAAACACGTGCTCGGAAAGCCCCCCAGTGTGAGCCACTGGTTTTCCATACGCCGTCAGTAGATTCGGCCGCACTCGCGCCAGATGAAACCAGAAGGCTTGGACCAATTACAGAAGCTGCTGCACCCGTTGCACCTAAACCTTTCAGAAAGCTTCTTCTTGATAATGACATTATTTCTCTCCGTCAGAATTAGTGATGCTCATCTGAGAAATCAGATGAATGTTTCTGTAGGTACTTAAGTACCAAGCTTCACTATCGGTATCTAGGTTAACGAACGCCGACATACCATTGAACATGCCTGGCCATGCGTTTGCAGTGAAGTGCGCTGGCGCTGGCTGGGTGTGACAGGTAGAGCAGTTAACTTGATAAGACTCTGCCGCTTTCTCCCAGATTGGCTCATAGCCCTGGATCATAGAACCTTGTTTCATCCAAACCTTAGCCACAACACGACCCCATGGAAGACCGGTTAGCTCATCCTCTTTCTCTTCAAAGCTTTCGACGATCTGGTCGTTTTGAGCTGCTTCTTTCATAAGAGAGGCAACCGGGATGTTCATACCAAAGTCTTCTTGGATTACACGGCCAAAGCCTTTATCTTTACGCCAACCGGCAATCTCAACCTGAATAGCATCGCCTTTGACCTGAAGAACCTTAACCTCAGAGGCTGGGTTTAGAAGACCTGCTTCTACGCTAAGGGCTTCATCTTCATATAAAGGAAGGTGGCGTACTGATACATAAGTGTTGTCTTTAGAGAAGGAGGTAGAGTGTGCCATTTGTTCAAGCTCGCCGACCATACCGCCAGAACTGTCCATATTTTCAGGTAGCTTGTGAGCGATACCTTTGTGACAGTCCAAACAGCTCTGGTCACGCTCAGCCGCTTGCTTCATCTGGATACGTGCCGTTGGAGACATTAGCTCGAAGTCCATTGAGTCGTAGTTGTGACAGTTTTTACACTCAAGCGAGCCATTGGCAGCAAAGCGATCCCACTCATGACGAGCAAGCTCGAAGCGACGTGCTTCAAATTTTTCTGATGTACCTAAATCACCGAAGATCTGTGCGTACACCTCTTTAGATGCTTGTATCTTACGCGCGATTTTTGCAGTCCATTCGTGCGGTACGTGACAGTCAGGGCAAGTTGCTCTTACACCTGAATGGTTTTTCCAGTGAACCGTTTCCTGAAGCTCTACGTAAACGTTATCGCGCATTGTATGACAGCTGATACAAAACTCTTCAGTATTGGTTGCTTCTAGCGCGGTGTTGAAACCACCCCAGAAGATGACGCCGGCTAAAAAGCCGCCGAGAGTCAGCACGCCCAGACTGATATGTCTGGCGGGACGACTCATTGTTTTCCACATTTTGACAATTAGTGACTTCATTGTGCTCTCACTTATCGGATATTTAGTTGGTCAATCTTGAGTTAGCCGTGTGCGCCCGGGGGACCTAAAACGAACACTTGTAACATCCAAACGATAAATCCGTAGCCGCCGACTAAAATAACGCTCAACACTGGGAACATCACGACAGCGATAAAGAAAAACGACTTCCACTCCAAGGAGCGTGTCTCCTCTTCAGGAATACTCTTCGAATCACTCATAGCATCTTGCCTTGCACTGGTTAATTGACCGCGCGAATGCGTGGTCAGACATTAGTAAAAAATTTAGACCAATTTTCTGGAGCACGCCTTAAACGTGCCTGATTCAATTAGGCGTCGTTTATATTCAACCCATCTATCACGCATCTGATTGCATACCCACAAAAAGAGTCCGGGATTATACGCACTTACACTTGTAAGGAAATGTAAATATCTAATTTAGATAATATTTCGCGTTTTGTCGTACAAAAAACAAGCAAACGGTTATCATCCAGGATCTGCGCTTTATCCACAGTTTTTGTGGATAAAGCCTTTAAAGCCAGTTGCTGATTAGCATGAGCAAGAGTCAACACAAAAATTAAGTTTTTTATCAATGAAAACGAAATCGCTTAAGCTAACGTTTTGATGAAATAGCGGTTGCAGGGAAAATGTTGCAGGTCTACTGTGAATCTTGAAATACATAAAAAGAAAGAGAAGCTATGAAATTTGACCAACAACTAATCGATGAGCTCAACCTACTGGTTCAATTTGATTTAAGTAGCGCCGCCACCGGCATCAAGGTTCATTCCGATGCCCCTGAAACTACTCGCCAAGCCATTGAGCGTCTGTTTGATAAGGGACTATGCACGCTTAAAGACGGTGGCTATCTCACTGATGAGGGTATCGAAGTGGCAGAGCAAGCTGATAAGATCTTGCGAGTTTTAAGTCACTAAATGTCAGCAACCCTAATTATAGGCGCTGGATGGCTTGGTCGCCCTCTGGCGCTTCATTTTTGCAGCAAGGCAAAATGTCCATGTGAGCAATGCCTCGACTGGCGGTATCTCTGAAAGCGAGCAACTTGGATTAAGTGCTCATCGACTCTCCTTCCCTCTCGATTCCAAAGGCGGTTACGTTAAGCTCCTCAAAGAGCTTCAAATCACGACCGTTATTGGATGCATCACCCCAGGCCTGCGCAAACCCAAAGATGGCACTGAGCCCGATTGGGACAGCTATGCTAACAAGTGGAAACAGATCTGCTCTGGTGCAAAAGAAGCCGGTGTGAAAAAGGTTGGGATGATCAGCTCTACTGCGGTTTATCCGAGTCGTTCAGGCGCAATGCTTGAATCTGATGCCAGCTATGAAATGGCTTTGTCTGATTCGAGCTTTAGTAAGAAGAGCGTCGCGCTCCTGAAGGGTGAACAACAGGTTATCGGCAGTGGCCTTGATTATGTGGTAATTCGCTGTAGCGGTTTAGTTGATGAGAAGCGCCATCCTTCTCGGTTTGTGGCACACCTAAAATCGGTAAGCAGCCAAGCACCTGCCAATATGCTGCATAGATTGGATGCTGTGGGGATAACCGCGTTTGCGAGTGAGTCGATTGCCAATCAAGTTATCAATGCGTCTACGCCTAATACTTGTAGTAAGGCAGAGTTCTATCAAGCAGCACTAGATAGTGTGGATAGCTCGCTTCAGCTTCCTGAGATTACAGACACACCGGATAAGTTAATTGATAGCTCACTATCTGAAAGACTTGGGTACTCTTATCGCTTCAAGCATACGTTGGAGTTGGTTTAAGGGTGCGGCTGAAGATCCCCGCCTTCGCGGGGATGACGGATTCGACGCTGATAGCCAAAATAAAGAAAGGGAGGCAATGATTGCCTCCCTTTTTCTTTTATATCAGCTCGGCTTCGTCGATAGCCTGAGCGGTTTCGCTTTGTTGACCAAAGCCTCTTAGGCCAACTACGTGCACGTGTTCGTGGTCTTTGAATACCTTACGCACCAGTTTATAGGTGGTGCCCTTCTCTGGGCTGATATTCTCAGGTGCCGCAATCAGAAGCTGCATGTTCAAGCGCTCACACAGCTCAAACAGGGTTGCGATGGATTTCGCATCCAGACGCGCAGCTTCATCGAGGAACAGCAAGCGACAAGGCACAATATCTTTGCTGCGCAGACGGCGAGACTCTTCTTCCCAGCTTTGAATCACCATTAGTAGGATTGACTGACCAGTACCGATCGCCTCACCCGTCGACAGAGCGCCAGACTCAGCCTGTAACCAGCCTTCAGAGCCACGGTTAACCTCAACACCCATCTCTAGGTAGTTACGGTAATCCAGAAGCTCTTCACCAAATACTTGAGGTGAACGCTGCCCCACATCGATATGCGGGTTAACGCGTTGGAACAGCTTCGCCATCGCCTCAGAGAAAGTCAGGCGCGAGTTGTCGAATAGTTGCTTATGAGACTTCTCTGGATTCGCTAGGCTATCAAGCAAGATCTGATGGCTCTCGCGAATATTCACGTTTAGACGCACACCGTTAACCTGACCAAAGTGAATGTTAGACAAGCCTTGGTTTAGGATGCGGATACGGTTCTGTTCACGCTGAATAGTCTTCTTGATGATGCTAGATACAGACTCAGAGCTGATCGCAAGGCGGCTTTCACGCTGGTTAAGCTCTTCAGTCAAACGCGCCAGCTCCACTTCCATCTCTTCGATTGCTTCAACCGGATCATCGGTGCGGATGATATCCTGACGGATACGCTCACGCAGGAACTGATACACAGCGATGTAGAAAAGCACCTTGCGCTCTGGATAAGCATTATCCTCTGAAGCACGCAGCGCATCACGCAGGTCTTCTTCATTCGCTACTGCGAGACGCAGTGAACCTAGTGATTTATCCGACATAGAGCGAAGCTCACCCTCAGACAAATACGCAAGCTCACGCTTGTGCAAACGACGCTCAACGTCGTGCTCACGCGCCAGTTTCAGTACCGCACACCAGCCGGCTTTTGCGGTTACCACGAAGCGGCGCAGCTCTTGATACTCTTTCTGCTGTTTCTTAAGAGCCTTAGTACCGCTCTTAAGCTCAAGCTCGGTCGCAGTTACTGTCTTAGACAGTTCAGCTTGGCGAGAACGAGAGGTTTCGATAGCCTGATGCAACTCTTGCTTGCGCGTAGTCGCTCGCTCAAGGATGGCATCATCTAGCACGATACCGGCGCTAGATAGCTCTTGTTTAAACTCTTGAACCGTTTCTGTCTTAGCTTGATGCGAGCTCTTTAGCGTTGCAAGAAGCTGGTTGTATTGGCTGTGCTGTTGCTGTGCTTGCTTATAGCCTTCACGTGCACGCTCTTTTTGCTGCTCAGCAACCACTAGCTTAGCTTTAAGCTGCTCGCTCAGTTCACTGCTCTTCTCAAGCAATTTCTCAGAGTCGGCATAACCAAAGTGCGCCTTACGCTCATACACGTTAGACAGTGCAAAAGATTGAGATTTCAGTGATTGCAGCGCCTCATCCACCTCTTTGTACTCTTGCTCAATAGCGTCGAACTGCTCTGGGTCCGCTGCAAGCGCTGACACGATTGGTCGCAGTTTATCTGCCGTTGCCAGATGACGGTCTAGGTTTGCCTTACTTTGAATAAGCTCTTCAACACGAACCTTTGCTTCATCAGCACGCTCAGCGAGAGTTTCATCTTCGATAAGGTCGATGCTTGGCGCTAGCTTGTCTAATAGAGAAAGAGCTTGTTTTGCCTTAGTAATTGCTTGCTTAAACTCAGCCTCTTTGCCTTCTACTTCGTTAAGCGTTGCTAGAACCTTGTTACGCTCAGAGCGAAGCTCGCTAATGGCGTGCTCTGGGTTGTCTTCAAACGCTACCGCTACATGGCTTGCGACAAAGTCGTTAAACGCTTGGTATAGACGCTGTGCTTTTTGCGCATCGAACGCGGCTTTGGCGTGGTCTTCCACCAGCTGATCACGTTTTTCACGCAGAGCTTCTAGACGCTGCTCACGGGCCGCACGACCAAACAGAGGCACGGTTGGGAAGCGAGAATAACGAAGTTGCTGCTCACTTACTTGAACACAGACTGCGCCTTCAAACTCTTCTACCTCAAACAGGCTATCATCGAATGCGTCCACATCACCTTCGATGATGTAAACATCTTCTGGGCAATCATCGAACTCTACAAGACGCTCTTTGACGCCTTCTAGATCAGACACCACGATAGCGTGACGAGCTGGACCGTACATTGCGCTGAAGTACGGTGCATCATCGATAGTGATGTCATCGTATATTTCAGATAAAAGCACACCACCTAGGCTGTCAGACAAAGCCTTAAGACGTGGGTCGTTAGCACCGCCAGGTGTAGCTAGGGCTTCAATCTCTTTTTCAACCTGAGTGCGCTCAAGTGCAAGGCGATCTTTCAGAGACAGAGCCTCTTTCTCAGCCTCTAGCACCTTCTGCATCTTGTTCATAACAGATTGAGCATCGATAAGCTCAGATTCAGTGCTTTCACACAGCTGTTCTAGGGCCTCATTTGCTTTGATCCAAGCAGGAGCAATGCCTTCGAAACGTGAAATCTCGCCGCTGAGCTTTTGATCTTCACGGCGAAGATCGATCAGGTTTTCACGTCCCTGCTCTAGGGCATTTTCGCTTTGTTCGATTGACTCAAACTGACGCGCCTGCTCGGTTTCAATGTCTAACTCATCTCGGATCTGCACAGCGTTTTGCGCTGCATAGTCTGACACTAGCTTTTTAACCTGAGCTTGCTTCTCAACACGCTTGGTTAAGTCACGAGCTTGTGATTGCCAGTGTGACAGCTGAGCCACCTCATGCTTAGCCGCTTGCAGACTCTCGAGCACACGGCGCGCCTCAAGCTCTGCGTTTTCACGGCTCGCCTCTGGCACGATTTGCTTCAATAGCTCAAACGCCTTGGCAAATTGCTCAACGCTGGCAGAATTGATATCTAACTTGTGCTTCAGGGTAAGCAAGGTTTGAGTTTGGGTGCTCTGCTGTTTCTCAAAGTCATTAAGAAGCGCAGGAATAGCCTCGACGCTCTCGATCTCTAGACCAGATAGCTCACGGGCATCCGCTAGTGCTTTAACCGCTTGCTGATATTGCAGGGCGCGGGTTTGCTGAACGTCTAGCGCTTGTTGATAGTCCGCAAGCTGAGATTTAAGGCTGTCTACCTCAGATTCAGTCAGCTCCATCTGCTCTTCAGTTTGGATTAGAGACTCGTGCGCCTCTTCCACCACCATGATCTGCTCTTCTAGACGCTCACTAAGCTCTAGAAGGTCTTCTTCGTAACGCTCAATCTTTTGCTGCTGCTGAAGTGCATTTTGTACCAACTGAAGATAATCACTGGCAGCCTGATGGTCTTGCTCAAGCGCGGAATACTCTTCAACTAGGATATTCAGCTGTTGCTGAGTTTCATTAAGAAGCTTATTGTTATCGATGATCTGCTGGCGACCACCAAACAAGTCTTTACGCAGAGAAAGAGTCGCCTCTAACTTAGTGCGGCGCTGGTTAGCGTGACGCATATAGTCGGCCGCAACATAGTTGGTCGACTCGGTAAGCAGGTGCTTAAATAGGTCGCGGTCTGCTTGGGTATTTTTGATTGCTTCCAAGGTGATGCGGTTTTCACGAAGGGCCGACTCCATGTCTTGGAACGCCTTCTTCACCCCGCCGTTTTGTGGCAGTAGGTAATCACGCAAAGAGCGGGTAATGGTACTCGAGATACCACCGTACAGGGATGCCTCAATCAGACGATAGAATTTTGAGCGATCGCTTGAGTTACGAAGTTTCTTCGGAATCACACCAAAATCGAACATCTGGCTGTGATAATCAGTGATCGAGTTAAATGCCTTAAACTGAACGCCTTCAAACTCAGAAACGCGGTCTTTCACTTCATTAAGAGAAAGAACCTTAGCCTGAGTCTCGCTTACCGACTGGATAAATAGCTCAGATGCCTTGATATGACTCGGCAAACCTTGCACCACGAATGGCTTGATATCTACCTTCTTATCACGTCCCGCTACCTGCTGCAGTTTTACTGCAAATACTAGGCGCTGCTTACGCGAGTTCACCACCTCAAGAGCTGAGTAACAGACGCCTGGCTGAAGCTTACCGTAAAGACCCTTATCACGAGATGCCTGAGAGCTACCCGCTTCTGTGGTATTTCGGAAATGAAGTAGACTCTGATCTGGGATAAGGCTTGTAATAAATGCCGCCATGGTGGTGGATTTACCTGCACCGTTACCCCCAGAAAGTGTGGTAACCAAATTATCAATATCAAAGGTACGGGCAAAGAAGCCGTTCCAGTTGATCATGGTCAGGGATTGATATTTTCCTCTTTCAATCATGCCTGTTCCTCACTTTCATCCAATAAGCTGGTTTGTTCTGTTTTCTGTTCAACTACCGCTTCACCATCACGGATCAGACGAAGCTGAGCTTGCTGTACGTCATCGCCAACGCGCACGTCAGCGCCAAAGCGGAATACCGCCTCACTGATACGGAATTTCTCACCTTCACCGATAGGCAGAAGCATACCAATTCGCTTCAAGCGACGTAGCGAAGTACGAACCTTCTCGTACAGCTTTTCTTTATCTAGGTCACTGCCGGTTGCCTTGTTGGTCACAAACTTCATCAAGGTCTTTTGCTCGGCAATATTCAGAAGCTCTTCAAACAGCTCCTGATTGCTAAAGATGCCTTCTTGCGCCAGACGCTCTGGGCTTAGGTACAAGAAACACAGCACCTTACCTACTAGCATATCCAGCTCAGACAGCACGCTACGACCAATCAAAGTGGTTGAGCGAGGACGCAGATAGAAGAAGCCTTCCGGCGCTTTAACCAATTCAACGTTGTATCTTTGATAGAACAGCGCCAAATCGGTTTCGAAATCGCACAGCAGTGCATAATTGTCCATGTCGTCTTGAGTAATGTGACGACCGGAGCGCAATAGGCTATCTAGTCCCGGGAAAAGCGGGTTAGCTATTGCTTTTGCCAGTTCCTCTGGCATGTAGTGTTCAGAATTTGTTGATGACATTTGCTTGTACCTTAGCGCCATATTCGTTGATCGACTGCCAGTCAGGCTGAATGGCGGCATAGTCTTGTTCTGAGTATCCAAGGCGAACGGCTTGATCAACCATCATTCGCGCTAAATCAAAGTGTCGTGCCTGGGGGTGGCTCGACAGGTAATCCTTTAGAACCGCACCAAGGTCGATGTTCGAGCCTTGTTGCTTGTGCGCAAGGAGTAGCGCCTTCACATGCTCGGCAAGCTCATTGCTCACCTGCTGCATCTCTTGGTATTCCACCTCAGGTGGCAGTTCACCCAGCGCTTCATCGTTCTTCAATACCAAGGACTCATCACGCAGGTCACGCAATCGCTCGGCATCGGCAAACGTAAGTAACCAAGGGCTTTGTGAGAAATCTTGAATAGACTGACGAAGCCTTTGGCTAAAGGCGCGGTTCTTATCCATATCGATAGCGGTACGGATGAACTTATGGACGTGGCGGTCATAACCGATCCACAAATCGATGGATTGCTGACCCCAACTGACGATACGGTCGAGTTTTATCTGCAGGCTAAACAGCACTGCATCGATAAAGTCGAGTTCTTCCTCGCCATAGACCATCTGCTGCAGTTCAAGCAGTTGAGATTGAAGCTCATCGCCCGCTGCCTGCAGTGACGATTGCAGCTCGGTTAGTGTATTTGAGGTGGCTGATAGTAGCCCCTCACATTGGCTGATCGCCTCGCGCCAATCTTGGTTAAGAAGCGCGGCAATCTGTTGTTTAACCTCGGCCTGCTCTTCGTCCATCACCCTTTGGTTAAGGTCTATCTGATCGAAGATCTCACCGACGGTGTATTTCAACGTGCCGTATACATCGCGGCGCCACTCGTCGATAGAAAGCTCACCCTGCGCCGTTTCAACGGCTTGCGAGAGTTCCTTACCCACCAGCACCAGCTGCACAGACAGCTTGAGCTTAGAGAACTGACGATGACGCAAATAATATTCGCAAATGCCCATCGCCAGAGGTGACAAGCGATAGATGCTATTGCCCTCTTGGTCATCGGCATTAAAGCGGTTTAATAGACGCTGACTGACGAGGTCGTTGATGGCGTTGTTCGCTTTGAATAACTTGTTGCCCTTGACCTCAGCGTCTTGAAACTGACCCTCTACTATGGTGAATGCATCGTGCAATTCACCCTCACCCAATTCACCATCGAATCTTTCTTGGCTCAATAGGGCGATAGCCACCAGAAAACTAAGGCGTTCACTGGTGAGGTTTAATGAAAAATCGTGCTGTTTTACCCAGCCAACCAGCTCGTCTACCGACAACTGGTCGTTATTTTGTTCTTGTGCTTGGCTCATTCCGATCCTTGCTAACTACTTCTGAACCCAAACGTGGATATATCTGCCCAGAGACAGATAAGGCTCAGTTCGGCATAACTGCTGTTCAAGCTCCAACAATTGTTCTGGGGTGTAATCACCCACATACTGGGTAAAGCCTACATAGTCGTGAAAACAACGTATGCCAGACTTACCGCAGATGGTGAGGTCACATTCTTCCAGCCACTGATAGACGTCCGTCGGGACTAGGCCTTGTTGTGGCTGAAGCTTAAATCTTTTTCGATGAGGCATTCCCTGCAAAACATGAGGTATGTTGCCACAGACCACATTCTTCATCACCAATCCGTGGTGGTTGTAGAACATGACCGATGCCATGCCTTGCGGTTTTAGGTGCGTCATCAATTTCTTGAGGGCATCCTCCGGTTCGGCAAGCCATTCCATCACCGCATGAAACAGGATCAGATCGACCTGTTCATCGAGGTGATGGTGTAACTCCTGTACAGGAGCGTGGATAAATTGATACTGCTCCAGCAACCCCTTGTTCGCAATTTCTTGCTTTGCTAAGTTCAGCATTTCGTTAGATACATCACACAAAATGACTTTATGTCCGAGCTCAGCAAGTTTTTGCGACATTTGTGCTAAGCCGCCACCTGCGTCTAAGATGGTGAGCGATTTCGAGTTCCCATCCATTTGAGATAGAATTCGGTTTAGGTCTTCCCAAACTATTGTTTGCCTGATGTTACCTTTGTCAGAACCATAAATGTTCTCGGCAAATTTATCGGCGATGTCGTCAAAATTGCGATCTTTTCTCACGGCGAGCATGTGGTTATAGAATCAAGTTTGGTATTGTGTCACAAGAAGATGAAGAATAAAGAGGGAGCGCTTTGAATGGCGATTTTTTCGGCCAATCTGGGCGCATTATTAGCCGTAATTATGCATACCTCTACTTAAAATCATTTAGGGATATATTGTTGTAATCATGTTTGAACTTAAGAAACTCATTTCTGCGTTTTTGATGCCTCTGCCTGCCATGCTCATTCTTGGCTTCATTGGTCTCGCTCTGGTGATGTTCACACGCAAGCATAAGTTTGGCTGCATCGTCATTTTCATTTCACTGTTTTCTATCTTTGCTATCTCGTTCCAGCCTATCTCGACCTCTCTACTAAAACCGCTAGAGCGCAAATACACCGCCTTCTTGCCGACCACTGAGAATATTGACTATGTGATGGTTCTTGGTAGTGGTCATGTTGTAGATGCGGAGATCCCACCCACTTCTGAGTTAAGCCGTACTGCATTGATGCGCCTCTCTGAGGGTATTCGTATTCTGCGCATGTATCCTGGCAGTAAATTGATTCTTTCCGGTTATTCAGGCGGTACAGAGATCAGCCAAGCGCGGATGATGGCGCAGGTTGCTCTGGCGCTTGGGGTAGCTAAGCCTGATATTATCTTGCTTGAAACCGCGCAAGATACCTGGGAAGAGGCGCATCAAGCCGCCGGCTTTGTTGGCAACAAAAACTGGTACTAGTAACCTCAGCTAGCCATATGAACCGTGCTCTGGGTGAGTTTCATGAGGCGGGTCTAGATCCTGTGCCTGCGCCGACTAACTACCTTGCTCACTCCAACATCGAACAGGCTTGGGTAAAATATACCCCGCAAGCTCAGTATCTAGAGCAAACAGAGCGCTACTGGCATGAGACTCTTGGAACTTGGTGGCAGAAGATACGCAACCTTGTCAGTAGTAAATAACTGATTCATAATTCATATAGTTAAATTTTGTTACAAGGGCGCCGATGCGCCCTTTGTTGGATCTTACAATGCAAGAAATCAAGCAATTCAATGAGCAACGCGCCGAAATCTACTGGTGGTTCTCAAGCCTATTCTCAAAAGAACTGACTGACGAAGAGCTCAAGGCGTATCAAAGCCAACAAGTTCGCGGCTTCCTACAAGGCCTATCTGAAAACGAAGAACTAAAGAAAGCCACCGATAGCGTCATCGAATCTCTAAACAAGCTTCAAGACAGAGAAGATGCGCAGTTAGAGTTGTCCGCCGACTTCTGTGAGCTGTTCTTGACCTCAGATAAACATGCGGCGCTTCCTTACGCCTCTATCTATCTTGATGAAGGCAAGCTTCTAAACGGCAAGCCTGCACAAGAGATGGCGGCCTTGATGCAGGAAAAAGGCATTCAGGTTGATAAGAACTTCAACGAGCCGGCGGATCACCTTGCTATCGAGCTCGACTTTCTCGCAATCTCATCATCCGCTCAAACGAGCTTGAGCAAGAAGCCCATATGGAAGCAGCCCTAGCCGAGCAACAAGGTTTCATCGAACAACATTTGCTGACCTGGGTACCTCAGTTTTCAGAAAACTGCACCAAGTTCGACGAATTCGGTTTTTACGCCTCTGTTGCTGAGCTTTTAGTGGCGTTTTGTGAGCTAGATAGTCACTATCTTGCGAACGATTGATGAATTCTCATTTTGTATAGAAATGCGTTGTCACTTGACGCATTTCTAGCTAGACTGCCTCCGCAATCGATTGCACTACTCTTAAGTAGGTCCCTACACTTCTTCAGGTTTACAAGGTAAAGCATGGCTACCATCAAAGATGTGGCAAAGCTGGCTGGCGTTTCGACGACCACAGTTTCGCACGTAATTAACAAGACACGCTTCGTAGCAGAGTCTACCCAAGAGCGAGTAATGAATGCTGTTAAAGAGCTAAACTACGCACCAAGTGCGGTAGCCCGTAGCCTGAAATGTAACTCCACTCGTACTATCGGCATGCTGGTAACTCAGTCTACCAACCATTCTTTGCTGAGGTTGTGGATGGTGTTGAGAGCTATTGTTACCGTCAAGGATATACCCTGATCCTGTGTAATACCGGTGGTATCTACGAGAAGCAACGCGACTATATCCGCATGCTGGCTGAAAAGCGTGTTGATGGCCTGCTAGTTATGTGTTCTGACCTGACAGAAGAGCTGCGTGAAATGCTGGACTCACACCCTAACATCCCGAAAGTTGTTATGGATTGGGGCCCAGAGTCATCAATGGCCGATAAGATCATCGATAACTCTGAAGAAGGTGGCTACATTGCCGCAAAACACCTGATTGAGAACGGTCACGACAAGATTGCATGTCTAACCGGTCAAGCTGAGAAACTGGCTTGTATCGAGCGTGTTGCTGGCTACAAACGTGCCCTTGCCGAAGCGAACATCGAGTTCAATCCTGAATATATCCTTGAGGGTAACTTCGAGTGTGATACCGCAGTAGAAGCCGCTGACAGACTTGCTGCTATGCCAATCGAGACTCGCCCTACTTCTGTGTTCTGCTTTAACGACATCATGGCACTTGGCCTTATCAGTCGCCTGCAACAGCACGACCTTAAGGTGCCTGAAGATATCTCAGTTATCGGTTATGACAACATCGACCTAGCCGCTTATTTTGCGCCACCACTGACCACTATCCACCAGCCTAAGCGTCGTGTGGGTAAGACAGCATTTGAGATCCTGCTTGAGCGTATTAACGACAAAGAGCACGATCGCCGCGTATTTGAGATGCAGCCAGAGCTTATCTCACGCGATAGCGTTAAGAACCTAAACGCTTAACTTCGAAAGCGGATGAAACGTCATCCAAGCTCGAATTATCCAATCAATTCCAAACGGCACGTAAATAAACGTGCCGTTTTTTATTTTGTATGAAATTTTTCTATGTCCTACTCTGTCCCTATAGCTAAGTGAACTTACTTAGGTCAGGACGATGAATAAGAAATTGATAATTGGCGTAATTTTGGTTGCAGCTATCATTCTACTTGCGGTCAACTTTGGGCAATACCTCACCCTCGAAAACGCTAAAGCGCAACAAGCTGCGTTAAACGCTCACATAGAACAAAACTTCGTTCTGTCTGCTGCTCTCTACTTTATTGGTTACATCTTTATCACAGCGTTTTCTATCCCAGGAGCTGCCGTGGTGACGTTATTAGGTGCCGCTCTATTTGGTTTTTGGACTAGCTTAGTATTGGTGTCGTTTGCCAGCACCATAGGTGCGACTCTGGCTTTCCTAAGCTCTCGTTACCTTCTGCGCGACTGGGTACAAGCTAAGTTTGGTAATAAGCTCGATACCATCAACAAGGGCGTGGAAAAAGATGGCGCATTTTATCTGTTCTCGCTTCGCCTGATTCCGGTATTCCCATTCTTCCTGATCAACCTTTTGATGGGCCTAACCCCAATCTCAGTGGCAAAATTCTACCTATTTAGTCAGCTGGGTATGTTGGCAGGGACTATGGTTTATCTAAACGCTGGTACTCAACTTGCCGAGATAGACAGCCTAGCAGGCATAGTATCTCCGACCGTACTGGCATCCTTCGCACTCTTGGGTCTGTTCCCACTTATCGCTAAATGGATAATGAACAAGATAAGACCCAATCAATCGGTCGCTTAGATGAAAATATATATCGCAAAAAACCCACCAGAAGCTCACTTTATCAGTGAGCTTTTACTTGCAGAGAAGATACCTGTGGAGGTTCGAAGTGTTGGTCTGTTTGGCCTTCAAGGCGAACTACCGATGGATGATTCCACCCAGCCCCATGTGTGGCTGCTAGACCCTGCCTACAAAGAAAAAGCGGAAGCCATTATCAAAGCATATATGGAAGCGGACGAGCAGGCCGATTGGACCTGTAGTGAATGTGGTGAAGTCAACGAGGGACAATTCGCCCTTTGTTGGAACTGCGGGACTAGCTCACCGACTGAATAAAGGCGATGGACTCGCGGTTGAACTGCTGAGGCTTTTCCACGTTACACACGTGGCCGCAATCCTCAATCTCGATAAGCTTACTGTGCTCGTGCACTGAAACCATCTCTTTAACCGGCTTAATAAACATATAGTCTTTGTCGCCCATCAGATAGAGGGTTGGAATATCCAACTCTCGCTCCTTGAAGTAGCGCATCAGAGGGTTCACCTCAGCCGCCAATCTAAACCAACGCTTAAACTCTTTTTGACACAGCTTACGCGCTTCACGAATAAACATATGGCGAGACTCTACCTGGCCCTTTTGCGGCATGATGATCCATGCAAACAGGCTATACAGCCACATGTAAGGAATAAAGTTCTTACTCAGGTCCCCGAGTTTAACTAGAAATTGAGAACGTGCGTCGAAGCGAGTGACCGCACCGCCCAAAACCATAGAGCGAACACGATGAGAGGCGATCTCCGCCATGTTGCGCACAATAATGGTACCAAGAGACATACCCACGAAATGGGCCGATGAAATCTTCAGATGATCTAGAACCGCGACGATATCCTTGGTTACCGCTTCAAAGGTGTAGCGTTTGTTGATGATATCAGCGAGAAGATTATTGGATTTGCCGTGACCGCGAAGGTCTACAAGCAGAACATTGAAGTGCTCTTTGTACGCTTTGATCTGCTTAAACCAAATGGAAGAACTGCCACCTGCGCCGTGCACGAACACTACCCACTCCTTTGAAGAAGGGTGAGGAAAGGTCTTGTGAAACAGCAATGAAGAAGAAACAGCAGAACTCATTAATAATACAAATAAATCATACAATTGAACTTAGAATACTATCACAAACTAAGATCTGGCAAAAAAGCCGGTTCTGCTTTTGTAACAAACAGTGATCTCTGCCACGTTATTGCTTCTGAAAAAACAAGGTAAGGCGACCAAATTCGAGACCGAACTTACGAATTGAGGTGAGATTAAAGACATGTTTGTCGTCTTGACGATAGAGCCAGTCGTCAAAAAATACGGTCACGGTCGAGTCTCCTCGAGGCAACTCAAAGTCATAGGTCCAATGTAAGGCGTTGCCGACCTCTTTGCCTGTGGCTATGCCTATGATGTCATCAGCCCTGCCTTCGTAGGTGCCGTCATTTAACCGTGTGATCACCCAAATGCGAGTAGACTTCTCTCCATCATCAAATTCGAATTGCTCATCTAGGGTCAAAACATTCCCCTCAATGGAGCCATTAAGCTCGACATAAAAACGCCTTGTCTGCTTGCCGCTTCTGTCCTGCACCATACCCCACGCATCTACTCGGCCCTCAAAGTAGCCAAACAGATCAAAGCGTGGCGATGCATCTTGATAGTCTGAAAGCTCAGCGCTACACCCTAGCATCATTGCGACCAATCCAAGGAAAAATGCCTTCATCACTCTCATTGATTCATCCTATCAGGCTAGCCCTATGGTCTCGGTACTCGGTATTGGGGGAAAGCCAGATGGCTAAGAAGGCATCATTGAGCTCTTCATCTTGAATTTCACCCACTACTGTTGCGCCCTGGTTTCCTTTGAAGTAATAGAAAACACCACTATCGCCGCTGGTTACATACACAAGGCGATCGCCCTTTTTGATTTCAGGGTAAATGCCTGCAAGTTTGCGCTCCCAGCGGGTGAACTGCTCTTCTTTATAACCCAGATGAGCACTGTTTCTTGGTCTCTTTCAGTAGGTGCTTTTTAGAGATGTCTCGCTCGTAGACGATAGAGAGCGCAACCGGGTGTGGAGTAAGGTCATCACCTAGCTGATAGCTGCCGTGGGGAGCTTTGAGCTCAGAGGTATAGATGTCAAAGAACAAGAAGTCCAAATCAGCTGAGCCGACTGTTGGCCATGATTGCCATTGGTTATCGAGTTTTGGGGAGTCCACGTCGCTGGCGTGGCTGATTGATAAAACACTAGAGAGAGCCAGACCGGCTACTGCTGTGATGAACCCTTTCATGAGAGTGCCCTCTTTTCTCCTCCCAATGACGTCACTATCACAGAGAAGAGGATAATCCATTCAACTGTGACCACAGCAAAGGTGAGAGAATTGCTAAGCGGCCACTCTACGGCGCCAAGTTTGAGACCAGCAAAATAACTGCCAGCGGCTCCAAGTGCGCCTACCACTGTTACGGCCCATATTGGATAAAGGGTCAAAACCGGTTTCATCTGGTAGGCGTACCAAATAAAGATGACCCATAGGGCGATTAGCCAGTTGGGCACAAACGAGGTAGGGAAAAGGAAGAAACCGAGTACAGAATTGAAATAGTCGAGGGCGATACCGGCTATCACGAAACCTGCAAGCCAACCCATACGTATTTCTTGCTTTCTGACGCTATAAGCCAATGTAAACAGGATGGCGGCGGTAAGTAGAACCAATGTCTGCTCCCTACCGATAACCGCCACAAACCATAGGGACTGGAACCAGATAGATTTGATTACCAATGCCCTATTCATGCCTAATAACTCTTGCGGAATGTGAGGTGTACGGTACTGATAGAGCGAGCCAAGAAGCCCCCCTCACAGTAACAGAGGTAGTAACGCCACATGCGCTTAAACCTGTCATCAAAGCCAAGTTCAGTAAGCTCGTGCTCAGCAAGGTTAAACCTGTGAAGCCATTCTCTTAATGTCTTGGCGTAATCAAGGCCAATGTCATGCAGGTCTTCTAGCACTAAGCGGCTGTGCTTGGTGGTCTGCCCCAACAGATAGGTGACCGACGGTAAAAAACCACCGGGGAAGATGTATTTTTGGATAAAGTCTACGCCCTTGCTGTAAGAGTCGAATCTCTGATCGGAAATAGTAATAGCTTGTATAGCGACGCGCCCGCCAGGCTTGACCAAGCTGTTACATTTATCCACGTAAGAGGGTAAGAAAGAGCGTCCAACCGCCTCTATCATCTCGATAGAAACTACCTTGTCGTATTCACCCTCAAGCAACCTATAATCTTTCTTCAAAAGCGTAATGCGGTCTTGCAGACCTTCATGCTCGATTCGCTGTTTAGTGTAGTCGTACTGTTCATCCGAGATAGTAGTGGTGGTGACATGGCAGCCGTAGTTTTTCGCCATGTAGATAGCCATGCGCCCCAGCCCGTGCCTATCTCAATCACGCTATCTGTCTCTTTAAGTTCCAGTTGCTGGCACAAACGCTCCATTTTGTTCAGTTGCGCCTGCTCCAGTGAGTCTTCACCGCTTTGGTAAACGCCTGCTGAATAGAGCATATTGCTGTCGAGAAAGCGCTCGTATAGGGCGTTGCCCAAATCGTAGTGGGCAAGAATGTTTTTCTTTGAGTTCTGCTGAGTGTTGCGATTCTTCCAATGCCCAATGACATTTAGGCTCTATTGACCAATCCCATTTTGCCGTTCATCTGATCCAGCTTTGAGATGTTGTGCGCCATCACCTGCATCACGGCTGCTAGGTTTGGGCTTTCCCACCAGCCATCTATGTAGGCTTCGGCAGCGGCAATACTGCCACCTTTAAGCATACGAGCGTAAAAATCTGGATGGTTGACTTCTACCTCGGCATTCACTAAAGCTTGTTCGTCACCGAACTGAAAGGATTCGTTTGAGGCGGTGAAAGATTCTGTGATAGTTAGCGCTCCCCACGACAAGGATTCGAGATGTCCCAAAAGAAACGAACGAGCCGCCTTCTGCACGGCCGACATCTCTGAGATTGAGGAGTCCTTGTCTACCGCTAGTGACTCTGAGTTAATCATGAAAAGCCTCCTGCTTTGACCTTCAATTATTATTTTTAGCTGGGTGTGGATAGAAAGGAGCGCGTTTGAGCCAAAGCT
Organism: Vibrio ishigakensis; assembly: GCA_000830475.1. Lineage (GTDB taxonomy): Bacteria > Pseudomonadota > Gammaproteobacteria > Enterobacterales > Vibrionaceae > Vibrio > Vibrio ishigakensis_A. Next base: position 593,415 of record BBSC01000001.1, on the reverse strand, counting down.
TGAGAGCGTGCCAATATATCCCTGCCACCACTTTTACTGTCATCACTGGTGTGGCGATCAGCATTTTCAGCATATTTTTCGAGTTGAACTCTATCCCCTGCATCGCCATAGTCGCATCGAATTCTTTTTGCTCTCTATGGCACTCAAGATGCACCAAAAGGCGATCGGCCTTTCTAGAAAGCTTCCATTGATAGAGCTGCGATATGGGATTAAAGGGAGACACATGAAATGCCTTGTCGTGACGCCAGTTCTCTCCATTTTCCCCAGCATCGGCATTTAGTGCATAGTAATGCCTTTCGTTCCAAGGCGTATTACTCACTTCAGCGAGTAGGTAGCGCCAATTCCCTTGCTTATCATAAACATAGTAGAAATTAACTGGACTGAAATAGAGTCCGAGGTATCTAAGATGGCAAACCGCTTCCACCTTACCCTCAAACCGCTCACCTGAAAGCTCAAACACCTTTTGTTGCACCGCGGTTTTAAGACAGCCCTCTCCGATGAAATCGCTACGCTTAAAACGGGCCCAGTGATACCACTTATCACCGAATCCCCATACCTTGGATTTGAGAGTTTCTAGCTCATCCAAGTCGATGCAGGGCATAAAAAGTGAGTAGTTGAGCTCGTGCTCAACGGGTGTGAACCTTCTATGCCTTACATCGCCGAGCATAATTAGACTGCTCATGCTGCGCCTTTTTGTTCGAATGGCGCGGCAGCAGGCTGGGATGCTTGGATTCCTTTGACCACTTCAAGGGCGCTGACCACCCCGTCCTCATGGAAACCATTTCGCCAGTAAGCTCCGCAAAACCAAGTGCCCTGCTTACCTTGAACGAGCCCCGCCTTTTTCTGCGCCGCGATAGAGGCGCGAGTAAACACTGGGTGGTGATAGTTAAAGCTTCTCAGGATCTTATCTGATGAGATCATACTACTATTATTCAGTGAAACGCAGAAGGTGTGTTCTGACTGGATATGCTGCAGTATGTTCATGTTGTAGGTGAGCGTCGGCAACCTCGTCTCTTGGTCCGCGCCACCTTTCAGGTGATAGTTCCACGATGCCCAAGCAAGCTTACGCTTTGGTAGCAGTTGGGTATCTGTGTGTAGCACTACTTCATTCTCTTGGTAGGCCATGTCGCCCAGCACCTCTAGCTCTGCATTAGAGGCTTGCTCTCCCAAAATAGCGAGAGCCTGGTCGCTATGACAAGCAAAGATCACTTGGTCAAAATCATGCCACTCACCATTAACCTGAAGCCTGATACCTGTATCCGAGCGCTCTACCTTGTGCACGGGACTGCTGAGTCTGATGTTGTCTCTGAAGCCTTGCGTTAGCGGGTCGATATAGGCTCGAGAGCCACCTTTAACTACATACCATTGTGGGCGGTTTTTGATGTCCAGCAGTCCGTGATTCAAGAAGAACTGCAGGAAGAAGCGCAGTGGGAAACCGCGCATATCAGCAAGGGTAGATGACCAGATTGCCGCGCCCATCGGCAGGATATAGTTATCGCAAAAATAATCACTGAAGGTGTGTTCTTCTAAGAATTCGCCCAACGTGCTGTCAGCATCAAGGTCTTGGTCTGCGAACGCTTTTGCGAGCTTGTTAAACCTTAGGATTTCGAGAATAAACGAATAAAATTTGGGATTGAGCCAGTTGCGCTTTTGAGCAAATAGATTCGATAGGGAATGCCCATTGTATTCGAGGCCGTTAGCATCGTTGCGCACACTAAAGCTCATCTCAGTGGGAATGCCCTCAACACCTATCTCACTCATCATCTGCATGAAATTTGGGTAGGTACGGTCGTTATAAACGATAAAGCCGGTATCCACCGCATATTCTTTACCGTCTGGGGTGACGTCTACGGTAGCCGTGTGGCCACCAATATAGTCGTTAGCTTCGAACAGGGTGACGTCGTGCTCTTGGTGAAGGCGGTAGGCACACGTTAGCCCTGAGATGCCGGTTCCGATAATAGCAATATTCATCCTTGTTATTCCTTTATCAGTTTCTGAGAAAATTTTGCCTGCCATGAATAAGGCAAAGCGCCGATGAGACGCAAGATTGAGGTGAAGCGTCTTGGGAAATAGATGGTCTTCTTACCCTCAGCGATACCCTTGATGATATCTGACGCAGCTCGCTCTACCGTAATGATCATCGGCATAGGGAAATCGTTCTTGTCTGTGAGAGGGGTTTTTACAAAGCCAGGGAAAACAGTGCTCACCTCAATGCCTTTTTTAGCAAGGTCTACACCTAAGGTGCGCGCGAGATAACTCACGGCGGCCTTTGAAGCGCCATAGGCTTCAGCTCTTGGCAGCGCCATTTCGCTGGCAATGGAACCGACAATCACCACTCTATGACCCGCTTGCCAATGATGCTGACACGCTTCGATGCAGTTAGCGAGACCGATAACATTGATGTCGATGACACGCTTAAACAGGGTTGCATCCATGATGCCATCGTCTATGTACTCGCAGTCGCCGGCATTGAGAATCCAAGTGGTTGGAGCGGGTTCAATTGATTCGAGCGCCTGCTTAGTCTGTTCTAGAACAGTCAGATCGAAAGTCAGCCCTTTGATGTTAGGACTAAGAGATTCGAGCTCACCCAGCTTGGCTTGATTTCGACCACAGGCCCAGACAGTGTCGCCATTTGTGGCATACTGTCTTGCAAGTTCCTCGCCTATTCCGGAGGTAGCGCCGGTGATCAAATAGACACTGCTCATTGTCCTAGCCTCTTCTTAATGCCTCTGATTACAGAGCCTAGCAGAGGTAGGTTCTCGTACAGCATCTCACCCATATCAAAGTAATCTCGGTGGTGTATTATCTTGCCGTCGGAGAATTTAAGGTGGCTGATACCGTTAACCGCCACCTCAGAACCTCCCTTGAGCTTTGGATGGCGCAAATACATCACCCACACGATAAAGCCGCAGTCTTGGCTTTGGTGTGAACTTTGTATATCGAAGCGACAATCGATGACGTTTCGATACAGATTGTCAAAATAAAGGGAAAGAGCATCCCAGCCGTCTAAGCGATGGGCGGAATCTTCAAACACCACGTCTTGGTGGTATATCTGGGTGAGGCTTTCTAGAGTCTCTTTGCTGAGTTTTTGATATACATCAGCAACGGTTTCTACGTTCATATTCTGTGTCCTTGTACTCGTGTTTGTCGCCACATCCTTGGCAATCTCTCAAATGATGGCAGATAAATCCTAAACTTGAGATAAGTACGTGTTTATTAAGGAATAGATCAAAAAAAGCTTGGTCATAAAACCAAGCTTTTTCTGTGATTCGAGTTAGAAACTTTGCGTGTTTCTTAGTGCTTCGATTCGCTTATCCAGTGGAGGGTGCGACATCAGAAGCTCTGTTAGTGTGCTTTTACCATTGATGCCAAATGCCATCATTGAGCCTTCCAGTTGTGGCTCGTGGCTGGTTTTTAGACGCTCAAGGGCAGCAATCATCTTGTGCTTACCCACTAGGTGCGCCGCGCCTGCATCGGCATGGAATTCACGTTTACGGCTGTACCACATGGTGATGAAGCTCGCTAGGAAGCCAAATACTAGTTCAAGTACCATGGACACACCGAAGTACACCATATAGTTGGTACCACCCTCACCTTCTTCGTTATTGTTGTTTGCAACTAGGTTTGCAATAAAGCGAGACAGGAAGATAACGAAGGTGTTCACTACACCCTGCATCAGGGTCATGGTTACCATGTCACCGTTTGCGATGTGGCTAACTTCGTGTGCCAGTACCGCCTCTGCCTCATCTTGAGTCATGTTATGCAAAAGACCGGTAGATACGGCAACTAGAGAGTCGTTACGCTTAGCTCCCGTTGCAAATGCGTTGATGTCTGGTGAGTCATAGACAGCTACTGTAGGCATGCCAATGCCTGCTTGCTGAGCTTGGCGAGATACTGTCTCTAGTAGCCAGTGCTCAGTTTGGTTGCGTGGGCTCTCAATAACCTGACCACCTACACTGCGCAGGGCCATGCTCTTCGACATTAATAGCGAAATAAAAGAACCACCGAAGCCGAACACTGCAGCCAATACCAATAGGCCAGAAAGACTGCCCGATTGAATTCCGGTAAAGGCGTAAACCAGGTTAAGCACTACGCTCAACACTGCGATTACAGCTAAGTTAGTAAGTAAAAATAACGCTACGCGCTTCATTCATTCTCTCCAAGTAAGAAGCCAAGTTAAAGCTGATGGAACTGCTCCATCAGGTATCACAACTATATAGATATGGGCTCTCAAACAAAACTCAAGAGCCGTAACAAATTGCAACAAACTAAGAAGTAGGCTTGCAACTTCACATTTATTACTGATTAACCCTTGCGCAAAATCAAAGAAATAGTTAAAAAATTAGCGAGTGCAATCAAAAGCTAACGATGCAATTTGAAACAGGCAGTTGTTGTCTACCATATTTAGGACAACATGCTTAAGGATAAGTTTAACGTAACTGAGGGAGAGTTATGTCTGAGAATAAACACCAAATGGCAGTAGACCTGCTGCAAGCACATCTGGGCCTGAGCGAGGAAGAAGCGCTGAAACAATTGGGAATGGGTGATGAAGACTCGAGTGTGGACGAACACATTGCCCAATTTCAAGCAAGCCTTGGCAAGGTTGAAGAATAAATAGTTAAACGGCGCACCAAGGTGCGCCGTTTTTATTTAGATAATGGCATCCAGCTGTATGTATTTACTGAGGTCTTTTTTCATTACCCCAGCCACATAAGGGATCTCACCTATCTTCGGAGCATCAATATTCTGCTCAAGGAAGTTGATGATATCGCGGTAGTGCTCTTCGCAAGGGTTTACACGGTTGGCAACCCAGCCGACAATTTCCAGTCCATCATTCTTAATAATCTCAACGGTCAGCATGGCATGATTCAAACAGCCTAGCTTCACACCAACAACCAATACTACTGGCAGCTTTTCTTCAGCTACCCAAGAAGAGAGAAAACCGTTTTTAGAAATAGGCACACGCCAGCCACCCGCACCTTCTACCAGTACGAGCTCAGCCTTAGATTTATGCTGTTCAAGCTTCTCTGAAAGCAGTGCACAATCAACACTGGTGCTGTCGATTTCAGCAGCGATATGTGGAGAGGCAGGCGCTTTGAGCGCAATTGGATTCACCTCTTCGTAATCAAGCTCAATGCTCGCGGTTTGTTGCAAATGCAGTGCGTCTGAATTTCTTAGCCCCTGCTCTGTCATGTCTGAACCCGCCGCTACCGGTTTATAACCGATAGTGCTGATACCGCGTGCGTTAAATGCCTGCAAAAGTGCCTTTGATACTACGGTTTTGCCTACGTCCGTATCCGTACCGGCAACAAAAATTGTCTTACTCATTTATCTATGATCCCTAAACATACCCGATAAGTAGCCGGTAATTGTTGGTTTTGCTGGAACAGCTCTCGGTAGTGGCCATCCACTCGGCTCAAGATACTCGGCTTGGTTAGCCCAGCACTCCGTCCTGAAACGCGAGTGGCTCCAATCCCCTTCAGGTCTCGCATCAACTGCAAGGCCGAGGTATACCAGAGCGTAATTTTCGGGAAGTCTATTCGATAGTGGCTAGTACTCGATTGAGCTAGCGCAAATTTTATCTGCTTTTCTGATAAAAAAGTGTTCACATGTTGGTAATCATCTATACAGCGCCACGCCTGTTTCAGCTCAAACAGACTGCCATCTGCTAGGGTAGAAAACAGCACTCTGCCACCAGATGCACATACCCGCTGCATCTCAATCAGAGGCTTTGTCAGGTCATCACACCACTGCACTGCTAGGCTAGAAACCACCAAATCAAAGTCATTGTCGTCAAACGGAATGGACTCGGCATCGGCAAGGCAATATTGCGCCGAGGCTCCGAGCCTTTGCTCAGCTTGTGACAGCATGGCACTTGAGATATCAAGGCAGGTCACCTCAGCGCCTCGTTGCAACAGTTTTTCCGCAAAGTATCCGGTGCCACTACCCACGTCTAAGGCCTTTATCCCCGATAAATCGTCTGGCAAGGAGTCAAGTAGCCTCTCCACCACATCACGCTGAAACTCGGCGTGCCGATCGTAGTTCATGGCTGCTCGCCCGAAGGCTTCTGCTATCTCGATTTTATTTTGAGCAAGTACTGTCATACCGCCTCCTTGGAGCCAAGAAGACTTTTTAACGACTCTCCCAGTGCTTTTACTTGCTCTAGAGAGTGAGAGGCGCTCAGAGTAATGCGCAGCCTTGCCGTATTTGCAGGCACCGTTGGCGGGCGAATGGCACTGACCCAATGACCACTGGCTTGTAGGGATTTTGCCACATATAAGGCATCACCACTGCTACCGATTATCAGTGGCTTAATAGGGGTTTGAGTCTCTACATAGCCTGCTAGGTGGCTCATCTGCTGTTGATAGCAGTATTGCAGTTCAACGAGTTTGTCTCTTCGCCACTGCTCTTTTCGAACCTTGCATATGGCCTGAGTTAGTGTTGCCGCTTGCGCTGGGGGCATGGCTGTAGAATAAACATAATGCCTAGCAAACTGAGTCAGATAATCTGCCGTCTCTTCACTGCACATTACCGCCGCGCCAGAAATGCCAATCGCCTTACCAAAGGTCACGACTAACAGTTCTGGCTTAACGCCTGCAGTGTAGGCGCTTCCTCTGCCTTCGTCTCCAATAACACCGATACCGTGGGCATCATCAAGCATCAGCCACGCATCGTGCTCATTACAAAGCTCATGTATCTTGGCTAATGGAGAGGTATCACCATCCATGCTAAATACCCCTTCGGTCACCACCAAGTTATTTGTATTCGACTGAAGAAGCCTTTCTAGTTGGCCCATGTCGTTATGTGTGAAGCGCTTCATGTTCGCACCACACAAGATTCCCGCTTCCATTAAGGAAGCGTGATTAAGCTTATCTTGGATAAGGGTGTCCGTTTTTTGTAAAAGGGCAAACAGCACAGCCTGATTAGCACTAAATCCAGAGTTAAATAAAATCGCTCTTGGATAATCGAGCCAATCACATAACGCATCTTGAAGCACAGCGTGAGCAAAGCTTTGTCCCACTACAAGCGGAGACGCCGCACTACCTGAACCATAGAGTTCTAGATTCTGTTGCCAGGCTCTAACTAGGTCTTTGTCCGATGCTAGCCCAAGATAATCATTGCTTGAAAAATTATTGAACCGCTTCCCTTCGAGCTCGATAAAGGCAGAGTTTCCATGGGCTTTGGCGGTTACTTGACGCTCAAGCCCCAACTCCCTGCGCTTCTGGTTCTCTTGGCGAATCCTTTGATCAAACGCTAGCATCGTAGAAAAGGTCATCCTTGGTTGGTCTTGCTGCGACTCGCTCAACAACCCTGTCTAACAATTCGCTTTCTTGAATCTCATCGGGCTTCTGGCTCACTGCAGGCTGGCTGTTAATACCCAGCTTTTTGAACAGCAGCATATCGCTATCTTCGGCTGGGTTTGGCGTAGTTAGCAGTTTACAACCATAGAAAATAGAGTTAGCGCCAGCCATAAAGCAGAGCGCCTGCATCTGCTCATTCATCTTCTCACGACCTGCTGAAAGCCTAACTGCAGACTCCGGCATCATGATGCGAGCAACAGCAATAAGCTTGATAAAGTCAAACGGGTCTACCTCTTCGGCGTCCTCAAGCGGCGTACCTTTGATCTTTACTAACATGTTGATCGGCACACTCTCAGGGTGCACAGGAAGGTTGGCTAGCTCTACTAACAAACCCGCTCGATCCGAAAGGCCTTCACCCATGCCGATAATGCCACCGGAGCATATCTTCATACCCGCATCACGCACGTGTGACAGTGTATTCAGCCTGTCTTGATAGGTACGAGTGGTGATGATGTTGCCGTAGTACTCAGGTGAGGTATCTAGGTTGTGGTTGTAGTAATCCAGACCTGCAGTCGCAAGCTCTTTGGCTTGATCTGGCTAAGCATACCTAGAGTCATACAGGTCTCAAGGCCCAAGGATTTCACCCCTTTGATCATATCGGTCAAAAGAGGCATGTCGCGCGCTTTAGGGTTCTTCCAAGCCGCCCCCATACAAAAACGGGTCGAGCCAGATTGCTTTGCCTTTTGTGCGGCGTCCAATACTCGCTCTACTTCCATTAAGCGCTCTTTATCGACGTCAGTGCGATAGTGAGCACTTTGCGGGCAGTATTTGCAATCCTCTGGCAAGCGCCGGTTTTTATAGAAAGCAGCGTGCTTACCTGAACATAGTTATGCTGTTGATGATTGCGATGAATGGTCTGTGCTTGATAAAGCAAATCCATGAAGGGCTGAGCTAATAGTTGTTGTACTTGCTCTACTGTCCAGTCATGACGTAATTCCACTGTGGTGTTCCTTTTTACCTGTTTTGATCACTTGGCTAGTCTATCTGTGAAAGGTACACTGTCAACAAAACAAAACCACAAAAGTTTACTAATGCACAAAATTCAATCGAATATGGATTTATCGTTTGATAAACAGCACCTCTGGCATCCTTACACTTCCACTCTAAATCCCCTGACCTGCTTTGGCGTTGAGTCTGCAAAAGGGGTAAAGATCAAGCTTGAAACGGGTCAAGAGCTTATCGATGGTATGTCATCATGGTGGTCTGCGATTCACGGCTACTCCCATTCACAGCTCAATCAAGCAGCCCATTTGCAGATAGACAAGATGTCGCATGTGATGTTTGGTGGCTTGACTCATGAACCCGCTATTGAGCTTGGAAAAAAACTGCTGGGACTTGCGCCTGATAACCTAGAGCATATTTTTCTCGCAGATTCTGGCTCGGTTGCGGTTGAAGTCAGCCTAAAGATGGCGCTGCAGTATTGGCATTCACTGGGGGAAAAGCGTCCTAAATTTTTGACACTCAGACACGGCTATCATGGAGATACCTTCGCGGCCATGTCAGTGACAGACCCAGATAATTCAATGCATTCGTTGTATAAGGGGTTCTTGCCAGAGCATATCTTTGTAGACTCACCGACCTGTGGCTTTTTCGATGAGTGGGATGAAACTGACATTCAGCCTCTCGAAAAAGCACTAGAGAAAAATCATCAGTATATCGCCGCCATTATCCTTGAGCCTATCGTGCAAGGCGCTGGCGGAATGCGCATCTACCACCCTAACTATCTAAAGGCAGTAAAAGCACTATGCGATAAGTATGGATTGCTGTTGATTGCTGATGAGATAGCCACTGGCTTCGGTCGAACCGGTAAGATGTTCGCGGTTGAACATGCTGATATACAGCCTGATATCTTGTGTGTGGGTAAGGCGCTAACCGGTGGCTATATGACCTTATCTGCGACTTTAACCAGCAAAAAAGTCGCAGATACCGTCTGCAAAGGAGACGCTGGCTGTTTTATGCATGGCCCAACCTTTATGGGCAACCCTCTCGCCTGCTCGGTAGCCAATGCTAGCCTTGGGATTTTGCAGGAGGGAGACTGGCAACAGCAGGTTCATAGTATACAGACACTGTTTGCCGAGGCTTTACCGAGTCTCAAACGTCATCCAATGGTGAAAGATGTGCGCTATCTTGGCGCTATCGGCGTGGTTGAAACCCACAAACCCGTCAATATGGAAGTGATCCAGCAGCACTTCGTAGACAGCGGAGTATGGATCCGCCCTTTTGGCAAGCTTATCTATATGATGCCACCCTATATCATTGAACCAGATGAGCTGGGCGCTTTGATCGCTGCTATAGATGCGGCAGTTCAAAATCCTAAGTGTTTCAGCTAATTAGGAGTACACTGAACTAAAACCATCCACAAGCACGGCTATGCTGAGTAACTTGAATCTAAATCTCTTGCGCTCCTTATATGTACTTATCGATGAGTGCCACGTCAGTCGCGCCGCCGAGAGGTTGCATCTCACTCAATCTGCAGTCAGCCGGCAGCTTTCTCAGCTTCGTGAGGTGTGCAATGACCCCTTATTGGTCAGAAATGGCAACAGTCTTATACCCACTCAGAGGGCGACTGAACTTCATGGCAAAATTAAACTGTTGCTCAGCGATATCGATCACCTGCTAGAAGACAGTGTGTTTGACCCCAAGAACTGGGAGCAAAACATAAACTTTTCTTCCAGTGACTATGTGGCGCAGTTTATCGTGCCCGAGCTAGTAAAATTGGTAAGCACGGAGGCTCCAGGGCTTGATATCAATTTCAAGCTTTGGCAACCCAGTTATTTGAACCAGTTGATTGAGCAAGAGATACACCTCGCCTCGACTATGCTGCCGGATAGACCCGAGCATCTGAGCTCTGTGCAAATCGGCGAGGATTTTCCAGTTTGTTTGATGAACCGCTCTCATCCACTCGCGGACAAAGATAGGCTCAACGCTGAGGATTTGGTCGCTTTCGCTCATGTAAAGATAACTGGAGGAGGTGACAAAGATTCAGAAGTTGATCAGATCCTAAAGCGCACAGGCTTAAAAAGGCGCATAGCCGTACGCTTGCCGTTTTTTTCGGCAGCCCAAGCTACCCTTGCAAGCAGCGAACATTTACTGCTCCTTCCTGAACACATCGCCATTAATCTATGCAAAGATGCACCATTGGTATACAAACATCTCGAGTTGGACACCACACCGCACCGCTACTGGTTACTGTGGCACCCTAAATATGATCATGACAAAGCGCACCTTTGGTTTCGCCAGCGAGTTTTGGAGATCATGAACCGTTCTGATTACTCGATAGGTTATGAATTGAAGTCATAGGCATGATTCCAAAGTTTGATTTCAAAGAATAGCTCTATTGCAATAGCCTTGTGTTATCGGAAATCACAAGGAATCAAACAATGACCGTCTCAATTTGGCTATCACTTCTGGGTATCTGTATTCTTGGTGCTATGTCACCGGGACCTAGCCTTGCAGTAGTGACTAAACACACCTTATCCAGCGGACGCTTGCACGGTTTGACCACAGCTTGGTCTCATTCGTTAGGGATAGGTGCCTATGCCCTTGCAACTCTTTATGGTTTAGCTCTTCTTAATGAGAAATCACCGCAGGTGTTCGAAATCATCACCTATTTAGGAGCCGCCTATCTTGCGTATTTAGGTTTCAAGGCACTTACATCTAAAGGGGCATACTGGCTGCCATTCAATCTGGCTCTAAGTCGAGCCTAAAACAGGCCGCTTCAGAGGGTTTAATGATTTCGCTACTTAACCCTAAGATTGGACTTTTCTACATCGCGCTATTTAGCCAATTTATTTCCGTCGGCCACAGCACTGGGGACAAAGCGGCGATAATCCTAACGCCACTCATCATCGATGGGCTTTGGTATTCACTGATTGCTTTAGTGATTGCTAGCCCTAAGATCATTGAAAAAATGCGTGCGAAAGCACTGTGGATAGACAGAATCTCTGGAGTATTTTTGCTCTTTCTCGCCGTACGAATCGTCCTCTAAAAAACTGTAGTGCAGAGCAGTGCTATGATTTCACCTCTATGCTACTAAGCATTCTACAGGCACAAAAAGCCGACCCTGAGGTCGGCTTTTGATAACACTACATGGTATTAGCCTAGGTGAGTCAAACCACCCATGTATGGCTGAAGCACTGTAGGGATCTCGATGCGACCGTCTTCTAATTGGTTATTCTCTAGGATAGCAACCATAGTACGGCCAACCGCTAGACCAGAACCATTTAGAGTGTGAACCAGTTCAGGCTTCTTCTCACCTTTACGACGGAAGCGCGCTTGCATACGACGAGCCTGGAAATCCCACATATTCGAGCAAGAAGAGATCTCACGGTAAGTCTTCTGTGCTGGAACCCAAACTTCTAGGTCGTAGGTCTTACGAGCACCGAAGCCCATATCCCTGTACATAGAACAACCTTACGATAAGGAAGCTCTAGAAGCTGAAGTACCTTCTCAGCGTGGCCAGTTAGCTCTTCAAGAGCGTTCATTGACTCTTCAGGCTTAGTGATCTGAACAAGCTCAACCTTGTCGAACTGGTGCATACGGATAAGACCACGAGTGTCTCGACCGTAAGAACCTGCTTCTGAACGGAAACAAGGAGTATGCGCCGTCATCTTAAGAGGCATATCTGCTTCATCAGTGATGGTATCGCGAACCATGTTAGTTACTGGAACCTCTGCGGTAGGGATAAGAGACAGCTTACGCGGCTCCTCATCGTTTACCTTCTCAGTCAGAGGTTCTGTGTGGAACAGGTCTTCACCGAACTTAGGAAGCTGACCTGTGCCGTATAGGTGTCTGCGTTCACAAGGTACGGTACATACATCTCTGTGTAACCGTGCTGGTCAGTATGAAGGTCTAGCATAAACTGAGCGATAGCGCGGTGAAGGCGTGCAAATTGACCCTTCATCACGATAAAGCGAGCACCAGTGATCTTAGTTGCCGCAGCAAAGTCCAGACCGCCACCTAGCTCACCTAGGTCAACGTGGTCTTTAACCTCGAAGTTATATTCTTTTGGCGTACCCCAACGAGAAACCTCAACGTTGTCGTCTTCGCTCTTACCATCTGGCACTTCATCATCTGGCAGGTTAGGCACAGATAGTGTGATGTCTTCAAGCTTGTTTTGAACTTCTACAAGTTCCGCTTTCTTAGCGTCCAGATCCGCACCTAGTGTGCCGATCTGCTTCTTGATTTCTTCCGCACCCTCTTTGTCTCCAGCTGCCATTTTTTGGCCGATTTGCTTGGAGATGGAGTTACGCGTGGATTGCAAGTTTTCAACTTCAACCTGAATGGATTTACGTTGTTCTTCAAGTTGACGAATGGTGTCTACGTCTAGGATAAATCCGCGACGCGCTAGTTTTGCTGCTGTTTCGTCCAGCTCTGTACGAAATAATTTAGAATCTAGCATTGCTAATCCTGCGAGTGGTTAGTACGTACTCACAAATCTCTCTGATTTGTGAGAATTAAAAGGAAAGGTAAAGATATCGAAAAAACACTATTTTTTATAGCGCTTTTGCGTGCTTTTTTGGTCTAAAGATTGAAGATAGTTTAGCTTTTCAGCGATTTTGGTCTCCAAACCTCTATTTTCAGGATAATAGTACCTGCGAGAGTCGAGCTCGGGTGGGAAATAGCTCTCACCAGCAGCATATGCTCCAGGCTCATCATGGGCGTATCGATACTCTGCGCCATAGCCAAGATCGGCCATGAGTTTGGTGGGTGCATTTCTAAGATGATGTGGCACTTCTAAATCAGGCGTCTGGCGCGCATCACTGAGTGCTTCCTTCCAAGCCTTGTACACAGCATTACTCTTGGGAGCACAAGCGAGATACACCACAGCTTGAGCAAGTGCTCGCTCACCTTCTGCTGGCCCAATTCTGGTAAAACAGTCCCAGGCATTGATAGCTATCTCCATCGCCCTTGGGTCAGCGTTACCGATATCTTCCGAAGCAATCGCAAGCAGACGACGCGCAATATACAGAGGATCACAACCGGCTGAGATCATGCGCGCAGTCCAATACAGGGCGCCATCTGCTAGAGCCACGGATAGATTTGTGCACAGCTGAAATAAGGTCGTACCAAATATCGCCCTTGTTATCGAAACGGGCAACCTTTTCACCGGCTACCTGAGCCAAAAGCTCAAGGTCTATCTGTTTCACCCCACCCTTTTCAACCGCCATATCAAACAGAAGTTCAAGGTAGTTAAGCGACATGCGTGCATCACCGCCTACAAGTTCTGCAAGGCGTTTGTCGCTCTCGTCGATAAAGTCAGCTTTAAGATCACCTAGACCACGCTCTTTGTCATTCAGAGCTTGGTGAATAACCTCAAGGATGTCGTCTTGGTTAAGAGACTGGAGTTTATACACGCGCGCACGGGATAAGAGCGCGTTGTTGAGCTCGAAAGAAGGGTTTTCAGTTGTGGCGCCGATAAAGGTGACTGTGCCATCCTCGATATGCGGAAGGAACGCATCTTGTTGGCTTTTGTTGAAGCGATGCACCTCATCCACAAACAAGATGGTGCGTGTGCCCATCAGCTGATTCTCTTTTGCCTTCTCAATAGCAGCGCGGATCTCTTTTACACCTGAGGTCACCGCTGATACGCGCTCTACCTTTGCATTGGCATAGCCTGCTGCCACCTCAGCTAGAGTAGTTTTACCCGTGCCCGGAGGTCCCCATAGGATCATAGAATGGAGATGCCCGGAGCGCAGCGAACGTGCTAACGGCTTGTCCGGTTGCAGTATGTGCTGCTGTCCGATGTACTCTTCTAGGGTACGCGGCCTCATCCTAGCCGCTAATGGTCGAAAATCCTCTCCAGACGAAAAGTCCAGCTGATAGTTGCTCATTGTATAGGGTTAGTCTCGTTGGTCGTCTACTTCGACGCCGTTAGGAATCTCGAATACGAAACGTGACTTAGCAGGTACCTGATTCTTGTAGTTGTTAAAAGTAAATTTAGAACGCTGACCGTCTTGTTCAACCACATTAAAGCCAGAGATAGTGCCCTTGGCATCGATATCTAACTGGAACTGACCTTGAGTGCTGTTTACATCAGTTGGAGTCAGGGTAAAGCGGTCGCCATTTTGCACCACACTGTATTTATCCCAATCGCTCGCCTTATTGCGAGTCAGTAGAACAAATGGGGTCTGCTCTGTCGCTTGTTTCTGCCAGTAGATGCTTACCTGCTCTACAAACGGGGTGTAATACCACAAGGTTTCACCATCAGAAACCAAGATATTTTCATCTGGGGTTTCACTGGTCCAACGGAACAGGCTCGGTCTTGCGATCTCAACCTTACCAGTGCCTTCCATTACCACTTCATCGTCTGGGCTAACCACAGTCTGCTCGAAATTGGCACTGAAGCCATCGGTCTTAGCTAGACGCTCTACCAACACATCCTGAGCACTTGCCCAAACATTTACAGAAATTAGCGCCAAAAGGCCTACAAAAATTTTCTTCATTCAATTCTCTACACGTCTTTGATTGGCGGCGGCGCCAATACTTCACGGTTTCCGTTATGGCCAGGAGCACTCACTATGCCCTGCGCCTCAAGTTGTTCTACGATGCGCGCTGCGCGGTTATAACCGATCTTGAATCGGCGCTGTACGCCAGATACTGAGCCACGGCGAGTCTCGGTCACATGCTCAACCACTTGATCAAACAATGGGTCTACGTCCTCATCACCTTCTGGTTTCTCACCTGGAAGCAAGGAGTCAGCCGATTGCTCAGCCTGAGTGATCGCCTCAATATATTGTGGCTTACCGCGCGCTTTCCAATCGTTTACTACCGCATGCACGTCATCATCGGATGCAAACGCACCATGCACACGTATGGTGTGGCTTGAGCCTGGTGGTAAGTAAAGCATATCACCCATACCCAATAGCGACTCTGCACCGCCTTGATCCAAGATAGTTCTTGAGTCCGTCTTGGTAGATACGGTAAAAGCCACACGGGTCGGGATGTTTGCCTTGATAAGACCAGTAATTACATCCACCGATGGACGCTGGGTCGCAAGAATAAGGTGAATACCCGCTGCACGCGCTTTCTGCGCGATACGAGCAATCAGCTCTTCTACCTTCTTGCCCACCACCATGATGAGGTCGGCAAATTCATCCACTACAACCACGATATACGGCAGTTTCTCAAGCAGTGGCGGCTCTGCGTCCATGCTATCACCCGGTTGCCACAGCGGATCATGGATTGGGTGGCCTGCATCGGCTGCCATCTTAAGCTTGTCATTAAAGCCCTTCAGGTTACGTACGCCCAGAGCTGACATCAGCTTGTAGCGGCGCTCCATCTCGCCCACACACCAGCGCAGCGCGTTAGACGCATCCTTCATGTCGGTGACCACCTCTGAAAGCAGGTGTGGTATGCCTTCATAGATAGAAAGCTCCAACATTTTCGGGTCAATCATGATAAAGCGAACGTCTTCTGGCGTTGATTTATACAACATACTCAGAATCATAACGTTCACACCCACAGACTTACCTGAGCCTGTAGTACCGGCCACCAGCACGTGCGGCATCTTGGCTAGGTCACCTACAACTGCATCACCGGCGATATCCTGACCAAGTACCACAGCCGTTGGCGACTTGTTCTCGGTAAAGGTTGGACTGCTAATAACATCAGACAGATATACCGTCTGACGAGACATATTTGGAAGCTCTAGACCCACATATGGCTTGCCCGGAATTACCTCGACTACACGTACCGCCATTGCTGATAACGAGCGAGCCAAGTCCATAGAAAGACCCGAGATACGCGATACTTTGACACCCGGTGCTAGGTCTAGTTCAAAACGGGTAATAACAGGGCCTGGGAAGATGCCCACGACCTGCGCCTTAATCTTATAATCCGCCAGTTTCGCCTCTACCAGACGAGCGATGTCTTGCAGGGCTTCTTTGTCGATATGATTATCACGCTTCTCTGGGTGATAAAGCAGTTCTAGCGTCGGCATAGGGCTAGTTGGCTTAGGCAGATTGGCGTCTTTTTGAATAAGGAATGGGTTTTGTGAGGCCTGAGCACGAGCCTGAGCCTTGGCAACCTCAGCGGCAAATGCTGCTGCATCATTGGTTGGCTCTTCCTCGACTACTTCACCTTCAATAGCGTCAGCCTCTACTTGGCTTGCCTCAGTGGTTTCAAGGTTTTGGTTCGGCTGTTCAACTGAGTCTGTATTCGCCTCTTGCTCAGCCGGAATCTCAAACAGCTGTTCATTGACCACTTCCTCAGTGACTTGCTGTTGTACTGGTTGCTTGGGCTGCGCTTGAATCTGTTGTTGAGGCTCTTCATCCACCAGATCCATGTTGATAGTAGGCCCTGGTTTTTCTTCTTCCTCAATCTCAATTGAGAAAGGTTCATCAATAACTTCATCTTGTGGCAAATCAACTTCAGGCGCACTAGATTCAGGTACGGATGGCTGTTGTGGTTCCGCAACGGTTTCAAAGCTTGGCGCACTTGCAACTACAGCTTCAACCTTGGCTCTTCCGTCTTTGGAAGCACAATCTCAGGCTCTTTACGCTCGATAACAGGCTCTTCAGACTCAACAAAGTCATTGGCAAGCTGAGCGTCCTTCTCAAGCTGCTCGATAGGCGCATGCAAGTTAGCCGTGCGATCGAATTCGAAGCTCTCTTCCTGAGGCTGGGCCTCATTCGGAATGTAGATCTTGTACTCTTCTTCTTCTTTTTTCGGCTCTTCTGTGATAGGACTGAGCAGAGGGTCATCCTCATCCGCCTTATCAATCACTACTTCATCTGCAGAAGTATCTGCGTACACAAGCTTCTGATCGTCCAAGCGAGAAGGCTCGATAACCTGCTCTTTATCACCGCGAACGAAGTTAAGTGCCTTAGCAAAGGCATCTAGGTTGCTTGGCCAATAGACTCAACGATTGATAGCAAGATACGCCCGTAAATAGGGTAAAGGACGCGCCCCATAGGAACAGCAGCGCGAGTGTTGTACCTAGAGAATTTAGCGTTGGAATCGCGAGACTGGTGATTACATCACCAATAACGCCTCCTGATGAGAAGTACCAAATATCGTCGAAGTTGATGTCCGCAAGGCCACAACTGGTCACGATGAGCAAGGCACCACCAAGCAGACGCGTCCCCCACAGCATAAGGTCTATGCTCTCGTCGGGCATACGCTTACGGAAGGTCGTCCAGGTGAGCAGGATCAGCGCCGCTGGCAATGCATAAGCAAGCACGCCAAAGGTGAACAGCAGGGTGTCTGCTATCCAGGCACCAAACAAGCCCCCAGCGTTTTGTACTTCCCCGCCCCAAGCAGTTTGGGACCAAGAAGGATCAGCTGGGCTGAAGGTGAACAGGGCTACTGCCATTAAGACAGCAATGAGAATACCGACGATGAAACACCCTTCTCTTAGACGCTGAGAGCCGGTTAGGTTCGAGTTAGTCTTTGAGGGAGAGGTGTGGATTACGGTTCGAATCTTGGAATTTCTTTTCAACATATCCATGTGTGCGAAGATACAACAAGAGCGGCTAATGCCGCCCGTGGATAGTTTTATTTAAACACATGCAGAGGTAAAAACCCAAGTCAAACCTCTGTTAATCATGGATTTAGCGGGTTTTGATAACCAACTGGTTGCTCTGCTTAACCTCTTCCATAACCACATAGGTACGGGTGTCGTTTACACCTGGGAGGCGAAGCAGGGTATCGCCAAGCAGCTTACGATAAGCGCCCATATCCGATACACGGGTTTTTAACAGGTAATCAAAATCACCAGAAACTAGATGACATTCCTGAATATCGTCCAATTTTTGCACAGCACTGTTAAACTGTTCAAATACATCTGGTGCACCACGATTCAGGGTAATCTCAACAAACACCAATAGTGAGGCATCTAGATATTGAGGGTTAAGTTGCGCAGTGTAGCCAAGGATATAGCCTTGACGCTCTAGTCGACGAACCCTTTCTAAACAGGGCGTTGGAGAGAGGCCGACTCGCTTGGACAACTCGACATTTGAGATACGACCGTCTTTTTGCAGTTCGTTCAGAATATTCCTGTCGATACGGTCCAGTTCCTTGGACGGCTTAGTCACTTCTACCATGGTTTTATTCCACCTTTTTACTTCCTTGCAACAATATACGCTACATTTAGAGAATATTTAGCATCAAATTTCAATTAAAACACATTATACTAGTCATTAATTTCGTGATAAACGCAAAACCCTAGAAACAATAACTAAAAAACATTAAGGAGTCAGGATGATCATTGGTATCCCTAAAGAGATTAAGAACCACGAATATCGTGTAGGTATGGTTCCAGCCAGTGTTAGAGAAGTCATCTCACACGGACACCAAGTCATTGTCGAAACCCAGGCCGGCTCTGGCATAGGTTTCAGCGACGAAGATTATATCGCTGCAGGTGCATCCATTCTTCCAAGTGCAACAGACATATTCGCTCAAGCTGAGATGATCGTGAAGGTTAAAGAACCTCAAGCGGTCGAGCGCGCTATGCTGCGCGAAGGGCAAATACTGTTTACTTATTTACACTTAGCACCTGATTTTCCACAAACAGAAGAACTAATCAATAGCAAAGCGGTTTGTATTGCTTATGAAACTGTTACTGATCACTTAAATCAGTTACCTCTGCTGGCTCCGATGTCAGAAGTAGCAGGACGTATGGCTATCCAAGCCGGTGCTCAGGCTCTTGAAAAATCAAATGGCGGTCGTGGTCTTCTACTGGGTGGTGTTCCGGGTGTTGAACCGGCGAAAATCGTAGTAATCGGCGGCGGCGTAGTAGGATCTAACGCAGCTCGTATGGCAGTTGGCATGCGTGCAGACGTGACAATTCTTGATCGTAACATCCACACCTTACGAGCTCTAGATGAAGAGTTCCAGGGTCGTGCTAAGGTGGTTTACTCTACTGAAGAGGCACTGACTCGTCACGTATCCGAAGCTGACCTTGTTATCGGTGCTGTACTTATTCCTGGCGCTGCAGCTCCTAAGCTGGTGACTAAAGAGCACATCAAGGCGATGAAACGCGGTGCGGCGGTTGTTGACGTTGCTATCGATCAAGGCGGCTGCTTTGAAACCTCACACGCGACAACACACGCAGACCCTGTATACATGGTTGATGACGTAGTTCACTACTGCGTAGCGAACATGCCGGGCGCAGTTGCTCGCACCTCTACTTACGCGCTTAACAACGTAACCCTGCCATATATCCTAAAACTGGCAAACAAGGGCTACCAAGAGGCGCTAACCGAAGATAACGGCTTCCTGAATGGCCTGAACGTTATCCACGGTATGGTGACATGTAAGGAAGTTGCTGAGAACTTCGACCTAGAATACGTTGCTCCTATGGATGCAATACAGCGTGTTAACAGCTAACAGCTAACAGCTAGTTTCATCTAACGCCGCTTGAATAAGAATATTCCGTGGCGTTATTTTTTGTCGCAAAACTGGCTTAGCTCAACCTGATAGCCCTGATCTTGCAAAAACAGCGACTTATCAAGCACCAGCCAGAGCTCCAAAGGTCTTTGGAAAAGCTGTTGCACTAGCCCTAAACGCTCCATATCTAAAAAGCGCGCCTCTCCCCTACTCTCGTATTGAGACCAATTGGCTTCTAATAACTCGAAACCTTTCTTATCAGACGCCCAACGACAGAAAGCCTCAAATCCATGCTGCAGCTGAGATTTTTTCACACTCGGAATGGACTGATATTCATCTTTTCCAGTTTGGTCGCGAAGCAACTCATCTAAAGCCAATCTGTACACCATCTCTTGATGACGATGACGAGATACTCGCTCGCCTCCTGTAACTGTCTCTTGTAGCGGAATTCGAAGCTCATTCTTAGAAAGGTTCAGCTCAGATGCCTTGCCATATTCAGACATAGCCTGATAGCTGTCATCTCGAATCAGGTGATAACAGCAAGGAGCAATAGAAAGGTTCTTAATCTGATGTAGGCTTGCCTGCTTCATCAAGACTACATGCAGGTCACCGCAGGCGTGCAGGGCAACCGCGTGCAAATCATTTGAAAACAGTTGATGCTTCTCACAACAAAACGCATCGCCATTCACAAACTCAACCGGAAGCTCAAGCTTATCTGATTCAGCTTGCCCCTTGTCGCATAACATCTGTTGCCATTCAAAGCTGGTTACAGGCTGCTGAGTTCCTACCGCCAGCATGCGCCCTAGAAATCCCTTTCCTGCACACCACTCAAGCCATCTCTGACCTTGGTGATGGCTCATCGCCGCCGACCCCATTGCCTCGATTTGAGTTAACTTGCGACCGGGAATACCACTAGCTTGATGTGAATCTAGTGTCTGGGATGTGTATTTCGTATCTTTGAGTTGGGACAAACGACTAAGCGCTTCAGTCTCCAGAATAAATCGAGAAATAGCGTCGGTAAGAAGCTGAGGGTTTTGCTTTAGTTTTTCTACTTGAGATAGTTCAAGAGATGAGAGCCAAGCGGTTAAAGCCTGATTCGAGCTAAATCGAGTCAGGCCATTACGACTTTCATGGAAGGATTCGAAGCGCCAGTAGTGCTGATTTTGCAGCAGTATGGCGTCTAGAGATTGGAATCTTGTCTGCATGCGCTCTTTTTACCGAGTCGGAGCGCTAAATGCAACTAGCGCACAGGAAGCACTATGTCTTTGAACATCTCTTCGATTTCTTGATTATTCTTCAGCGAAATCGCTTGTTCCACCACAGGACGCGTTAGGTGCGGCGCAAATCGCTCAACAAAATCAAACATATAGCTACGTAGGAAGGTACCGCGACGGAAGCCGATGCTAGTGGTACTCGCACCAAAGATATGGCTGGCATCGATAGCCACTAGGTCTTTATCTTGCTCTTGATCGATCGCCATACTGGCAATCACACCAACCCCTATCCCCATACGCACATAGGTTTTAATCACGTCAGCATCCGTTGCAGTGAAGACGATCTTTGGAGATAAGCCCGCCTTATCAAATGCAGCATCCAGCTCTGAGCGACCGGTGAAACCAAATACGTAGGTCACGAGTTGATAAGCAGCCAAGTCAGCGATGGTCACATGAGACTTTTGCGCCAATGGATGGTCGCGAGTAACCACAATAGAGCGATTCCAGTGATAACAAGGTAGCATGATGGCATCGTGATACAGATGAAGCGCTTCGGTCGCAATAGCAAAGTTTGCTGTACCCTTGGCGATCGCCTGAGACATCTGTGAAGGGGTTCCCTGGTGCATATGCAGAGAAACCTTAGGGTAACGCGCAGTAAAGCCTTTGATCACATCAGGAAGCGCATAGCGGGCCTGAGTATGAGTAGTTGTGATGTTCAGTGTGCCCATCTCAGGATGGGTATGCTCAGCGGCCACGGCTTTTACCGACTCAACACGAGAAAGAATCTCACGAGAGATCTTGATGATTTCCTCGCCTGCAGGGGTCACCTGAGTAAGATGCTTACCGCTTCGCTCAAATACCTGAATACCAAGCTCATCTTCTAACAGGCGAACCTGCTTACTGATGCCCGGCTGAGAGGTATAGAGACTCTCTGCTGTCGCTGACACATTGAGGTTATGGTTAACCACCTCAACTATGTACTTTAGCTGTTGTAGCTTCATGCTAATCCTTGTCATCCATTACGTTTAATATAATCGTTAGTTATAACGCCATTTGAAAAAATTGAGAAGTGGTTTTATCTATATAATTGAAGTTAATGCCATTTGAGTGGCAGACATTCTGACTAGATTTGGTTAATCTAGCCCTTCAAATTTGTGACACCTTTCTAGATTCTTTAGCATGTACCAAGAGTTATTGACGCCAATTAAGCAATTCCTTAACTGTGAAACCCCACAAGCCTGGATAGATGAAGCGCAAAAAGAGCAGCGCCTTTCGACCGTGCTTATCGACCACCTATTGTGTGAACTGAAAGCGGCGCAATCTGCGATGTTTTTGATTCGCAAGTATGCGGCTGACACAGACAGCAAACAGCAACTTCTTAAGTGGTTTCAGCCTTATGAGGACTTCGCATATCGTGGCGTAGGTGACCTTAACTCCCTCAAAGGCAAAAGCAATATCTCTAAGGCGATCATTGCTAAATCTGATTCCCCCTACTCTCAATCCCTGATCGATAAAATGGTGCTACTGATAAAAGAAGAGCTGCACCATTTCTATCAAGTTCTGGAGATAATGGATAGCCGCGGTATTGAATATCACAATGTCAGCGCTGGCCGTTATGCAAAAGGCTGATCAAGCACATCACTACCCATGAACCGCAGACTCTAATCGATAAGCTGATTGTGGGGGCCTTTATTGAAGCCCGCTCTTGTGAACGATTTGCCGCTCTTGCGCCATACATGGATGAAGACATTTCAAACTTCTATATATCCCTACTCCGTTCAGAGGCGAGACACTATCAGGATTACCTAACCCTTGCCGAAGAGGTAGCTGGAGGAAGTATTGAGGAGAGAGTGGCGCACTTTGCCCAGGTCGAAGCTGAGCTTATCTCAACGCCTGATGATGAGTTTAAATTCCACAGTGGCATTCCGGCTTAGTACAGATAAAAGAAAACCCGCTAGAGAGCGGGTTTTTTGATTCTTTACGCTAGGCTAGCGTTGATATCAGTCAGTACCTGAGATGGATTCTCAGCCTGCGTGATAGGACGGCCAATCACCAGGTAGTCAGAACCTGCAGAGATAGCATCTACCGGCGTCATGATGCGCTTCTGGTCGCCTACCGCAGCACCTGCAGGCGAATCCCCGGCGTTACTAGCTTAAACTCTTTTCCAAGCTCAGTTTTAAGGAAGCTCGCCTCTTGCGCTGAACATACCACACCGTCTAGGCCACTATTCTTGGTCAGACTTGCAAGGCGGAATACCTGCTGTTTAGGCTCAACATCCAGACCGATACCACTCAGATCAGATTGCTCCATGCTAGTCAGCACAGTCACACCAATAAGCAGTGGACGGTCTTTACCGTATGGCTCAAGGATTTCTCGTGATGCAGTCATCATACGCTCACCGCCACTTGCGTGAACGTTCACCATCCATACACCCAGATCAGCGGCTGCTTTTACCGCTTTCGAGCAGGTATTTGGGATATCGTGGAATTTTAGGTCAAGGAATACAGAGAAACCGCGGCTATGCAGCTCACGAACAAATTCTGGGCCAAACAGGGTGAACATCTCTTTACCGACTTTTAGGCGACAAGAAGCTGGTCAATTCGATCAACGAAGCGTAGAGCGTCATCTTTTTTATCGTAATCTAGGGCAACGATAACTTTTTGGTCCATGTGGTTTCTCCATAGGTTGAGCATCAAATGAAAGCGCGCCTATTCTAACCACGAACGCAGAAAATTGTTAGCCTTATTCGCCGTCTAGGCCACGGATAGGTTTGATCTTGCCCCAACTGCGACAAGATGGGCAATGCCAATGCAGGGCATGGGTAGAGTAGCCACACTGGCGACATCTATGATGAGGCTTAACCTTAAGCTGCTCACCAACCATAGCTTGTAGAGTACTCAAGCTATCTTTCGCACTGCCCTCTTCCGCCTCAGCAATATGATAATCGATAAGACGATAGAAGCCTTCATGGTCGGGTTCTTAACAAGCTGGCGAGTAAGTAGCCCCTGAGCCGCTTCAATACCTTCATGCTGAGCTACAACCTGAGCGAGCATCAGGTCAACCGACACACCCGCTTTCTTCTCCGTGCAGCGACGCAAAAACTCAATAAGCTGATCTTCTTGTCCTAGGTGGTGATAGCAATCGGCAAGGTTTGGCAAGATTTCACTAATAAAATCAGAATCTTGCTCTAGGACCGATTCTAGATATTTAATGGTCTTGCTGTACTCTTCCGTTTCTAGGTAGATTCGGCCTAAGGCAATGGTGGCACGCACACATTTAGGGTCTTCAGACAGCGCCTTCTTATACAAGGTTATCGCTTTTGAACGTTTACCAAAGGCCTTTTCGTGCAGAGCTAACTCACAGTAATAGTGAGCAATGCTGGTTCTCATTCGGCGCTTACCCATCTTCACCAACATGGTGGCGTAATGAATCGCCTTACTCCACTCCTTGGTCTGTTGATAGATAGCAACCAACTGATAAAGAGCGTGCTCTTTGTGATCAGGCTCTTCAACTAGCTGTTCAAAGATCTTTTCCGCACGGTCTAGAAAGCCCGAAACCATGTAGTCTCGCGCCAGCTGCTGCAATGCGATGTTCTTCTGATCTATGGTCAACTCAGTGCGAGCAATCAAGCTCTGGTGAATACGGATAGCTCGGTCTACTTCACCGCGAGAGCGAAACAGGTTACCCAGGGCTAAGTGGGTATCTATGGTTTCATCGTCTATTTGAAGTAGTTCGATGAAGTGGTCAACGGCCTTGTCAGACTGCTCCGATAGAAGCAGGTTAAGACCACGAACATATTGACGGGAAATCTGGTTGGACTGTCTCTGACTTTCTTGGCGCGCACTGCGCTGCCCCATGTACCATCCATAGGCAGCAGCGATCGGCAAAAGTAGAAACAGTAATTGAAGCATAGAGAGTGATTATTTACTCGGCTCTTTCACAACTGGCATTTGAGTGCTCGGTTTGGATGGCACTTCAATTTGTGGTGTCAGCTTTTTCAGTTTGCGTTTTAGTTTACGAACTTGGAGTTGAGAGCGGAAATGCATGGAGCCAAAGATAAGCCCAGAAATCACAAAACCCAGCACGAAAACGCCACCGATGAGAGATGAAAGATGGAAGTTCCCCTCGGCGAGAAGATAATTGAAGGTCACGACTTCTTGGTTTTGAGCGCCAAGCGCCAAAGCAATCAGAAACAGAACCAAAACCAATGCAATTTTTAGGATTCTCACTCAAACTACCTTTTACAACACAGTACGTTAGACGATTATGCAGCAAATCCGACCACGACACCATGAAAATATGATTCTCTACTCTCGACTGCAGTAGAGGTAAACAATTCCACTATTTTTACCCTACTCACGTACGATAAAATTCGTTTTTGGTATAAAAAAACGGCACTCAAATAGTGCCGCTTTTCTATAAAAACAGGGAGTTACAAGCTGTCGTTAACTCGCTCACGTAATTCCTTGCCCGGTTTAAAGTGGGGAACGTATTTGCCTTCCAGATCCACCTGATCACCAGTCTTAGGGTTACGCCCTACACGAGGTTCACGATAATGTAAGGAGAAACTGCCGAAGCCTCGAATTTCGATGCGTTCACCGCTTTCTAGAGTCTCAGCCATGTGTTCGATAATTTCTTTTACTGCGTCTTCAATCTCTTTTGCAGAAAGGTGTGTTTGTTCTGCACACAATCTTTCTATCAACTCAGACTTAGTCATAGTTTCCCTCTTTCAACATTAAAAAAAGGGAGCCATAAGGCCCCTCTTAACGATAGTTACTTAGAATAAGTAATTATTCGCCTTTCGCAGCCTTGAATGCGTCAGCCATAGCGTTACCGAACGAAGACTCATCTTGCTTGTTCAGTGAAGCCATTGCTTCTTGCTCTTCCGCTTGATCTTTAGCTTTGATAGATAGGTTGATTACGCGGTTCTTACGGTCAACACCGGTGTACTTCGCTTCAACGTTATCGCCAACGCTTAGGATTAGAGACGCATCTTCGATACGGTCACGTGATACTTCAGAAACGCGGATGTAACCTTCAACGCCGTCTACAAGTTCAATTGTAGCACCTTTTGCGTCTACTGCAGTCACAGTACCGTTAACTAGAGCACCTTTCTTGTTGTCAGCTAAGTAGTTGTTGAACGGGTCGTTTTCCATTTGCTTAACGCCAAGAGAAATACGCTCACGCTCTGCGTCTACTGCTAGAACAACTGCAGAGATTTCGTCACCTTTCTTGAATTCGCGCACTGCTTCTTCACCAGCAACGTTCCAAGAGATGTCAGATAGGTGTACAAGACCGTCGATGCCGCCTTCTAGACCGATGAAGATACCGAAGTCAGTGATAGACTTGATCTTACCAGTAACTTTGTCGCCTTTAGCTTGAGCTTCAGCGAATGACTGCCAAGGGTTAGCTTTACACTGCTTAAGACCTAGAGAAATACGACGACGCTCTTCGTCGATCTCCAGAACCATAACCTCAACTTCGTCGCCTACGTTAACAACTTTAGATGGGTGGATGTTCTTGTTAGTCCAATCCATTTCTGAAACGTGTACTAGACCTTCAACGCCTTCTTCGATTTCAACGAAGCAGCCGTAGTCAGTTAGGTTAGTAACACGACCAGTTAGCTTGTGACCTTCTGGGTAACGCTTAGCGATTGCTACCCATGGATCTTCGCCTAGTTGCTTAAGACCTAGTGATACGCGAGTACGCTCACGGTCGAACTTAAGAACTTTAACTTGGATCTCGTCACCAACGTTAACGATCTCAGAAGGGTGCTTAACGCGCTTCCAAGCCATGTCAGTGATGTGTAGAAGACCGTCTACACCACCAAGGTCAACGAACGCACCGTAGTCAGTAAGGTTCTTAACGATACCTTTAACTTCGCTGCCTTCTTGTAGAGTTTCAAGTAGCTCATCACGCTCAACGCTGTTTTCAGATTCGATAACAGCACGACGAGAAACAACAACGTTGTTACGCTTCTGGTCTAGCTTGATAACTTTGAACTCTAGCTCTTTGTTTTCTAGGTGAGCAGTGTCACGGATAGGACGTACGTCTACTAGAGAACCAGGTAGGAACGCACGGATACCGTTTAGTTCTACTGTGAAGCCGCCTTTAACTTTACCGTTGATGATACCAACAACAGTTTCAGCTTCTTCGTATGCTTTCTCAAGTACGATCCAAGCTTCGTGACGCTTAGCTTTCTCACGAGAAAGTTGAGTTTCACCGAAACCGTCTTCAACAGCGTCTAGAGCTACGTCTACTTCAGAACCAACTTCAACTTCAAGTTCGCCTGCAGCGTTCTTGAATTGCTCAGCTGGGATAGCAGATTCAGACTTAAGACCAGCGTCAACTAGTACAAAGCCATTTTCGATAGCAACTACAGTACCTTTAACAATAGTACCTTGTTGGAATTCAGTTTCGTTTAGGAACTCTTCAAAGAGTTGAGCAAAAGATTCAGTCATTATTTGATCTTCAATATTTAAACGTCCACGGGCATCCTACCGCGTGGGGGTTGATAAATTCGCCAGTCATCATCCGTGCGACCAACGTTCCATGTATCTTGACCGGAATCAAGACACCTTAGATTCGATAAATTTCAGTGCTTCTACCATCACTTCTTCAATAGAAAGCTCAGTAGAATCAAGCACTAGAGCGTCTTCCGCAGGACGTAGAGGAGCAACTGCGCGGTTGCGGTCTCGGTAGTCCCTTTCTTGGATCTCGCTCAAAAGGTGGTCAATACTAACCTCTAAGCCCTTGTCTTGCAACTGCTTATAGCGTCTTTTCGCTCGCTCTTCGGCACTTGCATCAAGAAAGATTTTTGCCACTGCGTTCGGGAAAACTACCGTTCCCATATCACGGCCATCTGCCACCAGACCAGGCTCAGTGTTAAACGCTCGCTGACGACGCAATAAAGCTTCACGAACACGCGGTAGTGCCGCGACTTTAGATGCGGCCATGCCGGTCTCTTCACGACGAAGTTCACCCGACACATCCTCACCTTCTAGAATCACTTGTACTAGGTCACCTTTAGCAATGAACTGCACGTCCAAATGCGTTGCTAGAGGTACTAGAGCATCTTCAGACTCAAGGTCCACGCCGTGGTGGATTGCCGCTAGGGCCAGCACGCGATAGATCGCACCAGAGTCCAGTAGTTGATAGCCAAGCTTTTCAGCCAACATCATACATAAAGTGCCTTTACCTGCCCCACTTGGGCCATCGACGGTAACGACAGGAGAATCAGAGGACATACTTGCTCCATTTGTTTTTTCTTATCGACCCGATCGCTCGGGCGTATTCTCGAATCATTGGGCTAGTTCCCTGAGCACTCGAGTATATTTTATGTCACGTCACTGTGAGCGCGCCTATTATAGAGATAAAAGGTCCATTTCGCGAGGAAAACAGGGGCATAAAATTGCCGTTTCTATGCCTCTCGATTATCACTCAACCAAGGAAGGATAATGGTGAAAAATCTATTCAGTGCGATACCAGCAAAGCTTGAGCAAGAGGCATTTAACTCTTTACTTGAACATAATGCGGTAAAGATAGAGAGAATTGTCTCTGAGGGGCATACCTCTCCTGAATCAGGTTGGTATGATCAAGACCTGCATGAATGGGTGTTGATTATTCAAGGTGAGGGACACCTGGAGTTCGAAGATGGACGAATAGAAAAAATGAAGGCGGGAGATCATCTGAACATTCCCGCCCGAGTAAAGCATAAAGTATGTTGGACGGACCCTAACCAGAAAACCATCTGGCTAGCCGTCTTCTACCAAGACTAAACGATAGGACGCTGGCCGCGTTGAATCCACTTCATCAATAGTCCATCAGCGGCATCGGCTGCTGATTTACCTAATCGGTCTGTTAGCTTTTTCTTTTGCACATAGTGAACAGCCAGTACGGTTTTATCCTTGCAAGCATCGACAACGATATCATCCGAGGTTTTTACCTCATCAATCAGGCCAAGGTCTAAGGCTTGAGTACCATACCAATGCTCGCCTGTTGCAACTTTATCAAGCTCAAGATCAGGCGACGCTCAGCGATAAAGTCTTTGAACAACACATGGTTTCTTCAAGCTCTTCTTTGAACTTTTCGCGTGCTTTATCTGTGTTCTCACCAAACATGGTCAGGGTGCGCTTGTACTCACCTGCGGTAAGCTGTTCAAACTCAATGTCGTTTTTCTTAAGTAGCTTGTTGAAGTTAGGAAGCTGAGCGATTACACCGATAGAGCCAACGATAGCGAATGGTGCGCTGACAATCTTATCTGCCACACACGCCATCATATAGCCACCGCTCGCGGCAACTTTGTCTACTGCGATAGTCAGAGGAATATTGGCTGATTTAATGCGGTCTAGCTGAGAGGCTGCAAGACCATAGCCATGTACCATACCGCCGCCAGATTCGAGACGAACCAGCACTTCATCACCCTCTCTTGCACAAGCAAGAATGGCGGTGATCTCTTCTCGTAAGTTGGTCACTTCTTTGGCGTCGATACTGCCGATAAAATCTAGTACGAACAGATGAGGCTTACGCTTGGCGTCTAGCTCTCCCTCTTTAGCTGCTTGCTTTACCTCTTTTTCACGATCTTTATGCTCTTGCTTAAGCTTTTTTCTTTTCAGCTTTATCACGTGCCTTGATAAAGGCTTCATCGTGTAGGTGATGCTCCATCAGTTCAATATTTTGCTGATGTTGCTCGGAAAGATTGGTGACTTCTAGCGTGCCTTTTGCTGAAGATTTAGCCGATGCTGATTTAGCTACGATAAGCACCACGATAATAGCGGCGACAAAAGTAACAATTGGCCAAAAACAGCCCGTAATCTAACAAAAATTCCAATGTCTTCTCCCTGATTTAGATTATTCAGGTATTGTACTCTGCATAGAGACAAATCAAAACCGCACGACAAGGAATTAAACTGTGGATTACTCGATTGCTAAAGACGCACTGAAAGACAAAATCATTCTCGTAACCGGTGCAGGTGATGGCATTGGCAAACAAGCAGCCCTATCTTTTGCTGAGCACGGCGCTCAAGTATTGCTGCTTGGCCGCACAGTAAAAAAACTCGAACAAACCTATGATGAGATCATGGCAGCAGGAGGGGCTGAGCCGGCAATTATCCCTCTAGATATGATGGGCGCAACCAAGCAAAATTATGTAGATATGGCCGAGACTATCGAAGGTCAATATGGTCGTCTCGATGGCGTACTGCAAAATGCCAGCCTATTGGGCGTACTTAGTCAGTTCGACCAGATCGAAGAAGATACCTTCGATGAGATCATGCAAGTGAACGTTAAGGCTCAGTTCTTGATGACTCAGGCGTTATTGCCGGTTATTAGGAAATCAGAGATGGGACGAATTATCTTCACCTCCTCTACCGTTGGTCACGATGGTCGCGCGCTGTGGGGCACCTACTCTATTTCTAAGTTTGCTACCGAAGGTATGATGCAGATCTTAGCCGATGAGCTGAGCAATACCACGATTCGTGTCAATGCCATCAACCCGGGTGCAACCCGCACTACTATGCGTGCTAGCGCCTACCCTGCCGAAGACAGCATGCTACTCAAGACTCCACTCGAGATCATGCCTCTATACTTGTATCTAATGAGTGAACAGTCACAAGAAATCAACGGTTTATGTATCGACGCTCAACCTAAGTAGTCATAGGAGGCCCAATGAGCACAGTTCTAATTACAGGTGCAAACCGAGGTATCGGCCTAGGTTTGACCAAACACTATCTTCGTATCGGCGCTCAGGTAACGGCTACCTATCGAAGTCCCGCGGATAGTGAAGAGCTACTTGCTCTGTGTGGTAACTACGACAACCTCAAGGTAAGGCAGCTAGAGATCACTGATTATGACGCTGTTCATCAGCTTTCTCATGAATTTGAACAGCTGGATATCTTGATAAACAACGCCGGTTATTATGGGCCTAAAGGCACCAGCTTCGGTTTTACTGACGTTGAGGAATGGAGAAAGGTGCTAGAGGTAAATACCATAGCACCATTAAAGCTGGTCGAAGCCCTTTACTCTAAGATGAAGAAAAGCCCAATCAAACAGGTAGCTTGCATCTCTTCAAAGGTTGGTAGCATTACTGAGAACACCTCGGGGGGCGGCTATATCTACCGCTCCTCTAAGGCTGCCTTGAATTCTGTGGTAAAGAGTCTCCACAATGATCTAAATGAACAGGGCTTTACGGTTCTTGCTCTGCATCCAGGCTGGGTTCAAACCCGCATGGGTGGGCCTAACGCACTTATTACTGTGAGTGAATCTGTGGCTGGGCTCGCCAAGATTCTAGAAAACGTCACCGAAAAAGACTCCGGCGGTTTCTACAACTATGACGGTCAGCCTTTACCCTGGTAATTCTTCTTCGCACGTGTTGTGCGACCTTTGCCTCCCTTTTTACGGTAGGGCTTCTTCTCAACCTTAGGAAGGGAGCGCAGTGACTCAGGTACTGGGCTGGATTTCACGCCATCAATCAAGCCATCAAGCTGATTCTCCAGTTGAGACATAAAAGGGGCATAGGCTTGCCTCTTTTCGCTCATGTCGTGCAGCTGTCTTTCCCAATGGGCAGTCATATCTGGGTAGGTTGCAATGTCTGGAAGCGCATCCACCAGCCCTTTTCCCGCAGGTGTGCTTAAAACCGACTTACCACTTCTTGAGAGTAAGCCACGCTTAAACAGCGTATCTAGGATGCCTGCTCGAGTTGCTTCTGTTCCTAACCCGTCAGTCTCTCTGAGGATCTTTTTGAGGTTGTCATCTAGAACAAATCGCGCGATACCTGTCATTGCTTGAAGCAACGTAGCCTCAGTAAAGTGCTTTGGCGGCTCGGTCTTCTTGGCGGTGATCTCTCCCTCTCGGCAGGTCAGCACTTGTCCTTTTTCAAGAGCGGGTACAAAAGGCACATCTGATTCTTTCTTAGAGGATCTCACCAATACTCGCCAACCGGGTTTAAGCAATTCACGACCGGACGCAACAAACTTGCCCCCTTCTATATCGAACTCAAGCTTAGATTCAGCGTATTCAGCCGCAGGATAAAACTGCATCAGGTACTGAGTAGCAATAAGCTGATACACCTTAGCTTCATTAGCAGAAAGAGAAGCTGAGCCTTTGGCTGTAGGAATAATGCGTGGTGAGCTTCTACCTTACTATCATTCCAAGCACGGCTCTTGAGGCTAAGATTCGCCTCGCTGACCGCTTTAGAAAGGTCCGGCGCTAGGCCTTGAATCGCCCTAGTAACCGAAGCCGCTTCTTTGAAATGGTCTTTAGGAAGGTAGCGACAATCCGAGCGCGGATAGGTGATTACCTTGTGCTTTTCGTACAAGGCCTGACAGATATCCAACACCATCTGCGCACTCATATTAAAGCGCTTTGAAGCATCTATCTGCAGAGCACTTAGTGAATAAGGAAGCGGCGCACTCTGTTTGGTTTGCTTCTGCTGAGAATCTACAACCTTGGCAGGTTTATCTTTAATGCGATTCGCCACATTCTCAGCTAGGGCTAAACTCAATACCCGACCATCTTCATCAAGCCATTTTTGGCACGCCTCGCTTGGCACCCAGCGCGCTTTTATGTCCTGAGTAGGTTCTCCATAGGGGATTAGCGCATCTAGAGTAAAAAAGTCCCTTGGTACAAAGGCTTCAATTTCTCGGTCACGCCTTACCACCAAGCCTAACACCGGCGTTTGCACACGACCCACTGACAGTACGCCATTGTAACCGGCCTGCTTACCCAGCAAGGTATAAGCGCGGGACATGTTCATGCCATAGAGCCAGTCAGCTCTGGAGCGAGCCAAGGCAGAGACGGATAAAGGGATAAAACTGGAGTTGGATTGCATCTGGCCAAGAGCACGCCTAACCGCAGATAGGTTTAAGTCACTAATGAGCAAGCGTTGCATGGATTGCTTTTCGCTATTGGCTACCTTGCAATAATCAATCACCTCATCCACTAAGAGTTGCCCCTCTCGGTCTGGGTCTCCAGCATGAACCAATTGCTTGTGTTTTTTGACCAGTTTCTTAACAACGGTAAGCTGTTTTGAGGCGGTTTTGCGCGGCTTGAGCTTCCATGTCTGCGGCACGATAGGGAGGTGGTCCATAGACCAACTCTTGTAGCGCTCATCGTACTCTTCTGGCATGACCTGCTCTAACAGGTGACCGATACACCAGGTGACAACATCTCCATTCCCGCACTCAATAAACCCTTGTTGGTTCTTGTGCGGTTTTGGAAGTGCGAAAGCGATTGCTCGCCCAAGGCTAGGTTTTTCGGCAATGAAGAGTCGAGACATACAAACAAAAATGGATACTGTTATTTTATCCAGTATCCATCATTAGTTAGAGATATTCAACGAACTTTGAGATATCGCGCTCTGGAGTTTTTGCTGGAACGCATTCTGGGGTGCCTAAATAAAGAAAGCCGACGATCTTATCATTGCCCTTAAGGCCAAAGGCTTGTTCAACATTTTTATCAAACATCCAAGTTCCTGAACGCCAAAAGCCTTGGAATCCCTGCGCCATCGCCGCCATCTGCATGCCTTGAACGGCACACCCTGCAGACAAATATTGTTCAAATTCAGGCACTTTCGGATGTGGCCTTGTCTTAGCTATAACCGTGATCACCATAGGCGCTCTGAAAGGGGCGTTCGAAAGCTTCTCAACAACCGTTGGATCCGCATCCGACTTTTTCGCAGCATCAACCAAGATGTTTGCCAGCTTTTGAAGCCCTTCGCCTTCGCTTATTACAAATCGCCATGGAGTGAGACCAGCATGGTCTGGGGCTCTCATACCCGCTTTGATAATATTTTCCAGAATCTCACCGCTTGGTGCAGGTGCGGTGAGTTTCGCAATAGAGCGACGATTTAACAGCAGATCGATAGCGTCCATTTACAGTCCTTTGAATTATTTGATGTTTTACCCTTCGATTCTACATGCAAATAATTCTCAAGTAACCCTTGTCGCTAGATCTGTGTCGCGATTTCGAAGCCTTGCCTGATGGCTCGAACTGCGTCGAGTTCACCTGCTTCATCGGCACCACCGATAACATGAACCGGGCGTCCTTCCCAGTGAGACTCAAACGGTCTTACCGATACCTGACCTGCGCAGATAACCACACTGTCCACATCTAGAACCTCTTTGGCTCCTTCTACGGTAACGTGTAGCCCTAACTTATCGATTTTCTCGTAACTCACACCAGATAGGAGGTTAACACCACGCTTTTGTAGGGTCGCTCTGTGTATCCAACCTGTGGTTTTACCCGGGCCTTTGCCTACAGTGCCAGGCTTGCGACGAAGCAACCAAACCTCTGTCGATGATTTGATCTCTGGGAATGGATATAAACCGCCCGCGTGCTGATACTGCTTATCTATACCCCAATCATTCAGCCACTCATCTAATGAGTGCTGCGATGGTTCGGTTAGCATGGACGCAAGGTCAACACCTACTCCACCCGCGCCAACGATGGCGACCTTTTGCCCTAGATAGGTTTTCTCGCGAATGACGGTTTGATAGTCATACACCTTAGGGCCGTCTCCGCTATTAGGGATATTGATTTCGCGGGGAACAACGCCGGTTGCGAGCACTACTTCGTCATATTCACTGAGCACCTGCTCGGTCGCTTCCATGTTCAAAAGAACATTCACCCCATGCTCAGAAAGCTGATTGGCAAAATAACGGATGGTTTCACGAAATTCTTCTTTTCCAGGGATCTGAAGCGCTAGGCGGAACTGACCGCCAATGCGATCGCTCTTTTCAATCAAGTCCACCTGATGACCGCGCTTGGCGCAATAGAGCGCGGCACTGAGCCCCGCGGGACCAGCCCCCACAACCGCTACTCGTTTCTGTGTATCGGATTTGTGGATGACTCGCTCTGTTTCATAGCAGGCCTGCGGATTGACCATACAGGTCGCTCTCAAGCCCTTAAATGCATTATCCAGACACGCCTGATTGCACCCCACACAGGTATTGATGAGATGTGCTTGATCATTTTGAGCCTTAATCACAAACTCAGGGTCAGCAAGGAAAGGACGCGCCATGGAAACCATGTCCGCTTTACCTGAACTAATAACCTCATTGGCCTGCTCTGGATTGTTGATTCGGTTAGTAGTCACAACCGGAATGGTGACATGAGGTTTCACCAACTCAGTCACCCAAGTAAAAGCGCCGCGTGGCACTGAGGTGGCTATAGTTGGAATACGCGCTTCATGCCAGCCAATCCCCGTATTGATAATAGTTACACCCGCCTGCTCAAGGTCTTTTGCAAGCTCAATGACTTCATCGAGTGTACTTCCCTCTTCAACCAGATCCAGCATAGAAAGACGGAATACTATGATGAAATCTGAACCAACCTTCTGCCGAACTGCGTTGACTATCTCAATCGGGAAGCGTTTTCGATTTTCATACTCTCCGCCCCACTCA
The DNA here is from genome assembly GCA_000830475.1 of Vibrio ishigakensis. Classification (GTDB taxonomy): domain Bacteria; phylum Pseudomonadota; class Gammaproteobacteria; order Enterobacterales; family Vibrionaceae; genus Vibrio; species Vibrio ishigakensis_A. Next base: position 558,111 of record BBSC01000001.1, on the reverse strand, counting down.
TCTTCTCTTTGATTCGTTCTTTGGCAGATAAACTGATTAATCAAATACTTCAGAGCCCATCAGTTCAACGCCATCATAACCCGCATCTTGGGCAAGCTTGGCGCTATTGGCGAAATCTTCGATGGTGCCGAGTACCTGCTTAGTACTCATTTCACTTGGCGCAAAGCGCGCGATCGGCGCTTTTGCGGGTGTGGAACTCTGGGCGAGCGGGTGGTAACCATAACGACCCGCATGGAGGATCTGTAGACAGATCTTTCCGTCGTGTTTATGTACTGCTTCAGTAATAATTTTATGGGATTCAGCATGTTTAGAACGGCTAAATTGAGCTGCGGTAGGATAAAGGCGCCCTCTCAGATTTGGAGAAAAACCGCCAGTAACTATCAGCCCAACTCCCCCTTTCGCTCTCTCTTCATAAAAGGCTGCCAGTTTCGCAAGGCCAGAGGCACTATCTTCGAGCCAGTGTGCATTGAGCCCATTAAGACTCGGTTGCGCAGTTGAGTGAAGCCAAGATCAAGCGGTTGTAGCAAGTGAGAGTACATACAGATTCCTTTCCTAATTCCTAACCTGGTCAGACCACAATAAAACGCCAATTTTGAGTTGGCAACTTAATTTTTACATTTCTGCAACAGAGACCAAGCACTTGTCTACTTGATACGGAGTTGAGTAAATTTCGTAACTAAAAGAGTCAGGTGCTTGAGGTGAAGTGTGTATAGACCTATGATTTTATTGAACTCTTTAATGAAACCTAAGTCTCTATACCTTGGTGACCTTAGAGTTGTCATATAACATCCACCCTCTTTTATTGAGCTTGGAAAGGATCAAGACGGGTAAACTATGAAAAAAGTATTTCGCTTCATCGGCAAAATATTCAAGGGCATATGGAAGATCATCACATTCATCCGTCTCGCTCTCACCAATTTGCTATTTTTTGCAGCCCTAGCCATCGTATATTTCAGCTTTACTGGAATGGACTCTAAGGCCCCAGAACCAGAGCAGAAGGATCCGGAAGCATTAGTGCTGAATCTGTCTGGTCCCATCGTTGAACAACGCAGTTTTGTCAATCCGATGGACTCGCTTACCGAATCACTACTGGGTCAAGACAGACCCCGTGAAAATGTCCTTTTCGATATTGTTGAGACGGTTCGCCATGCAGGCCAAGATGACAACATTTCAGGCTTAGTACTTAGCCTGAAGAAGATGCCAGAAACCAACCTCACCAAGCTGAGATATATTGCTAAAGCGATCAATGAGTTTAAGGCATCCGGAAAGCCTGTTATTGCCGTGGGCGACTTCTATAACCAGAGCCAATACTACCTAGCCAGCTACGCAGACAAGGTTTACCTCGCTCCAGATGGTGGCGTCTTGCTTCGCGGTTACAGTTCTTACTCGCTGTACTACAAGACCCTTCTAGAAAATCTAGATGTAAACACCCATGTGTTTAAGGTCGGTACCTATAAGTCAGCCGTTGAACCCTTTACACGCAACGATATGTCGGCTCCAGCTAAAGAGGCGGCGACCGTATGGTTGAAGCAGCTATGGGGTGCTTATGTAAATGATGTGGCGCAAAACCGCGGCATTGAAAGCTCGGTTCTTAATCCAAGTGCGAATTCCTTTATCCGAGACTTCAAGAAGGCGGATGGCAACCTTGCACAACTTGCGATGCAATCGGGCCTCGTGGATGAACTAGCAAACCGCCAGCAAGTGCGTAAATCGCTTATTGAGCAGTTTGGTGGGAATGATAAAGATGGTTTTAACTCAGTCAGTTATTACCGCTATCGTGCAGATATGAGCCTAAGCCGAATACAGCCAAAGATGAGATTGCTGTGATCGTTGCTAGTGGCGCAATTATGGATGGACAGCAACAACGCAACTCAGTTGGTGGCGACACAACCGCCGCGCTCATCCGCAAAGCCCGTCAGGATAAAGATATCAAGGCCTTGGTGCTTCGTGTTGATAGCCGGGTGGTAGTGCCTTCGCCTCCGAGGTAATTCGCGATGAGCTCGTGGCATTTAAAGAGACAGGTCGACCTGTGGTGGTTTCTATGTCTAGCCTTGCGGCCTCTGGCGGTTACTGGATTTCAGTGTCAGCAGATGAAATCTTTGCCCAGCCAACCACGCTCACCGGCTCTATTGGTATCTTTAGTGTGATCACTACCTTTGAGAAAGGCTTTAACAAATACGGCATCTACGCCGATGGTATAGGCACTTCACCATTCTCAGGTGTGGGTGCGGTAACTGGCCTGAATGACGTGACCAAGCAAGCGATGCAGCTCGGTATCGAAAACGGGTATCGCCGATTTACCAACCTAGTCGCAGACAATCGCGGCCTGGGTGCTGATCAAGTAGAGAAGATCGCAGAAGGTCGAGTTTGGACTGGCCAAGATGCAGTAGAGCGAGGCCTAGTAGACACAATAGGTGACTTTGATGATGCCATTGCTCGCGCGGCAGAGCTTGCCAGCATAGAAGAGTACAAGCTGAACTGGCTTGAGAAGTCACTCACTCCAGCTCAGAAGTTTATTCGTGATCTAGGCAAACGTGTCATGGTCAGCGCAGGTCTGGATATACAGAGCATTATTCCAGAGCCATTAGTGCCAGTAGCAACCCAGATGCAACAAGACTTGAGCTTGATGCAGCAGTTTAATGACCCTAACGGTTACTACACTCTCTGCCTACCCTGTCAGGTACAGTAAGCCGATAATAAAAACACGCCAATCTGTGGCGTGTTTTTTATGCTTAACGCTAAAAGTCGTACAGTAGCGACAACATAGGTCCGTGGAACTGATAATTCACATCCACATCTCTGCTGTTACTGACGTAATCCAGATCGATTTGGAAGTAGCTGTAAGAGGCTTTTACGGACAAATCGTCCAATAGCGAATAACTGACGCCCGCACCCAGCTCATACAAAAAGCCAGAAAATTCATCGAAGCTAATGTAGAAGGCTTGCGCTTTAGCATCTAACAGCCAATCTGGTTCCAATATGTATTCCATGCCCAGACCAAGATTGGGCAGAGGCGCAGTCAGATCACTGAAGATGTTTCTATCGACCGATGCATTGCCATTGACGGCATCAGTCTCTACGCGCAACTCCCCTTCTAGTTCAAGGTTTAAATCAATCACATGTAAACCTAGCATCAGCTCAGACGAAAACTGGTCTGCCTTATAAAAGCGATATTGGTAATTGAACTGATAGATATCGAAATCCAGAGAAGTCGCTATATCTGCGCCGACTTGGGCTACATAGGTCTGTCCGCCGGTAGTTATTTCAAACGCTTCGGTTATCAGTGAAAGCTGGAATCACGATGCAATCTACGCCAATCGAAGTAGATCGCATGGCGATCATTAAACGCATAAGATAGGTTGAAATAAGGTAGCGTCGTTTTCTCTTCTAATAGCAGATCAGACTCAAAGTCTACCTCTCTTGAACCACTCCCATTTGGTGAGGATGTGGACCAGTCAGTGTCAGAAAACGCATAAAACGCCCCTATCTCGACAGTCCACTGGCCGCCAATTGCCATGGGGCTAATCAGCAGTGCAGACAAACTAAAACCTTGGATAAAATTCAAAGCACGCTCCAGGTGATCTCTGAGCCTAGGTTCAAAGCAAGGCAACTTGGAAAAGTTCACATAAACGGCGTTAACACTACCAAGTTTCGGTGCTCACACTTCTCTAGCTCGCTAGGGTTACTTGAATTACGAATTTAGTTATACTTCGGCTCAACACCTCACTAGTAAATTAACCTTTTATGTCAGCCTCCCAATCTCAACGTAAACATATCTATATCGCCTACACGGGCGGCACTATCGGAATGCAAAAGTCGGAGAACGGCTATGTACCTGTGGCAGGTTTCATGGAATCTCAGCTCGCGGCTATGCCTGAATTCAATCGCCCAGAAATGCCTGAGTACACCATCCATGAGTACGCCCCACTGATTGACTCTTCCGATATGTCACCGGCGGACTGGCAACAGATTGCTGACGACATCAAGGCCAACTACGACAAATACGACGGTTTCGTGATCTTGCATGGCACCGACACCATGGCGTACACCGCGTCTGCTCTTTCGTTTATGTTTGAGAACCTAGCAAGCCAGTAATTGTGACAGGCTCACAGATCCCATTGGCAGAGCTTCGCTCAGACGGCCAAGCGAATCTTCTTAATGCACTGCACATTGCCGCTAACTACCCAATCAATGAAGTAACCTTGTTCTTCAATAATCAGTTAATGCGTGGCAACCGCAGTACTAAATCACACGCAGATGGTTTCTCAGCATTTACCTCTCCAAACCTGTCGCCACTTCTAGAAGCGGGTATCAACATCCAGGTAAGTCCGAATGCTGAGGTAGACAAAAAGCCAGATGGTGAGTTCAAGGTGCACCCAATCACACCTCAACCAATCGGTGTGATTACCATGTACCCTGGTATCTCTCACGAGGTAATCCGCAACACATTGCGCCAGCCGGTTAATGCCATGATCCTGCTGACCTTTGGCGTAGGCAATGCACCGCAAAATCCAGAGCTACTTGCGCACCTTAAAGAGGCTTCTGAGCGAGGCGTAATTGTGGTAAACTTAACTCAATGCCTTGCAGGCAAGGTGAATATGGGTGGTTATGCGACTGGGTGTGCTCTGGCCGATGCCGGAGTAATCAGCGGTTATGATATGACGCACGAGGCGGCGCTGGCTAAGCTGCATTACCTTCTTAGCAAAGGACTTAGCTACGAAGAGATAAAGCAAGAGATGCAAAAGATCTTGCGTGGCGAAATGAGCCACTAAAGAAAATGGGGCTAAGCAGCCCCATTTTTTATACCTTAACTTTTGTGATAGGCGTTTCTACAAACTGCCTCTTTAGCTCAGACTTAGATTTGAAGGCAATCTCTCCCTCTTTATCGATAGTCATATGCTGGGCATCCGAGTTATGTTTACTCTGATACAGCATCACTGCTTGCTGGCAATGGGCACGCTGCGCTTCGTTTAGTTCGGCACCTTCTGGCCAACGACCCGTTTCAACCGCATACAATAATCTATCATACGCTTCAGGGGTGATGGCGTTGACCATCTCTTCTAGGCTAGGTCTACTCATGTTTGGTTACTTCCTTGAATGCCTTGTAATAAAATAACGTAACACTTTTAGCCCTGCTTGGTGCCTTGTTCGTTATTAAAAATTAGGGATATAGAGTTTACGCAGTAGCGCTCTCCGGTACTTTGCGGCCCGTCTGGAAATACGTGACCGAGATGACTGTCACAGTTTGCACATCTGATCTCAATACGGTGCATTCCATGGGAATGATCTTCTAGGTATCGAATGGACTCTTTATCGGCCGGCGCATCGAAGCTCGGCCAGCCACAACCAGAGTCGTACTTGTTTTCAGACTTGAACAACAAGGACTGACAGCAGGTGCAAAGATAATCACCTGTCTCTCTATTATGCAGTAGCTTACCGCTGAACGGAGCTTCCGTGCCTTGCTCTCGGCATACGTGGAATTGGTCGGCAGTTAGTTCGTTCTGCCACTCAGTCTGAGATTTTTCTATCTTGCTCATGATGGTTTTATTACAGCAATCTGTCATTGAGGATTTTGTACTTGCCTAGTGAAAGGTTGTAGCACATACTTTGTTCCACTTATGTGAATGTGCTAAAAGTTTGCGAAATAAATTATGAAAATTTGTTACGTAAATTTGAATAGGTGAATAAATCACCAATCACATGCATATAATTCAACCGCTTGATTTTACTAGGTGTTAAAGAACACTGTTTTTTTTGACTTTAAACAAATTAAACACGATTATCTATTGCGGTTGAAAACTTGAGTTTTGTAATTTTACTACCAGTTTATCTTTAATCAGAAATAAGTTGTGGAGCAACTATAATGACTATCAAAGTAGGTATTAACGGTTTTGGTCGTATCGGCCGTTTCGTTTTCCGTGCATCAGTTGAGCGTAATGACATCGAAGTAGTAGGTATCAACGACCTAATCGACGTAGATTACATGGCATACATGCTTAAGTACGACTCAACTCACGGTCGTTTCAACGGCACTGTTGAAGTAAAAGACGGCAACCTAATCGTTAACGGTAAGACTGTACGTGTTACTGCAGAGCGCAACCCAGCGGACCTTAAGTGGGACGAAATCGGTGTTGACGTTGTAGCTGAAGCAACTGGTATCTTCCTAACTGACGAAACTGCTCGTCAGCACATCACTGCAGGTGCTAAGAAAGTTGTTCTAACTGGTCCTTCAAAAGACGCTACTCCAATGTTCGTAATGGGCGTTAACGACAGCACTTACGCTGGTCAAGACATCGTTTCTAACGCTTCTTGTACTACTAACTGCCTAGCGCCAATCGCTAAAGTTCTTAACGACAAGTTCGGCATCGAGTCTGGTCTTATGACTACTGTTCACGCTACTACTGCTACTCAGAAGACTGTTGACGGTCCTTCTGCTAAAGACTGGCGTGGCGGTCGTGGTGCTTCTCAGAACATCATCCCATCATCAACTGGTGCAGCTAAAGCTGTAGGTGTTGTTCTTCCTGAGCTAAACGGCAAACTAACTGGTATGGCTTTCCGCGTACCAACTGCTAACGTTTCTGTAGTTGACCTAACTGTTAACCTTAAAGAAGGTGCATCTTACGAAGCTATCTGTGCAGCAATGAAAGAAGCTTCTGAAGGCGAGCTAAAAGGTGTTCTAGGTTACACTGAAGACCAAGTTGTTTCTCAAGACTTCATCGGCGAAGTTCAAACTTCAGTATTCGATGCTAAAGCTGGTATCGCTCTAACTGACAACTTCGTTAAAGTTGTATCTTGGTACGACAACGAAATCGGTTACTCAAACAAAGTTCTAGACCTAATCGCTCACATCTCTAAGTAATTTCTTAGGATGCGCAATTAGCGTATGAATTTTGAAAAGGCGGCTCTCGAGTCGCCTTTTTTGTTTTTATATTGAGGTAAAACAATGGATTATTATCAATTACCTGCCCTAACCGCCCTCTCCGACTACGTCACCACAGCCCAAAAAGATAACGTCAAAATCATCCGCGTCATGCATCCAAAAGCAAAGTGCGCTGTTTCTCTGTTTGGTGGTCATCTGCTTTCCTATATTCCAGAGGGTAAGCCAGAAACCATCTGGATGAGCGCAGAAGCAAAATACGACGGTGTCACAGCCCTTCGTGGTGGTATCCCTGTTTGCTGGCCTTGGTTTGCTCGCATGGCAACCCCAGCACACGGCTTTTGCCGCACTAGCAGTGAGTGGAAACTGGTTGAGCACAGAGAAAATGATGAAGGCGTAATGCTTCGTCTGGGTCTAACCGACAGCGAAGAGACGTTTGCAATCTGGCAACACAAGTTTGAGCTTTTCCTAGATATTCAAGTGGGCGATGAGCTTACCGTTTCTCTAACCATGAACAATACAGACGAAGTCTCTTGGAAGTTCTCAGGAGCACTTCACACCTACCTTAATGTTTCAGACATCACCACGGTCGAAACCCGCGGTATGGGCGGTGAGTACATCGACAGCTTAAACAATGGCGAACTGACTCAAGGTGGCGATACGCTAGTGTTAACCGACACCATAGACCGAATCTACACTGAGCCAGAAGCAAGCATTGAGCTCTCTGATGCGGGTTTCGAGCGTCGCATTCAGGTCAGTAATGGCGGTGCAAACTCAGCCGTTCTTTGGAACCCTTGGGCTCAAGGGGCGGAATCTATGGGCGACATGCAAAACGATGGCTTCAAGACCATGTTGTGCATTGAGGCTTGTCAGTGGGCAAAAGATCTAGAATCAGGCACTGAGCTTGCTCCGGGTGAGAGCCACACCCTATCAACTAAGATCGCTTCCATTTAGTTGATCCATAGGCAGAGCAAACTCGTCTAAACTTTTGTTTTTAGATGGATTGTTCTGCTTATGCTTCAAGATAAACTCAGCTCTGTTCCAGGCTCAGTCACCAAGTTGCGCCTCATACTAGGTGACCAATTAAACGCGCATCACTCTTGGTATCAAGCGCAAGATAGCGACACACTTTATCTCATCGCGGAACTGCACCAAGAAGCCACCTACGTTCCCCATCACATCCAAAAGATACAGGCCTTCTTTTGCGCCATGCATAGTTTTGCAACGGCTCTTGAACAAGCAGGGCATCAAACCCTTCATCTAACTCTCGACGACACTAAGGGTTTCACCCTGATCGAGCTTATCCTACACATCTGCGCTCAAAAGCAGATTCAGGTGTTTGAATACCAGCAAGCCGATGAGCATCGCCTACTAGAGCAGATGGGCAGGCTTGAGTTAGAACTCAACAAAGTCGGAGTTGGCACTCACAGGGCCAGTAGCGAGCATTTTTTAGTGGGTTTTGAAGAAATCTCAGATTACTTCAATCCAGACAAGAAACAGCGCATGGAAACCTTCTATCGAAAGATGCGCAAAAGGTACCACATCCTGCTTGATGATGAAGGCGAGCCTGAAGGAGGGAAATGGAATTACGATACAGATAATCGTCAGAAACTGTCCAAAGGTGCCATCGATGAACTCCCTAAGCCATTACTATTTAGCAACGACGTTACAGATATAAACCAAAGAATCGCAAGGCATCAGATCCATAGCATAGGGCAAGGTAATGACACTTTGTTATGGCCAGTGAATCGTGAACAATCACTGCAATTGCTAGACTTTTTTGTCGCCACTGCTTAGTCAATTTTGGACGCTACCAAGATGCAATGACAGACAAAGCCAATGGTATGTTCGGTAACAAACAGTGGAGTTTGTACCATGCTAGGCTGTCATTTTCGATGAACAGCAAGATGCTCCATCCCATGCAGGTGATACAAACTGCCATTGAACACTACAGAAACAATCCCGATATCACCCTAGCGCAAATAGAGGGCTTCGTTAGGCAGATTCTAGGTTGGCGTGAGTTTATCCGCGGTCTTTATTGGGCTCATATGCCCAAGTACAAAACCCTAAATTTCCTCAAGGCCAGCAGAGCCTTACCCAAATGGTTTTGGGATGGGGATACCAATATGAACTGCCAGAAGCAAGCCATTAGCCAAAGCCTCGAGTTCTCGTACGCTCACCATATTCAACGCTTAATGGTGACGGGCAATTTTTGTATGCTAGCTGGGATAGAACCTGAGCAAGTCGATGAGTGGTATTTATCTATCTATATTGACGCCATCGAGTGGGTAGAACTACCCAATACCCGAGGTATGAGCCAGTTCGCTGACGGCGGTATAGTCGGTTCAAAAGCTTATGCTGCCAGCGGGAACTACATCAACAAAATGAGCGATTATTGTGGAGATTGCCATTACAACGTGAAGCAAAAACTCGATCAAGCTGCCTGTCCGCTCAACAGTCTGTATTGGCACTTCATGCAGAGGCATAGAGAGACCCTAGTTAAGAATCCAAGGATGAATATGGTGTATCGAAACTGGGATAAACAAGATATGGAGCAGCAAACAGCCGTTCTTAACAAAGCTCAGCAGCTTCTCGATGATCTCGACAATATTTAAAATCGAGCATAAATCCGTATACTAGGCGCTCTGCTATCGAATCGAGTCCCGTATGCACTATATCTGCCTATTTGCGCCTCTCCCTTGACCCTTACCGAGCGCACCTTCTATTGCGACAACAGACACAGTTTTGATCTGGCTAAAGAAGGCTATGTGAACCTGCTGCCTGCGAACCACAAGCACTCTAAGAACCGGGTGATAGTAAAGAGATGATGCAGGCTCGAAGAGAGTTTCTCGAAACCGGGCACTATGCCAAACTGAGTGAGACTCTTGCAAAAGTAGCGATGGACTCAGTACCAGGAAGCGACAGCATTACCCTTCTAGACATGGGCTGCGGTGAAGGCTACTACACAGATGGCATTCGCAAGGCTCTTCCAGAGGCAGCACAGGTGTACGGACTCGACATCTCCAAGGTTGCCGTGCGCTATGCCTCAAAGCGCTACCCTGAGTGCGATTTCAGCGTGGCATCTAGCTATCGTCTGCCGTTTGCAGACAACAGCTTAGATGTGATCGTTAAGGTGTATGCGCCATCGAGCGAAGATGAGCTGCTTCGTTGCCTAAAACCAGGCGGAGTGCTCATCTCAGTGACCCCAGGAGAGAGGCATCTATACCAACTAAGAGAGCGTATCTACTATAACGTGCGCCCTCACCAAGACGAGGCCGAAAAATTTTCCAAACTCTCGCTCCTTACTCAGACACCGCTCCACTACGAAATGACACTAGAAAAGGGAGTAGGCCTGCGACTGTTACAGATGACACCCTTTGCTTGGAAGGCAACCGACGAACTACGCAATGATCTCTCAGAAAGAAAGTTATTCTTGTGCGAAGCTCACTTTACTATCACTAGATATGAGAATGCTCACTCCAAATAAACGTGCAATTGGCCTTCAATAACTTCTCCCCTTACAGCTCCCGTGTAAGGGGTATTTGTGTAAACAAACTCAACCTCTTCGAAGCCTCGCTCTAAAAACAATGGCCGTATCTGCCTATACCTAACATTATTGAAATTCAAAAAGTCATAAGGAATACCCTCTTCCGTTAGATAGTATTTATCTCGACTCTTCTTATTCAGATATACGAAGACCACTCCTTGAGTAGCAAGCATCTCTTTTTCAATACTTTCGAATCTAGCAGACACCTCTTTAGTTCTCGCCTCAAACCAATTTATTTTATACTGATTATCGAACATCAATACAAAAGAGAGAAATAGCATAATTGCTGGCCCATACTTCCTGCCCACCAAGATAAATAGAACATTCAAGGAAACAAAGGCAGTCACTAGGCTTCTAAAACTAATGGTTATCCCATGGTAAAGGTTACTAAGATAGAAGGATAAGAATATCATCAATATCCATAAGATGATCTTTTCTTCACGACAAGACTTGAATAAAAATAAAGAAGTGATAAATGCGACAACAGTATACAAAAGACTACTATCCAATACGTTGCTCTTTATCACCGTTAATACATAAATGAGGTTGTGATAAAAACCAGCAATATCAACTATCGGATTTGGGTTTCTCCACGGTGCTAATACAATAAAAGTAGCAGCATCGGACTTAAAAAAAGTAACGATGTACACTAATATATTAGAAAATAAATACCCAAACACAAAAGATAAGACCCAATAGACTGTTAAGCGAGCACTAAAGCCCCAACCTTCTTTTCTAATTCTATCTAAATATATAAGTGGCGTGAGAAAATGAAGATTAGAGTAGGTACCAAAAGTCAAAACACCACTTAGAAACATCAACTCTCTATAACTTACTTTATTCCTTATATAGAAAAGAAAGTTCATCACAAAGAAACTCAGGAAAGGCGATACTGGCCACAATATCAAACTAAATAGTGTCGGCGTACAAGTACACAGAGTGGCAAAGTAAAAACTTAGATAAATATCTTTACTAAATTTATAGCTCACCAGATAAAAGAAAGAGAACGAAAGAAAGAAGTATGCAAAGACATGTATATAAGGAGGGAGGATTTTTATAAAGTGAAACAGCAAGAAGTTAAACCATCGGCCTTCTTGAATGAATCTAGCCTCATAGTAAGGCAAATAATACCCTGAATCATGTCGATAAAAATCAAGACTACTAATTTCGACGAGTAACAATACTAACCAGGCGATGAGTAAACTGGTAAGTAAGGCCCTAGGGCCATTAACCGTTAGCAAGTTACGAGTCTTCATCCACAATATATGTAGGTCGATTTTTGGACTCCAAGTATATCCGACCAATATACTCACCCAATAGTCCTAACACTATCAGTTGCACACCACCCAAAAACAATATCGTGACCATAATGGATGCATAACCGGGAACATCTACACCCAAAAATAGCGTCTTGGTGATAATAACTAGTCCATAAACGAAAGATAGCGATGCTATTAGTAAGCCTAAATAAAACCAGACTTTTATAGGAAAGGTACTAAAGCTGGTAAATCCATCGACGGCTAACCTCCATAGTCGCCTTCCATTAAACGAGGACGTGCCTCGCTCACGCTGATCTCTCATACTCTATACATTTAGTATTGAACCCTACCCATGCAAAGATTCCCTTCATAAACCTTTGATTCTCAGATAAAAGTTTAATAGCATCAATGACTTTGCGTGACATGAGCCTATAGTCACCAACATTCTCTGGTATCTTGAGATCGGCAACTAGATTATGTGTTCTATAGTAAAGATACGCCGTAGCCCTCTTGAGCAAAGAATCACAATCCCTTGAGGTTCGCTTTGCTAATACCACATCGTAACCTGTTTCCCACAAAGCTATCATCTGAGGGATCAAATGAGGTGGATCTTGTAGGTCGACATCAATTGGGATTACAGCATCACCGACGCTTCGATCAATACCCGCAGTTAATGCGGCCTCTTTACCAAAATTACGACTGAGATTAATCAAACGAACACGACTATCTTTCTCAGAAAGCTCAGTTAAAACGGCTTTAGTGTTATCTGAACTGCCGTCGTTGACAAAAATAAACTCGAATAGATAGTCTAACCCTAATAGATGTTTATCCACCTCAGACATAAATCCCGCTATGGATTTTTCTTCATTAAAGCATGGGCAAATTATTGATATCTTTTTCATTTCTTATCCTTTCTTATACCCATGTGAGTTATCAACTCATCTAATGAAAGAGTAGAATAATCGAAGCCTAATTCTTTAAGCTTGATGCTATTAGCGCCATAATAGGTTGCCATCTCATCAGAGTGATAGGTATCTATTCTATCTTCAACTTTTATAAAAAAGCCTTGAAAATAGGCAGGGATAACTATATCTTTCTGCCTTCTCTCACTTGGCCAACGATTAATTCTTCTCTTAATTCAGCTTGCTTATAAATCTTAACATACGATCTTGACACATTTTCATATAAAGGAAAAAATATCAAAAAACAAGGAAGCACCACTAATGAAATAACAATAGCCCTGGTATTCCTATTAGACTCCAGGTTCCAAAGTAAAAACTGGAAGGAGAAAGATAGCGATATCACTAGAAAAACTAAGGAGGTGTTCACAGCGCGCGCGGGGTAAGTCGGTGAAAAAGAAAACATGGCGCAACTAATTAAAAGAGGCAACAAAGAAAAATAAAGATAAAACCTGTGCCTTATTGCATTTCTCTTTTATAAAAATAGCATTTAGCAAAAGAGCAAAGACCAATAACACATATAAGAACCAAAAACCTGAAAGGACCTCTGGGACTCTATAAATAATATGCCCCATGACCTTCTCATAGATACTTAAAGCAACCCAGTCTTGAAATAGTGGATGCTCTAACCTATTGTAATTTCCTGGTGAAAAGATCAATAAGCAATATCCCATAAGGGAACCAATAGACCCCAGGATAGGTAGAGCCGTATCACGCTTAAATAAATAGATGCCAATCATAGAGTAAGCTAGAGGAAACCAACCCGCCCCTTCACTACTCCAACCCGCGATAACCGACAGGGTAAATACTAGGATATAAGATACAAAACTTACTTTGTCCTGACTCTTGTTATGAATAGTGTGAAGCGTTGCAATATAAATACATATATACAACATAGTCCACATATAGTTAGCTGCACCTACAACCCAGAATGTAGTCTGTCCTAGGTTTGGATTCGATATCCAATAACAAAAGAAAGATACAATAAAAACAATGAAGGGAAGGCTTGGATTTTTATTTAGGACAATGGAAGGCAACAGGGAAACTAGGAGGATTAAAGCGGTTACACCAACAGAATTAAGTACCGAGTATGCCTCAAAGTTAGATAGTGAAGCATTGACGAACTGGTTAGGTCCGCAAATAGCCTGCCGCTCCAATTCATATAGTGATCAAAAAGCTTGTATACATCTCCCCCTTTTTGAATATACACAAAATCATCAGAATGCATCGGAGTAGATAACTGCACATTCAACATCAAGCCGTAAACGACGAGAAACGTCACAGCTAGTGCTAACTTTTGAACCATCCTATTCAAAATTGACCTCATCCTTGTCAATGTATCTATTTAGTAAAGCACTATCATGTCGCTAATTGTACCTGTGGGCACAATAACTTAGATCCAGCTTTAACTTTGATGAAAATGAGCAAAACTTACATATATCTCGTATGATTTTATTCATTTTCACGCAGGTCAGGACCAATGAAAGTCACATTGCTCACATCACTACTCGTCTTTTCACAGACTTGCTACGCGGCGGCTCCAAAGACCTTTTTTGAGTACCAACTTCTTAGCCCAAAAGGCGAACCTATCAGTCTAGAGCAAGCATCTAACAACATCTCCGACCATAGAGTGATTCTGGTGGGTGAATGGCATTCTCACTCTGCCGTTCATAGATTTCAATCAGACCTATACAAAGCCTTACTGGAAAAGAATCCTAAAACAGATCTTTCCATGGAGCAGTTTAGCCGACCCGCTCAGAGCACGTTGGATCAATACCTAAGTAACGAGATTGGAGAGCGAGCCTTGATTGCACACGGTCGTGCTTGGCCAAATTACACCAGTGATTACCGTGCTCTCATTGAACAGGCAAAGGTGGCACAAAGAAGGGTAATTGCGGCCAATGCTCCGCGAGATATCGTTCACTGCATTGGTCAGGTCGGCCCTAGTTATATAAAGCAGTTGTCTCGAAAGGATAAGAAGTTTGTTGCAGCCAAGCTTGATACCTCAGATCGCCCTTATAAAGCGCAGTTCATGACCTTGATGCAGGGCTTGGAAGGTAAGATGGTTGAGAACATGTATGCCGCTCAAGTATCTTGGGATGAAACCATGGCTGAGAGCATAGCAAATCACCTAAAACAAAATCCGGATGTCCACGTGATGCACACCGCTGGTAAGTTTCATGTGGAAAATGGCGATGGCATCGCCTATTCGCTGAAGAAGCGTGCGCCTGAGACTAACATAGCACTAATTACACCAGTTACCGAGATTGGGGACACCAGCAACTCGCCATTTGTTGAGTATCAACTGTTAGTACTCCCCCTGCCAAAGCAGAGTGTCGGAACATCAGGCCATGGTGGGGGGGACTATAGCCATCCGCATGTGAATGGCCATTCTGGATGTGAGATTGCGTCTAAAAAAGAGCGTTAGCGATTTGGGTGATTTAGAATGTGGTCTTCCCAATCCACTACATCGATCTCATAAACCACTTTGTTGCGCACACTTTCGCCCGCTGCGTGCATTGCTGATTTAGAGCCTGTGATCAGCGGATGCCACTCTGGCAGTTCTTTACCCTCTGATAGAAGACGATAGGCACAGGTCTCTGGTAGCCAGTTAAACTCATCGATTTTATCTCGGGTCAGTTTTAGGCACTCCTCGCCAGACTCAAAACGGTTCGGATAGTCCTTACAGCTGCAGGTTTTACTATTTAACCAGCTACATGCCACGTTGGTGTAGTAAACCTCATCACTGTCTTCATCCATAAGTTTGTGCAGGCAACATTTACCACAACCATCGCACAAGGCTTCCCATTCCTGTTCGCTCATTTGCTCAAGAGATTTGGATTGCCAGAATGGAGTGGACATAGTGATACCTAAAATTTACTGCGTGGGCGCGTTTTATACCTATTTCATGCTCAAAAGGCAAGCAAGCAAGGATTTCAATTAATTTCCATAAAGCCCTTTCAATTATGGTCAATTTGTCGATAATTCACCCTCAATTCCTACAAGCAAGCTCATAGGTAAACAATATGGAATGTCGACTTCATTGCGGTGCATGCTGTATTGCGCCTAGTATTTCAAGCTCGTTTCCTCTGCATCCCAACGGCAAACCTGCCGGAGAGCGATGCAAGCAGTTGACAGACGACAACCTGTGTAAGCTATTTGGTAAAGAAGAGCGTCCTGCAGTTTGCCATGGCTTTAAGGCTGCCAAATGGGTATGTGGCAACACAAGCGCGGAAGCTATCGAAATCCTTACCGAGCTCGAGACACTGACCTAAAACCGTTTGGTTTAATTCTTGCCAAGCCTTTCCCATTTTTTCATTTAACGTCTATGTTTAATTCGATTATTCAATCAGTTACAAAGGACGACTTATGAATAAATACTTGGCAGAAGTCATTGGTACTTTTTGGCTAGTGCTCGGCGGGTGTGGTAGTGCCGTTCTGGCCGCAGGCATCCCCGACCTCGGTATCGCATTCGTTGGCGTATCACTGGCGTTTGGTCTCACCGTAGTCACCATGGCTTACGCTATCGGCCATATCTCCGGCTGTCATCTCAACCCAGCAGTAACGATTGGCCTTTGGGCTGGCGGTCGCCACGAAACCAAGGATGTAGTGCCATACATAGTGGCGCAGGTAATCGGCGGCATTATCGCAGGTGGCGTGCTGTATGTTATCGCAACAGGTAAAGCGGGCGCGGATATAGGTGGCTTTGCAACCAATGGCTATGGCGACTACTCACCAGATGGCTATGGCATGACAGCTGCTTTGGTGACTGAAATCGTCCTAACGGCTGTGTTCTTGTTTGTGATCATGGGCGCGACCGACAGCCGAGCTCCTGCTGGCTTCGCTCCACTTGCAATCGGCCTCTGCCTGACCTTGATTCACCTTATCAGTATCCCGGTAACCAATACCTCGGTGAACCCAGCGCGAAGCACAGGTGTTGCTGTGTTTGTGGGTGATTATGCCTTGAGTCAATTGTGGCTATTCTGGGTGGCGCCTATCATAGGTGGCATTATAGGTGCGGTGGTTTACAAGGCTGTTGCAGGGAAAGAATAATAGACAATCAGATAGAGAAAAGCCGCTTCAATTGAAGCGGCTTTTGAGTATTTAAAGCTTGTGGCGTCCCATCAAAGAATGAGAAAGGGTTGTACCATCAACTAACTCAAGCTCACCACCTACAGGTACACCATGAGCGATACGCGATGCGTTGATCTGGTTTAGCTGACAAAGCTCGGCGATATATTGCGCCGTCGCTTCCCCCTCAACCGTTGGGTTGGTGGCTAGGATAACCTCGTTGATACCGCCCTGCTGCAAGCGGAAATCCAGTGAATCCAGACCTATATCGCTTGGCCCTATGCCATCAAGTGGAGACAAGTGCCCCATCAAAACAAAGTAGAGACCCGAGTATTGACCCGTTGCCTCAACCGCTGCGATATCTGCTGGGCTTTCCACCACACAGATCTGACCGCTTTCCTGACGCTTAGGGTTGCTACAGATATTACACACGTCGTGTTCGGTAAAGGTACGACACTCGCTGCAATGCCCTACTTCAGTCATCGCCTGACTCAGAGCATCGGCCAGTTTCACCCCACCACTTCTGTCTCGTTGCAATAAATGAAAGGCCATACGTTGTGCCGACTTGGGACCCACCCCAGGTAGACAACGCAAGGCTCCATTAATTGCTCCAGCATATTACTGGTGCGCATATTTTTAGACTCTGATTAGAATGGCATCTTCATGCCTGGTGGAAGTTGCATTCCGCCAGTTACTGAAGCCATTTTCTCTTTTTGAGTCTCTTCAACGCGACGCGCTGCATCGTTAAATGCTGCTGCGATCAGGTCTTCTAGCATCTCTTTGTCGTCTTCCATCAAGCTCTCATCGATCTCAACGCGACGTACACTGTGGCTACCAGTGATGGTTACCTTAACAAGGCCAGCACCAGACTCACCAGTGATTTCCATGTTAGCAATTTCTTCTTGAAGCTTTTGCATACGCTCTTGCATCTGCTGGGCTTGCTTCATAAGGTTGCCCATACCGCCTTTTCCAAACATTCTCTGTCTCTCTTTGATATCGGTACTGTTGGTTATTACTTTAAATGGGGCTTATCGGCGCCATTATCAAGTTTAAATCGGTCGAACACTGCTTTCATCCAGCTCTGCCGCAAAGCGAGTCTGCATGAATTGTACGTGTTCATCTTGGTGTAAATTATCAAATGCTTGAGTCAGCTTCTGCTGATACAAGCTATCACGTAGCTCAAGTGGTGAAGTGCCGTCGTTGCTGATGGTCACCTCAACCGGCTTAAAGCTACCTCTAACCTGGGCAATGGCATTAGCAAGCTCTTCTCGAGATTTATCACCATCGAGATGCTTTTGGCTCTCTCTAAGATGAAGCACCAAAGTCTGTTCGTTTTCAACTAGGTGGGCATTAAGCGCCAGCTGTTGAACCATTTTACCTGTAGTTAGCTGATTAATCAGTGCACTCCAGCTATCCTTTTCAACCGCCTGAGTATGCAGTTTTTGCACCATTTCAGGGGTCTTTTCATGCATCAAGGCTTCCTTGAGCATAGCCGGGGTTATGCTTGGCGTCTCATTCTCACTGCTCTTTTTCTGGGAAGGACGCCATTGATATTCTTGCGGTGTAACGGGCTCATTAGGTGTCGACAGCACGGACTCAGAAGGCGCTGACGGCGGGTGCTTTTTAGTCACACGCGCAAGAACGCTATCTTTTTTAGTCTGTGCTGTTTCGGCCTTTTTTGCGCCGTTACCACCCTCGCTCTGACCGCCTTGCTGTCTTCTAGAGCGTAGCTGATGGCGAATGCCACCTAAACCTGAGCCTTGCGGTCTGGCAGGTTGTACAGGAGCCTCTTCAACCGGCGGGGCTGTTTGTACTTGTGGTCGCGGATCCTCAGTCATAGGCGGTGCCTGCACTGGCACTGCTTGAGTCGGCTGAGGTCTCTCAACTGCCTTGCGCGCCTGCTCAACTGGCGACGTGCGTTCAGGCATAGGATGCGTATCAACGACTGGAATACTCGCTGGTGCAGCTTGAGGCTTCACGGTTTCAACACTGATCACATTCGCTTGGCTTTTGCTTGCAGGAGCAAAAGCGAGCATACGCAGGAGCGTCATCTCAACCCCAGCACGCTCGGTCGGTGCCATTGTTAGCTCTTGTCTGCCTTTTAGAGCAATCTGATAATAGAGCTGCACTTCTTGCGGCGGAAGCTGGCTTGCGATCAGCTTGATACGCGCTACGTCATGAGCCTCATCCAAAGTCGCGGGCAAGGCTTGATACATAGCAATGCGGTGCAATTGCATGGACAATTCCTGAAGCAAGCCGTCCCAATCAACGCCATTGCTTGCAAGCAAACTCAATGCATCCATAGTCGCCTGAGCTTGTTTCTTCACAATAGCTTCAATCAGGTGCAAAGCCTGCTCACTATCAAGCGTACCCAACATGCGAGAAACTGTATCAGACACCACAGTGCCGTTGCCCAGAGCTATCGCTTGATCAGTCAAGCTCAGCGCATCACGCATACTGCCGTCTGCGGCGTGAGAGAGAAGCATCAGAGCACGCTCTTCAAACTCTAGCTTTTCTTCAGTCAGCACATGTGAAAGCTGCTGATGGATATCATCTGAGCTAATCGGCTTTAGATGGAACTGTAAGCAGCGTGACAGAATCGTCACTGGCAATTTTTGTGGATCGGTCGTTGCGAGCAGGAACTTCACATACTCAGGCGGCTCTTCTAGAGTTTTTAGAAGAGCATTAAAGCTGTGCTTCGAGAGCATGTGAACTTCATCGATCAGATAGACCTTAAAGCGACCACGTGCCGGTTTGTACTGCACGTTGTCGAGAAGTTCACGGGTATCTTCCACCTTGGTACGAGAGGCAGCATCGATCTCCAGAAGGTCAACAAAGCGACCCTGGTCAATCTCGATACAACTCTGACATTTACCACAAGGTGTTGAGGTAATGCCGGTTTCGCAGTTCAAACCCTTGGCGAACAGACGACCAATGGTAGTTTTACCTACACCTCGCGTACCGCTGAACAGATAAGCGTGGTGCAGTCGATTCTGATCAAGGGCGTTTTCGAGAGCCGTTAGAACATGTGCCTGTCCAACAACCTCACCAAAGCGCTTCGGACGCCATTTCCTTGCTAACGCTAAATAACTCATTAACTAACCTAGATTGATGAAACTTAGTGGCCTTCGAACTCACACAGGCTGAACACCTCAATGCCCAGTTTCTCAATGCGCTTGTCACCACCAATTTCTGGAAGATTAATCACGAACGCTGCATGCTCAACAACACCACCTAGCTTACGAATAAGTTTAGTCGTTGCTTCGATAGTACCGCCGGTTGCAAGTAGGTCATCAACCATCAGCACCTTATCGCCTTCAACGATGGCGTCGGTGTGGATCTCTAGGGTATCCGTGCCGTACTCAAGTTCATAAGATTGACCGATAGTTGCACGAGGCAATTTACCTGGCTTGCGAACTGGCACAAAACCTACACCTAGTTCTAATGCTAGTGGCGCGCCAAACAAGAAACCACGAGCCTCAGTACCAACAATCTTGGTAAAGCCCATATCTTTGTATTTCTCAACCATGGCTTCGATGGTCGCTTTATATGCGGCCGCGTCTTCCATCAAACTGGTGACGTCGCGGAAAAGAATGCCTGGTTTTGGATAGTCTGGGATAGATTTGATGCTTGCTTTGATCAGCGCTTGTTTTTCGCTATTCATAATAATTTCTTGTATCGGTGGGAACCACAGGTGAACATTGGATGACATCATACCATTTCACAGCAAAGTTTGCGGAACAAACTTAGGGCTTAATCACATTTGCTGGAGTTGGTTTCTGGTACTTGTATAAACCAGGTCATGAGCAGTATAAAAATCACGCCAAGCAGGACTTTAACCCAGATTATTGGCGCCATAAAGATGGAAAAAGTGAAGCTGAGCACGATAAACACATAGGCCTTTCGCTTTACACCCTTTTCAATGGAGCGAGACGCTCGCCAATTGATGATTATCGGGCCCACAGTCGGATGTAACAGCATTTTGTTATGCAGTCGAGTCGACCCGCGCATATAGCAGGCGCTGGCGAGCAAGATAAACGGAGTGGTAGGAAGCAGAGGTAGCAAGATACCGAGCAAGCCTAACCCTAGACTCACGCTACCTGCTGTAACCCACAATGCCTTGATCAAAACGATCCCCTTCAAACTCTTTAGATGAGTAATCTAACCAAGCTGAAATCTGGGGTAAAGATCTATTTACAGGCCTCAAGCACGGCTGTTTTGAATGATCAGCTGACAGCTACTTCCATCCATACTTTTCAATTTGAGGCTGTTGCTGTCGCTGGTACTCATAGGACAGGCGACATAATCTTTATCTTCAGAAGCACCAAGAAGTCGGCTTGGAGAGATATCAATACTGCCTTGGTCTGAACTCCAAACACAACCGATACCTGCGGCATGCACTTTGAGCTTTTGGGATGGGAAGTCGATAAGGCCAATAACCGCGTTAAGCGGTTTCGCACAATCAGCAAACTGAATCGCCTTTGATACGTTCGCCACCAGGTTGTCTATATGAAACAGGTGATCATCTTGACTGCGGATATAGTCATTAAATAGTGCACGGATCAATAGCGTAGAAGAAACCGCCAGATCCTCCGCTACATTGGCATCGACAATGTAAAACAGGAATTGACCATTGATGTTCCATGCGTAATCAAACACCAAGGGAACGCGGTTCGGGTTCTGAAGGATACGGAAATTCAGCGCCCAATCACCTTCACGGGTTCTAGGCTCAGGCAAAAGTGCCTGTAGAAGCTCACGGGAGACATCTGGGTGCTGATGAAGGTAATCTAGGTGCCAGTGTAGCTCTTGATCTTCTGGAAGCTCACCCTGCTCGTTTAAGCGAAACCATTGGCTAGAGAAATCTCTTTGGGAAAGTAGCGCATCTTGAGACTCTTTTAGGGTGCTAGCAACTGTCTTCAAAAGATGTGACGGGTCGACAATAGGCTTAGTGACAAAGTCCTTAATACCAAACTTAAGTGCCTTAGCCACTACAGACATCTTTTCGGTACCGGAAACCACTATCATAGGAAGAGATGGATATTGGTGGCTCACCTCTTCCACAAACTCGATGCCGTCTAACAGAGGCATTTCTATATCGCAGATAACCAAGTCCGGAACCTGAGTAGTGAGGCTCTTTAAACCTTCGAGGCCGTTGTCGGCTTCAGAAACATCGTAACCCTGCGACTCCAACAAAGAACGCACCAGAGCCTGAAGACAGCATCGTCATCCAGAACTAAAACCTGTTTAGCTGCAATTTCTTGTTCCATCGGCAGCTCCGCTTCTACGCTCATTTGTTGCACGACTTACCCCTTAAGTTTACTTCATTCGCTTTAACCTTAGGTGTCAGACAATAGAATCTCAAAGATAATTCCTTTAAATTAGCGACAAATATGTAAAACTAATTGATAATAAAAAGATATTTCCCGGATCCATATGCGATCAATTGATTAACTTAAGTGAGTGTATTTCAAGATCATGAAAGATACTATGAAACTCGATGACCTTAACTTGTTCCGCCAAGTAGTGGAGCACGGAAGCTATACAGCCACCTCTCGAGCGACACGAATCCCGGTGGCTACCATAACCCGCCGTATTCAAGCTCTGGAAGATGCTATCGACCTAAGGCTGTTGAACAGACACGCTCGCAAGCTAACCTTGACTGAGGCAGGTCAACGCTTCTATCAAGAATGCGGTCCCCTACTAAAACAAATTTCTGCCTCTGCAGTTGAGCTCGGTGAGGAGTGTCGTGGTGCAGCAGGTCGTCTACGTATCTCCACACCAGCAAACCTAACCAAGCGTATGCTGATGCCGATGTTCGAAAAATTCATGAAGACCTACCCAGACATCCATCTGGATTTGTCCATGACCAACCGAGCTGACGAGCTAGATCCTACTGAGTGGGATATGATCTTCCGCGTTGGTCCACAACGTGACTCAAACCTTATCGCTCGAAAACTGACTGAAGTAAAAGATATCCTAGTGGCTAGCCTGAGTATCTGCAAAACTCGTCAGCTTCTCTTCAGCACGCTGAAGACCTTGCAAACCACGCCCTGCTAAAAGGTCTGCCGCTGACTCACTGGTCACTGGTGAACAACCATGGCGAGACTGTGGTAAACAAGGCTAAGGGTCGCCTTGAAGCCTCTGATCTTAACGTAGTGCGCCACGCCTGTTCTGCTGGCCTTGGTATCGGTCTTGTACCTGATGTTATGGTTACCCACCATGTTGCTGAGGGTAATCTAGTACGCGTACTTCCTGAGTGGGCAGCAAACCCGCGTGATATCTTTGTGCTTTATAACCACAAAGACCATATCCCAGAAAAGACCCGTCTACTTATCGACTTTATCCGCGACTACTTCGCATAAGTCTTTAAGCATAAAAAAACCCAGCTTTGAAAGCTGGGTTTTTTATTTTATATGTCTGGCTAAATTAAGCTTCGTTGTACAGCTCTAGGTTAGCTAGGTCTTGTGCGATATCACGTTGCAGTTTTGCATCGTCAGAGCGAAGAGAGTCTAGGTACTCAAGATACTCTTGGTCTACATCACCAGTTACGTAGTGACCGCTAAATACAGACGCTTCGAACTCTTTAATATCTGGGTTGCCCTCACCTACCGCAGAAACTAGGTCTTCGATAGTTTGGAACATAAGACCATCAGCACCGATCATGCTCGCAATCTCATCGACTTCACGACCGTGAGCGATTAGTTCGTTAGCACTTGGCATGTCGATACCGTAAACGTTCGGGAAACGAACCTCCGGCGCTGCTGACACAATATAAACCTTGTTTGCACCAGAATCACGAGCCATCTCGATGATCTGCTCTGAAGTAGTACCGCGAACGATAGAATCATCAACTAGTAGAACGTTCTTACCCTTAAACTCAGAGCGGATAGCGTTCAGCTTGCGACGTACAGACTTCTTACGCTGGGTTTGACCTGGCATGATGAAGGTACGACCAACGTAGCGGTTCTTAACGAAACCTTGGCGATATGGCTTGTCGATGATCTGAGCGATCTGAAGCGCGATATCACAAGAAGTCTCAGGGATAGGAATTACCACATCGATATCTAGGTCATCCCACTCTTGCTTGATCTTCTCACCCAGTTTCTTACCCATCTCTACACGAGCGGCATAAACAGAAACCTTGTCAATGAAAGAGTCAGGACGAGCAAAGTAAACGAACTCAAAGATACATGGGTTCAGTTGAGGATTCTTCGCACACTGCTTAGTTGCGATTTCACCATCAAATGTAATGTAAACTGCTTCGCCTGGTGCGATATCACGCATGAAGTCAAAACCAACAGCATCTAGCGCTACAGACTCAGAAGCCACCATGTATTCGGTCTTGCCGTCTACATCACGCTTACCAAGACAAAGAGGACGAATACCGTTAGGGTCACGGAAAGCCACCATGCCTTGGCCGATGATCATTGCAGATACCGCGTAAGCACCCTTCACAGTCTCATGAACGCGCTCAACCGCTTCAAAAACCTCTTCTTTAGTTAGCTTAAGGCTCTTGGTCATATCGATGTTATGAGCCAGAACGTTTAGCAGAACCTCAGAGTCAGAAGTAGTGTTTACGTGACGACGGTCTTGTTCAAATAGACGCTGACGAACTTCTTCTGCGTTAGTCAGGTTGCCGTTATGTGCAAGGGTGATACCAAATGGCGAGTTCACATAGAAAGGCTGTGCTTCAGACGCACTTGAACTGCCTGCAGTTGGGTAACGAACGTGACCGATACCCACTGTACCTTGAAGACGCTGCATGTGTTTTGCTTCGAACACATCTTTAACTAGACCGTTCGCTTTACGCAGACGAAAACGATTGCTATCTATGGTAATAATACCCGCAGCATCTTGGCCGCGGTGTTGTAGCACGGTTAGTGCATCATAAATAGCCTGATTGACAGGGGTTGTGCCCACAATCCCAACAATACCACACATGTCTTTACCCTCAGTATTGACCTATTTCGCTTTATACCACGCCGGATAAAAAGCTAGACGTTTGTTTCAAATGTTCAAAAAACGGGGCTATGATTCGACTGAATTCGGGGATCAGTTGCGATTGACGCCACCAATCCGAACTTGGCAAGCTAGTGAAGGCATCCATAAAGAACAATACAGCCGCCACAACTAGCACACCTCTTAGGGAGCCAAAGACCACCCCTAAGACTCTGTCGGTACCCGACAGCCCGGTTTTTGAACCAACTGGGCAATAACATAGTTGACCACCGCGCCGACAACCAAGGTAGCGATGAAAAGCGCGCCTACTGCCACACCATTTCGCACCATGTCATCTTGGATATTGGTAAAGTAAACCGCGAGTTTGGCGTAGTATTGGCTGGCTATAAAAAAGGCACCAAACCAAATCACCAAAGAGAGCGCTTCTTTAACAAATCCTCGAACTAAACTGATCAGCGCAGATAAACCGATCACACCTAAAATTGTAAAATCTACCCAGTTCATGAGCATTACTTCCTCATGTTGGCGCGCATTCTAACAGAAAAATGCGCGACGCAAACGTTTTCTTTATGGATTTAGTGGCTTAAATGTTTGAATCTGACCATTTAGGCCAGTAATTTTTTTCAGTTCAGGTAACTGAGACTCTAGCTTGGAGCGGGAAACGTCAGGTCCGACAATTACTCGAGAAAGGTCCTTATCTTTTTTCACGTTGGCTTGGAAACCCCGGCTACGAAGATCTTTAACCATGGTTGCAGCATTGTCTGCATTACGAAGCGCGACGAGCTGAATGATATAAGCACCATCTTGATACTGGTTGCGCTCCGGCACTTCACGCTCTTTCACTTCAACCACTTCGACAGGCTTAGATTCAATCTTCACCGTCTGTTTTGGCGCTTCAGGCTCTGGAGTGGATTCATGTATCACTTCTTCAACTGGACTCGGTGGCAAGCTCACGTCTTCTTCAACCGGCTCTAGCACCTCAAAAGACTCAACCTCAGACTCCAGCTCAGGCTTGATCGGAATGGCAACAAACTCCTCTTTATAGTGAAGCTTCTGCCATCGAGGACATCCGGCAGGACGATTACACCCACAGCCACTAAAACTATGGTTCCAACTAAACGGCTTTGGAACTTACTTGCCATTTGTACTCCTTGTTTGCCAATACTCTAATACTGCGCCAACAGTGAAAAATGAACCCAGTACTAATACTACATCTTCTTTATTCGCAGCCGATAAAGCCGCATTGAATGCTTCGATAGGATTATCAAATTCTAGGGTATCAGATGAAAGGTGCTGACTTAATTCGCTGGCGCTGGCCGCGCGTGGGCCTTTTAGCGACGCGGGATACCAGATAGGATCACACGCCTTTAATTCTTCTAGGGTAGCCTCTACGTCTTTATCGTGAAGCATACCTATCACAGCATGTAGCTTTTTATCGCCATAGCGCTGTTTAACTTGCTTGACCAAATACTCGGCCGAGTGCGGATTGTGTGCCACGTCCAAGATAATGGTGGGTTCACTACTCAGCTTCTGCATACGTCCAGCAAGGTTCGCCTCTTCCAGTCCTTTAACCACATTCACATCGGTAATATCCAACTCAGACACACCCAGAGCCATCAATGCGGTAGCGGCGTTTGCCAATGGAAGGTTGGGAAGTGGCAGGTCATTTAGATCGAAACTTCCAGATTGCCAATGCCAACGATCACCATCTTGCTTATAACTGTACTGATATTCTACCTGATACAAGGTTGCACCTATGTCATCGGCATGCGCAGCAACCGTCATAGGCGCATCAGGCTGACCACAGATAGCAGGCTTGCCACTGCGGAAGATACCGGCTTTTTCAAAACCAATCACATTGATATCGTCACCGAGCCAATCCACATGGTCCACAGCCAAGCTAGTGATCACAGATATGTCGTGGTCAACGATATTGGTGGCATCGAGTCGACCGCCCAAACCCACTTCAAGCAGAACCACATCCACCTGCTGCTGTTGAAAAAGATGCAGCCCGGCAAGGGTCGCTATCTCAAAGAAACTAAGACTGCTTTCACCACGAAGGGATTCAATGTAATCAAAGGCATCAACATGATGCTGATCGCTAAGCTCTTCGCCATTGATACGAACGCGCTCGTTGTATCGAATCAGGTGTGGAGAACTGTATACGCCGACTTTATAGCCAGCATCCAGCAAGATGGCTTCCATGATGCACAGGTTGAGCCTTTGCCATTAGTGCCGGCAACAGTAATCACCTTAGGTGCAGGTTGAGTAAGGCTAGGATTAGCTCGCTTGGCAACCTCAGTAATGCGGTCTAGGCCAAGGTCGATGGCGGTGGAATGAATGGATTGCAAATAATCAAGCCACACCGGTAGTGGCGATGTGGCTTGTGGACGTTGAGAACTCATCTATCTACGCAAGGCTTGGGATAATGAGTACTACTTTACTATTTTTCTTTAGCAACTGGTACTTCGTATTCAGGCTCTTTTTCACCTTGAGATACAGGAACTACCATTGGTGATGCATGCTGAGTCAGTTTAGCGATGATACCACCAACACGCTGACGCATTTCGCGACGATCAACGATCATATCGATAGCACCGTGCTCAAGCAGGAACTCACTGGTTTGGAAGCCTTCAGGTAGGTCTTCACGTACCGTTTGCTCGATTACACGACGACCAGCAAAACCGATTACTGCACGTGGTTCACCGATGTTGATGTCACCTAGCATAGCGAAGCTTGCTGATACACCACCCATTGTTGGGTCAGTCATTACAGAGATAAACGGTAGGCCTTTCTTCGAAAGACGCTCAAGTGCAGCACTGGTCTTCGCCATCTGCATTAGAGACATAAGCGCCTCCTGCATACGTGCACCGCCACTTGCTGAGAAGCATACAAGGCCACAGTTGTTTTCGATAGCCGCTTCTACTGCACGAACAAAACGAGCACCTACAACCGAACCCATTGAACCGCCCATGAACTTAAACTCCATGGCACAGGCAACGATAGGCATGCCCATTAGCTGGCCTTTCATAGCGATAAGCGCGTCTTTTTCGCCACTGCTCTTCTGGTAGGTAGAAATACGGTCTTTATAACGCTTAGTATCTTTAAACTTCAGTTTATCTTTAGGCTCTAGCTCTGTGCCTAACTCTTCGCGACCATCTTTATCTAGGAAGCTGTCTAGTCGTGCGCGCGCACCGATGCGCATGTGATGATCACACTTAGGACATACTTCTAGGTTACGTTGCAACTCTGCTTGATACAGGACTTGCTCGCATGAAGTACATTTAGTCCATACCCCTTCAGGGATACTTGCCTTACGAGACGATGAAATGCTGCTTTTGTTAAATATCTTCTCAAGCCAACTCATGAAAGACCTTTTTCTTTGAGCTCCCGTCCTTTAGACAAGAGGTGAACAATTTGCAAGGATTAAACCATATATCCACATCAGTGTAGATAAAAAACTGGTTGTACCTATCAGAACATGGTTAAAATTTGACTCATCTTGGGGTCGATTGTTGCCAAAATGGTACCTAACTCACCTTTGGGGCAAGTCATTAAAATTAGAGTTCCTCAGGAAGGAACAGTGGCCCCATCGGCGCCTGTGGAATACCAAACTGCTCTGGGTAATCCACACTCACCAAATAGAGGCCTTCAGCCTTGGCGGTAGCTCCGGCAAGCTTTCTGTCTTTTTGCTCCAGAAGCCATTTCATCCAAGTTGTTGGCTGCTCTCCGCGTCCCACCACAAGAAGGCTACCCACTATGTTTCGCACCATATGGTGCACGAAGGCATTGGCTTGATATCCACCACGACATAGTGATTATGACGAGTCACATTAATGTGCATCATATTGCGAAACGGACTTAGAGACTGGCAGTATGCGGCGCGAAATGAGGTGAAATCATTCTCACCAAGCAAAAACTGGGCGGCTTCATGCATCTTCTCAACATCGAGCTCACCATGATAATGACTCACGCCCTTGCCTAGGATTGCTGGACGCAACGCATGGTTAAAGATGACATAACGATAGCGACGGGCAGTAGCACTAAATCGAGCATGAAACTCCTCGTCTACCTCAACCGCCCAGCGCACAGCGATATCCTTTGGCAGGTTAGCGTTAACGCCCATCTGCCATGCCACCAGCTTACGCTTAGAATCAGTATCAAAGTGAACTACCTGCCGTGCCGTGCACGCCTGCGTCGGTGCGACCTGCACACTGAACCTCGACCGGATGGTTAGCCACCGCTGTAAGCGCCTTCTCTAGTCGCTCTTGCACAGAATCGAACTCATTCTGTCTTTGCCAGCCGTAGTAACGTGAACCGTCGTATTCAATACCTAGGGCAATTCTCATCTATTTGATACTCGTTAGAAAATTGGGCGAGCAGTATAAACCAAGCTCTGTTTGCTCTCAAACTACTTAGAGATGGATTCCAGAAGCGCTTGTGCCTGCTGTTTCTGCTCACTGTCACCCTTGTCGATAACCGTTTGCAAAAGCTTAGTGGCATGCACAAAGTCATTCATCTGGATATAAACTGAGGCCAGATCGATAAGCCCAGCGATCTCTCCTCTCTCATCGACGTCGGTAAGCTCAACCTTGCCAATGACATCTGGGAATTCATCCAGACCAACCCTTAGATCTAAGTCTTCTTCATCTGGGTTTGCCTGAGGCTCAGAGTCGTTCTCCGCCAGAATATCGTCGATAGACTTGTAGTTGCTTTTCTTAGGCTCAACTTTCTCAGGTTCTGGCTTCTCTTGAACCTCCTCTACCTGAGCTTTCTCTGCTTGAATTTGAGCTTCAGGCTCAGCAATTTCTTCCGCAGGGTTGTCATCGGTTTCAGCTAGAGCTTCAGCAAGGGCTTCTTTCTCGCCATATTCTGGCAGGTCTTCGTCTCGCCAAGTCTCTTTTTCGTCTGAAGCTTCTTCCTCTTCAACCTGATTCTCTTTTGCCAAGATCTCATCAAGTTTTTGTTCAAACTCTTGATCAAGCGGGCTCACCACATGCTGAACCGGCTCATCATCGGCTTTAGGTTTCGCTTCCGCACTCTCTATCTCTTCTTCAGTTGCAGTCGCGCTAGCGGGAACTGAATTTAGTTCTTTCGGTTTGCTGTTCTCATTCGCCAGATTAGGTAGCGCTTTAACACTGCTTAGGGTCATACGCACCATGAGTAGCATGATAAGCGCTGTGATCACCACAGACAGAGCAACAATTACCCATACATTGGTAAGTAGGCTCTCAGGCTCAGTAGGGGTCGTTCTAGATTGGATGATCTGCTGCTCAAAGTTAGAGCGTCTCTCAGCTTCAAGCTCTAACTTACCCTTTAGATCAACCACATCGGTACGGATGCTTGAAAGTTGCTGCATCAAATCCTGGTTGTTTTGCTGCAAACGTTGTGAATCTTGCTGAGAGGATTGCAATTGCTGCTTCAAAAACGCGATCTGCTCATCTTGGATAGCGCGAGCACCTGAGTCCTCAACTTGGATTCGTGTGGGGCCATTTTCCTCTGCAAGTTTAGCGATATAGCTTGGCTTCCTCTCGTGAATCTTCATCAAGCGGATAGCCTCACTTTCGCTTTGCTTAGCCACTTCCGCTTCAGTTGGGATAGAGATGGTACTGCCCGGTTTCAACAGATGGATATTGCGGTCTTCAAAGGCGGTTGGGTTTGCTCGATAGATGGCCAGCACCATCTTGTAAACCGATTGGTCCTCACTGGTAATCGCCTTACTGGCGATAGACCACAAGGTTTCATCAATGCCAGTCGGGCCATAGGTGCGCTCTATGGAGATCTTATTCTCAGCACGATTAATGACAGTTTTACCGTCAAAGGTGTCTGGCACAATATAGGTAGGTACGGCCTGAAGTTCTCCATCAGGTCCGGTTAATCGAATCTCTTCCGCTAACGCAGGTGTAGCTAGCGTAATTAGCGCCATTAGGGCGACAAATTTAAATCGAAAACTCATAAGAAGCTTCGCCCAAAAAGTCATTCACAAATCCATTTGAAACTATAGAAATACTAATTTCCTAGATTTCACCATAAAACTCAACTTTGACCCCGAGTTTTAAGCAAAAAATGTGTCATAAACAAAAAGCCCGCCAATCAAGGCGGGCTTCAGATTAAAAATCACTCGATTTTATAGGTAATCGCGGATCAGAACTTCTGCAATCTGAACTGCGTTTGTTGCTGCGCCTTTACGCACGTTATCGGCAACAACCCACATGTTTAGACCACTGTGATGGCTGATATCGTTGCGAACGCGACCCACCATTACATGGTCTTTACCACCTGCATCACGAACTTGGGTTGGGTAGTCTTCACCACGGAATACTTCGATACCCTCAGTCTGCTCTAGAAGCTCCATCGCGTACTCTGCATCCATTGGGGTGCTAGTCTCGATATGCAGCGCTTCTGCGTGACCATAGAATACTGGTACACGTACACAGGTTGGGTTAACCATGATAGAGGCATCATTGAAGATCTTCTGGGTTTCCCACACCATCTTCATCTCTTCTTTGGTGTAGCCATTTTCCATGAACTTATCTATCTGTGGCAGACAGTTAAATGAGATCTGCTGACTAAACGCATTCGGCTCCACTGGGCGACCGTTTAGTAGGCTCGCGGTTTGACCGGCTAGCTCATCAACACCTGATTTACCTGCGCCAGATACTGACTGATAGGTCGATACGTTAATACGCTCGATGCCCACAGCATCATGAATAGGCTTTAGTGCCACCAACATCTGGATGGTAGAACAGTTCGGGTTAGCAATGATGTTGCGGTTACGGAACTCAGCGATAGCTTCTGGGTTAACCTCAGGCACAACCAGTGGAATATCATATTCATATCGGAAGTGTGAGGTATTATCGATCACGATAACGCCTTCATCTGCCGCGATTGGTGCCCACTTTGCGGATAAATCGCCACCAGCAGAGAAAAGCGCAATATGCACCTGTGACCAATCGAAATCTTCTACATTTTGTACTGCAATGGTCTTACCGTTGAAGCGGTAGCTTTTACCCTCACTACGCTCGCTGGCAAGCAGGTGCAATTCTTCTACTGGGAAATCACGCTCCTGAAGAACTTCTAGGATGGTTTCACCTACTGCACCGGTTGCCCCTAAGATGGCAATATTAAACTTTTGACTCATTGCGTTTCCTCAATTTTAAATCCAAGCTGCTCTAATTGGCTCAAGTTAGTCTCTTTTGTACCTGCAACCGTCACTGCACCGTACTCTCGGCGATCCCAGTATTGCTTGCGCATCTTGTCAAAAGAGCCAGGCTTGGCAATCTCTCTTCTAAACAGAGCATCGTCTTTGCGCACATCATAGATCAACTGAGTCAGATTGTGCAGTGTTGCTTCATCCCACTCGCGTGAAAGTCGAACAAACGGCACTGGCGCTTGTGGCAATAGGTCATTCGCACTCGCTCTAAGCTCGCTGCCAATATGCTCACAGAAAGAGTTAAAGATCATTGTGGTGCCGCGCGCCTTACCCTCAAGGCCGTACCCAGCCACGTGCGGTGTTGCAAACGCAAGCAGCGGAAGCAATTCCATATCCACTTCAGGTTCAAACTCGAATACATCTAGCACCGCGGTGAAACCATCTTGTTTTTCTAGTCGGGCTTTGAGCGCCGAGTTATCTACCACAGGCCACGAGCAGCATTAATCAAGATCTGATCGCCACGCAGGTTATTCAAGCGTGCTTCATTGATTATATGATGAGTTGGGTACTCGCCATCTTTGGTGATTGGGGTGTGCATAGAGATAACATCGCACTGTTCTAGCAAGGTCTCTAGATCGGTAAACTCACGAGCATCGCCTTTTGCTTGCGCCAGTGGATCATTGATAAGTACTTTAATACCAATACCTTGCAAACATTTAGCAAGATAGCTCCCCACCTGCCCTGCGCCAATAATACCGACGGTCTTATCAAAGATTGAAAAGCCTTTCTCTTGAGCCAACACCATAAGGCTAGAAACCACATACTCGGCTACGCCAACCTTGTTACAGCCAGGAGCATGGGTATAGTGCACACCCTTAGCTTCAAGGGCAGTCTGGTCAAGGTGGTCGTAGCCTGCAGTTGCTGTGCCCACAAACTTCAGCTTATTGGCTTTTGACAGCAGTTCTTCATTCACCTTGGTCACCGAGCGGATCATAAGGCCGTCTACATCCACTAGATCATCGGCTGTGATTGTGCGTCCAGAAAGGGGAATTACCTCACCAAGTTGGCCAAACAGCTCCTTGGCATAAGGCATGTTTTCATCAATGATAATTTTCATACAGGTAGGTCGTTGTTGATTATCAGGCTAGGGTAAGCCCTGCTTAAAACAATGTAAATAAAAAGCCCGACCAGCATTGCCAGTCGGGCTTTTCAAAAGATTTAGATTTGGATTAATTCCAAAAATTAGCCTTCGTACTTCTTGATAACAAGAGTTGCGTTAGTACCGCCGAAACCGAAGCTGTTAGACATTACCGTCTTCAGCTCAACATCACGCTTCTCAGTCACAATATCTAGACCTTCAGCTGCTGGGTCTAGCTCTTCTACGTTGATGCTTGGTGCAACAAAACCGTGCTCTAGCATTAGAGTCGTGTAGATAGCTTCGTGTACGCCAGCCGCACCTAGTGCGTGACCAGACATCGCCTTAGTTGCAGAAATCGCAGGCTGTTACCACCGAATACTTCTTGGATAGCGCCAAGCTCTTTCACATCACCTACTGGAGTAGAAGTACCGTGAGTGTTCACGTAATCAACGCCATCTACATTTTGCAGAGCCATCTTCATACAACGAACTGCACCTTCACCAGATGGAGCCACCATGTCATGACCGTCAGAGTTTGCGCCGTAGCCTACGATCTCACCGTAGATCTTCGCGCCACGTGCTAGTGCGTGCTCAAGCTCTTCGATAACCATCATACCGCCACCGCCAGAGATAACGAAGCCGTCACGGTTCGCATCATAGGTACGTGAAGCGCGTGTTGGGTCATCGTTGTACTTGGTAGATAGAGCGCCCATAGCATCGAACATCATAGACATGCTGTAGTCCAGTTCTTCACCGCCACCAGCGAATACAACGTCTTGCTTACCAAGTTGGATAAGCTCCATTGCATGGCCAATACAGTGCGCTGAAGTAGAACATGCAGAGCTGATTGAGTAGTTAACACCCTTGATCTTAAATGGTGTTGCAAGACATGCAGAAACGGTTGAACCCATAGTACGAGTAACCATGTAAGGACCAACACGCTTAACGTTCTTCTCACGTAGAGTATCGATTGCAGCGACTTGGTTTAGTGATGATGCACCACCAGAACCTGCAACAATACCAGCACGCTCATTTGAAACTTGCTCTGGAGTTAGACCAGAGTCAGCAATCGCTTGCTCCATAGATAGGTAAGCGTATGCCGCTGCATCGCCCATGAAACGCATCTGCTTACGATCAATATGCTCTGCTGGGTTAATCTTTAAACTGCCCCAAACCTGGGAGCGCAGGCCGTTCTCTTTAAACTGTTCTGAAGCTTCAATGCCTGATTTACCCGCTTTCAGTGATTCAAGTACTTCTTCGACGTTGTTACCGATACTTGAGACAATACCCATACCGGTGATCACGACTCGTTTCATGTGACAATCCTATAATTCAAATTTTCCGCTAGATAATACCGACAAAGACTACACAAAGTGGTCAGCTTTCCCTGTAATTTGTACAATCTGTCTTATTAGTGGCAGATTTTATGATCTAAATGAGCAAAATTAAATACGCACAGCTTGAATGGAACGAAGCTGGCACCCCAGTTTCCGAGCATTTCGACGACGTTTACTTCTCAAACCAGAACGGTTTAGCGGAAACCCGCTACGTTTTCTTGCATCAAAACCATATCCCAAGTGGGTGGAATGAATACCAGCAATCACGTTTCGTGGTTGCAGAAACCGGATTTGGCACTGGCCTCAACTTTCTTGCCCTTTGGCAGGAGTTCAAGAATTTTAGGGCTCAAAATCCAGATGCTAAGCTCAACCAGCTTCATTTTATCTCTTTCGAGAAGTTTCCGGTTACTCGAGAAGACTTAGAGAAAGCTCACGCCAGTTGGCCCGAATTAGCAGAGCTTGCCAAAGAACTACAAGCCTCTTACCCAGATGCCCTGCCCGAGTGCCACCGTCTTGTATTAGATAACGGCGCCGTCACTCTCGATCTCTGGTTCGGCGATATCGCCGACTGCATGCCCAAGGTGCCTACCTATAGCGAAGGCATTGTGGATGCTTGGTTCTTAGATGGGTTTGCCCCAAGCAAGAACCCAGAGATGTGGAACCAAGACCTATTCAACGGCATGGCTAAACTGGCAAAGCTTAACTGTTCCGTGGCCACCTTTACTGCCGCAGGCTTTGTACGTCGCGGGCTTATTGAAGCCGGCTTTGCGATGCAAAAAGTAAAGGGCTTTGGCACCAAGCGTGAAATGCTAGCTGGCCGAGTAGAGCAAAAGACTCCTTACTCCAATATCTCACCCATGTTTGACCGTACCAGTAGCAAAACCGACGATATCGCTATTATCGGCGGTGGTATCGCAAGTGCTGCTCTAGCTAAAGCCTTAATCGCACGGGGCTCAAAAGTGATGGTGTATTGCAAAGATGAGACAGCCGCCGAAGGCGCTTCTGGCAATCGTCAAGGCGCGCTTTATCCGCTACTCACACCAGAGATGACCACCATCTCTAAACTGTTTGGATCCGGTTTTGGCTTTGCAAGACGCTTTTACGATGATGCAGCTAAGCAGATTGAGTTTGACCATAACTGGTGCGGCATCACCCAATTAATGTGGCAAGAGAGTGAGAAAACCAAACTAACCAAACTCGTGCAGGGCCAGTTTCCAGAAAGCTTGGTCAAGCATTTAACTGCCGAGCAAACCAATCAGATCGTTGGCTTGGATTGCGACTTGGAAGCAGTCTCATATGAGCAAGGCGGTTGGCTCTCTCCCAAGCAGTGTACCCAAAACCTATTAGAAAGCTTGGGCGTGCTAAAAACTTCGCATCAAATTGAGTCCTTAGCTCAATTGGAAAATGGCAATTGGAAGATCACCACTTCCGATGGCGATTTTGAACATCAGGTGGTGGTTTTAGCCAATGGTCATCACTTTGATCAGTTTGAGCAAACCTGCTCAGTGCCTTTAGGCAAGGTTAAGGGACAAGTGAGTCATATCCCGAGCAACGAAACGGTGTCGAAGCTGAAGACAGTACTTTGTTACGATGGCTATATGACCCCAGCCAATCCTAAAACCAATAGTCACTGTATTGGCGCCAGCTATGATCGCTCAGATCTGTCCAATGCCTTTGACCCAAACGCGCAACAGCAAAATGGCGATAAGCTAAGAACCTGCTTACCAAATCAAGAATGGCCACAAAGCGTGGACACCTCAGACAATCAGTCTCGCCAAGGCGTACGCTGCGTCTCTCGTGACCATCTGCCGTTTGTAGGTAATGTAGGAAAGTTTGAGCAAATCAAAACCGAATATGCTGACCTTCAACATCAAAAACAGATTCAGCCCGTGGCTCAATACGAGGTTTATACTGCTTATTCGGTCTAGGTTCGAGGGGCCTAACTACAGCACCACTGCTCAGCGAAGTGCTTGCCTCGCAGATACACCAGCATCCACTGCCGCTATCCACGGATATCTTAGAAGCCCTGCACCCAAGTCGTATGTGGGTAAGAAAGCTCAGAAAAGGCAAAGCCATAACTGAGCTATAAACTTCAGATGTAAAAAAGGGGCTTGATGCCCCTTCTCTTTACACTAATTCGCCAATCAAGGTTTCAACCGTCTGTTTCACCTTCTCGCCCATCTCTGGGTCTTTAAACTCATTCGCTTCCACATCGAACACGTCATAGAAGCTCGGTACCGACAGTGATGCCTTGACGTCAGCCGCAAAGTAAGGCGCTGAGTTTACCGCAGTATTTAGCACGTTCTGCGCGCCACCTGGGCCAGGTGAAGTAGCAAGATAGACAACAGGCTTGTGCTGGAACACGTTGCGATCGATACGGGTTGCCCAATCAAATAGGCTCTTGTAGGCCGCGGTGTAGCTAGCGTTGTGCTCAGCGAACGAAACCACGATAGCGTCTGCGCGACCAAGCTTGGCTAGAAAACGCTGAGCATCTTCCGATTTACCTATCTCTTTTTCCTTGTCTTCGCTAAATAGCGGCGCATCGAATTCTTTAAGATCCAACACCTCAACATCAGCATTTGGGATCAGGTTCGCAGCGTAAGCCGCTAGGGTTTTATTGATTGAAGTAGAGCTGGTGCTTGCACCGAAAGCGACAATTTTCATCTTGGTATCCTTTTGCGATGGAGTGTTTTGACCTTGAGTTAGATAATAAAAAAGCTCTTAAGGAGTTACCACCTAAGAGCTTTTAACGTCATATTCGAAAAATTTGAATATGCGTTACGCCTGAATCATATTCGACAGGTTATCCCACATGTCTTGTACGATCACACGGTCAGCAGGAGTCAGTTCACTTTGCGCCTTATCTAGGCTCTCTACGATCTTTTGTTTGAACTGCGCCACGTCAGCAATCGCTTCGCTCTCACAATCGGCCGCGGCCAGTGAGATATGGCCACGTAGGTAACCACCTGCAAACAGTTCATCATCAGAAGCAGTCGCTACCTGCTGGTCAATATGGTCAAGCAATTGCTCTTCTAGCTGTAAAATCATAGGTTAAACGACCTTAAAATCTTGCGCCTTAAGTGGTGGCGTGTTGTAAAAATCACGGAGTGCATTAGACAGCATTTCAACACGCTTTGGCAATCCTGTTTGTAAAATCTTTAGTACCTCTGCTTGCACTTTGGCGGTAAAACCGAGGCGATCTGGCTCGAAGCTACCATGAAGGTTGTCACAGCTCACCTGAAAACGAAAACCCGCGCTTTGCGATAAGATCCACTCATACGCTTGAGGCGAATCTCTACCTTTTCGAACTCGGCCTGAGTCTTTTCATCACGGCCATCTGGCTCATACCAATATCCGAAGTCCTCAAGAAGCCTTCTCTTAGGGCCTGCCACACACCAATGGGCAATCTCATGCATGGCTGACGCGTAGTAGCCATGGGCGAAGATAATACGATGGTAATTGTGCTCAGCATCCGCTGGCAGATAAATAGGTTCATCGTCACCCTTAATCAGGCGAGTCTGGAATTCCTCAAAAAAAGTGGTATCGAAGAGTTCGATAAGGTGCTCAATCTTGTGAGGCATAAAAACTTCTAGCTCAATTTCACTGGGCACATTG
Organism: Vibrio ishigakensis; assembly: GCA_000830475.1. Lineage (GTDB taxonomy): Bacteria > Pseudomonadota > Gammaproteobacteria > Enterobacterales > Vibrionaceae > Vibrio > Vibrio ishigakensis_A. The sequence continues at coordinate 520,197 of BBSC01000001.1, read as the reverse complement.
TGCGGATTTTTGGCTCAAGATACAACAAAGGCGCGATAAACGCGCCTTTCAAACTCAAACAGAGACTAAATCTTCGGGGTTTGGGTCACTACACCGTGGTTTTGACCACGATGACGAAGCAGATGATCCAGCAATACAATAGCTAGCATAGCTTCTGCAATCGGCACAGCGCGAATACCTACACATGGATCGTGACGACCCTTAGTGATTAGCTGAGTCGGCTCACCTTCTTTAGTGATGGTGTTACCCGGTACCGTGATACTAGAAGTCGGCTTAAGCGCGATGTTAGCAACGATATCTTGACCCGTTGAGATGCCACCCAAGATGCCACCAGCATGATTAGATGCAAAGCCTTCAGGGGTTAGCTCATCTCTGTGCTCACTGCCTTTTTGCGCAGCCACATCGAAACCATCACCAATCTCAACGCCTTTCACGGCATTGATGCTCATTAGTGCGTGTGCGATATCGGCATCAAGGCGATCAAAGATAGGCTCACCAAGACCAACAGGGATACCCTTTGCAACTACCTGTAGCTTAGCGCCCACAGAGTCACCCTCTTTCTTCAGATCACGGATAAGCTGGTCAAACTGTTCTACTGCTTTCGCATCTGGTGAGAAGAATGGGTTGTTCTCGATCTCGTTGTAATCAACTTCACTGATCTTCACATCACCCATCTGGGTAAGGTACGCACGGATCTCAACGCCAAATTCTTTGGCTAGATACTTCTTAGCAATTGCGCCAGCAGCAACACGCATCGCTGTCTCGCGCGCAGAAGAGCGGCCACCACCACGGTAATCACGCACACCATATTTCTGGTGATAGGTGTAATCCGCATGACCTGGACGAAACTTATCTTTGATCTCAGAGTAATCTTTTGATCGTTGGTCTGTGTTTTCAATCAGTAGACCAATAGAGGTGCCTGTGGTTTGCCCCTCAAATACACCTGAAAGGATCTTCACCTCATCAGGTTCGCGACGCGCAGTGGTATATCGAGAAGTACCCGGGCGACGACGGTCGAGATCTTTTTGCAGATCCGCTTCGGTGATCTCTAGACCCGGAGGACAACCATCTACAATACAGCCAAGTGCAATACCGTGACTCTCGCCAAAGGTGGTCACTCGAAAGTGTTGTCCTATGCTATTTCCTGCCATTACTTCCTCGTTGTAACTCAATCGTTTTTTGACAATCCCTCAATACTCCATAGATCCACTCAGGTTGTAAAGAGCGCAAACAAAAAAACAGCCCATAAGGGCTGTTTTCAAACAATTGGTATTTTCTAATTAGTCGAGATAAAGAGAAAATTCATCCGCACAATCTACGCACTGCTGACGAGTCAGCATAAACACGCCGTGACCGCCATTTTGGAACTCAATCCAAGTGAATGGGATGTTCGGATACTGATCCATCACATGCACCATAGAGTTACCCACTTCGCAGATAAGGATGCCGTTCTCAGTCAGGAAGCGAGGTGCGTTAGCAATGATGCGACGCATCAACTTAAGACCGTCACTACCAGCTGCAAGGCCAAGCTCTGGCTCATGCTTAAACTCTTCAGGTAGAGAGTTCATGTCCTCTTCATCCACATAAGGTGGGTTGGTCACGATAAGATCGTATTTGTCCTCGATAAGATCACGGAACAAATCTGAGCGGATCGGAGTAACCTGAGCCTCAAGACCGTGGTCTTGAATGTTCTGCTCAGCTACTTCTAGCGCATCTGCCGAGATATCGATGGCATCCACTTCTGCATCAGGGAAGGCGTGCGCACAAGCAATAGCAATACAGCCAGAGCCGGTACACATATCCATGATACGACGAGGCTCTTCTAGTAGCCATGGCTGGAACTGGTTTTCAATCAGTTCACCGATTGGAGAGCGTGGCACTAGCACTCGCTCATCTACGAAGAACTCAAGACCGCAAAACCAAGCCTTGTTAGTAAGGTAAGCAGTCGGGGTTCGGTCATTAATACGTTGAATTACGCGCTCAACGATGCGCAGACGCTCACTGCTGGTCAGTCTCGAGTTCAATACATGAGACGGAACGTCGATAGGTAAGTAGAGTGAAGGTAGGATCAGTTGTACCGCTTCATCCCATGCGTTATCTGTACCATGGCCATAAAACAGACCCGCAGCATTAAAACGGCTAACGGTCCAACGAATCATATCTTGCAGTGTATGGAGTTCAGACACCGCTTCATCTACAAAAATCTTATCCAAAATTTTCTCCAAAAAGCGCTACAATACTGCCCAATTAAGGTTTGATTGGTTAGTGACCACATGAGCAACACAGAAGATGACGACTTTGCATTGTTTCAAGAGGCAGTACAGGGCGTTAAAAAACTGGATCAGGATACCATAATCCAGAAGCCAAAAAGAGAGACAAAGCAAAAACAGCAACAAAGATTCAGTCGTGAAGCAAGAGACAATGAATTTTTCTTCTCAGACGAGTTTGTTCCGCACCTAAATGAGGAAGGCCCGACTCGCTATGCCCGTGATGATGTCTCTAAGTACGAAGTGAAAAGACTGCGCCGCGGCGTGTATGTGCCGGACGTATTTCTGGACATGCACGGCATGACGCAAAACGAAGCCAAGCGTGAGCTCGGCGCCATGATTGCACACTGTGTAAAAGAGAAGATCCATTGTGCCAGCGTGATGCACGGTATCGGTAAACACATACTCAAACAGAAAGTGCCGCTGTGGCTTGCACAACATCCTGATGTAATGGCCTATCACCAAGCACCCCTAGAGTTTGGCGGTGACGGTGCACTCCTAGTTCTGCTCTCTATCCCTGAAAAGTAATGATCTTTTCCCCCTGCCCCTCGTAATCAGATCTGCATAATCAATTTACGAGGGACAGGTTATGACTCAAGTTGCAATCCACACACTAAAACAAAAATTCCTACACCATTTTGCTTGGCTTTTAGGGGTGTTCATTATTAGCTTCAGTGCCAACGCAGCGCACCACGGTATGAAGAAAGACATCGTCGACATCGCAGCGGGTAATCCAGACTTCTCTACCCTAGTGACCGCTGTAAAAGCAGCTGGCCTTGTGGATACCTTGAAAGGGGAAGTCCATTCACCGTGTTTGCTCCAACCAACGAAGCATTCGCTAAACTGCCGAAGAGCACATTAGACGCATTGCTAATGCCAGAGAACAAAGACAAACTCGTGGCAGTGCTCACACACCACGTAGTGCCGGGAAAAGTCATGGCGGCGGATGTGGTCAAAATGGACAGTGCCAAAACAGCCCATGGTGACATGGTGATGATCAAAGTAGATGGCGGCAACGTGATGGTAGACAATGCCATGGTCACTGCGACCGATATCAAGGCATCGAATGGTGTGATTCACGTTATCGACACGGTAATTATTCCGAAGTAATGTTCATGCAACGACTAAAGCCCGCACTGAGCGGGCTTTTGTATGTTTGGTAATAGTCTAAGACTATTTTTCTAAGGCACTAAGTAACATCTCTTTAGATGACTGCAACAGTTCTTGATACTCTGCACGCTGCGCTTCGGTCAGGCTAGATGCTGGGTTCTCGCTAAGATCATTTAGGGTTACATACTCTCGACCCGCTTTTTTCTGCTCAAAGTCCAGCTTAATCTCCTCAAGTAATACTGGATTTGTCATCAGCTCCAAGCCTTGTGCAGCTAGTGTATGCGCCGCAGAAATCATGCCTTTGCGACCAATGTTGGAACCTACTGATGCCGTCACACCCCACTGGTGGGCAGGGACGTGTTTTGGCCATGCCGAGAATGCAACACCCATGGTTGGCACAATCCAACTTACATCGCCAACATCAGACGACCCGCCTACTTCTACGCCTTTTTGTGGATCGAGCACAGCATCGGTCAAACCGTCTTCCGGCTTGCCTATTTCACGTTGAATGGTGCGAGCAAACTCCTGCTCCTCCTGACTCCATTCAATCGGGAAGTAACGCTTCAGGTGTGCAGTGATACTTTCAGCAAATCTGTCGTTGGGCATGATGTCATAAATTCCACCGGGGTTAGTTACTTGCGACTTGGTCTGCGTCGCCAGACCTGCGCCTCTTGCCATATCTTCTAACCATGCCTTGTGCTTACGCACATCCTCAGCACTTTTGCCACGATAGCGAACCAAGACCTTGGCGTAATCAGGTACCACGTTTACAGCAGCGCCACCCTCAAGCACTTGGTAGTGCAGACGCGCCGTTGGCTCAAGCTGCTCACGCATCATATTCGCAGAGACTAAGAATATCTCTGCCGCATGTAGAGCATTACGTCCTTCCCATGGAGAAACGCCCGCGTGGGCTGTAACACCATGCCACTCCATGATCAGATCCACCGATGCGGTAGTATGGAAGTTAACCGCGGTTGTCACATCGAATGGATGATTGTGAAGCGCCACATCCAAACCATCGAATACACCAGCCGCTACCATATAGTTTTTACCGTTTAAGGCTTCTTCAGCAGGACAGCCAAATACCTTGATAGTGCCCGGAATGCCCTCTTTCTGCATATGATTCTTAAGCGCGACAGCCCCACCAATTGAAGCTGGACCGATTGTACTGTGACCACAGCCATGACCATTACTGTTCTCTGTGGCTTGTTGGTGAGGAGTGATTTCGTTGCCAAGGCTAGGAAGCGCATCAAACTCAACAAGATAACCAATTTCAGGTTTACCCGAACCCCAGGTCGCAACCCAAGAGGTTTCAAGACCGGCGATATTTCGCGCTTCAATGGTAAAGCCGTGCTTCTCAAGCAGCGCACTTTCGATGGCTGAGCTTTCAATCTCTTGATAACTCAATTCAGCTAGTTGCCAAACCTTAGATGAGACCGACCACAGTTCATCGGCAATTGCAGTCACTTCTTGATCGAGTTTGGTGTAATCAGACATTTTAGACTTCTCCAGTATTTATGAATCTATTGCTCTGTATAAGCTGGAGATGAATATAATCCGTCACTTTGATTGCTCACACTTCAATATGACGGACGTCACACGGCATTGAGCCAAGTGAGGAGGTAGCTGCAAAAGAAGTCTCAGGCTAGGTGGACAAGAAAAAATTGACGTAGTGGCTCTACATTAGACGCTGATAAAACGGAAAGGAAAACCGCCCGCATGCTGCGGGCAATAGGCATTTAAGGGGCTATGTGCCATTCGATAGCGCCAGAGCGCTTTTCGAGATCAAAATCTACCGCAGCAAAGCCAGAGGTTGAGAACATTGGAGCCGACATATCATCAACAAACTCGGCCGTTAGATAACCTACTAAAGGAAGGTGAGAGACCAAGAGCACCGAGTCTAGGTTGCGGGTTTCTGCCAGCGCACACACGTATTGGTATACATCGTCAGCATGACCATACGGCGTAATATCGTCTGAGGTTTCCACAGAGCCGGTTGTAAAGTTAGAAGAAATGCAATCCCAAGTCTGCTGCGCGCGGATATAAGGACTGACCAACACCAAATCGAATTGGGATACACCCTGTTCAACCACCGCCTGAGCCACCTGACGAGATTGACTTTCACCTCTATCGGTAAGGGTACGCTCAGCATCAGACTGAGCAAAAGTACCCGCCTCTCCATGACGCATAATAAATACTTTCATTGACTCCAATTCTCTTAAAACTTTATTCGCTTCAATTGAGCCTACACCATTACTGTTACAAACACTTCGACCAAACAAACATTTCTTAAAAAAAGCGCGATTCTATTTGCTCAATTGCCATGCTCCGTCATACTTGATAACTACAAGCGTTCCAATAACTTAGGTGGCAAAGGTGCACACTAGCCCAAACGACAGCAATCTCTACCGCTCTCTCATTTTGGATAACCAACTCAAGGTTATCTTGGTGCAAGATTCTGAGGCTACACGCTCGGCAGCATCGCTAGCGGTGCGTGTTGGTCACTTCGATGATCCCGCTGACCGAGAAGGCTTAGCGCACTTTTTGGAGCATATGCTGTTTTTAGGTACGGAAAAATACCCTCAAGTTAGTGATTTCCAGACCTTTATCAGTCAACACGGCGGGTCTAATAACGCTTGGACGGGCACTGAGCACACCAACTTCTTTTTCGAGGTCTCACCTAACTATTTCGAGCCTGCACTAGATAGATTCAGCCAGTTCTTTATTGCACCACTGTTTAATGAAGAAGCACTGGATAAAGAGCGCCAAGCGGTGAACTCTGAGTATCAGATGAAGGTGCATGATGATGCCCGCCGCTTTTATCAGGTGCAGAAGGAATCGGTAAACCCAGAGCACCCTTTCTCAAAGTTTTCTGTAGGTAATGAAGAAACCCTTGCAGACAGAGAAACCGGCTCTACCCGAGATGAAATCATAGCGTTTCATGCTGAGCATTATTCGGCAGATCTAATGAGCCTAGTGCTCGTCGGCCCGCAAGACCTGGATAACCAAGAACAGCTGGCCAGGACTCTATTTAGCGATATACAGAATCAAGACTTAAAGGACAAAACGGTTTCTATCCCACTACTGACCGAGAAGCAACAGCAACTTTGGATAGAGCTAGAGCCAGAAAAAGAGGTGCGTAAGCTAAGTCTTTCCTTCTCTTTTCCCAATATGAATTCGCACTACAAGACTAAACCGCTCTCTTATCTCGCGCATTTGATTGGTTACGAGGGGCCGGGAAGCCTGACCCTTTACCTTAAAAACAAGCACTGGATTACCTCACTTGCGGCCGGTGGCGGTGTAAGCGGCAGTAACTTTAGAGAATTCACGGTCGGCTGTCTTCTAACCCAAGAAGGGCTCGAACACACTGAAGAGATCGTTGAGCTTATCCTCTCCTACATCAAGCTAGTGTGTGAACAAGGGATCGAGGATTGGCGCTACTTTGAAAAACAGGCAGTACTCGAATCGGCGTTTCGATTCCAAGAGTCCATCAAGCCTATGGACCTTGCCAGTTACCTGACCATGAATCTGCAGAACTACCCTATCGAAGATGTCATCTACGGTGACTATCGCATGAGCGATTATGATGAGGGCTGATCCGAAGCTTCATTCCTTACTTTTGTGTGGAAAACCTTAGGGTTTGGGTGACGGCTAAAGAGCGTCACTATGATCGCAAAGCTAAATGGTACGACACCCCTTACTCTATGACCCCATTTAGCGACGAACAGATCGTTCGTTGGAAGAATCCGAAATCCGTTGATGAGTTTTTGCTTCCGCAGAAAAACCCGTTTATCAGCTACGATCTAGACCCCAAACCTTTAGATGGTGATAAACAACTGCCAGAGCTAATCGAGGAACTACCAGGCTTTCGTTTATGGCACCTACAAGAGCCAAAATTCAGAGTGCCTAAAGGCTCTTTATATATAGCTATCGATAGCCCATGCTCGGTCGAAAACCCAAAGAGCATAGTCACCCTTAGGCTGTGTGTAGAGATGTTTATGGAGACCATGTCCCGCCTCTCCTATCAGGCTGAAATTGCGGGTATGGGCTACAACATGTACGCCCATCAAGGTGGTATTACTCTCACGCTAAACGGCTTTAGTGAAAAGCAGCCTCAGCTACTTCGCATGATTCTAGATAAGTTTGCCACCAGAAATTTCGATCCTGAGCGCTTTGAAATCATCAAGCTCAGATGCTAAGAAAACTCAATAATGCCAGCAAAGACAGACCACTTTCTCAGCTTTTCAATAACATGGCCGGCCTGTTGCAACCCAATAACCCACCAGCACGAGTGCTTCTAGAGGCGTTGGAGCAGGTGACAGTAGATGAACTGCCAAAGTTTGTAGAGCAGTTTCTGGGTAAGCTCTATGTTGAGATGTTTGTGTATGGCGATTGGACTCGTGATGCCGCAGAGCATGTTGCCAATGAGCTTAAAGATGCCCTGCGAGTAGAAAACCAAGAGTATAAAGAGTCACTGAGACCACTAGTCAAGCTTGGAGACAGCGGAACCTTCCAGCGTGAGGTATGGTGTCATCAAAACGACTCTGCGGTGGCAGTTTACTATCAAGGGGCGGATTCAGAGCCCGAAACTATCGCCACCTTTACCCTAGCTAATCACCTTATGTCGTCGGCTTTCTTTAATGAAATCCGCACCAAGCAACAACTGGGCTATATGGTAGGCACGGGCAATATGCCGATGAATCGACATCCGGGTATTGTTGCCTACGTGCAATCCCCTGTGGCACCACCGAGCATCTTGATTCAGGCCATAGATGAATTCTTAAATGCCTTCTATATGGTGCTTTTGGAGCTTACCGAGGCGCAGTGGCAAAGCAGTAAGCTTGGGCTTATCAATCAGATCGGCGCGCCAGATACCAATATGCGCGCTAAAGGGCAAAGGCTGTGGGTGTCCATTGGTAATAAAGATCTGGATTTCAACAACAGAGAAAAGGTGGTCGAGAACCTGCACAAGCTTACTCGCGCGGATATGATTCGATTTGTAGTGGACAAGCTTAAGCCACGCACCTCGAATCGCTTGGTGATGCACACCCAAGGTGAGTCTCATCAAGATGCACCAAAGCTCGCTCTTGGCCAAGAAATCGGATCTATTAAAGAATTTCAGCTACGACCAAAAGATATCGAACTCGGTTAGCTTTATCGTTTGCGCAACTTCTGTTACATTCGGGCGAAATTTTCCCCTGAACCGAATAAACGCTCGAAACTATGGATCAGAAACAACGCGAAATCGTCGAGTTTGGTGATACCCTTCACCGCAGTGGCTGCCCTCCCTACAAGGTAGAAAAGTACACCCAACTGTATGCAAAACAACAAGGCACTGAGGTTATGGTTCAGGCTCTACCGACCTCGGTTAACTATCAGTTATCAGTGACAACAGTAAGGTTGTAATGCGCCGTATGGCGCCAGCCTCTATTAATCTTGCTTTGCTCTCCCAAACAATTGAACGCTTACACAGCCCAGAAAAAAATAAAGTCGAAAAAGCCCTTCTTCTATCCAAAGTGGGTAATGGCGCTGGCAAATATGTCCATTCCTCCTGCCTACTTGATGCTAGTGGGTAGCACTATGGAAGCCATTGGGTGTTCAGTGGTATTGGGATTTTTGGTATGGCTGGTTCAATTAATGCTTACCGACAGACGCAGCATCGCTATCGAATTCGTTTCAGCTCTTTTGGTAGGTGTCTGCGTGGCTTGGCTTAGCTCAACGGGTTTACCTATCCCAGTCTATGCCTTGTGTATTGCCTCTGTGGTCTTGTTTGTACCCGGTCTCTCCATTGCCAACGCCCTTGAGTGTCTCGCCTTTAACGATCTCGTCTCCGGCACTAGCTTGCTGGGACAAAGCGCACTGGTCCTACTCAAGTTATTTATCGGTATATTCATGGGGATCCATATTGGTGAAAATCTTTGGGCCGCTTCTCACTCCATCAACTACACCAATGACGTTCCAGTCTGGCTACACGTTGCCGGGGTGCCTCTGATTTCTATCGCCATCGGCGTAATATTCAATGCCAAGCCTCGCGATATGATGCTAGGTCTTCCAGTGGCGATTCTTGGTATGTGGGGGCCACTGTATCTCGATTTTGGTAGTGGCTGGATCGTGGGTACCTGGGTGACAACTATGCTGATCACCTTCTATGGCACTTGGCTTGCCAAGATAATGAAGCTAACAGGCTCAATCTACATACTTCAGGGCATCATCATCTTGGTACCGGGTAGTCGGGTACTAGTCAGCGCCAGTCAGACGGTATTTGACCAATCCATATTGCCAATCCCTAGCATAGGCTTGTCAGCACTGTTCATGTTCTCTGCAATTGTGGCAGGACAAGTGACCGCGTATTCTCTCTATCCGCCCAAAAACGGTTAGAAAAAAGAGGTTGGGATATCCCAACCTCTTTTCGTATTACTGCCAATTAGCCTCATACACTCGCATTAGATTTTCACCCAAGAAACCACGAATATCAGACTCTGACCATCCATATTTATCTTCTAGCACTCGAGTCACACCCCAGATATCACCGCCGCCAGCATTCTGAGTAGGGGCACCAAAGCCTTTTTCTGGTGGATACTTGTCTACCACACCTATGAAGGCCTTAAGAAAATCTTGGTAAGTGTGTGAGTAATCTGAAGCAAAGCAGGTATGGTCTCGACCTACGAGGTCACCCACATAATCAACATGCTCAGCAATGTCCTCCATAGTAGCTGTGCCCTCTTCATTCAAGAAAAGACCCACACCTACCGAGCACACCGCACCCTCTGTGCTAGCGATAGCGCGTATAGCCTCATCATCGATATTTCGGCCATGATTACGCAGCGCTTTCACATTCGAATGCGTAGCAAGTACCGGTTTATTAGAGAGGTTAGCGGCATCAATACACGCCTGATTTGATGAGTGAGAGCAATCTATGATGACACCCTCTCGGTTCATTCTTTGAATAAACGCTTTCCCTAGTTGAGAGACACCTGCATTAGTACCACTTTGACCACCACCCACTAGGCATTGTCGTTGTTGTAGGTAAAGTTCATCACCATGATGCCATTCTCTTTCGCCCAGCCGACCTTCTCTAAGTCTTGTTCTACAAAATCTGCACCTTGAGAGTTATACATGATCGCCATTTTATCTTCGGCCTTGGCTCGGCGGATATCTTCAGCTCGTACTACGCGAACCAGATCCATCTCTTCAGAAACCTTATTGGTTTTCTCGATAGTTTCTTCGAACGAGACATCATTCACCCCTTCAAACGCCCACACAGATGTGGAAATCAGGGTAATGCCATTATCACGATTCTTTTCTACCGCTTCTGCAAACTTCTCTTCACTCACTCCTTGGATACCCACACCCGATGGCATTAAGGAATTAATCACGATTGCATCTTGATAACGCTGTTTGATCTGCTCGTCGCCCGCTCTGTCCTCTGGCGTACGACCGGCATCGAAGAACTGAGCCACATACTCCGCCCGCTCGTTTATCTCATCTTGGGATTTACCACGAGGATTCCAGAGCTTCGCCTTTACATCTACATCTGACACAAAGCCCGCTTCTGTTGTCCAACCATCCTTGACGTGTTCATGCTCATGTCCAATCTCATGAGCCACTGCAGTGCTGCTGATCCTCGCACTGATAATTAGAGCCATTAGGGTCTTTTGCATCATTAATTCCTATGAGTTCGCCGTTAACTGCCTCCATCTTAGGCTCTTAATAATTACAAAAAGACCATTTTATGACATACACTGACACTAATTATTTGGTTCCGGTTTTGTATGCTCTCTATCTTAGAATCCAGAAGCCTATATGCTTCGATCAGCTATCTAAAATCTCAAAAAGCGCCGGTCGCTGACTGGTTGCACGACTGTGGTCTACCGCCCTCCCTTTTAGACCAAGTAGAGAGCCGAGTTCCCTCTGTAGGATGGTGGAAGCTGTTGGAGTTTGCCGCAAGCAAACTTGAAAACGACCAGCTAGGTGTGGATATCGAAGCCCAAGACCGCGGCTTTTCGTTGATGAATCAGTTTGGTTCTGCCATTTATCAAAACAAAACCTTAGCAAGCTGCTGGCACGAGGTTGCCAAGCTAAGCCAAACTCAATCAAGCAATGCAGCCTTGAGTTTAAGTACCACCGAAAAAGGGCTTTGGCTTTTAGGAACAGGGACAGAGCAGAGGGTTGAGAACTACCCTCAGATAGAGCAATTAGTGGTGTGCAATTTTATCCGTTTAGGCCGCTTCAAGCTCGGAGAGGGCTGGGCGCCGGATGCCATTAAAGTCATCAACAAGCAAAACCAACGGCTCTTCTCTAAGCTATTTCCAAATGCAGATATCATTTTATCTAGCGAAACTGGCGTCTTTTGTTGCCGGAAAAGTGGTGTTCCAAGTAAGTCTGAACTTTCCAACCATTCTCTATCTGAACTCAGTTTTAGTGAACGTCTCTATCAGCTTCTACTGGCCTTTGCACCCCACGGGTTGCCAAGCAAAAGGTACTTCTTAGATAAATTAGAGCTCAGTGACCGACAACTAAGGTCTCGCTTAGAGCAAGACAAGGTCACCTATCGAGAACTAGTCAACAAGGCCAAGCTAGAAGCCGCCAAACAGTACCTACGAGACAGCCAACTAAAGGTGATAGATATAGCGCATATGCTTGGATACCAAAACCCCAACCACTTTAGTCGCGCCTTCAGAAAGACAGAAGGAGAAACCCCTTTGAAATTCAGGCAAAAAAAAAGGCCGGTAAACCGGCCAAATTTTTAGTAGAAAGTGCGATTTTGCTCCGCCCTATCCAGCATCGCCTGACATGGCTTAAACCTTTCACCGTACTTGAGCTCAAACTCACCCATCTTCTCGATAAGTTTATCCAGTCCATAATGATCCATGAATCGGAATGGACCACCGGTGAATGGAGGGAAACCAATACCAAAGATGGCACCGATATCACCATCTCTTGCGTTGGCAATAATGCCTCATCCAGACAGCGCACCGCTTCGTTAAGTAGCGGAATCACGCAGCGAAGGGCAATGTCATCCTCAGAGATAGACTTAGATGGCGTCAACTTCAACAGACCATACACCGACTTATCGACCTTCTTGTCTTTGCCTTTATAGGTATAGAAACCCTTGCCGACTTTACGACCTTTACGGCCATCATTTAGCAAGGTGTCGAAAAGATCTGGACCCTGGAATCGCTCACCCAACTCTTTCACCAGAATCGGCATTATCTTGGCACCGATATCCACACCTACCTCATCAAGCAAGGTGATTGGGCCAACAGGGAAACCAAAGTTAAGCAAGGCATTGTCTATGTGCTCTATTTCTTGCTCCGCCATCAGAACGTGCGCAGCTTCATTCATGTAAGGAGCAAGAATGCGGTTTACATAAAAACCGGCACTGTCTTTGACTACAATAGGGGTTTTGCCCTGCTTTCTAGCCAACGCAACCACAGTAGCCACGGTTTCATCTGAGGTAGTCGCATGAGGAATAACTTCCACTAACGGCATCTTCTCTGCTGGACTAAAGTAGTGCAGACCCACTACATTCTCTGGCTTAGAAGCACCCTCTGCAATCTGATGAATAGGCAGAGATGAGGTGTTAGAGGCAAAGATAATATCTTTGTCACTAAGCGCTTCCACCTCTTTGACCATAGACTGCTTAAGCGCTAGGTCTTCAAATACGGCTTCGATAACCACTTGCGTCTGCTCAAAGCCAAGATAGTCTGTACCGCCTCGTAGTTGCCCCATCTTCGCCTGAAGCTGAGCCTTGGAAAGGATGCGACGTTTACGTTGCTTGCTAAACAACTTGTAGTTGTATGATAGAGCGTTAAGTACCCCATCTTCAGACACATCTTTTAGCTTAACCGGCACCTTAGCTTTACCAAGGGAGACATGGGCAATACCCGCACCCATTAAACCGCCACCTAGCACGCCTACTTGATTAACCGTGCGTGGTTTCGCATCGCCAAAATGTTCTTTTTTCATCTCGGTAGTGGCGAAGAAGATAGAGCGAAGCGCCTCAGACTCTGGGGTCATCACCAATTCACCAAACTCTTTCGCTTCTTTCTCTAGGCCTTTAGCAAATCCCTTCTCCAAACCATACTGCATCACCTCAAGGATTTTATCTGCTGCAGGGTAATTACCACGGGTTTTTGCTCGAGTCTTTTTCGCCGCTTGATCAAAGATCACCTTACGGCTGACTGAGATATTAGAGATAAGCTTTTCTTTCGGTGAAGTCTTGCGCTTAGGCTTAGATTTAGTAGCGAACTGCTTCGCAACCTCAAGCAAAACAGAGTCCGGCACGGCGGCGTCTACTATTCCCAGTTTTTTGGCTTTCTTTGCTCGTACCTGTTTACCGGTAAGGATAAGATCCAGCGAAGCCATCAGACCGATAAGACGAGGCAGGCGCTGTGTACCACCAGAGCCAGGCAGTAGACCTAGCTGAACCTCAGGAAGGCCGAGGCGGGTAATATCATCATCGCTACAAACACGATAATCACACGCGAGCGCCAACTCAAGACCGCCGCCTAGGGCCGGACCATGGATGGCCGCCACAACGGAAAATGGCAGTTTCGATAACTCGTTAAACATCTCTTGCCCGGTAGTGGCAAGCTTGGTGGCCTCTTCAGCACTGGTACACGCATCCAACATGCGTACATCAGCCCCGGCAACAAAGTTATCAGGCTTTAGCGAGTGGATGATAAGCCTTTGGCCTCACTGCCTTTTAACTCTTCAAGGATAGATTTCATCTCATCGGCAAAGGCCGCTTGCAGGGTATTCATCTTCTCGCCCTGCACATCTATTGAGAGCCAAGCAAGCCCTTCGCTGTCGATGGTCAAATTAAAGGTTTTTACATCACTCATTATTCCACCTCCAGAATCATAGCAGCGCCCAAACCACCAGCAGCACACGCGGTATTCAGTGCTAAGCCACCGCCTCTACGTTTCAGCTCTCTTAGGGTTTGAGTAATCATACGAGCGCCGGTTGCGGCAAATGGATGACCATAAGCAATAGAGCCACCTAGGACATTGAACTTGTCCATATCAACTTCACCAATAGCTTGGCTTCTACCTAGTTTTTCTTGGGCGAATTTATCGCTGGCAAACATCTTGAGATTGGCAAGAGTTTGAGCGGCAAACGCTTCGTGCATATCGATAAGGTCAAGATCGGACAAGGAGATACCTGCTCTATCCAAAGCGATTGGCGTGGCGTAAGACGGCCCATTAACATATCTTTTTCCACTTGCGTGGCACTGAAGGCATAAGAGCGAATATAGCGAGGATCTCTAAACCAAGCTCTTTGGCCTTGCTCTCTGTCATCAGCATAATTGCCGCTGCACCATCGGTCAGCGGAGTGGCATTTGCTGCAGTGACAGAGCCATATTGTCTATCAAAAGCAGGTCTTAGTTTGGCATAACCCTCAATCGTAGAATCAAAGCGAACATTGTTATCTTTATCTATCCAAGACTTATAAGGCTCAGGATAGGCAGTCATCACCTCATCACGCACTAAGCCTTCATTCCAAGCGTGTGCGGCTAATGAGTGAGAACGATGTGCTAGCGCGTCCTGATCTTGACGAGAAATACCATGGGTCTTCGCCATCTGCTCGGCGGTTTGCCCCATAGAAAGACCAGTAGAGTACTCTGCAACCGCAGGCGGCACTGGCATTAGGTCTTTGAGTTTGAAGTCTTTAAGAATCTTTAGCTTTTGAGAAAGGGTTTTGGTTTTACTTAGCGCCAAAAGATTAGCGGCTAGAGATTTGCTTACTCCGATTGGCAGAACAGATGATGAATCCGCACCACCTGCAATACCCACTTCTACACTACCCGCCATGATAGACTCAATGACGTTAGCCGTAGCTTGAAAGCTGGTCGCACAGGCTCGGGTAACACTGTAGCATCGGTATTAACATCCATGCCCGTTCCAAGCACTATCTCACGAGCGATATTGGGTGCAGCCGGCATCTGCACCACCTGACCAAACACCACTTGGTCAATCAACTTAGGGTCAATATCGGTGCGAGCAAGCATCTCACTCACTACCATCTTGCCCAAATCTAGGGCCGGAACATCTTTAAATTCAGTACTTTGCCTTGCGAACGGCGTTCTAAGGCCAGCGACGACAGCGATTCTGTCTCCCTGACGCGTAGTCAACTGCTGTATTCCCATTACACTTCCTTTATCACAGGTCAGACCTGATCCAGTGTAACGAAATTGTTAATGAGTTCAAAAGATAAATTTGCCAAACTAGATCTAAGGCAAAAAAAACCGCACCCAGAGGTGCGGTAATATACTGTTAATTCAATGTACTACTCATTGAATCTCAATCTCACTGAAAAAGGATGGCTCTAACAGAGCAAAAATGTGGTAGTGAGCAAATTGAAGTCAGTCTAAAAGGAAACCGTCATTGATTGCTTTAAATAAGCAGATTGAATGACTGGTCGCTACTATAAGGACTATGGATATTGATTCTTTGAAATAGATCAAACTTTGCTTGATGATCACAAGTTATTACGCAAATCTATAGATGGTAATGCCTGACCTTGTAACAGCCCGCTCACAAAGGAGGTAGTGTGGCCGTATTAAATCTTTTCAAAAAAAAGCAAAGTCCGCGAAATAAAAATTCGACTTCCTCGGTCGAATCTAACATGGACAAGCAAAGAAAATACGAGGCACTAGTTCGTGCCTATCACAAGGACCTATTTAGATACGCTTATTGGTTGTGTAAAGACAAAAGCGTGGCAGAAGACCTTGTGCAAGAAACCTGTCTACGGGCTTGGAAAGCTCTAGATTCTCTGCAGGACGAAAAGGCGGCTAAGTCATGGTTAATCACTATCTTACGCCGTGAGAATGCTCGCCGATTCGAACGTAAGCAGTTAGACCTGGTTGATATTGATGACCCCGGTAACGAGGGTCAGGTCAACGATGATGGGTTTCATCAAAGGGAATGGCTTCAAGCCCAGATTATGCGCCTCGATATTGAATATCGAGAACCATTATTTTTGCAGGTCATTGGTGGGTTCAGCGGGGAAGAGATCGGAGACATTCTGGATCTCAATAAAAACACCGTGATGACTCGACTGTTTAGAGCTCGAAACCAGCTCAAAGACCTATTGGATTCAAGTAAAGAAACACAGGGGATGCAGAATGGATGATTTAGAATTTCGTCGCCGCATCATGTCAGACCCCAAAGCGAGAGACGAGGAGCTGATCGCGGCCATAACGGCAAATGAAAGCAATGCGAGATTTGCTGACGACGTGTTAAGCCTAGATGCGCGAATCGAACAAGCGATGCGTGTTGATGCGCCAGATAATCTGGCCGACAAGATACTGTTTCAGCAGTCCACAACCGAAAAGGTTGTAAGACCAAGTTTTGTGAAACGTCATTTTGCGCTAGCCGCGTCTATCGCCTTTGCCTTTGGTGTGATGGTAGGCCAATTAAACTGGACTCCGGCTGTAGTGCCAACTGCGCAAGCGAGTCTAGCGGACACCGCGATGGACCACGTTGTTGCTGAAAAACCGTTTATCCGTAACTTGGATGAACAAGCTGACTCAGCTCAAGTGAACATGAAGCTGTCTCCATTTGCTTATCGCTTTAAAGAGACCTTCCCTTATCACGTGTACTACCTAAATCACTGTGGATTTGGCACAAGTAACGCCTTCCATATGGTGTTCCAAGGTGAAAAAGGCAAAGTTACCCTGTTTATTACCGATATCCCGTCGGAAAATGCAGCTAACTTCGTCGATAGAGAAATGTCAGGTACTTTGATGCCACTCGAAGGCGCTTCTATGATAGTTGTCGGTAGTATGGACGAAGACGTAGAAAAGATAGCTAAGCACCTCTCTACCATTATTGAACCTAAGGCATAGGCATAAACTGCATATAAATCATCCCCTTAGATCAACTATTGCTAAGGGATCCCACTTCCCTCCCATTTTTCGAACCAATAATTGACTTAGAGCAATAACTCTATAAATAACCATATTCCAGATTTTTTACGTTATATAGCGCCCAGTTTGCGATTTTCCATGGAATTTTCGTAGTGGTCTGAGTTGTTTAAATTAGAATAATCAATAGTATCAGCCGACCTTAATTATAAATGCCCACGAAAATGAGGGGCAAAACCGGTTGATACGCTAGGAATTTGGCGTAAAACATAAGGAACAAGTTAACATGAATAAGACGCGTGTTTTTCAACGCTCTCTACTTGCAGTTGCAGTAGCAGTAACCACATCTCAGGCTCACGCAGCAGGTTTCCAACTTAACGCACAGTCAGCGACAGGTATCGGTCGTGCATTTGCAGGTGACGCAGTAATCGCAGATAACGCGTCTTCTATGGCTCGTAACCCAGCGACAATGGCCCTTTTTGATAAAACTTCTTTGTCTCTAGGTTTTGAAGCGATCATTACTGATATCTCAGTAAAAGACGTAAAAGCTGCCGGTGTAGTGCCTATAGATGCCGCAAGCTACGATGATATCGGTGGCACATCAATCGCTCCAAATATTCACTTGATCGTACCGGTAAATGATAAGTTTGCATGGGGTATCAACGCATATTCTAACTTCGGTACAAACACTGATTTCTCTGGTAGCAGCTTTTGGGATTAAAATGGTCCTGGTGCAGCATTCGGTGGTGAAACCGATGTTCTGAGTATGAATATTGGTCTTGCAGGTTCATACCGTCTGAACGAGCAATGGAGCTTCGGTGCTGGACTGGATGTAATCTACGGTAAAGGAACTATCCGACGTGGCGTACCTTCATCACCGGCTCCTGGTTTGAATCTAATTAATGTAGAAGATGCTGACGGTTGGGGCGTAGGCTTTAACGTTGGTACGGTATACGAGTTGAATGAAAACAACCGCTTCGGTCTATCTTACCGCTACAGCCCTGAGATCACTGCTAAAGATGACAATGGCCAAGAGATCACTCTTCCGTTGCCTGACATGGCTGAGTTCTCCGGTTACCACCGTATCAATGATACCGCTTTTGCTGTTCACTACTCTGTGCAGTACATTGGTTGGGGAACATTTGATAAAATTGAGTTTGACAACCTAAACCAAGGTCTTCTTACTGGTAGCGCTAGCAGTGACTATAACTGGCAGGACGGTTGGCACTTTGCAATCGGTGGTACTTGGTACCTAAGCGACGATTGGACACTACGTACCGGTTATATGCATGATACAAGTGCACAAGATAAGACAACTTCAGTATCTGTTCCAGATTCTGACCGTAACTGGTTGTCTGGTGGTTTCACTTATCACTTCAACAAAGACTCTAACCTAGACTTTGGTATTACTTACCTAATTGGTTCGGACGAGGATGTTAGTGAAGGTGGCGGTCTGCTTACTGCAACAACTCGCGCAGATGCAATCCTAGTTGGTCTACAGTACAGCCAAAGCTTCTAAGCATCGCTTGACTGAAACTAGCTAAAAGAAAAGGTGTTGAACCAAGTTCAACACCTTTTTTGTTTTTGGTAGTTAAGCGGATATCGAAGATGCCGGCTTGAGAGATTACCGGCATGACGCCCTTCTCGCTGGATTTCCTTGAAATCCTTAAACTCGGTTATCACCACAACTGTAGGCAATAACTTGACTGATTTGGGTAAGGCTTCGACCTGACTCTTGTTGCCATTCGCAGAAGGCTTTGTTCGCTGCTGTTCTCGCGCGTTTAGTGTCTCGACCACCTTCTACAATCTTGTAAGCTCTTAGGTAGCTTTCAACATCTGATGACATGATAAAGGTATCTACACCCAATTGCCTTAGCGCGTAAGGACCCGTGTTACCACCTAGTCGCTTGCCGTTTTTCTTCAAGTAGTCCCAAAGCTCGGTAATTCGCTCTGCTGGCCAGTTCGCTACCATATCGGCGAAAGAACCATATTCGCGTCTTGCGCCAATGATCATTTGGGCATTGGCTTGTATGGTCATGACCTTGGCAAAATGTCGAATAATGCGTGGATCTTGTGCCTTTTTCTCCCACATCTCATCAGAAAGCATCAAAAGATGCTCAGGCTTAAAGCCGAAGAAGACCTCTTCAAAGTTTGGCCACTTCTTACGAACTACCGACCAAGAAATCCCTGATTGAAACACCTTCTGGCTAAATGCAGCCAGCCAACGATCATCGGGTATGTCAGCTATCTCGTCATCAAACAGTGGTGATGATAAACGTGCTTCAAGCTCAGCTTCCCCACCCTTTCTTTCAGCAGCTCTATGATAGATATCTTCAAACTTTTCTAGATTCATATTCACCTCATTTTCTGCTTCTAGATTACTCATTTTTAAGGCAACAAAAAAGGCGCTGTTGCCAGCGCCTTACGTAGAAATCATAAAACTATTGTTTCTGCATCGCTTCGCGGTCAGCTACCTTTTTAAGGTCGATGATCTCGCCCATCTCGGTATCGATTAGGAAGTGATCACTTGCTTCACCGGTTGCGAATCTGTCTAGGATGTAGAACAGAGTACCGAAGCGAACCTTGAATACCTGACCTACCGGAGTATGTCCATCAGATTCGGTTGGAAGACGAACCTCTGTTTCCATCTCAGATAGCTCATTACTTAGAAGCTTGTACTGAGGTAAACGAGACTGATTGATATCACGGAACGCTAGTTCATCTGCGTTACGCAGACGATAGAAGTCTATCGCAAGCTCAGTACCATCCCACTCAGCAAATTCAATCAGGGTAAGGCCATGCTCTTGCGCAAGCAGCGTTGCCTTCGCTTTTGCATCATTCCAGTCTTTCATGAACTCATTTAGGTCATCTTGGCTATAGGCATCTGCACACGGCATATCTAGTGCTGCTTTGAGCTGACAAACGGTAATGTCCGTTTCAAGCTGAGACAGAATCAGCATATCTTTACCATTCATGTTGAATAGCATGTTCTTCAGATCTTGTGGCCATTCACTTGGTAGGAAACGAAGACGCGTAAGCTCTTTGATATGCCAATCAGTTAGCTGATAGTAATCTTGTGAATCTAGGATTTCACGAGTCCAAACATTTTCTTTACCAGTTGCGGTTAGGTGAGCATGCTCTTCGGCATAATGTTCAAACAGCTCATCAAAGCGTGGAACCTCTTCGATAATAACGGTTTCTACTTCAACTTGGCCTGCACCTTTAATCTCCAAAACCTTGTACGCTGGGATATAGCCAGCTAGCGAAGGCGCTTGGATGTTAAACAGGGTATAGGTCTCACCACCGATGTGGTATTGCTTCTTACCCGTATCATTAAAGTGCATGTGACCACCGACATGGATGCCAAGACCGGTTTGAGCAAGGGCCTTAGAAGTATCGTCCTCAGGTACACGCTTAAGCTGGAAGTTACCCTCACCGAAGATGTCTTCTATCTCTTCTGAAGCACCGTTGTAGAAATCAGTCATTGGGAAGTGACTGAACGAGATAAGTACCTTGTCCTGCTCTTTCGCAGCTTCTACTGTGTCTGCAATCCACTCAATCACATGCTGTTTGTGGGTCAACATCATGTTATAGCCGGCATTGCTCGAGCCATCGAAGTCATTACCGTCTGTAGAGTTGTCCGGCGTACCAGCTTTTGGACGATACACGTTCGCATCGATAGCCATCAACCAAACCCCTTCGATTGGCTCAACTAGGTAGGTTGTGTCTGGAACCATAGAGCATGAAGTGTAGTCAGGCTTTTTATAGTCACCACCGGTACCCTCATGGCAAATCTCAAAAAAGCGATTTTCAAACGCAGACTCGATATAAGCCGTCTCATAGCGATAGTTATCACGCGCGCCTTGCGATGAGTATGGGGTCTCAAAGTAATAGTGTTCAGGAGTTGGGTGGAAGCCGTGTGGCGCAAGGATTTCCATGATCTCCTTGTAACCCCACTCTTTCACCTCTTCGGTACAGATCTGAGGCAGTTCCCAATCAGGGTTATGGATCACAGTCCAATCGCCATCATAGCCTTCACAGCCATCACGGCCACGGCTGTAGATACGCTGCTCTTTACCACCAGCACCCAGGTAGTCGCGCTTACCATTTGGAATAGTAAATGGACGCGTTGGATCGTGGTTACCCGGAGCAGCAAAGAACTCTAGATCATATTTGTCTGCATAGTAGTCAAAGATACTCACCAAGCCGCGCATATGCACAGGCTGGCCATCATCACTAAAATCACCAGGAAGAGCAACGTGCTTAATACCGCGAGCAACCACATCATCCAAAGCTGCAATCATCGCGAAGTAGTTCTCATTGAACAGGCGTGTGGATTCCATCTGAGACTGATGGTGCGAATAGTCGCACCTTTGCCTGTGATGCTGTTATACAAACCATCAAATGAACCGTCTTTGAAATCGCCATACACATCGTGGAAATGGATATCTGGCATGAAGGCTATCTTTACACCCTCGATTTCTACAGGCGGCTTCTCTGGAAGATTACCTGGCTTGTCGCCATTGTCATTGTTGCTGGACGAGCTGTCATTACAGCCAGCTAGCAGAGCTGCGGTTACGAATGCTAAAGCACTAACCTTGAATTTCATTGTTGCCCTCTGTGAGATAAGTGATTGAAAAATCAAGGGCATACTAGAAATCAAATATGACAGTTGCGGTGAAAAATCATGACAGCAATTTGACGCCATGTGTTGAGAAGTAATATTCAATGACAAGGATGTTTATTCATATACAAAACAACACCTTACGTAAGCAAAAGTGTCAGTAATTACATATTGAAACCAACAAAATTGAACCAAAAGTGGTCCAAATATGACACAAACGGTTGCTTTGCTGTTTGAAAAATAAACAGTCAAACAAATCAAGCTATTAGCTTAATGACTCATCAACCCAATTATGTATAATCGCCGCTCGTGAAACTATGCCCCTAAATACCGTGCCAAAATCCAGTTCGATACTTATCCCATCAGCGCTATTACTTCTATTCTCACTACCGACTCAAGCCGAAGAATTTCGTGGCCATAGGTTCGGTGCCGGATACTCAAACAGCGAGATCCAAGTAGGTGATACAGAACAGTCATGGGGAGAGGGTCTCAAGTACGAATATGGCTATGACTTTAACAAGCTAGTTGGCTTTAATTTCTCGTACGAGTACAACGAAGCACATGATATGTTTGAAGGGCTTGGAGTAGATGTAGAGGGTAGAACCTTTAAAAGCTCTTTGGACTTTGGTTATACCTTTGTGTTCGAATATTTGGCGATCAAGCTTACGCATTGCTGGGTGCTGCTATATGAAGAACAGACAAGAGTTTCATACCGAAAAAGGCGTACATACCTTTAAGCACGAAGAAACCAGTCTCAACTACGGTGGTGGGGTGAGGCTACAGATGCGCAACGGTATCTATTCAGACCTACGATTTGATGTCCAAGAGCAGTACGACATTAGGCAATTCTCTTGGACATTAGGTTACCGATTTAACGAACTGCTCTAGAACTCGTCTTCCAGATAATCATCGAGGAAGTCTTCTTCCTCCTCATCTACGGCTTCGTTGTCCGTCACCATAGCCTTGTAGTCACGGCGCTGCAGATACGCGTCACGCGTGAGCGAATAAGAGTCTGGAGAACTTTCTAAAATCTCTTCTTGAGGCACCAAAGCCGCTCGGCTTTCCATGCCCTCAAACACCCATTTACCGAAGCTGGCCCAGATATTGAGGAATGAAAGCGGTGGATAGAGATCATCGGCAAAGTCCCCTACCTCACGCACTGTCCAAGGTCCATAACCTGAACATAAAGTACCACCCGCTACCCACGCCATAATGGCCGACCACATCACTAAAGGCGCGGCTGTCCATCTTGGCTATGCCCCCTTGCGAAGCAGCATCATAGAGTCCCAGAACACCGAAGGTAGTGTTTATCCAGAAGCGGTTAAAGTGGCTGAAGGCAAGCTGACCATTACCCATCAGCAGGTTGTTTAGTGCACTAGAGGCTCATCAAGGTGAGATAAAAAGTTACTGATACCAGTACGCATAAAGCCTGGCGTATAGTTTACGTAGCAAGGGAAACAGGACGAACCAGATAAGGGTCTAGGACTTCGTAGTTGAAATCCCACATGGTGCGGTTGAACCCTTCGAAAGGGTCATTGGGATGAGATTCTACATCTTCATCTGGAGTTGATGAGCACCCCACCAAGAGTGAGGCAATCAATAGCCACAGTATTCTCATAACAGGAAATCCGTCTCCTGAAGTTTAGTTGGGGCTCAAACGAGAACCCCATATCGCCTAGTAACGCTGGTTGATCTCCAGTGTTGCTTGACCGCCTTGCGCAGTGATGGCGCTTTCGCCGTACCAATCACCGTCTCGAGTACCTACGTTACCATCGGTATCGATACGAGCGCGAACAATAAATTCATCTAAATCAGACAGTTTCTGACCTTCCATCATGCTATTACCATCGTCCATCATAATAGTACGTGGGAAAGAGCCAAGACCAAATCGAGCTGCTGCTACTGGCATAGGTGAGCCATCAGAACGGTGTACAGAGACAATCAATACACCCTGCTCTGGCATCTCAACCTGATCGTTTAGAGAAACCTCGATACGAACCGCGCCTGGTAGTGCTGCTGAAGTATCGCCCATAGCACGCTGAGCACTGGCAATACTGCGCTCTAACATCTCATAACGGCTGTCCTCTGGACCTATCATCTGCTGCATACCACGCCAATAGCGAATAGCGCTCTTATAGTCTTGCTTCTCAAAGGCTGTGAAGGCAAGCAGAGATAGCACGCGCACATCCACATAATCACGGTGCAGAAGATCTTTCAGTAGACGATCAGCTTGGTTTTGATCAACCGGATCCGCTGACATAGTCAGGGCTTGCGCTAGACCAAGTTGGATATCAGGATCTTTTGGCTCAAGCTTGCTCGCACGTTCCATAGCGCCGATAGCGGTCTCAACATCACGGTTTGCAAGACCAATACGGCCCAAAAGAAGCCAACCGGTCGCATCATCACCATTGCGATGCAGGCTAGTACGAAGCGCTAGAGTCAGGTCTTTCATCTCCTGCTCTGTCATGCCTTCGCTGTTTGGGTTCATCAGCTTCTTACTCAGCTCAGGCAGGCTCGCGCTTACCTCTTGCCAGTTTTTCACTTCATCGATGGCACCAAACTTGGCATAGAAACCATAGCTCACACCAAACAAAAGAACTGCAGATACAACCGCTACCAAAATAGGCGAGTTAAGCTCTTTCGCCGCCAATTGCTGATTTTCAGGGATATCATCCAAAAGAGACTGCTTAAGGTCAGTGATAAGCTCATCGCGGTTTACCACGATACCCTCATCATCTTCCACTTCGAGCTCAGCAACACGCTCACGGTAGATGGCCTTGTTCAGTTCATCTCGTCTCTCTGCGTCGTTTGCTACCTTATGACGAGTCAAAGGGATAACAATAAGCAGAGCGGATAGCAAAACAATAACTAAGGTTACAATCCAAAACATCGTCATTATTTGCTGTCTCCATCTTTATCATTCAGCAAAGCATTTAGGCGCTCATTGTCATCGGAACTGAGGCTCTCTTTACGCTTGGTTTGATTACGCTTAGTTCGAGTGATCATGATAGCAAAGCCACCCAGTACCACCAGAAGAGGACCAAACCACAGAATCGCAGTAGCGGCAGTAAACGGCGGTTTATAAGTAACGAAGTTGCCGTAGCGCGCCACCATATAATCAACGATCTCTTGCTTCGACTTGCCCTCTTTGGTCATCTCATACACCTTTTGACGAAGGTCCAATGCAAGCTCTGCATTGGAGTCACCTATGGTGTTGTTCTGACACTTAGGGCAGCGTAGTGTCTGGTTGAGCTCATGGAACTGACGCTCTTGCTCGGGGCTATCAAACTCATGCACCTCAATCACAGCATAAGCTGTGAAACTGAAGAACATGGCTAGGGCGATTAACCACTTTTTCATGATTTCGCCTCCGCTAGCATCTCTTGATACATAGGACCAGCTTCTCCTGCCAGTTCTTCGCATTCACATCACCCACGTGACGATAGCGAATTACGCCATTAGCATCGATAAGGAAGGTCTCTGGTGCGCCATATACGCCAAGGTCTAGACCCAGCATACCGCTACCGTCATATAGACTAGTCACATAAGGGTTACCTAGCTCTTTCAGCCACTTAATCGCTTTAGTCCGGTCATCTTTGTAGTTAAGGCCAACGATCTTCACGCCATTAGCCGCAAGCTCGTTTAGATACTGGTGCTCTGCATAGCAAGTTGGACACCAAGTCGCCCAGACGTTCAGAAGCAGAGGCTGGCCTTTAAAGATGGCTTGGTCGTGTTGCAATGTCTTGTTTTCAAGATCCTGCAGGGTGAACTCAGGCACCTCTTTACCAATCAATACCGACTCTAGCTTAGTCGGATCGTCACCACCGGCGTTGCGCACTAACTGAGTGGCAAACACTATGGCCAGAATCATGAATAAGACTAAAGGGACAAATAATACTTTCTTGTTCATTACGCCTCCTTCGCTTGTGCTTTACCGCGAAAACGATAGCGGCGGTCACTGATCGCAATGGCGCCACCGATAGCCATCAACAGGCTACCCGCCCAGATCCAGCGAACAAATGGTTTGTAGTAGATACGAACTGCCCAAGACACATTGTCATCAAGCTTCTCACCCAGTGCGATATACAGGTCACGAGTCACGCCTGCGTCGATAGCCGCCTCGGTCATCATCGAGCGTTGCGTAGTATAGAAGCGCTTCTCTGCGTGTAGAGTGTTGATCTTACGGCCATCTTTGGTGATGTCGAAGTCTGCGATATAGCCATCATAGTTAGGGCCATCGTTATCACGCACTTGATCAAAGTAGAAGTTATAGCCTTGGATCTCGAAGTTATCACCCGGCGCCAAACGAACGTCACGCTCGATGCTGTAGTTCTGCACCATAGCGATACCGATAACGGTAATTGCTAGACCCATATGAGCAAACATCATCGCCCAGTGACTCTTCTGGATCTTACCTAAACCCTTGAAGAAACTGTGTCTGTGGGTAGCACGCTGATACACCTCGTACTTGTGCAGCGTAATGATCCAGATAGCCATCAACCAACCTAAGAAAGCAAGGCCAGTAAAGTGATCACTTAGCAGGTAAACCATTAGCAGAGCAAAACCCACAGAGGCAATACCGCTAAGGATAAGCGGCTTCATGAAGTTGCCTAGCTTGTCTCGCTTCCAGCGAAGCAGTGGACCAATACCTAATAGGAAGGCGAACGGCACCATTAGCCAAGTAAACAGGGTATTGAAGAACGGAGCACCGATAGAGACCGAGCCCAGACCAATCTGCTTGTGTACTAACGGAAGCAGCGTACCCACAAGTACAACCACCAGTGCTGCCATCAATAGGATGTTGTTAGCAAGCAAGGCGTTCTCACGAGACACTAGGCTAAAGTTACCACGCACGCGCACCGACTGCCCTTTCAGAGCAAACAGTAGTAGCGAACCACCGATAACGAACACCAAGAAGGCTAGGATAAACATGCCACGTGATGGATCAGAGGCGAATGCGTGCACCGATACCAAGATGCCTGAACGTACAAGGAAGGTACCTAGTAAGCTGAGCGAGAATGCTGAGATAGCAAGCAGTACAGTCCAGGCTTTAAAGGTGCCGCGTTTTTCGGTTACTGCCAGCGAGTGCATCAATGCAGTACCCGCGAGCCATGGCATAAAGGATGCGTTTTCTACTGGATCCCAGAACCACCAGCCGCCCCAGCCAAGCTCGTAATACGCCCACCAAGAACCCAGTGCGATACCTAGAGTCAGGAACGCCCATGCTGCAATCGTCCAAGGGCGAGACCAACGTGCCCATGCTGTATCCAAACGCCCTGTCATCAAAGATGCGATAGCAAAAGCAAAGGCAACTGAGAAACCCACATAACCCATGTACAGCATAGGCGGGTGGATGATCAGACCTGGGTCTTGCAGAAGTGGGTTAAGGTCACGACCGTCAACAGGGAAGAATGGCAGAGTACGCTCAAACGGGTTTGAGGTCATGATGATAAACAGTAGGAAGCCACTGTGATCATGCCCATTACCGCAAGCACTCGTGCAACCGACTCCTGCGGCATACCACGGCTGAATGTTGCTACTGCAACCGTCCATGCAGCTTGGATTAATACCCAAAGCAGCAACGAGCCCTCGTGCGCACCCCAAACCGCTGTAATGCGGTAGTACCAAGGTAGCGCCGTGTTTGAGTTGTTAGCAACATAGGTCAGAGTGAAATCATTCACATAGAATGAATAACACAGAATATAAAAAGAGATAGCCAATAAGATGAACATACCCCAAGACAGAGGTCTGGATGTATTCATCAGAAGGCCGTTATTGTTGTTCGCCCCCCACAATGGCAACACGCTAAGAAGCACGGCCATCGCCAGAGAGGCGATCATGCAAAATGCCCTAACTCAGCAATCATTGAGCGCTTCCTTGTTTCTGTTCATCTGTGTATTGAAGCGGTTCATGTACCACTTCATTGCCTCAGCAATCTCAGGAGGCATATATTCTTCATCGTGCTTTGCTAGCACCTCGAATGCTTCAACGGTAGTCGCATCGGTCAAAACGCCTTGCGCTACAATGCCTTGCCCTTCGCGGAACAGATCAGGAAGGATACCTTCGTAAACTACAGTGACCGCAGGACCCACATCCGCAACGTCAAAAGAAACCTTCAAAGATTGGTTGTCGCGAGATACCGAACCCTCGACCACCATACCGCCGATACGTAGACGTTGGCCTACCTCTGGTTTCTCACCATTGGCTTTGCCGTTCACTATCTCGGTCGGGGTGTAGAAAAGGTCCATATTTTGGCTAAGTGCATATAGCATCAAACCAACGGTTGCGCCTAGGCCAACGACCAGCGCCAACACCAAACCTAACCTTTTTTTACGTCTCGGGTTCATAAGGTATTCTCCACATCTTTGGCCGCCTCGATTCGCGCCTGACGATCCATCTTATTTTGTACTTCTTTGAGTACCGCGTTGCTGCTACGTCTGCTGAGAACAAACAGCAGGGCTAAAGAACCAAAGGTGATGCCGAACGCAGCCCAAACATAGTCTGCGTAGCCACCCATGGCTAAAAAATCGGAAAAGGAGTCAAAGTGCATACTCATCCTCGTTTAAATGTGTCACTGGCCAGTTGCTGAACCCAAGGTCTGTGCCCTTCTTTTTGCAAGATGGCAGTGCGGAAGCGGGTTAAGGTAACTGAACCAAAGAAGAAGGCGAAACCAAAGATATTGAGCAGCAGAGGCCACAACATATCATTAGAAATAGAAGGCTTTTCAAACTTGGTGATGGTTGCACCTTGGTGCAATGTATTCCACCATTCCACTGAGAAGTGAATGATCGGTAGGTTGATAACGCTACTACAGCCAGAATGCCAGCAGCTTTAGCTGCAGTTTTCTGATCATCGAACGCATGATAAAGGGCGATAACCCCCAGATATAAGAATAGCAGTACCAGCTCCGATGTCAGACGCGCGTCCACACCCACCAAGTACCCCACATAGGTTTACCCCAGATAGCACCGGTGACTAGCGCGATAAAGGTAAACACAGCGCCGATAGGTGCCATCGCAGAAGCGGCAATACTGGATAGTCTGTGCTGCCAGATCAAGCCGACAAACGCAGCGATCGCCATGGACATATAGGCCCCCATTGACCAAATCGCCGAAGGACATGGATATAGATGATCCTAAAGCTGTCACCTTGCTGATAATCAGCAGGTGCAAACGCAAGTCCCCACACGGTACCCACGGTCAGACAGACAACCGCCAATGTAGTGAACCAAGGGAGCAACGTGCCACAAAGGTTGTAGGTTGTTTTAGGATTGGAATAAGGGTGTAACCACTTCCACATACAGTTTCTTCTCTAAACTCGAATAGTGTTAATTTACCGATACCCGTAGCGCTGAACTAGTCGCGAACGGCGTAAGTGTTAAGGAGCCCACTAACATAGCGGCTAAAATTGCGATTTGTCCGTTGTAATTGACACCCAAGCTCGCTGCGTCGATCGCAGAGGTGGCAAATATTAGTACCGGAATATAAAGAGGTAGGATCAAGAGACTCAACAGAACCCCACCTTTTTGCAAGCCAACGGTTAATGCAACGCCGATAGCCCCAAGAAAACTCAAGGTTGGTGTACCCAGTAGAAGCGTTACCACTACCGCAAGCCAGGTATCAAAATTTAGGCTGAGCAAGATTGCCAACAGCGGGCTTATTAGGAACAGAGGTAGACCGGTCAGCAACCAGTGGGCAATGACCTTAGAAATCACCACCAAAGGCAACGGAATCGGCATCAGCATCAACTGCTCTAGAGCGCCATCTTGGAAATCATCACGAAATAGGCGCTCCAGCGAAAGCATGGCCGCAAGCAAAGCGGCTACCCACACAATACCCGGTGCAATGCGCATCAACAGATTCGGCTCAGGCCTATGCCTAGCGGGAATAGCGTGATGACAATGATAAAGAACCACAGCGGGTTGAATACATCCGCGCGGCGGCGAAATGCGATAAGCAGTTCTCTTCGAATAATGGCCAGCATATTATTCAACATCTTAATACCCTAGCCTTATTTTCTTCAGCTTATCACTGCTGGTAAACATATCTTGGTGAGTAGTAAGCAGTACCGAGCCGCCGTTTTCGGTGTGCTGAAGAAACAGCTGCTCAAGTACCTTAACTCCCTGCTTATCAATAGCCGTCAAAGGCTCATCCAAAATCCACAACGGGTGCTTACTTAGCCACAGTCTTGCTAAGGCCACGCGGCGCTGTTGCCCGGCAGAGAGCTGAGCAACTGGGACATCTTCACGGCCAGCCAAGCCAACCTTGGTAAGAGCCTGCCAGATCTCTCTTCAGCGAAGCTTTGATTGGTCATTTGAAGATAAAACGAGAGGTTTTCAAACGCGTTGAGGTCGCGCTTAACACCCGTCTGATGTCCTAAGAACAACAGATCTTGATGATATGCGTCGCGGTCGCTAAAAATTGATTCTTGTTTCCAGGTGATAGAGCCTGATTCCTTATCACCCAATCCTGCAATGATGCGCAATAGAGTTGTCTTCCCGGTACCGTTTCGTCCTTCAATCTGGATAAGATCACCAGACTGTACAGAGAAAGACAGGTCTTGGAACAAAACTCTTTCATCTCGAATTGCAGTTAATCCATTTACTTCTAGCATAGCCCGACAGCACAAAACACACAGAAGTGGCATAGTACCACAGGCTTTGAATACGCAACTAATGTAAACGATTAATAAGTAAGCGTTTCTTCACACAATTAGTGAAGTATGTCGCTAGGATTTGAATCGGGTCATATTCCCAACAAATAAAGACCCTAATAGGAGTAAGTGATTACCATATTTACCAGATTTCGTTCCGGTCCGGATACCACTTCTAGGCTAGTTCCGAAAGACTGGGCGAAGTTCCAGTTCATTCCCACTACCGCCGCGTACTGCGAAGAACTGCTCTGCTTCAATGAATAACTAAGCCCTTCAACACCCAATGCGTTCTCTTCAGCGACCGTACCTTCGGTATTCATATAAGCTAAGCCGAGATAGCCATAGATAGCGCCATATCCCTCAACAGGAAATAACTGCCCCACTCTCGGACTAATTAGAGTGGTCTTTGCCTGAGTTCTGCCATCATCGGTCTTCGATTGTGTCATGCTTATAGGCAACACATAGGTAAAACCACCGAACTGTCCTACAAAGTTGGCTGACAGCCCCAGTTGGTGCCTTCGATATCATCTATCTCAAAAGTAGGGATTTCAATCACCTCTCCGATCTTGTCACACAGCTCTCCACCCAGTCGCGGATCGCTCTGACAATGTTCTGAGAAACGCTCAAATATGGAAGTAGGTATACCAACACTTAGCGCCGTTCGACCTCGAAATCGTCCGCCATGCACGCCCATCTGCAAATTTGGCAACACCCAAGCGGCCGCCCTTAATTGCAGGGTCGCGCTTTCTATCTCAGGATCACCCAGGTTACCTGTGACAGATCATATTTGTCCCCTAGATTGTTGTCTCCATATCCTACTTCCAGAGAATGTATGTCGTAGCCTTGCTTTGCCACACTAGGAACCAAAGAGAGTGAAAACGGCAATGGCAGATGATACCCAAGGTCAATGGCTTGCTGAGCATGAAACGGCAACATACGATCGTATTTCTTGTTTAGCCTCTCCTGCTCAACCTGATTAGGAAAATCAACGCGAGCAGATTCAGCAATCGCCAAAGGGCTGAATAAAACGATCAGGAAGAAACACAGGCGCATGATCAAAACGCCTCTGTAAAGGTGAGATAAAAGCCCACCTCATCTTCGCTAGAAAAACCAAGGTCGGCGCGAACATTCATCCTAGGTTGCAATTCATAGCGATAGCCCACTCCATAAGTCACTATCCAGTCTTGATACAGACCGCTCACCTCATCTGAGATAGAACCCGCCCCTATCCAAGCGGTAACGCCATGTCGGCTAAGACCACTTCCATCGGCAAAGGTATGCCGATATTCAAAGGTATTTTCAGTGGCATTCAAATCGCGAAAGTGCCCCATATAAGTGCCACGCATGAAGTCCATGCCACCTAACATTGCCATATCGTAGTAAGGCACATCACCATCACTAAGCTCGATGCGATTAAGAAACGCAAAGGTAGAGCCAAGCCTCGGGGTATAGTAGTAGCGATAATCCAGTAGGGCTTTTTGATATCTTGAATCACTCCCCCACTCCGGTGAGTAACCAGTGAACTCTAGATTAAAGAAATGTCCCTTTCTGGCATTTACCGCCACATCGCGGCTATCCCACTGAACGACTGCTCCTAGGCCAACACCCAGTGGCAGATCTTTGTATTGATTAAAGTTCGGGTCCGATATGGCTGAATCTGGCAGGTCATCCGATGGAGAGAAGTACTTGAGTCTCAGGATAGGGCCGACATAGAGCTGCTCATACACCCTAAAGGTCAGGTCGGCGTTGTATTTCACATATTCGATATCAACTAAAAGCTCGTCACTGGATTCTTGAGCTTTGCCTGCATCATAGCCCACACCCCAGTAGTAGAGACTTTGATGCCCGGCATCTAAGTGACCGAAATAACGAACATCATCGTTGTTGAAGAAGATTTTTTGTTTCGAGCGAACGCCAAAGCCTATGCCATCATCAAGCTCGTTTGCTACCCCAACCAAGGTAACGGATGAGCGCTGAAGCTCAAGGTCATCCTCGGTTTTAAACGATAGCAGACCACCTACTGCCAACATCAAACCGGTTTCTGGCATATACCCCGGACCACCTAAGATTGAAAATAGGGTTCGGTTGGGGTCTTTGTTCTTTTCAGCTCGCGCCTGCCAACTGGCAAAGGGAGCAGCCCCAAGAAAAACTATCAGGACGAATGTGAGCCTATTGAGACGATTCATAGCATTCAGAACGCGCAAAAAGGCTAGTTTTATTCACATTTGTGAACCGCATCCAATCAAAAAAACACATTCCTGATATGCGCCATTGGCATTTCTTTGAAGTGCTTCTCTAGGTTATTGATATAAATAGCTAGAGACAGCCACAAACAATGATATGCACACCAGTTATACCGAACATGCAGTAAAGCCATTTCTGTTCAGAGGCCCCCTTTCTTACACTGAGCCTGTTTCTAAAAACCTACGGTGACACATATGTCTAAGCAGCAAGTGACGACAACAGGGAACGTTGTTACCGAAAAGACTTCGAAAACAAAATCAATACTGGGGAAGGTATGGCGATTTGTTTTCAAACTGATCAAGATTGCGCTGTTTTTGGCCTCAATAGCAGCAACTGCAAAATTCTTCTCTCTGCTATCTAACATCCACGGTAAAGAGATGCCCGCGGAAGAGTTCGTTAATGGCTATCCGACCATCATTAAACTGATCAACTCAGAGCTGTTCATGGGCCTGATCTTTGTAATCACCCTAGGTATCTTCATCTATGTGGGCAAGCTTTTCTGGGACTTACATGAGATTGCGGTTCACGAAAGTCAGCACAAGAACAGCGCTCATACCACGCTAGTGTTCGCACTTTCTCTGTGTGGCCTATTTATCAACAAGACTTGGTGGGTTTTAGCTATTGTTATCGCCTTTACTCGTTGGGACATCATCGGCAAAAACATGAGTAAGATCATCAGCAACGGCGTGTCGAAACGCAAAGAGGAGCAAGCATAATGAAAGAGATAATGCTGCCCTATATCCTGATCATCTGGATTCTTGTAAAGCTAGGCATCATCAAGTGGACCATGCGAAATGCAGTAATCTGTGTTGGCTTTGGTGCCTTCCTTGCCACATCGCTATTTACCGCTTCACGCTTTTGGGCACCGGTAGACCTGACTGATAGTTCGACGGTAAAAGCCCCACAAGCTGTACTCAGCCCGTTGGTAGGCCAGAAAATTGACCAGATCTTTGTTAAGCACAACCAAGAGGTCAAGAAAGGTGAGCTGATCTATACCTTAGTAGGTACAGATACAGACGAGCAAATCAAAAGCCTAGAAGCCAACATCAACGCCTTAGATCACCAAATCAAAGCGATTGAAGAGCGCATCCAGAACGACCAACAAAACCTAGCGCGTTTAGAAAAGCTAGGTGAGTATGGTAGTGATATGGAGCGAGACGACCTTGAGTCAAAGATTCAGCAGGCTTCGCCGACATCCAAGCAAAACAAGCTGAGAAAGCTCGATTACTGCTCAAATCAAAGAGAATCAATGGCAGAGTTCACTTAACCAGATTGTGGCACCGTTTGACGGTGTGGTTGGTGTGGTCAACATCAGTAACGGTTCACGTATGGGTAACATGCATATCTATGAAACCAAGAAGAAGTTCTTGGAGATGCGCATCAGCGACCAAGCCTTTACCTATATTAAGAAAGGCCAGTTTGCAGAGTTCTATGTAAACTCTCATCCAGGACACGTGTTTAGAGGCAAGGTTCACAGCATCACCTCAGGGACCGGTGAAGCGACGGTTTCCCCAAGACAAGGGACTCAAAACGTAACCCAGCACGTAGCGCAAAACGCCGGTTCACATGGCCGTACCGTAGTCATCGAGTTCGAAGAGCCAAAAGGAATGACCATCCCTATCGGTGCAACGGGTTCGGCTTGGATTTCAGCGGATAAGCCAGCCCCGATTCTAGGCTTTATGGATATCATAGGTGCCGCGACTGTGCGTCTAAAATCCCTAAAAGCATACCTATCTGCACTTTAAATACTAGGGTCTGTTGACCTTTTGCGTTTGAATTTTGCTCGAGTCAGAAACGATTTAATCGCGGCGAGAACCTTGTAGCCTAGCCATCTAAGCAAAAGGGGCTCAACAAAGAGTAAATCGTTTCTGGCCGAGCCCTTCGGGTAGCGTTTGTTGGGCATTTCTACCGCGTTAGACACTTTTCATGTAGAACCACTACACCCAAAAGCGTCTGCCTTGTATAAATACCCAACAATTCGCTACAAAAACGAACTCAAAAGGTCAACAGACCCTAACAACCCAGCCTAGGCTGGGTTTTGTTATTTTAGCTTGCGATACTCACTGTAGCGCGATAATCCTGCTTACTGGCTATCTCCAGCGCTTGGCTAATCCACTGACAGAACGGCCTAGTTCGCGCATCCAATTGCCAACTCAGCACCAAACCTTTACTCACCTTTGGAAGAAAACGGGAATTCAGCACTCGTAACGAGTCATACTGAGAAAGGGAGTCCAAAGCGTTTCTCGGGATACAAGCAATGTTTGAATTCGAGTGACACATCTGAAACAGAGTTACCACGTCATCTACCCACCATACTGAAGCAAAGTCAGTAATCGATTTGAGCAGATCAGAATTAAACTGCGGCGGTATTAGATACCGATAGGTAGACAACTCAAACAGCTCTTGCGCCTTGTTGATTCGCTTAGCGTTTTCTTCTGTCGCCACCCAAACATTCTCTGCTACCCCTATGCTCTCGGTATGGAACTCAGAAGCTGGAAGAAAGTCATCACAGCCACCAATTACGATATCGAGATCATGGGCGCTTAGAAGTTCGTTTAAGGTCTTACTGTCACGATAGATAAGGTATACCTCCACTGAAGGGAAGGTTGCCTCAAAATCTTGCACAAGACGGGTGATATTTCTCGGAGAAAGAAGCGGGTCTATACCGATTCTAACTTGTTGTTTTTGATTGTGTTTTAGCTGCTCTGCCTGTTGCATAAATCGTGCATGCTGGGCTTTAACCATGCGCGCCTGCTTTAAAAGAGCTTCGCCGTTATCATTAAGGGAAATGAAGCGACCATTTCGAGTGAACAGGTCGTACCCTAAATCAATTTCTAAATTATGTATCAACTGACTAACCGCCGATTGGCTTTTACCCAGTTTCTTTGCTGCGATACTAAAAGAGTTGTGTTCGGCGGCTAAAATAAATGCTTCAATCGCTTCGATCATTTTATTTCAAACCTACTTAATGCGTTCATCCAATGAACATAAAATACTCCACCCAGCAGTTCGATGATTAAACAACCTAAACAAGGTCACATTTTCATCATGAATATTATTTTTCTCTATTCTGCTAGGCTACAAACCGATTTTTATTATGAATGGTCTGAGGAGTATATTTATACCTAGTTTTCTCTGACATTTCCATGACCATTTTGTTAAGTAAATCAATAATCTAAAAGTTAATTTTCACTTTCCATGAAATTGATTTATTTGTTCAATAACCTAATTTCATATCTAGAAAATTAATTACCCTTACTTACAAAAAACGCCGCACCTAAAGGCACAGCGTTCTATATATTTACAAGGCAAATTAACCCTGTTCAGAGATTTTTATTTCTACCCTACGGTTTGAGGCTCTGCCTTTCTCCGTTTCATTGTCTCTAATTGGTTGACTCATTCCCTCTGAGTGAGACGACAGAATTTCTTTCTCTACCCCTGACTCAACGAGATAGACTTTGCTACTCAGTGCTCGGTGATGCCCCAATTCTTGGTTATAGGTCTCCGAACCGACATTGTCTGTATGACCAATGACATCAAGATCTGGAACCTGTTGTAGCGACTGAAGTCGTTCGGCTAAAGTTGTCAGAGTAAGCTTTGACGTCTTCGTGAGTTCACTCTTGTCAAAGTTAAAATAGACACGCGCCACAACTCCATCGGAGTCCACCTCTAGAACTTCTTGTTTACTCAAGTATTCAAGGCAATCGTCACCTAGACTGATGCTAGAAGTTGTCAAACGACTCTTTTGCTCATCGGTTAGTTGAGGTTGGATCTGATAGTGTTGCGCTCTATTAGCCACCACTGCATTAGCCTCACCAATACTGACCGAATGCTTTATCAACATATGTTCCGTAGAACAAAGCTGATCTATCTTAGTGTTTATGTCTTCCTCAGCGGCATTAACCGCCACTGAGGTGATAGCTAGAGCTAGCGCCCCAACAACAAATCTCATAGATACTTCCTAAAGTGTTTTATCATAAAGGCGGGATACGCCGCTGGTAGCCGCACCTTTCTGGATCAGTTCCTGAATCTTGTCCAACAAGTCTTGGCTGTTTGAAACATCGATGATTTCATCCGCACAATCCCTAAAGCCCGTTTGACCAGATGCATTGAAGTTAATACCGATAACGCCAATATAGAGTGGACGCTCATGGTCTTTGAAATGATCACGAATCTCTGTACACAGGCCCGCGTCAACTAGATCCGTAAAGGTGCTACGAAACGGG
This sequence comes from Vibrio ishigakensis, assembly GCA_000830475.1. Classification (GTDB taxonomy): domain Bacteria; phylum Pseudomonadota; class Gammaproteobacteria; order Enterobacterales; family Vibrionaceae; genus Vibrio; species Vibrio ishigakensis_A. Next base: position 483,204 of record BBSC01000001.1, on the reverse strand, counting down.
TCTTCTTGACCGTCGCTCAAAATTAGGAGCATTTGTGCACGCTCATAATAGTCCTCCAATGCCTCTTCATCTTGTACATCTGGACGACCATCTGCGAGCATTTGTGCACCGCGAATTAAGCCTTGGTAAACCGACGTCCAACCGTCTGCTTTCATTGAACTGATATCTGGTGCTTCACGAGAAAGCGCGATTGAATGGAAGCCGCTGCATTGCCACACATGCCTTCGTGGAATAGGTTGGTGCCCGAATTGTTATACAGAGGATGCATCGAGTCGATTTGGGTTTTCGATACGTTCCAGTTACGAACGGTTGCATCAATATCCACATACTGCTTTGGATCAGGGTAGCGGTAGTAACTGCTGTTGTTTACTTCCTGCTTAGACCTATCCAGCACATTCTTCAGATAGATAGCTTCCCTTTGCGTGCTAAAGCTAGGGCAATTTGAAGAGCGTGATGCACAGTTACTCACCGCGTTATAGCTTCTTTTACCCCATTCGTACCAATCGATATCTGAATAGTAGATTCTCTGATTGTTAACCCAAGCTGACTTGTATTCTAACTCGGTCACACAGCGACGCTCGTTACCTATATTTTCCTGTGTACGCAGGTTGTAGGGTACAAAGCCGATTCTATGGGCATATCCAGCTTCCGCTGCGCCACTTGAAAGGAGGTCTTGTGAAATAATATCTACCTGCTCTTTCAAGACATCTAGCTGAGTCTTGTTACCCTGCCATTTGTTGTTCATTGAACCAGAAAAGTCGGCGATATAAACAAGATCTAGGTCTGACGGCAACATATAGGTCTTAGCCATTGCATCATTACCCACTTCTCGCGACTCAGTAGTACTTCCAGAATCATTACCGAGAAAGCTAAATTGAGCAGCAAACTGAGCATCCGCTTCAACTTCATACTGCACGTAGTAAAGTTTGTTACCGTCGTATTCCTCGCTCCCCTCTTTACGAACAACATTAACTCTTTCGATATCAACATTCGGCAGATAGTTTTCCAGATAATCGCGAGCAAGCTGATCAGAAACGCTCTGTTGCGAGTGGTTAGCAATTGCAACCGCAAGGGTTGCGGCCTCTGCAGCATCCGCGAGTCTATTCTTCTCTTGAATCATACGGCTACCTTCGATGGCAATCTGAGCCATACCTCCAATAGCAACCATACTCATTGCCACCACTATGATCGCAACGCCTTTCTGCTTCTTGTAACTTCTCATATAACCTTCCTTGAATTAACGGCCTGGTAAAACCGATGAGCTATTTACATACCTCATACCAGGAAAATATCTCGACAATCCTTCCATCTTGATACAGACAGTGACCTGATAGATGGGAAATACCACACCATCCTCCCGAACAGGCCTAAGATGCCCCAAATCGCCAATAGGGATAGACGGCGAACAGTGTTCACCATCATCAAAATCTTTAGTGAAGGTTTGAATGCCCGTATCGGTAAAACCCTCTACTGTTAACCCATACCCATCCTGCTTTTCTGGTGCCTGACGCTCGAGTAAATCTGCCGCTATCTCGTTAATAAGATTAAAATCGGCTTGGGTAAGAGTGTGTCTCGCATCGAAGAATCGAAGTCGCTCCTTGGTGGTGGTTGCAAGGGAATAACTAACCTGACCGGACTGGGTTTTGCCTGACAGTAAAAAGCGAGATCTCCAATGAAATACATCATCATAATGAGCGCAGCTATCCCAAATGTGGCTTCAACGGTAAACGCGCCAGTCTGTCTTCTACGCATCTTCATCCTCCCACCCTTCGTGTTCCTGTATGGTCAAGATACGACGTGAAATCGTCGCCGAGCTAAGTAACGAAGGAAACATGATTGGGCTGTAGTCATAGTTCAGCTGATAGACAACAAGAGGGCATCGTTCGCAGTTTGCGGTTTGATTCCCATTGGTCAGGGCTTGCGGTGAAGCATAGGTTTCTATCTGAAAATAAAAATCTTCTGCAGATACCAAACCAATCTGATTCCAAAGCGAATCATCATCTTCAAACACCTCCTCAAGACGTTTCAGGTAACTCGTTTCCAGTTTCTCACCCTCAAAGATGCGCACCTTACGTGTACTCTCAGAGAGTGTTGCATCCGTCATATTTACTAGATAAGAGAAGCGCCCAACCTCAAATACAGCGAATAGGGTTAAGAAAAGAGCGAACGCCCCGAGACCGAACTCAACCGACAGCACGCCTGTTTGTTTTTTGCTGATTTGAAGCTCTGCATCTTATTGAATCACCTGAATAAAGTAATCATGAGAAGCCAGAGCATCCTTATTGTTTGCCGCAAAGGTTCTAGCTTGTCGATAGGTATCAAATTCGCCGGTTAGCAAGCGATACCAAGTGCCAGACTTGCCTAAATCTGCAGGCTTTATTGAAATAGGGAGTCTTGTATCTAGAAGTGCATTTCGTTTTTCTAGGGCCTCAGGCATGTTGTCATAGGCGCCGAGCTGTATGTAATACTTTCGCTCAGAAGGCTCAATCTTGGTGTTAAAAGGCTCAGCCTTAAAGAACTCCTCAGCCGTTATCGCAGATACTTCAGCCTCACCAGCAGGCTCATCAACCTCTACCTCAGGGATAACTTGCTCTGGGAGTACCTCCATCGACGCATCATTGCTGCCCTCTGCGGCCTCGAGTTTCATCAGGCTTAGTTTTAGGTTCGAGCTCACTTTACTGTTGGTGGTGTCTTGTTCGTAAACTGGCAACAAGATATCGACAGCAGATTGGAAGTCACCTTGGTAGATATAAACCATGGCGATATTATTTTTTACTGCTGTTTCGTTGAACCCTCGAAGGCGGGCTAAGTTGAAGCTATCCAGAGCAGTTTCATATTTCTTCGTTTGGGCGAGAGCTATACCTCTTTGCATATAAAGCTCAGCATCATTTAACCCCAGTGCAAGAGCTTGCGAATATTGCTTTAGGGCCCCTTCAAAATCAAAATTCCTCGCTAGGATCTTACCCTTGAGAAAATAAGCTTTTCCGTTCGGCTGTTTGGATAAATCTATAACCCGCTGAACATAAAAGTTCGCTGACTCTACATCACCGTTCTTTAAATAGGCTTCAGCAAGTTTTTGTTGCGCCTCCCAATCTTGATCATTCTCTATAACCTTTGCTTTATAAACTTCAACCAGACCAGCATAGTTTTTACTCACTGTTAATTGCTCAATCGTCTGCTGCTCATCTTGACCTGTCGTAGCACAGCCTGATAACAATAAAGACAAAAGGATTACTGGATACTTCATATTAATTTCCTGTCATCATTCGGGTGATACCCGGAGCAAGTATTAAGATTACGATTGGGAACATGATAAAAAGAATCAGTGGCGTGCTCATCTTGGCCGCCAACTTGCCTATCTTTTCTTCCATAACAAGGATCTGCTCATTCCTAAAGTCCTCCGCCAAATCGGACAGCACAGGGCAACCGAAGTACCGTATTGAATATTCTGCGTTAACGTTAGGGCAAAGCTTCGCACCTGTGGCGTCGGGATACGCTTAGTGAGATCGGCTAAGGCCGCCTCCATCCCCTTGACCTCGGCGGCATCAGAGGTTTTACGAATCTGATAACACAAATCCTTATCGAAACTCTTCAGCTCATCGCCTAGGTAGCGAAAAGAGGCCTCCAAGGTCATGCCGGTTTGAATGCACACCGACATCATGTCTAGCATGTATGGTAATTGACGTGAGTTTTTTTCGATGAGTCTTTTCTTTTTCCATGCAAGATACATATCAGGTAAAACTATCACCGCCACGATAGAAAATAGAAATGATAACAACATATTATTTGTGTCATGCACAAATAATAAAATGGCAATAGATAATGAAAACAGAACCGCCATTTTAACCGGGGTGTAGTACCTCAGCATTTCTCGATTATATATTCCGGCATCCTCAAATTTATCTCGTATCTCTCGTTGTGTTTTAGTACCAAAGCCGCCCAATATATCGTGTAGAAAGCTAATATTTATTTGCTTCTTATCTTCCAGAAAGCTTTTTATTTTCATCTGCTTGGCTTTGTTATCTAAATAACGAGTCAACATATAAGCCAGCACAGCAGATACTACTAAGAAAAACCCAACTATCATCATCAGCGAATACTCTTAACTAGCCACCAAACAATAAACATGCCTACACTTTCACTACCAATCAGGTAGTAAAGTATCCAGCGCCCATCTGGGTGAAACAGTACAAACTGCAGATCTTCAGGACTGATCCAATTCAGCAGAAACATAAAAGCAAATGGTATTGAGCCACTATTTTGGCTGAAATACGTGCTTCAGAGGTCATCGCCATCTTCTTCTTTTCAAGATTACGCGCTTCAATCAAAACACGAATCAGTTTACCTAGGACGCTCTTAAGCTGACCACCACGCTCCATGTTGGCTCGGATAGTGATAACGAAGAATAGAAATGGCGGATAGGGGAATCGCTTACAAGAGCGATCAAAGATTGTCTCGATTGACTCACCCAACTTCATCCTGTCTGAGATATCTTTAAACTCTCGACCGACATCATTATCGGCCACCTTACCTACATAGGCGAATGCCGAGTTGATACTTTCACCGGCCGTCACCGCACTCATCAGAATATTAAGTGCATCCGGGAAGTCGTTCTCAAACGCCTTTTTTCGCTTTTCAGTAATAAAGCGCAGTGCAAAAAAGGCCGCAACTGTGGTCGCGCCCGAGTTAAACGTCAGATAAGAGAAGTCAAGCCAGCGCTCATTCACATACAATGCCGCCCCGTTGACGACTATCAAGAAGGCAAGGATCTTGAGCTCAGCGAAACGACCAAGCGAGGCTTTAATGACATTGTAAAGATTGGTCAACTCTTGCAAGAAGTTGTTTTGAGTCAACCCCTTCATGTTAACCGCGGTCAGCTCTTGCGTTACCCTGCCCTTAGACTCTTGTTCTAAAAACACAAACCTAGGGTCGGGTTTGCGCTTAGCTATCCAAAAGCCAAGTGCTGCAAATCCCAGACCAATCATTACCCACAATTCCATTAGGCCATTGCTTCCATATCAAATGCCGCATCCAACTCACGTGACAAACCGTATTCGGATGCCCTGATAGTGATTTCTGAACGGCTGGAGAGGCCGGATGAAACAAATTGTCCTGTAATCTTGTCTTTGCTCTGCTCTTCGTCTGGAACAAATTTGAAAATCTCTTCCATAACAGGCGCTTCACCTTCTAGACCATAGATCTCAGAGATACTGGTGACCTTACGGCTGCCATCACGTAGGCGGTTTACCTGGATAATCAGGTTTACCGCCGAAACTATGGTTCGGCGAATTGCTGGTAGTGGTAATGCGAGGTTAGCCATCATTACCATAGATTCGATACGAGACATGGCATCACGCGGGGTGTTGGCATGCAATGTTGACATTGAGCCATCGTGGCCTGTGTTCATTGCCTGGAGCATCTCAAACGCCTCCGCACCACGGCACTCACCGAGAATGATTCGCTCTGGGCGCATACGTAGTGCGTTGATAACCAAATCGCGCTGGGTAATAGCACCGGAGCCTTCGGTGCTCGCTGGCCTAGTCTCTAGTCTTACTACGTGAGGTTGTTGGATCCTCAGCTCAGCCGCATCTTCAATAGTCAAGATTCGTTCATCGTTGCCAATATACTGAGATAGGGCGTTAAGCATGGTGGTTTTACCTGAGCCCGTACCCCCAGAGATAATGATATTCAAGCGGCAACGGGCAGCAATCATAAGCACACGAGCCATAGACGGAGACATAGCACCAAAACCTGTTAGCTCTCGTAAGCCCAATTTCTGCTCTTTGAATTTACGTATCGAGATCGCCACACCGTCCAGTGCAATCGGCGGTATTACCACATTTACACGGCTACCGTCAGCCAAACGAGCATCACAAAGCGGGTTCGACTCATCAACTCGGCGGCCAACGTTATTCGCAATACGCTTCGCAATCTCCAACAGCTGTTTCTCATTCATAAATGAGATATCTGCTTTTTGTGTTTTACCGTTTCGCTCGATGAAAACCTCTTCAACACCATTAACCATGATGTCGGAGATGGACTGATCATCATTAGCTGTTGCAATGGACCCAAACCAATCAGCTCATCCACCATATTTTTGGTGAGCTCAGCACGGGTAACCGCAGGTACTGGAATTGAATAGTTTTCACACAGCTTAGCAATGGCCTTCTCAATCTGAGAGGTCAACTCCTGCGTGGTCATCTCACTTAGAACACCAGCATCAATGACCTCAAAGATCTGAGCGCGAAACTCTTCATAAAGCTCCTTAGTTAGGCTCATTTCTTACCTCGCTTTGGCAAGAAGCTGAATAAACTTTTAGTTTTCTTCTGAGCTTGACCATTGATGGCTAAGGTCAAATCGGAAAATGGCGTTACTTTACCTTTCTCAAGTGCCTGTAACTTTTTACCTTCGATAAGTTGCTTGGCTGCGGTCTTAAAGAATGGAATCACTATGTCTGGTTTAGTCTTAATGAAACGCTCAACCTCTTCAGCATTAAGGTTAAAGCTTCCATCTGGGCGATGGTGGTTAAGTGCAACCATAACGCGAGGTCTAGTCAATTGTGGAATGGCCACATCTTTGATCTTATCCAGCAATTTTTGAGTGGCGCGTACAGAAGAAACAGAAGGCTCAGTGACAACAATAACAACGTCGTTATCGGTAACGATTTGCTCTACGTCTAATCGAAAATCCAGAGAGCCTGAAAAGTCACTTATGATAAAATTGGCCTGTCGACCGAGTTTATTGGCGATGGTATTAGTATAATTTTCTAATACTTCTACCGTGCCTTCCCCGGTTAAACCCAAATACGCAAAGTTATGCTCAACCTCAAACAAGTAACTTGTTGCTGATTCTTCATCTAACTTATTTGGCTCAACGGTAATGGTGCCAATGTCTACCTGCTCGAGCTCCTTCTGACTTAGGATGATGTCGATATTGCTCGAGCTATAGTGATGGTCGACTAATATAGTGCGGCTGCCTTTCTTTCCAAGAAGAGATGCTAATTCGGTAGTCAAGACTGAGGTACCTAACCCCCCTTTTGAGCCTATAACCGCCACTCGCTTTGCTTTGCGAAAATAGCCACTTTCATAACGCTTACGATCTTCTCTTCCAGCTTGCTTGAGACACTCGATCAGCTCATGTTTATCTACTGGAGATGGAAGATAGTAAAAGCCCATCTTCTCTAGATTTCGTAAAGTATGAATAGAGTCCGTCTGACCAATAAGAATAACGGTTTTGTTATTGGGCAGTTTGGCATTGATCTCTTCAGCATCAGCTTCTAAGTCAATGGAGCCAGCCATCTCAACGATAACAATGTCACCCAATTGCTGTTCTTTATTGCCGACCGGTGCACCCTTGATGCATTTAGCTCCTCTAAGCCCTCAAATCGATACGCCTCTAAAACACTGTCCCTACACTCGCCACTGGTGAAGAAGAGAGTGGCCCCACCAGTTTGAAGCTGAGGTGAGGTCACCTTGATGGTTGAGCCTTTTTTCTTCTCTTTGTCGACCGCAAGTTCTTGCGACAAGTCAAAAATATCACCCATTAGTTTACCCTCGCACCTGGATTGACAAGATGGATAGTACGATTGGTTTCAACCGAACATCCCGCTTTAGTCAGCGGCTTAGTGATCGTTAGGGGCTGGCAATTGTCTGTTACGGACTGCCACTGGGATATCAACATCACTAGACCTTGCTCGGATTCCGCAGGCACCAATGAAATGCGCTCAGGACGAATATGCAGGTCTCGCAAAAAACTGTACAGCTCGGCACTTTTTGCGGTCATCTCTCGCGGGTATACCAACTCAAACTGAGCCTGTTGCAGATCAAACTGACTAACAATGTCCTCCAGCTTCAGCTCTTCGAGTTTCTGCTCCTGCGTTTCGAAGGTTAAATCAAAACGATGTACCTCCTGATAGGCAACAGACTCACCACCGCGATTTTGCACCGCATGATCAGCACAAGCAGTAAGAAGCAAACTGATAGCTAGCACGCCAACCGTCTTTATCGATAACCTCATTGTGCGAAACCTCCTTTCTCAAGCAGACCAACGAATTCAGCATCTTTCTGACGCTGCTCATCGAACTCACTACTCATCCCCATCCAACGGCTGAAGGTGTTAGTCTTGTTGATTCTAGGGATGCTGAGTTTCTCCCCTTGAGCAGGTTTGACCAAGTTAACGGTGGCAATGATCACCACTTCTGTGGTCTTCCTGTTGGTAGTTGCCTTACTAAATAACGCACCAAAGAATGGGATATCTCCCAACAGTGGTATCTTTTGTAGCGACTCGATGTCTTCACTATTCATCAAACCCCCAATCATGAAGGTTTGACCATCGGCAATCTCTATGGTCGTTACCGCACGGCGAGTAGCAAGTTGAGGTACTTCTGCTGTGGTAGTAGTAATGATCTGATCCACAACACTCACACTTGGTTGAACGCGAAGGCGAATTTCTTCTTCATTCATCACCTTAGCCGCGATATCAAGCCCAATACCGTACTCTTTAAAGCTGATGGTGGTGCCATTAGTATCTTGAGTGATCATTGGGATCTCTCCACCTACCAAGAATGATGCCTCTTCACCAGACAGGACCGTCAGGTTTGGCTCTGCAAGCACTTCAGCTAGATTATCGTTCGATAGGGCGGTGATGGTGGCGGATACATCGGATGCTGTCATATCCGGGAAGGTAAACACCCCAGGGGTTCCAGCAGAAGTCCAATCTACACCAACGGTTTCTTTAAATTCGCTGCCTACGGTCGCGATAGTGGTGCGCACATTAACCTGGAATGGAAAGCTCAGTTCCAGCCCTTCAATTATCCCGGTATAGGTATAATTGCGATAAAACTGTGTTTTCGGGTCAGGTACGAATGGCTCTGGGAACTCCATGCTGTCTTCTGGGTCCCAACGTTTGACCTTCTCCATACCCAACATATTGGCAACCAGAGAGTAGATACCATCCCTTTGTTTTTCGGTGTATACCACGCCATTGATGGCCACTTTGGCACCTTGCTGTACAATCTCAATATCCAGGTCTGGATAACGTTTTTGTACCTCAGCTCGAATGTGGTTAAGCGGCTGCGATACCTCGACTATGCGAGAAACAATCAGGCGTCCTTCTGTGTCGTATATCATCAAACGTGTTTTACCGATTGAGCTGCCGAACACCACAATTTGACGCTCGTTGATCACCTTGTAGTCAGCCACGGTTGGCTGACTCATAAATACAGTTCCAATCTGCTGCTTAGTGCGTACTGAGCGAGCATCATTCAAAGGGATTTGGTAAGCCGAAGCGGAAAAGGAGATAAAGCAGAGCACAACGGCGAACTTGCCAATAATTCTCTTTAGCATTAGTTGATCTCTACATTGGTCATATTGGATTCAGCGCCACGCAGTTCGCGAATACCGTGGTAGTTGTTCAAGACGTCATTCATGTTGGCTGTCGGAATCGCCGAGCCATTTTGAGAACGATAGATTTCAAGATGAGTGGTACGCTGGGCAAGGGTCAAACGAGACACAAAGTCAGGTTCTATTTCGATAACCACAGTGGTTTTGGCACTGCCCGTTGCAGATACCCGCGGACTTATAGAGCCGCGAGAGCTCGACCTTTCTTTAAGCTCGTCTTCAGATAAGGGGGCCTGCTCTAGCGCTAGAACCTTGACGTCTCTTCGTATGGTCTTGGCCTGAATACCGTCAAACTGAGAGATTTTTGCATTGCTATCTGACAGATTTGTGGAAGGCGAGCTCACAGAAACAATATCCACCAAATCACCCGGACGGATATAGTTGTTAATTAAGTTGATTGTTGAGATAGGCAGTGGTATAAGATCTTACCTTCTGTGGCTAGCAGATCAATGTAGCCAGGCTGACCAGGACTGGTAAAGTTTTCGGGAAAAACAAAGCTTCCCTGTTCGATTAGATGATTCGCTCTGGTATCTTTTTCTATAGCCAGTTCAATATCGTGGTGGACACCGGCTGCGTTGGCTTCATCTTCAGGCAAGATAACCCTCTCTAGGTCATTCTTGTTGACTACATCACCTCGCTCGATAGGTGTTTTAGTGCGCCACAGAACATACTTGATCGTTCGTTGCTCTTCGGATTGCGCTCTCATCTGTTCTTCAGCTTTTGCTTGAGCCCTTGCATTGACGTTTGCATCACCGCAAATAGTCCAAATGCAATAAACGCAAAAGATAAGATAAAAACTAAACGTGAATTCATAATACTACTGGGAGTTCCGGCATAGAATAAAGGGTTAATACTGCTCCCAATATAAGAGCAACGCCGTAGGGAAGGCCGATATCCTTCCTATCTGCATATATCAGTCGATACTTGACGATATAAAACAGAGACAATCCCCCACCGCAAATCAGAGTAGCAACAAAAAAGTCGATGAGTTGGCTAGGAGGGATTAGTGGGGCAAGAGCGATAAGTAACTTACTATCACCACCGCCCCACAGATGTACTGCCAGAAAAATAAAACCCCAAAGAAAAACAGACCAGTACGGAAATAGAGATGCTGCTCAGGTTTTGAGTTGATAAACACAGCGATAGAGCAAACAGGGCTATAACGCTGTGGTTATGTATTTTTCTCTGTTGGAGGTCTGTAAAGCAAATAACGCTACACAGAACTAGCAATACATACCACAAAGCGTCTTATTCTTGACCAACGCCCATAGCCTCTGCAATGCTGTCAAATGCAGCCATTAGCGTACCCATAAAGCCAGAACCAGTACCATCAGTGTTACCAAAAATGATTACTAGACCAACAGCCAGAGCAACACCGATTACGCCGTATTCGATTGCAGTTACGCCGCGCTCATCGTTCTTAAAACGAGTTAGTAGAGATTTAAGCATTTTTAAGTTCCTTAAGATTGTGTCAGGGAAGTCCCTGTTTAAAAGATGCAATCAAATACTAAAAAGCCTATGCAACTCACTCAAAAGAAACTAAATAAGCACAAGGAATGAAGTTAACAAAAAATTAACACTTATCTCAGAGAAAGGTTGAATTTAAAGCTATCACTCGAAAAATGCGTGATGCAATTCACGTTTTTACAGTTATTACATAAATTTTAACTTTTTATGTGTTGTTAACTAATTTTTCTTTGTGATTAAAAATGTGTGAAGTAGGTAAATTTTGGTGGGAGTTTTATTTCTATTGGGAGCTTAAAATGGAATTAATTGTATCGAACGCATCAGAAAACACAGACATAAATCCAGAGTCTAAATCACCCATAATCAATACTAGACCAGCAGCAAGCGCCATTCCCATTACGCCATATTCAATTGCAGTTACACCACTTTGATCTTGGCTAAATCTTTTAAATAGCTTAAACATGATTTCATCCTGACTTCATTCCTCGCTAGAGCCTATATATTAGCCATGGCTATAGCAAAATATCTTAAATAAGTCCGACTAATTTATACTCAAACCTCAATAACATGAATGAAGTTGCATATTGGAAATACTAAAGGCCAAGTTATTTACTTAGCCTTTAGTAAACAACAATATTTTTGTTACTTATGGTTTGTCTATTTACTCGATACCAAGCAACTAAAGCTTAGAGCTCCGCTATCTGTGCCTTACGTTCTTTATTAACCACACAGAAATTACCCCGTTTAGTTCGACATTTCGAACACGTTTCACATAGAGCTGGATTTCTATCCCCTTCCTTCCAGCGCTTAATCAGGTTGGGCTCAGAAAGCAGAGGTCTGGAAAGTGCAAAACATTCAATACCAGAGTTTTCAGCAATCTGCTCAATAGCCTCGATATCCGTCAAGCCACCTACGGTAATCACCGGAATGTTGACCTCTTTGCTGATCACATCGCCGTATTGATGAAAGAAACCTTCTTTTTCTAGGGTATATCCATCAAAGCTATCGCCCACCATATCGATGGCCTTGCATGAATGTTACCTGAGATGATTAGCGCATCTGCACCCACCAACTCTAACTTCTTACAGATCTCACGCGTTTCTTCAAAGGTTAAGCCACCTTCAAAAAACTCAGTTGCAGTGAGTTTGATTAGGATAGGGAAATCGACGCCAACTAGCTTTCGAGTCGCTTCGAAGATTTCCAACAAAAAACGCATACGGTTTTCTATACTGCCACCATATTCATCGCTACGCTGGTTGTAGTAAGGGCTCAAAAACTGATTAATCAGATAAGTGTGCGCGCCGTGTATCTCAACCCCATCAAACCCTGATTGTTTCGCGCGAAGACTGGCTTTAGCGAAAGCTTCAACAATATAAGCGATCTCATCTTTAGTCATCGCCTTACCAAGAGTTTGTGTACCGCGCTCAGCAACCTCACTTGGGGCAAAGATCACTCGCTCGCCAAGATTATGGGTCGTTTTAGTACCACCATAAGCCAATTGCATCATGATCTTGCTATCGTGTTGATGTACCAGATCGGTTAGCTTTTTATACTCAGGAATAAATGAGTCATCATACATCCCCATCATGCCTGCATTTGGTTTCTCTTCAGCAACGATGTTAGCGTACCCCGTTACGATGAGACCTACCCCTCCTTCTGCCAGTTCACGATAGATGCCATACAGCTTATCTGTCATATGCCCATCTTCTGTGGCCATGTTTTCCCATGTAGCACTTCGCACAAAGCGATTTTTTAGAGTCAGGGAACCGATACGAGTTGGAGTAAATAGCTTGCTCACGCCTTACCTTCTTTAGTAGCTGTAATCATCATGAGTATGCAACTCATGGAGTTTGCATGGATATTAACAACCCAGATGCAAATACGAGGCGAGCAATTATAGATTGCTAAATTGAACGAACCTTGTTTTGGCGCAAGTGTAATTAAATGATGTAAGAGGGAACTAGCCTCCCTTGAACGAAAAGTTAGAAATGAAAGTAATAAAAACCACCTTCTAAGAAGGTGGTTTTGCTTAATAGTAGAGAGACAATCCTATTCGGTGGTTTAGGGTTGAAATTGAAAAAGCACTACTCTAGTAGGCCACTAGGTAGCGCTTTTTTACAAGGATAGTTTAGGTTAAAAACCATCTATTGAACCAAGCAAATATGGGTTCAACTCATTTCATAAAATACACTCAAGCTAACTTAAGTGTTTCAGTGCTCAAGCGATTCATATAGCTATTCACCCCAAATACCAGAGCAACAACAGCAATGGCCCATAGCCAAGTCGGAAGAAGACCAACCGACAAGGAATAGCCAATAAAGGTCGCCACCAGTACACCAATAAAGCCAGGGATAAGGAAGCTGTGGTTAAGTATGTACTTACCGATTTTTGTGGTGCCCGAGCGGTCGAAGGTAATAGCCGCTAGGTCTGATGGATAGAATGGAAAGAAGTAGTATGCGTAACACGCTGGCAGTACACCTATCAGCACTTCAGCAGGAATACCCAGCGCAAAACCTAGTGGCAACATAATGGTTAGCACAGCCGCTTGGCTCTTTAGAAATACTGAAGAAGCATACATTGCGATAGCAAATGTCCACGGGTGCGCTTTCACCACATCTTCTACCAAGCTGATTATGTAAGGCTTGTTATGCGCAATGATGGTGTCACTCATCCAAGCGATACCAAAGATGATGATAACCGCACTCATACCGGCAATAAACACATTGGTATTGACGATCTTTTTAGGATCTACATTTGTGGTTAACAAGATGATTGCACCCACGGACAACATCAAGAACTGAAGCGCTGTTGAGGTGCTTACGCCAGTTGGCAACAGACCTAGATCTTTACCAAACATCGCCACACAGATTACGGTCAGAATACCAAGCAGGAATACAGTCAATCCACGCTTGGCCTTTTGGTCTGCCTCCATGCCCGTTGCGCCAGTGCTGATTTCACTTCTGTCGACCAGCTGCTCCTTGAACTGAGGATCTTTCATACGCTCTAAAAACTCTGGATCCTCGTTCAGTTCCTTACCACGCTTCAAGCTCCAGGCAGCGGCAAAAAGCACACCTGTGAGTGTGGCGGGGATGGTCACCATTAGCACCTGGCCGAGAGTGATATCTAGCTGGTTAGTGGCGGCGGTTGCCATTACCACAGCGGCTGCGGCCGCAATCGGGCTTGCGGTAATACCCATTTGCGATGCAACTGTTGAGACTGCCATTGGACGCTCTGCGGATGCCACGCTTGATACTGACATCATAAATAACCGGAAGTAGTGGATAGACGGAATGTCCCGTACCCACCAAAACGGTGAGGGAGTAGGTACATAGAGGCCGAGGAAAACAACCTTTGAAGGGTGTTTGCGCAGTAATATTTCAGCGTACTTTACAAGCAGCTTTAGACCACCCGTCGCTTCAAGTGTTGCCGAGGCGGCAACCACCGCAAGGATGATAAGCATCACGCCTATAGGAGGCTGTCCAGGTGCAATACCAAAGAAGAAACTGAGAATAGAAACGCCTAAACCACCGAGCAAGCCAAAGGCGATCCCTCCATAGCGAATCCCAACAAATATCACTGCCAGAAGGAGCAGCATATGAACATAAAACATAACAATTCCTCTTTTAGAATGATGGAATCATAATGCTCACTTATTGAAGCTAACACCCTGATCTAAATATGAAAAATGTCGCATAATTCAATATTGTTGCAAATTTCTAAACAAGGTCACAGTGTGGTAGTTTCAAGCATGTATCAGTTTTTCCGATAAAAACCTCTTGCTGGTGTAATAGCCGACTATTTACGTTATAACTTTTACCAAACTGAGTGCAGTATTAAGTCAGCTCAGATTGTTTAGTGTGCTTTTCAAAAACTACCGGTCACAGCAAACAAGAGTAACGACACGCACGTAATAAACAGAAGTAATGCATTCTTGCTGTGTCGCTTTGCTACCGCCTCTAAAGCCCTACCTTCGTCCTTTAACTGCTTCTCAAGAATATTCTCTAGAGCTTGATTTTTGTTCTTGGTGGAACTCAATTGAGATAGTAAGTCAGACATTACAGATACTCCTTGTTTCACGGCTTAGGACACCTATCACGAACACTCGAATTGGAGCAATAATCTTACTCTACGAACAACTCGTACCTCTTATCAGATCACGCCATACAACTTATTCTCTAAATACGCGCTCTAAGGCCATTTCCATGTATGAAACAAAAAAGTCGAACTAAACGATGATATTAGACCAAACTCGCCTAGAAAAATGTAGATATTATAAAACAAAAGGCCCAGAATCATCTGGACCTTATATTAATAACTAAGCTTAACCCTTATAATAACCGAAGTATTTTTGATCACTCTGAAATATATTCTAGTGACGAGTGATGCAATGCAATTCTAATTGTGCCTTGTTCGTCTTTTACAAACTTCCACGTTTTATCTACTGACGTTAGTTCGCCATCGGCATTGGTGAAATGGACCTTACCCATGGTGCTTGCACTGTCATCTGTAATAAATACGCCTGCATTTTCGACTTCGCACTTGGTCCAGTTTTTTAGAGCAAACCCAGTATCTTGTGGGTAGTTCTCATTACCCGCAACAAAGTAAGACAGAGCACCTTCACTATCAGTGCGGAAAGTTTGTGGGTTAACGGTTAGTGTCGGTTTAAACAGCACAGGGCCCATCTGGTAAGCATACGCTGAATCAATCACCTCTTTAGCAAGTGCCTGTGCGACTTCGTGACCTTGAGCCTCATAGGTGCTGCTGATATTAACTAGAGCGTCACACCAGTTGTTTTGAGCTGCCAATACTTCTGCTTCGCTAAAACTTGAATCAACACCCTCTGCAACTGCGGTCAATGAAAACGGTAATAGAATAGCAGACGCTAATAGTGCTTTAACTCTCATATATTTATCCCTTTATAATTGTTATCTGTCGTCATACGTGAAAATAAAGTTAACCATAATCTATGGAAAACATTAACCCGAACATTTAATTAAACTGTAAGCAGATTTGTTATAAGTTACGTATGTTATTAGGTATATAAATTAACAGAATCGTTTTTCCTGTATAGCGATTCTTATATGGAAATATAAATATCAGTTATTCAGTTTTGAATAATGCGACTTCGCTTACCTCAATCGCAGACAAATTGGTGTCTGTAAGAAGTAGGAAAACAATCTTTGTAGAGTGTTGAGGAATATAGATGCTCATCGTGAGGGGGAGGCAACAAATCGAGATAACTTAGAGTCCGCATCAAGGAGGAAAAAGGATCTAAAGAAGGTTAACTCTTCTCACTTTGAGACCCAGTTACAGGGAAAATCTAAAAAGGAAAATTGTAAAATGATGGTGAGACCACGCAAAACTTCTAGGCTCAGCCTGTATGCCAAGAGCAACCTTACGAAATAAAGCACCTCGAAAGCACCCATCGCAGGAGAAGTTAAGCCTTAAGCAATTGAATTTTATAAGAAGTACAAGTGGAGTGGCCTCCCCTACAGGATTCGAACCTGTCTCTCAAGCTTAGGAGGCTCGCGTTCTATCCAAATGAACTAAGGGGAGGTTTAGATTTTGTAACATAGCCTATTGGGCTAATCAAACTCTTGGCTCACAACTGCTGATTGTTTGTGCTAATCCTCTTCAATTCCTCAACTATTATTCTGTACACGAGGCAAGTGATTGATTCATAATCGCGCCCTATTAATTTCTTACATATTTAGGCACTGGAATGGATACTCTTTCTGCGGCTGTAATGCTTTTTCTTATCATGGACCCTATGGGCAACCTGCCCGTCTTTACTGCGCTACTCAAGCACATAGATAAAAAGCGTCGTCGACTGATATTAATTCGTGAGTTGGTGATTGCCCTGTTGGTGATGCTGCTGTTCTTGTTTGCCGGTGAGACCATCCTCAACTTCTTGGGTCTAGACAAAGAAGCCATCTCTATCTCTGGCGCCATCATCCTATTCCTTATCAGCCTTAAGATGATTTTCCCTCCTGAGGGTGGCCTGAGTGCAAGCTAGGTGCGGGTGAAGAGCCGCTTATTGTGCCTCTGGCGATTCCTTTGGTTGCTGGTCCTTCTATTATCGCTACGCTTATCTTGCTTGCTCATCAAGAACCGGGGCGCATGATGGATTGGTCACTGGCACTGTTTGGTGCTTGGGCCGCCTCGACCGTGATACTAATGTTCTCTGAGCTATTCCAACGTGTGGTGGGCGAAAAAGGCCTTAAAGCGGTGGAGCGCTTGATGGGTATGTTACTTCTTATGATTGCGGTTCAGATGTTCCTCAACGGTATCGAGAGCTACCTCCACTAACTTTTTCATATTTTGCAAAAGTCTTTTGTCTGTTTTGACGTTTTCTGAAAAACCCTGTCTTGGTATTCTCAGTCTCAGTTAATCAAACAAGAGATTTTTGCTATGACTGCTGTTCTTTTTGACCAAGTAAAACTAGGCAAGCTAACCCTTAACAATCGTATCGTTATGCCACCTATGACTCGCTCTCGCGCTTCTCAGCCGGGCGACGTGGCAAACGATATGATGGCAACCTACTACGCACAACGTGCGGGTGCGGGTCTTATCGTATCTGAAGGTACTCAGATTTCAGAAATGGGAAAAGGCTATGCTTGGACTCCTGGTATTTACACCACAGAGCAGATCGCTGGCTGGAAAAAGGTGACAACAGCAGTTCATGAGAAAGGCGGCACTATCTTTGCTCAGCTTTGGCACGTAGGTCGTGTAACTCACCCTGACAACATCGGTGGTAAGCAACCTGTTTCTTCTTCTGCAATTAAAGCAGAGAACGTTAAGGTATTTATCGACAACGGCAATGACGAACCTGGTTTTGTTGATGTTGTTCAGCCTCGTGAGCTTTCGGTAGATGAAATCAAAGCGGTAGTTGAAGAGTATCGCCAAGCAGCGCTGAATGCGGTTGAGGCGGGATTTGATGGCATCGAGCTTCACGCAGCTAACGGCTATCTGATCAACCAATTCATCGACTCAGAATCTAACGGCCGCACTGATCAATACGGTGGCAGCCTAGAAAACCGTCTTCGCTTCCTAGATGAAGTGGTAGGCGCTATGGTTGAAGCGATCGGCGCTGAGCGCGTAGGTGTGCGTCTTGCTCCGCTGACGACCCTTAACGGCACTGTGGATGCGAATCCGGAAGAAACCTACGAAGCGGCAGCTGCACTTCTTAACAAGCACGACATCGTTTATCTGCACATTGCAGAGGTAGACTGGGATGATGCACCTGATACGCCAAAATCATTCAAGCAAGCGCTGCGCAAAGCATTTACGAACACGCTTATCTACGCAGGTCGCTATAACCCTGAATCTGCTGAAGAAGCGGTAAAAGAGGGTCTAGCTGACATGATTGGCTTTGGTCGCCCATTTGTGGCAAACCCTGACCTTCCTGAGCGCATTCGCACAGGCGCCCAGTGGGCACAGCACGATCCAAACACCTTGTTTGTGGCGGCGAGAAAGGCCTTATCGACTACCCAACTCTAGACCAAGAGTAACCCCAATTTCTGACAAGCCAACTCCCTGAGTATTCAGGGGGCTGGCTTCGTACACCCAAAATTCGAGTATATGACTATGATTTTCTCTAAATTTTCGTTCAATGACTTTGCCGTAGACAACCGCGTCGCTATGGCACCTATGACTCGCTCTCGTACCGACCAGCCAGGTGATGTGCCAAACGATCTAATGGCAACCTATTACAAACAACGCGCTGCCGCAGGCCTTATCATCACTGAAGGTGCGCCTATCTCAGCGGTAGGTCGCGGCTACTCATTGACCCCTGGTATCTATACCCAAGAGCACATCGAGTTGGAAGAAGACCACAGATGCGGTGCACGCTCGCGGTGGCAAGATCTTTATTCAGCTTTGGCACGTTGGCCGCCGATCTCACGAGAGCATTGCCGGCGAGCAGATCGTTTCTGCCTCTGCTATCAAAGAGAAAGACCAGGTATTTGGCCCAACTCAAGATGGCGAATACGGCATGATCGAGACAGGCGTGCCAAGAGCGCTAAGCATTGAAGAGATCCATGCAACCACAACGGATTTTGTGCAAGCGGCTAAGAATGCGATGGAAGCAGGCTTTGATGGTGTTGAATTACACGGCGCACATGGCTACCTGATCGACCAATTCATGCGTAAAGCAAGCAACCAACGCGATGACATCTATGGTGGTTCTCAAGAAAACCGTATGCGCTTTATGCTTGAAACCACGCAAGCGGTTGTGGATGCCATAGGCGGTGACAAGGTAGCAATTCGTCTCTCTCCTTTCGTAACCGAGGGCTACGCACAAGAAGACGATGAGATTGTTGAACTGACGCTAAGTGCGCTAGAAAAGCTAGCTCCAATGAAGCTTGCCTATGTGCATTTCTCAGAGAACATCTCAAACTACACTGAAACTACCGAAGAGTTTCGTATCAAGGCACGTGAGGTGTATCCAAACCCTATCATGGTAGCGGGTAAACTAACCCAAGAGAGTGCTCAAGCGCTTCTTGATAACAACTACGCTGATATGGTGGCATTCGGCCAGCCGTTTATCACTAACCCTGATTTCGTCTACCGTATCAAGAACAGCCTAGATCTTACTCCGGTAGATTATGATGCGCACGCGACCTTCTACGGTGCGATGCCAAAGGCTACACGGATTACGAAATCCTCGAGCCTCAATAACCGAAGCTAAAAAACTGCCGCTTGGCAGGTTTTTTGTCTTATAGCCTGTTAAGCACGTTAGCTAACAGGTCGATTCGTGGCTTGATTGAATCGATGAGCAGATACTCTTTATCGGAATGAAAGCCAGCCCCCATAGGACCGAAACCATCTAGGGTTGGCGTGCCTACATTAGCGGTGAAGTTACCGTCAGAACCGCCACCAGCATTCTCCCAACCATAAACCAGCTCGAGCTTATCGGCCTCTTCACTCACCATAGATATCAGCGCTTCGGTCGCCTCTGTTGGGATCATAGATGGCTTAAAGGTCACGCGGTTTACCTCAACGCTAGCGCCGTTTTCGAACGGCGTTTTCGCCATCTCACGAAGTTTGGCATCGATAGCCTCTGCCTCATCGGTATTCCAGAATCTTAGGTCAACGGTCGCCTTGGCATAATCTGGCACTACGTTTACTGCAAGACCGCCCTCAATAACACCTACGTTCATGGTAGTACCTGTCTCTAGGTTCACCATATCCTTGATAGCCAATGACCAATGGGCAAGCTCATAGATAGCGGATACGCCCTGCTCTAGCGCAGAACCGGCATGAGATGCAACACCATTAAAGGTCAGCTCATACTTCGCATTGCCTTTGCGTGAACGAATCAAATTACCACTCACACGCGCCGCTTCACATACCAGCACTCGCTTGCTCTTACGCGCCATGCTCTCAATCCAATCACGGGAATAGCGAGAGCCGATCTCTTCATCACAGTTAAGCGCCACCAAGATAGAGAGCTTATCTCTTTGCTCGGTACTCATCTGCTGCAATGCATACCAAGCGCTGAGGATCCCAGATTTCATATCCGTTGCACCCGGCCCGTAGATTTTCTCTTCGTCGAAGCTCAGAGGGCGCTTCGCGACCGTACCTTCAGGGAAAACCGTATCCATATGTCCGCACAGCATCACATCAAACTGCTCAGCATCAGGCTTGTTGGTGATTTCAAGGCAAGGACCTGCGTTTGGCGCAACGGTATGCCTAGTTACGCTAAAGCCGATGCTTTCAAACATTGGGGTAAGGATATCTGCGATCTTGGCAACCCCTTCTGGGGTATGACTGCCACAGTCGACGTTAACTAGGCTCGAGAGCTGCTCGATATAGGTATCAAGCTGGAATGAATTCGTCATAGGAAACCTCAATAAAAAGCTCCCCATTTGGGGAGCCTACAACATTATTTATGCATACATAGGTACAAGGAACACTGTACCTAGGATAACGGTCACTAGACCACACAATACAGGAACCGAGGTACGTTTTACTACCTCAAATGGGCTGATATTGGCCATGCCTGAGGTAGCCACAATTACACCCGAAACTGGAGAGATGGTGCGACCTAGGTTAGATGCCTGCAACATAGGGATAATCAGGAAGGCTGGGTTAACACCCATCTTACCTGCTAGCGCTGGCGCCAGTTCAACAAATGCATAGAAAGGTGCGTTGCCAGAACCAGTAGCGATAGCTGCGGCAACCGTAAGACCTGTAAGCAGAAGCATCAGCGCAATGGCACCAGCACCTGCGTTATCTGCTAGGTGAATCAGGTTGTCGATAGCACCGATAGACATCAGGCCCTGAGCAAATACCCCCGCAGCAACCAAAAGCATTACAACGCCCTTAAACGCATCCGCCATGCCCGCATAGCAAGAGTCCAAATCTTCTAGGGTCTTCTTACCGTCGAAGCGTTTGGTCACGTAATCCACTACCGCACCGATAAAGATAGAAAGCACTACGATAGTGTAGATATCTAGCGACAAGCCAGGAATGGTGCGACCGTTAAATACGAATACACCGATAATTGGTAAGAAAGGCATTACCGCGTAATAAGCCGGCGCTTTTACCTCAATCTCAGACAGGTCTATTTTCTCCATCGGAGTGTTCTCTTTCTTATCCAGATATTTGTTCCAGAAGAAAGCTGCTGCTGCCATAACGATAATGGCGCTGATAGATACTGGCAGTACAGTCTGGAAGGCGAATACATCCAGCGCCATACCTGCGTTTTCTGCTGCAACAACCACGTCACCCGAAGTTGGAGAAAGAATAATTGCCGCAGGCGAAGCACACACAGCTACCGCTGCTGGGCGAGAGATACCCATAGCCGTCATCATTGGGAACAGGGTTGCCATCAATAGCACGCCAAGGCCTGTTGCCGAGCTCACCGCTAGAGACATCAAACACGCCACTATATAGGCCGCAACCAACAAAACGTACGGAGATTTGATAACAGAAAGTGGTTTAGAGAACTGTTTAACCACCACATTGTTGGCGCCAATATGGGTCATATAAGAAGCGAAGCCACACAACAACATGATCTGTAGACCCAGGCCACCGCCTCGGTACTGAAGCATATACTTCACAAACTCCAGAGCATCGGTAAAGATGTTACCGGTCGTGGCAACCTTCGAAGGCAGCACGGTATGGCCTAGGATGCCTGTGATAATAAGTAGTGCCAGACCCGCAGTCAGTAGCACGCCTGCGGCTCGATAGCCTTTGATAATGAAGTAGCCCACAATCACTGTGGCCACTAACCCAATTAGCAATTCCAACATGTCAATAAACCCATAAACAAAATGATCTATTGACGAAAACTATCAAAGAAGAATTTTATAAAATGGAATGAAACCTAACTTTCTATTTTTGAGCGTTGACAGAATCGGTGTCCTAGACGTGACCCTATGCACACAATATTTTGTACGTGCCACAAAAAATCCGACATAGGACAATGCCGGATTATTTAATAAGCGATTTATGCACAAATAACGTGCTAGGAATGGGGTTGTCGATTAAGCAGCCCGATGAGACATTTGTTCTAAAATGTGATCGCTAGCAGATTCAACTAAGTCTAGCACCCGCTCAAACCCCTCTTCACCACCGTAATACGGGTCGGGTATCTCATCAGTATCCAAACCTGCCCCTTCTAAAAATAGCCCCAATTTGTGCTGATACTCCTCAGGCACATAGCCTGAAGATCGGCGAGGTTTTGCCTATCGGCAGCCAAGATCCTATCGAAATAGTAGAAATCTTCTTGTGTGACACCGCGAGCACGCTTTCCTGCAAACGAGTAACCTCGAGCCTTGGCTGCTTGCATTGCTCTTGAGTCAGGCTTCTCTCCATGGTGATAATCTATAGTGCCTGCAGATTCCACTTCCACCAGCAAGCCTTTATTCTCCGCCTTGGTTCTTAGAATTGCCTCACCAGTTGGGCTACGGCAGATGTTTCCCATACATACAACTAGAACCTTCATGCTCTTTTTCCTTATGTTTGGACACTTCCAACGTTATGATAGCCAAACTTTGTTAAATAATTGGGAAATATGATGACTCAAGAGCAAGGACGTCATAAAGAAAGGCAACAAAAACTTAAAACAAAAGGTCGATGAACGCATTGAGCAGGCGCAGCAAGAGCGTGGGTTGCTATTGGTGATTACCGGCAATGGTAAAGGTAAATCGACATCTGGCTTTGGTACGGTTGCACGCGCTGTAGGGCATGGTTTTAAATGCGGTGTGGCGCAATTTATCAAAGGCACTTGGGACAATGGTGAGCGCAACCTGCTAGAGCAGCATGGCGTTGAATTCAATGTAATGGCCACAGGCTTTACTTGGGATACGCAAGACAAAGAAGCGGATACAAAGGCGGCGCAAGTGGTGTGGAAAGAGTGTCAACGCATGCTCGCCGATCCAAGTATCCACCTAGTGCTTCTTGACGAGTTGACCTATATGGTGACCTACGGCTATATCGAGCTTGAAGAAGTCGTGGAAGCTCTTAACAATCGTCCTAGTGAGCAATCTGTGGTGATCACAGGTCGCGCGGCTCATAGAAGCCTAATGGAAATGGCGGATACGGTTTCTGAGGTGAAGAATGTAAAACACGCCTTCGACTCAGGGTTGAAGGCGCGTAAAGGTATCGATTGGTAATGAGTTGCTGGGCGTTATGACAGCGCCCAATTTACCGCTTCGGTAGCATGGATATGCGTAGTATCGAACAGAGGCACTTCGGTATCCTGCGACTGGATCAGCAATCCAATCTCTGTGCAGCCAAGGATCACCCCTTGAGCACCATTGGCGCTGAGGCTATCCACTATCTCAAGATAGGCACACTTTGACTCTGGCTTAATGGTGCCAAGGCACAACTCTTCATAGATAACGTCATGCACTAGCTTGCGCTCGGCATCGTTTGGAATGACCACCTCGATACCATGCTTCTCTGTTAGGCGATCCTTATAAAACGCCTGTTCCATAGTAAAGGCGGTGCCCAGCAAACCCACCTTAGTAATTCCCTGACGCTTTAGCTCTAGCGCTGTAGCATCGGCAATGTGCAGTAGTGGAATAGTAGTTTGCGCTTCAATCTCAGGCGCCACCTTATGCATGGTGTTGGTACAGATCACGATAGAGTCCGCGCCGGCAGCTTGTAGCGATTTACCCGCTTCTGCTAGTGCCTCTCCCGCTTTATCCCACTCACCCTTATGTTGCAGAGCTTCAATCTCAGCAAAGTCCACGCTATACAGAACTAGTTTTGCTGAGTGCAATCCGCCGAGCCTTTCCTTAACCTGCTCATTGATAAGACGATAATAGGTTTGAGTAGATTCCCAACTCATTCCCCCGATAAGTCCCAAAGTTTTCATTTACAGCTCCAATTAGAAAAACTTCTTCAGAAGCGAGTCGGTCACGTTCTTCGCTTCTTCATCACTGGCTTTATCGCCTAGTAGCTTCTTGATGCCACGTTCAGCTTCTTTCTTAGCCTTCTCTTCTAGCTTTTTCTTGTTACGCTCAAGCTCTTGCTTTTGAAGTGCCGCCAAGTCAAGGCTGAACTTAGGTTGTGCCAGCTACCCTCAGCGCGAAGCGGCAGTGTAAGGTCTTTAAGATCATCGATACTCTTACCGCCTTGACCCTCTAAAGAGCCCACAATCGAGGTCTTAGCCAGGATATTCATGGTCTCTTTCACATAGTTCGCCTGACCCGAAGCATCGACGCGAAGCAAAGGTGATTGCGCCTTAACGCTAGAGATATTCGCTACGCCTTTATTTAGCTTCACATTCGCAGACATAGAGCTAAAGTCGGTCTTTTTAACCTCAGGTTCAGCCGGTACTTCATCACCTTTAAACTTGGCATAGTTAGTTCGGATGATCTGAGCCACATTGATGCCGTTTACCGCACCATCGGTAAAGGTCATATTGATTGCGCCCGCAAGGTTCTGCTTTAGCTTCTCAGGATAAGACTCTTACCTTTCAGGTCGATAGTGATATTACCCGTACCCTCTAGCATCTCGTTGTCCGCAACATCTTTTAGAAGCGGTCCAACCTTAACCCCTTTTATCTTGGCATCAACATCGTATGCTGGAACTGCGCCTTTGCCGTTTAGCACGGCTTTGGCATCGATACTGCCTGATACAGTCGCGCTTTTAGTGCTTTGAGGTTCAGAACCCCATCCTTGATTGCGACATTGGTAAATACGTTCTGCAGTTTTGCATTGCTTGCAGTGAGCTTATCTATGGTGATGGTGCCAGCTACATCTACTGTTTTCAGCGCGCTTAAATCAGGCTCGGTCGCCGCTTGATTACCCGAAGTACTGCTGCCTGAACTCGCACCACCTTGCTCCGCAGGGGCTTGTTCGCCAGCTCCCGTCCATTCATCGACATTGATTTCTGGAGAGTGCAGTTTGAAACGCACCTTAGGGATATCCGCTAGGGTAACCTGAGTCGAGCCATCGAATTGCAGATCGTTTAGGGCAAGCTTGGCTAGCACTAGGTCGAGGTGGCTCTTGTTAAGGTCAAAGCTAAGATCAGACTCAAGACCAATGCTCATTGGCGTTTGCGGTAGTGCTTTTCCTTCAACAGTACCATTCATCTGCAAGCTGTTTACGGACACCTTAGAAATTGCCTCATCCACCAGCAGGTTACCCGAAGCGACTAAGTTCTGGGTCATATCTGCCAATTTAGACTTAAGGCCGAACTGGAATGTCCCCGGCTCACCGAAGCTAAAGCGGTTCAGGTCAAGGGTAACGCGCTCTATATCCAGCTCAGGACCATCAAGGCTTGCTTGAAGCGCAACCTCTTGCACAGCAAAGGTCTTTAGGTCCTTCTCTAGTTTGGCCTGAAGCGCAGTACTCATATCAAACTTATTGCCTGCGGCTACACCATTCGCAGTAAGCTTAACGTTAGCAAATGAGCCCAGAGCAAATTGGTCAAGATTCAGTTCGAATTTCTGCAGGTCAAAATCTGGCTGAGAGAAGCTACCGTTTACAGACACATCCTTGATCTGATAATCGGTAAAGTCTGCGTTGGTCTTGGCATTTGCTTGACCAGAAATGGCAAACTTCTGCTCATTATTCACGCCTTCAAAGCTGAAGGTGACTGGCGTCCATTGGTCAAATTCAAAGCTGGCGACATTCAGATTCACCTTCTCAAGCTTGGTATACAGGCCCGCTGAATCATCTTTGATCTCCAAAAGTGCATTCTCGATATTTGCACCTTGCAGGCTGATGGTCCAAGGCTCAGCTGGGGCCGTCTCGGCTGGCGCTGTTTCTGTACTCGCTTGTTCAGCAGCAGCCGTTTCTTCGGTAGCAGGCGCAGTAAATACGTCTAGGTTGCTACTGCCGTCCGCCTTAGTTTCCAGATAGATTTGCGCGCCTTTCAGGGTCACATTACCCACCTGAAGCTCTTTGTCTAAAAGTGGCAATACCGAGATGTCTAAACCTACCTCATCCACAGAAAGCATATTCGGAGAACTGAAACCTTGTGGGTTGCTCAAGGTCGTGCGCCCTAGGGTGAAGCCGATGCTTGGGAAGAACTTCCACCCAATATCACCTTCAATGGTAAGGTCGAGCTGGGTATGTTTCTTGGTTTGTTCAACAATAAGTGGTTTGAACTGATTAGGGTCAACGAACAGCAATAATGCAGCCACAGCCAACACGATCAGCAGTATCGGAGTAAGGATAATGAGAGAGAACTTCTTCATCTTTTCTTCCCTGTATTTCTAAGACGAATCACAAACAAAAAATGGCACTGTTAAAGTGCCATTTAATTGAAGACCAAAAACTGAGGCTTGTAAGTAATAGTTTTCACTTACCTCATGGCAGATTTCTACAAACTACTAAGATTTCAGTAGTTTAGCAATATGAGCCTTAAGTACGTCAATGGCGATACGGTTCTTACCGCCACGAGGTACGATAATGTCCGCGTACTGCTTTGAAGGTTCGATAAACTGCATAAACATAGGACGAACGGTTTTCTGATACTGATCCAGAACCGACTCCATGGTACGGCCACGCTCTTCTACGTCACGCTTAACGCGGCGCAGTAGACAAACGTCTAGCGGAGTATCCATAAATACACTCGCGTGCATGATATCGCGCAGGCGCGGGTCAGTCAGAAGCAGGATACCCTCAAGGATGATTACCTTCTTCGGGGTCATGGTTTCAGTATTCGCTGTGCGGGTATGCTCAGAGTAGCTGTACTCTGGTACTTCAACCGAGTTACCTGCGATAAGGGATTGCAGGTGTTCACACAGAAGGTCATGGTCTAGGGCTTTCGGGTGGTCATAGTTGGTCTTTACACGCTCTTCCATGCTCAGATGGCTTTGGTCGTTGTAGTACCTATCTTCCGTAATGACACCGATTTGGTCTGGGCCAACCTTGGCACGCAACTCATTATAAATCGTACTTGCAATCAGGCTTTTACCGGAAGCGGATGCACCAGCAATCCCCACAATTACACATTGGTTATTATCAGACATTGAATGACCTTGAAGAATAAAATTCGGCTAGTAAACCGTGTAATTATAGGGAGGGAAATAATTTGATACCAGCGCTTATATAAGAATACAGAATAGTTGCGCATTATTCGGACAGTTTAGAGCCTGTCCGAATAATCTAGCCGGTAAACAGGGCTTAAACCGCTACGAATTGGATGGTGTCAGGCTTAGGCTTACCCGTCCAATACAAACGGCTTACTACCTGCTCAGCAAGCTCAAGATAATGGGATGCCTGCTCTCCCGACTGCGGATTGAGCACACTTGGGAAGCCTTGGTCAACATCTTGACGCACGTTCACATGCAGTGGGATCTGACCTAATAGCGCTGCGCCTTTTTCTTGAGCCAGTTTAGCCGCGCCACCGGTACCGAAGATATGCTCTTTAGAACCACAATTAGAACAGATGTGGTAGCTCATGTTCTCGACAATGCCCAATACAGGCACCTCCACCTTATCGAACATAGCAATACCCTTCGAGGCATCTGCCAGTGCCACATCTTGCGGAGTGGTCACTACGATAGCTGCGGTGAGCGGGATCTGCTGAGCAAGAGTAAGCTGTATATCACCCGTGCCCGGTGGCATATCGATAATCAGATAATCTAGCTCTCGCCACTGAGTCTCCTGCAAGAGTTGAGCCAAGCTTTCGAAGCCATAGGACCGCGCCAAACCGTCGCTTCATCATCGCCCATCAGGTAACCGATAGATTGTGTTTGAACACCCAGTGCAACGATAGGTTGCATCCATTTACCGTCGACCACTTCCATCTGTGAGCCTTGACTGCCAAACATAAGTGGAATGGATGGACCATAGATATCCGCATCCAAAACGCCCACCTTGGCACCATTTTGCGCAATGGCTAAAGCTAAGTTTACTGCGGTTGTAGATTTACCCACCCCACCTTTGGCTGAGGTAACCGCAATCACGTTCTTAACCTGATTAAGATTTGAAGGAACGACAGAGTCTAGCGCTTTGCAGGTACTGGTGATCTTGGTTTCCCACTGAGGCAGTGGATTTTGAATAAGCCAGGTTTCTAGATCTTGTTCTAGGCTGTTGAGCTTAAACGGAAATTCGATGGTCGCAGTGACGCTGCTTTCATCTAGGGTAACCACACCCTGAACGCTGGCCCACTCTTCGATAAGCAGAGGGTGAGAAAACTGATTGAGCCAGCTTTGAATACTTTGTAGAGATTCCGACATAAATGCTTCCTTTTTTAACCATCATAGTGCGCTATCAGAGAAAAATCAGCCATGAAAGCACTGTGGTTTTATATGTTGATCCTTTCCGTAGGGTCGGGCTTGGGGTAATATAGCGACCCAAAATGTAACCTATCTGCGAAAAGTAAAGTATGACTACAGAATTAAGAAAAATGCTTGTCACTTGTGCACTGCCATACGCCAACGGTTCAATCCACCTTGGTCATATGCTAGAGCACATTCAAGCTGATATTTGGGTGCGTTACCAACGCTTACGTGGCAACACGGTTAACTTTATCTGTGCTGACGATGCACACGGCACTCCAATCATGCTTAAGGCTCAGCAGATGGGCATCAGCCAGAAGAGATGATTGCCGCGGTTAGCGAAGAACACCAGAAAGATTTCGCTGGTTTCAACATCAGCTTCGATAACTACCACAGCACTCACAGTGAAGAGAACCGTGAGCTGGCTTCTCAGATCTATCTTGAGCTGAAGAAAAACGGTTTTATTAGCACCCGCACTATTTCGCAACTGTTTGATCCAGAAAAAGAAATGTTCCTTCCAGATCGCTTTGTTAAGGGTACCTGCCTAAGTGTAAATCTGAAGACCAATACGGTGATAACTGTGACAACTGTGGCGCAACCTACAGCACAACTGACCTAATTAATCCTAAGTCAGCGGTTTCTGGTGCAACACCTATCATGAAAGACTCTGAGCACTTCTTCTTCGACCTGCCTCAGTTTGAAAGCATGCTTCAAGAGTGGACTCGCTCTGGCTCACTTCAAGCTGAAACAGCGAACAAGATGCAAGAGTGGTTCGAATCTGGCCTACAGCAGTGGGATATCTCTCGTGACGCACCATACTTTGGCTTCGAGATCCCAGGCGAGAAAGACAAGTTCTTCTACGTGTGGCTAGACGCACCGGTTGGCTACATGGCTTCGTTCAAGAATCTATGTGATAAGACTGACGGCCTAGACTTTGACGAGTACTGGAAGAAAGACAGCAGCACTGAACTTTACCACTTCATCGGTAAAGATATCGTGTACTTCCACTCTCTATTCTGGCCTGCAATGCTAGAAGGCGCAGGTTTCCGCAAGCCAAACAACGTATTCGTACACGGCTATGTAACCGTAAACGGCGCTAAGATGTCTAAGTCTAAGGGTACCTTCGTTAAGGCAAGCACTTACCTAGATCACCTAGACCCAGAATGTCTACGTTACTACTACGCAGCTAAGCTAAACAGCCGTATCGACGACCTTGACCTTAACCTTGAAGACTTCACTCAGCGCGTGAACTCTGACGTGGTTAACAAGATCGTAAACCTTGCTTCTCGTAACGCTGGCTTCATCACCAAGCGCTTTGAAGGCAAGCTTTCTGATACCTTTGCTGAACCTGCTCTATATCAAGAGTTTGTTGATGCCGCTGACCGTATCGCTGAGCTGTATGAGACTCGCGAATTTGGTCGTGCTATCCGTGAAATCACAGCACTGGCTGACAAAGCAAACCAATACGTGGATGAGAAAGCCCCATGGGTTGTGGCGAAAGAAGAAGGTAAAGACCAAGAACTGCAAGATATCTGCTCTGTGGGTATCAACCTGTTCCGCGTGCTTATCACCTACTTGAAGCCAGTAATGCCAGAGCTAGCGGCTCGCACTGAAGCCTTCCTAAACCAAGAACTAACTTGGGAAAACATAAGCGCTCCACTAACGGGTCATGAGATCACTAAGTTCAAAGCACTGTTTAGCCGTATCGACCTAAAAAGGTTGAAGCTATGATCGAAGCATCGAAAGAAGATGCAGCGGCAGAAGCGGCGGCGAAAGAGAAAGCTGAAGCAGCAAAAACGGAAACCGAGCTGACTAAAGAGCCAATCACAGACGAGATCGAGTTTGATGATTTCGCTAAGGTTGACCTGCGTATCGCTAAGATTATTGAGTGCGAAGAAGTGCCAAAGGCAAACAAACTTCTTAAGCTACAACTGGATATCGGCGGTGAAGTTCGTCAGGTGTTTGCTGGTATTAAATCAGCGTACAAACCAGAGGATCTTGTAGGTAAGCACACTGTAATGGTGGCAAACCTTAAACCTCGTAAGATGAAGTTCGGTATGTCTGAAGGCATGGTTCTGGCGGCGGGCCTGGTGGTGAAGATCTATGGATTCTTGAACCACACGAAGGCGCTAAGCCTGGCATGCGCGTAATGTAATCTCGCTGACATTGAAAAATAAAGCCGGCTCTTAGTAGCCGGTTTTTTTGTGCCCTGATAGTGCCAACTTGCACCAAATATGGGCAATAGAGCTCTATTTATGACGTAAATTCAATGAGTTACTCTAGATTTAGCATGGCACGCTTTGTGCAACCTGTTTATTAGCTCAGCATGTTGTAGAAAAGGAGTTCGCCATGTTTATCGTGATCAGTGCCAGCTTGTGCGCCTTATTAGTCGTTACCCTGCTTGTTAGGCATGGGCAACAAGTGCGACAGAGCGACCGCAAGTACCAACTTATCTGCGAACTTAGAAACCTGATTGAGCTGTTACGCGAACATCGCACCTTAGCTCATACTCACCTTTGTGTGTGCGATATTCCTCCCTCCCAATGCAATGAGCTTAAGCATCGTATCTTAGATACCATATCTGCGCTGTTATCTAATGCGGAGATGAGTAAAAGGCCAATGCTCAGGTTACTCAGGAAACAGGTTCGGATACTGCTAGGAAACTGGCCTGAAATGACGCCGAGTCGCAGTCAGATGAGCATAGTAAGTCGATACGCGTCTGCCTGTATTTAATAGACGAAATGACCCTGAGTTGGCTCATCGAATCGGAAAAATATGACCTGAGCGAGCGCTATTCGGCCCAGTGGAATCATATTATCGATAGTCTAGACGCACTCACCCGCTTTCAAATCGCCTTTGCTGATTATCTGGACGACAACCCAAAGGCTTTAGATAGGGTGACACTAAAAGCTCGGCTGCTACAAAGAAAGCTCAACCAACTTGGACTCATTGCACCACTCACTGTGAGCGCGCCAAGTTCAGCTACCGCTATGCGTTGGTTAGATGAGGTGGTG
The DNA here is from genome assembly GCA_000830475.1 of Vibrio ishigakensis. Lineage (GTDB taxonomy): Bacteria > Pseudomonadota > Gammaproteobacteria > Enterobacterales > Vibrionaceae > Vibrio > Vibrio ishigakensis_A. Next base: position 451,633 of record BBSC01000001.1, on the reverse strand, counting down.
GATTCGAATAGTGGATTAGAAAAGCTGACACAACAAGAAGTGATGAGTGAATGCGAGGCTCTATCGCTGGTGATTTTTAGGGTCTACGACCACATGCTGCTGGATGTGGGAGAGGAGCTGTCGCACCCTCTCCCCGAGCTAAGTTCGCTGCACTAGCCCTCGACAACACGCATCAAAAGCTCGCCATCATACAAAGCCTGCTTGATCAGCGCCGCACCTGGCATGGTGGCGTTCTTGATAAAGCGACATGACACTATCTCTAAGTCTTGGCAATAGATAGGCAACGCCTGTTGTTTCACGCAGTTAAAGATCTCTGGAAGCAAAAGGTCTTTAGCAGCATTGATATCACCACCGATGAGCACCTTCTCTGGGTTGAACATATTCACTACCAGCGCTACAGCTTTACCAAGATTTTGACCCAGCTCTTTAATCACAGACAATGCTAGCGGATCGCCCTGATTGGCAGCTTCACAGATGCCCACCACAGTGAGGCCTTCAACAGTCAGTGAGGTTTTTTCGCCTTGCTGAATAAGCCCACGCACTTGACGCACGATAGCGCGCGCACTGGCAACGGTTTCAAGACAACCAGTATTGCCACAGTGACATTGTTTACCGTTAGCATCTATCTGAATATGGCCAAGCTCACCCACGTTGCCCAAGCGACCTTCTAGAAGCTTATCCTCTAGAATGATACCTGCGCCTAACCCGTTGTGAACCGAGATAAGCACTGAGTTTTTGTTTTGCTGAGAGTTGCCAAACAGCTTTTCAGCCAATGCCCAAGCACGGGTGTCGTTGGCAATAAATACCGGAAGTCCCGTTTCTTTAAACACGGCAGGGCCAAGCTCTAGTCTTTCCACGTCGTAATACGGCATCTGCAGCACTACCCCACTCTCGGAGTGAACCAGACCTGGCAGGGTTATAGCGATACTGGTAACGCGCTCTAGGTGTGCAGATTGCTGTTCAAAGAAACGATGTATTTCTAGGATGAGACGCTTGAGTACATCGTCTTGATGCAGCTCTTCTATCTCCACTTGGCTTTGGACAATAACGTCACCACCCAATTCGTGCAAAGCGATAGAAAGGTAGCCACGCGCTAGACGCATAGAGAGAAATTGCCAACCCGAATTGTTGGTCTGTAGCCCGACCGCTGGACGGCCTCGGCTAGTCACTTCTTGCACTATGGTCTCGTGCACAAGGTGAGCGTCGATAAGCTCACGGGTGATTTTGGTGATACTCGCCGGTGCTAACGCACTAAGCTTTGACAAGTCGATTCGCGAAATAGGACCAAACTGATCAATCAGTTGGTAGACCCTTCCAGCATTCACTTGCTTGATATAATCGATGTGGCCTGGTTGTGACGTGTACATATAGCCTCCGGATACGCCTATGTGCTATTTTTTACACCTCGAAACAAATGTGAAGCGTAGTCATACAAAGGCGTGAGCTGCTCACTTATCGCGCAGTATTCTTTTTCGAAGGCAGACCCAGATCAAACTGGGTTGCACACTTTAACCAATTTTTTCGTGCTTTGGTATTCATCAATGAAGCGATAGCCAGAATTGAGACCTTGCTGGTAATCAAACAATAGATCATCAACACTGCTCATCAGGTCGAACAACGAAGTGGTTGCTCTGGGATAATCTGCATCACATAGCAATCAGACGGTGGCTTAGCGATAAAATCTTGAGTCAGTGCATAGGTTTGATAATGGATCATCAGCATATCTGCCAGACCCGCCTCAAACTCGTTACCTAGCAGATGCGCCACTCGGTAGACGTTATCGGCACCAAACAGCCAACGCCCGCCGTTTAGCATATCCACGCTAGGGCTTTTCTGCTTAAGCTTGCTTTGCTCTATCCTCTCATCGAGAAACTCACCGAAACTCTTTCTTCCCTGTCCAAGTGCATCACGCCACAAGCCTTGCACCGCCTCTACAGGCCTTTTGTACCACTCTTCATCAACGGGTACCGGCATAGTCGGTGTATCCAACAACGGATGCTCCGGCTTTTCCGTTCGTATCACTATGATGCTTCTCGATTCACGTCGCCACGCTTCCTGAACAGGCACTGAGCTGATACCCCACCATCGACATAATGCTCACCATTAATATTTACTGCGCGGGATACAAGGTTTGGGATAGCACAGCTGGCTCTTAGAACATCGATCCAGTTATGCTCAAGCATAGGAAGATAGGCATCCTTAAACTCTTCAACGCGAGTGCTTGCCGCATAGGCGGTGCGCCCGTAAAGCATCTTGCGTCCCATATCCACATCCAGCTTGTATGGCGCATGACATATCTTATTTAATGCCCAATCCAGACCGATATAGTGTTTTTGGCGAATGAAGCTAAACAGGTTGAAGAATTTGTCGTCCGTTGTCAGATCTAACAGGAATGACTTACCCAATTCAGGTTGCCTACATAGATAAGCGCAAAGATTCATAGCCCGGCAGAGGTGCCAAAGAAGGTGTGGAACGGGTCGAAGTTAGAATAGAGGAAGGCGTCTAAAACGCCTGCAGTAAAGATGCCTCTCTGCCCACCTCCTTGTGCGACGAGTGCCGTCTTACCACCGAGGTAGTCAGAGAAAACATCAGGTTGATATAGCGCGCCGTTTCCCCAGATTAAGCCGCTGTTATTCATAGCTAGCCGTTAGCCAAACAAAGCCATCATGCCAAAACCGATCAGAACCGCGAAGGTGGTTGTTACTATGGCGAGCGCCATCTTCAGTTCAGTGTCCATATACCTCTCCTTAGTGAACAAAGAAACCTTGAATACCTTAAGGTTATATCTATTTTCTAGCACTGTTGTGACAATCGCTCAAGAGTTGTTAAAAAATCGTGCAGAATTATGTAGTTACTGTCACAATTGAACTAGGTATTCACTATGGATGGTGTGGCATGAATCGAAATCTCCTTGGCCTAGCAGTAGCTCTAGCCTCTTTCAGCTCCGGCGCGTACGCGGAAATCTATATTACCCCTCTAGTTGGTTATGGAATGGGTGGCACCTTTGAGGATGCTGAAGGTAATGATGCAGATATAGATAATGCTCTGGCCTATGGCATTTCTATCGAGACCGATGTAGAGAAGGGACGTCTTGGTCTATTTTATTCTCAACAAGATTCCGATGTGACAATCAACGGCCTTAATCTTGACTCTACGGTACGTTATCTCCATTTCCAAAGCGCTGTATTTAGTGAATTTAGGGAAAACTGGGGGGCTTACTTTGGATTGAGCCTGGGGGGTACACAGATCGATATACAGCGCGTAGACGCTGAGTATAAATTCTCTGCTGGCGTCTATACCGGGCTCGAGTACAAGTTCACCGACAACTTTGCACTACAAGGCAACTGCGCTATCTAGGTACACTGGTCGATAGTGATTCTATCTCTTATTGCGAGGGAGACAGCAATAGCACCAGCTGCCAATTCTTCTTTAAGAGCGATTGGATGTCTCAGTTTCAAGCTAACCTCGGCTTAACCTTCAGCTTCTGATTTTGGGATACTCAACCGGACGCATAACTGAAAAATAACATTTCACTAACGGAGTCGCGTTTACTTAGACGTTTACTCCGTTAGCCCTATTTTGGGTGATCTAGCTCTCAAATTTAATTTCAGTAGTTAATAAAACCAACTTTATCCATACGTACAGACAAATCCTCCACCCAAAGCGCACCTCGTAACCAAAAGTTAGCTTTTTAAGCTATTCCTCGCAGTTATTTATTCTTGCCACTGTACGGATAAAGCGATACTCTCGCCCTGTCCAATGAGTGATTAATTCTAGTTTTCTCACTCGACCTATAAATTTATTGAAACATACATCCATATAAAAACACTTTATTAGAGAATAAAACCATTCAATTCCGTTATTGACCAATTATTCTTTTCCATTTTTAGTTTTTGATAGCAAAAGTTACTAATACTTTTCAAATATGTGTATGGCTTCATATCGAACACAACGAGAAGGAGTTTACATGAAGCGAGAGCAGTGGGGTTCCCGAACCGGCTTCATCCTAGCAGCAGTTGGCTCGGCGATTGGCCTCGGCAACATCTGGCGTTTCCCATATATGGCTTATGAGAACGGCGGTGGTGCATTCTTTATACCTTATATTTTTGCCATGCTAACAGCCGGTATTCCGTTCATGATTATGGAATTCAAGATCGGTCAGAAGTATCGCGGTTCTGCACCAGCAGCACTAAAATCTATCAACCCTAAATTTGAATGGTTGGGTTGGTTCCAGGTAGGTATCGCAGCTTGTATCGCTGTTTACTATGTTGCAGTTATCGGCTGGTCTATCTCTTACCTTGGCATGTCTTTCAACCAAGCTGGGGTACAGATACCAATGCCTTCTTCTTTAGCCAATATCTAAACCTGGGCGACAACTCACCTTCGAACCTTGGCTCTATCCAATGGAAGATTGCCGGTACTATGCTGATCGCTTGGGCGATCACCTACTCCGCTATCGTGGGTGGCGTTAAAGCAGGTATCGAACGTGCCGCTAAAATCATGATGCCTATCCTGTTCATCATGGTTCTAATACTGATTGGTCGTACTATCTTCCTACCAGGCGCATTGGACGGTGTTAACTACCTATTCCAACCAGACTTCAGCAAGATCATGGATCTTAAGGTATGGGCTGCCGCTTACGGTCAGATCTTCTTTACCCTAAGTATCGGTTTTGCCATCATGCTGGCGTACTCTAGCTATCTGCCAGAGAAATCAGACATCAATAACAACGCCTTTATGACGGTATTGATCAACTGTGGCTTCTCTATCCTTGCCGGTATCATGATCTTCGCCGTTCTTGGTTTTATGGCTCACGAGCAAAGCAAAGAGCTTACTGATGTTGTTTCAGCGGGTGTTGGTCTAGCCTTCGTTACCCTACCAGCGGCAATTAACGAGCTTCCAGCGCCGTATATCCTTGGTCCACTATTGTTCTTGTCACTGACTATTGCTGGTCTTAGCTCGCACATCTCGATCATCGAAGCTGTAACCTCAGCTATCATCGACAAATTCAAAATTGCTCGTAAGAAAGCGGCAACGCTAGTATGTGGTATCGGTGCGTTAGTATCGCTGGCATTTGCCACCAATGGCGGTCTACTGCTGCTTGACCTAGTGGACTACTTCACTAACCAGATCGGTATCGTACTGGCGTGCTTTATCGAGGTTATTCTTGTAGTAATGGTAGTGAAAGCCGCTAACATCCGTAGCTATGTGAACAATGTGTCTGACTTTAAGATTGGTGGTTGGTATGACATCTGCTTGAAGTTTATAAGCCCAGCTATCCTAGCTATCACCCTGTTTAACACCCTTAAGACTACTGTGACCGAAGGCTACGGCGGCTATGCACAGTCTGATCTACTTACTCTAGGTTGGGGCCTGCTTGCTCTGCTTGTAGTAATTGGGGTACTTATCAACACATTTAGCAAGAAGGAGGCTTAATATGACTACAGGTGCAATCATTATGATGGTACTTGGCCTCGCCATCACCTGGGGCGGCGCAGCAATCTGTATCCGTAAAGCGATGAACAAGCAGTAAGCTTGATTCGCAGACACAAAAAAGCCGAAGTTGATACTTCGGCTTTTTTAATGGATTCAAACTAGAAGCGGTAAGTTACACCGATAGCAGCGCCAAACTTAAGCTTAGACTTGTCATGGATCTGCCATTCTGGGCTTACTTGACCGTAAGCATTCCAGTTCGATGCAAAGTTCCAATCTAGACCTAGTGGCACACGCAGACCGAAATCATCGTCCCACTCATACCAGCCGCCTGCACCTACATACCAATCAAAAGGTACATCCTGATCAAAGCTACCTTTAACGATATGGTAATCAAAAGCCATACCATCGTTACCGATGGAAAGTGCAAAACGGTCATCAAACTTTGCTACTGCACTCAGCCTTGGTCAAACGCCATACCTACTTTCACATCTGCAGCTTTGGCCGCACCTACATAGGTCGCCACGCCACCTAGCACTAGAGTCACTAGCGCTAACTTGCCGATATTCACTCCGTCTATCCCTTAAATATTCACAAACTGCGCTTATTCTACCCAAATATCGGTACATTTTGTCAGTCATTTGCAAGAAGATGTATTTTTTGAGAACCGGTGCACCCTTGCTGGCTAGGGCTTCCATAACAAAAAGCTATGTATAGTATGAGTGTTTTGCGAAACCCTTTGTTTAGGCACAAAAAAGAGGCTTAAAGCCCTCTTTTTAAACAGTGGTTACTGAGAATGATTAGCCGTGGTTACGGATCCACTCATCCATTTCAGTTTTTAGGTTGTCAGACTTAGTACCGAAGATAGCCTGAACACCACCTGCTACAACTACTACGCCTGCTGCGCCTAGTTGCTTCAGTTTGTCTTGGTCAACTGCGTCAGTGTCAGCTACTGCTACACGTAGACGAGTGATACATGCGTCAAGACCAGTGATGTTACCTTTGCCGCCGAATGCTGCTACTAGTTCGCCACCCATTTCAGAGCTAGAAACTGTAGATGCTTCTTCAGATTCGTCTTCACGACCTGGAGTCTTAAGATCCATCGCCTTGATTACTGCGCGGAATACTACGTAGTAGATAGCAGCGTAAACAAGACCAGTCACAACCATGATGCCTAGCTTCTGAGCGTTACCAGACAGAACGATGAAGTCGATTAGACCGTGTGAGAATGAAGTACCGTGTACAAAACCGATAGTGTTCGCTACGAAGTATGCAGAACCAGCTAGTAGAGCGTGGATTGCGTATAGTACTGGTGCAACGAATAGGAACGAGAACTCGATAGGCTCAGTGATACCTGTTAGGAACGAGGTAAGTGCTGCTGATGCCATGATGCCCATTACTTTAGCGCGGTTCTCTGGCTTAGCAGAGTGAGCGATAGCAATCGCTGCTGCTGGTAGACCGAACATCTTGAACATGTAACCGCCAGCTAGCTGACCGAAGCCGTTGCCTGCTGCACGAGATGCATCGTCAGCAACTAGGTAACAAGTTAGTACGCCAGTTTGTGGTTCGCCTGCTGCGTTCACACAAGAACCTGCTTCGAAGAAGAAAGGTACGTTCCAAACGTGGTGCAGACCGAATGGGATTAGAGAACGCTCAACGATACCGTAGATACCGAATGCAACCTGTGGGTTTTGGTTCGCTGCCCAATGAGAGAATGCAGAGATGCCGTTTCCGATTGGTGGCCAGATGAACGCTAGAACGATACCTAGTGCGATAGCTAGGAAACCAGTGATGATAGGCACAGCACGCTTACCAGCGAAGAAGCTAGATACTCTGGAAGTTGGATCTTGAAGAAGCGGTTGAATGACCATGCAGCCACACCACCAACAAGGATACCACCTAGAACACCAGTATCGATCTTATCAACGCCCATTACTTCGGCCATAACAGAAAGAGTCGCCGCCATGATACCGTAGCCAACGATTGCAGCTAGACCTGCAACACCGTCGTTATCAGTGAAGCCTAGTGCCACACCAACAGCAAATAGAAGTGCCATCTGGCCGAATACCGAGCCACCAGCTTGTTCCATAAGGTTAGATACGACGCTTGGGATGAAGCCTAGGTCGCTGCACCAACACCTAGTAGGATACCTGCAACTGGAAGTACCGATACTGGTAGCATCAGTGACTTACCAACTTTTGCAGGCTCGCAAAAAGGTTCTTAAACATGTTTATGCTCCTGAATTGTATTTTTTAAATTATATGGGTACTAACGGCTACCCCCGTAGCCTCGATGTTAGACACCCAGAAATATGTAACCACATGAAGGATTATATTTTTCGCCTCTAAATATATATTGATGCGCCTCAACTTTCTTCATTCGCCAAAAACCAATCTTAAAAAAGCCATTCCAGATCACACTTAACTTTGATTTTTTAACAGCTACGACACCCACATAAACCATTGTTTTAATTGAATATAACAAGCAAAATATCAGTTTTTTTTATGTTTTATGAGGCGAATTATCACTTATTTCTCGGGCAAAAATTTATTCATTAAACAGTGTGACGCCGATTTTAAACCCAACCAGTAAACATAAACAATAATAGTAAAAACATGAAAAAAGCGGCACAAAAAAAGGCTTAAGCCCCTTAATTGAACAAAAACTAACTTAACGGCACAAAAAAAGATCCTTGAAGTTTTGGGTGGTTTTTTCAGCAACTTGACCTAACGAAGCCTCTTTTAGGTTAGCAATATAGCTTGCTACCTCAACAACATAGGCCGGTTGGTTCTCTTTTCCGCGATGTGGCACGGGTGCAAGGTACGGAGAGTCGGTTTCTATCAGCAGTCTTTCTAGAGGAATTGCTTTGACTACCTCTTTTAGCTCTGTAGCCTGGCGGAAGGTCACTATTCCTGAGATAGAAATGTAGAAACCCAACTCCATAGCTTGCTGTGCAAAGTCCAGATCCTCTGTAAAGCAATGGATAACACCACCACAGCGCTCTGCTCCACCCTGTTTCAGCAAGTCTAATGTTTCTTTGCGAGCTTGTCGGGTATGAATAATAAGCGGTTTGTTGACCTCTACAGCCAAGTCAATCTGTTGCTCAAAACGCTCTAGCTGGAGCGCTTTGGTTTCGGGCTTGTAATGAAAATCCAGCCCTGTCTCACCGATAGCAACTACCTTAGGGTGCTGGGCAAATTTCTTAAGCGTTGCGAGGTCAAATTCACTCTCAACATCCAATGGGTGTACACCTGCAGAGGCGTGCACGTTATCAAATGGAGTGATCATCTCTATCATGCTAGGGAACGCATCTAGGGTTACTCCTACTGAGAGCATTTCACTCACGTTTGCTTGTGCGGCTTTAGCAATCACATCGCTCACGCCTTGATGCAGGTCTTCATAATTGAGTTTGTCTAAATGACAGTGAGAATCTACAAACATAATCTTTCCGTATTAAAAAGCGCAACCATCCCCAAAGTAATTGGAGATGCTGGTAGGCGGCCAACGAGACAAGCGCCTGAGCATAGAAAAACTATGTGATGGCGTTGGAGAGTGCTAGCCAACACCCCAGCATCTTCAAGTAAGAAGGGGATAAGCGCGCTTTGATTAGTGCTCTACTATATAGGTTAGCACTTACTTTCTATTAACCATTGGCTGATCAGTAGCTCCTGATTCAAGCCCGTGTGTGTGGTAAGTTGCTCAACAAGCTGATTTAGCCTTTGAGTCATATCGAATGCTTGCTGGTAGTCTAGCTTGGACTTAAGCGAACGCAATGTCTGATGCGACTCTACTGACTGAGTTGGTGCAAAATAGCTCTTTTGCAATTCCAGCAGCGAAATACTGATGGCCGAGAGTAATGAAATCGTATCTCCCTTGAGCACAACCGAAGTAAAATCATTTGGATGAGCAAAGTCGGCTTGCAAGAACTGCTCTATCGCCGCGAGAGATTGCTCAAAGGCATCATTCTTTTTACCAAACTCAAGCAGCTGTAGTGGCGCTCCTGCGCTCAGCACCTTGTATAGCTCAGGCATATTGCCCTCGCCTTGCTTATCTAGCCAACTAGACAGCTCATCTAGCATTGGGGCTTCAATATGCCAGTGTTGGCATCGCGATTTAATAGTCGGCAACAGCTATGCGGTTCAAAGCTACTTAGGATAAACACACACTGCTCTGGTGGTTGCTCTAGGGTTTTGAGTAGCGCGTTCATGGCCGCTTCTGTCATGCGCTCCGCGGGCGAAATCACGATTACTCGCAAGCCGTTCAGCTGAGAGGACTCAAGGGCATAACGATTACAGTCTCGGATCTGATCCACAGAAATGCTCGACTTACCCTCTAGTGGAGTCACCTGATGCAAGTCGGGGTGAGTACCCGCTTCCACTAAAGAGCAGGAGTGGCAAAAGCCACAGGCTCATTACTGCTGTTAGTGCAGAGCAAGGTTGCAGCCAATGAGTCAATTACCTCATAGGCACCCATACCTTGAGAGGCGCTGACCAGTAGAGCACTCGGCAAAGTGTCCTGTTCAAGGGCTTGAGTAAGCTTTTCCCAAGTAGGTTTCAGCCACGGATAGCTAATGCCAAACATGGTTATTGACTCTCTAACCAATTATTCAGCTTGCCGCGAATATCTTCCGCTACCTGCTCAATACTCTGGCTCGCATCTATGATAAGGATATTGTCGTTAGCATTGGCAAGCTCAAGGTAACGGGCGCGAGCCCGTTCAAAAAAACTAATATCCATCTTTTCAATACGGTCTAGTTCGCCGCGTCCGCGGGCGCGCTCCAGACCAAGTTTTGGGTCTATATCCATATACAAGGTCAAATCTGGCTCGAAGTCGCCTAAGCTGATGGCTTTTAGTGAAGCCATAGTTTCAGCTGGAATTTGGCGGCCGCCACCTTGGTAGGCTTGAGATGAAAGGTCGTGTCTGTCCCCAACTACCCAGTTGCCCTGCTCAAGAGCCGGCTTTATAACGGTTTCAACAAGTTGTACTCGAGCACCATACATAAGCAGAAGCTCAGTAATGTCCTGTACCTCTTCGCCTTGAGTCTCTTCTTTCACTAAAGCGCGCATCTTCTCAGCAAGCACTGTTCCACCAGGCTCGCGAGTAGCGGTGATCTCTGTGACGCCGTGTTGTTTTAGAACCTCATGAATCGCTGAGATAGCGGTACTCTTACCCGCTCCCTCTAGTCCTTCAACAACAATAAACTTTCCTAGATTCACTTACGCGCCCTCAACTTTCTTAGATATTCTTGTACTGCTCGGTTATGGTCGCGCAGATTTTTTGAAAAGACATGACCACCTTCGCCGCTGGCCACGAAATATAGATATTTGCTGTCATCAGGATCAACCGAAGCGGCTATCGCCTCTTCCCCTACCATAGCAATCGGTGTTGGTGGTAAACCAAAGATGGTGTAGGTGTTGTACGGAGTCGGAGTTTGCAGGTCACGCTTACGAATGTTGCCCTGATATTTATCACCCATACCGTAAATCACGGTCGGATCGGTTTGTAATCGCATACCGATATTTAAGCGGTTTACAAATACTGAAGAAACTAGCGGGCGCTCTTCTGGAACTGCTGTCTCTTTCTCGATAATAGAAGCCAAGATAAGGGCTTCATAGGCATTCTTAAGTGGCAGTTTGTCCTGACGCTCACTCCAGTACTTTTCAAGGGTTTGATTAAGCGAGGTGTTGGCGCGACGCATAATGTCGAGATCGGACATGCCTACCGTGTAGTGGTAGGTATTGGCTAGGAACAAGCCTTCTAGCTTGTCACGCTCTATACCTAACTCCTTAGCAATCTCTTGCTCAGACATATCCACTGTCGAATGCACTAGATGCGGTGCTTCATCAAACTGAATGCGCCACTCCTTGAAGGTACTACCCTCGACAAAGGTAATACTAAACTGCGCTTCCTTCCCGTTAACCAGAGACAGTAGCGCGTCTTTTAGACTCAGATTTGGTTCAAGCTCAAAGGTACCAGCTTTAAGTTGGGTCACCTCAGGATGAAGACGACGAATAAGCTTGGCCACATAATCTGCATCAGCAGACTGAATCCAGTTGTCGGTTTCAAATCGGCGCAAAATGGAATTAAAAGACGTGCCCGATTCTATGGTGACTAGAGTAGGTTCTTGGATGCTTACTGTCTGTCCCAAGTAAGTATCCATTTGATTCTTGACATAAAAAACTGCGCCGGCTGCCACAACGACTAGGCAAACGCAGAGCAGTAATAACTTTTTAAACACTATTAATCCTCTCCTGTAGATCACGAGTGATTATACCTATCGGGAAAGATTTGTGGGTGATTTTTGTGACAGGAGCGATGCCAAGGATGGCATTGGTGATAAATACTTGGTCCGCCGACAGCAGATGATCGAGCTCGAACTCGCCAATAATCACCTTAAGCCCCATATTCTGCGCATCTATCATCACTAATCGACGAGCAATCCCTGCCACACCCGCTTTTTCAATGCTAGGGGTATAGAGGGTATTGCCTTTAACCCAGAACAGGTTAGCCATAGTGGTCTCAACGATATGATTGTTGATATCCAGTACCACCCATCGGCATATCTTGCTGCTCCATATCGGCTTTCATCAGCACCTGTTCTAAGCGATTATTGTGTTTGCGACCAGCAAGTAAAGGGTTGATACCCAGCTTGTGCTCAGCTATTCCGAGCTCAATGCCTTCAAGCTGCCAAAAACTATAGTGAGATGGATAATCAAAATTTGAGATGACTATGGTCGGTTTGTCTATTCCCTGCGGACTATAACCTCGACCGCCACTGCCGCGGCTGACTAAGAGCTTCACCCCGCCTAGACCCTCAGATTTGGCCGCGGTCTCTACCCACTCGCGCACTACTTTCCAGTTTGGCTGAGGAATCTGCAGTAGCGTCAAGCAGTCTTGCATTCGCTCTACATGCAAAGACCAATGCTCTGGTTTGCCATCTATGGTGCGGATTGTGGTAAACCCACCATCACCGTAGTTAAAACTTCTGTCCGTTGCGTCTATTTGGTCCGAGATTACGCCATTTATCCATATCATGGGGCTGGTTCCCTAAGGGCTAAAAACAAAAAAGGTCAGAGCCAATTTCATCGAAATTGAGTCTGACCTGACAATTCTAGCGAATTTTTAGACGGTTGGATTAGATCTTTTTGAAGATTAATGAACCGTTAGTACCACCAAAGCCGAACGAGTTACACAGAGCGTACTCTGTGTCTAGATCCTTCGCTTCGTTTGGCACTAGGTCGATGCCTAGCTCAGCTGCGCGAGGGTCCATGTCGTTTAGGTTGATCGTAGGTGGAGCTTTCTGATCCAGAAGCGCTTTCACTGTGATGATAGCTTCAACTGAACCTGCAGCACCTAGAAGGTGACCAATCATAGACTTGGTAGAAGATACCTTAACTTGAGCTGCGCCTGCTTCACCTAGCGCGCGCTTAACACCCATCAGCTCTGCAACATCACCTGCTGGAGTTGAGGTGCCGTGTGCGTTGATGTAACCCACTTGCTCACCTGTGATGCCAGCGTCACGCATTGCTGCTTCCATAGCTAGTGCACCACCAGAACCATCTTCGCTTGGAGAGGTCATGTGGTAAGCATCGCCACTCATACCAAAGCCAACAAGCTCACAGTAGATATCAGCACCACGTGCTTTAGCGTGCTCATACTCTTCTAGAACCATGATGCCTGCACCGTCACCAAGAACGAAACCGTCACGGCCTGAGTCCCAAGGACGAGACGCGCCTTGTGGGTCTTCGTTATTAGTAGATAGTGCTTTCGCAGCACCAAAGCCTGCCATACCCATTGGAGTAGAGGCTTTCTCAGAACCACCTGCAACCATAGCATCAGCATCACCGTAAGCGATCATACGAGCAGCATGGCCAATGTTATGTAGGCCAGTAGTACATGCTGTAGAGATAGCGATGTTTGGACCACGAAGGCCACGCATGATAGATAGGTTACCTGCAACCATGTTAACGATGGTTGATGGTACGAAGAATGGGCTTACTTTACGTGGACCACGGTTAGTAAGAGTTTGTATACCGTTTTCAATTAGACCAAGGCCACCAATGCCCGAACCAATCGCAACACCTACGCGTGCGCAGTTCTCTTCTGTAATTTCTAGCCAGAATCATCTAGGGCCTGAACACCTGCTGCAATGCCGTACTGGATGAATAGATCCATTTTACGAGCATCTTTTTTAGACATGTACTCTTCGCAGTTAAAGTCTTTAACCATAGCTGCAAAGCGTGTAGAGAATTCGGTAGTGTCAAAGTGCTCAATATTTGAAACACCACTTTGACCAGATAGCAGGGCTTTCCAAGAAGATTCAACGGTGTTGCCTACCGGTGACAACATACCCATACCAGTGACAACAACACGACGCTTGGACACGATATAACTCCGGGATTGATTTGATTTAAAAGAAAGGTAGCTAGAGATAGCTTAAGAGAAATCAGGCGGTCATGAGTGACCGCCTGAAGGGAGAATTACTGAGCGCTGTTTACGTAGTCGATAGCAGCTTGAACAGTAGTGATTTTCTCTGCTTCTTCGTCTGGGATCTCAGTGTCGAACTCTTCTTCTAGAGCCATTACTAGCTCAACTGTGTCTAGAGAGTCAGCGCCTAGATCGTCAACGAAAGATGCTTCGTTCTTAACTTCTGCTTCGTCAACACCTAGTTGTTCAACGATGATTTTTTTTACACGTTCTTCAAGATTGCTCATTTTTTATTTCCTATACAAGAAGTCGCTTAATGCGATGTTTTGCGTAGTTTATTCGAAAGTAAGAAAGTTGCAAGGGCATCCTTGCTGGTCAAACCACAATTTTGCGATTTTAACCGATTTTCCACGCAATATTGACTTATATCATGTCAATATTGCATAAAATTAAACCATGTACATGCCACCGTTTACATGTAGCGTTTCACCTGTGATATAGGCTGCATCTGGAGACGCTAGGAACGCCACAGCTGCTGCAATTTCACGAGGATCACCCAAACGACCTGCCGGTACAGACGACAGTGTAGCAGCACGCTGCTCGTCGTTTAGTGCTTTAGTCATATCTGTCTCAATAAAGCCCGGAGCGACTGTGTTTACAGTAACGCCACGAGATGCCACTTCACGTGCCATAGACTTAGTGAAACCGATAACGCCCGCCTTCGCTGCTGCATAGTTAGTTTGACCTGGGTTACCCATGGTGCCAACTACAGAGCCAACATTGATGATACGGCCACATTTCTTCTTCATCATGCCACGTAGTACTGCTTTAGACAAACGGAAGATTGAAGTCAGGTTAGTGTCCATGATATCTGTCCACTCGTCATCTTTCATGCGCATTAGAAGATTATCGCGTGTGATACCCGCATTATTAACCAAGATGTCCAGTGGACCGAACTCTTCGGTGATCGACTTAAGCACAGATTCGATAGACGCAGGATCCGTTACGTTCAGCGCCATACCCTTGCCGTTGTCACCAAGATACTCAGAAATAGCTGCTGCGCCATTCTCGCTGGTCGCTGTACCGATAACTGTCGCGCCACGCTCAACAAGAGTCTCAGCGATTGAACGACCGATACCACGGCTTGCACCCGTTACTAGTGCGATTTTTCCTTCAAGATTCATTATTCGTTGCTCCAAAACTTATTATTTCGCGGCTTCAAGAGAAGCTGCGTCATTTACTGCTGCCGCACTTAGTGACTTAACGATGCGCTTAGTCAGGCCTGTTAGAACCTTGCCTGGACCTAGTTCTAGCAGTTTTTCAACGCCTTGCTCGTGCATAGATTGAACCGTCTCAGTCCAACGTACTGGGCTGTATAGCTGGCGAACAAGCGCTTGCTTAATTACCGCTGGATCCGTTGCAGCTTCAACATCAACGTTGTTGATTACTGGCAGTGCTGGAGTATTGAACTGAATTGATTCTAGCGCTTCAGCTAGCTTGTCAGCCGCTGGCTTCATCAGTGCACAGTGCGAAGGTACAGATACAGGCAGTGGAAGTGCACGCTTAGCGCCCGCTTCTTTACATAGTGCGCCCGCACGCTCTACTGCATCTTTGTTACCTGCGATAACAACCTGACCTGGAGAGTTGAAGTTTACTGGAGAAACAACTTCGCCTTGAGCTGCTTCTTCACACGCCTTAGCGATCTCTTCATCGCCTAGACCGATGATAGCGTACATAGCGCCAGTACCTGCTGGTACCGCTTGTTGCATTAGTTGGCCACGTAGCTCAACTAGCTTGATCGCTTCTTTGAAATCGATAACGCCAGCACAAACTAGTGCTGAGTATTCACCTAGGCTGTGACCCGCGACTAGTTCCGGAGTTGCTAGACCTTGCTCGTTCCAAACACGCCAGATCGCAACAGATGCTGCAAGAAGTGCAGGCTGAGTGCGTTGCGTTTGGTTTAGGTCTTCAGCTGGGCCGTCTTGAATAAGTGCCCATAGGTCATAGCCCAGAACCTCAGAAGCTTCAGCAAATGTTTGCTTTACTACTTCGTGCTGCTCGCCAAGCTCTGCCAACATACCCAGGCTTTGAGAACCTTGTCCTGGGAAAACAATTGCAAATTTGCTCATAATTCTTCCTTAATATTCAAAAAAGAAGCGCCGAAGCACTTCTTTGCTATTCGTGGGTATGGTCTTAGTTAGAATTTAACTAGAGCTGAACCCCAAGTGAATCCGCCGCCAAACGCTTCAAGAAGCAGGGTTTGACCACGCTTAATTCGACCGTCACGTACTGCTTCATCTAGAGCAGTAGGTACGGTTGCCGCCGAGGTATTGCCGTGACGGTCAAGAGTGATAACTACTTGGTCCATCGACATTCTCAGCTTCTTAGCCGTTGCTGAGATAATGCGAAGGTTTGCTTGGTGTGGCACTAACCAGTCCAGCTCTTCCTTCTCCATATTGTTCGCTTTAAGGGTATCGGTTACTAGGCGTGAAAGCTGAGTCACCGCTACCTTGAATACTTCATTACCTGTCATGTGAAGCCACTTATCGACCTCACCGCCACGCACTGGCATCTCTAGGCTTAGCAGATCGCCATAACGACCGTCTGCACCTAGGTGAGTAGACAGGATACCCGGCTCTTCGCTCGCGCCAACAACCACCGCACCTGCACCATCACCAAATAGGATAACGGTAGAACGGTCGATGTCGTCTACAGACTTAGACAGCGCGTCTGAGCCAATCACTAGGATGTTTTTACACATGCCAGAGCGGATATGTTGGTCTGCAATAGACAGGGCATAAACAAAGCCTGTACATGCAGCCGCTACGTCGAATGCACCGCAACCCGGGATTTCAAGCATACCTTGGATTTGGCACGCTGATGATGGGAAGGCGTGACTACCACTAGTAGTCGCAACGATGATCAGGTCGATATCGTGTTTATCGATGCCTGCCATTTCGATTGCGTTCTTCGCGGCAATAAAGCCATATCGGCAACGGTTTCATCAGGAGCTGAAATACGACGCTCTTTGATACCAGTACGCGCAACGATCCACTCATCGCTGGTATCAACCATTTTTTCTAAATCTGCATTTGTGCGCACATTTGAAGGCAAATAACTGCCTGTGCCTAAAATTTTGCTGTACATGAAGACTATTGTTGCCTCTCGAGTAAAACGGTTTCCAAACGATCACTGATACGACTCGGTACCTGTCGTTTGACTTCGTGAACTGCCTCTAGAATTGCATTGATGATAGCAGTTTTATCCGCACTTCCGTGACTTTTGATGACAATGCCGCGCAATCCTAGCAAACTTGCACCATTATACTGGTCGGGGTTCATCTGTTTGAGGTCAGAAATTAACCCACTAAAGAAGATTTTTGCTAGCCAAGATTTAAATTTGGACTGGCACAAATGGCGCTTGAGGTGCTCTAGGAATAGATTTGCCACCCCTTCTTGCGCTTTTAGACACACATTTCCCACGAATCCATCGCAAACCACCACATCAGCCTCATCATGAAGGATCTGGTGGGCTTCAACAAAACCAGTGTAATTGATGGAGTGAGCAGAACTGAGCATATCCGCGCAAGATTTAACTAGATCGTTCCCTTTAACCTCTTCCGCGCCCACATTCAAGATGGCTACGCGAGGCGTGCGGCCTAGGTGTTGCTCCGCCAGTGCTGAGCCCATAACTGCGAACTGGAAAAGGTGCTCTGCTTCGACCGAGACATTCGCTCCAAGGTCTAGAAGCCATACCTTTTGCCCGCTACGAGTAGGTAGTGATGAAACAAGCGCCGGTCTTTCGATACCAGGAAGCAGTTTGAGTCGATAACGAGACAGCGCCATTAAAGCGCCAGTATTACCTCCGCTGACGCACGCTTGTGCCTGCTGAGATTCAACAAGATCGATAGCTTCCCACATCGAACTACCCTGACCACGACGTAAAGCTCTAGACGGTTTTTCCCCATCAGAAATAACTTTGTCGGTGTGCTGGATTTGAATGCGGTCTTTGGGATAGGACCAATAGAGGTGAGCTCGGGAAGGATAAGGGATTCATCCCCTACTAAAATGACTTTCAGCTCTGGGAAAATAGACAATGCCTGCACGGCGGCAGGCACTGTAATGCGAGGACCGAAGTCCCCGCCCATTGCATCAAGTGCAACGGTAATCGTTCGCAAAAGGCAACCTTACTTGTTGATTACCTTTTTGCCACGGTAGTAACCGTCAGCAGTCACGTTGTGACGTAGGTGAGTTTCACCTGAAGTTGCGTCTACAGATAGTGCAGCTGTAGTTAGCGCATCGTGTGAACGACGCATGCCACGCATTGAACGTGATTTTTTGCTCTTTTGTACGGCCATTGACCCTACTCCTTTGTCTGTGCTTTTAAGCTTTTTAAAACTTCGAACGGGTTTGGTTTCGATTCCTCAATTTCTTCAGGAAGCTCACCAAATACCAAGTTACTTGAATCAACGCTACAGTCAGACAGATCGTGCATTGCTACCTGTGGTAAACCAAGAATGAACTCGTCTTCAACTAGTTGTATTAGGTCGCATTCACCGTACTCGTTCAGATCTACCAAATCGTACTCTTCCGGTGCGTTCTCTTCAGTCTGCTCACCTTTATTAGGTGTGTAGACGAATTGAACTTCACACAAGTGTGTGAAAACCTCATTACAACGCTGACACTCTAATTCGACTTCGACGTTAGCTTTACCAGAGATAACGACTAGTCGCTGTTCATCCAAACCAAAGGACAATTGAACATCTGCATCGCGTTTTACGCTTTCGACCGACTCATTCAAGCGCTTGAGCAGACTGACTTGGATGATGCCATCGTAGTCCAATCGTTTCTGAGCAGCTTTACTCGGGTCAACCGTTCGCGGTATTTTTACCTTTTGCATAGGGCGCGAATATTATCTTTGAAATTGAATTTAGTCAAAGGAAAACAACAAAAAATTAATCATTTTTTGTACATTTACTCGCGCGTTATTTAATAGGGTTCGATAGAGCTAAATGCCCTCGCTAATCCTATCTTTTGCGAGCCCCTACTATTCTACAACAAGATACTGAGAAATCTGCTAATTTATGCCAATCAATAAGCCAACACTGAGTAGTGATATGACCGATTATCAGCTGGTTCTCGCTTCCACCTCGCCATTCCGTGCCGAGATTTTAAAAAAGCTCCAACTTCCCTTTTTGACCCTTTCGCCTGATTTTGATGAAACACCGCTAAAAGATGAAACGCCTCAGGAGTTGGTAATTCGTTTGGCCGAGGGCAAGGCAAGGTCCTGTCACCTACCCGAAGGCAACCACCTAGTGATAGGTTCGGATCAGGTGTGCGTCGTGGATGGAAAGATATTGGGTAAACCGCATACTCGTGAAAAAGCTATTGCTCAGTTAAAGGCGCAGAGCGGAAAATCTATCTGCTTCTATACAGGACTGGCACTGTTTGATTCATCGACAGGTGCAACTGAGACTAAGCTGGATACCTTTGTTGTGCACTTTAGAGACCTTACCGATACGCAGATCGCCGCATATGTAGATAAAGAGCAACCGCTGAATTGTGCTGGGAGTTTTAAGAGCGAAGGCTTGGGAATTGCGCTGTTTAGTCGGCTTGAAGGTAAAGACCCGAATACGCTGATTGGGCTACCACTGATTGATTTAGTGGGTATGTTGGAAAGTAAAGGTGTTGCGGTGCTGGGTTAATGCGTTTGAAGGTTAGTCTGTTCGTACTACAGATACCTGATAAGCTTCGCTTTCCGGTATGACGAGTTTCATTTAAGTGAAGTATTCGACTAATCATCCAACGTCATCCCGGAATGCCGGCCCAGCGGAAATTGTGACAACAATTATCCGGGATCTTCAAACCATCAAAGCCAGAGAGTTAAGCTTTAACTCTCAACCCCTCAACAGCCTTAATCAGCTTCTTCTCCATCGGCGCTTTGATCTCCACCTCCTCACCAGAGCCCGGATGAACAAACTTAATATTCGCAGCATGCAAGAACAGGCGGTCTAGCCCAACTTTTCCAGTATAAGCATCAAAACGGCGGTCACCATATCTGTCATCCCACGCAATTGGGTGTCCAGTATATTGGGTATGAACACGGATCTGATGAGTACGACCGGTAATTGGGCTTGCTTGAATCAAGGTCGCTTGATTGAGCTTTTCGATAATCTTGAAGCGAGTTTCCGAAGGCTTACCATTCGGGTTCACGCGAACAATGCTGTTAACTTCATTCTTAAGAAGCGGTGCCGTTACTTTACGAATCGAAGACTTCCACTCACCCATTACAAGAGCAAAGTAATACTTCTGTACTGTCTTCTCGCGAAACTGTGCTTGAAGGTGGCGCAGGCTGAACGCTTTTTAGCAACCAACAAAATGCCTGATGTATCACGGTCGATACGGTGCACAAGCTCAAGGAAACGAGCTTGTGGACGTAGCGCTCGAAGTGCTTCGATAGCACCGAACTTTAACCCACTGCCACCATGTACTGCCGTGCCTGAAGGTTTGTTTAGAATTAGCATGTGCTCATCTTCAAAAATGATGCAGTCTTCTAATTCAGCAACTTTATTCAGCTTAGTGCTAAGTCCAGGATTCTCTTCCTCTTGAGGAATAGTCACCGGCGGAATACGCACAAGATCACCGGCCTGAAGCTTATACTCGGCCTTAACGCGTTTTTTGTTCACTCGTACTTCACCCTTGCGCACGATTCGGTAAACCATGCTCTTGGGAAGTGCCTTTAATTGATTGCGAAGAAAGTTATCGATTCGCTGTCCAGCCATGTCAGAATCAATCTCGACAAACTGCACTTGGGTTCTAATTTCACTCATTTCGTTAGTCTAACATTCAAAGTTGCTTTAAATCACATATTTCAAAACAAAAGCGGATCGCTCATAACTTAATCAGAAGCGAAGAATCAATTTTGAAAACCTGTGTACAACTTTCTGGATAAAAATAATTTCAAACTGTGATCTTGATGCAAATCGCCCACAAATCAGGCATCTACGGCGATCCCTTTATCTTTTTTTAGTTTTTTTCTGACGCTTTGTTTGAAAGCTGATTGCTGTGAATTAGTGACACTGTTATAGTTCGTCAATCAATCTAATCGCTCAGTAATATTCTACAGTTTACTCATCGATTTATTGACCAAAAGATCGAAGTCGCTTGTTCTTTTTACCAATGCAGCGTAAGGCATAAGACATTGAAATTGAACAAACTTGTCGCTCGACTTCTACCTTTCGATGCAGAGTTCGACTGCACCTTTTTCGCAGATCATGTTTTGGATTTAACGAATCATGATGACAAAAGTGCCCGCGAGCATCCCTTCCAGCCGTGAGGTTGCAAGATATAACCACGGGATCGGCACCATCGAAAGACTACAGCGACACAAATAAAAAATATTGAAAGAAATACAACGAGATTTTTAATGAAAAGAATGTTGATTAACGCAACTCAAAAAGAAGAGTTGCGTGTTGCCCTCGTTGATGGACAGAAGCTGTTTGATCTTGATATTGAAAGCCCTGGCCACGAATCTAAGAAGGCAAACATATACAAAGGACGTATCACCCGCATTGAGCCAAGTCTAGAAGCTGCATTTGTCGATTACGGCGCTGAAAGACACGGTTTCCTTCCTATTAAAGAAGTAGCACGCGATTATTTCCCTGAAGGTTACACCTACCAAGGTCGTCCAAGCATTAAAGAAGTGCTTAAAGAAGGCCAAGAGGTAATCGTACAAGTTGAGAAAGAAGAACGTGGTAACAAGGGCGCAGCTCTAACCACCTTTATCTCTCTTGCTGGTAGCTACCTAGTTCTTATGCCAAATAACCCACGTGCCGGCGGTATTTCTCGTCGTATCGAGGGTGATGAGCGTACTCAACTTAAAGCGGCACTAAGCACCCTAGAATTGCCTCAAGGCATGGGTCTGATCGTTCGTACCGCTGGCGTTGGTAAGAGTGCAGAAGAGCTTGAGTGGGACCTTAATGTTCTACTTAACCACTGGAATGCTGTTAAAGAAGCGGCTGATGCTAACCAAGCACCTTTCCTGATCCACCAAGAGAGTAACGTAATCGTTCGCGCGATTCGTGACTATCTACGTCGTGACATCGGTGAAATCCTGATCGACAGCAACACCATCTTTGAGCGTGCTCGTGCGCACATCCAGTTGGTTCGTCCTGATTTCATCAACCGTGTTAAGAAATACGACGGTGAAGTGCCACTGTTCAGTCACTACCAGATCGAGAGTCAAATCGACTCTGCGTTCCAACGTGAAGTACGTCTACCATCAGGCGGCTCGATCGTTATCGACCAACTGAAGCACTGACCTCTATCGATATTAACTCAGCTCGCGCTACTAAAGGCGGCGATATCGAAGAGACTGCACTGAACACCAACCTAGAAGCGGCTGATGAAATTGCTCGTCAACTTCGTCTGCGTGACCTAGGTGGTCTAGTGGTTATCGACTTCATCGATATGACACCAGTTCGCCACCAGCGTGAAGTAGAAAACCGTCTACGTGAAGCGGTACGTCTAGATCGTGCTCGCGTACAAATCGGTCGTATCTCTCGCTTCGGTCTACTAGAGATGTCTCGTCAGCGTCTAAGCCCTTCTCTTGCAGAAGCGAGCCACCACATCTGTCCTCGCTGTAGCGGTACCGGTGTTGTGCGTGACAACGAATCTCTAGCCCTTTCTGTCCTTCGTCTAATTGAAGAAGAAGCACTGAAAGACAACACCTCTCAGGTACTGGCTGTAGTGCCTGTATCTATCGCTTCTTACCTACTCAATGAGAAGCGTCGCAGTGTAAACCACATCGAACGTTGCCAAGAAGTGAAGATCACTATCGTTCCTAACTCTGACATGGAAACTCCTCACTTTGAGGTTATCCGTGTTCGTGATGGTGAAGAGCAAAACCTACTTTCATACCTACTTCCTAAGAAGCTAGAGGCAATGAAAGAAGCTGAGTCTCGCGAGCCAGCAGAAGCTGAAATCGCACCGAAGAAGATTGAACAACCTGCACTGCAAGGTTTTGCTTCTCCGACTCAATCTGCTCCTGCACCAACTCCTGCTCCTAAGGCTAAAGCACCAGTTGCTGAAGAGCCTAAGCAAGTAGAGAAGCCTGGCATCATCTCTCGCATCATTCTGCGATTGCGGGTCTATTCAGCTCTGAAGAAGAGGTGAAGGAAGAGAAGCCAGAACCGAAGAAGAACAAGCCGAAGCAACGTCGTGACCGTAACGACAACCGTCGCCGTAACAACCGTGACAACCGTCGTAAGAACAACAATCGCAACCGCAATGCTGACAAAGATGAAGCTCAACAAACAGCTCGTCCAGAGAAAGCCGCACGTAGCGAAGGTCGTCAAGACAACCGCAACGAGAACAAGCGCAAGCCTCGTAACGAGAAGAAACCAGTTCAGAACAGCAAGGTTGAAGAGCAAGGCAAGCAGATTGCTAAGCAAGCCGCTGAGCAAACTGAAGCACCTCGTAGCGACAAAGAGACTAAGACTAGCCAGGTTAAACAGCGTCGCCAACGTCGTCAGCTAAAACGCCAGGTTCGTGTTAAGGATCAACAAGCCGCTGAGCAGGTAGAAACTCAAGCAACAGAAGCAGTTGCAGCGGTTGCTACTGAGAAAACAGCACCTAAGAAAGCAGAAGCGCCAAAAGCCGAAGCTAAGCCTCAAGAGCAAAAAGCCCCTGAAGCTGAAACTGGTAAAGGTGAAGGCAAACAACGCCGTAACCGTCGCTCTCCACGTCACCTACGTGCAAGTGGTCAGCGTCGTCGTCGCGGTCGCGATCGTCGCCCTAACCCATTCCGCCTACGTAAAGGTGGTGTAGCGTCTCCAGAGATGGCTATGGGTAAGGTTATGCCTAAGTACGACCTGTACAAAGGTAGAAAGCGCAAGCCTAAGGCGAAAGCAACTCTAGGTGGTTACGCGACTCCTGAGATGTCGATGGGTAAAGTAATTATCCTAAGCAAGCAGACTGCAGCTCCAGCATCAGTTGAAGCGCCTAAAGCAGAAGCTAAGCTAATCATCCCAGCAGTGGTTCAATCTGTTGCTCAATATCAGGCTAAGCCAGTAATTGAAGCTAAGCAGAAACCTCAGGCGAAGAAAGCACCTAAGAAAGCGGCTCCTAAGAAGCTGCTAAGGTTGAAGCGCCTAAGGTAGAAAAACCGGTAGAAGCGCCAAAAGCTAAAGCTCCTGTTGAAGTTAAAGGTCACGCTCAATCAGCAATGACTAAAGCACCGGGTCCACAGACCTCTCGCGAAATCAACATCGAAGCAGCGCCATTTACTGGCCCTAGCTACGAGCCAAAAGGTGCAGGTAGCCAAGCGGCTACCAGCCAAGCGGGTAGTGCAATGTCTAAGACATTAGGCTAAACAAGCTTTAACGCTAAACAGAAAGAGTCAACCTCCGGGTTGGCTCTTTTTTTATGCCTTTTATTTATGGTCGTTATTAGCTCATAAGTTCAGCAATTGATTGCACTTATTCTTTGTTTCCTATAGTATCCGCCGACTTACACCATTTGTAACAAAATGAAAATTTCCTCTCAGCTAGGCTATGTTTTAGCTGAACTTTTGTAGAAACGGATACGTTAATCCCATGTTTGAATCTCCTCAGTTTTCTAGTCAAAGCGTTAAAAATGACGTTCTGTCTGGTTTAACCGTTGCCCTAGCACTGGTACCAGAAGCCGTTGCTTTTGCGTTTGTTGCAGGCGTTGACCCTATGGTGGGTCTGTATGCTGCATTTATTGTTGGCCTAGTAACCTCTATTTTCGGTGGCCGTCCGGGTATGATCTCTGGTGCAACCGGTGCAATGGCAGTTGTGATGGTAAGCCTAGTGGCCACTCACGGTGTTCAGTATCTATTTGCAGCCATTATGCTAACCGGTGTTATACAGGTGCTAGCCGGCGTGTTTAAGCTGGGTAAATTTATCCGCATCGTGCCACACCCTGTAATGATCGGCTTTGTAAACGGTCTGGCTATTGTGATCTTCCTTGCTCAGCTTGGTCAGTTCCAAGCACCGGATATCGCTGGTGTAATGACTTGGCTTCCAGGCGATCAACTGGCCATCATGTTTGGTTTGGTTGCGCTAACTATGGCAATCATCTTCTTCCTGCCTAAGCTAACCACAGCAATACCTTCTTCTCTGGTTGCTATCGTAACCGTAACCGCTCTCGTGCATGTGTTTGGTCTAGAAACTCGCACCGTTGTAGACTTCCTGCGTTCTATGTCTGGCGATGAAGCTGCGACCCTAGCGGGCACGCTGCCAACCTTCGCTATTCCAGCAGTGCCATTCAACCTTGAGACGCTGCAGATCATCCTGCCATACGCAATCGTACTAGCGGCTATCGGTCTTATCGAGTCACTACTGACTCTAACAGTACTGGATGAGATGACTAACACCCGTGGTCAGAGTAACCGCGAATGTGTGGGTCAAGGTATTGCGAACCTGAGCTGTTCGGTATTTGGCGCTATGGGTGGCTGTGCAATGATTGGTCAATCGATGATCAACGTAAACTCAGGTGGCCGTGGTCGTCTATCTGGCATCGTTGCCGCAGTTGCTCTTCTGATGTTCATCCTATTTGCTTCTGCGCTTATCGAGATGATCCCACTAGCAGCACTTGTGGGCGTTATGTTTATGGTAGTTATCGGCACCTTTGAATGGGCAACCTTCAAACTGGCTAAGCGTGTACCAAAACAAGACTTCTTTGTTATCGTGCTAGTAACCGTAGTAACGGTTCTTACTGACCTTGCAGTTGCGGTAGCGGTAGGTGTTGTAGCCTCTGCACTTATGTTTGCTTGGAACCACGCAAAACACATCTATGCAAGCAGCCACATCAATCAAGAAGGCTCAAAAGAGTACCATATCAATGGTCCTGTATTCTTCGGTTCAGCAGCTAATTTCCTTGAGCTGTTTGACGCGCAAAACGATCCACAAGATGTGATTGTAGATTTTGCTAACTCTCGTGTAACCGATCACTCAGCTATCGAGGCTATTGAGACCTTGGCTGAGCGTTACTCGGCAGTAGGTAAAACCCTACACTTGCGTCACCTAAGCCAA
This sequence comes from Vibrio ishigakensis, assembly GCA_000830475.1. Taxonomy (GTDB): domain Bacteria; phylum Pseudomonadota; class Gammaproteobacteria; order Enterobacterales; family Vibrionaceae; genus Vibrio; species Vibrio ishigakensis_A. The sequence continues at coordinate 425,718 of BBSC01000001.1, read as the reverse complement.
GACTGCCGTGCATTGCTGCAAAAAGCAGGCAGCCTGGTTGAGATTAACGTAAAAGAAGACCCGAGCTACAAGGTAGCAACGGACGTTCTAGCGGGTTAATTCCCTTAAATACCAGAAAGCCCAGTCGAGTGACTGGGCTTTTTTATTTCTGCTCTGATACTTCAATTAAAGGTTGCTCATTCTTAGCTAACTCTTCAATCACTGCCGCATCATGGGTACAGAAGGGTTGCATATTAACCGCCTGTAAACTCTCATCCAGCTCATCTTTAGTACAGGCTGCGCAATCTAGTTGGTATACATGATAGCGAAGCGCACCAAGCGCGATTAGACCAAACACCACACTGCCCAGTGCCTGTCCATACAGAACCCCAAGTGCGCCAAACCACGCCGAACCTAGATAAACAAATGGGATAGTACCTAATGTCGCCTTGCCAACATTAAGCGCCGTCGAGTACAGCGGCTTACCTAAGTTATTAAACGAGGTATTCGCCACAAACTGCGCACCATTGAATACAAAGGTGATAGCCACATAAGTACAAAATACTCGAACGATGGTATCGGCATCACCTGTGAGGCTAAAGCCAAACACTATCTGAGATTGAAGTAGATACAATATCAGGCTCACCACCAAGCAATAGATGGTGACCACAATCAACGAGTTAAACAGAGTCTCCTTTACCCTATCTAGCCTATCTGCGCCATAGTTCTGTCCTATGATAGGCCCTACTGCGCCCGATAGAGCAAAGATAGCCGCAAATACCACGGGGGTAAGACGACCAATCACCGCAAAACCCGCTACATAATCTTCGCCAAATTTCGCAATACTACTGGTCACTATGGCATTACCCACAGGGGTTGCGATATTGGTAAACACCGCCGGAATAGCGATAGCACATACAGGCTTTAGGCTCCCTATCCACTCGGATAGATTGAATCGTCCCACTAAGTCATGCTGTTTAATCAAAGGCCACAGTGAGAAAGCCAATACGGTAAAACGAGAGACTGCTGAGGCCAAAGCCGCACCTTGAACGTCCCACATAAAAAGGAAGATAAAGATAGGATCTAGGATGGCATTCACAACCCCGCCCCATATGGTCGCCATCATGGAGCGTTTAGCATCCCCGACCGCACGTAGCGCCGCACCGGCAGCCATACCTAGGGCGACGGCCGGCGTGGTTGGAAGCAGGATATACATATAGTCTTTCGCGTGCTCTAACGCTTCACCCTTGGCGCCAATCAAGGCCAGAAGCTCTGGGATGTAATAGGTCATGATGCCGGTAACGACAGCGTTTACTAAAAACGCGGTCACCAACACATTCATTACCAGCTGTCTGGCATTGTCGAAGCGCTTGGCGCCAAGGTCTTTAGAAACCAAGGCGCCCATGGCGATGGAGGTTCCGATAGAGATGGAGGTAGAGAAGAAGATCAGTGTGCCAGCAAAGCCAACCGCTGCCGCAAGTTCCACCTGCCCCAACATACTGATAAACATCATGTCGAGCAGGTCGACGATAAAGAGCGACATCAAGCCTATGGAGCCTGCCCCTGACATGGTCAGGATGTGCTTCATGGTCGAGCCTTCGACAAACTTCGCTTCTTGATCTGACACTGTATTCCCTGAAAATAGAAAAAGCCTTTGGGAATTATGGCTCACTTTTCAGGGAGTTAAAGAAGGAAAAGCCGGTCGAACTAAAAAAGTTTCGACCGGCTTTAATGCCCTCAAAGTGACTCATAAAGAGCGGATTCATGGATCACTATGGCAAAGCTCGCTTGGCATTAAACGGGTAAGGGGGTCATTTAATAAGGCTCACTTCGCAAATATAGCCAGGATCTTTGGCGGAAAATCCTCACTAAGGGCAATTTAAAAAGAAGTCCATCAGGTATAAGAGGGAACCTGATGGGCTCCTAATTAAGGGTTAAGCGCGTTTTGCTTTAAGCGCTTCGTCCACCGCTACTGCAAGAGCAACCGATGCACCTACCATAGGGTTGTTACCCATACCTATGAAGCCCATCATAGCTACGTGTGCTGGTACTGAAGAGCTACCTGCAAACTGAGCGTCTGCGTGCATACGACCCATGGTGTCTGTCATGCCGTAAGAAGCAGGACCTGCAGCCACGTTATCTGGGTGCAGAGTACGACCTGTACCGCCACCTGAAGCTACAGAGAAGTAAGGAAGACCTTCACGGTTACATTCTGCTTTGTAGATACCCGCTACTGGGTGTTGGAAACGAGTTGGTTGGTAGAGTTACCTGTGATGCTCACATCCACGCCAGCGCTACGCATGATAGCCACACCTTCACGAACATCATCCGCACCGTAGCAAGTGATCTCACCGCGAGGGCCTTGAGAGAAGCGACGACGCTCGACTTCTTTTAGCTCGCCAGTTTCGTAGTCAAACTGAGTGCGAACATAGGTAAAGCCATTGATGCGGGAGATTAGATACGCGGCATCTTTACCAAGACCGTTAAGGATTACTTTAAGTGGAGTTTTACGCGCTTTATTTACGTTAAGTGCGATTTTGATAGCGCCTTCCGCTGCTGCGAATGACTCGTGACCTGCTAGGAATGCAAAACAAGTGCTTTTCTCATCTAGTAGGCGAGCTGCTAGTGCGCCATGACCGATACCTACTTGGCGTTGATCTGCAACACTGCCTGGTTTACATGCCGCTTGAAGACCGCGACCGATAGCTTCAGCTGCCTCGATAGAGCTTTTGCTGTCAGTGAATAGTGCGTAAGCGGTACCGACTGTGTAGCTTCAACAGCGCTTTCGAATGCGATTGGCTGAGTTTCCATCACCTGCTCGCGAGTGTCGATGCCAAATTCTTTACAATATGCGAACGCTTCTTCCAAAGAGTTCATGTTCATTTCTGCTAGTAGAGCTTGAGTTGGTTGGTTCATGATTCAATCCTCTTTAGAATTATTGCTGACGTGGGTTGATGGTTTTCACAGCTTCATCGAAGCGGCCGTAAGTGCTGATGCTTCTTTTAGTGCCGTGTCAGCGTCAACGCCCGCGTTTACTGCTTTCATGAATTTACCTAGGTTCATGTACTCGTAGCCGATAACTTCGTCGTTTTCGTCTAGGCCCATGCGAGTTACATAGCCCTCAGCGATTTCCATATAACGAACGCCTTTAGCTTTAGTTGAGTAGCTTGTACCTACCTGACTACGAAGGGTTTGGCCAAGGTCTTCTAGCGCTTCACCTACCTCTAGACCACCTTCTGAGAAAGCAGATTGAGAACGGCCATAAGCAAATTGTAGGAAGATTTCGCGCATTGCTACATTGATAGCATCACACACTAGGTCAGTGTTCATCGCTTCAAGGATAGTTTTGCCAGTTAGGATTTCAGATGCCATCGCTGCTGATTGAGTCATGCCTGAGCAGCCGATGGTTTCGATAAGAACTTCTTCGATGATACCTTGCTTAACATTCAAGGTTAGTTTTGCAGCGCCCTGCTGAGGAGCACATGCGCCAACACCGTGGCTAAGACCTGAGATTGCGATAACATCTTTAGGATTGATCATGCGACCCTCGACAGGGATCGGAGATGATGCGTGTAGGTCGCCGCGTTGAATTGGACACATTGACTGAATTTCGTTTGTGTAATGCATAGTGTTTTCCGCTCTACTGGTTTTACTTCCGGGGAAAACAGCTTGTTTTTATATTGGGCGTGTACTCAAACGAATGTTTGGATATGATTTGGCTACTGCTACCTACCAAACCGAACAACATAGAACTATGACTATGTCTCTGCGCCCATACCCTTTATTGGGTAATCTGCTGTTTTCGATTTTAGTAGGAGTCATCAGCCGAGAGGGTTGTTCAGCGCTGTGCGCTTCAACGATTCGGCGGTTCAATTAGGTGGAACCCCATCACCTTCGCCATATAATCTAGGTCAGTGGTCGGGAGCTCTCAATAGGCAAAACTGAAACGTAAGATTGCGCTAGGGCATGATTGCGCATGAAACCTGTGGAATATGCTTTTCAGTCTAAAAATAATGCACTAGATTTCAATAAGTTAATTAAAATCATTAAATTTTCATGACCCAAACACTCTCACAAGAAAATATTAGCTCTGGACTTAAACTTTTTGCCAAGGTGCTGTTGAAGCGCTCAAGCAAGGTCCCAATCGAGCCTATGACACTCACCATTGAAGGATTCAAGTTCAGCCCTAGCCACATCAAAAACTACTGCGACTACCTAGGCTTCGAGTCAAAAAGCTTGCCCCTACCCTACCTGTTTGTAGCAAGCCAAAATGCCCAACTCGAGCTTCTTCTAAACGAACGGTTTCCCTTTAAGGCGCTAGGTCTAGTGCATCGTTCCATCGAACTAGAGATGCCAGAGCCGCTAGATATTCACAAAGCTCATGATGTCGCTTTAGAGATAGGGAAAGAGATCCCTCATCCAAAAGGGGTCGAGTTTGATGTCACGGCGCGATTTATGGAGGAAGGAGTTGAGAGAGCGAAAATGGTCAATCGCTACTTCTGCTTTAAAAAACAGCCTGAGATGGAGTCTAAACCTAGTCCCAAGCCCGAATTCTCACACCTTAGCTCTAAATCAAATATAAGATTCAATGAAACCAATGTGCGGGGCTATGCCAAGGTATCAGGGGACTATAACCCTATTCACCTGCATGCTCTAACCGCTAAGCCCTTTGGCTTTAAGCGTCCTATCGCCCACGGCATGTTTATGCTGGCGAAAGCCATCAGCACCTTAGACCTAAACACTAGATATCTAAAAGTAAGCTTTCATCGCCCTGCTCTGCTTCCCATTGAATTAGATCTGGTAGCAGATGAGAATACTGCCTTTTGATCAACAGTGACAATAAACCCGTGTTAGAGATCAACTGGCAGAAATAGGGTTCAGATCTATGCTGATCAGTGCATGATCGCTGGCCATATAGTCTAGATCGTACACCGGAGAGACGAGGTGTTTATCTATCACCTGGTAGTTACTCACCTCGATTGCCTTCACCGCACTCTCTGGGCTGAGCTCTTCCGATACCAAGATGTAATCTAGAATGGAGCCTGTTTCACCGTAGTAATGAGTGGGATACAGTACCATTGGATGTTGAAAGGTTTTCGGGTCATACAAGCTGTGGTTTTCGCTATCAATTAAACAACTCAGCTCTGTACTGGATAGATCTCGATTAAAATCTCCCATCAAGATCTGAGGGTTTCCCTTATCAGTCTTAGCTTTCTTCAGAAGGTGCAGAAGATAACGCGCCTCCATTCCTCTCTGTGAGGTAGAGCGCCACCTCTCAACCTCAGCCAATTCCGCGCGCAGTTCTTCATCCACATCAAATGCAGTAGGTCTTTGGGACTTAAAGTGCACCACACAGCAATCTAACTCTCCTAAATCAGGACAAACAATTGTGGCGAGCAGAGGCGCTCGACTAAAAGAAAACTCAGAGCGAATACGCAAGTCCACCGCTAGTGTTTCGACATCTGTGATGGGGTAACGTGATGCTATAGCCACCACTGGCTCAGAAAAGACATAATCGCTTTCAAGCTTTGGCTCACCGGCAGCATAGAAGTAGCCATAGCCCAGAGAAAACAGGTGTTGCTTTAGCACCTCAACACTAAACACCTCTTGCAGGCCAATCACATCAGCATTGAGCTCAAATAGGGTTCGCGTAAGCCAAGCCTGTTTGTCCTGCCACTGCTTCTGAGAATAAATATTCTCGAAGTCATAATAGGCGGAGGGTGGCTGTATATAGTTGAATAGATTAAGACTTGCTATACGAATCAAAGAGTTGGATTCCTTCTTCTATATATCGATTGTAGTCTTAGGGGTACACTCCAAGCAAATTGTGGTTTAATAAAACTCTTCAATACCGACAGAGAAAGCACATGGAATACGCTAAGCTCGGAAGCAGCGACCTCAATGTTTCCCGTGTCTGCCTTGGAAGCATGACCTGGGGAAGACAAAACAATCAACAAGACGCCGACCAGCAGATCGAATTTGCCCTAAACCAAGGGGTAAACTTCATCGATACCGCAGAGTTATATGCCATTCCTCCGACGCCGGATACCTATGGCAAAACGGAATCCATCATAGGCGACTGGTTATCGAGAAACTCAAACCGACGCCAGGAAATGGTACTGGCCACCAAGATAGCCGGCTCTGGCCTGCCGTGGATTCGCGAAGGCGGCCCTATTAACGGTGAAGCCATCATTCAATCTGTAGATGCCTCTCTAAAACGTCTGCAGACAGATTATATCGACCTGTATCAACTGCACTGGCCAAACCGCACCACCCCGCATTTTGGTAAGCATTGGCCGGGACAGGTTACTTTCTCTGATGACAATGGTAAGGAGCAGACCTCACAAATGCTTGAGATACTGCAAGCCCTTTCCGAGTGCATCAAGGCAGGTAAAATTCGTCACTGTGGCCTATCTGATGATACCCCTTGGGGTATTGCCACCTACCTTAAGCTTGCTCAGCAATATGACCTTCCTAAGATGGTGTCAATCCAGAATGAATTTAGCCTGTTGTGCTTAAAGGATTGGCCTTATCTTATAGAGCAGTGCATTCAAGAAGAGGTGGCTTATTTGCCATGGTCTCCACTGGCAACCGGCGTGCTGACAGGTAAGTATGCCAACGGAGCAAAACCTGAGGGTAGCCGTTGGTCGATACCACAAAGACACGGTCTGCTACGTGATACGGACAATACCCATAACGCTGTGGCTCAATATGTGGCAATCGCTGCCGAGCTAAATATCACTCCAGCCCAACTTGCACTGGCATGGTGTAATCAAGTGGATGGAGTAACCTCAAGCATCATAGGGGCAACCTCTGTGGCTCAATTAAAAGAAGATATCGACGCCTTTGATATCACGCTAGACCAAGCCGCTTTAGACAAAATTGGCGCTGTAATTAAGCAGTTCCCAGTGCCTTACTAATAGGAAACTACAATGGGTATAGATTTTAATAATCTCTTGGCAAAGCAACGTATTTTGCTGACGTGCATCACCGTTGCCTTGATGCTCACTGCGAGCCTTAATGTTGCGGATAGCTATACCCATCAACTGCTAAACCAATCTATAGACCAAGGGGTTATTGCTTTTGCCTCTGTGAGGGCAATCCATGCGGTCATCGCTCTACTAGAGGGAACAGAAATCAGCGTTCCCTTTCTTACCGTCAGTATCGGTGAGGTGCTCTCTCCGGCGACAGAGATACTGCAATCCACCTCTACTGTTTTGACTACAGCCCTAGCCTCTCTTGGCCTACAAAAGATATTGCTAGAGATGTTCTCAACTAAGGTGTTCAACGCCATAGTGCTGATATCAGGTATCGGATTTCTCTGCACCCTTTGGCTGAAGCTATCCCCCGCCCTAAGTAAGTTCATAAGAAGCGCCTTTGGCATTATCTGCCTATCGCGATTTATTATCGTGCTAGCCCTTCTGTTAAATGGTGTGGTCGACAGCCTCTTTCTCAATCAGCAGGCTGATCAACTCACTCAGCAGACAGACTTTATCAAGCAGGACATTCAACAGATAAACCAGAAGCTAATAGAAACGCCACCGCCAGAAGACGATGGCTTGTGGGGACAAGCGAGTCGTGCTTGGAACTCGCTGTCATCAGGCTTTGAACAAACCAAGAAACAGTGGGAACAAGACTTCGACAGGCTTCAAGACAAGATAGAAGACCTCATTGAAAATCTGCTCACCCTGATAGCGCTTTTCACGTTAAAGACTATTTTGATCCCCATAGGCTTTTTGCTACTGCTGAAAAAACTAATGTGCGCGTGGTCAGTCTCTAAAGGTGCTGTTCAATCACATCGGTTAGCGTACCACTGGTTGGAGAAACGCTACTTGGGAAGGTCGCTACCACCTCGCCGTCTTTATCAATTAAGAACTTATAAAAGTTCCAGCGCGGTGATACACCCGACTGCTTGGCGATCTCACTAAACACAGGATTAGCATTCTTGCCCTTGATTGAGGTTCTCGCCACCATAGGGAAGGTAACCCCGTAATCTAGGTAGCAAACCTTAGCGGTTTTATCTTCGCCACCACGGTCTTGATTGAAGTCGTTGGACGGAAAGCCAACTACCACTAACCCTTGCTGTTTATACTTTTGATACAGGGCTTCTAGCTGTTTGTATTGCGGCGTGAATCCACATTGACTGGCCGTGTTCACCACCAATAAGGTTTTCCCCTCAAAAGCTTGGCAAAAGTCGATAGATTCAGTGGAATTGAGTTTTTGCTGGCTAACCTTGAGGATATCAGCACAAGCAAACGCACCACCAGAGAATCCAGCGGTGAGTATGGTAATGGTGAGTAATAACGGTTTCATAAGCGCACCTCCTGAGATTTTTACCTAAGGTGCGCTACAAGGGATCATTTATATTGTGCTGAGGTAATGAACTCACCAAAGCTCTCACACCACACTACTACTGTGTTGTAGTTATCAATATCCACCGATGAGTCCACTGGCAGGCTAAAACCAGTAAAACTTTTTACATCCCCTATCTGCACCATCTGCGATTTGAGCTCATTGAACTTAGCTTCGGTTTCCACAAATTCCGGAGACAGATAAAGCTTATAATCAGGACCTGGGGCTAGCTCCCCCATAAAAGAGATCTGTGAGTCACTGATGTTGACCTTACCCTCTCCCCAGTGGAAAAAGTCACTGTCCTGACGCTCTTTAGTGAAGTTAGCGGTGAACTGCGCGCTGTCGAAATGGCGGATGATCTGCTCGGTCGGCGCAGGAGGCGCAGTCAGTACCGGCAGTAGATAGATACCCAAGGCAAATCCCACTCCCAAGGTGATGGTGTGGGTGATGATCATTAGGATAATTTTCAAGCTAGCTCCTCCTTGTGCCAGTTGCACCTAAAAAGCTTAGCCAAAAAAACTCGTTATGTAGCAGTATCTTGCGCCGGAATCGGCTCTTTTTTAGAACGGCGCCAGCGTATCGGCATCAGAGGCACCACTATCATCAAGATACCCAAGGTGGTCAGCATATCCGGCACCTCGTCAAACCAGATAATTCCAAAGATGGTGACAAACACCAAACCCGAGTATTCAGCTAAGGCAATCTGGCCAGCTTCTGCCTTACGGTAGGCAAACACCACCAGCGCATGATAAGCCAACACAAAGAAGTTAATCGCCGCTATCCAGAAAAGATGACGCGCTTGTATCTCACCCCAACTTGGCAATGCCAATAAAAAGGCGCCAGGGATGGTCAAAGCGGTTGTCCAAAACAGCGTAGTCACCACAGACTGCTTCGGCAGTTTTCGAATAAGAATATTACCCACCGCCATCGCTAGCGCACTTCCCAGAGCGATAATAGCCGCCCAATGAAAATGTTCAGGTCTTAACACCACTAGCACGCCCACGAAGCCAATGCCCGTTGCAATGATCTTCTTCATCGGCGGGACTTCCTTAAGAAACACTACTGACAGTGGAAGCATCATCAAAGGTGCTACATAGAACATGGCATTGGCGGTGGCTAGGGTTAGATGTGTGATAGCTACCATGGCACAGCCACTGCCAATCAGAATAAACTGCGCTCGCCAAAAGTTGACCTTACAACAACCCGACATACGCTCTTCTTTTGGCTGTTTTATCCAAAGAGGGGCAATAAACACTAGGCTCAATATCTGGCGGATCAGCACATACTGAAAGGTTGGCACTTCACCGTTTAGTACCTTCAGAGAGACATCTGAGAAGGAGGCCATCAGGTTCGCCAAGACCAGAAGCAGGATAGCGGTTTGGATATTGCGATTGGACATAGAAGAGTTGGATTAAGATCACACTTTGAAATTGAGGCGCGAAGATAGCAAGCTTTCGCCTAACTTTGCAAGATTACCTATGTATGACTTACATTCGTGCTAGACTCTCGCAAAATCGAATCGTCCGTAAAGCTATGAATAAACCTGCCTCTCCCGGTCTACACCCAAATAACCCGCACAAGGGTCGTTACAATATTCCTGCTTTGTGCAAGGTACTGCCTGCCCTAAAAGCTAAGGTTAAGCGCAACCCAAAAGGTGAGCAGACCATAGACTTTACCGACAGCGAATCTGTAGTACTACTGAACAAGGCACTCTTGATGCACCACTATGGCATCGAGTTTTGGGACTTACCTAAGGGCTTTCTGTGTCCACCTATTCCGGGGCGTGCTGATTACGTTCATAGACTGTCAGAGTTCGTCGACAACAAAGAGAACAAGGTACGCGTGCTGGATATCGGCACAGGTGCTAGTCTTATCTACCCAATCATCGGCGCTACCGAATATCAGTGGCAGTTTGTCACCAGTGATATCGACCCAGTATCGGTCAGATCCTCTAAGGCCATCGCAAGCCTTAACCCTAAACTAAAAGGGCGCATCGATTGTCGCTTGCAAGACTCAGCCAAACACATATTTAAAGGCATCATTAAACCTGGTGAGCAGTATCATCTCACCATGTGTAATCCGCCGTTTCATAAATCACTGCAAGAGGCTCATCAGGCACGATGCGCAAAGCAAAGAACCTTGCAGCCAATAAGCGCAAACGCGGCAATGCCGACAAAACAATGGATGTGAAATCAGCCTGAACTTTGGCGGTCAAAAGGCTGAGCTATGGTGCCCTGGGGGAGAAGAGGCCTTTGTTAAGAATATGGTCGATGAAAGTAAACTGTTTGCCTCTCAGGTGAGGTGGTTTAGCACCCTAATCTCCAAGAAAGAGAATGTGGCAAAACTAAAAAAGAGGCTCAAGCAACTTGAAGCCTCTGACATTAAAGTAGTGGATATGGGGCAAGGCCAGAAACTGAGTCGTTTCGTGGCCTGGCGTTTTAACTAATTCAACGTTTACTCGGTAACGTATTCCACAATCTCAAGGCCAAAGCCTGATAGAGAGTGATAGCGAGTATTGCCCGATGACAGCAGCTTCATCTTGCTAATGCCAAGGTCGGCTAAGATCTGAGAACCAACACCTACCTGTCTTGAGTAGTCTGTTCCCTTAGTGGCGAGCACCGGCTTGCCACTTTCTTCAGCCTGCATACGCTTCACCTGAGCTATCTTGCTGTTGGAGTCTTCATCTTTACCCAAGATAACCACAACGCCACCCTCTTCACCCACCTTGCTAAGGGCACGCTCTATAGGCCAGTTTCGAGCACCTTGCCTAGTAGAGGCAAAGAGGTCGTTAAACAGCTCAGGCATATGCACTCGAACTAAAGATGGCTCTTTAGAGATCTCACCCTTTTTCAGCGCATAGTGCACCTGCTTATCGATAGTATCTTGGTAGGTCACCATATCAAACTCACCAAATTCGGTCGGCAGTTTGCACTGCGCAATACGCTCAACCGTGGTTTCGGTGCGATTACGATACGCAATCAGATCAGCTATGGTGCCTAGCTTAATGCCATGTTCCTCAGCGAATACCTCTAGCTCAGGACGACGCGCCATGGTGCCGTCAGGATTGAGGATCTCTACGATAACTGAGGCAGGCTCAAAACCTGCAAGTCTCGGCAGATCACAGCCAGCTTCGGTGTGACCTGCGCGGTTTAGCACGCCACCATCTTTGGCGGCTAGCGGAAAGATATGTCCTGGCTGAACCAAGTCCGCCGCCACGGCATCTTTTGCTACGGCCGCCTGCACCGTTACCGAGCGATCTTCAGCTGAGATGCCAGTAGTTACGCCTTCTGCAGCCTCGATTGAAACGGTAAACGCAGTTGCCCAGGGTTCAGTTGGGTTAGACACCATAGGGATAAGATTCAGGTTCTGACAACGCTTTTGAGTCAGAGTCAGGCAGATAAGCCCGCGCCCATGGGTTGCCATGAAGTTGATCGTCTCCGGCGAGATGCACTCCGCCGCAATCATGATATCCCCTTCATTCTCTCTGTCTTCGTCATCCATTAGGATAACCATCTTGCCTTGACGATAATCTTCGAGGATTTCCTCGATACTGCTGATTGCCATCTTTTATGCCTCTTCTGCCAGTTGGCGAATATGGGAGATGCTGTCATCCAGCACCTTAGTGATAATCTCTATGCTCTCTGGTGAGCGACCCCGCACTGGAAGGTATCCTTGCGACGTGACATACGTAGCGGCTTCTCAATGCTAAACGAAAGGTTGCGATTGTTGATCGCTTCTATGATTGGTTTGTAGTTGATGATGCCCTCACCCAAAGTCGGGAAGGTAAATTTATCATCGTGAACCAAAACATCCTTAACATGGAAGTGACGACAAAACGGTAAGGCAAATTTTGCCTCTTCTGCTGGGCTAAGGTTAGGTGCAAGAGAAACTGAGTTGCCTGGGTCGAAGTTCAGCGCCAACGCCGAATGTCCGACCTCACCTAGGATACGCACCCCATCTTCAGCACTGACAAAAGCATTGAAGTTGTGGTCACCACCGTTTTCGATACAGATAACGCAGCCATGCTCCTCAGCATAAGGCGCTAGCTCCTTTAGGTTCTGTACTATGGTATGTCTCTCACCGATAGGACCTGTACAGGTATTGAGATAGGTTACGCCAAGTTTATTAGCAAAACGGATACGCAGCTTAAACTCTTCAATCGCATTTGGCGCTGCCAGATTCATGGTGCAGCCAGGGCATCGGTAGTCAGCCCCTCTTTCTCTAATAGAGAAAGCAGATAGTTGGCGTGATTTTCAGAGAACATGTCTCTGTCCAATTGGCCAACATACCCCTGATTAAATGCGAACTCTACCTTCTTCACACCTAGGCTTTTTATAGTTTTAAGAGAGATCTTAAGGTCATGGCCATCAAAAATGGCGGTATTAATCGCTAACCTATCAATAATGTTCATTTTCCATCCTTAGTTCCCGCCTCACGCTAAACGGGAAACAACCATCTCCCATCCAATGAGGGAGACCAGTGAGCAAGTGGTTGAGCCTAGGATCACGCTCGCGGTGGATTCTCTCGCCACCTGATAGCGCTCTGCTAGCAGATAGACGTTGATCCCCGTCGGCAAGGCGCACAATAGCACCAGAACCTGAGTCTCTATGGCAGACAGTGAAAATAGATACTGCGCCACAATCAGGGCGGAAAATGGGAAGCCCACTACCTTCACAAACAGGAGCATCGACACCTTTTGTTGCTTTAGGTCATCGGTGCGATAAAAGCCCAAGCTTGCGCCTAATACCACCAAAATAATCGGTAAGGCGATAAAGCCTATGCCGTCAATAGAGTTTGCCAACCAAGCTGGCAAACTGATTCCAAATAGATTAATCAAGGCACCGCCGACGATAGCCAACAAAATCGGATCGGTCGCTACCTTGCTATAGCTGTAAAACCCCTCTTCACCGCTTCGTATCATGAGAACATTAAATGCAGGCAGAATAAGCACTAAGTTGACGAAGACTATTCCCATCAACATCAGCTCAGCCTCGTTCCCATAAAGAGAGAAGATAAGCGGTACCCCAACCCCTACCGCATTTGGGTAAAGAGCCGAGATGGATTTCACGTTACTTTCGGCCACACTCTGCACTTGAGATTGATTTAGGAAGAGCCTGACCACGAAAAACAGCAGCATAATGCTGACTAAATAACCTCCAACCATCTGCCAAGAAGGTAACACCTCTAGATCAGCGCGACTCATGGCGCCGAAAACAAGGTTGGAGTGAGGAAAGCGAAGGCAAACTTGCGCACCGCATCCACATGTTGGCCGCGAACCTGCTTAACGGTTCGCGCCAACACAAATCCAGCCAATATCCATGCTATTAACTGAACCTGTTGCACAGTTAACTATGCGCTCTAGCTATCTCAAGAAGATGACAATAGCCCTCAGCATTCCAAGCGGTGCGCCCAACAAATAGGCCATCGATATTGGTCTGACTAAGTAGCTCATTGGCATTCTCAAGATTCACACTGCCACCGTACAAAAGCACTGTACGCTGGGCAATGTCTTCACCAAAGCTGTCGGTCAGTGCCGTACGAAGTGCATCATGCACGCTTGCCGCCTCAGCAGCTGTCGCGGGTGTGCCATGCTCGCCAATCGCCCATACTGGCTCATAAGCGATGATCACATCGCTCACCTGAGCGCTAGGTACTTGGTGTAGTGCAATCTTCACTTGACGAACAACCGACTCGATAGAAACGCCCCAGGCCTTCTCTTGATGAGTATCACCAACACATACCAAAGGAGTGAGGCCGTGTTTCAATGCGGCCAGCACCTTCTTGTTCACCGTTTTATCGGTTTCACCAAATTGGGCGCGACGCTCAGAATGGCCTAGCTCAACTAGGGTTGCACCACAGTCTTTAAGATGCAAAGGCGAAACCTCACCGGTAAATGCCCCTGCATCCTGCCAGCACATGTTCTGCGCACCAACCACCGCTTTAGACTCAGCGAAGGCTTGGCTTACTTGATCCACATAAGGAAACGGAGGAATGACAAACGGCTGCACCGACTCAGGAGACGATTCGATCGCCTCACGAGTAGCCAAGGTCCAAGCTTGGGCCTCAGCTTTGCTTTTGTTCATCTTCCAGCTAGTGCCTATCCACAGCTTCTTCATGCAGCAACCTGCTCTGTCGCAAATTCACACATGAACTGAAGGATGAACGCCATAGACATGGCGCCAGGATCTGGGTGGCCTAGTGAACGCTCACCTAGTGTCTTAGCTTTACCTGTGGTCGCGATCATGTCTTTAGTCGCCTCTACCCCAGCTTGCGCTGCAGCAGCAATTGCTGGTAGGTGCTCACTTAGCTCACCTTGACGAGACTCAGACTCTTTAACTGCCGCTACCAGTGCATCGATCATTGTCTTGTCACCAGGCGCTGCACCGCCACGCTCGTAAACGCCTTGTAGGCCAGCAGCTAGGAATTCAGAAAGCACTTGTGTGTTTAGCTCATTTGCACCCTTGATAGCCTTAGCGCCTGAACGGAAAAGCGTACCGAAGATCGCGCCAGATGCACCGCCCATCGTCGACATCATGGTTGTGCCGAACTTAAGTAGTAGCTTGCTCACGTCAGCTGGTGCAAAGCTCTCATCTGCTAGAAGCTCTTGAACCGCCTTGAAGCCACGCTCCATACCGATGCCGTGGTCACCATCACCAATAGCTTGGTCAAATTTAGTCAGTACAGGCTCGCTCGCCACCATTTTGTCAGCAACATAAGCCATCATTTGTTTTGCGTTTTGTACATCCATTTTGTTACTTCCTTAGAGCAAATGAGTCACATGAGTAGTCGTAAAGTTCTTTTAGTTCTTCGTCTAGCTTAAGTAGAGTGATTGAGTAGCCAGACATCTCTTGAGAGGTGCAGTAGTTACCTACTAAGGTGTCGTGAACCTTGATGCCACGCTCTGCTAGCAATTTATGTGCTTGGCGAGTAGCAATCAGAAGCTCCATATAAGTTGAAGAGCCTAGGTTGTTCACTAGTAGACACACTTCATCACCAGACTGGTATGGCAGGTCGCCACACAGCTGATCCACCAGCTTCGAAACGACCTCGTCAGCCGAAGACATCTTCTCGCGAGCCACACCAGGTTCACCATGAAGGCCCATGCCAATCTCCAGCTCATCGTCTGGCAGTTCAAAGTTGAACGAATTAGTTTGAGGAACCGAACCCGCAGACAGTGCCACACCGATTGAACGGGTGTAGTCACGTGAGCGCTCTGTCAGCTCAACAATCTTGTCAAAGTCAGTGTATTTCTCAGAAGCCGCGCCTGCGATCTTTAGAACATATAGGTCACCAGCTGTGCCGCGACGCTCTTCAATCTTAGAAAGTGGCGCCGATGCTACGTCGTCCCATACACGTATCGTGTGAGTCTTGATGTCTTCATCATCGGCAAGCTCAGCTGCGATGTCGAAGTTCATGTTATCGCCGGCATAGTTACCGTAGATGTAAATAACGCCTTTTCCGTTATCCACTGCTTCTGTGGTCTGCATGATGACGTTTGGTGCGGGAGCTGCGAAGATATCGCCTAGAGCGGCCGCATCTGCCAAGCCTTTACCAACATAGCCTGCAAACAGTGCTCGTGACCCGAACCACCACCGGTTACGATAGCCACTTTGTCTGACGGCAGGTCAGTACGGATCGCAGCTGTAATACCTGGCAAGCCTTCTAGCTTGCCACTCATAGCCGCAAGCATACCTTCGTATTGCTCTTGGGCCACTGCCATAGGGTCGTTGATCAGTTTCTTTGGTTTTCTCATTGCTACATCCTTACGCAAATTTTTTCTGATAACTGGTCGCCATCTTGACGGTTGTGGTCAGTGCGTTCTTCATCGCTGCCGTTGATGCGATGTTCTTACCATAGATATCGAACGCACTGCCGTGGTTTGCTGTCGCGATTGGGATAGGGATACCGCCCTGAACGGTTACGCCGCGGTCAAAGCCCATCATCTTAAGTGCAGTTGCACCCTGGTCGTGATACATGGAAACGATTGAGTTAAGGCCCTGCTTCTCAACGATCCACATAGTAGTGTCACCAGGGAAAGGACCACACGCTTGAATGCCCTTCTCTTTCGCCTTTTCGATAGCTGGAGTGATGATAGTGATCTCTTCATCACCGAATAGACCGCCCTCACCGCCATGTGGGTTTAGCGCTTGAACCGCAATCTTAGGCTCTTCGAAGCCAGCCGATTTTAGAGTGCGATCCATAAGCTCGATGGTCTCAAGCACAGAATCTACGCTTAGGTTGTCTACTACATCTTTGAATGGGATATGCGATGTAACACGGCCAGCCCAGATGTCATCAACCACGTTCACTTCACAGCCAAAGCCTTTATAGCCAGTTAGCTCTGCAAACCAAGACAGCTCGTCTCGGTGTGCAAGGCCGGCTAGGCTCATCGCTTGCTTGTTCAGTGGAGCAAAGCAGATACCGTGAGTCTTACCTTCAAGGGTTAGGTCTACCGCAATCTTTAGTGAATCAAGTACATATTGACCACCTTGTGGGGTTGCTTTCCCGTACTCAATCTCTTTTTCGTTTGAGTTTTTAAAGGTCAGTAGAACCGGCTTATCACCCTCAAACTGTGCTTCTTCAAAGCTAGATACCACGTCGTAGTCGAAGCTAACCTGGGCTACATCCATACCCTTACGCAGTTCATACTCTTCAGCGATGATAAGGATGTTAGCTTGCTGGCGGTTTTCTTCTTCTGCCAATACTTTCACTGCTACCTCTGGACCGATACCTGATGGGTCACCTAGAACAAGAGCAATAGTTGGTTTAGTCATGGGTTTATTCCTTTAAATCTTATTTGTATAGATAATCGACGAAGCCTACAGAGATAGCTGGTACGTAGGTTGCCAGCATCAGCACTGCAACCAGTACCGCGATGAACATGGCGTTAACCTTAGTAACTGCCCAAATGTCTTTTTTCGCGATAGAACAAGCTGTGATAAGTACACTTGCTACCGGTGGTGTCTGTTGACCGATTGAGATGTTTAGCGCAAGCATGATGCCAAAGTGAATTGGGTCGATGCCGAGCTCGTGGATAAGTGGTAGTACGATAGGTACGGTTAGGATGATGGCCGCTGCACCGTGTAGGAATACACCCACAATCAGTAGCATGATGTTCAGCATCATCAGAACCACATATTTGTTTTCAGAGATACTCAAGATGCCAGCAGCCATTGCTTGTGGTACTTCTTGCTCGGTTAGGAACAGACCTAGAACCGCAGAAGTTGCAACCAGAAGCATTACTACAGAGGTACCTGTAACCCCTTCCATGACCGCTTTGTAGAACAATTTCAGATTCATCTCTCTGTAGATAAATACTGAGATGATGATAGCCAGCAGCACTGCGATACCTGCCGCTTCTGTAGCTGTCATAAAGCCAGAAAGGATACCGCCAAGGATGGCAAACGGTAGAGTTAGAGCCCAGAACGCATCTTTAAATGCAACCCAAAGCTTACGTAGCTGAACGAGTCTTCACGAGGTAGATCGTATTTCACCGCGTAGTAGTAACACACGCCAAACATACCCGCCGCACCAAGTAGCCAGAGATGATGCCCGCAACAAACAGCTGTGAGATAGACACATCAGCCATTGCACCGTAGATAATCATAGGCAGCGATGGTGGGATAATTACCGCAAGTGACGCCGATGATGAAGTTACCGCCGCTGAGAAGCTGCCTGAGTAACCGCGTTTTTTCATCGCTGGGATAAGGATTGAACCCAGTGCTGCCACATCTGCTACCGCCGAGCCCGAGATCTCTGCAAAGATCATCGATACACCCACGTTAACCATAGACAGACCGCCACGTACAAAGCCTACAATAGCGTTCACAAAGTTGATTAGACGAAGTGAGATACCACCTGTGTTCATCAATGCGCCAGCAAATACGAACAATGGGATTGATAGTAGGGTAAATTTAGAGCCGCCCTCAAACATAGCTAGAGCTGCGTTGTAGATAGCATCAATACCAGAAGTCGCTACCATGCCCACTAGTGCTACCGCACCGATCGCGATGCCGATTGGCACATTGATCATTACTAGGGCGATAAGGCAGATTAAAACCGCAATCGAACTCATTTCACTGCCTCCATTACATCGCGCATCTCTTTCTTAGCATCACGGATCGCTTCTTCGATCTCTTCATCTTCTTGAGTCGTGCCCTTGCTCACCATCTCCCATGCTTTAGGGAAAGAACACAGCTGAGCCACCACAAATAGAACGGCACCAACAGGTAGAGCAGATTGAGCGAATGAAAGTGGGATGAACTCCAGGCTAGTTAGGGTCTCATCACCGAAAATCTGTAGAATGTAGTAACTTGCCCACGCAATAGTGACGAAAAAGGCAATAACAATTAGCTCACTGAACAAGAACAAAGCCTTACGACTGGTCAAAGGAAGGCTTGCAATAAAGCCACCGAATCCCATGTGTGAGCGTTTAAGTGCACAAAGTGCAGAACCATAGAAAGTTAGCCAGGCAAGAAGAATGGCTGACACCTCGTCATACCAATAAAGTGACGCCCCGCCAAAACGAGAAAATACCGCTGTAATGATGATGGCGCTCAGTGATAGCAAAATCGTCACTGAGATAACTATCAGCACCTTCTCCAACAGATTGGATATGACATTTATACCGCTTCTAAATGACATTGAATCCCCCAAACAGGTATAAAAGCCATGCCCTTACGGACATGGCTAGATTTTTTATTCAGCGCTTGCTAGAGCTTTTTCTAGCATTACGTCGCCGTTATTTACGTTAGCTTTGAAGTCGTCATAGATAGGACCACTTGCATCAACGAACGCCTGACGGTTAGCTACGTTTAGCTTCATACCGCCATCAACTAGCTTCTGCTGAAGCTCAGTTTCAAGTTGAGATGCTTGCTCGTAACCCCACTGCTGAGCCGCTTTCGCTGATTGCTCAAGGATTTCACGAACTTCTTCTGGGTGCTTGCCGTAGTGACGCGCACCTGCTGTTAGGTAAGCAGGGGTGTACACGTGGTTAGTCACGCTTAGGTAACCCTGAACTTCCTGCAGTTTCGCTGCATAGATGTTGGTGTATGGGTTTTCTTGGCCGTCGATAACGCCAGTCTGTAGACCGATGAATACTTCACTGAAGCCCATTGGAGTTGGGTTTGCGCCCCAGTTCTTAAACATCTTCACGCGCCAAGAGCTGTTTGGAGTACGTACTTTCAGGCCTTGAAGGTCTGATGGCTCGTTGATTGGACGCTTAGAGTTAGTGATGTTACGGAAGCCGTTTTCCCAAAAACCGATAACCTTGTAACCTTTCTTCTCTGCAGCCGGTGCAATGTATGGCCAGAACACTTGCTCTTCGATCTTAGCCACGTGGTTGCGGTCAGATACTAGGAACGGAAGCTCAAATAGCGCCATTTCAGAAACGTGAGTTGGTAGCGTAGAGGTCAGAAGTGCTAGGTCGATGGTGCCTAGTTTTAGTTTTTGTTGTACGTCTTTGTCTTTACCAAGTTGCGCAGCACCAAAGAACTTCAGGTTGTAATCAATACCTGCTTTATCGAACTCTTTGTTCGCGTAATCAGTGAAATACT
Source organism: Vibrio ishigakensis (assembly GCA_000830475.1). Lineage (GTDB taxonomy): Bacteria > Pseudomonadota > Gammaproteobacteria > Enterobacterales > Vibrionaceae > Vibrio > Vibrio ishigakensis_A. The sequence goes on along the minus strand of BBSC01000001.1, from coordinate 405,832 downwards.
GAGTAGTGTTGTACTGTAGTGAGCCTACTTGAGCACTGGTTGCTACTTTTAGGTCTTTCGCGAACGCTGATGTTGACATCATTACCGCTACCGCGATTGCACTTGGAATTAGAATATTTTTTTTCATTGAATGTTCCACGTTATTCATTTTCAAAGGTGTTTCGGTTCTAAGCGATAAACTCTTTCTCTATCTCTTTAATTCGATTCACTTTTGGAGTTGAAGGTCCATCAGTAAACTCTGACGCTAACCAAGTATCTAGGATGCTTTTTGCCAGTTCGTTGCCGATAACTCTCGCACCCATAGTAATAATCTGCGCGTCGTTACTCTTGCGAGCACGCTCGGCAGAAAATGTGTCGTGACAAAGTGCAGCGCGAATGCCTGGTACTTTGTTTGCCACAATCGATACGCCAATTCCGGTACCACATAAAATGATCCCTCTTTCGTGACGACCTTCGCTCACTGCGATACTTACTGTCTTAGCCACGTCTGGTACAACACACCATCTTTCGGGTCTGCACCGTAATCCACGTAATCAATTCCTTTTGCACTAAGATGTGCCTTTAAAACTTCTTTCAGTTCCACCGCAGCATCGTCACAACCAATTGCAATCGACATGTGTCACTCCTTTTGCTGTTCATTTGTTTTTACTTCGATGCAAATGATAGTAAATATTTTGTTAATTTGAGCAACAGTTGAAACACTTCGTTCGAGACCGAAATCACAAAAAAGTTACATTTGGACACAAGTTCGTGATCGCTATCAACTAATTATGCAGGACTAAGAAAGTGGGACTCAGATCACCAAACAAACCCTAAAAGCCATTAAAAACACACAAAATCAGACACTTAAAATTAACATTCAAACAAATTAGTAGTTCTACTGCAAAATATATTGAGTTGAATGATATGTAACCAGTTTTACTACCTTGGATATTTATTAACGCCTTTATTGTGCTTTTTTTGTTAACAAGAGCACGGTTATGACCACTGAACATTTGCTAACCTTTATGAACATATGTACATCTCAATTAACAAACGAACACTCAAAGGAACAGAGTTATGCAATCAGAATTGGCTATCGCTTTTTCACAAGTAACAGAGGCGGCAGCCCTCGCTGGCTATCAATGGTTAGGTCGAGGTGATAAGAACGCTGCCGATGATGCAGCTGTAAAAGCAATGCGCGCACAACTAAACCGCACCCCTATTGCCGGTAAAATAGTAATCGGTGAGGGTGAGATAGACGACGCCCTATGCTGTATATAGGAGAAGAGTTGGGTAAAGGTGGCTGTGCTGTAGATATCGCAGTGGACCCTATTGAGGGCACACGTATGACCGCTATGGGACAATCAAATGCTATCGCCGTCCTTGCTGCTGGTGAAAAAGGAGCTTTCCTGCAAGCACCTGATATGTATATGGAAAAGCTTGTTGTTGGCCCTGATGCAGCGGGTCATATTGATCTAAACCTGGATATTGAGACCAACCTTAACAATGTGGCTAAGGCGCTTAATAAAACCCTAGAAGACCTTGTGGTTGTGACTCTGGCGAAACCGCGTCACGATGAAATCATCATCAAGATGCAGCGCCTTGGTGTTAAGGTATTTGCTCTTCCAGATGGTGATGTCGCTGCCTCTGTTCTTACCTGTTTACCAGAGAGTGATATCGACCTTATGTACTGCATCGGTGGCGCCCCAGAGGGCGTAGTAACTGCTGCAGTAATGAAAGCACTAGGTGGTGATATGCAGGGCCGACTGCTTCCTCGTCATGAAGTAAAAGAGCTTAACGATGAAAACATTCGTCACGGTCAGTTAGAGCTTAAACGTTGCGAAGAGATGGGTGTTGAGGCACGCACTGTGCTTACTCTTGAGCAGATGGTGAAATCAGATAATGTCATCTTTGCTGCCACCGGCATTACCAAGGGTGACCTACTAGAAGGCGTGAGCAGAAAAGGTAATGTGGTTACTACCGAGACCCTGCTAATCCAAGGACAGAGCCGCACCATTCGTAAAATCTCTTCCACCCATCATATTGAGCAAAAACAAGCGCAATTAGTCTGTTAATCAGTCAGTTAGCCCACAATGTGGCTAATTTGATTTGGCAAACGCCATATTTTGATTATTCTGTACAAAACATGGAAGCGATGCAGACACTATGCAAATAGAACAGAACGAGGAAACCAACCTCCTTACTGAGATTGCGGTTGCCTATTATCAAGACGGCGCCACCCAGGAAGAGATTTCCAAACGATTTGGCCTGACCCGTATTAAGGTTGGCCGATTGCTCAAACGCGCTCGCGATATAGGCATAGTGGAAATCAAGGTAAAGTACCATCCGGTCTTCAGTGCTAAGTTGGAAGAGAAGCTTAAAGAAACCTTTGGTCTAAAACGCGCTCTGATTGCCCTTGATCAAGCCGACGAAGATGAACAGCGTGCATTGATCGCTGGCGTAGTATCAACCTACCTCTCGGCAAACCTTACCGACAATATGGTGATCTCTGTAGGACAGGGACGAAACGTCTCTTCGGTATCAGAGCACATCGGCATAGTAAATCCGAAAGAGTGTACCTTTGTTGCTAGCATAGGGGGCATCCACCAAGGGGCGGGATGCTTAATGCTGACCATATCTCGAGGCAGTTTGCTAAAAGCTTTGGGGGTGTGAGTGAAACCCTTTATGCACCAGCCTATGCACCTGACCCTATCCTGCATGAAGCCCTTCTTAAGGATCAAACAGTAAAGCAGACCATGGATATGGCTCGCAAAGCGGATGTTGCGCTAGTAGGTATCGGTGATCTGGCTGAGAGCAGCTATATGGTTAACCAAGGCTGGTTCTCGGTACAAGAAATGGTGGAAGCACGTATTCAGCAAGGGGTTGTGGGTGAAGTCGGCGGATACGATTTCTTCGATATTCACGGCAAGGTTCAGGATACCAAGATGAGTAATCGTGTTATTGGCCTGACCATCTCCGACTATCAAAAGATACCTGAGGTGATTGCCATCGCGGCTGAAACCAGTAAACCACTGGCTATCCTGGGTGCCCTTCGCACCGGAGCTATCGATGTCTTGGCCACCAGCGTCGCCAACGCCATAACCATATTAAATCTCGAAGCCCAGAAATAAAAAAACGCGCTGATTAGCGCGTTTCGTCCATTTAGTGAATCCACTGTAGGCTGAGCATTACCACCGCTGTTGCAAACAGAGAGAATAGTCCTATGACACCGCTGATTTCCTCAAAGCGTTTTACGGCTACAGCTGATGTTTGAGATGTGTTACGAGAAATAGATACTGATTTCATATTCGCCTTCTTTAACTCAAGATTCACAGTCAGACTCATCTTACCTATTTATGTGATACGCATCAAGTTTTACAAGCTAATTTTGCATAAATTACAATCAAATTGGCGTACTGCATCTGCATACTAGAAACTCGATATGATTCATACTGTTAGATAAACAGCAGGGAAACGCACTATGGCTTGGATCATCACCAAATATCTCATCACTGCAGGTATCGTAGTGGCCGTATCTGAAATCGCGAAATCAAGCGATAGATTAGGTGCGCTTATAGCCGCACTGCCCCTGGTCACCGTACTTACCTTGATATGGATGTATATCGAAGGCCAAGGCAGTGAAAAGCTATCCAATCACGCTTTTTATACCTTCTGGTATGTGCTCCCTACCCTGCCCATGTTTTTGCTATTCCCTATCTTCAATGCCCGATTCGCCTTTCCCATTGCACTGCTAATTGGAATAGTGGTAACTCTGATCTGTTTCGCACTGACCGCAGTAGTCGCCAAATGGTTTGGAGTGAGCCTACTTTAATCGTCGTAGCGGTATCTTTGCTGTGGGTCGTCAGACAGGTATTGCACCAACTCCCACTCAAAGCCTGCCCTATCATAGAAATAAACGCGCTTGCGGCTCACCTCATCGCTAAGATCACCATTCCTTTGATAGCCCAAGCGCACCAGGTCGCGAATGCTCTGTTCTATATCACCTACTGTCAAAGCAAGATGATTCACCCCAAAATCAAAATACGGACGGCGTGCGTCCTTTGCTTCTTCGATGTCCTTCGGCTCTTGCAGGGCAATATAGTTTTCATCATTTCCTATGTGTGCCCAGCGGTACTCGCTGGCTTGATTGAACTTATCTGCACGAACTCTAAAATCCGGAGCCACCACTCCAAGAAATTCAATAGCGGCATCAATGCTAGGTACAGTGATATTGGCATGTTCTAGTTTGGTCATAAAAACTCCTTGTTGACTTTCAAACCCTTACAGCCTAAAACCTAAACATAGGTTGAGGTCAACAGGGAAAATAAAAAATATGCTGTCAGTGGGTGAAGTAGCATCAAGAGCCGGAATTGCGGTGTCCGCCGTCCATTTTTATGAGAAGAAGGGCTTGATCAGCTCGACCCGAAATCAGGGAAATCAGCGACGTTTTGCTCGCGACGTATTGAGACGCATAGCGGTAATCAAAGTGGCTCAACAGGTGGGTCTGTCGTTAGAAGAGATAAAAGACGCTTTGAAAACTCTTCCTCAAGACAAGGCGCCGACCTCCGCGCAGTGGGAAGCGATCAGCTCTATATGGCGCGAAAGCCTACAACAGAAGATCCAAGACCTAGAAAAGCTAGATACTAAACTTGACCACTGCATCGGATGTGGCTGTCTTTCTATGAAGAAATGCCACCTCTACAATCCAGAGGATGAGCAAGGAGAGGAACACACAGGCGCAGCACTTTGGTAAGAAAAAGGCCTGACATTAGCCAGGCCTTTTGGATTACTTGTGTTCTACTTGATAATCCAGTTTGTAGAAGTGAGCCTCACTCTCTCCATCGGTAAACTGGTTATACACACCGACTTTGAAATAACTAAGCAGGTGACTCCAGTAATCGATGTTGTGATTCACCTTCTGTTCACCATCAACCTTAACTACTAGCATCTTGTTACCTACAACAATATCGAAGTCAGTAGCACCGGCTTTTGCCTTACCTAGGTCATACTGCTTATAGGCATTTTCTGACTTACACTCAGGCTTGTTCATGTTTTCTTTGCCCTTCTTACCCTTGCAGATAAGTGCGTTGTCTTTGACTACCGCCCAATAATGACCGCCCTCACGCCAAACAATGCGAAGCAGTGGATGCGGGATATTGTTCTTACCATCTACGGTTTCACCCTTGTTATGCACCTGAAGATAGGTGATCTCATTCTGCTTAGAGGTCGAGTTCTTCATCGATGCTTCTGGTTGATCGGCTCTAGGCTAGTGTTCAGGTGATAAAAGGTGTGTGGCAATGAGGTATTGAAGTTCTTGTGTACACGAAGCTCATTGCGCTTGTGGTCGCCGGTCATCTTAAACACGAAAGCTTCAGACTCTTTATCAACATAGAAGACTTCGTTCACGATACCGGCAAAGTTAGTGTCGGTCGCAATGTACAGCTTATTGCCCTTCTTACCTGCAGGGTCAGAGATCTGAAGCTCTGATTCAGACAGGATAGGACGGTATTGTGCGTAATCGGCAGGAATACCGCGGTCATCTCCTGCGTCATCAAAGGTGATAGCAAAGGCTTGAGAAGAAAGTAGTAGAGTACTGGCAAGGCCAAGAATCTTTGTTTTATTAAGCGTCACTGTTATTGCTCCTATATAGACGGCTCAAACACGATTTCTTGTATTATTATATTGTCAGTTTATTTCTAAGCGTTACTACTCAACTCGTTTCATGTGATCGAGTTCCAATTTGTTACATATCCATTCATTGCGAAAACAAATATGAATAAAATCAAGCATTCACAAAGCAAATATTAGGGATGAGTGCGATAGCCCAACAGCCTTTCAGCAGCATAAGAACTGATATTTACCGAGTTGCTTTGATTGCCACCAAGCACCAAGATCGCACCGTTCTTCTCTCCCACGTAAAAGCCTACGTGCCCTTGCCACGGATGCTTGCCTCTTTTTAGGATCAAAATACATCCTTCCACCGGAGTTTGCAAAGCACTACCCCAAGTTAACCAAGAACGCGCGGCCGCCGAGCGAGTGCCGGTTAAGCCACTCTGCTCTACACACCAATTCACAAAACTCGAACACCAAGCAGTTTCGTCATCCGATGCGCCTAGGGTTGTGGTCTGGTGATATTCAAGAATACGTGGATTGTGAGCATCGGCACCGGAGACTTCCGATACGCCTGACTCCATCTCACCAAGTGCAGCTTGATACCAGAGTGATTGGAAGTCTTTCGCTTCAGGCTTTGGTTTTACAATAGGGATATTGATCGGTTGACCGACGAATATCAGATTTGGGTTACTGATTTGGGGATTGAGCTGTAACAATTGCTCTAGTGTGACGGCATGACTGGCGGCGATATTTGCCAAGGTATCACCGGATACGACTCGATAGATGGTGTTCATAGACTTACCTCCCTCGATACTGGCACTGAGATTAGCTCAGGCGCCATATAATTCAAGAAAGGTAAGTGAACATCAAACCAGGATTAACGCACTTTCAGCCGAGAAACTATAGGAAATTAGCGGTTCTCTCGCCTTTAATAAAGCTAGCTACATTATCTAGGGTCACAGTGGCAATATTGCCCAGTGCTTCTTTGGTGAGAAACGCCTGATGGCCGGTAAAGATGACGTTGTGACAGGCAGACAAACGGCGAAACACGTCATCGATGATGACATCGTTGGATTTATCCTGGAAGAATAACTCCTTCTCATTGTCATACACATCCAGCCCTAGCGCACCGATACGGCCCTGCTTCAAAGCCTCGATGGCCGCCTGTGAATCCAACAATTCACCGCGACTGGTATTAATGATCATCACGCCATCCTTCATCATGCCAAAGGCTTGTTCATTCAGCAGGTGATAATTTTCTTTGGTCATAGGGCAATGCAGAGAAATAACATCAGACTCGCGAATCAAGGTTTCGAAATCACAATACTCAGCGCCCAATTCCTTGGCGATATCACTTGGATACGGGTCAAAGCAGAGCACCCGCATACCCAAGCCTTTTAAGATACGAATGGTGCACAGCCAATCTTACCCGTACCTATGATGCCCGCAGTTTTACCAAAGAAATTAAAGCCCACCAGCCCTCAAGGGAGAAGTTCGCATCACGCGTACGCTGATACGCCTTGTGGAAGCGTCGGTTCAGAGTCATCATCAGCTACCGCATGCTCAGCAATCGCCTCTGGTGAATAGGCAGGAACTCTAGCAACTTGAATACTAAGCTCTTTCGCCGCTTCGAGATCAACATTGTTGAATCCTGCACAGCGCATAACCAGCAACTTAACACCATAAGAGGCAAGCGCCTCAAGAACTGGTTTAGACAAGTCATCGTTAACAAACGCACACACCGTCTCAGAGCCCTTCGCCATCTTGGCGGTCTGCTCATTCAACTGGAAATCGTAAAAATGAAACTGAAGGTCTTGGCTACTCTCACTGCCCGCCTGTTCAAACGCGGCTTGATCATAGGTTTTACTGCTGAAGAAGGTAATGCTGACCATAGGTGGTCTCCTTAGATAATTCGATAGACATAGAGTGAATAGAGCTCACATTCGTTATCTGCTTTATACGTCAGTGAACTCAGATTACTCTTTAAATCAATTGATTACCTTAAAAAAAGACCACTACTACCCTTTGATTAAGAGACGAATAACTTGTAAACGCAGCCTCAGACTGCACATGCCTCTTGCTTATCTGACAAAGTGTGGCTGCTCTTTTGTACTGGCTCAACGTCTAATAACCACTTCTGTGCCGGTGTAAGCCTGCTACTTGTCTCTCTGGTTAGCCACTTTCTCTGGTCTTGCTGGGCAACATCTTCTCTATCAATGTACAGGCCATGTAACACACGTCGTCTAGTGCCTAAGTGATTGATCATCCCGCCATGCCACGTATGTGCATTAAAGATCATCACGCTTCCTGCAGGGCATTCTAGGTATACTTCATCTGGGTGCGTCGCCTCAGGGTCAGCAAGCACATCCTCAGGTAATTCAGGACGTAGATGGGTTCCAGGAATAATTCTGGGTGCACCGTTCTCTTTGCACAGATCGTCGATCGCCCATATCGTGTTGACCAAATGGACTTTCGGGTAATCTGGACGTGGCTTTTTCCAATCGGCATGTAAGGGTTGATGGCCTCCTCCAGGATGCGCTTCTCGAGCATTCAAGCTAGAAATCTTAAAGGCTCCACCGAAGATATGTTTGCATGCGGCCAACACAGTCGGGTGCGCCCAAACCTTCTCCCAAACAGTGCCTTTGTTGATTAAGTTCGCAACGCGAGTCACCGTCTCTTCTTGGTGATGTTCAATAGCAAGTTGGTCACCCTCTCTCTCCACCAACATGTCTATGGTACGACGCATTTCTGCTAACCAATCTTTCTCTACAACGTTATGAATAATGGTAAAACCTTGAGTTTCAAGCTCGTCAATCATTTGTGGAGTAAGAGGAAGGTTTGCACCCAATGCTTCTAAATGGCGTTCTTCGATCGTATCCATTCTCGTATCCTTTAGTTTCAGCGACTTTATGATTTAGTTTTGTTATCGATTTGTAAATCACAATTAAATCTAAGCCAAGTGCCCTAGGCTTTAAGGAGGGTAATTGTTAGATTTACTGGACATTTGTTGACTCAACTTCAAACTGTGATCACTCGCAAGAAACGTCTATTTAGGAAATAATCCCAAGCTAGGTATATAACCAACCCCGCAAAAATGAACCAATAACTTCGATATGCTTCTATTTTACTGATTCTGGTTACTAAAATAGATATCAACCACCTGTCGAAAAAGCTAAACAAATGTTAGATAAAACTTACCTCCTCGAGGCTCTCAACTACTACAAAGATGAAACCACCTTACTCGGCAATGTGTACTACGCTGGCATGCAGCCAAAACCGCCAGAGTTAGCCTATCAAGTACACTTTCCCCGCATTGAAATGGTGCTGGTTGGAGAAATAGAAATGGAGCTTGGTAGCTATACTGGGGCTGAGCAGAGGCGTGTGTTTAAGCAAGGTGACATCATTTATCTCCCAGCTGAGAGTTGGAACCAGCCAACCTGGGAAAAACCCGTTGTCACCATGACGGTCATGGCAGGTAAACAGAGCTTTGGTTTAAGCCTATTGAGTTGGGATGGTAAACGTTATGACTCGGCTATCAAGGAAACAGTGCTTCGAAGAGGGCCACGTGTTGGCGCCCACATCCTCAATGCATTGGAAGAGCTCACCAAACAAATCGAATCACAAACAACAACCAAGCTTTTAATCGGCTCTCTTTTTAGCCATATCATTGACCTTATTGAGCAACCTCTTGAGACTCCATCCAAGAGCCATGCACTGTTTGAGTCTGTTAGAGACTATTTAGAGCAGCACTATCAAGAGCCTTGACGCGGGAGTCGGTCGCTGCCCACTTCTATGTCTCTCCAAACTACCTTTCGCAGCTATTCCAAAAAGAGGGGAAGATTAAATTCAATGAGTATCTCAACCATATTCGACTAGAGCGCGCTAAGTTCTTACTGATTGAATACGATATGAGAGTAAAAGAGGTCGCTCACCGCTGTGGTTTTAAAGACAGCAACTACTTTTGTCGAGTATTTAGAGCCCAGACCGAGCGCTCGCCATCTGAGTATCGAGCGCAGTATCTGAGTACACATGTAGCAGAGAATTAGAGGATAATTTCTGAACCACGAGGAGCTTGACGGATCTTATCGATAGCCGTCATCACCTCTTCAGAGTGACGTAAAAAGTGAGAGATGGTGCAGCGCACAACCCTAGTATTTTCAAAGCGATCAGCGGCTTCGATATTGATATCTGAAATGATAACCGCGACATCCGCCGCTGCGATCTGCGCCTCAGTGAGTTGATTCTCGCTCCCCAGAGCACCTTGGGTTTCAACGGTGACCTTATGTCCCGATTTTTTCCCAACTTCTCCAGTGCTTCCGCTGCCATGTAAGTGTGTGCTACGCCGCTGATACAAGCGGTCACTCCAACAATTTCCATATATCTCTGTAATGCTAAATGACTAACTTCAACGTGGCATTATACCTCATTGAAGTCAGTCATAATTTAAACTCAGTCAGGTTTTATATAATCACCTGGCATATATTGGCATATTACTTATTACTATCAGACCTATTTACAATACATCTAGAACGCTGGTTCCTTCACCGTAAACGCTTCCCAGTCCGCAACAAAGCCTGCAACACCGGAGTCTGTCAATGGGTGGACAAGCAGCAAGTCGAACACCTCAGGCGCAATTGTCACTGACTGAATGCCCGCGAGTGCCAACTGATGCACTTGCTGTACGTTTTTAAACGATGCACCCAACACTTTTGCATTTAGGTTATAGTTCTCAATAATCTGCGCCATTTCCGCTGCCACAGCTACCCCATCGCCACATATGTTATCCAGACGATTGACGTAAGGCGCTAGGAACTCAGCACCCGCTTTTGCTGCCATTAACGCTTGCTGTGGTGTCAGGATTGCCGTTGCCGTAATGCGAATACCCTCAGCATGGATCTGTTTCATCGCCTTAATACCTTGTGGAGTCACTGGCACCTTGATGATGATATCCGGATCAATCGCACGCAGAGCATGGGCTTCTTTAAGCATTGTCTCAGCGTCTTTGCCCATCACTTGTGCATGTAGCATTCGCTCTTTACCAATCACTTCTCGAATGTCCAACAGGATTTCTTTCAGTGGACGATTCTCTTTTGCGATGATTGATGGGTTGGTTGTAACCCCTTCCAATGGGTATAGATCGACGGCTTTTTGGATCGCAGCAATGTTTGCCGTATCTAGCATTAAAATCATAATTGACTCCTAAATTTGATATCTCGGCTGGAGCCTAGCTCCTGCTCTCATAATTCATTAAATAAAGTGGAATTCTTTCAGGCACTTAGTAATGGCCTCTTTACTCTCGGTAAAGACAACACCTTGCTGTGCGAGCTTGCTGGTATCTAGGCGCACATCTCGGGTCTTGGGTGCATCATTGGCATTAAGCAGTTCAGGAAAACGCTCTTTCTGCCCTAGCTCAGACAGGATATGTTCAGCGATCTCGTAGCGACTGGCTGGGTTGTGAGCACCGGTGTGGTAGGTACCGTAGGGGATAGTAAAGATCTTAGGGAACTGTTCGATAAGCTCATGCACGTAAGTTAGACCACGAAACTCATTACGACGCTCTTGCATCATTTCGCCATTGGTTAATGCCTGCAGCGTATTCCAAACCACATTCGGTTGATGGTAGTGTTTCGCTCTGGTAGACCAAACAGCCAGGTAAAACGAAGAATCCACATCTCTTCTAAGATCGATTTCAGCTCACTTTCGGCTTCAAGCTTGTTCTGGCCGTAAACTGTGTCAGGAACCGGTGTATCTTGCTCCGTATACGGACCTGCTTCTGGATTACCGTTGAACACCTGCTCGGTAGAGATGAAGACCAGTTTTGAGCCGCTCGCTTTACAAGCATTGGCTACATTAATAGCCCCTTGAACATTTACCTTGTGCGCAACATCTGGGTGCTGATTACAAAAGTCTGTCACCGCAATCGCCGCAGCGTGAATCACATAATCCGGTTTAAGCTCTGCAAAGGTCGCATCAACCGCTGTCTTATCTGTGATATCAAGCTGCTGAACATCCAAACCTGCAATCTCGAATTCATTTTGGTAGCGGTTGATAAAGCGAGTACCAAAGAAACCCTTTGCGCCTGTGATTAGTATTTTCTTTTTCATGCTAAATTAGCCTCCAATAGCTACTTGGTAGCCATGAGCCGCAACGTGACTGCGGATGGCCTCTACTTCTGATTTAGTGGGTACAGCAACATCTTTAAGCAGATATTCCATGCCCAACGTTTGGTATTTGTTTGCGCCATATTGATGAAATGGCAGTAGGTGGATCTCTTTGATATCGAACGGGCGTAAGAAATTAAGCACCTTATCGATGTTGATAAGATCTAGAGTAAAGCCTGGTATCAGAGGCAGTCTTGGGATCACATGAGTGCCTGCTCCACCAGCCCTTTGAAGTTCTCCAGAACCTTTTCCAGATTTAATCCGATTACTTGCTTGGCTTTGATCGGGTCCATCATTTTGAAATCGAACAATACCTCGTCGCACAGAGCGCCAATTCTCATCAGCTGTGTGGTACTGCCATGACCTGAGGTCTCGATTGCAGTGCGATAACCCAGCTTTTTCAATCGGCTTAAAAGCTCAATGGCAAATTTAGGCTGGCTCAGCACTTCTCCACCCGACAAGGTAATGCCACCGTTTGAGGTATCAAAAAACACGTCGTCTTTGGCAATGTGTGCAAGCACCTCATCCATGGTCATGTCCTGACCAATTTGCTCCCATGCCCCGCTTGGGCATTCATCCACATCCATTTCACACACCTCGCACTCTAAGCAAAGAGAACTTCTGCGCATATAGGTGGTTTTGTGGGAGCGGGACTCTGGTTGGCACACCAAGGGCAACTCAATGGACAGCCCTTGAAAAACACCACGGTACGAATGCCTGAGCCATCGTGTAGCGAGTAACGCTGAATATTGAATATTCTGGCGCTACTCACCTTCTGCGCAGGCTCTACCATTGGATCACAGTTCATGGGCAGTTCTTCGAATGATGTCATCTTGGATTTCTTTAGATAATTCAACGAAGAAGGCGCTGTATCCTGCCACGCGAACCACCAACCCGGAATAATCCTCTGGCTTTTCTTGTGCTTTCTTGAGGGTTTCAGCGTTCAATACATTGAATTGAATGTGCTGCAGTTTCAGCTTCATAAATGCACGGATGAAGTCAGATAATTTGCTCAGACCTTGCTGCCCTTCCAGAGTTGCTGGCGTGAATTTCACGTTGAGCAAACTGCCATTAGACAGTAGGTAGTTATCCAGCTTACTTACCGATTTCAGAACCGCAGTTGGACCTAATTGATCTTTACCTAGCATTGGCGACAAACCACCATCGGCAAGCTGTTCACCCGACAGACGACCATCGGCGGTTGCACCAACGACTGCACCGAGAGGCACGTGCGCAGATACGGTGTAAGAGCCAGGCGTAAACTGACCACCACGAGGATTATCGTACTGCTCAACCTCTTTACAGAACAGACGAAGCAACTCAGAGCCTAATGCATCAACCTCATCGATATCGTTACCGTATTTCTCGTACTTGTTCATCAGGCGAGCACGGATTTTGTCACCATTTGGCACGTCAAAATTGTTATCCAAAGTGGCGATAAATTCTTTGAACGTGCAGCGTTTTTCTTCAAAAACGTAACGCTTTAGCGCGTGAAGCGAGTCGGACAGGTTAGCAATACCGATGCCTTGAACCCCAGAAAAGTTATAGCGACCGCCCCCATAGGTAATGTCTTTGCCATTATCGATACAGTCACTAATGAATGAGGAAAGTAGCGGCACCGGAGCCCAATCGCGATGGCCAAGATCACAGATGTTTGAGCCTTCAACCATCAATTTCACGTAGTGCTTAATGTCTTCTCGGATCTCAGCCACAAGATCATCAAAGTTCACATCAGGATTGTCGGCATTACGCTGCATAGCCAGTTCCATCACCTTAAGCAGGTTAAACATGGCGATGTCGTGCAAGCCATAGGTTTTGCCAGGAATAGAAAGCTCAACACAACCCACCACAGAATAATCACGCGCATCTTCTAGGGATACTCCGCGATTCAAGAAGGCAGGAACCACCACTTCATCATTAAAGATCTGAGGTATACCCGTACCTAAACGAATGGTCTCTGCGGTCTTCATCAAAAAGCCACGGTCCATAAACTCATTCACACGCACGCCAAGGTTAGGCTGCGGAAGTTGAACGCTCTGATAAGCATCCAAACATAGGGTCGACAAGGTATTTACTGAGCTGCGACCAACCTCGTCCAAGCCACCTAATAAAATGGTGTAACCCGTCGGGAATCCAGCAAAGAATTTAGCGCTACTTGATGAGCGCAATAACACGATATCGTTGGTCTTGATCCAAAGGCTCTCTAGCAACTCACGCAAGAAGGCCGGAGATTCACCTTGAGCGATAGACTGCTCATAGAAAGGCAGCATATATTTGTCGAAGCGGCCCAGAGACAAAGAGCTGGCGTTTGATTCGTACTGAAGAATGATGTTCATGTACCAGAACAGCTGACACGCTTCATAGAATCCATTTGGTTTCTCAGTCGCCACCTTTCTAGAAATAATCGCAATGGTTTCGAGCTCTTGTCTGCGCTGACTGTCTGATGAATCCATTGCCATTTTCTCGGCTAGATCCGCATAGCGATGGATATGGCGAATAGACGCTTCAAGAAGAATCACTACAGAAGCAAAGAACTCATTATCTGGCTGACTGAGACTCAATCCATGCATTTCATCGAATAGAGCGCCAAGTCCTTTATTCAATAAACGATCAAAGTCGATAATGATGTGCCCTTGCCCCTTATCGGTTTGATTGACGCTGAATATCTTTTGGCCAACTGCTTCTTTTACTTCCGCTGGGATTTGGGCATTGATGAAGTCTTTCATCGAGCGTTCAGACCAGTAAGGCAGTAACTGTTCACGATAGACCGATTTATCCGCCTCAGAGATGAAGAACTTATCTTGTGGGCGAGATTCGAAGATATCGAGCTCTTTCTCAATCCAGTATGGGTCCATTTCAGGAGAAGCAATACCGGCACGAGGGGCAATAGTTCGGTTACCCGCGATCAGTTCGTCTTCACGAATTGAGATAGCAACCTTGTCCATGACATGAGCCGTTGCCTTAGCGCGACGAATGAGGGTGTGTTCACCATCAGTTTGCTTATGGCTTTCGGTGTAAAGCAAAGCACGCTCAAGCGAGATTTCACGCTTAGCAGTAAACAGGGCGGATTTTAGTCTTTCTATTCGTGGGGTACTCATGTATCAACTCCTGAGAATATCGATGGTTGAGCATTTCATTGTTTAAGTTATATAGCTAAGCCACCCGAAGCCTCAGGAAGTCAAAGAGTCTCTTAGCTATATAATTTAAAAGAAGGGCCGAGGAGACAGAGTTGCCCCCTCCAAGTGGTCATTAGGTGGTGAGTTAGGCTGTCACTTTCTCCAGGTGTTTCTCAATCTTATCCATCACGCTGCCGCACGCTTCACTGCATCACTCACGCCGATACGCACTATGGTTTTACCTTCAAAACGCTCTGAGTTTTTGATGTCGATATCTTTAGTCAGGATGACGATATCTGCTGCTGCAATTGCTGCCTGGCCAAGTTCATTTTCGATGCCGATTGAGCCTTGTGTTTCAACCGTGCATTCCCAACCTTTGGCTTTCGCTGCTGATTCGATTGCTTCTGCTGCCATATATGTGTGTGCTACGCCAGACGGACATGCTGTTACTGCTACGATAGAAGTCATAATTTGTTTCCTTAGTTTGGATAATTCTTTGTTTTTGATTTGAGGGGTGAGTGTTGCACTCACCCTTATTTTGTTTGTGAGTTAAGAAGACGTCTTATCAACCAATTTCGATATCTAGGTCTAAGTCATCTGTCTCTTCTTTCTTTTCTTGAACAACTGGACGACGAGACTTTAGGAAGTTCACAAGGAATGCTGTCACAAGAGAGCCAACAAGCAGTGCGATGATGAAGCCAAAGCGACCTTCGACCACTGGCAGTACAATTAAGCCACCCCACGCTGCATAGCTTTGCACGCCAAGCACGGCTGCGGTTACTGCACCTGCTGCAGTACCTATCATGATTGATGGGATAACGCGCAGTGGATCTGCCGCTGCAAATGGAATCGCACCCTCAGTGATACCCATAGTGCCCATTAGCACAGATGCGCGGCCCGCTTCTTTTTCGCTGTCGTCATACAGCTTTTTATTGATGAATGTCGCTAGGCCCATACCGATTGATGGAACTGCTACCGCCACAGAAGAGATGCCCGCTACGTTGTAGATGCCTTCACCTACACATAGGATAACGAACGCATAGGCTACCTTGTTGACTGGTCCACCCATATCAAATGCGATCATCATGCCCATGATAATAGCCAGCAGTACGATGCTCTCGTCTTGCATGCCTTTTAGGAATTCAGTCAGACCTGCAGTTGCTGCACCGATAGGCTCACCGATACCCCATACGATTGCACCAGCTGTAATAAAGGTGCCGATAATAGGGATAACAAAGATAGGCATCACCGAGCGAGCGAATGATGGCACCTTAATTTTCTTGAGGTAGAACACCACGATACCGCCAAGAAGACCGGCAAAGATTGCTCCAAAGAAGCCGGTGTTGTACATGTTCGCACCAATAAACGCAGCGATTGCGGATGGAGCAAGTGCTGAGCGGTCAGCAATAGAGTAACCAATGTATGCAGCTAGAATAGGCACCATCAATTGGAAGCCCGCCACACCAATAAAGAACAGGTCGTGCAGCCAAGTACCTTCTGCTGGCACAGCACCTTCACCGTATAGCATCACCGACATGGCAAGTAAGATACCACCAGCAACAACAAACGGAATCATATGCGATACACCTGTCATCAGGTGTTGACGCGTGTCCTTTAAGATTGAGATTAAGTCTTTCATAGACCTCTCCTTGGATATGTAGGTTGTAATTATTAAAACTGTTTCACGTAAAGGGTAAAAATCTAAGCCAGCTGTGCTTTGCTAATTACTATAGTGAGCTAAAGTACTATTCAGTTAGAGGACAAAAGTATGAAACACTGGACTTTTGTTAGGTAGGGGACAAAACATGATCTAACTCTCGAAAGCAGTCTATTTTTATCGAAAAGTTAAAATATTCATTTAAATCAATATCTTAAATTACATTTAATTATAGCGGTCGTACGGTTTATTGAGCAGAATCACAAATACGGTTGTATTTTTGACTGGCATCACACAAAGATCTAAATCTAACAAATATCCAGTGTTTCGAAGTTTTGTCCAATGGTTAGTGGTTTGGGATTTGTTATTGTGAATACATAACGAGAGGCGCTACTGATAATGTATGCAAAAAAGTAGTTCCCAAATAAATAAGGAATGTGTGAAATGAAATCTTTCTCTTTCTCTTGTGAACTACCAAACGGTGTTCACGCTCGCCCAGCCAGTCATGTTGAAGCGGTATGTAATAAGTTCGATTCGGACATTACCTGGCAAAACCAAAGAACCGGTATGAGTGGCAACGCGAAAAGCGTCCTATCCCTTATTGGTACCGACACCCTTTTGGGTGACGAATGCCTAATTTCCATTGACGGAACTGACGAAGAAACCGCGCTAGAGCAACTAAAGCAGTTTATTAGTCATGAATTTCCACACTGTGATGAGCCCCTAGCGACAGCACAAGAAGTGGAAGATCAGAGCCTTACACCACTTCCTCGCAATTTTTCCAATCTAAACGTGGCTCATATTCGTGGTCGAAGTGTCAGTGACGGCTTCGGTCAAGGTGCACTCATGGCTATGGGCGCCGTTAACTTTGACTCATTAAGTGATTTACCAACAGCAAAAACACTCAGTGAAGAGCAGAAACAATTGGCCCAAGGCATTGAAGCTGTTGAGAAGCTGCTGAATATTAATCTTGCGACCGCAGAACATACCGAAGGTGAGGTGATTAAGGCACACCTGTCTATCGCTCGCGACAACGAATTCCAACAAACTCTAGATGCAAATCTCGTAGAAGGTCGCAGCAGTGCCGATGCCATCATTGCGACAGCCAAGCACTTTGGTGAGCTCATGAAGAACTCAGCAAGCGCCTACATGCGTGAACGTGAGCTGGATATTCGTGACGTGTGTTACCAGCTTCTACAAAGCATTTATGGTAATGAGCGCTTTGGTAGCCAAAACTCACTTACCGAACCAACTGTGTGTCTTGCGGATGATCTAACACCGAGCCAGTTCTTAGAGCTTGATAAGTCACTGCTAAAAGGGCTGATTCTGTCTCACGGCGGCAACACCTCGCACAGTGTTATCCTCGCTCGCTCGTTCGCTATCCCAACCATAGTTGGTGTTGAAGGTACGAAACTCAGCGAACACCTAGAGAAGCAAGTCGTGGTTGATGGCGCGCTGGGCGCGGTGATCACAGAGATCACTGAGCCAGTCGAGCGCTATTACGCTCAAGAAAACAGAATGAAGCAGATTGTTGCTGAGCGCCAAGCCCAGTTCAGGGATGTGGCAGCACAAACAGCCGACGGGAAAGTACTTGAGGTTGCAGCCAACATTGCGCACTCGGTCGAGGCCAAACAGGCTTTCGCCAATGGTGCGGAAGCGGTGGGTCTATTCCGGACAGAAATGCTGTATATGGATCGCACATCGGCGCCTGATGAAAATGAGCTGTACAACATCTTCTGCCAAGCGTGTGAAGCCGCCAAGGGCAAATCCATCATCGTTCGTACTATCGATATCGGTGGTGACAAGCCAGTGGACTACCTAAACATCCCTACTGAAAACAACCCATTCCTCGGCTACCGCGCGGTTCGTATTTATCCTGAGTTTATCGAGATGTTCAAAACTCAGCTACGAGCAATCCTGCGTGCATCCGCCCACGGCAATCTAAAGATCATGATTCCAATGATTTCTTCTTTAGAAGAGATCCTGTGGGTGAAAGACGTACTCGCTGAAGTTCGCCAAGAGCTACGCAAAGATGGGCTACCGTTCGCCGAGAAAGTGCCACTGGGCATCATGCTTGAAGTGCCGTCAGTGGCATTCATCATCGACCAGTGCTGTGAAGAGATCGACTTCTTCTCTATCGGCTCTAACGACCTAACTCAATATTTGATGGCCGTCGACCGTGATAATGCAAAGGTAGCATCAAGCTACAACAGCCTAAATCCAGCATTCCTGCGTACGCTAGACCATGTGGTGCGTGAAGTGCACCGCCACGGTAAGTGGATTGGACTGTGTGGTGAGCTGGGCGCAAAAGGCTCTGTACTGCCACTACTTGTCGGTCTTGGTTTAGACGAAATCAGCATGAGTTCACCAAGTATCGCAGCAACCAAAGAGCGTATTGCGAAACTCGACAGTCGAGAATGCCGTCAGCTACTGAATAAAGCGATGCAGTGTCGCACTATCCAAGAGGTTGAGCATGTATTGGCGCAGTTCCGCATGACACAAACTGAAGCGCCAATGGTGGCAGAGGATTGCATCATCCTTGACCGTGACCTACGCAGCAAAGAAGAGGTGATAAAAACGCTAGCTGATAACTTGTACCTAACGGGGCGTTGTCGTTACCCAAACAAGCTCGCGGATGACTTATGGGCACGTGAAGATGTGTTCTCGACCGGCCTGGGGTTCGGCTTTGCTATTCCTCACACCAAGAGTGAACATATCGAACAATCCGCTATCAGTGTCTGCCGACTTGCCAACCCTATTCAGTGGGGCGATGAAGAAGCACAGTTCATCATAATGCTCACCCTAAACAAGCATGCAGCGGGTGATCAGCACATGAAGATCTTCTCCAAACTGGCTCGCAAGATCATGCACGCCGATTTAGAGAGCAGTTAATGAAGTCACAAGATGCTAGCCAGGTTGAAGCCTTGCTCAAACAAGAACTTGAACTGAACTAAACCACCCGATGTCCTCTTTTGGCAGTATTGACCGCTCCGGCAATACTGCCTTTTTTAAAGGTATATTATGCAGCCGATCAAAACCGCCATCGTTGGCTTTGGTATTTCAGGTCAGTGTTTCCAAGCGCCTACTCTTGAGGATTGCCAGGAGATCGACCTTTGCGCCGTCGTCTCTAGCAATACAGAAAAAGTCCATGCGCAACTGCCTAGCGTTGAGGTCTACTCAAGTATCGAGGCAATGCTAGAGAGCCCAAGCATTGAGCTCGTCATCATAGCAACACCTAACCATTTACACGTTCCACAGGCGAAACTAGCACTGCTTGCAGGCAAGCACGTAGTTATCGAAAAGCCCTTCTCTATCAATGTCAAAGAAGGTAAAGAACTGATTGAGGTGGCAAAACAAGCGGATAAAAAGCTTTCTGTTTATCAAAGCCGCCGCTTTGATGGTGACTTTAAAACAATAGAAAAACTTATCAGTGAAGAGAAGCTAAATAGCATACACACCTTCTACTCTAGCTATAACCGTTACAAGCCAGAGGTCAAAGTGCGCTGGCGTGAGCAAAATGTTCCTGGCTCTGGCATCGTTTATGACTTAGGTGCTCACCTGATTGACCAAACACTTTGCTTATTCGGTTTGCCACAAGCGGTCACCGCTCAACTCAAGGCTCAGCGTCCCGGAGCCGAGGCAATCGACCACTTTCATATTGTGCTCCACTACCCAGAGCGCGATGCCATCTTGCATAGCAACTGTTTGAGCGTTACCGAAGGGCCAAGATTCCAGATATTCACTCACGATGCCGCCTTCATCAAATATGGCATGGATACCCAAGAAGACTTGCTACGTGAAAAGCAAGGACCAAAGAGTGTTGGGTGGGGTGAAGATAAGCCTGAAAACTACGCAGTGTACACCAACCATGAAGGCGAAGAGTCGGTCGTAGAAACTGAAAAAGGCGGCTATGAAGCCTTCTATCAGCAAGTCGCTGCTGCAATAAGAAATGGCAGTTCCCTGCCCATTACTGCCGAGCAAGCTCTCGATGTTATTCGCATCATAGAAGCTGCGAACGCAAGCTCAAGCCAACAACGCACTATTGATTTATAAGAGGTTTGATCATGATTACCGATTTAAATGAACTGCTCGCTCAAGAGCAAGAACTGCAATTTGAACAGTTCAACGCAGACATCGCTTGGCAGTTAGGTGGCATCATTAAGCTGAAAGCGGAAGAGAAAGGGGCTGAGGTTGCTATCGACATTACTCTCAACGGGCACTGCTTGTTTAGCTACGCAATGGCGAATACCACCATAGATAATCAAGAGTGGATCGAAAGAAAGCGCAATGTCGTGACCCGATACCAACACAGCTCTTGGTACATGGGGCAATACCTCAAGGCCAAAGGCAAAACCATAGAACAAGCCTCCTTTATCGACCCTAAGCACTACGCACCATTCGGTGGAAGCTTTCCTTTGATCATCAAAAACGTAGGCGTAGTCGGTGCTATTTCGGTATCTGGGCTACCGCAATACGAAGACCACCTATTGGTGGTTGAGAGTATTCAGGCCATCTTGATGGCCCTCAATTAGGTAAAAGTATATCGAGATTGATAAGCCCGCAGTGTTCAAAGCGGACTTTGTTTTTTCGGCTTCAGTCACTACTTACAGAGTTAGGGCGAATTAGCTTGGATGAGCAGAAGACTAGATACTAAAAAGCTAGCTCATCAATCCTACCCTCGAAGCCCCTACTGACTTCTCTAATAGACCTCGAATTAGGCTTTACAGCGCAGAAAAAAGCCTTATATATCAGAGATTTATCAGGACTTAGAAGCACCATAAATTAGAAACTAACCAGAACCGAGGAGCAATCAAAACTTCGTAATTAGTTGGTTAAGTACTTAGGTTTTAAATAGTAGCGAGAAACTCTTCATCAAATTTTGGAGCAATGAATTCGTAAGGTATACCTGCAAAAGTTTTAGCTAGTGCAATAAAGATATGTTGCACACCATCTGGTGGAACAGCCATTCCAATTTGTTTTCGAACATTTTCTTTACTACCTTCGAAGAAGTACGAATCAGGAAATGTTTGAATTCTAGCTCTCTCTCTATTGGTCAAAGCTCGCGGCTCTGCCCAATGATATCCATGAGTACCACCACCACCGCTTCCTGTAATTGTGTATGATGGTTGTTCAGGATGTAGGCGTCTATAAATTTGACTCATCCTAGCACCTTTGACATTTAACTGAAGATGTTCTGGAAGGTCCTTGTACCAAGCATTTTCTCCAGGAGGAATATGCTTTAGTCTTTCAACTACTAAAGTGGACTGCCTCGTTAGCTCGTTATGAGTTGCATCAGAAGGAATTGGCTTATCCTCTAAAGCCTCTTTGACTGTTCTATAGTCTGCTGGATTAGGAGTTGTAGGCTGAGGTACTTTGAACTCAAGCCCTAGATCATTTCGGATGCCAACTATTATGAATCGATGCCTTTTTTGTGGGACTCCATATTCTTCAAACTTGTATAAATGAACACTCAATTTATAGCCAGACTTCCCTGCACTCTGCAATGCATTCAGTATAGTTTTGAACGCTTTACCTTCGTTAGCACTTTGAAGCCCTCCAACATTCTCAGCCACGAACCATTTCGGATTTTTAGCTTCGATAGCCTTTACTCCGTAAGAGTAAAGAGGACCAAACTTACCGTTAGTACCTTTTTTTCTCCAACTTGAGAAAAATCATTACATGGAAAGCCAAAACTTAGGCCATCAAAGTCCTCTAATTCATCAAAATTAAGGTCTTGAACTGGCTTACAGTAGACTTTCGAGCTGTCACCGTGGTGTATGTTCCGAGCATAGGTTTGGCATGTGGACTGATCGATATCATTAGCCCACAAAGGTCTAAATTCGACTCCTTCCACTTGTTTAGATGCTTTAATCGCACCAAGTGCCAAACCACCTGGCCCACAGAATAGTTCGGCAAAATTGAACGTAAATTTGGACTTCATATGTTATTTCTAGGCTTCTTGCTTTGTATTCGTGCCATTCTACAGTCTCTTTTTACAATACTCTAGAACGTTACCTCACCAACCTACATCAAAACTTGAGAACTGCCCTAAATTATCTTTGATGAACTATCGATAGCAAATACTCTAAGTAGGGCCAAGAAAGCTGGATTCCTGTATGATTCCTTTGGTATAAATCACTGTAAACACGAATAATCCTTGGTTGTCGTACCAAAATAGATAAGAGAATGCTCGACAACACAAGTAGCGTTTGGGAGATCATAAATGACAACACCTAACTTTATACAGTATCCGTGCGAAACTTTGTCTTTAACAACAGGAAAAGGGGATAACTTACGTGTCCCATTTTCATCTGGGTTAAACTGGGGGCAACGAAAAGGTCGCGATAAAAACCAAGCTTATTTATCAGTACCCTCCGCGCTTCAACGGTCAGGTTTCTTCCCTGACACTGGTGTCGAGTTCACTATAGAAACGGATGACGGAGAAGTTTGGACATGCGCAAGAAGACAAGCTAATGGGAAGGCTATCCATACAGTAAAAAGCAATTCGATTATGGGAAAGTACTTCAGAAATAGACTAGGTTTAGCTTCGGGAGATTTTGTTGTTATTGATCACCTTTTAAGCTATCAAAGGACGACAGTTGATATCTACAAGAAAAACGATACATATTTCATACTTGATTTCAAAGTCTATTAATACGCCGAAAAAGAATCATCTACATAAATGAAAAGGATAAAACCAGGTATGACGTCAAGATTACAAATGATCGCAAGAGAAATAGAAGAATATAAACAAAGCGGGAACGAAGCTACCTATCCAATAGAAATTCGTGGACAAAAAAAGTACTTACCAATAATACGAGTAAACCCAACTGACTTGTTATTGAACCCCAAAAATAACAGGTTGGCAGGGCAACTGAAGGATCACCCGAATCGTAATCAAATCGAAGCTGATCCCATGTCGAAAGAGTCTCAGGATCTATTGGATGAGCTTCTTTCTAAGACTGCAAAGTTCAAAGATCTAATGAGCCAGCTTAATTTCTTAGGACAACAAGAACCAGGGTTAATCACTCAAGATGGTTTATTAATTAACGGAAATACTCGCGTTGTTGCTTTGCGTCAATTAAAGAAAAACTATGTTGAGGTAGCCGTTCTTCCACCAAATATCAACGAAACTGATGTCCTTGCAGCAGAAATGGCACTGCAATTAACTGACCTTGTCCATCAGGATTATACATTCACAAACGAACTGTTATTCATGAAGCGCTACTTAGATGCTGGCAATTCGAAAGAAAATATGGCAAAAGTCAAAGGTTGGTCTAGGCAAGGAGTTAAAAAAGTCGATGACCATATGCGATTGCTTGGGTATATCGAAGAAGTTCGTGCGCTTGCCCCTATCCACTATTCAGTATTTGATTCTAAACAGCAACACCTAAAAGACCTTGATAGTGATTACATGAGCCTCAAAGGGAAAGGGGACATAGACGCAGCTGAGACTTTAAAGTGGACAAGACTAAAAATGATCTTTGTAGGTCTGAACAAAGATCAGGTTCGAGCTATTGATGAACATTTTGTTGAGGAGAGGCTGTTACCGAGACTAAGTGATAGTGACTCAGCAGAACTAAGAGACCATCTTGAAAGTTACAGAGTTGAGACTGTAAATGATGGGTTAGATGACCTCTTCGGAGAACAAACTTCTCCATCAATTGATATGAAGAAAACCCTGAAAGACTTCCTTAACGATGAAAGTACTCGCGATGGTGACGGTGAAATTACCAAAGATCTCAGTGGCTTATATGGAAAGTTAGCTTTTAATGCGAGGAGAGCAACAGAAGCTATTATTGACGAGCAAAAACTAGCCAATGCAAATGCGGCACCTGGAGAAACGCTCAAAGAAGCCAGAGTTAAAATCCAAACTCTTCGTCATAAATTACCATTTATGATGAGTGACCCAGCTTTTAAAAAAGATAAGTTTATATATAACCTCGAAGAGCTAATGGAAGAGCTTGAAAAGCTACAACAAGTCGTAAATGGTGAAGAAGGCAAATAACTTGAAACCAAAATTATTGCTCCGCACAGACGACAATTCCATTTATTTAATACGCACAGAAACTGTAGATAGCGCTCTGTGGGATACCGTGGTTTCATGGTGGTCAAACTCGGGCACTGTAGAAGATAACTCTGTCAAGATTCCTACACAAACATTTCTTAGCCAATATCTATGGCTAAGAAGCCGTTGGGGAAAAGATGGTGGTACGGTCGACATTGACGAAAAGACAAAAAACACACTAGCTTCAGCAAAACAGGACTTCGACACTTTTAAAAAAGACTTAGAAAGCCCACCACTACCAACATTGGAAATCGATGAATCAAAGCTACTAAGAACCCTTACCAGCTTTCAAATGGAAGGTGTTAAGAGGCTCCTGGAGCTAAAGGCAGGAGCCAACTTTTCTGTCCCTGGAGCTGGCAAAACTACGATGACACTTGCCGTGTGGTCACAATTAGTAACTCAAGGTGTACTGGCGAAAATGCTCGTCGTCTCTCCCAAATCGGCATTTGAGGCATGGACGACTGAGCCTAATGAGGTCTTAAGAAAGTCAATCAAGGCTCAAATATTTAGCTATGACCCGATAGAGCCTGATATTGATATTCTGATAGTAAACTTTGAAAAATTAGAGAGCGAGAAAGCACTTCACCGTATTGAAAGGTGGTTGATACAACATCCGGCAATGCTAGTTATTGATGAGGCTCATCGTGTAAAAGGTGGGCATAGCTCTATACGCTGGAGAAGATGCAAATCACTTTCTAACTTGGCCAAAAGAGTTGATTTACTTAGTGGAACTCCAATGCCTCAAAGCTATGACGACTTGCGAAATTTATTCTCTATATCATGGCCGAATGTACCTAGAACTTACCTTAGTGACTCTCTACTATCATCGATGAAACGGAACTCAATTTACGTTAGAACGACCAAAGATGAGCTGAAGCTTCCGCCAATAACGATCGTTCCTCATGTAATTGAAATGGGCGCTATTCAAAAAGAGATATACGCAGCATTAAGGAAAGCTTATGTAAAACTCTTCGCTATGTCTTCCAGTGATAAGTCGTATTTTGGAGCGAAAGGACGTGCAGTGATGAACTTGTTGGCCGCATCTTCCAACCCTGGTCTATTAGCAAAGCTGGTTAACGATGATGCCTACATGGGTTTAGAATGGCCTCCAAGAGGACTCTCAGGTATTGACAACTTAATTGAACTAGTTAGCAGATACGCCTCTGTTGAAATGCCTCCAAAATATATATGGATTAGGGAACGTTGCGAGCAAGCTTCACTAGAAGGTAAAAAGATACTCATTTGGAGTACTTTAGTTGGCAATATCCAAGCATTGGCAAAAATACTTGCACCTCTAAATCCAGCAATTGTATACGGTTCTGTGACCGGTGATGACCGAGTCAAGGAGATCAATAAATTTCGAAATGACCCAACATGTAGTGTACTAATAAGTAACCCCCAAACTTTGGGTGAAGGAATCAGTCTCCACAGAGATTGCCATGAAGCTATCTATTTAGACAGAAGCTACAATGCCGGGCATTATCTACAATCGTTAGACAGAATTCATCGATTAGGTCTTCCTGCCGACCAAATTACTACAGTACATGTCCTTAAAGCTGCAAATTCTGTTGACGAAAGGATTTCAGAAAGACTAGAGGAAAAAATACAGAACCTAGCTCTTGCACTAAATGATGATGGACTAACAAAAAGTAGCTTACCTGACGACAACCTGACAATGCCAGATGAAATACTCGGCATCGATCAATATGATTTAGAAAATTTATTTGCACACTTGTCAGATGAACAATAACTTTCTTCCTCCCCCGGCATGGTTTGATACAGCAATTGAAATAGTTGAGTTTGCCCGTAAACAAAGACGGGCAGAAGACTTTATTGCTGATGCTAGATTACGACCACAAATCATTGGACAATCATATTCTTATCGTATTGATGTTCTAGAGCAGCTAGTTAGAAGCCAGATAGTCAATATATTGGATGACAGGCTTACAGTTGGGAGTTCGTTCGATGCAGAGTGGTTTGACGTCGCTTTAAAATCCGGGAACTCAAAAGCTTGGGAGCTTGCTAGTGTTTTAGGTAATAAGCGTGCGATAGAGAAAAAATTTAATTCAGAAGCCCTCAAAAAGATTGGTGATATCGGAGAAGCCTTCATTTTTAAAGAATTACAAAGGCATCATCCTGTTGAATTACATTCCCAGATAGATCATGTATCAACATATGACGATACTCTAGGATATGATATTTCTTCTCCATCCATTGCAAACACGGACAACACCTTGTTGATGGAGGTGAAAACAAGTGTGCGACCGATATCTGGCAAATTTGATTTTTTCTTGTCTCGTAACGAGTTTAATGTAGGTTTATCAAATCGACAATGGTGCATAATTGCCGTATCAATCGTTAACAGTACTCCAATAGTAATCGGTCATTTATACTGTTATCAGATCGAGTCTAGATTACCACATGACATAGATGAGAGCGCAAAGTGGGCATCGTGCAAGTTAAGTATAGAAGTAGATGCATTTAGAGCGGGGTTACCTTAGCCAAAAATTCTTGATGAGGATAGTAATCGCAAGCACCATTCCAAGGTTCTGTGAAGCCGGGAGCTAAATTTCGCTACACAAGGTTCTTCGACACTCTTAAATCTAGTTACTTCTTCATACAGCTTCAATGCAACGTGGAAAAGCAAAAGGCCAGATAACTCGTTGAATTATCTGGCCTTTCCTTTGAATATGGCACGCCCTGTAGGATTCGAACCTACGACCACATCCTTAGAAGGGATAATAGTGCTAGAGTTCACAGTCTTTCAAAAAATCTCAACCTCCAGCACAATTGATATAAAACAATAACTTAAAATCAAAACCTATAAGTTATGGCTTTCAAAATCTTTCATAAACATTCAGCATGCACCAAGCTAACTAGACTATAAACTAGACTAAAAATTTGAGGTAATATAGTGTTTGTTCACCTAACTAGAAGGAATGAACCATGCTTACAGATAAAGGAATAAAAGCACTAAAACCCAAGAAAAGCCCCTACTACGAATCAGACAATAATGACACTAAAGGAAAAGGTCGGCTTCTAGTGCAAGTACTACCAAGTGGAACTAAGTCCTTCAAGTTTCGCTACTACTACAATAAAAAACCTATCTTTATATCTATAGGGACTTACGGCTCTGTTTCTCTGGTCACCGCTCGTGAAATCTCAAATAAATATTCGGTTTGGCTGAACTCAGGTCTAAACCCAAAGGAAGTAATTGCTGAAAAAGCAAAAGATAAAAAGAAGCTTGAAGACGAAGAAAAAAGCACTAGGTTCTTTGAAACAACTTTTGCATGCCCATGCTCAATACAAAGAAAAAAACGGTAAGCGCAACTTTCAAGTTGACCTAGATTCAGTTGAGAAAGAAATCTACATTTTTATAAATCCTGATAAGAAAGCTAACGAAGTTACACCTCAAGACCTAATTCCCTACTTTGCAGAAATGATTAACAGGGGCGCGGCAACTAGAGCAAATAAAGTCAGATCAATCTTACACTCGGCATTCAATTTTGGAGCAAAGTATGATAACGATCCGGCCAACTACTCACCGGGCTCCACCAGTTTGTTTAACCTTACATCAAACCCAGTAAGTGTCATACCAAAACAAACTGATGCAGATAAGCCCGGCGACCACTTCCTGAGTTTTGAAGAACTAAATACTTTGTTGTCAGATTTAAAATATAACTATGATGACCTGAATTTAAACGCAACAACAAGAGACATTATTGCGCTCTGCTTTCACCTCGGAGGCAAAGGCCTTACGAGGTAGTCAATACACTTTGGACAGACATTGACTGGAATAAAAAAGTATTAAACGTACGAAAAGAAGTTTTCAAAACAGACAAACCACATGCCATTCCCCTAACCAAAACAGCTTTGAAGATCTTACGTCAACGGCAAACAACAACCGAAAGTCGTTATGTATTCTCAAAAAAACGGAACCAAATGAGCCAACGCCTACAAATACAATTGCACAAGCCGTTAGCTACTATCGAAAATCACGCAATATTCGACATTTTACACCTCGAGACTTTAGACGTACGTTCAAAACTCTGGGCGCTGAGTTAGGCTTATCAAAAGAAATTCGAGATCGTATTCAAGGTCACTCCATGAACGATGTATCCTCCAAGCACTACGATCGCTATGACTACTTGGAAGAGAAACGTATAGCCCTTGAGATCTGGGAAGAAGCGATCAAGGTAGAAAAGCCCAAAAACTAAAAACAACCCATCAATAGTCCATATACCGAGTAAACCCGATTTACAGTCGAGAGAAGCAGCATGCACTGATGTTGGGCATCCTGCTCTCACAAGTTCTCATATTTAGACAGTGTAGTGTGCTTCTTTTCGTTGTCATTCCCGTCAATGCTAAAGCTCAGATGCTTACATTGACTCTCGTTAACATATAAGCCTGCGAGCTCCAGCAACTCACCATGCCGACTAGCTTCTTTCAACGCCGTGGCAGGTGTCATACCTAAATCTTCATTGAACGTAGTAAACCAGTGGAAGACTGCCCAGTCGTTTAGTTCACCAAATAACTCACAAAGGCGTGGGATAGCTCCCATGTACCTTTTCGCACTGGGTCAAACTGGAATACAGGCACTTTTAAGGATTTTGGGTGACCAAATGTGAACGCGAATAGCTTGTGTTGTTCAACCAAGCCCTCAACGTCATCATTGGACCTTAAAACGTGACAAAACTGAGCCGCCTCTTTCGCTTCGACAAGCGGATAGTCATTAGAAAGACTCTCTATCTCGTTGAGTGTATCTAGCAGGCTTAACTGAGCGTCAGAGCAACTATCGCTTATCCATCCGCCGTTTGCTGGAGTTAGTGTTGCTAATCACTGGTTTCCTACTCTTCTTTTGCACCTTTCTCTCCTAGCTAGATGATATGTTGCTTGTCTTGGTTGAGACACATTCATTGAACGCTGCGCTCACGCCTTCATTTTAGCGGTTTTAATGTCCATTCTCATTATGTGAGCAAAAAATGGAGCTAATCAACTTGGGATACAAAGTGAAAAACTAATTAATTGAAAATTAATGGGCCTCTAGGCTATTTGAGGTTTTTCGGACTCATGTATGGTGATTGTGTAGATGGCCATCTCGCTTCTTTAACTTTCAATTACATAGGATGTTTTTATGAAAAAAATAAACCTTGCTTTGGATTTACAGTTAAATTCCAAAGGTTCACTGTATTATTTTGTTGAGCTAGATAAAGAGCCAAGAGAGCCGAACTACCTTGATAGTGCTTTTGGTAATGCCGTAGTCCAATTGATGCTTGAAGGTCGCACCTTAGTTTCCATGCGTTTCCCTATAGTAACAACCAAAAACGATGACGGTGTTCGCACAGATTGGTGCTTTGCAGGCGTGTCGACCAACCTTGCCACTCCTGTCTGTGCATTCGTTGTTTGTGCAACAGGCTATCGAAAATAGATGAAGAAAGGGCATAGCAACAGTGCTATGCCCTTTTGGTTTAATGTTGTACTGGAATTCGAACTTTGATATTTGCAAAGGCAAAAAACAGTCGCAGTACTCGGTATTTTTCCTTACGAGTCTTTAAAGATTGGTCGCTTATCCTTCGAAAATAGCCGGTGATTTGTCGATAACCCACCCCCTCTATTTTTTCATGTAGATAAGGCTCATGCTCAAAGATGTCCTCAAATATGCTTGTCAGCCTTTTCACTTGTTTAGTTCTGTAGGGCAGCCCTTTTTTGGTGTAAGGCGCCATAATGGTTCTAATCTGTCTATAAGTATGTTGATTCACATGTACTCCCAATTTCGGTGAACTCAACCCCTATAGTCAAACTGCCAGAGCGAGCAGACAGTGTTGCGGTTTTATCTTGCTCGAACCTCTCTAAACCTATAACGATTTACGGTATTTGTTGACACGAATACCGTTATATAACAGATAACGTTAAACGTTATTTCCCCCTAATGTTTTCCCCGTCAACCCAAGTAGGCATTGGTGATTCCGATACGATGGTGCCCAAGCATCTTAGAAATTTCGAGTCGGACTGACTTATCTCTTACTTTCGCCTCAGAAAGGGAGACATTGAGCGTCTTTGCAAGGTATTCATGATGTGCTTTGCCGTGCGCTATACCAGTTCTTACTGGCGATAATGCGCCCATTTTTAACTCGTATTGTGTATTCGCGAAATGCTTACGCTCCCCATGAGAGAGGTAGGATTCATCTGCGTTTTTGGTCTCTCTGTTGGCTGAGGTTTGAAAAGCTTTGAAGCTCAAAGAGCTTGGGGTGGCGTTGTCATGATTGGTGCGCTGTTGAAGCACTTTACCTCGCTCAAGTACATTAAGCTGCTCGGTGTTTGTTATCGGCACGGCACGTGCTTGGCCCCCCTTGGTTCCGCGTTCAATAGTAATCTGGTTATCGCACATAGCCTCTTGTAGAGCTTTCTCACAATCAAGCAACGAGCCTTCTCGCATTCGTAGGCCGAATGCACGTTGTAGACTGCATACTAACGCTACGGGTTCGCTCACCTGGCTAACTACCTTCTTGTGAAGGGATTCAGGCACACTCTTATCTTCTAAGGCAATGCCAGACTTGGGTGGAAAGGCGAGTTCTTTAGTGGCATAGACTTTGAGAGAATGGTCTCCTCTAGCCTGCTCTAAGCATTTGTTCACGTGACTCAAATAATCTCTAGCGGTGCTGCAACTGATGTGTTCACGCTCAAAGCGCTCTCTCAGGTACTCGCCATACTGGGTTATGTGGGATTTAGATAGGTGCTCTAGACGTTTTACGTCCGTCTCAGTTTTAACAAATTGGGCAAAATCACGGCATGCTGCCAGTCTCGCCAAGTGGGTGTTGTTTTTTATCCCCCCAACTTGCTCTAAGCTCGCGTTTATCAGTGCTTTATCCAACTGACGAGCCTGTAAGCCAAAGTTAAGTTTAGAAAAATCGCGTAACCCCTTAAGAATTACGCCTTTGTAGGTCTTTTTCATCGTACTCTCTCCGTTATTTCGGTATTAGACGTAAACAAACCAGAGAGTCGAAGTAGACGAGTTACGTTTTATTTTGGGTTAAACCCTTAACATAGCGAATGTTGCGCAGAAGAATCACACTTCTGTATCGATAAATGATTACGCCTCTTTAGTAAAATACGCTTCCCCATCGCGGGGCCAGCGGCCTTGTTGCATGCTCGTATTTATGTGCTCCCACCGGAGCGATAGACAGTACTGTTGGCATCAGTAAGCGGCTTATTGCATCCTCTATCTACGTTTTCGCTATTGTGTTGCTAAGTCATTGGTCTACTTGGGTTGCGTTCGAGTGATAACGAAAACCGTTATAGGTCTTATCACCCAACCAAGTCTCTAAACTGACCGCTGACTTCCAAAAACTTCCAAGAGTTTTTGCTTGGAGCCCCTGTCAGTGCTGGGCTCCAGTCTTCAAGGGTACTTCGTCTAATTTCGTTTCTGATAATTAGACGAAGTAAAAGGCGGTGCCTGTCCCTCGCTTTGCCAGTGCTTATTGTTCGCTCTCACGAGCTCATGCACTGGCCACTCCACCATTGCTATAAGTCGGTGGATGACGTTTTGTAGTGTTTGAAGTAGTCCCTTCATCATTGTTCTCCCTAATGTGCAGTTAAGCTGGATGTCTTTTGACATTTCGTTAGCGCTCATTGCGCTCAAAAGGGAGTAGGACAAATGGAAGGAAAGATAGAGGGTGTTTGAACAAATAAAAAGGCTGGATGGAAACCAGTCTGTAACTCATCTCTTGACAATTCGGAATTAAAAAACAGCTACTGAGCATTCCTCAGAAGCTGTTAAATGAACCGTGATTTTCGTATTTACTGTTAACAATCTGCGTCAAAAAATGACTGTTCGCCTTTTGTCAGCACGATGTAATACACACCTAGTCTAAAAACGCCAACGACAAATCTATTGACCGACATATCACACCAAATGCCGGAACCATCTGAGCCCTGAATAAGCTATACTTTAGAAAAACGCGCCGACATTAATCGTGAATGAGGGATTATATGGGTGTATTGATTTGGGTAGCTATGGGACTGTCAGCCATTATAGGTGTTGCTCTAGTGGCACTATGCACGCATTACCTAACCTCAAGAGATAACGCATCTCGGTAGATAGTCTAGGGCGCG
Source organism: Vibrio ishigakensis (assembly GCA_000830475.1). Lineage (GTDB taxonomy): Bacteria > Pseudomonadota > Gammaproteobacteria > Enterobacterales > Vibrionaceae > Vibrio > Vibrio ishigakensis_A. Next base: position 373,123 of record BBSC01000001.1, on the reverse strand, counting down.
TCTGCGTCATATCTAAAGCAATCGGTCGCTCGTTTTTCAGCGCAATGTAATACCAGCCGCAACCATGCATGCTAACGACAAATCGATGGGGTGGTCTAACCGTTTAGTTATGGATCATTTTCATATGCAAACTTGATTTATGCTCTTATTTCAAATAGCTTTTTAGTTGAAAGAACAGAGCAAGTAATTCTTGCTAAATTATTGTCTAAAGCCACTAAAGCAACGTTGAAAGGCTTTCTATGCTTTAGGTCAATTAGCCAAGTACCAAAATATTTTTCTGCTTTTTCTCTATCCAAACCAAAGCACAGCTCTGGCTGCATGTATAAATAGTTCACGAAGTTCTTTGTTTCCCTGCTTGGATATCTCAAGCATCCTTGGCTTGCCACCTGTGGAATATTAAAATGGAACAAAAACTAAACCCATTGCAAGCTCTTTGATGTAGGGTAAAGAAATAGCTCACCTCCCTACTATCTGCTCAATAGGAAAGTAGATTATATCGAAACGATAATAAGTATATATTTTTTACTAAAGTTATAATTTGTGTAAAAAAACTACTCACAACAATAACGAAATTTATGACTACAATAAGGACTGCATCATCGTCTCACAATGAGCTGAATATTGAATTTGATTATTTTTATCGAACCAAATAATCCCTACACCTCTATCTTCACATAAATACTCTTGCAACCAAGGGATCGATTGAGGCTCATGAGGATAAACAAGAAATAACTTTACATCATAACCAATTACATTTTGGTACCGATAACGATATTCGTATAGCTGACTTATTCCTTTCCTTGTTTGACTAAGAAGATTGTTAGAAGTGATACTCTTTACTTCAAATATAAACTTATCTTTTGTAGGTAATTCAACAAAAAGATCTATATGCTCGTTCTCAAGTGGATTACCACCACGTTCTTGAATATGGTCATGAAGTTTTTCTAGCAAAATCTTGTGATTTAGATTTGCTCTTTGTCTTCTAATTTTAGTAAGCTCAGGATCAGTATAAATAGGGTTGTAACCATTCTTCCTTCCAGAACCTTCCTTAAGAAAATCGATTGGCTTCAGTCTATAGATATGATTTGATTTTATTACCGCCCTTCCATCGACCTCTGGTGCCTGGGTACCCTCCAGTTCATGAAATACATCAGGGTTTTCATTAGTTAATAATCCAACAACATTTGCATCCAGAGTTCGAATTCCATCAAAATATTTCCCCCAACCACAGGTACGGACGACTTCTTCTAAGTCTTTTCCTGAAGTTGAGTAATCAAAACCATTAAACTGTTTATCAATGCTATTAATAGCATTAAACTTCTTAAGCAACTCTAATTCATCAGTTTTGCTCAATGCTGTTCTAACCCTAATACCCTTCCTATCAGAAACTATAAAATCTGTATGTTTAAGAAGATGAAAACGACTTTCATATTTAACAGGAGCAGACAACTCTCCATTTCTGGCCAGTTCCAATACTCGTTTGACATTTTCTATTTCAGGGTTTGAGAGTTGGTTTGTTAATTTATTGTTAGCTAAAATAAAAATTTCATCCAAAGATAGACGTGCTTGCAGCGGACTAACATTTCTAATTATTGAATCGGCCAACAACCCTTTGCAGATCAATCTTAAAGGAGAAAGGTGAATACCTTCTTTTACAAAACCTAGTGTGCGTTCTCGGGTATTTGCCTGTACCCATGCCGAATTAGAGCCACTCTTATAAGTAGCCCCCATGCCATTTGGGTACTGAAACAAAACCATCTGCAACAACATAAATGAAGGAACATTTGGCTCTTCCGATACTAAAAACTGCTTGGCAGTATCACTCAGAAAAATATGCCAAACTTCATTTATCAATTCGACACGGTAAAGGCCCAGATATGCAGGATAGGCACTGATTTCATCTCTAAATTTGGACGGATCTCGTGCAACCTTGGATGATCTAGGACTAACCTGAGATAAGCGTTTCTCGATAGCACCACGCTCATACGGTTTGCCATCAAACTCAGCAAAAATACAGGCGATATCAATTAGCTTATTTGGCCAATCATCACCACTGGAATGTATTTTGTGACTAAATAAATCTGTTATTTCCATCATTGTAAGTATGTAAGTTGGAGCTTAGTTACTAGGTCATCAAAGTTAGGTTGCTTTGATATACCAAACACTTCCTTTGCCACATGACTACCTAGCATTGATGCAAAAAGTGGAGGTACAGCATTACCAACCTGTCTAATAATATGCCTACCAGTACCCGAGAACTGCCACCAATCTGGGAAGGTTTGGATTCTTGCACTTTCTCTTGGGGTAACCTCTCTAGGTTCATATGGATGCACATGTCCCTTTCCACCACCAGCATCAGAGCCAACGATAATGGTATAACTTGGCTTCTCTGGATTTAATCTATTTATTCGGGTTTTATGATCTCTTTCACCAAAACTGAGAGCACCATATCTATCAATAATCCTTTGGCTATGCTTCCTACCTACATGACCATTCAAAAATGTATCACCTTTCCAATCAGTAATTGGTGTAGGTAAACCTCCAAGTGCTATTCCGGCAGTATTGAACGGTTTGCGACCATTAAGATCTAAGCTAGCCTGCGTGTGAGTAGGCTCCATTTGCGGAATCAACTTGTTTGTTTTAGTGCCAATAAAAAAATTCGTCTACGAAATTGAGGGATACCAAACTCCGCCACTTCGTATTCGTGAGCAGTGATTGTATACTTCCCTCCCATTGATAGCGTATCAAATAGCTCCCTGTACAAGGCTCCGTCATGTATAGTTTTCAATCCTGCTACATTTTCAAAAAGAAAACCTTCAGGTTCTATCTCTTTGATGAGCCGAGCATACTCATAGACCAAGTTCCCTCTAGGGTCGTCTAACCCTTTTCTTTTTCCAAAAACTGAAAATGATTGGCATGGCGGTCCACCAATAATAAAGTCAATATCCTTGTTGCCAATCTCTCTCTTAATATCTTTAAAAGATAGATTGTTAACATCTTCACAAACGACACTATGTTCTGATAGATAAGCTTGCTTTCCTTGATTTAGCTTAAGCGTCTGGCATGCATGAGCATCTATATCTGATGAAAAGATAGAATTGAAACCTGACGCGGCAAAACCCAAATCTAAACCACCACCACCAGAAAAAAGGCCTAATACATTGATTTTATTCACACTTACTACCAAACAATCAAAACAACTGGACAATCATACAGTCTTTTGGTGGGTAATTATAGTAGATCCTCAAGTTTGGTCACATCATCAGCGCTCCAAACTAAAGGAGCAGTAAGTCAGGGTGCAAGCCTTGAAGTTGTCTTCAATTCTTCTCCAACTTATGTTGAAACACTTCTTCGTCAACGATTTCCAGTCCAACATATCAATTCTCTCTCACTTTTGTACGCACATAAGGTCTCATCACTGCCACGTAGTAAATGAAGCATCAAGACGAAGTAAACATGCTATGCCACTCAACAGAATCATGACTAATGATGAAACTGTTACGATTTTAAATTGTCGTATTTGAGGAAATAAAAAAGGCTAGAAATATGCAATCTATATAAGGATATGAAGATATAACTTATCTGAAGTACTGATTTCTCCGTCTTGAATTGTGTTTCCAGCTTTTAGCAAGATCATATACAGAAGATGGATAATCATCAAGGATCTGCTAGCGCCCCGCCTCTTTTCGCTCTCAACTTCACAGGAAACAAACTGCACTCTTTCTCATGTAAAAAGTAGTAGCTTTTCTCCTGTTTAGTTGAAAAATGCTTATGAACTGCGCTACGAATAGCGGGATAGTAATCCCACAGAAAGCCGCGCCATGTTCGCTTTAAACTATGACGGTATTGTCGCTTCAACTTTTTCATTTACCCTCCAGATTTAAATTACCTAGAATGGGTCCTCTGCAAAATAATTCATCATGTCGTCCTCTTTTGAAGTCGGTTCACCATTGATAGCATAGGCATAATATAGTTTTTATCTAGCATCAATGATGTGTATAAACTCCTCATCTCTCCTACTATAGAAAAGCCTTTACCGATACAAACAGTTAAAACTGAACTTTCCGATGCCAATTAAAAGACGGTGCAGTTTGATACAGCACAGAGGCTTGCACATATCCAATAAATTCTTTTAATGATGAACTCGTCAAATAAAAATTTTTCAGATCCTCGTGGTTGGTGCGCTTCCCTGTCAAGCAATAAATAGCATCAGAGCACGTTGCAATAATTATGTCTTCCGAAAGTTCTGGTAAAACCGCTTGGGGGAAATGTTTGATGCGACCTAGGCCTTTAATTCCTTCATTATATAGAACCACTACCCTAATATTTTCTGTCAAGCTCACAGTGTAATCTAGCAAGGGTTTTAAGTATCTCTTTATGGAATCTGAGAATCTTATTATTAACACGATGTTTTCATCTAAAAGTGACAGTAGATCAATGCAGTCATAGATACCTACGTCAAGTTTTTCACCACTTTTATATTGTTGATAGAGTTCTGTTCGACGTCGACTATTCCACATTTCTATAAAACGTAAGATTGAATTATCATTCCTAGATACATGCTCTAAAACGGGATCAATGAAAGACATTATGTCATTATCTAAAAATAAACTTATGCAATTCATGTTACAGACATCTGATAATCTGAGGTCAAAGTGCGGGTAGTCGGTACCATTCCATCGGCCAACCTGACAGCACACAACTTTTTGAGTTAAAAATAATTCTTTTGATAATTGTGGCGTGATTACATCTGTTGTCCAAAAAATCATAATTTTACCTGCCTATTAATCAGATAGAATGATGTTCACTCGTTCCCATATTTTTGCTAATAATTACAAGATAGAGAAAAATCTAGAACGGGGAAGTTGGGCTAGAGCTCAATCACTCATATAATTAATCAACTCCGGTTATAGAACTACGTTTAAACTACGGTAGACCTCTACGCCTGTACTTTACAACAATATTTTTAAAGAGTATCTTGCCAAAATAATCGCAATGTTTGAAATTTAACATATTTCATTACAATCGACTTTAACGCCTGTTGTAATATTAGTTGTTGTAGTTTAAAAGGGACTTAGAATATCTCTGGTTGTCTATTTCTAGTGTAATTTTCAACAACACTTAACACGAACTGACTCTCTGTGAAACATGGATAAGAATCGGCTTCTTCGTGTGCTTGTGCTACCGCATTTTCAAGCATTTCAATATCAACAATGTGATAACCGAGTTGCTCGTGTAACTCATCAACAATACGGTTATTTGTTCTGGAGTTAGATGTTAATTTCGCCATACACGATCCTTCCTTTAGTTAACTGTAGTCTCTTGTGACTAGAGGCTATCGTATTTGATTTTTTTTCATTGAGCAAATCACCAAATAAAACCCATCAGCATAACATCCTGATAAATAGTAAAAATCAGTAGATAAATTTGTGGTATTATAAGAAGCAGTCTGGAAATGAGGCAATAAACCTATATTTCATAGGACACAACCTTGATAAGAAATGGAGTTAACCAGATAAGATGATTTATATAATATTGCTAAATCTAAAAAAAAATATTTCCTAAGTACTCTAGGTCAAAAATAAGATCCAACTTTAAGATGCTATTTAAATTGACAACAATTAATTATTTCATCGATATTGAAAAGGTCGATAGGGGGTATGAGACACATCGCTAAGACTAGCTGGCAAACCTACTTTCGAAGCTTTCTAGTCCACTCCCTCCTTCATTTATCTTCATTTCGGCTGCGCGACCCCTACCCCAAAATCACAAAAAACAATTGTGATAGTAGATATAAGTTTGGTCGCATCCGTTCTGCTTTTTCTAAGTAGCATTTCGGTCTGCCTTGCGCTGTGTGTAAAGCTTTCGCCCCCATCCCAGTCACACAATCAGTAGTTATTATCATTTGCTGCTTCTCCTCACCTAGCAGATCTAGCAAGGCAGCGTATTACGTCATTTGGCTACTGACCTTTACCTCCGCCATTGAGATTTCCCTTGATTCGGCGGTAGTGCGCATAACCCCATCCAATACATCTTGATTCCAAATGGGGTGCTAGAAAACACAATACATAACCTCGTGTTCCCTTAGACTGAGTTGCTCAGCCTGCACCTACCGTGTTGTAGGTATGCTCATTGGAATGAAAAACGGTGTTGCGTTGTATTTCTGGTTAAACACAAAGCCGACACAAAACGTCATCAAAGCAAGTATTACTCTGAATGAAACAAAGCCCAAACCAATGGTTCGGGCTTTGTATGCTCTCTGCTAGCAGCTATTTTAGAAACAGGTTACGTTAAGTGATAAGTAAGAGTAACTGGTGCAATCACACACCTAGTCTTGTGCATTTTTAAACTCCATTTCAATCCACTCTTCTAGCTTGTACATAGGCCAACCAATACCACCATGAACTTTCATAGGCTTTGGGAAGGCATTTGCTCGGCGTAACCGCCAAAACTTCGTATCACTAATGCCAAGAGTCTTGGCAACTTCAGAGGCATTGAGAAGCCTCAAGTTTTTTTTATTCATAACACTCCTTGATTGTGAGTGTAACCCTTAAAAAAATTACAGCTAGCGGGGCTTTTATGAATAATCCAATTTTGTCACGGTGATAAGAGACGGTGCAATAAAAGCACTCAATTATGAGGGCTAGTTTCCAATTATTCCAACCCTGAGCCTCAGAAAGTAAGAGATCAGCTCCTTCCTTTCAAACAGATTCATAAGCATTCACTTACTATCTAGGGCTAACTAGACTAATAACTAGACTAAATCTTCATAAACGAAAAAGGCCTGACAACTTAAAAAGCTGTCAGGCCTTGTAGAATATGGCACGCCCTGTAGGATTCGAACCTACGACCACATCCTTAGAAGGGACGTGCTCTATCCAGCTGAGCTAAGGGCGCGCTACAAGAAAAGAATTATAAGCGCTGTAATCCAATGGTCAACGGCTTTGTATAGCATTATGATCTAAGTGCTGAATTTTGAACCAGAAAGATCCACTGCGTGTAACTTTTACTCAAAGCAAACGATTGCGCTGTAGCAAAACGTAAACATTTTTGCGACAATGCGCCAAAATTTTGAACCGCCAAACTTTAGGAAATGTGATGACTGCTCAAAATATCGACGGAAAACTGATTTCACAAACTGTTCGCTCAGAAGTTGCCGCTCGAGTGAAAGCGAGAACCGAAGCCGGCCTGCGTGCGCCTGGTCTTGCGGTAGTGCTAGTGGGTGAAGACCCAGCCTCTCAAGTTTATGTTGGCAGTAAGCGCCGTGCATGTGATGAGGTGGGCTTTGTATCTAAGTCTTATGACCTGCCAGCGACAACGTCAGAGCAACAGCTTCTAGACCTTATCGATGAGCTAAACCAAGACAATGAGATCGATGGCATTCTAGTTCAGTTGCCACTGCCTGCGGGTATCGATTCTACTCTAGTGCTTGAGCGTATCACTCCAGAGAAAGATGTGGATGGTTTCCACCCGTATAACGTTGGCCGTCTAGCACAGCGTATCCCTAAGCTACGCTCATGTACGCCAAAAGGTATTGTTACCCTACTTGAGCGCTACAACATCCCAACTCATGGCAAACACGCAGTATTGTAGGTGCATCTAACATCGTCGGTCGTCCTATGACCCTAGAGCTTTTGCTGGCGGGGTGCACTACCACTACTTGCCACCGCTTTACCAAAGACCTTGAAGGCACGTGCGTCAAGCAGACCTACTGGTAGTCGCTGTTGGTAAGCCAAACTTTATTCCAGGTGACTGGGTGAAACCGGGCGCTGTGGTTATCGATGTGGGCATCAACCGCCTAGATAGTGGCAAGCTTGTTGGCGACGTGGAATACGATGTAGCAAAAGAGAACGCTAGCTATATCACTCCAGTACCAGGTGGTGTTGGCCCAATGACGGTAGCCTCTCTTATCGAGAACACCATGATTGCTTGCGAGCAATACGGAAAGTAAGTCTAGAGATGCTAAAAGAGGCCAAGCGGCCTCTTTTTTATTTCAGTGAATCAGCAAGCTTACTTACGGCTAAACCAAAGTAATATGAGCGATTCCATTTCATCAACACCTGATAGTTGTCATAAACCAGATAGGTACGCCCATTAGGTGAATCCGGCGCTATCAACCAAGCATTTATGTCCTCTGTTAGCACAGGTAAGTCAAAGCCCCGCTGATTGCGAACCCCAAGGGCTTGCCATTCTGCTAATGTCTTGGCTTGAGACTTCTTACGACCATATAGGTCATCAGTTAGTGGTTTGGTGACCTTAACCTCACGACCCAAGTATATTTATCATTCCAGCCTGATTGGCGCAGATAGTTGGCAGCAGACGCGAACACATCGGTTTCGTTGGTCCAGATGTTTTTAGTGCCATCGCCGTTGCCATCAGCGGCATAATTCAAAAATGAGCTTGGCATAAACTGGGGTTGTCCCATAGCGCCCGCCCATGAGCCCTTCATCTTATCTGCCGTGATATGGCCTTGGTCGAGAATAGTTAGCGCATCCATCAGCTCATTGCGGAAGAATGTCTCTCGTCTTCCCTCGAATGCCATGGTGGTCAACGCGTCAACTACGCTGTAGCCGCCAGTAAGAGAACCAAAGTTACTCTCAACGCCCCATAGGGCAACGATAAAGCGTGGCTGTACTCCGTACTCGTCTCCGATACGTTCTAGCTCTTTTCTATGCTTATTATATTGCTGCTTTGCTTGTTTGACTTTCCAGCCAGGAACAGCGCGAGGAAGGTATTCTTCTAGGGTGATCTTATGCTCTGGTTGAGAGCGATCCGCCTTTACGGCCCTGTGCTTGAAGGTGACATTTTCAAAGGCTTGATTGACTGTATCAGAGCGAATGCCTCTTCTATAGCTTGGCTCTTTAAGGTCTCTACATAGGCCTCAAAGGTAATGTCACGGTCTACCAAACTGGTGTCTGCGTGGGCTGGGGCAATCAGTGCCCCTAACAACAATCCGAACGTCCCTGTCCTTCGCTTAAAATCCATTTACTACTCCACAGGCTTGTCGCCTTGTTGCTTTCTTTGTTTGTATTTTTCCAGCTCGTTTTCCGTTGGAGGCGGAAGCTGCAAAAAGTAACCATCTTTGTTCATAGACTCTTTGACCTTTTCTACGTCAACAAGTGCCAAAGAACGTGTGGCTAAATTGATCATCATCACAATGACAGGCTTACCAAACATCTGCATCAATTGATCTGGCACCTGACTGAAATCATCCTTCTTAGGAACATAGAGGTACATGCCCTCTTTTTTACTACTTTTATAAATTGCGCAAATCATAAGATGCCTTGATATATCGAGTGATTTTCTAAAACTGAGAATACAAAAATGTTAAAAACACCGCTTTATAGGGATTTTGAAGCTAAAAGCACCATTTGACAATAAGATTACTTGTCGACCCACCCGATGAAATATAACATGAATACTCTGAAATTGATTATATGCCAAGGCTAGGTTCCATGTCTCAATCTCCAGATCTGAAAGGCAGTAGCTTTCCACTAACCGTGCTTCATATGCACCAGCATGACGCTCAATCTGCAATCGCATATCTTGACCAAAAGGTATCCAAGGCTCCTGCATTTTTTAAATCGGCGCCCTTGGTGATCAATCTATCAAACGCTTCCTCTGACCTCGACCTCGCTCTACTCAAGCAAGGCATTGAAAACGTCGGCATGATCCTGTGGGTGTGACCGAATGTAGCGATAAGCATCTAGAGAAATTGGCTCGTGAGTCAGGCCTTGCAGTGATGACTGGCACCAACCGTCCAGACAAAGCACCTGCACCTATCACTCCAACTAAGATAGTCCGCACTCCGGTGCGCTCTGGTCAGCAGATCTACGCGAAAGACAGCGATCTGATAATCCTAAGCCATGTGAGCGCAGGTGCTGAGGTTATCGCAGACGGAAGCATACATATTTACGGCACTTTGCGTGGTCGTGCTCTTGCGGGCGCAACTGGCAGAGCGCTTCAATAATCTGCCACAACATGCAAGCAGAATTAGTTTCTATTGCAGGAAACTATTGGCTTAGCGAGCAAATCGATTCAAACCACTGGGGAGAAAAGGTGATTCTGAGTTTGAAGGATGAAACTCTTCACAGCGAGCTCCTCAAAATTTAACTAAGGATAAAATGATGGCACGTATCATTGTTGTTACTTCAGGCAAAGGCGGCGTAGGGAAAACCACCTCCAGTGCCGCAATCGCGTCAGGCCTTGCGCTAGCAGGCAAAAAACCGCTGTTATCGATTTCGATATCGGCCTACGAAACTTAGACCTTATCATGGGCTGTGAGCGCCGCGTGGTGTATGACTTCGTTAACGTAATCAACGGCGAAGCGACCCTTAACCAAGCGCTAATCAAAGACAAGCGCACCGATAACCTATTTATTCTTCCAGCATCACAAACCCGTGACAAAGACGCGCTATCTAAAGAAGGCGTGCAAGCGGTACTAGACGATCTAGACGAAATGGGTTTTGACTTCATTATCTGCGACTCACCAGCAGGTATCGAGCAAGGTGCTCTAATGGCGCTTTACTTCGCAGACGAAGCTATCGTGACCACTAACCCTGAAGTTTCTTCGGTACGTGACTCAGACCGTATCCTAGGCATTCTGGATTCTAAGTCACGCCGCGCAGAACTTGGTCTAGACTCAGTTAAAACGCACCTTCTTCTGACTCGCTACAACCCAACGCGCGTTAACCAAGGTGAGATGCTAAGCGTACAAGACGTTGAAGAGATCCTTCACATCGACCTTGTGGGCGTTATCCCTGAGAGCCAAGCGGTTCTTAACGCATCTAACAAGGGTGTGCCGGTTATCTTTGATAATGAATCTGACGCGGGTATGGCTTACTCAGATACAGTGCAGCGTCTACTGGGCGAAACCATTGAGTTCCGCTTCCTAACCGAGCCTAAGAAAGGCATCTTCCAGCGTCTATTTGGGGGTTAATCTATGTCACTACTTGAGTTTTTCCGCCCAAAAAAGAAGACATCCGCGAACCTTGCTAAAGAGCGCCTGCAGATCATAGTAGCTGAGCGTCGCAGTCAAGACGACCCTGCACCAGCATATCTGCCAGAGCTTAAGGCAGATATCCTTAAGGTGATCAGCAAGTACGTTGACGTTGACCCGAACATGGTTGATGTGAGCTTTGAGCATAAGCACGATGATATTGCTGTTTTAGAGCTCAACGTAAAACTTCCTGAGGAAGACTAAGCATTAAAAAACGCACCGACTAAGGTGCGTTTTTGTTTTATGCGCCGTGGCACTTTTTAAATTTCTTGCCGCTTCCACATGGGCAAGGGTCGTTTCGACCCACATCCTTATATGGGTTTAGAGACTGGCTCTTGTTCCCTACCATCAACTCGTCTGCCGCTTGTGCTACCTCATTGATCATAAGGTCAAGCTGGGGCTGAAGGTCACTAAGCTGTGGCAGCTCTTCAAAGCCTGCTTGCTTCATCTGCTCGTGGGTTTGCGCTTCATCCATCAATAGCGACATAGTCGTTAACAGCGCCGATAGCATGCGCATGGTACCGTCAGGGATCTCTAACTGTTGCCAGTCTTGCTCTACGGTCGGCCATACCGACAGAAAACCCTCAGCAAAATCAGCTAGATTAACTTGATTGCCTGATGCTAACTCTAGTGCCGAATACTGGTTCGCCTTGAGCTTGGCAAATTGACCATTGATGTGTTCAATGATAGTCGCTTTGCCTGTTCAAATCCTCACCAAACAGATCTGCAGCCCAATTTTCAGGCTCTAACGGCTTAACCGTCAGGTTCGAAGCCAGTATTGCCCCTTCCCAAAAATAGCCACTCTCACCTTGATAGTCGTCAGCAAAGCTAATCAAATCGCTCATTTTCTTATTCCAAACTCGAATTTGCGCCTAGTATGAGTGAAAAAGTCTTGGCTCGCTATAGGGCGGGATAATGTCGGTGACATTTTAGGCAAAAGCATCTAAAATCGCCCGTCCCTAAATCGAAGGTATTATCCAATGCGTCTTGTACTCGGCCCTATGGAGGGCGTTCTCGATCATCTAATGCGAGAAATCCTTACTGACATTAACGACTATGACCTATGCGTCACTGAGTTCGTGCGCGTCAGTGACCAGCTGCTACCAGACCGTTCCTTCTATAAGCTCTGCCCAGAGCTTTTAACGGGCTCTAAAACCAAGTCCGGTACGCCTGTACACCTTCAACTTCTAGGTCAACGTCCAGAGTGGATGGCAGAGAATGCTTATAAAGCCTATAAGCTTGGCGCTGCCGGCATCGACCTTAACTTTGGTTGTCCTGCTCGCTTGGTTAACAAGAGCAAGGGTGGCGCTGTGCTTCTAAAAGAGCCTGAGCTTATGTATCAGATCATTAAGGCGTGTCGAGAGGCTGTACCATCTGAGGTACCAGTAACGGCCAAGATCCGCCTTGGTTGGGAAAACCCAGATGATTGTTTTGAGATCGTAAGTGCTGTAGAAAGCGCTGGAGCGAATGAGCTTACCGTGCACGCCCGCACCAAAGAAGGCGGCTATCGCGCCGATCAGATCCGCTGGGATTATCTCGCTAAGATTCGTCAGCACACCAAGATGCCACTTATTGCCAACGGCGAGATCTGGAATTTTGAAGATGGTCAGCGCTGCATCGAAAGCACGGGTATCGACTCACTAATGGTGTGCCGCGGTGCCTTTAATGTGCCAAACCTTGGCAATGTGGTGAAACACAACCAGGTCGTAATGCCTTGGACTGAGGTAGTGACGCTACTGCTGAAATACTCAGAGTATGAGATGAAGGGTGATAAGGGACTTTACTACCCGAACCGCGTCAAACAGTGGTTTGCTTATCTGCGCCAGCAATACCCAGAGGCAAAAGAGCTGTTCCACAACATCCGCACCTTTAACAAGGCCGCGCCTATCGTGGAACATATTCAGGCCTACCATCAAGAGCTGATGGCGATCGCTTAAAAATTTCCGAATATTCGAAAGATTGCCAGCATCTAGCTGGCAATTTTCATTCTATAGCTTGATAAGCTCGGCGCCTTTTCCTTCAAGCTTGGCCACCAGCTCACCATTTCAATCTTGAAACATGAGTTAGTCAGAACAGAGGTTGCCTCTCCGCTCTCAATACCTAGTTGCCATACTGGGATTCGGATCTTTTCTTGATCTGACTTGGTATTAAGCACTGTAATTAGCTTCTCTTCACCTAAGCTGCGGGCAAACACCAACTGCTCTTCGACATCCAAGAACAAGATATCGCCGCTTTGTAGCGATTTATGCTGGTGACGAAGCTCAAGCATCTGCTTGAAGTAAGGAAGCCATTTTGAGGTTTCTACTCGCTCCCATGGAAGGTGCGGCGGTTATCTGGATCGTTTTCACCCTCAAGACCTACCTCAGTACCATAGTAGAGACAAGGTACGCCTACATAAGCCATCAAGAATAGGCTTGCTTGACGCATCAGCTGCTCATCGCCCTCGAGCAAGGTAATGAATCTCGCGGTATCGTGACTATCTAGCTGGTTAAGTTGCGCTAGCTGGTTGTGCCAAGGCACCTTAGCTTTGGCCTCTAGAAGCCACTGCTTGAACTCTTCGCTGGTTAGCGAGATAGGGTCATAAGCGATATCTTGGTTAGCAAAGAAAGCCCGCACTGGATGGGCAAAGCCATAGTAGTTCATAGCGCCGTCTTCCTGATCACCTTGCAACCATGAAGTTGCCTCAAAGAAGTGCTCACCAAGCACCAAGGCGTCTTGGTTTTCTTGTTTGGTGGCTTCGCGGAATGCCTTCACATAGTGAGCATTGTTATACGCGCCCTTACCCTCACCCAACATATGTATCACATCGAAACGCCAGCCATCGATATTGTAAGGCGGTCGTAGCCAGTGCTTGATCACTGCATCTTGTGAGTCATAGATGTACTCACGTACTTCTGGATTGTCGAAGTTGAGCACGGGAAGATTGGACACCCCATTCCAGCCTTCATAGTTCTGGCTATCGCCATCGAAGAAGTAGTAATCACGATATTTGGAATCAGTATTATGGAAAGCACCACCCTCTACACGACCACTCTTATCAAACCAAGGGTGCTCCGCCGAGGTGTGGTTAAACACCGCGTCTAACACGATACGCATACCGCGACGATGCACCTCTTGGCAAAGCTCTGCCAGTTCTTCATTCGTGCCGATATGCGGGTCGACATTAAAGTAATCTGTAGTGTCGTATTTATGGTTGCTGAGCGAGCTAAATACCGGATTTAGATACAAGGTAGTAATACCCAGCTCTTGCAGGTAATCCAGCTTCGAGTACACACCCGCAATATCACCGTTAAAGAACTGCACCGACATTGAACTGTCTTGGTTTATTGGTGTGCCCCACTGTGACTCTACCGCCGGCACCGTACCATCCTTAATGGCGTATTCACCAGTGCGCACGCCAATCTCTGGATTGCCATTGCAGAAACGGTCAGGGAAGATCTGATAGAAAACCTGGCTTTGTACCATTCAGCCGGACGGTGCTCAGCATTAAACTTAAAGTGATACTCTTTTGGCGGAATGCGGTTGGTCACACCACGGGCATCCAGCCAGTATTGCGCAGTTGTGGTTTGCACTTTAAATACATAGTGGGTCACGTCTCTATCTTGGTTGATAGGAAAACGTGCCTGCCAAGTTTGTAGCCTACCCTTATCCTCGAGCTGAGACATTTCTACGAAGAACTGCTCGTTATCCGGCTCGTGCCTAAGCACTACCTTACTGATGTCTTGGATAGGTTCAATGTGCAGGGTGACGGTCAGATGTGTGCCGTCAAACGATAAACCATCCTCGGATTGTGGATGGAATAGGAAAGGCATTGTCATGCAAACTCCAGAGCGGAACAATTTGCACTCAAGGTAGAGAAAGTTAGGGATATAAAAAAGCGCGATTCGTTACAAGTCTGCACGTGATCACGCTTTGTAGAGCTATTGATTTGAGTAAGGAACTAGCTCAGAAGTAGGCTGTCATCGGTGAGCTCTTCACCACGAACCTTAGTGAACATCTCAAGAAGATCCGGCACCTGCATATTAGCACGCTGCTCACCTGCTACATCCAACACAATCTCACCCTGATGGAGCATCACAGTGCGATCACCACAAGCCAGAGCATCCTTCATCGAGTGGGTTACCATCATGGCGGTGAGGTTAAACTCCTTGATGATCTTCTTGGTCAAGTCGATAACAAAAGCGGCCATTCTTGGGTCAAGGGCTGCGGTATGCTCATCCAGAAGCAGTAGTTTACTCTCAGACAGTGTCGCCATAACTAAGCTAACAGCCTGACGTTGACCTCCGGAAAGCAAACCTATGTTATCTCCAAGGCGGTCTTCAAGACCTAAACCTAGAATAGCAATACGGTCTTGGAATACCTTACGGCGCTTGCTAGAAAGCGCTAAGCTCCAACCGCGTCTTAGACCTCGGCGATACGCCAGCGCCATATTTTCCTCTATGGTCAGGTCACCACAGGTGCCTGCTAGCGGGTCTTGGAATACTCGTGCGCACAGGTCTGCCCTTTGGTCGACACTGCGACGGGTCACATCATTGCCATCGATGATCACCTGACCATCTATCATAGGAGTCTCACCGGTGACTGCACCTAGCAGTGTGGACTTACCCGCGCCGTTGGAGCCGATAACGGTCAGAAACTCATGCTCAGGCACCACAAGGTCTACCCCACGCAAGGCGCGGTTCTCCAAAATAGTACCCGGATTGAAGGTAACCTGAATATTTTTAAGCTCTATCATGCTGCCTCCGATGAGTTGCGCGCCGCTTTCAGTCTCTGCTTGGTTTTATATTGGCTCTTCATCTTCGGAGCGATGAGCGCAACGGCAACCAGAACCGCCGTGACTAGGTTTAGATCCGATGCCTGCAGGCCAAACATGCCGGTGCTAAGGGCAAAGGCTACAGCAAGGCGGTACAGCACTGAGCCGACAATAACTGCGGTTACCGCTACCCAGATCTTTCTACCGGGAATCAAGGTTTGACCGAGAATCACAGCGGCTAGACCTACTACGATAGTACCCACGCCTGAGGTAACATCAGCAAAGCTGTTGGTTTGTGCGAATAGTGCGCCAGCAAAGCCAACAAAACCGTTAGACAGTGCGAGACCAAAATAGGTATAAAACGCCGTGCTGCCGCCCTGCGCTCGAACCATACGGGCATTAACGCCCGTCGCTCTTAGCCCAAGGCCAAAATCACTGTTAAGTAGACGCACAATAAAAAACGCCGACAAAAGCACTAATACACCCACCACGAGCGGGCGCATCAACATAGGGTCTCCA
Organism: Vibrio ishigakensis; assembly: GCA_000830475.1. Lineage (GTDB taxonomy): Bacteria > Pseudomonadota > Gammaproteobacteria > Enterobacterales > Vibrionaceae > Vibrio > Vibrio ishigakensis_A. The sequence goes on along the minus strand of BBSC01000001.1, from coordinate 356,852 downwards.
AGGGATTCAAATGGCGTCAAGATGGTATCTTCGCCAAGTAATGCCATGTTCGGTCGACCCATGATACGGATATTGATCGAGAATGCGGCGATCATGGTTAGGATGGATGCCAGTAGATGCAAGATGCCACAACGCACCGCTAGGAAAGCCGTCACCCAGCCCGTCATGCCACCTGCGATGATCGCCATACCTGTGGCAACCCAAGTTGATACCCGCGACAATCGCGGTAGCGGCTACCGCTGCACCCATTGGAAAAGAGCCGTCAACGCTAAGATCGGGAAAGTCGAGAACACGGAAGGTAAGGTATACCCCAAGGGCAACTAGGCCATAGATAAGGCCAATTTCAAGAGCGCCAAAAAACGCAAAAGCAGACATAAAAACTCCTTCTCTGCTTAAACCCCAAGCCAAGCTTGGGAAAGTGCGGAGGCAAGCTCCGCACTGTTCGATTATTTAACGCTTGTCGCGCGCGCCATTACCGCTTCAGGAATTTTAACCCCTAGCTTGTCTGCCGCTGTTTTATTGATAACAAGGTCTGAGCCTTTTGCTACCTTAACGTCCATTTCACCTGGTTTCTTACCATCTAGGATGTCCGCTACGTAGTCAGCAGTCTGCACGCCAATCTGGTAGTAATCAAAGCCAAGCTTGCGATTGCACCACGCTCAACATAAGAAGTCGCTGCGCCAAATACAGGTGTCTTAGCTTGGTTTGCAGTTACGATCATACCTTCGATAGCACTGGCTACAGTATTGTCGATAAGGGCATAGATAACGTCAGATTTTTCTACGATCGCTTGGGTAGCACTCTGAACATCTGCACTCTTAAGAGCGGTTGCTTCAACAATTTTCAGGCCGTGCTTCTCGGCACTTTCTTTTAGAAGCTTCATCAGGCTCACGGCATTCGCTTCACCTGGGTTGTACACCACACCTATGGTTTTCACATCCGGCATGATCTCTTGGATAAGCTCAACGTGCTGATTAACAGGAGAAAGATCAGAAAGGCCAGTCACGTTCTTGCCCGGTTGCTCTAGCTGTTTAACTAGCTTTGCACCTACAGGGTCAGTTACCGCGGTAAATACCACTGGGATGTCACGGGTTGCGGACACTAGAGCCTGCGCAGTTGGAGTAGCGATACCTACCAATACATCTGGACGCTCACCCACATATTGGCGGGCAATCTGCACCGCAATCGCAGGGTTGCCTTGCGCTGTCTTATAATCAAACTCTAGGTTTTTGCCCTCTTCATAGCCGTGCGCTTTTAGGCCATCAACTAGGCCTTGACGGGTAGCATCCAATGCAGGGTGTTCAACGATCTGAGAAACCGCAACCTTTGCAGTTTTAGCCAGTACGCTGGTGCTAGTGATTAAGGTGGCACCAATCAGGCAAGCTGCGGCGAGTATTTTGTTTGTTTTCATCTTATCTCCTTGATGTAACAACCAGTTGGGTTGAAGAGTCCTTGGTCCACTAAACGCAGAAAGTTGTGGAAAACTTAACCATTATTACCAGTTATCGTGCGATGAATCTATATTTTGAGCGCATTTGTAACCACTTTTTTAAGCAAAAGGTTAAAAAGTTATAAATTGGGTCAAATAACGCAAACGTTTCAATGTAGGAGGTTGGGTATATCAAAAAAAGTGTGCTACTTCGGGAATGGAATATAACTTCACGATATTGGAGGGAACTGGGCGTAAAAAAGCAGTCACTGTGGACTGCTTTTGAAAGGTCTTTTTGTAAAGGTTAGAACCAGCGCTCTAACACGGTTTTATCTAACTGACGAAAGGCTCGATTTAGAAGCTGTGCCAACTCTTTATACCTTGGCTTAGCCTTGGGTGGCTCGAGCGCCATTCCTGTTTCAGCTATTTTCTGATGGATCTCTCTATACCAACTGGCTAACGATGGTGGCAGCAAGGTCTTAGAGCGCGTCCCCAACCACCAAAAACCTTGTATTGGCATACTCAATGCGAATACCGCAATGATGATCGCCTGAGGCAGACCACTCATGTTTTGGAATGAAAGCTGGGTCAGTACGCTGATGGCCGCTACCGCAGGCATCACCTTAATACCGAATCGAGTTGCTTTGATAATGCGCTGCTCTGGGAAGATAGGCATCAACTCTTTGCGCATTGGCCAAAGGTCCATATAGACCTGACCTTCTCTTAATCTATGCAGCATACCGCTTTTCTCAACCATATCGTTTCTTGCTAAAAAAGTTGAACATTTAAAAAAAACCGAGAAAAAATTGATAACGGATAAGGATTTTTCAATTTTTTTGTTATATTTCCCCATTATCGCTATCCTTGTCCGCGATTTGAGGCCTTTGCCTCTCTTACCTACATCTTAGGCGAGGGCGAGGTTCGATCGCAAGGAATGTAATCGTTATACGGACAGCAAAAGGATTTTGTTGCACATTTAAATAGAGTGGCGAAAACAGAAAAAAATTTCGTCTATTCTTGAAGACTAAATTCAATTGTTTCTGAGTTGTTCAGATAATAAACAGGTATCTAATCATGTCAAAGCTAGTTTTAGTTTTAAACTGCGGTAGTTCATCTCTGAAGTTCGCAATCGTTGATGCGGAAAACGGTGATGAGCACCTAACCGGTCTTGCGGAGTGTCTACACCTTCCTGAAGCACGTATCAAGTGGAAACTGGATGGTAAACACGAAGCTGAACTAGGTAACGGTGCAGCTCACGATGAAGCTCTATCTTTCATCGTAGACACTATCCTAGCTTCTAAACCAGAACTATCTCAGAGCCTAGCAGCTATCGGTCACCGTGTTGTACACGGCGGCGAGAAGTTCACTGAGTCAGCGCTTATCACTGACGACGTACTAAAAGGTATCGAAGACTGTGCAGCTCTAGCACCTCTTCACAACCCAGCTGCAATCGTTGGTATTAAAGCGGCTCAAAAAGCTTTCCCAAGTCTACCAATGTCTGCAGTATTCGACACTGCATTCCACCAGACTATGCCTCAGGAAGCTTACCTATACGCTCTACCATACAACCTATATAAAGAGCACGGCATCCGTCGCTACGGCATGCACGGTACTTCTCACCTATTTATCGCTCGCGAAGCAGCTGAGCAACTAGGCAAGCCAGCTAATGAACTAAACATTATTAACTGCCACCTAGGTAACGGCGCATCTGTATGTGCTATCAAAAACGGTGAGTCTGTAGACACTTCTATGGGTCTAACTCCTCTTGAAGGTCTAGTAATGGGTACTCGTTGTGGTGACATCGACCCAGCTATCATCTTCCACCTACACGATTCTCTAGGTTACACCGTTGATCAAATCAACACTATGCTAACTAAAGAGTCTGGCCTACAAGGTCTAACTGAAGTGACTTCTGACTGTCGTTTCGTTGAAGACAACTACGGTGAAAAAGAAGAAGCAACTCGCGCAATGGACGTGTTCTGTCACCGTCTAGCCAAGTACGTTGCTGGCTACACTGCGACTCTAGAAGGTCGTCTAGACGCTATCGTATTTACCGGTGGTATCGGCGAAAACTCTGGCCCAATCCGTGAGATGGTTCTTAACCGTCTAGGCGTATTCGGCATCGAAGTTGACGGCGAAGCTAACCTTAAAGCGCGCTTCGGTGGTGAAGGTACTATCACTACTGCTGACAGCCGCATCCCTGCAATGGTTATCTCTACTAACGAAGAGCTAGTAATTGCAGAAGACACAGCTCGTCTAGCTGGTCTTTAATGACTGAAACAGGAGAGGCTAGCCTCTCCTGTTTTCTATTGGTTCAGTTGTTCCCCTCAACTGACTATTAATTATCTATATCCCGAGGTCTTCAGACTATGTCTCGTACCATTATGCTTGTCCCAATTAGCGCTGGTGTAGGTCTTACCAGTGTTAGCATGGGTATTATTCGCGCAATGGAGCGTAAAGGCGTAAACGTATCGTTTTACAAGCCAATCGCACAACCGCGCACAGGTGGCAGTCAGCCAGATCTAACTTCGACTATCCTAGAGTCAAACAACGACATCAAGATCGGTGTTTCTACTCCAATGAACGAAGCACAAGATCTTATTCGTAATGAGCAAACTGACGTTCTGCTTGAAACCATCGTTGAGCGTTTCAACCAAATCAACGATGCAGACGTGACTCTAATCGAAGGTCTAGTTCCTACTCGTAAGCACCCATTCGCTAACCAAGTGAACGAAGAGATCGCTAAGACTCTTGGTGCTGAGATCGTATTCGTTGCAACTCCTGGTACTTACAACTCAGCACAACTTGCTGAGCGTATCGAGGTTGCAGTGTCTAACTTCGGTGGTAAGAAGAACAAAAACATCTCTGGTGTTATCATCAACAAGCTTAACGCTCCAGTTGATGAAGCAGGCCGTACTCGCCCTGACCTATCAGAGATCTTTGACGAGAACGACGCAGCGCACCAAGCTGACGTTAAAGCGATGGAAATCATCAACTCAAGCCCTATCCGCGTACTAGGTTGCGTGCCATGGAGCGTTGAGCTAATCGCTACTCGTGCCGTTGATATGGCTAAGCACCTAAACGCTGATTTCATCAACGAAGGTGACGCATCTACTCGTCGTATCAAGAGCATCACTTTCTGTGCACGTTCACTGCCAAACATGATCGAGCACTTCAAGCCAGGTTCACTACTAGTAACCTCTGCTGACCGTCCAGACGTAATCGTTGCAGCATCTCTTGCAGCAATGAACGGCGTAGACATCGGTGCTATCCTACTGACTGGCGGCTACGACATCCCTGAGTCAATCCACACTCTATGTAAGCCTGCTCTAGAGACTGGTCTTCCAATCTTCAAAGCACAAGGTAACACTTGGCAGACTTCTCTGAACCTTCAGAGCTTCAGCCTAGAAGTTCCAGCTGACGATAAAGAGCGCATCGAGTTCGTTAACGAGCACGTTGCAAGCAACATCGACGGCCAATGGATCGACTCTCTAACTGAAGGTGCAGTTGCATCTCGTCGCCTAAGCCCACCAGCATTCCGTTACCAGCTAACTGAATTCGCTCGTCGTGCTAACAAGCGCATCATCCTTCCAGAAGGTGATGAGCCACGCACAGTTAAAGCTGCAGCTATCTGTGCTGAGCGCGGTATCGCGAACTGCGTGCTTCTAGGTAACCCAGAAGAAATCAAACGCGTTGCTGCACAGCAAGGTGTTGAGCTAGGTGCTGGCGTTGAGATCATCGACTCTGACGCAGTACGTGAGAAGTACGTTCCTCGTCTAGTTGAGCTTCGTGGTAAGAAAGGTATGACTGAGGTTGTTGCTCGTGAGAAGCTACAAGACTCTGTTTACCTAGGTACTATGATGCTAGAAGCGAACGAAGTAGATGGCCTAGTTTCGGGTGCAGTACACACTACTGCGAACACCATCGTTCCTCCGTTCCAAATCATCAAGACAGCTCCAGACACGTCTATCGTATCTTCAATCTTCTTCATGCTTCTGCCTGATCAAGTTCTTGTATACGGTGACTGTGCGATCAACCCAGATCCAACAGCTGAGCAACTTGCTGAAATCGCTATCCAATCTGCAGAATCTGCAGAGGCGTTCGGTATCGACCCTCGCGTTGCTATGATCTCTTACTCTACTGGTGAATCTGGTAAGGGTGCAGACGTAGATAAAGTACGTGAAGCGACCAAGCTAGCGAAAGAGAAGCGTCCTGATCTAATCATCGACGGTCCTCTACAGTACGACGCAGCTATCATGGAAAACGTTGCAGCTTCTAAAGCTCCAAACTCTCCAGTAGCAGGTAAGGCAACTGTATTCGTATTCCCAGATCTAAACACTGGTAACACGACTTACAAAGCGGTACAACGTTCAGCTGACCTAGTATCTATCGGTCCAATGCTGCAAGGTATGCGCAAGCCAGTTAACGACCTGTCTCGTGGCGCGCTAGTAGACGATATCGTTTACACCATCGCTCTTACTGCGATCCAAGCAACTCAATAATCACTTATTGATTAAGCTTGATAAGAAATCCGAGTGTTCGCACTCGGATTTTTTATGCCCGAAATTCAGGTAATAAAAAACCCAGCTCAATCAGCTGGGTTTTCTTTTTAGCGATTCGCTTCAAGCTTTGCCAGAAGCTTGTCACCAAGTAGTGGCTTTCGCCAGCCTTGCATTAAATCTGGCAAGGCTTCTGGATTCTTATCCTTGCGCCACACCCAGGAGATTAGCTGATTAATCTGCTTTTTAGACGCCAGAAATTCAGGAGCCAGATGAGACTTATCCACTACCAGCTTAAGCTCATCTTTGAGTAGTTTGAACACCTGCTTATAGCCTGTCATATCCACAAGGCGCTCAATCTTAGCTGGCCACTCACCTTTAGGGGTTTCTTTGGCATCGTTGACTATCTGGGTAATGACACGACCATAGCGCTTCACTGAGCGCACATCACACTCTCGACGCTCCATCTCACGCCATGAGGTCAAGCTATAGCGGGCTACGGTCAAAAGGTCGGCTTCTTTAAACACGAAGTTCAAAGCCAGGTCTTTCTTCACCGCTTGCTCGTAGCGCCAAGTCGCAAGAGGTTTTAGGATACTCAGTTGTTGCGGGCTTAGCTGCCATGCACCCTTGATATCTAGATAAGCATTCTCTGGATTGGTATCGCGCACACGCTTAGACAGCTGAAGCTCAGTCTCTTGAATGGCATCTTGCCATAGGCCCATTTCCTCGATCTTGGCGTGCAGCTTTTGATACATAGGAAGCAGATAAAACACATCCGCTGCCGCGTAATCTAGCTGTTTCTGTGTCAGAGGACGCGCAAGCCAATCGGTACGAGACTCACTCTTATCTAGCTCAACGCCTAGGTATTCGTTCACTAGAGCAGCAAAGCCAGTCGACAGACCATGACCAAGGAAGGCCGCCATTACCTGAGTGTCCACCATAGGGCTAGGCACAGTTTGGAAATGGTGTTGGAACACCTCAATATCTTCACCGCAGGCATGTAATACCTTAAGCACAGATTGGTCTTGTAGCAGTTCCACAATCGGCGTCACGTCGGTGATTACATTGGTGTCCACCAAGGATAAGATCTCACCGTCGAACATCTGTACCAAACCCAATTGTGGGTAAAAGGTACGGGTGCGCACAAACTCAGTATCTAGCATTACCGCAGAGTGCTTACGGGCTGCATCGCAGACGTTTTGCAACTCTTGGTTGCTAGTAATTATTTGATAATTCAAAGTATTCTCACAAATTAAAATCGCCCTTGAAGGGCGATTTAAGATTATGCTGTTTGGCTTTGCTCGGTTCTGAGCTCTCGCCTTAGTATCTTACCAACGTTGGTTTTTGGCAGATCTTCCATAAACTCAACAATCTTAGGCACTTTATAACCGGTCAGATGCTGACGACAATGGTTGATCAGCTCATCCTTGGTCAGAGATGGATCGCGTTTCACTACGCAGATCTTCACCACCTCACCAGAAACCTCATGCGGTTCGCCGATAGCAGCCACCTCAAGCACTTTACCGTGCAGAGCAACCACATCTTCAATCTCATTAGGATACACGTTAAAGCCAGAAACCAAAATCATGTCTTTCTTACGATCAACGATATGCAGGAAGCCTTCATCGTCAAAGCGCACCACATCACCCGTAGATAGCCAACCCTCTTGTGAGATAACCTCACGAGTGGCTTCTGGACGCTTGTAATAGCCCTGCATCACCTGTGGGCCTCGAACCTGAAGCTCGCCCACTTCGGTATTTGGCAGTGGATTACCCTCATCGTCCACCACACGCACCTCAGTAGAAGGCACAGGCAGACCGATAGAGCCGTTGTAGTCCGTCATATCGTGCGGACAACCAGAAACCAGTGGCGAGCACTCGGTTAGACCGTAACCCTCAAGCAGGAATACGCCTGTGGTTTTCTTCCATTTGTCAGCAACAGCCTGCTGAACCGCCATACCACCACCAACAGAGAGCTTCATACGACTGAAATCTAGCTCATGAAAGTCTTCATTGTTAACCAGAGCGTTAAATAGTGTGTTTACACCTGTGATAGCGGTAAACGGCACCTTCTTCAACTCTTTAACAAAGGTTGGGATATCACGCGGGTTAGTGATAAGCAGGTTGGTCGCACCTAGCTCCATAAACAGCAAGCCGTTCACGGTAAGCGCAAAGATGTGATACAGAGGAAGCGCAGTTACCACTAGCTCACGACCTTCATCTAGCTTAGCGCCATAAGCAGCTTTCGCTTGAAGAACGTTTGCCACCATATTGGTGTGTGTAAGAATCGCACCTTTCGCCACACCGGTGGTACCGCCAGTGTATTGCAAGAAAGCAATATCCTCACCGCTCATAAACGGCTTCACATATTGTAAGCGACGGCCTTTCTGTAGCGATTGTTTGAATGAGATAGCTCCTGGTAGGTCATACTTAGCACCATGCCCTTAACGTATTTAACTACGAAGTCAACGATCGTACCCTTAGCCGTAGGTAGCATCTGACCTAGGCTAGTCAGCACCACATTCTTCACTTTGGTGTTATCTACGATCTGCTCAAGGGTATTGGCGAAGTTCGAGACGATAACTATGGTCTCAACCTCGGCATCGTTTAGCTGATGCTCTAGTTCACGTGGGGTGTATAGCGGGTTTACGTTTACTGCGATACAGCCAGCACGAAGCACACCAAACAGAGCAATCGGATATTGCAGCAGGTTCGGCATCATAAGAGCGACACGGTCACCCTTTTTCAATTTCAATTCGTTCTGAAGATAAGCAGCGAATGCTCGGCTACGCTCTTCCAGCTTACGATATGTCATAACCGAGCCCATATTGATAAAGGCTGGTTGATCTGGGAAACGGCGAACTGCGTTCTCAAACATCTCCACTAGAGACGGATAGGTATCCGGGTCAATTGATTCTGGCACGTCAGCGGGATAACGGGAGAGCCAAGGTTTATTCACGTCATTACTCCTGAAAAAATAGGGGCGCATTATATACCCAGAAGTCAGGTGAAGTCAGTGCGCTAGGGCATTGAAATCACTTGTATTATTAGATTTTAACTATCAGGGTAGCTGAAAATTGAACATGTGTTTAATTTGCGTTCACAAAAGCGAACATTTAAGCATTCAATAGCTCGAAAAATGCACGAGCGATGGGCTCAGGTGTAGAAATGTGGCAATGATGACCGCCCTCAATCTCAAGGAGCTTGGTATTTGGATTGCCATGTTGCTCAAAGTGGTGAGGTAAACCAGCAAAGCCAGTTTTACCCAGAATCAGAAGATTTTTATTCGGAAGCAGATTAAGAACCTGCTTTGCATGCGACTCTGACATTCGATACAAAGAGTCGGCTTTGAGTCTCGGGTCGTGGCGCCACTGCCAGCCAAACTTTTGCTCGATGATGTCACGATGCACAATGGGTGCTATCTGCTCTTCGGTCAATTCGGTGCTTGATGCCCTAAGCGCTAACATAGGAGCAATATCGGGAAACAAGCGTCGCGGTTTATTAATGATTCGCTGGCGGCTCTGAATACCCTTTTTAAGACGAGAAATGGCATTGTGCTCAGGCTCAAACATGCCATAGCCTCTATTTGAGTAAGACTCAACACATGCTCTGAAAAGGCAGCACTATAGCAACTGGATATCAACGCTCCCATTGAGTGCCCCACCAGATGCACTGGCGTTTTCAGCTCAGTAATAACCTGATTGAGTACATCGAGATAGTCATGAAATGGGTAAAAGCCCGACTTTGCATGGGAACTATACCCATGACCGGGAAGATCCAAGGCTATGTATCTAAGGCGAGGATTGAGCGTAACCATCTGTGCAATCAGAGGCTCGAATGAGGCCGCATTGTCGAGCCAACCATGCAGAAATAGAACAGTTTCTACATGTGAGTCGTTCGAGACCTCAATAGTACTCAGCTGATAGTCATTAAGGTTAAATTGCACCTACTCTACCTGCTGGATCACTTGCCCAGTGGTAGGCCCAATGCGCACCTCGCGACAATATAGAGAGCGACAAGGGAAGGTGTTAATCGGCTGGTCGTGTACTATCACCTTCTCCTTGATCTGCCATAGGTGGTAACCAGAAGCCTTCATCACAGGGAAGCGATATTCATAATCCCCTACCTTACCCAACTCATAGCCATCTGAGGTACCCAAAATGCTCACTAAGCGCCCTTTGGAATAGGTCACAGGGTCAACGAAACCGTCTATGTACGCCACGAAGCGACCCTCAGGCTCCACATTTATATCTGGCTTGCCGTTATTCTCGATAGGCAGGTTTACCACCTCGATGCGAGTACGCTCAGCTTCATTATCAACCTTGGCGATAACCCCGCCAAGGCGCACTGTGGTCAATGAATCTTGAGGCGCATTAATCCAAGTCTGATAATCCGTGACGAGATTCTGGTCTTCGGTTTTCAAGGATTCTGGCAAAGAGGCACAACCTGAAAGAAACAGTGCCATAGCCAATACAAACAGGGTCTTCTTTGCCATTTTTACTTCCTCTATTCTCTGCCTGGAAGCTTCTTCCAAGCGACCTTGTCACGCAGATAGACTGGGGATGCCTCTTCAGGGCCAACCAGTTTATCCTCACTCCACTCAAGGGCTGCAACAGCGACAATGTCTTGTGATTCTGGATACAGCACACCGCTTTCGGTGCGATTCAGTTTAAGGCCCGCTAGCTCATCAGCGTATGCCTCCCAACCAGTGCCCACTTGAGTCCAGCGGTTAGCGTCTTCGGTGACTTGTACGCTAAGCTCGGCAGGTGGGATAACACATTCAGCATCAACCTCAGACCAACTGCCGTCTTGCTCACGACTAAAGCGACCCCAATACACCTCACTCATACGAGCATCGATGGCAGCAGCAACACGAGTGGCACCGGATGTGCGGTGCGCCCCTTGCGCCATAGCTTTTAGGGTAGAAACGCCAAGCATAGGTAGGTCAGCACCGAAGGCTAAGCCTTGAGCGACACCGATACCGATACGCACACCGGTAAAGCTGCCTGGTCCACGACCAAAAGCCAGACCGTCTAGGTCAGTCAACTTGACGCCCGCCTCGGCTAGGATTTCATCCACCATAGGTAGGATTTTGGTTGTGTGGCCTCTCGGTGAGACCTCGCCGCGATGAAACAGTTCACCATCCACAAGTAGAGCGGCCGAGCAGAACTCGGTAGAAGTGTCTAAAGCTAGGATTTTAGCGCTCATGTAACTCTCAATTATTCGTAGTCAAACTCACTGTCGATCACTATCGACAGACTGAAGAAATTCTTTTACCACCGAGACACTGCGGGTTCTCGGCATTGGAGGCAAGCTAGATAAGAACAGCTTGCCATAGTCTCGAGTTACCAATCGGTTGTCGCAGATGATCAATGCGCCTCTATCGTTGGTATCTCGAATCAAACGTCCCGCCCCCTGCTTTAATGCAATCACGGCATCGGGCAGTTGCACCTCGGAGAAGGGTTCACCTCCACTAAGTTTACAATCCTCGATTCGGGCCTTTAGTAGCGGGTCATCTGGGGCGGTAAAGGGCAATTTGTCGATGATAACACAGCTTAATGTGTCACCTCTAACATCAACCCCCTCCCAAAATGCACCCGTTGCAATAAGCAGCGCATCTCCCAAAGAAACAAACTCTTGTAACAAGGCCTGCTTACTGCTCTCCCCCTGCATCAATACCGGCAAGTCTAGGCGTTCACGAAAGCGCTCAGTGAGATCTTTTACCATGGCATGTGAGGTGCAGAGAAAGAAACAGCGACCTCTATTGGCCTCGATAACCGGCCCAAGCATAGAAACCAGCTTTTGCGACATCATAGGACTATTCGGCTCAGGCAGATATCTTGGCACACACAATTTGGCCTGGGTTTGATAATCAAATGGGCTGGTTAAAGCTATCTGCTGTTTCGGTTTTAGCCCCAAGCGCGAGGTAAAATGACCAAAGTCGTTGGAAACCGACAAGGTTGCTGAGGTAAAAACCCAACTGCCACCCTGCTCTGTTACCTGCTGTTGAAATTTGTCTGCCACCGATAGTGGCGTGATGTTCAACGAGAAATGGCGTCTGGTGCAATCAAACCAGTAGGAATATCCCATGATAGAGGTATCACAGACCCGTTCAAGGCGGTTCTGAAGCACGGTCACCCTATCAAAGGCGGTGTCCAAAAGCTGGGAGCGTCCAAGAGCGACCTTGAGTACTTCACGTGCCAATTGCAGGGCATCACTGAGTCTCTCCACATTGCGCTGAACATCGAGATTTTTCATGCTCTCACGCCAGTTTCCGCGAAAGCCCGGTTCACCCAAAGAGATTCGAAGCTCTGCCGCTGTACTCACTAGCTTATCCGCCACCTTTTGCAGCTGACGCATATCCTTGGCCTCAGTGCGATAGCCAATCTCTATATCCTTAGCTAGCTCATTTACCTGACGCGAGCTCAGTGATTGGCCAAAATATTGACTGGCGATGTCTGGGATCTGGTGTGCCTCATCGAAGATAAATACCTCTGCCTCTGGTAATAGCTCACCAAAGCCAGTCTCTTTCACCGCCATATCCGCTAAAAATAGGTGATGGTTCACCACCACAAGGTCTGCCTCTAGTGCGCGGTTTCTCGCCTTGAATACAAAGCAGTCATCGTAGCTAGGACACTCTTTTCCTAAGCAGTTATCGTTGTTCGAGGTGATGTCAGCAATTACAGGGCTATCTTCTGGCAGGTCCTCACATTCACCCAAGTCTCCCGACTGGGTAGATGAGGACCAAGAGCGCACCTTGACCAATTGGCTAAGAAGCTGTGGATCGGCGTGATGACCATGACTCTCTATCATCTGGCGACTTAGTCTATCTAGGCAAAGGTAGTTTGCCCTGCCCTTCAAAAGTGCCACTCGACCAGTAAAGCCTAGGGCGTCTTTCATTAACGGAAGGTCACGGTGATACAACTGCTCTTGCAGGTTTTTAGAACCGGTTGAGACTATGGCTTTCTTACCACTTAATAAAGCAGGGGCTAGATAGGCAAAGGTCTTACCGGTACCCGTACCTGCCTCAACCACCAGCTGGCTTTTCTCCTTGATGGTATCCATCACCGCCTGCGCCATTTCGGTCTGGGCATCACGCGGTTGAAAGCCTTTATCGCCTTACCTAGGCTCCATCGGTGGAAAAAACCTTATTTATCTTCAACTTAGTTCCTTTTTGAATTCTATGCTCGCCTTTAACAAGGGCTGGCATCAAAAGCATTCTTGAGTATAGTGAGGGTATTAAGTAACCAAAGGAATCCGTTTCATGGAAAGAAAAACCCTTCTTACCCATTGCTCAGACGAGCCGGGTCTTATCGCTAAGATTACCAACATCTGTTACAAGCATCAGCTAAACATTATCCATAACAACGAGTTTGTTGATAATACCAGCGGTCATTTCTTTATGCGTACCGAGCTTGAGGGTAACTTCAACGATGCTGTACTAATGGAAGACCTTGAGTTTGCGCTACCTAAGGGGGCGAGCAAGAAGCTAGTAGATTCGTCGAAAAAGAAGGTGGTTATCTTAGTCACCAAAGAGGCGCACTGCCTAGGCGATATCCTGATCAAAACCTTCGACGGCACATTGAATATCGATATTGCAGCGATTGTAGGTAACTACGATACTTTGCAGCCACTAGCGGAAAAATTCGATATCCCATTTCGCCATGTCAGCCATGAGGGACTAAATCGCGACGAGCATGAGGCTAAGCTGTGCGAAGCGATCAATGAGTTCGCCCCTGACTATCTTGTGCTTGCCAAGTATATGCGTATCTTAAATCCTGCTTTGTAGCCCAATACCGACATAAGATCATCAATATTCACCACAGCTTCCTGCCTGCCTTCATCGGGCTAAGCCATATCAGCAAGCGTATGAACGCGGGGTAAAAATCATAGGTGCGACTGCACACTTTGTTACCGATGATCTCGATGAGGGGCCAATTATCAAACAGGACGTTATTCCTGTGGATCACAACTTTAGTGCCAAAGACATGGCCCAAGCCGGTCGCGATGTTGAGAAGAACGTCCTAAGTAAAGCTCTTAATAAGGTGGTCAATGACCATGTATTCGTTTACGGCAACAAGACGGTGATCCTATAGGCCTTGTTCGGACTCAACGATAGCCTTCAGCGGATGGGGGTGGAGCTTAATGCACACCCCTTTGTTTTTAATCGCCACTGTCGGGTTAGCCAGACGTTCACCCTCGCCTTTCGGGCTAGATAGCTTAAGCTTGAAATCACCTTCTTCAACTGCTTTCTCAAAGCTTGGATAAGCCTGTTTCAGCTCTGCAAAGAAGTCATCAGCGCTTTGTGCGTTCGACGGAATCACGAACTCAACATGTTCCCAATCTTGTACAGTAGAGTTTTCCTTCAGCGGGATACGGCAGTTCAAGACACTCGATACTCCAGCCTTTCACCTTAATCGGCTCATCAAAGAAGATAACCACGATTGGACGACCATTGATCATCGCCTCTGAGATGGTACTGCCATACTCAGACCAAGCCTGATGAGCAAGCTTGGCAAGCTCGCTATCATTGATTCGCAGCGCTAGATGGTCAGCCTGAAACTCGGCAATTGGCAGGCTTAGTTCTGTGGCAAGAGCTTGAATCTTATCCATAAATTCTTCAACGCGCCCTAGCATCTGTTTCGGGTGTAATTCGGCTTGTGTTAGCTTGTCCAAAGCTTGCTCTCCATCGAGTGTTGAGTGAGAAAATCCAAGCGGATTGTAACCATAATTCTACGCATCTCAAGTGCATAGATTAGCAGCCCCAATAACAAGCAATTCAAATAGCTCTCGCTATCGATCCTCGGCCGTTTAGTTGTTATCATGAACGCCATTTTTCTAACTTAGACAATGAAGGCCCTCTTTTTTGCCTTCATGCATCCTCAATTTGAAGGACTAGCGCGTGAATATCCAAGCACTTATTAACGACAAAGTTTCCGAAGCACTGACCGCTGCAGGTGCACCTGCAGGTAGCCCAGCTGCTGTACGTCAATCTGCAAAGCCTCAGTTTGGTGACTACCAAGCAAACGGCGTAATGGGCGTTGCAAAACGACTAGGAACTAACCCACGAGAATTCGCGCAAAAAGTGTTAGACAACCTAGACCTAGACGGTATCGCAAGCAAAACTGAGATCGCAGGTCCTGGCTTTATCAATATTTTCCTAAGCGAAGAGTTTCTAGCTAAGTCAGCGCAAGCGGCTCTTGCGGATGAGCGCCTAAGCGTTGCGACTGAAGAGCAAAAGACTATCGTTGCTGACTACTCTGCTCCAAACGTAGCGAAAGAAATGCATGTTGGCCACCTTCGCTCAACCATCATAGGTGATGCGGTAGTTCGTACTCTAGAATTCCTTGGTCACAAGGTTGTTCGTGCAAACCACATCGGTGACTGGGGTACTCAGTTTGGTATGCTTATCGCTAACCTAGAACGCGTTCAGCAAGAAGCTGGCGAGGTTTCTATGGAACTGTCTGATCTAGAAGCTTTCTATCGTGAGTCGAAGAAACTGTACGACGAAGACGAAGCTTTCGCTGAGCGCGCTCGTAACTACGTAGTTAAGCTTCAAGGTGGTGACGAATACTGCGCTGAGATGTGGAAGAAACTGGTTGATATCACCATGGTTCAAAACCAGCGTAACTACGACCGTCTAAATGTTTCTCTATCGCGTGAAGACGTGATGGGTGAGAGCATGTACAACGACATGCTGCCTGGCATCGTTGCTGACCTTAAAGAAAAAGGCCTAGCGGTTGAAGATGACGGCGCACAGGTTGTATTCCTTGAAGAGTATAAGAACAAAGACGGCGAAGCTATGGGTGTAATCATCCAGAAGCGTGACGGCGGTTTCCTATACACTACTACCGATATTGCATGTGCTAAGTATCGCTATGAGCAGCTAGGCGCAGACCGCGTACTTTACTTCATCGATTCACGTCAGCACCAACACCTAATGCAGGCTTGGACTATCGTTCGCAAAGCAGGCTATGTGCCAGAAGAGGTATCTCTAGAGCACCATGCATTCGGCATGATGCTTGGCAAAGACGGTCGTCCATTTAAGACCCGTGCTGGCGGTACTGTACGTCTTGCTGATCTTCTAGATGAAGCAGAAGAGCGCGCGATCAAGCTTATCGAATCTAAGAACCCTGAATTGGCTTCTGAAGAGAAGACTAAGATCGCAAACACGGTTGCAATGGCAGCGGTTAAGTATGCGGACCTTTCAAAGCACCGCACTACTGACTACGTGTTCGATTGGGACAACATGCTTGCATTCGAGGGTAACACAGCGCCTTACATGCAGTACGCATACACCGTGTGGCATCTGTATTCGCGAAAGCAGGCATCTCTATGGATGAGCTATCTGGCGACATCAAGATCACCGACGACAAAGAGAAAGCACTTATCGCGAAACTGCTTCAGTTTGAAGAAGCGGTACAAGCGGTGGCTCGCGAAGGTCAACCACACATCATGTGTAGCTACCTGTTCGAGCTAGCGGGCCAATTCTCTAGCTTCTATGAAGCATGCCCTATCCTAGTTGCAGAAGACGAAGCGATTAAACAAAGCCGTCTACAGCTTGCAGCTCTTACAGCGAAGACTATTAAGCAAGGTCTATCACTGCTAGGTATCGAGACCCTAGAGCGCATGTAATCTCCGCTCAAAGAGATAAAACTGAAAAGGCCTGAATTTGATATTCAGGCCTTTTTATTTATGCGGATAAATCTATCTAGATCACGCGGTTTGCATCTCAGCACCCTGTTGGAATCGACGGGTTTCAAAGATCACCTGAGCCAACAACAGAATACCTGTCACACCTAAGCCTATGCCTATACCGCCCCAGATTCCAGCCAAACCAAATGCCTTCATTAGAAGCCAAGCTGCTGGCAAACCAAACGCCCAATAACCGATAGCCGTCATTATGGTAGGCACGACCACTATCTTCATTCCGCGAAGGATATTGATGGCCAATAGTTGCCATGCATCCACCACGAAACAAAGCGCTACCACCCAGATAACTGAGCTCAGAATATCGGTAAGCTCATGGCCTCCATCACTGTCTAGTTGGAACAAGCTTGCAACCGACTCTGGCCAGATAGCGAAACCTGCTGCGATAACAAAGCTCAGCGCAGAGACGATGACAAAGCTCTTCTTAGCAATAGCGGTAATACCATTATAATTGGTCGCGCCGTATTCCTTACCCACCAAGATGGCTGCGGCCTGAGCGAAACCAAAGTTAATGTTCCAAGTGAAAGACAGACACTGCAGTAAGATCTGATGCAGTGCCAAAGAGGCAACGCCTATCATGCCTGCCATCAAGGTACCGCCATAGATAAGCCCATGCTCTAGCATACTGGCAAAGGCGATGGGTGCACCCATGGACAAAAGAGGAAGCATCAGCTTAGGCGTGTACTCTTGAAGATTTAACCAAGGGGCAAAGCGCTGATACTTCTGCTGATTGAATACCCAGAAACCATAACCAAGCAACACTAACCAAGCCGCTATCGCTGTGCCATAACCTAGCCCCGCGATACCCCAACCTAGAGTAAAGGCAAGCAAGTAACTGATAGGTACATTCACAATCACGGTCACGATAGACATCAGCATTACCGAGCGTACATCACCAAAGGTGCTGGTTAGGCCTCGAAGTACCAATAGCAAGAGCGTTGGTAACATGGCCCACTTCAATGCATGCAAATACATCATGGCGATCTCAATCACTTCAGGGGACTGCTGAGCTTTAGTAGCAACTGTGGCGCGAACATAAAGCTGAAGCTGAGCAGTACGCTTAGCAATACTGAGAGCATCACCGCTCCCTTCACCGCAAAGCGGATCTGCTCACGGCCATATTCAGGCCTTGCGATACTTTGTCCGTACGCGATGGCGATTAGGTTGGCAACGCAACCTACTGCGCTACTTGCGATAAGAAAAACAAACGAATATACAGAGGCGCCAAGTCCACCGGCGGCTAGGTCCGCAACACTGATGCGCGACATCATCCAGACATCGGTGAGTACCAAGGCCATAGCGATGAGTTGAGATAATGTCAGTGGCAGAGCCAGTTTAAGTATGTTTTTCATGATTCCCTCTCAGAATGAAGGGTAAAACTACTGCGATTTGCACTGGCGTTCAATTAACATTAATGTAGCCTTGACATTACCTGAAATCATGTGAGAGTCCGATGAAGCCCTATCCAGACATCCCCTACTCCCATAACAGTCTTAAAACCTTTGAGGCGGTGGCCCGCCACTTGAGTTTTACCGATGCGGCGCTCGAGCTCAACGTCACCCAAAGTGCAGTCAGTAGACAGGTAAAACAGCTAGAGCAAGGCCTAAAAACCCAACTGGTGACCCGTATGCATCGCAGTATCGAACTGACGGCGCGGGGTTCTGAACTGTTCTCTGTACTACAAAGAAACTACCAGACAGTTCAAGCGCTTATAGAATCTTGGCATTCTAATCAGCAACAGCGCATCGTTATCAAGCCGCACTCAGTTACGCCACGCGCTCTCTTTTGCCCAAGATCCAGCAACTGCAAGAGCGCTATCCAGAGCATGAAATCGTGGTGATTCCCATCATCGAAGAGGATGAAGCACTGAAATCCACCGACTACGACCTGCTGATCCTAAACTCTAGAGCGCCACACCTGTACAGGAATCGAACCGACGTAAAATTCCTGCGCTACGAGTATATGGGACCGGTTTGTTCACAAGAGTTGTATTCACAACACGCCAACCTAGAGGCCCTACTAACCCTTCCGCGCCTGCACTCTACACTTGATCACCACGACTGGAAGACTTGGCTAGCTTCAATTGGGCATAGTGATGGTAAGCGAGCCAGAAATACCACCTTCTTTACTCTAGATCTGGCTCTGAGTGCATGTCTCTCAGGGCAAGGCGTTACCGTCACCGATCTTCTTTTGATCTTGCCTGAGCTTGAACATGGCTATTTGGTTAGCCCGAACAACATTCAGATCGAGCCCAGTGAATGGCAGTATTTTTGTCACTGCCGATCATCATCTCAGATTGTTGAGGAAATACAGGAATGGATAGAGCAAGAAGCTCTCAAAGAAATAGAGGTCTTAAAGGACCTTAGTAATAAGTTTGGATGGGTGCTAAAAAGTGACTAGAAGAAGCCGATAATCTCTGGATTGTTAGGCAAGAAATGCCTGCTACTCCCTATATTCTGTCATCAGGCTGTCACAAATGTGGCGGCTTTTTTTATGCATTTTATCTGGCATTGATGGGATTTATGCATTGAGATCGTCAAAATGACAAGTTTAGCCTTGTCAATATGCATAAGTAATCGCGGGATAATGTTAGTGAAATGTTATCTGTAAAGATATTTTTGCAGGATTAAATATGAATGCAGGACAATAAATCAGCGCTTGAGCACAATAATTAGATCTAAATCCAACTAATTGCACTTTTGGGGTTCCAACTTTAACCAAACCCTGATTAACTTGCCACTTCAAGAGCGTCAATCTAACTTTTTGAAAGTGTATAAGAAACTGTACACCTATTTTTTAAGGCGCCGATTTAGTAACAAACACAATATTATATTTGATGGAGTAATTGTGGCGACTGGTAACACAACAGCAGCCCCTCGTGATAACTGGGGCTCACGACTAGGATTTGTTATGGCCGCAGCAGGTTCAGCTGTAGGTCTTGGTAACATTTGGAAATTCCCATACACAGCAGGTGAGAACGGCGGTGGTGCATTTGTACTTATCTACCTAGCGTTCGTAATCTTTATCGGCTTCAGCGTAATGCTGACCGAATTTGCAATCGGCCGTCATACGAGCCGTTCTGCTGTAGGTTCATTTAAATCGACAGACAAGCGTTGGACCTTTGTTGGTGTAATCGGTGTACTAAGTGGTCTATTGATCATGGGCTTCTACCTGTAGTAGGTGGTTGGGCTCTTGCTTACATTCCTAAGATTGCAACAGGTCTTCTAGACACCCCAGAAGCTATCGGTGACAGCTTCGGCGGCTTTATCTCTAACCCAGTTCAACCACTACTGTGGATGGCAGCGTACCTAGTGCTTAACATCGTTATCGTTAGCAAGGGTATCTCTGGCGGTATCGAGAAAGCGGGTAAGGTTCTAATGCCTCTACTATTCCTTATCCTTATCATCGTAGCGGTGAAAGGTCTTTC
Source organism: Vibrio ishigakensis (assembly GCA_000830475.1). Taxonomy (GTDB): domain Bacteria; phylum Pseudomonadota; class Gammaproteobacteria; order Enterobacterales; family Vibrionaceae; genus Vibrio; species Vibrio ishigakensis_A. The sequence continues at coordinate 336,788 of BBSC01000001.1, read as the reverse complement.
TCTAGAGGGTGCTGGTGCAGGTCTTGAGTTCCTATTCAAGCCAGACTTCTCGAAAGTAGACAGCCACGTTGTTCTAGCAGCACTTGGTCAAGCGTTCTTCTCACTATCTCTAGGTATGGGTTGTATGATCACATACGGTAGCTACCTGAAGAAGAAAGAGAACCTAGTTCAGACTACAGGTATGGTTGTAGGTATGGATACTGCGGTAGCTCTACTTGCAGGTATCGCTATGTTCCCAGCAATGTTCGCATTCAACATGGAACCAGCAGCTGGCCCAGGTCTAGTATTCGTTGTTGTTCCTCAGCTATTCGCTGAAATGGGCGGCGTAGGTCTACTGTTCGCACTTATGTTCTTCATCGGTCTAACGGTTGCAGCACTAACCTCTTCTGTATCTCTTCTAGAAGTAGTTGTGTCTTACCTAATCGACGAGAAAGGCATGAAGCGTACCACTGCAGTACTTTCTGCTAGCTCAGTAATGGCTATCATGTGTGTGTTCGCATCACTATCTCTAGGTGGTCTTGGTCCTACACTGTTCGATACAGGCGTATTCGACATCTTCGACCTACTGACTGACAAGGTATTCCTAGCGGTTGGCGGTATGTTCATCTGTATCTTCGCAGGCTGGCGTCTAAACCGTGCTGACCTTGAGAAAGAAATCACCAACGACGGTAAGGTATCTTTCCCACTATTCGGTCTATGGTACAACCTAGTTAAGTACGTGATTCCTTTCGCTGTAGCAATCGTTGCAATCGCTGGTATCGTAAGCGGCTTCGATAGCGGTAAAGGTCCAATCATGATTCTTGCTATCGCAATCATTGGCCTAGCGGCAATCTTCTCTCGTCGCTTCTAATGTAAAGCGTTCGAATAAAAAATGCCCTGCTCATTGAGCGGGGCTTTTTTGTTTTGGATGCTAATTGGTTTTAAGCATTAGCTACTTGATATCGATTGAGCACAAAGCGCCAGATAAACAGCACAAAGGCTAGATAGCCCACACCCACGGCCAGTGCCTGCCAATACAAACCGTTATACATAGCGATTGGCATCAACGAGATAATAAAGATATCCGTGATAGAGCCAGGTACATAAGCGATAGCGTAATCATCTAGCACCTTACTGCGCATCTTAGGGTCAACGATTCTAAGTAGCGCGATACCCATGGCCACAGTGCCGGTGAGCCAGCCCCAGGTGAATATCCCCTTCTCAAACCAGTCGTCACCTAGCATACGTGGTGCCACCCACAGCACTAGCCAAAGGGTAAAGATTACACCGCCAGTCGCTAGAATCACCATAGGCAAAAGATACTGAGCTAGTACGGTGATCTTGATGGCTGAAATACCAAAGATGATCAGATAGTCAGTGCTGATGCCCGCCGCATGTTTAAAGGCGCCATCACACAGATAGTCTTGAGCCTTAGTTTGCTTAGCTGCGATGCGCACCAACATACCGCCTAGGAAACCTGTTACGAAGGTTGGGATCTGCACCTTGTCATGGAAACCTGACAGATAATTAGCGGCCACATAGGAAAAGGCAGTAACCACCACCACCAGAGCTGCATGCACTGCAAAGGTATCGACCGACAGAGATGACATGGTGTCTTTCATTACAGGGCTCTGCTCTTGCGGCTCCACCAACCCTTTGCGCTCATACTCATTCATCTTATCGAACGAGGTAAAGCTCTGGATAAGACCCAGCTTAAGAGCAACCTGTAGGATAAGCATGCCCACAGAAATTGATATAAAGATACCCACAGTTGCGAAGGTCAAACCTAGGGTGAAGCCATCTTCCCAGCCTAGTGAGGTAAAGATAGAGCCAACCACAGACGCAGAGCCGTGACCACCCATAAAGCCTGCTGACATAGTTACGCCTAGGCTGTTGATGTCTGGCCAAAAGAAGGTCACTAGGGCGAGCCTAGAAAAGCGGCAAACAGCCATTGCGATACTGAGCACACCTGATTAAAGGCCCATAGGGAACCAGCACGGGTCGCTACCTGCTTAGGCGATGGCACATCGGTGGCCAAACCTAATGCGGAAAAAAGGGCTGCAGTCAAAAGACCCGCATTGGCGGTAAAGGTATCAGTCCAAGGCAAGACGTCGTATACCGCTGGACCTAGTAAAAGGCCTATCAAACCTGCCAGTACGGCAGAAGGAACATAAAGGCGTTGTAAGAAGGTAAAGTGAACGCGCAGAATCTTGGCGGCTATTAACAATAGTCCTGCAATAGCGAGATCAGTAAGCATTAAACCTTGTGGCATTGAAACTCCCACGAAAAGAGCCTCGAAAATTGGTCGAAAAGTTGCGTTTAGCTGTTAAAAGCTTCAATAAGTTGCGTATTGACCTGAGGCTGACAATGACAAAAACGCCGAATTCTAGAGACATTGATCACGTTTTGCAAATGCACCGCCTGCATATCTATAGAAATGGTCAATAAGTGCCCACGGTTTGGGTGTAGGAATCTAGGTGTAAATTTGTTACCTTAAACAAGACTTCAGGGCGGGGCGGAATTCCCCACCGGTGGTAAAAATCAGCTCAGATGAGCGTGATTTTGAGCCCACGAGCGCTTTAACTCGTTAAAGGGTCAGCAGATCTGGTGAGAACCCAGAGCCGACGGTTATAGTCCGGATGAAAGAAGTAAATTGCACAAGCATCTACGCTGGTGTGTGTTTCGTTGTTGTAGAAAACCCGCGTGCGCTTTTGCGTTCCACGCTCTGCCTTCGATCGCTACTCCTTTTTAGCCCCTGTTAACGAATTGACTCACACGTCGGAGAATTATCGTGGCAGGAATCTTACTTGTAATGCTAGCAGCTGGCCTATGGGCGGCTGATACCCTCTTTCGCTATCCGCTCCTTGAGAGCAACAGCACCCTACAGATCGTCTTTTTCGAGCACCTACTTCTGGTACTTATGCTGGGAATAGCGCAGATCTTTATCCCAAAATGGCGCTTTTCTTATATAAAAGGCACCATCTTCGCCTTTGTACTTATTGGCGTATTTGGCTCAGCCATCGGCACCCTTGCCTTTACTAAGCATTTAGCCTAATGAATCCAACGCTGGTGATACTGCTGCAAAAGCTACAGCCAATTGTAGCCATCTCACTATCGGTGATCTTACTTAAAGAGAAGCTACAGAAACACTTTCTACTGTGGTCTGCAATCAGCTTAACGGGCAGTATCGTAATGATAGCGCCAGATATTCTTGAGCTTTTGCATGAAGAAGCGGTCTGGCATTACAGCCTGAGATCATTGCGATTCTCACCGGCTACGGCTGTGCACTGCTTGCGGTAGTGGCATGGGGCGCATCTACTGTTTACGGGCGCAAGCTTACCCTCAAGGGCTACAACAGTGTTCAGATCATGTCTGGCCGTTTTACCCTAGCCTTTATCGTTTTGACACTGGCGATGGCCTATAGCGGTGAGACCTTCAGCCTATCGGACGGTAGCTTTAGCTCGCTGTTTTATATGGTTTTACTATCCGGTCTATTTGGCATGTTCATCTACTACAAAGGGCTGGAGCGCATTCCTGCTCGCTATGGCACCATTGGTGAGTTGTTCTTCCCTGTTTCCGCAGTAGCCGTTAACTGGTATGCCTTTGATGCGACCTTGAGCGCACCGCAGATCATTGGCGCTATCATGTTGGTGGGAGGTGCGCTAATGTTGAGTCGAGAGCCAAATCCTGAGCCTCAATCTACTCAAACGGTAAACGCACACTAGGAGTCATCATGCCTTTCTCTTTGCATTCTCAACTGGCAAAAGATACTGACGTTTTAGGTCACTTTCCTCTATCAATCGCCCTATTGCACAAAGACTCAGCAGTACCTTGGGTAATATTGGTGCCTCAAATAGCGGACCTCAAAGAAATCCATCATATGAGCATAGAGAACCAGCAAGCCTTTATGCGTGAATCACAGGCGGTGATGGAGGCGCTAGAGTCACTGTTTAACCCAGATAAACTTAACTTTGGCGCGCTAGGAAATATGGTTCCGCAACTGCACGTGCATCATATTGCAAGATTCAAGAGCGATATGGCATGGCCGGGACCTGTTTGGGGAAACACTCAGGGTGAAGTGAGAGAAGAGAGTGCTCAACAAGAACTGCTAGCCCAAATAAAACAAAAGCTTGGCGGAAATCCAAGTTTCTCACCAAGCTAGTCATTTTTTGATTGGGGATTACATCTTAACCGAGATGCCAATCCCCTTATTAAGTGCGTATCTTACTCCAGAAAACTTACCCTTGATGGTGTCCTCGATACGCATCACCTGCCCCTTATCTATCCAGCGCTGCAACATGGCATCTACGCCATCCTCAGACAGACCAAAGTGATTGGCCAATACCTTACGCTCTGAGGTGCCATGCTCCTCCAAATAAGCCTTTAGTTGCTGCAGTATCATGATGACTCCTAGGCTAGGGTTTCAACTTCAACCAAGCGCGAGCGTTTCGCTTCGCGCTTGAGGAGCAGATAGGTCATAAGACCAACCGCGAACACCACTGCAATCCAGATAGAACTAGTCAACGGATTCACGCTAAAGTGCGCCACTTGGTTGTACAGCACAGCACTGAAGTAACCTAAACCCATGGTCCATACCGCAATAAAGCGAGCGTACTTAGCACCAAACTCACGTACATAAGCACCCATAGCTGCCACACATGGGGTATACAGCAGGATGAACAGCAGATAAGCAAACGCTGAGTGTGCTGAGCCAAACTTACCTTGCAGGTTCGCAAATACTGACACATCTACTTCTTGGTCTTCCGCAACCGCTGATGTGTCATCAAGCTCACCTACTTCGATACCTAGCGGGTCACTAAAGCTCAGATCCGCCAAGTTTGCTGGGATCGACATAAAGGCTTCTTCAAGGCTGCCCATAAGATCGTATTCAGCTTCTTCTTCTGATGGACTTGCATACAGGTTGTTTAGGGTACCCACTACCGCTTCTTTAGCAAAGATACCAGTTACGATACCTACGGTCGCAGGCCAGTTGTCTTGCTCAATACCCATAGGAGCAAATACCGGAGTCACCACTTGCGCCGCTTTCGACAGCATAGAGTTTTCGCTGTCTTGGTTACCGAAGCTGCCGTCTGTACCGATAGAGTTAACGAAGCTAAGGATGGTCACTACCACAACGATGGTTTTACCCGCACCGAATACAAAGCGCTTCAGCTTCTGCCATGTCTTGATAATCACGTTGTTCAGGCGCGGGATCTCATAGTCAGTCATCTCCATGATAAGCTGTCGCTGTTACCAGGATATATGGTGTGCTTAAGCAAAAGACCGGTGAATACCGCCGCTAGAATACCAATCAGATACAGAGCAAATACCACGTTCTGACCAGCACTTGGGAAGAAGGCCGCTGCAAATAGCGCGTATACAGGCAGGCGTGCACCACATGACATGAATGGTGCCATAGATGCCGCCAGACGACGCTCACGCTCTTGGTCTAGGGTACGGCTTGCCATGATAGCTGGCACGTTACAGCCAAAACCAAGCACTAGAGGAACAAACGCCTTACCCGGAAGACCCACCTTCTGCATTACCTTATCCAGAACAAAGGCTGCGCGAGACATATAGCCCGAGCCTTCAAGCAAGGTAAGGAATAGATATAGTCCTGCGATTACTGGGATAAAGGTCGCAACCGTCTGGATACCACCGCCGATACCATCAGCAAGGATGGTTACTAGCCACTCAGGCAGATTTCCGTCTAGAAGATAGTGCACCCCATCCACCAGCACAGCGCCAAATGAGATATCGAAGAAGTCGATAAAGGCACCGCCAATGTTGATGGCGAACATGAACATCAAATACATCACGCCGAAGAAGATAGGAATACCCAACCAGCGGTTAAGGACGATAGAATCGATGCGCTCGCTGATACGGCGGGTCACACGACCCACCTGAGAGCGGTTCGCTTTGGTGATTTGATGCAAGAAGGAGTATTTCACATCCGCAACATGCATCTCGATATCGAGATCACTGCCTCTATGGGTAGCAGTAACTGCGTCTCTTACTTCTGCAGGTGCGCTGTTCAGAATAAGCTGGTCTTGCTCTAGAGCACGTACCGCAAGCGCTCGGCTTGCTACCAACTCATGCTCAAAATATGGAGAAATCTCCGCAATCTTGTCTTCTAGCTCTTTACCGTAATCAAGCGCCAGCGGCTCAACCTCGATACCTTGCGCCAGCATCTTGTGTAGGTCGGCCTTAAGCATATCTACTTCGTGTTGCTTGGTCGCGCTTACAGAAAGAACCGGACAGCCTAGAGCCTTAGACAATCCTTTTAGATTAATTTGATGATTATCTTTAGCCAGTGCATCCATCTTATTTAGGATCACCACCATAGGACGACCCAGTCACGCAGCTGCAGGGTTACATATAGGCTGCGCTCAAGACAGGTTGCATCGATAACATTGATAATAAGGTCAGCCGGAGTGGACAGCACTGAGCGAGAAGCAATCGTCTCATCTAGGCTATTAGCGTCGTTGCCACTGTCTAGTGCGTAGATACCTGGAAGGTCGGTCAGAGCAAAGCTTTCACCCGCTAGGCTGTAAGTGCCTGTTTTCTTTTCAACAGTAACACCCGCCCAGTTACCCACCTTTTGGTTGGCTCCAGTGAAAGCATTGAAAAGCGTGGTCTTACCGCTGTTTGGGTTACCTACGGTTAGAATTGAATAGTCCATTAGGCTACCTCTACATCAATTTGGCTTGCGGTAGATTTACGCAAAGCAACGCTTACATCGCGAACACGTACTTGAAGAGGGTCACCAAATGGTGCAACGCGCACAAGTGTAATAGAGGTGTTAGGTAGTAACCCCATTACCATCAGCTTCTTTCGAGTCTGACTATCAAGCTGTTGCATAGATACAATCGTTGCGTCTTGCCCTAACGCTAAATCTGCCAATTTCATAATCTAAATGCCAATTATTATCATTTAAAAAATTGTAACTGAGTTTAACGCAGCAAAACCTCGATTAGGACAAAAAAAGCACCCTTAACAGGATGCTTTTCTGAAAACTTATATTTCAAATTCGAAATTTATGAGAGGCAAGAAGTAAATGAACTACTCATCTGACGCAGGAAGTCAAAGTAAGCACCTGGCTTAACCTCGATATCGGATGCTAATGGATCTAGCTGACCTTGATTTACACCCGTGCCACGCGTTACCGTCTCAATGACCGCTGGCTTGAACTGTGGTTCACTGAATACACACTGAACGTCACCCTCTTTTAGGCGCGTTTTAATCTGAATAAGTGTCTTCGCACCAGGCTTACGTTCTGGACTTACAGTAAAAGCACCAAGGTGGTTTAGCTCGTAATAGTCTTCGAAGTAGCCATAGGCCTCATGAAAAACGAAGTAGCCTTATCCTTTACTGGCTTTAGTTCAGCATCAATCTCAAGGCTAGTTTTTTGTAAGTTCGCCAGAAACTCTTTCAGATTATCCTGATATTGAGCAGAATTTTCTGGGTCTATTGCTTGAAGCTTTTCCGCAACCGCTTTTGCCACTGAGCCAGCCTGTTTTGGACCAAGCCAGAAGTGAGGGTCATAACTGCCGTGATGATGATGGTGATCATCATGATGCCCTTCATCAAAAGCACGAAGATCCACGTTGGATAACTCACTTACGGTAAGCACGTTTTTTTGCTCTTCAGTCAAAGAGGTCATAAAACGCTCTAAGTCAGGGCCATACCAAACAATAAGGTCAGCAGAACGGATCTTTTTTACATCAGATGGTTTTAAAGAATAGTCGTGAGGAGACATGTTCGAGTCTACTAACGCATGAGACTCTGCTGTGTCTTTGGTGATCTCTTGAGTAATGAGCTGAATAGGCTTGATGCTGCTGAGTACTTCAACCGCGTGGCATTCGCCACAAAGCCAAAACAGGCCAGTGATAATATAAGGCGCTTCATCTAAGGTTGCTTCCTTGCTATGGAGTTAAACTATTGCAAATGTTACTTTATAACATAGTGTAAGTGCAAACCTTTCTCATTTGCAGATTTGCAATATAATACAAGCGTCAAATCATCAGGATATACAATAATTTACCTATGACTCAACTCGTCGAGCTCAATCAGATCACGGTCCAGTTTGACCAAAGAAAGGTGCTAGATAATATCAGTTTTAGCATCAATAGATCTGAGATAACCACACTAATCGGTCCTAACGGCGCTGGTAAATCTACCTTGGTAAAGGTGCTACTTGGTCTGCAGACCAAATACAGTGGCACAATTACTCGAAACAAAAAACTGCGCATCGGCTATGTACCGCAAAAACTCCACCTTAACGAGACTCTGCCTCTGCGTGTAGACAAGTTTTTACAACTGGCGGGCAAATATAGCCAACAGGAGCGAATGGATGCCCTGAATCTGGTTGGCGCTAGCCATCTTTTGAAATCAAATGTGCATAGTCTCTCGGGTGGTGAAAATCAAAGGGTACTTCTGGCTAGAGCACTACTTGGCAGACCTGAGCTGTTGGTTCTGGATGAGCCAGCACAAGGTGTAGACGTTCAAGCAGATAGACCTCTACAACCTTATTGATACCCTAAGGCACAGGTTTAGCTGCGCCATATTTATGGTCTCCCATGACCTGCATCTGGTGATGGCGAAAACCGATAAGGTAGTGTGTATTAACCACCACATCTGCTGTTCTGGAACACCATCAGCGATTTCTACTCACCCTAGCTATATAGAGCTGTTTGGCTCGGCTAATGTGGAGCAATCCACCTTTGCGCTATATCAGCATCAACACCTGCAACACCATCACGACCTCTCTGGAGAAGCGGTAGAGGCGACGCACACGACTGCCACAACCACACCCATGGACATAAACATGATTGAGTTTCTGCTTCCCTCTATTCTTGCCGGTATCGGCATCGCACTCGTAGCGGGGCCATTAGGTTCATTCGTGGTATGGCGCAGAATGGCCTACTTTGGCGACACCCTAGCCACGCCTCTCTAATGGGTCTGGCACTAGGCTTTCTTCTTAATATCAACCTCTACCTAGCACTGGTTGTGGTCTGTTTAGGCCTAGCCGTTGTGCTAGTTACCATGCAAAAACAACAGCTAGTGGCGACCGATACCCTACTCGGTATCTTGGCTCACAGCGCCCTGTCCCTAGGTCTGATTGCAGTTAGCTTCTTAGATAATGTGCGAGTAGATCTGATGGGTTATCTATTTGGTGATCTGCTCTCAGTATCCAATCAAGATGTCGCCTTTATCTATATTGGCGTCGGCGCATCATGGTAATGCTGGTTGCGTTTTGGCGTCCGCTTCTGTCGAGCACAGTAAACGAAGAATTGGCTGCAGTTGAGGGAGTTAACATCGACTTTATGCGCCTTATTCTGATGCTAATGATAGGCTTAGTGATTGCCGTGGGCATGAAGTTTGTTGGGGCTCTGATCATCACTTCTATGCTGATCATCCCTGCCGCTACCGCTCGTCGCTTTGCCACCAGCCCAGAGCAGATGGCGATGTTGGCTTCAATGATAGGTATAGCCTGCGTATTTGGTGGGCTGAGTATGTCCTGGTTTTATGATACGCCAGCGGGGCCATCGGTGGTGGTGAGTGCAACGTTCTGCTTTGTGCTGGCGCAGTTAAAGAGAGTTTAGTTGTTGGGGAGGTGCCGGATATGCTTTCGCATTCCGGTATGACAGGGATTTTTATCCTTTCCCAGAAACGAAATATCCCGGCATTAGCGGGATATTGTTTTATGGTCTGGATTGGTATTGATTACCAGCCAGTGATCTCGCGAAGACCTTTACCGATATCTGCTAGAGACTTAACTGTCTTAACGCCAGCCGCTTCTAGAGCTTGGAATTTGTCTTCTGCAGTACCTTTACCACCAGAGATGATAGCGCCTGCGTGACCCATACGTTTGCCTGGAGGAGCCGTAACACCTGCGATGTAAGAAACAACTGGCTTAGTCACATTCTCTTTGATGAATGCTGCTGCTTCTTCTTCCGCTGTGCCGCCGATCTCACCAATCATCACGATAGCTTCAGTTTCTGGGTCTTCTTGGAACAGTTTTAGGATGTCGATGAAGTTTGAACCTGGGATAGGGTCACCACCGATACCAACACAAGATGACTGACCAAAGCCTTCATCTGTAGTCTGCTTAACTGCTTCGTAAGTAAGAGTACCAGAGCGGGAAACGATGCCTACCTTCCCCTTCTTATGGATATGACCAGGCATGATACCGATCTTACACTCGTCAGGAGTGATAACACCTGGGCAGTTTGGACCGATCATGCGAACGCCAGTCTCTTCTAGCTTCACCTTAACGTCGATCATGTCTGTTGTAGGGATACCCTCAGTGATAGTCACGATAAGCTCGATGCCTGCATCGATAGCTTCAAGGATAGCGTCCTTACAGAACGGAGCTGGTACGTAGATTACTGTCGCCGTTGCGCCAGTTGTTTCTACTGCTTCGCGCACTGTGTTGAACACAGGTAGCCAAGGTGAGTTTGACCACCCTTGCCCGGTGAAACTCCGCCAACCATCTGGGTGCCGTATGCGATTGCTTGCTCAGAGTGGAAGGTACCTTGACCACCAGTGAAGCCCTGGCAGATTACTTTAGTGTCTTTATTAATTAGTACAGACATTATTTAGCCTCCGCAGCAGCAACAACTTTCTGAGCTGCGTCTGTTAGTGACTCAGCAGCAATGATATCAACGTCAGAGTTCGCTAGAACCTCACGGCCTAGGTCTGCATTTGTACCTTCTAGGCGAACCACTACAGGTACTTCTACGCCTACTTCTTTCACTGCGCCGATGATGCCTTCAGCAATCATGTCACAACGAACGATACCACCGAAGATGTTTACCAAAACCGCTTTAACATTGTCGTCAGAAAGGATGATCTTAAACGCTTCTGCTACACGCTCTTTAGTCGCGCCGCCACCTACATCTAGGAAGTTTGCTGGTTTACCGCCGTGCAGGTTAACGATGTCCATGGTGCCCATTGCAAGGCCGGCACCATTTACCATGCAGCCCACGTTACCGTCCAGAGCAACATAATTCAGTTCCCACTGAGCTGCGTGTGCTTCACGCTCATCTTCTTGCGAAGGATCGTGCATTTCACGAAGCTTAGGCTGGCGATAAAGTGCGTTTGAATCGATGTTGATCTTACCGTCTAGGCACAGCAGGTTACCTTCACCTGTGATTACTAGTGGGTTGATCTCAAGCAGCGCTAGGTCGTACTGAGCAAACATCTCACCAAGACCCATAAAGATCTTAACAAACTGCTTGATTTGGTCGCCTTCAAGACCAAGCTTGAACGCAAGCTCACGGCCTTGGTAAGACTGAGGACCTACTAGCGGGTCGATAGCGGCTTTGTGGATCAGCTCAGGTGTCTCTTCAGCCACCTTCTCGATCTCAACGCCACCTTCAGTAGAAGCCATGAAAACGATCTTACGGCTAGCACGGTCAACAACCGCACCTAGGTATAGCTCGTTTGCAATGTTTGAGGCTTCTTCAACCAAGATCTTGGTTACAGGCTGGCCGTTTGCGTCTGTTTGGTAAGTTACTAGGTTTTTGCCTAGCCACTTTTGAGCAAACTCTTTTACGCCATCTTTAGTGTCGTGCAGTTCAACGCCGCCCGCTTTACCACGGCCACCTGCGTGAACCTGACACTTAACTACTTTTTAGCTGTGCTGATGCGACCAGCAGCTTCAAAGGCTTCCTGCGGAGTGTCACAGGCATAACCCTCTGGCACTGGCAGTCCGAATTCTGCGAATAACTGCTTCGCTTGGTATTCATGCAAATTCATTGATTTCTTCCATTTATGTTCTGAATCGGGAAACCCAATTTCAGATTATCCTCGCGTTAAAGGAGGTACTTTAACTGGTGTAGGGTACTCTTGAGCTTGTGAACCAAAGTGGTTCAACTGGGGGAGATAACTCCCCCAATTCTTAAATTAAACGTCTAGCAGTAGGCGTGCTGGATCTTCTAGCAGCTCTTTGATGGTCACTAAGAAGCTTACTGACTCTTTACCATCGATTAGACGGTGATCGTAAGAAAGCGCTAGGTACATCATTGGCAGGATCTCAACCTTACCGTTCACCGCCATTGGGCGCTCTTGGATCTTGTGCATACCCAAGATTGCTGCTTGAGGTGGGTTGATGATAGGCGTCGACATTAGCGAGCCAAACACACCGCCGTTAGTGATGGTGAAGTTACCACCCATCAACTCGTCTACGGTTAGCTTGCCGTCACGGCCTTTGATTGCTAGCTCTTTGATGCCTTTTTCGATGTCAGCAAAGCCTAGAGTGTCACAGTCTTTTAGAACTGGAGTTACTAGACCGCGTGGGGTAGAAACCGCCATGCTGATGTCGAAGTAGTTGTGATAAACGATATCATCGCCATCGATAGAAGCGTTTACTTCTGGGAAGCGTTTCAGTGCTTCCGTTACCGCCTTCACGTAGAAAGACATAAAGCCTAGGCGCACATCGTGGCGCTTCTCGAACGAATCTTTGTACTGAGCACGCAGATCCATGATTGGCTTCATGTTCACCTCGTTAAAGGTGGTCAACATAGCCGTGCTGTTCTTCGCTTCTAGAAGACGATTCGCTACCGTCTTACGCAGACGAGTCATAGGCACGCGCTTCTGACTGCGAGCTGCTGTCGCAAGATTCTCAATCGGCGCTTCTTCTTTCTTCGGAGCAGGTTTAGATGCATTCGCTAAGTGCGCTTCTACGTCTTCACGTGTGATGCGACCGCCAACACCTGTGCCTTTCACATCAGATGCGCTTAGGCTGTGCTCTGCTAGCAGGCGACGAACCGCTGGGCTTAGGGCATCGTTGTTCTCTTCAGTTAGCGCAGCTTTATGGCGCTTGTCTGGAGACGCTTCAGTTTGCTCAGTGGTGTCCTTAGTCGGTTCACCAGCAACTGCGCCAGGCTTAAGCTTAGCGATCAGCTGCTTAGCAAGAACGGTTGCACCGTCAGCTTCAATGATTTCTTCAAGTACACCTGCTTCTGGAGCCGGTACTTCTAGAACCACTTTATCGGTTTCGATATCAACCAACACTTCATCACGCTCAACGCGCTCGCCAGGTTGCTTGTGCCAGGTTGCAACCGTCGCATCTGCAACAGATTCAGGTAAATCTGGAACCAGAATTTCAATTGTCATTTCTTGGGATTCCTTATTCTTCTAGTTCTTTATCAATAGTTAGCGCGTCGTCGATCAACGCTTTTTGTTGTTTCAGGTGAACAGACATATAACCCACCGCTGGTGATGCCGAGGCTGGACGGCCGGCATAATTTAGCGTGGTGTTAAATGGCGTTGCCGCACGGAAGTTGTGTTGGCTCGAGTACCAAGCACCTTGGTTTTGAGGCTCTTCCTGACACCAAACAAAGTCTGTCACTTGTGGTAGATAGAGATAGCTTCACGCACATCGGTAAGCGGGAACGGATACAGCTGCTCAACACGAATAATGGCTACATCATCAATCTCACGCTTACGACGCTCTTCTAGCAGGTCAAAGTACACCTTGCCCGAACAGAAGACGACGCGACGGATCTTGCTCGGCTCTAACTCGTCAATCTCGTTGATTACCGGCTGGAAGGTACCCTCGGCTAGCTCTTCTAGTGTTGAAGTACATAGCGGGTGACGCAGCAAAGACTTAGGCGACATCACGATAAGCGGACGACGCATAGGACGAACAACCTGACGGCGTAGCATGTGATAAACCTGAGCCGGTGTAGATGGAACTACTACCTGAATGTTCTGCTCAGCACATAGTTGTAGATAACGCTCTAGACGTGCCGATGAGTGCTCAGGCCCTGACCTTCGTAGCCGTGTGGCAGCAGCATGGTGATGCCACATAGTCGGCCCCATTTCTGCTCACCAGATGAGATAAACTGGTCGATTACAACCTGCGCACCGTTAGCAAAGTCACCGAACTGCGCTTCCCAAAGGGTCAAACCGCCTGGTTCAGCTGTTGCATAACCGTATTCGAACGCCAGTACCGCTTCTTCAGAAAGCACTGAATCAAATACCTGGAAAGGACCTTGCTTGTCATGCACATGCGCGAGAGGCACATAAGTGCTCGCATCGCCCTGGTTATGCAGAACAGCGTGACGGTGGAAGAAGGTACCACGGCCTGAATCCTGACCTGAAATACGGATGCGCTTACCGTCGTCAACTAGGGTTGCGTAGGCAAGGGTTTCCGCCATACCCCAATCGATAGCTTTCTCACCCTCGATCATGGCCATGCGGTCGTTATAAAGCTTGTTAACTCGACTCTGTAGATTATGGCTCTCTGGATACTGACAGATACGCTGACCTAGCTCTTTAAGGCGACCTAGCTCAAACTCATTGTCCCACTTCATATCCCACTCATGGCCAAGATATGGAGACCAGTCTACTGAGTGCATCGCCATTGGGCGCCACTCTTTAACCACTACCTCACCATGGTCCAGCGCATCACGATATTCGTTTACAAGCTGGGTCGCAGTATCGATGCCGATCTCTTCGCGCTCCATCATCACGTCAGCGTATAGCTTACGTGGTGTTGGGTGCTTCTTGATCTTCTGATACATCAGAGGCTGAGTTGCATTTGGCTCGTCGGCTTCGTTATGGCCGTGACGGCGATAACAAACCAGGTCGATCACTACATCGCGCTTAAAGGTGTTGCGGTAATCCAGAGCGATACGTGTAACGAAGGCAACCGCTTCTGGGTCATCTGCGTTAACGTGGAAAATTGGTGCCTGTACCATCTTAGCGATGTCAGTACAGTACATGGTCGAGCGAGTATCACGTGGATTCGAGGTGGTGAAACCGATCTGGTTGTTCACTACGATGCGAACCGTACCGCCTACTTGGAAACCGCGCGCTTGAGACATGTTGAAGGTCTCTTGCACTACACCCTGACCTGCGATTGCCGAGTCACCGTGGATGGTAATAGGCAGAACCTTGTCGCCGTGTTTGTCACCAAGACGGTCCTGACGTGCCCTTACCGAGCCGATAACCACAGGGTTTACGATCTCAAGGTGAGAAGGGTTAAACGCTAGCGCTAGGTGAACGTTGCCACCTGGAGTTGCGAAGTCCGCAGAGAAGCCTTGGTGGTACTTAACATCACCTGTACCCCAGGTTTCGTCGTGCTTACCAGCAAACTCATCGAATAGGTCTTGAGGCTTCTTACCCAAAACGTTGACCAGCATGTTCAAGCGGCCACGGTGGGCCATGCCGATAACAACCTCACGCATGCCACTACGGCCTGCATGACGGATCAGCTCTTTGGTCATTGGGATAAGGGCATCACCACCCTCTAGAGAGAATCGCTTCGCGCCGGGGAATTTGGCACCAAGATAACGCTCTAGACCTTCAGCTGCAGTCAGCTCATCAAGGTAAGTGATTTTTTCATCTAGCGAAAACTCAGGCTGTGACTGCACTGACTCCAGACGCTGCTGAACCCAGCGCTTTTGTTCAGTGTTGGTCATGTGCATGTATTCTGCACCGATTGAGCCACAGTAGGTTTTGTTTAGTGCGGTATAGAGATCTTTAAGCTGCATGGTTTCTTGCGCGACTGCGAAAGAACCTACGTTAAAGCTCTCATTGAGATCGTCTTCGGTAAGACTGTGGAATGCTGGGTCCAGTTCTGGCTGAACTGGGCGCTGCCAAAGACCAAGCGGATCGAGGTTTGCCGCTTGATGTCCTCTGAATCGGTAGGCGTTGATCAGCTGTAGGACTTTTACTTGCTTTGCATCGACATCAGGATCACTGACCTGGACACTATAATGCTTTGTCTCTTGTGCAAGTCTGCGGAAGTAGTCACGAACTCGCGTATGGGATTGCTCCCCTGCTTCAGGAGCTTGCGCAGGCAAACCCTCGAAGACGCGCTTCCATTCCTCACTAACCAGATCTGGGTCACTTAGATAGAGTTCGTAGAGTTCTTCCACGTACACTGCATTGGCGCCAGCCAAGTGAGAAGACTCGAGCCAGGCCTTCATCACACCGTTATGCATATATTCCCTTAACTAGTAATTTCTTATTCACTATTTCGGTCTATGCCGAAATTATTCTTCAAATACGGCTACAGAGCAGCCAATTTGGGCTAAAACAGGCTTAACAGTAAACTCTGAAAAGCCTGTAATTTCAATCATCTATACAGAGCGATTCACTAGCATGGTCTTAATATGTCCAATCGCTTTGGTTGGGTTCAAACCCTTAGGACATACACTGACACAGTTCATGATGCCATGACAACGGAAAACGCTAAATGCGTCGTCTAAATTGCTAAGACGCTCATCTGTTGCCGTATCTCGGCTATCGATTAACCAACGATACGCCGCAAGCAGACCCGCACCGATAAACTTATCAGGGTTCCACCAGAAAGATGGGCACGAGGTGGTACAGCAAGCGCACATGATGCACTCATACAGACCATCTAGATGCGCTCGCTCTTCTGGAGACTGCTTGTTCTCACGTGATGGTGGTAAGTCACCATCTGAAATCAAGAACGGCTTCACCTTGGCGTAGTTGTCATAGAACTGGGTCATGTCAACGATAAGGTCACGAACCACAGGCAGACCTGGCAGCGGACGAATGGTAATAGTGTCGCCTTTTAGTGCAGACAGCGGCGTGATACACGCCAGACCGTTTTTACCATTCATGTTCAAACCGTCACTGCCACATACACCCTCACGACAAGAGCGACGGAACGACAGGCTTGCATCTTGCTCTTTCAATAGGATAAGAGCATCCAACACCATCATGTCAGACCCTTCTTCCACCTCTAGGGTGTACTGCTTCATATAGGGTCTAGAGTCCACATCTGGGTTATAGCGATAGATAGAGAAATTCAAGTTCATATCCCGCCCCCTTAGTAAGTTCGTGCTTTCGGTGGAAACGCTTCACGGTGAACAGGCTCCATGTTCACGTCACGCTTAGTCATGCCTTCGGTTTCCGGGTTGTAGATAGAGTGACATAGCCACTGCTCATCATCACGGTCCGGGTAATCGAAGCGAGCGTGTGCGCCGCGGCTCTCAGTACGGTAGTTCGCCGCTACAGCCGTTGCAAATGCCGTTTCCATTAGGTTATCAAGCTCAAGACACTCGATACGTTGAGTGTTGAACTCGCTAGATTTATCGCTTAGGTGTGCATCAGCTAGACGCTCACGGATAACTTTAAGCTCTTCAAGACCGTTTGCCATTGCCTCACCTTCACGGAATACCGAGAAGCTGTTTTGCATGCAGGTTTGTAGGTCTTTACGAATCTGTGCTGGGTCTTCGCCGCTGGTGCTGTTTTCCCAACGCATGGTACGCGCTAGAGACTCTTCGATGTCTGACTCAGAGGCATCACGCGCTTCAGATTGTGCCGCTAGGGTTTCGCCTAGATGCAGACCAGTTGCACGGCCAAATACCACAAGGTCTAGTAGCGAGTTACCGCCTAGTCGGTTAGCACCGTGTACCGATACAGAAGCAATTTCGCCACAAGCGAATAAACCTTGAACGTCAACATCATTGCCGTTCGCATCTTGCTTGATAGCCTGACCTGAAACCTGAGTCGGAACACCACCCATCATGTAGTGACAGGTTGGGATAACCGGGATTGGCTCTTTGATTGGGTCAACGTGAGCAAAGGTGCGAGAAAGCTCAAGGATACCTGGCAGACGAGACTCGAGTACGTCTTTACCTAGGTGGTCTAGCTTAAGCTTGATGTGTGGACCCCATGGGCCGTCACAGCCGCGACCCTCACGGATCTCGATCATCATAGAGCGTGCTACTACATCACGACCTGCCAAGTCTTTGGCATTCGGTGCGTAACGCTCCATAAAGCGCTCACCGTCTTTATTTAGAAGGTAACCACCCTCACCACGACAGCCTTCAGTCACAAGTACACCTGCGCCTGCGATACCGGTTGGGTGGAACTGCCACATCTCCATGTCCTGCATAGGTACACCAGCGCGAAGCGCCATACCTACACCGTCACCTGTGTTGATGTGTGCGTTAGTAGTCGATTGATAGATACGACCTGCACCACCGGTTGCTAGAACCGTCGCCTTAGATTTGAAGTAGCAGATCTCACCGGTTTCCATGCAGATTGCAGTACAACCCACGATAGCGCCATCTTGGTTCTTCACCATATCTAGCGCATACCACTCACTGAAGATGGTGGTTTTGTGTTTGATGTTCTGCTGATACAGGGTGTGTAGAAGTGCGTGACCGGTACGGTCAGCTGCAGCTGCTGTACGCGCTGCCTGCTCGCCACCGAATTGCTTCGACTGACCACCAAACGGGCGTTGATAGATGGTACCGTTCTCAAAGCGAGAGAATGGAAGACCCATCTTCTCAAGCTCGATAACAGACTCAGGACCGTTCTTACACATATACTCGATAGCGTCTTGGTCACCGATATAATCAGAGCCTTAACCGTATCGTACATGTGCCACTGCCAGTTATCCTGGTGAGAGTTACCTAGGGCTACTGTGATGCCACCCTGCGCGGATACTGTGTGTGAACGAGTCGGAAATACTTTTGATAGCAGAGCGCAAGATAGCCCCTGCTCTGAAATTTGTAGCGCGGCACGCATACCCGCACCACCAGCACCAATGACTATTGCGTCAAACTCACGAACTGGAATCGTCATTTATGCCCCCCAAAGAATGAATAAGCCAGAGAAGAAATAGCCAAATAGAACTGCAATCAATGCAAATTGCAGGCTGCCTCGAAGCAGAGTTGGCTTGATATAATCAGTCAGCACTTGCCACAAACCGATCCATGCGTGAATTAAGATGCTAGCTAGTGCGACCATAGTGAATACTTTTGTAAAAAGCTGTCGAAGAAGCCGTTCCACTGCATGTAACCCACATCACCGGCCATTAGGAAAAAGCCACAGATGTAGATGGTGTAAAGGGTCAAGATAATGGCAGAGGCACGAATAAGGATGAAATCATGTACGCCATTACGACCTAAGGTTGAAACGTGCTTTACCATACGATGACTCCTGCCAGTAGTGCTAGAACGCCTGTAATGATGAAAGAAACCTGCGCGCTCTTAGCGCCGCTTTCTAGCTCTTCGAAATACCCCAAGTCCTGACATAGGTGACGAATACCGCCCACAATGTGATAGAAAAGTGCGGTTAGCATGCCCCACAGAATGAACTTAACGAAAAAGCCATCGACAAAGCTGGCTGCTTCCATAAAGCCCTGTGGAGAGGACAATGAAGTAGAGAGTAACCACAACAACACACCCACGAATACAAACGTAATTACGCCTGAAACTCGGTGTAGGATGGATGCTATAGCGGTAATGGGAAAATGGATCGTTTGCAGATCCAGGTTGACGGGTCTTTGATTTTTCTTGGTCACGGCGCGCTCACTCAGCTCCTTTGAGCATTGTTAAATGCAAATAGATGATGAATTCTCAAAAATTTAACAAAAGCTTACAGAATGTAAGAAATACTTCTGTAGCAATGAAGCCTTATAGTTGTCGTAAAACTGCCTTTCCGCCTCTTTTTAATCCAGAGCGAGGCTGAACGGTCGGGGGATGGGGCTGAACTTCATCGCCACTATAAGGTCGTTAACATACTAATACAATCGAGTTAACAAAATATGCTACATAGGCCAGACTTTTAATCTTTATATGTATAAAAATCAAAACAAGTGCACACAAAAAGTTATATAAATTGACATCAATCCCGAACCTAAGTACAAATTCGGGGCACCATTGGAGAAAAATGGAACAATAAATAACAAAGGAGAATGTTATGGCAGACAAGCAAGCGACTCTTAACATAAAGGGTCAAGCGCCTATCGAACTGCCGATTATGGAAGGTACTGTTGGCCCAGACGTAATTGATGTTCGTACACTGGGAAGCAAAGGCTTCTTTACTTTTGACCCAGGTTTTCTTGCCACTGCATCTTGTGAATCTCAAATAACTTATATCGACGGCGGCGCGGGTATCCTTCTACACCGTGGCTACCCAATCGATCAGTTGGCGAACAATGCAGATTATCTAGAAGTTTGTTACATCCTGCTTTATGGCGAAGCACCAACTCGCGCACAATACGAAGACTTCAAGACCATCGTAGCTCGTCACACTATGGTTCATGAGCAAATTGCGAGTTTCTTCCACGGTTTCCGTCGCGACGCACACCCAATGGCGGTGATGTGTGGCGTAGTTGGCGCACTAGCGGCCTTCTATCACGACTCTTTGGACGTTGCCAATGACAAACACCGTGAGATCGCGGCGTTCCGTCTATTGTCAAAAATGCCGACTCTGGCAGCTATGTGTTACAAGTACAGTATTGGACAACCGTTCATCTATCCTCGTAACGACCTAACCTATGCAGAAAACTTCCTGCATATGATGTTCGCAAATCCTTGCGAAGAGTATGAGGTTAACCCTGTGGTTGCTCGTGCTATGGATAAGATCTTTACCCTGCACGCTGACCATGAACAGAACGCATCGACTTCGACTGTACGTCTAGCAGGTTCATCGGGTGCTAACCCATTTGCATGTATTGCAGCGGGTATCGCATCTCTTTGGGGCCCAGCACACGGCGGTGCTAACGAGGCTTGCCTACGTATGCTAGAAGAGATCGGTAGCGTAGACAACATCGAAGAGTTCGTAGCTCGCGCGAAAGACAAAGATGACCCATTCCGTTTGATGGGCTTCGGTCACCGTGTTTATAAGAACTACGACCCACGTGCGACTGTAATGCGTGAAGCTTGCCACGAGGTATTGAAAGAGCTAAACATCAAGGATCCACTACTAGACGTAGCTATGGAGCTTGAGCGTATCGCCCTTTCTGACGAATACTTCGTAGAGAAGAAACTGTATCCAAACGTAGACTTCTACTCAGGTATCATCCTTAAAGCGATCGGTATCCCAGTGTCTATGTTCACAGTTATCTTCGCTATCTCGCGTACTATTGGTTGGATTGCACACTGGAACGAGATGCACAGTGACCCGCACAACCGTATCGGTCGTCCGCGTCAGCTGTACACAGGTGAAGCACAACGTGAATTTAAGTCTCTACACGAGCGCGAATAATTCACTCGCAACAACTAAAAAAGAGGCCATTTGGCCTCTTTTTTATACCGGATTATCGATATCAATAAAGGTGACATCCATTCCATGCTCGGCTTCCAACCACTCCCCTAGCGCCTTGATACCATAGCGCTCGGTAGCATGATGCCCGGCTGCAAAATAGTGAATATCCTGCTCTCTAGCACTATAGGTCGTACGCTCTGAGATCTCACCTGAGATAAAGGCATCTAAACCAAAGTCTGCGGCAAGATTGATAAAGTCCTGTCCACCACCTGTACACCAGCCTACTGTCTCGATAACGGTTTTATCGCTCTCTGGGGCAATATGCATTGGCTCACGGTTTAGCACCAGACCAATCTTTTCAGCGAACTCACTCGCCTGCATTGGCGTCTTTAATCGGCCGTACATGGCAACAGACTGCGGATGTCCCTCTAGACCACCCTCAACCACGATATCCAAAAGCTCAGCCAGACGAGCGTTGTTACCTATTTCAGGATGGATATCTAACGGCAAATGGTAGCCATAAAGATTAATGTCGTTCTTGATAAGTGCGCGAATGCGGCGTCCTTTCATACCCACTATAGCTCAGGCTCGCCCTTCCAAAAATAGCCATGGTGAACCAAGATAGCATCTGCCTTTGCTTCAATAGCAGCATCAATCAGCGCTTGAGAGGCGGTCACACCCGTGATGATTTTCTTCACCTCTGCTGTACCCTCTACTTGAAGGCCGTTCGGTGCATAATCTTTGATAAGTTGTGGCGATAGCTTCTGATTTAGAAGAGACTGCAATTGTAAGTTATTCATTGTTTTACCATGGTTAAGTTGCCGCTTTGTGCTACCTTGCAAGTTAATCAAACAATTGAAATTACGTCAAAGCATGTACCGCTTCTAACGCCTGAAACCCTAACAAGATTCGCCAACTGGATACAAAACAGACCAAACCTGATGTGCGGGGATGAGCCTATTGCTGAGCAGGCACCTTTCTCTAGCGAAAAGCTAAGCAACACTCATGACTATCAGGGTAACTCTAGGCTGGGCTTTATTTATCAAGATATTTGGCATCGCTTGTTTGAACAAAGTGGCGACTTCGATATTCGAGAGAGTGAACTGCAACTATTCGATGAGAAGAAAACCATAGGTGAGCTGGATTTCATTCTCAAAAATCAATCCAGTGGAGAGTATGAACACTGGGAAGTGGCCATCAAGTTTTATCTATTAAAGGATGGGCTCTGGTATGGGCCAAATGCCATAGATAGGCTGGATAAGAAGTTTAAGCACATGCTTGAGCGTCAGCTACAACATGGACAGCAACCTTATTTCAAAGCGCTCTATCCAGAATATCAAAACCTCACCCCTAAGCTGATGATGCAAGGGCGCCTCTATACTAACCCCTTCTCAAATGAAGAGATCCCAACCCAGTGTGAAGGTTACCCTATCAAAGCCTCTGAAGTAGCAGGGTTTTGGTGCTATCACCATCAGCTCAAACAGATTGGCGAAACCTTGTATCGAGTACCTAAACCACTATGGCTATTGGTTTAACCGAGTTTCATGAGCCTTGCTTGAGCCAAGTAATCGCCCCGTTCACTGCCAGACAAAATCCGGACAATTCTGGTTTGTGGTGCCAGAACATTGGCCTGAGAATGACCAACCTAGAGACTAAAAAGCCCCGCAAATGCGAGGCTTAGTATTAGTTGAGATTTGGATTATAGGCCAGCGTTCTTGAACACTTGGTTTACAATCTCTTGAGCTTCTTGCTCAATCAGCTTCAGATGCTCAGCACCCTTGAAGCTCTCACAGTAGATCTTGTAGATCTCTTCCGTGCCCGATGGACGTGCCGCGAACCAACCGTTGTCTGTCGTTACCTTAAGACCACCGATAGCCGCACCGTTACCTGGAGCGTGAGTTAGACGAGCTGTGATTGCATCACCCGCTAGGGTCTCAGCCGAAACCATCTCTGGAGATAGCTTCTTAAGAACGTCTTTTTGAGGACCATTGGCAACTGCTTGTAGGCGGGTGTAGCTAGACTCACCGTGCTTAGCAGCAAGCTCGTTGTAGTACTCTTGAGGATTCTTACCAGTAACCGCTGTGATCTCAGCTGCTAGTAGACATAAGATGATGCCATCTTTGTCTGTCGCCCAAGGAGTGCCGTCTTTACGTAGGAAAGATGCGCCCGCACTCTCTTCACCGCCGAAGCCAAACTTACCTTCGTATAGGCCATCAACGAACCATTTGAAGCCAACTGGTACTTCACAAAGCTCACGACCAAGGTCAGCCACTACGCGGTCGATGATAGCGCTCGATACTAGAGTCTTACCAACAGCAACCTCTGCAGACCACTCACTACGATTGCGATATAGGTAATCGATACATACCGCTAGGAAGTGGTTAGGGTTCATTAGGCCAGCAGGCGTAACGATACCGTGACGGTCATAGTCAGGGTCGTTACCAAAGGCTAGGTCGTACTCGTCTTTAAGCGCTAGCAGGCCTGCCATCGCGTAAGGAGATGAGCAGTCCATGCGGATCACGCCATCTTTATCTAGCGACATGAACTGGAAGCTTGGGTCAATTGCTTCGCTCACTAGAGTCAGGTCTAGGCCGTAAGCCTCTTTGATCTGACGCCAGTATTCGATGCCAGAACCACCTAGTGGATCAACACCGATCTTAAGGTTTGCTTTCTGGATAGCAGCCATATCAACAACGTTTACTAAGTCGTCAACATAAGGTGCTACTAGGTCACGCTCAACGAACAGCTCGCTTGCTTTAGCGTCTGCTACGTTCATGCGCTTAACATCACCCATACCCGCTGCGATGATCTCGTTTGCACGGTCCTCGATCGCTTGGGTTAGTTCGCCTTCAGCAGGACCACCGTGAGTCGGGTTGTATTTAATACCGCCGTCTTGTGGTGGGTTATGTGAAGGGGTGATAACGATGCCGTCTGCTTTATCCGCGTTAGCTAGGTTATGAGTCAAGATAGCGTGAGAGATACCCGGAGTTGGGGTATAGCCTTGGTTTTCCTGACAGATAACAGTAACGCCGTTTGCAATCAGCACTTCGATAACGCTAGTAAACGCAGGCTCCGAAAGTGCGTGAGTGTCTTTACCAACGTAAAGAGGGCCCGTTACACCCTTGCTTGCGCGAACTTCTGCCACAGCTTGTGCGATCGCCAAGATGTGGTTTTCGTTGAAGGTTGTTTTGTCTGAGCTACCACGGTGACCAGAGGTACCGAATTGTACCTTTTGCTCACTGTTACCCGCTTCAGGCTGGAGGAGGTAATAGTTTGATACCAACTGAGGTATGTTATGAAGATCTTCTTGCAGAGCCTTTTGGCCTGCTCGAGGATGCGTAGCCATAGTTATAGTCCTTTTTATAATCGTATTTTTAAATCATTAAAAAGCCCACTCAAAACCGGGGAGTTTCAAAGCGGGCTAATCTTTTTTCCTTTAGATTGAGCGAGTTACTCGCTCGATGAGGTCAGTAGGGAAAGACATCCTCACCATCAATTGTTCCACCATCTGGCGCTTCCTGTCGGTATTGTTATTAGTGATCACCCAGAAAGGTGAGTCAGGAATTGCCCTTGCTTAGTGGTTTTGCCACTGGCCAATAAAGTTTCTTCATTGTCCGCAAAGTAGATACGCTTGCGGCCTTTAACTTGAGTCGCCTCAGCAAAGCCGTCTTTATCGATGCGGTGCAGCGCCGCTAGGATAAACATAAAGCGGTCGATCGCTTTTTCACGCGCAGCAAACTCATCTGAGATAAGCACGCTACGGATCTCTTTAATAGGATCGAAGCTAGAGGTCGGTTTGCCTACTACGATAGGAGTGGCTGCGCCTGCTGGCTCAACGTCTGCTTCAACTTGAGGTTCTTGCTGAGATTCACCATCCACATTCAATAAACGTCGTAAGATATCGGAAGCACTCTCTCCAATACGTTGGGTACGGCTCGCGATAAATCGATACAATTCGTCGTCAACTTCGATGGTTTTCATTCGCATTTCACAATCTGATTAGTTTAAACTGCGCCAGATTATAACCAGTTATTGTTGAGTTCTCTACGGAAAGCAAAAGGGAAATAGTGAAAATGTCGGACCAATTACATTATAAAGACCAAGGCGATGGAGAAATAATCATATTGATCCACGGATTATTCGGAAGTCTGGATAATTTGGGGCTTTTAGCTCGCGATTTAGTCAAAGACCACAGGGTAATCAGTGTCGATCTGCGCAACCATGGTCGCTCTTTCCATAGCGATGATCACAGCTATCAAGCCCAGGCATTCGATGTCCTCAACCTGCTTAATCACCTCAAGATCGAAAATGCTACCCTAGTGGGTCACTCCATGGGCGGTAAGGTGGCAATGCGTTTAGCCAGCCTAGCGCCGAAAATAGTCAGCAAGATGATCATCATGGATATGGCTCCGGTCTCCTACCAAGTAGACCGACACGCCAATGTGTTTGCCGGTATCCTAGCGGTGGAAAACGGTGCGCCGACGGCTCGTAGTGAGGCTATGGATTTGATGGCGACCGAGATTGAGATGGATGGTGTTCGTCAGTTCCTCAGCAAATCTTTATATAAAGATGGAGATAGACTGGCTTGGCGCTTTAACCATAGGGTCTTGAAGTCATGGTACTGGGAGATCACTGGTTGGGAGACCCTGGCACCAAATCCTGTCTCTACCCTTTTCATCAAAGGAGCGGATTCAGACTACATAACAGCTGAGTATCAAGCACAGATACTTCAGCAGTTTCCGAATGCCAAAGCCCATGTCATTGCCAACACTGGACACTGGTTACATGCGGAAAAACCTGAGATGGTACTGAGAACCATTCGCAAGTTTTTGATCTAGATCTGCTCTAGATAAAGTTTTATTACAAGCAAGAATTGCTGTGATATAGTTCTGCGATTAATCAAGCATAAAGGGATGTCATGCTCTACGATTACATCGACAAGATAGAGTCTATCGGACTCGATCTGCTGTTCGCTTCTGTCTTCATTCTGATAGGTTTAGCGATCAAAGACGTACTAAAGCAGGGTAATGTTCCACCGTTTGGGCGTCGAATCGTATGGCTGGTATTGTTTCTTGGCTGTGCTGGGTTTGTCGCTAAGGGCATTATCCAAATCTCATGGGAAGGCTCAGGTCTATAGACCTTGAAACAGGCATCCACTTCAATCAATAAGGTATTCATTCTATGGCAAGCGTAGGTATCTTCTTCGGCAGTGACACAGGTAACACTGAAGCTGTTGCAAAGATGATTCAAAAAACAACTTGGTAAAAAACTGGTTCACGTTCAAGATATTGCAAAAAGTAGCAAAGAAGATATCGATAACTTTGACCTGCTACTACTAGGTATCCCTACTTGGTATTACGGTGAAGCACAATGTGATTGGGATGACTTTTTCCCAGAGCTTGAAGGCATCGACTTCAGCACCAAACTAGTAGCGGTATTCGGCTGTGGCGACCAAGAAGACTACGCAGAGTACTTCTGTGATGCGATGGCACTGTACGTGACATCGTTGAAGCGAAAGGCGGCACTATCGTAGGTTACACCCCTACCGAAGGCTATGAGTTTGAAGCATCGAAAGCACTAGTAGACGACGACAACTTCGTAGGTCTTTGCATCGATGAAGACCGTCAGCCAGAACTGACTGACGAGCGCGTTAAAAATTGGGTTGAGCAGATCTACTCTGAGATGTGCCTATCTGAACTGGAAGACTAATTCCAAGCTATTCGACGAAAAAGGGACCTCTGGTCCCTTTTTTATTGCCTTTACGCCGCCTTACTGCGAGAAATATCCGTTACTTGCTTCGCTCGGCGCCTTATATACAGCACCCTTTCAATCTCAGCCACCACATCCCCGTGTTCATCCTTGACGTAAATCACAAAGCTAGGGAAGTGCTTATCACCATTCGCGGTAGCACTGCGAATCTGGGCAAGGATCTCTGGAGATAGCTGAAACTCAGCAGTGAGTTTTCCTCTACCCGGCTTGATATAGTGAATACTCGCCTTGCTATCCCATATCAGATAATCAGACCAAACACCCCATCAACATAAAGGTATATAGGGTCTGTCATAGAGAAAATGTTGCCACCATAAGCGGTGCGATTCGCGTTTTTATTCCACCAGCGGTATTTCAGCGCCACCTTGGCATAACAAAAATCTTTACTAATAGTTTCAATGCGTATGCCAGAGCCGATAAAAACTGGCCAGCAATTGAATATTCTTTGTACCCAATGGGGCTTCATTAACTTGTACCAGCTCGCTTTCATACCCTTTACGTTAATAAGATGTTAAAATTTAAGTCACTATGCGTGATTTCCCACTGAATTACAACGAAAAAACCATACCCCTATCCAAGCTGTGGTTTAATGTTGGTTAGGGTTTCAATATAATGACAATAGCTGAGCTAAAAAACTGTAGGAATTA
Organism: Vibrio ishigakensis; assembly: GCA_000830475.1. Taxonomy (GTDB): domain Bacteria; phylum Pseudomonadota; class Gammaproteobacteria; order Enterobacterales; family Vibrionaceae; genus Vibrio; species Vibrio ishigakensis_A. Next base: position 309,402 of record BBSC01000001.1, on the reverse strand, counting down.
ACATGCCAGATAACAATAAGGCCTTAAAGGATGCGGGCTTGAAGGTAACACTACCTCGCTTAAAGATTTTAGAGCTACTGCAACAACCGGGCTGTCAGCATATCAGTGCTGAAGAGTTATATAAGAAACTGATCGATATCGGCGAAGAGATTGGCTTGGCAACAGTATACCGAGTTCTTAACCAATTTGATGACGCTGGCATTGTCACCCGTCACCACTTCGAGGGTGGTAAATCTGTATTTGAACTTGCAACACAAGAGCACCATGACCACCTAGTTTGTCTAGATTGTGGTTCTGTAATCGAGTTTTCTGATGACCTGATTGAGCAGCGTCAGCACGAGATCGCTGAGAAATACAACATCAACCTGACCAACCACAGCCTATATCTATACGGCCGCTGTGCTACAGGTGACTGTAAAACAATCCTAAGGCACATAAGCCTAAGTAAGACCTGCCTATATGATTAGAGGAAAAGGATTTACTTTAATCGAATTGATCGTGGTGATCGTGATTCTCGCCGTGTTGGCGGTGGTTGCTGCACCACGATTTCTAGATCTCAATAGTGATGCCCGCGAGTCTATGCTCAAAGGGGCTGCCTCTGAACTTCAACAAGCCATCAATTTTGCTCATCAGCGATGGGTGGTCGAAGGTATCGGCAATGTCGCGGTGGCCAATATGCCTGGCTACGCCGAAGGCACTGACACCAATCCAAACAGTAACAGTATCGACAGTCATCTGGATATGAACGATGTTGGTTACCCGATTGGTGTTGATAAAACCCTCGATTAAGTGCACCGCTCAATATTGGGCGAGGCAACAAGGCCTGCTTCTTACTGTGGAACCGACTGCTAGACAGTTCTCTAGTCGCCACCGATAACGCCAATCAGATCGATGACTTTGACATCTACGCCACCCGCCGTCGTGGTGAGGGCGAATTTAGTGGCGCCCAAACACGTTGTGCCTTTATCTATACCAAAGATGGTTTTAGCACCAATCCCAACAATGCTACACATGTCATCTGGTATGACTCGCGTACAGGCGATATCTCTTACGTCTCAAACGACTAGTATCAAACAGCAGACATAAAAATGCCAGCTAATCTAGCTGGCATTTTTGTATCGAATTTCGCTTAGTTGGCGCTGATTTTAGCCCAAGTGTCGCGAAGCCCTACAGTACGGTTAAACACTAGTTTATCGCTAGAGCTGTCCTTGCTGTCCACACAGAAGTAACCGGTACGTTCGAACTGGAAGCCCTTCTCCGCTTCTGCATTTGCAAGGCTTGGTTCAACCACACCCTCAACGATAGACAGTGAGTCTGGGTTGATAGTCGCTTTAAAGTCTTCTGCTGCCGCTGGGTTAGCTACAGTGAATAGACGGTCATAAACACGGATCTCAGCAGGTACGCCCTTCTCAGCCGATACCCAGTGGATAACGCCTTTAACCTTGCGGCCGTCAGCAGGGTTCTTACCTAGAGTCTCAGCATCGTAGCTACAGAAGATAGTCGTTACCTTACCGTCTTCGTCTTTCTCGATACGCTCAGCCTTAATCACATAAGCACCACGAAGACGAACCTCTTTACCTAGAACCAAACGCTTGTACTTCTTGTTTGCTTCTTCACGGAAATCATCCGCTTCAATAAAGATCTCACGAGTAAATGGTACCTCACGGCTACCCATCTCTGGCTTGTTCGGGTGGTTAGCGATTTCTAGGGTCTCTTCACCTTCGAAGTTTTCGATAACGATCTTAACTGGGTCAAGAACCGCCATCGCGCGCGGAGCTTCTCGTTAAGGTCATCACGGATACAAGACTCAAGCGAGCTATACTCGATCATGTTCTCTTGCTTAGTCACACCGATACGCTTACAGAACTCACGAATAGACGCAGGAGTGAAACCGCGACGACGCAAACCAGAGATGGTCGGCATACGTGGTCATCCCAACCGTTTACTAGGTTTTCAGATACCAACTGGCTTAGCTTACGCTTAGACATCACGGTATTTTCTAGGTTTAAACGGCTGAACTCGTACTGACGAGGCTGACACTCGATCGTGATGTTATCCAGAACCCAGTCGTACAGACGACGGTTGTCTTGGAACTCAAGAGTACATAGCGAGTGGGTAATGCCTTCTAGCGCATCCGAAATACAGTGGGTGAAGTCGTACATAGGGTAGATGCACCACTTATCACCAGTCTGGTGGTGCGTAGCAAAACGCACTCGGTAAAGCACAGGATCGCGCAACACCATGAATGAAGATGACATATCGATCTTCGCGCGCAAACACGCCTTGCCTTCCTCGAAGCCACCATCACGCATCTTTTCGAATAGCGCTAGGTTCTCTTCTACAGAACGGTTGCGGTATGGGCTCTCTTTGCCTGGAGCGGTTAGCGTGCCACGGTATTCGCGGATCTCTTCAGGTGTTAGCTCTTCAACATAAGCTAGACCTTTTTCGATCAGCTCAACTGCGTAGCCGTAAAGCTTATCGAAGTAGTTCGATGAGTAGTGGATGTCGCCAGACCAATCAAAGCCAAGCCACTTTACGTCGTTCTTAATAGACTCAACGTATTCAATGTCTTCTTTCTCAGGGTTAGTGTCATCGAAGCGTAGGTTGCACTGTCCCTGATAATCTTGAGCAATACCAAAGTTAAGACAAATGGATTTAGCGTGGCCGATATGCAGGTAGCCGTTTGGCTCTGGCGGGAATCGGGTATGTACGCTGTTGTGTTTGCCATCCGCTAAATCTTTATCAATGATCTGGCGAATAAAGTTTGATGGACGAGCCTCAGCTTCAGTCATCTAACACCTCGTTAGTATTGTTCTGTAAAGTAATATTTTCTGACCCGCCATTGTATGCTTAACGCTAAATAACCTCAAGAAACCTAGTGCATTGTCAGAGCAAGTTACCTCTTATATATGGGTGTTTTAGGCAAAAAATGCCTCCCGAGGGAGGCATTAGGACAATCATTTTAATCTTATCGATTAAGAAGGAAGTTGAACTGTTGTTAGGTCAACATCTGCAGGGATGTTTTTCATCTCGCCCGCAATGATTTCAGCCAGTGGGCCAAGGATGATTTGAACGTTGTTTGAACCTAGTTTCACAACACCCATCGCACCTAGATCTTTCAATTGCTTCTCGTTGATTACGCTAGTGTCTTTTAGAGTTAGACGTAGACGAGTGATACAAGCATCGATAGTGCTTAGGTTAGCGTGGCCACCTAGTGCTTTTAGGTATTGCTTAGCAAGCTCAGAAGAGTTCTCAGAACCGCCAGTTGTTGCAGCGCCTTCATCTTCGTCTTCACGGCCAGGAGTCTTAAGACCAAACTTCACGATTACAGTGCGGAATACTGCGTAGTAAACACCGAAGAATACTAGACCTTGAACAACAAGCATGTACCAGTTAACTGCTAGAGGGTTGCGGCTTGATAGAACCAAGTCCACAAGACCTGCAGAGAAACCGAAGCCTGCAATCCACTGCATAGACGCTGCGATGAATACAGACACACCTGTTAGGAATGCGTGTAGAACATAAAGCGCTGGTGCTAGGAACATGAATGAGAATTCTAGTGGCTCAGTAACACCTGTGAAGAATGATGCGAAGCCTGCTGCGATCATGATAGAAGCAACTTTTGCTTTGTTCTCAGGTTTAGCCGTGTGGTAGATAGCTAGAGCTGCACCAGGTAGACCGAACATCATGATTGGGAAGAAGCCTGCTTGATACATACCAGTGATACCCACTGTAGCTGTACCTTCAGCGATAGACTTAGCACCACCTAGGAAGTTAGGGATGTCGTTAATACCAGCAACGTCGAACCAGAACACTGAGTTAAGTGCGTGGTGAAGACCTACAGGGATAAGTAGACGGTTGAAGAATGCATAGATACCAGCACCTGCAGAACCATACCTTGGATAGACTCACCGAAGTGTACTAGACCGTCGTAGATTCAGGCCATACGTACATAAGTACAAAAGATACTACGATACCTGCAACAGAGGTTAGGATAGGAACCAAACGCTTACCAGAGAAGAACGCCAATGCTTTGTGCAGTTCAACGTGAGAGAAGCGGTTGTAGATCTCAGCAGAAATAATACCCACTAGGATACCAACGAACTGGTTTTGGATCTTACCAAATGCTGCTGGAACAGCATCAGCAGGAATGCCTTGAATCTGAGAAACGGCACCTGGAGAAAGTAGCGTAGTTACTACATACATCATTACTAGTGCTGCTAGTGCTGCCGCACCGTCTTTGTCTTTAGACATACCGTAGGCAACACCTACCGCAAATAGCCAAGACATGTTGTCGATGATCGCCGCGCCAGCTTTGATTAGAAAGCCAGCTAGAGCGCTGTTACCACCCCAACCGTCGGGTCAATCCAGTAACCAATACCCATTAAAATTGCTGCAGCAGGAAGTGTCGCCACTGGCACCATAAGTGCCTTACCTACCTTTTGAAAGTATCCGAGAATATTCACCTTACGCTCCTTTAGAGGAAATTATTTAATTCAGCTCTATCTCTACCCTGTCGCTTACATAAAGCTTAGTGACAAGGAAGATGAAAACTTTTTTTAGCCCACCAATTTAGTCCCTTTCATCATAAGCAGGTAAATTTGCATCGCAAATTAAAACCCCATAAAACGTGATGTCTATCATATGAAGGATGCGAATAGCCCGGTTTTTGTTAGCTCGATCATAAAACTTATTTCACTATTAAAATTAACTGCGAATTTGAGTATACTTGCCTATATGCCAAATATACCCACGTCTTATAGGACGTGCTTGTACAGCAATAAAATAAGTGGCACCACTTGATTTCACGTGCCCTACAAACTGGACAAGGCAAACAGATTCTGTGACTCGCTCTCATGCTGCGGGTTACCAACATAAATTCAGGAGTAATACTCTATGTATGCGTTAACCAACTGCACTCTGTTTACAGGCAGCGATACCCTGTACCAGCACGCGGTCATCATCGATGGCGACACCATAGTAAAGGTATGCCCTCAGGCTGAACTCGATTCTTCAATCAAGACTATCGACCTTGAAGGCGCAAATGTATCACCAGGCTTTATCGACCTTCAGCTAAATGGCTGTGGTGGTGTGATGTTCAACGATGAGATCAACGCTGACACCCTGCAAACCATGCAAGCGGCTAACCAAAAGTCAGGCTGCACAAGTTATCTGCCAACCTTATCACCTCTTCTGATGAAGATATGCGTGCGGCTATTACCGCTCAACGTGAGTTCGAGGCGCAGTATGCGAATCAATCTCTAGGTCTGCACCTTGAGGGGCCTTACCTAAACCTAGCTCGCAAGGTATTCATACCGAGTCTTACATCCGTCAATCTGATGATGAGATGGTGGACTTTATCTGCGACAACGCAGATGTGGTGGCGAAGGTAACCCTAGCACCAGAGCAAAACAACCCAGAGCACGTTAAAAAGCTGGCTGATGCGGGCATTGTGGTATCGATCGGTCACACAAACGCCACTTATCAAGAAGCGCGTGAAGGCTTTGCCAATGGCATCACCTTTGCCACTCACCTATTTAATGCCATGACTCCTATGACAGGTCGTGAGCCTGGTGTTGTGGGCGCTATCTACGACACCCCAGAGGTATATGCTGGTATCATCGCCGATGGTTTCCACGTTGATTATGCAAACATTCGCATCGCGCAGCGTGTTAAGGGCGAGAAACTGGTACTGGTTACCGATGCTACCGCTCCAGCAGGCGCTGAGATGACAGAGTTCAACTTTGTTGGCAAAACTGTGTATGTAAAAGATGGCAAATGCGTTGGCGCAGACGGCACACTAGGTGGCTCAGCTCTGACTATGATTGAAGCGGTAGAGAACTGCGTGAAGCACGTGGGTATCTCTTTGGACGAAACCCTGCGTATGGCGAGCTCTATCCTGCGAAAGCTATTGGCATAGATCACAAGCTTGGACGCATAAAATCAGGTATGATTGCCAACCTTGCTATTTTTGATAGCAATTTCAAGGTATTGAACACTGTAGTAAACGGCGAAATGCAATAAAGGGTAACTATGACTGGTGGACAGATTGGTAACGTAGACTTGGTCAAACAGCTGAACAGCGCAGCTGTCTATCGCTTGATTGACCAACAAGGCCCAATATCACGAATTCAGATCGCTGAATTGAGTCACCTTGCACCTGCAAGTGTCACAAAGATCACCCGCCAGTTGTTAGAGTTTGGCTATATCCAGGAGGTGGCTCAGCAAGCCTCCACCGGTGGTCGTCGTGCTATCTCTCTAAAGACACAAGTTACTCAGTTCCACACCATAGCGGTACGTATCGGTCGAGACTATCTACAACTTTCGCTACATGACCTTAGCGGTGCGGTATTGGCGCAAGATGAGTCTTCGATTCAGTATCGCGACCAAGGCGAGCTGGTTGGACAGCTGTTCGACAAAATTGCCCTGTTTAAAGCCTCTAATGAAGCGCGTATTCAACAGCTTATTGCTATCGGTGTCATCCTTCCTGGACTGGTAAACCCAGTGCAAGGAGAAGTGGAATACATGCCGAATACCAAGATAGACGACCTGCCTCTGGCCCAGATGCTAAGAGAAGAGTTCAAGGTAGAGTCTTTCGTGGGGAACGACATCCGCGCTATGGCACTAGCAGAGCACTATTTTGGCGCAACCCGAGATTGCAATGATTCTGTGATGATCAGTGTTCACCGTGGTACGGGCTCTGGCATCATCTCTGGCGGTCAGGTTTTCCTTGGTAGCAACCGTAACGTGGGTGAGATCGGCCATATTCAGGTAGACCCTCTTGGTGAGCAGTGTCAGTGTGGCAACTTCGGCTGTCTTGAGACCATCGCCTCTAACCCGGCTATCGTGAAAGGCGTAAAAGCGCGCCTAGCACAAGGCTATAGCTCTTCTCTTGCCGATGAGGCGAACATAGATATAGATACCATCTGTGAACACGCTCTAAATGGCGACGCCTTGGCCACGCAAAGCATAGTGCGCGTGGGTGATCAGCTAGGTAAAGCAGTCGCTATCGTTATCAACCTATTCAACCCAGAGAAGATCGTCATTGCAGGCCATATTACTAAGGCCAAAGAGATCCTCTTCCCGGCTATCCAACGCAATGTGGTGAGTCAGTCGTTGACCGCTTTCCACAAAGATCTACCTATAGTTTCATCGGATCTAGAGCTGCAACCAACCATGGGTGCCTTCGCTATCGTGAAACGTGCCATGCTAAATGGGATCTTGTTACAAAAATTAATGGATTCCGCACAATAACAGTTACTTTCAGCCTAGAATCTGTGGTTGAATGTGCGCGAATTTTGTAACAGTTAGCAGGGTAATATGGATATAGTTCTGATATGTGTGGCGTTTATCGCTGGCTTTATAGCTCAACGGTGCAATCTGCCACCCCTAGTCGGATTCCTGCTCGCTGGATTTGGTCTAAACGCCTTTGGCTTCGAAAGTAACACAGCTATCCAACACCTTGCCGATCTAGGTGTTACCCTACTGCTGTTTACGATTGGCCTGAAACTGGACATCAAGGTCCTGCTTTCGAAAGAAATCTGGCTGGTGCCACCATACACAATGTTGCGTCCACCGCTTATTTCACTCTAGCCCTACTCGCTCTGCAGTTTATTGGTGTCAGTGCCTTCGCCGATATGGGCATGACGCAACTGGTTATTCTAGGCTTTGCCCTCTCCTTCTCGAGTACCGTATTTGCTATCAAGGCGTTGCAAGACAAAGGTGAGATGAACTCAGTGTATGGTACTCTAGCCATCGGTATCCTAGTTATGCAGGATATCTTCGCGGTTATCTTCCTTACTGTCTCCACTGGCAAGATACCTGAGTGGTATGCCATCTTCCTGTTTGCTCTGCCACTGGCAAGACCGCTTCTATTCAAGCTCCTAGATAAGTTGGGCCACGGTGAGTTGCTGGTTCTGGGTGGCATCTTCTTTGCGCTGGTAACAGGCGCTGGTCTGTTTGAACTGGTTGGTGTCAAGGCGGACCTTGGCGCACTGGTGCTGGGAATGCTTCTCGCCGGTCATAAAAAGCTTCAGAGCTTTCTAAGTCACTGTTTAATATGAAAGAGCTACTACTAGTATGCTTTTTCCTTAATATCGGTCTTTCCGAGCAACCGACGGTGACGGGCCTTGTAATGGCCATCCTGTTTATGTTCTTGCTACCTGTTAAGGCTCTATTCTACTACCTCATTATCGACCGCTTTAAGTTTAGGAACCGTACCTCACTGCTCACCTCATTGACTCTGTTTAACTACAGTGAGTTTGGCCTGATTGTGGGTGGTCTCGCATACAAAGAGGGTTGGATCACCGGTGATATCATGGTCGCTATCGCCCTTGCTGTATCTATCTCCTTTGTAGTATCCGCCCCTATTAACCGCTTCAGTAACGGTATCTACAGACGTAGCGCTCAGTGGTTAAAAGAGCACAGTGACACTAAGATCAACATTCGCGACCAATTTATCCACCTAGGTGACTCTCAGGTAATGATTTTAGGTATGGGTCGTATCGGCACCGGTGCTTATGATGAACTGGTTCGTCGCCATGGTGATATCTGTGTTGGTGTAGAAATCCGTGACGATACCGCTGGGCATCACCAAAAATATGAGCGTAATACTATCCAAGGGGATGTGACCGACTCAGATTTCTGGGAACGGGTGCAGAACATACAACAAATCGAATTGGTACTTTTGGCGATTCCGAATAATCAGGGTAACCACTACGCCTTTGAGCAGCTGAAGATCCATGGCTACAAAGGCAAGGTAGCGGCTATTGCTGAATATCCAGATCAGGTTGATCAATTCTTAGAGCTTGGTGCAGATGCGGCCTTTAATATTTATCGAGAAGCAGGCAGCGGTTTTGCAACCCATGTATGTGACACCCTTAAGCCTGAATTCACCAAAAACAGCGCGTAGTTAAAAAGCAGTCGAGAGACTGCTTTTTGCTTATGGAATAACCGCAATTCCATCATCCTAGTTGGTTTGTACTAAGCTTATGCAGTCCTAGTCGTCTTCAAAAAGTGCATGCAAACCAATAACTTTTCTCATTTCGCGAACATTCAAAACCGTAAACAAATGCGACTTTGGTTACCAATAGTCGCAGCCGTCTTGTTATTCCTAGGCTTCTTTATTCCCTATCTATCGAGAACCACCTTCTTGCTGGACTCGACCGAAGAAATTTATTGGTTTCGCTTCTTCCTCATTGCCATCGCACCACCTGCGCTAATGGGGCTTTGGCACATAGCTAAAACCCAGGTTGTAAATACTAAACTCAATCTGGCAATTTTGATGGGCGTCTCCATCCTAGTAGCTGGACTCCATGCCATCATGCTGACTCAGTCTCATACCCTAGCGCCCATCTCAATCATTTTGCTTAGCCTATTGGTAAAGGTGATGATACTGCCAATGTGGGCCGTCGGCTCCCTATATGGGGTAAGCGTCATTACCGGCATCTTAGTGATTATGCTATTAGACGGCGATCGCGTTTTAACCCCCCACCTTTTCGCTTCGGTCTCGTTTACCTTGATATGGTTGCTCTATCTAGGTCAGGACCACTTTGTGACTCGAAAACGTCGCTTCGAGCACAATCAAGAGCAGTGGAAAGCCCACCAGCAGATTACATTGCAGCTTCTAGAGCTAGAAGCGCAAAAAAGAAACTACAGGCGCTAGCCATCACCGATGGCCTGACAGGTGTGTATAACCGCGGCTATTTTGATGTGGAATTAGAAAAAGAGATCAAAAGGCTTGCTAGAAACTCCGCCCCGCTAACCCTAGTGTTAGTGGATATTGACCACTTTAAACAGGTCAACGATACCCTCGGGCACACCGTCGGTGACGACTTTCTACAGAGGGTCGCGGTAGAGCTAAAACGTATTTTTAGGCGTTCAACCGATTCTGTATGTCGCTATGGTGGTGAAGAGTTTGCGATTATCCTGCCAAACACCGATGCCAAAGGGGTTGAGGTTCTAGTCGAAAAACTTCGAGAAGCACTTAAGCTTGCTAACCTACCCCATCCAAATGGCAGAGCATTGACCGTTAGCATAGGTGCAGCCATCACTCAAAACGCAGATTTCTCCTCAAGCACCCTGATAAACAGTGCCGATGACGCCTTGTATGCTGTGAAGAAACAGGGACGTAACAACTACCAAATCATCCACTTAGAGCACAAAACCATCATCACTTAGATAGAATCCAACCAAAGATAGTTTTTATTTAAATATTTTCTACCTAAAGCTTTCCAATACTAATTATTTTAATAAAGCGGGTTGTTTTTTTTAATAAGATGGCAAATTGGTTTTAAACGATGTTAACGGTTTAAGGAAATACTATGTGCTCAATATTTGGGATTCTTGATATCAAGAGCGACGCTGCCAAACTACGTCCAGTGGCTCTTGAGATGTCTAAGAAACTGCGCCACCGTGGCCCTGACTGGTCAGGTATCTACTCTTCAGAAAAAGCGATCTTGGCGCACGAGCGTCTAGCGATTGTTGGCCTGAATAGTGGTGCGCAACCTCTGTATAGCCCAGACAAGAAGCTTATCCTTGCCGTTAATGGTGAAATCTATAACCATAAAGAACTGCGTGCCCGCTACGAAGGCAAGTATGAATTCCAAACGGATTCAGACTGTGAGGTTATCCTAGCCCTATACCAAGACATGGGTGCAGACCTTCTCGAGGAGCTAAACGGTATCTTCGCTTTTGTTCTTTATGACGAAGAGAAAGACACCTATCTAGTAGGCCGTGACCATATCGGTATCATCCCTCTATACCAAGGTCTGGACGAGCACGGAAACATCTACGTTGCTTCTGAGATGAAGGCGCTAGTACCAGTATGTAAAACCGTCTCAGAGTTCCCTCCTGGCTGTTATCTAGAAAAAGGCGCTATGGCACCGACTCGCTATTATATTCGTGACTGGAACGAATATGCGGCGGTACAAGGCAACAGCACCAGCAAAGAAGAACTAACGGAGGCTCTTGAGGCAGCAGTTAAGCGTCAGCTAATGACAGATGTGCCTTACGGTGTATTGCTATCTGGTGGCCTAGACTCTTCTATCACCTCAGCGGTAGCAAAACGCTTCGCAGCGATGCGTGTTGAAGACGATGATAAGTCAGAGGCTTGGTGGCCACAGCTACACTCATTCGCTATCGGCCTTGAAGGCGCACCTGATCTTAAAGCTGCTCGCGAGGTTGCTGACCAGATAGGTACGGTTCACCACGAGATGACCTACACCATTCAAGAAGGCCTAGATGCTATCCGTGACGTTATTTACCACATCGAAACCTATGACGTGACGACCATCCGCGCTTCCACGCCTATGTTCCTAATGGGTCGTAAGATTAAGGCTATGGGTATCAAGATGGTGCTGTCTGGCGAGGGGCTGATGAGATCTTCGGTGGCTACCTATACTTCCACAAAGCGCCAAACGCACAAGAATTCCACGAAGAAACAGTACGTAAACTACTGGCGCTAAACATGTTTGACTGTGCTCGTGCTAACAAATCTCTAGCCGCTTGGGGCGTTGAAGGTCGTGTACCTTTCTTAGATAAAGAGTTCATCGATGTTGCTATGCGTCTAAACCCACAAGACAAGATGTGTGGCAACGGCAAGATGGAAAAACACATCCTGCGTGAGTGCTTCGAACACTATCTTCCAGATGCAATCGCATGGCGACAAAAAGAGCAATTCTCTGATGGCGTAGGCTATGGCTGGATCGATACCCTACGTGAGGTTGCGGAAGCTAAGGTAACTGATCAGCAGATGGAAACCGCGCAGTACCGTTTCCCATACAACACACCAACCACCAAAGAAGGCTACGTATATCGTGAGATCTTTGAAGAGTTGTTCCCACTGCCATCGGCAGCAGAGTGTGTACCGGGTGGCCCATCAGTAGCTTGTTCTTCAGCAAAAGCTATCGAATGGGATGAGTCATTTAAGAACAACGCTGACCCATCAGGTCGAGCAGTTAAAGCGGTTCATAACGACGCTTACTAAAACAACAAAGGGATGCATATGCATCCCTTTGTTGTTCTTGCTTGTTTGGTTAACCGTGTTCGATATCTTGGTTGTTCACTTGAATCTCAACCGGCTTATTGATCAAGGTTACCAAAAGAATTGAGCGCTTCTCGCCATCAGCCTCTTGATAGATAGCATCGATACCTGCGAACTGCCCTGACTTGATGGTCACCTTATCCCCTTTCTCAGGCAGGTTTACCTCGGAAACAGGCTCTAACTGACTCCTCTCGATCTCTTTTAAGGTATACACGAGATCGCCCTGAAGCTCTTTAGGATAAGCACCGGTTCGAACAAAATCAGCAACGCCTCGAGTTGAGCGAATGGTGGTAAAACTCGGCCCTACTTCATAATCAAAACGCACAAACATATAGCTCGGAAACAGTGGCTCTAGCTTTTGTGTCTTCTTACCTCGCACCAATTTTTCAAGTTTAAATTGGGGATAATAGACCTCAACACCCTGATTCTCCAAATGCATCCGAGCTCGCTGCTGTTCACCGCGACGACAATAAAGTAAATACCACTGTTTCATAACCTAGCCTGAGTTTTTCTTTTTTTTACCCATACATTTTATCAAACATTAAAACTGTATGCCGTACCCTCGCTCTTGAGTGCTCATTTAGTCCGCTAAACTCGTTTAGCTAGGCACCATTTTCCACCAGCTGAACCATCATTTCGATATGCAGGTCATCATCATTAAGGCAGGGGATAAAGTTAAACACCTCACCACCCGCCTCAATAAACTCATCTCGACACTCGCCTGAGATCTCTTCAAGGGTCTCTAAACAATCAGCTGAGAACGCAGGGGTAATGATATCCAGCTTTTTAGTCCCCTCTTTAGCAAGCTTATGCAGGGTTTTATCGGTATAAGGCTGCAGCCATTCCTCACGACCAAAGCGTGATTGATAAGACATCCCTATTTGGCTTTCATCTAAACCCAACTCTTTAGCAAGCGCGGTAGTAGTAGCTTCACAATGCTTAGCATAGATATCACCATTGTCAGCATAGCGTTTTGGAATGCCGTGGAACGAGCAAAGCAGATAATCACCTTGACCCTTTTCTTGCCAAGATTTTTTCACCGATTCAGCCAGCGCCTTGATATAAAGCGGATGATCAAAGTAATCACGAACAATGCTGTAGGCCGGAATCACGCGCATCTTATTAAGCGCCTTAGCTAGGCCATCCACCACAGCCGCTGTGGTGGTCGCTGAATATTGCGGATAAAGAGGAAGCACCACCACTTTCTCAACCCCAGCTTGGATAAGCTTTTCCACCCCGGTTTGCAGGCTTGGATTGCCATAGGTCATACCAAGTTCTACCGGCACATTAAGAGCTTTACCGAGTTTGGCTGCCTGTCGCTGGGAGTAAACCATAAGCGGAGAACCTTCATCCATCCACACCTGTTGATAGAGCTTTGCTACCTTGGGCGAGCGCACTGGCAGAATAATGCCGTGCAGTAGTGGGCACCAGAGCCATCGGGTCATATCCACTACTCTGTGATCATGAAGAAACTGAGAAAGAAACTTTTTCACCGCTTGCGGCGTGGGAGCGTCCGGCGTGCCTAGGTTGACGAGTAGCACACCAATTTGAGGTTTGTTTTCCATAACATCCTGATCTAAAGGTTATTTATGTTTTAATAATCAGGCCATTATCAGCGCGCTGTGACTAGCATTGAAGATTCAGCGTCTCTACTTCTAATGGCTAATTTCTTATAGCTCACGGCTCGAAGATTCGATCATGACCAAGCAAGTGCCATGATAAATTTGAGAAATAAAAAAGGGCGACTCAACGTCGCCTCTTAGTATCTCTGCTATTCAGAGTTCTAGCAATGCTTATGCTAGCGCTTTTTCGATGTCAGCGCTCACTTCAGCAACTTGCTTAGTACCATCGAATTTAAGGTACTTAGTGTTACCCGCTTCTGCTTCTTTACCGTAGTACTCGATAAGTGGAGCAGTTTGGTTGTGGTATACGCCTAGACGAGCACGTACTGTCTCTTCTTTGTCGTCGTCACGAACAACTAGGTCTTCGCCCGTTACGTCGTCTTTACCTTCAACCTTAGGTGGGTTGTAAACAACGTGGTAAGTACGACCAGATGCTAGGTGAGCACGGCGGCCTGCCATACGCTCAACGATTACATCGTCAGCTACGTCGAACTCGATAACATAGTCTACGTCTACGCCCATCTCTTTCAGGCCGTCAGCCTGAGGAATAGTACGTGGGAAACCGTCTAGTAGGAAACCTTTAACACAGTCTTCTTCAGCGATACGCTCTTTGATAAGACCTAGGATGATGTCATCTGAAACCAACTGACCAGCATCAATTACTTCTTTAGCTTTTTTGCCAAGTTCAGTGCCTGCTTTGATAGCAGCACGAAGCATGTCACCAGTAGAAATTTGAGGGATACCGTATTTTTCCATGATGAACTGAGCTTGAGTGCCTTTACCTGCACCTGGAGCACCTAAAAGAATGATGCGCATTGTTTTTCCTCTTTGGATTTGACCGTATAACGAATCTCACCAATTTAGCCTAAGTGACTGATAATTAGATGAATTTCGGTATACAGTTGTATTGCCTATAAATTGAGCCCTGAATGTTACCACAAATCAGAGCTCTTTGTTTAATTTTGCGTAATCGATTACTTATACCCAAAGTAATTGGTGATGCTGGTAGCGGCCAGCGAGGCAAGCGCCTGAGCATAGATAAACTATGTGAGGGCGTTGGCGAGTGCCAGCCAACAACCCAGCATCTTCAAGTAAGAAGGGTATAAAGTGAGATCAGTTATTTAGAAAGCAACTGATTGATAGCACCTAGGAACTGGCTTGGATCTTCTAGAGAACCACGCTCCGCTAGCATCGCCTGACCAAGTAGCATCTCGACCCAGCGACCAAACTCAATTTCATCCGCTGTGTCAGCCATCTGCTTCACTAAAGCGTGCTCTGGGTTGATCTCGAAGATGTAGTTCACTTGAGGTGCTTCTTGACCTGCAGCCTCAAGCAGTTTCGCCATTTGAGTGCCCATCTCGAAGTCGTCGGTCACTACTACCGCTGGCGTGTTCGCTAGCTTGAAGGTAGTACGAACCTCTTTCACGCGATCGCCAAGGTACTCTTTAGTGCGCTCAACAACAGATTTGAACTCTTCTTCTGTTTCTTTCTGCTTCTCTTTTTCCGCGTCATCTTCAAACTGGCTTAGGTCTAGGCCCGCTTTAGTGATCGACTGGAACTGCTTGCCATCGAACTCAGTTAGGTAGTTCATTAGCCACTCATCGATGCGATCGTACATAAGTACAACTTCGATGCCCTTAGCTGCAAATTGCTCTAGGTGTGGGCTGTTTTTCGCCGCAGCATAGCTGTCTGCAGTTAGGTAGTAGATCTTATCTTGGCCTTCTTTCATGCGCTCAACATAACCAGCAAGACCTACGGTTTGATCTGCACTATCTACATGAGTTGATGCAAAGCGAAGCAGGTTAGCAATCTTCTCTTTATTGGACATGTCCTCAGCTGGGCCTTCTTTTAACACCAGACCGAACTCTTTCCAGAAAGATTGATACTTCTCTTCGTCTTTGTTTGCCATGCGTTCAAGCATAGTTAGTACACGCTTAGTACAAGCGCTACGAAGAGACTGAGTTACCTTGTTG
This sequence comes from Vibrio ishigakensis, assembly GCA_000830475.1. GTDB lineage: Bacteria > Pseudomonadota > Gammaproteobacteria > Enterobacterales > Vibrionaceae > Vibrio > Vibrio ishigakensis_A. The sequence continues at coordinate 293,764 of BBSC01000001.1, read as the reverse complement.
TCTTGCAGGATTTCGCGAGATACGTTTAGAGGCAAATCGTTAGAATCAATCAAACCTTTAACGAAACGCAGGTAAGACGGCATGAACTGCTCAGCGTCGTCCATGATGAATACGCGCTGAACATACAGCTTCAGGCCACTCTTGTGGTCACGGTTCATCATATCCCAAGGTGCTTTCGCTGGGATATATAGAAGACTGGTGTAGTCGTTCTTACCTTCAACCTTGTTGTGACTCCACACTAGTGGATCAGCAAAGTCATGAGAAACGTGCTTGTAGAACTCTTGATATTCTTCGTCGCTGATATCAGATTTGGCGCGAGTCCAAAGTGCTTGAGCCTTGTTGATTTGCTCCCACTTGCTCTCGCCAGTCTCTTTACCTTCTTCATCCATCTCTTTAGTTAGGATAGAAACAGGGATACCGATATGGTCAGAGTATTTGCTGATCACATCACGAAGGCGCCATTCAGATAGGAACTCTTTACCTTCTTCACGCATATGCAGAGTGATATCAGTACCGCGACTCTCTTTAACGATATCTTCTATGGTGTACTCGCCTTCACCTGCTGAGTGCCACTGAACCGCTTGATCAGCAGCAGTGCCAGCCGCGCGAGTGCGAACGGTAACTGAATCCGCAACAATAAATGCAGAATAAAAGCCAACACCGAACTGACCAATCAATTGAGAATCTTTTGATTGATCCTCTGAAAGTTTTGAGAAAAATTCAGCTGTACCAGATTTAGCGATAGTACCAAGATGCTCGATTACATCTTCACGCTCATGCCGATACCATTATCTGAGATGGTCAAAGTATTGGTTTTTTCATCAAATGACAGTTTTACACCTAAATCGGCGTCACCTTGGTATAAATCTGGATTTGATAGAGCCTGGAACCTAAGCTTATCAGACGCGTCTGAAGCGTTTGAAATAAGCTCACGCAGGAAGATCTCTTTATTCGAGTAAAGTGAATGGATCATCAAGTGAAGAAGTTGCTTCACTTCAGATTGGAAGCCACGAGTTTCTTTGTTAGCAGACACTGTCTCGCTCATATTAACTCCAATATAATCAATATCATGTTGTACTTTTTGGACCTATTGCTGGAAATAGGCATCCTCTATGAGAGAGGAAATAAGGCTTTAGAATGTAAATTCAAGGTCAACCGCAACAAAAAAAATGTTTTTTAAATAAAAATTTATTATGCTATGCCGGTTATTCGTCCTAAAACACGAATAAACACACATTTCATAGGGAATGAATGTGGCGGGAAAGGAAGTCGAAAAGACGAACATCAAAGAAGAACTAAATGAGTAAAATCGGTATTAAATACATACTGGCGCAGAAGTATATTTTTGATCCAAACAACAACTCACTGGTCGACCAAACCTTAGACGATGCCATTATTCGTCTAGGTAGTAATGAAAGTCGTATCCTAACCCTACTTAGTGAACATCCAAATGAAGTGGTGACTCGAGATCAGTTGCATGAGTTTGTATGGCGTGATCAAGGCTTCCAAGTGGATGATTCAAGTCTAACACAGGCGATTTCGACCCTGCGTAAGATGCTGAAGGATTCGACAAAATCACCACAATTCGTAAAAACCGTGCCAAAACGCGGTTACCAGTTGATCTGTTCTGTTGAGCGCACCACCCCAGTTCCAGTACAAGAAGAGACCCAAAACGACGCTGTAGGTGAGCCTGCTCTAGCGGCGGTTTCTAGTGGCTCTCAGTCTCAGCTAAAAGAATCTAAATCAGAACCTACGGTGAAAAAACCACCATTCTGGACCACTTGGGATACCCCGACTCGCGTTCTATTGGGTCTGGCTCTAGTTCTGCCTCTGATTGCGATATTTATTCCTAACTCTGCGCCTTCAGCGTTTAGAGCAATTACCACAGTGCAAGATATTCCAGTAAAGACCACTGAAGGTCACCCTGATCTTGCTCGCTGGCTACCGAGCATTGAGATGTGTGTAAACCACTATATCGATGCTTATGCCGATGATTCAGACCCAGTGGAAGTGATTGCTACAGCTAGCCAAGACCACCAGCTGTACCTGAACTACATCCACAGCCCAGAATTTACTATTGAGAACAGCACGGTTCGTCTGGTTGCTTCTCAAGAAGATCTAAGCCGTATCTGTGCGCCAAAGAAGGGAAGTAAGTAATGAATCAGAAGACTGCAACTGTAATACTTGTCCTTTCTGCAATCTTTAGTGGCTGGTTGTACTGGGGAAGTGATGTAAAAATTGAGCAAATCCTAACCTCTCGCGAGTGGCAGACCAATATGAATACCTTCATTGTGTCTGACCAAGCAGACGATGCTATCGGTCCGCTAAGCAAGGTTCATATCACGTCAAACGTAAAATATCTGCCAAATGGCGACTACCTGCGTGAGTCGCGCATGCAGCTATTTAATGAGAACAAAGAGGTGTCTCTAACTATGAGCATTTCTGAAACTGGTCGTTGGGAGCTAAGCGATAACTATCTGCTTATCGACCTAAAGAGTTTAAAGACTCTTCAACCGCCGACTCTCAAGACTTTACCGATACCCAGCTACGCATGATCAAACAGGTATTCATTACCGATGCACAGCAGAGTCGCCGAGTGGACATTGTTAATGACAATTCCATACTGCTGACTAGCCTAGGACACGGCTCTCGAGTCTTAGTATCAACCCCATAAAAAGGAGGCTCAGCCTCCTTTTTTGTTTTTTTGTACCGTCCTAGAAAGAGCTTAGATGTGAGTGCTTGCCAACACATCGCCCTCAAAGCTCACCACCTTGAGTACTCTCTCCTCTAAAACACCGAAGCTTGCTACATTACCGCCCTTAGGTAGAGTCACTGAGCCTGGGTTAAACAGGATGTAGTCGCCCATGCTCTCGGCCACTGGAAGATGAGTGTGACCATGTGCCAACACATCGCCCTCATTTAATGGTGGCAGTCTATCTTGGTTATATAGGTGACCATGGGTTAGGAACAAGCGCTTGCCGTCCTCTAGCAATACCTGGGCGAAATCACTGAGTACAGGAAAGTCTAAAAGCATCTGATCCACTTCACTATCACAATTACCACGCACTGCGATGATCTGGCGTTTATATTGATTTAGAAGTTCGGCCACCTTAGCGGGAGCATAGGCTTCAGGCACAGGGTTTCGTGGGCCGTGATTTAGAATATCCCCAAGCAGGATTAAGTGCTCAGCACCACTCTGGTTGAAGGCCGCGATGGCTTTTTCAGTAGAGGCTAAACAGCCATGGAGATCAGAGGCAAAAAACAGCTTCATTAATGACATCTCTAAGATTTGAATTGCGGTGATTTTAGCAAGCGCACAAAAGGGAGACCAGAATTACTGGTCACTCGCAAGCACCATGCCCTTGATCACTATATTGTTGTAACTCACCATGCCAAGGATACGCCCCTCTTCCACCACAGGAGCACGGCTCACTCCAAACCGCTCAAACAATCTAGCACAATACTTTACGTTCATATCGGGAGATACGCATAGCGCAGGCTTGCTCATGATCTCATACACATTAGTGCGAGCCGGCGCTCGATTCTTCGCTAAAACTTTCTTAGCAATATCGTTCATCAGCACTAGACCATACTCATCCTCATCATGCCTTTTATCCACAATGAGCGCCTTTACCTGATTCTCCCTAGCAATGCCTATCGCCTCTTCCACCGTCATCAGGCCATCCACTATAGCGTAGGTATCCGACATAACGCTTCTTACTTTTCGACTGCTGTGACTCTTCATAGCTCTTTCTCAACCACCTTAGTTAAACTCGCCACCTGATGGGCAACCCCAACCGCATCCTCAATATCTAGCTGAACCGCGATGCCCTGCCCCGGCTGTTCATCAAACTCAGCGACATGACTTATCTTCTCCAAAATCTTTCGCGCCAAATGCTCCTCAACTACAAACAGCACCACATCCTTTTGCACCTCGAGGCTAAGACCTAAAAAGGTTTTCTTTTTGTTCAGCCCCTCACCTCTGGCGTTATTGATGACGGTTGCACCAGTTGCCCCTGATTCTCGAGCCGCATCCAATACCGCGTCCGTGCGACTGTCATCGACAAAAGCCAATATCAATTTAAAACGCATTGGAATCCTCCTTGTTTGGCTGACGCCTTGCTATCCAATTAGTAATTTGTGCATATCCCATCACGCTTATCATGGGAAACAGGCTGGCAAAGGCGATAAGCCCAAAACCATCAATCAAAGGGCTCCGTCCTGGTACCGTCGAGGCAAGTCCTAGCCCGAGAGCGGTCACTAGTGGCACGGTTACCGTAGAGGTGGTTACCCCACCCGAATCATAAGCAAGGGGCACTATCATTGGCGGTGAAAAGTAGGTTTGTATGATTACCACCAAATAGCCCGCAATGATGTAGTAGTGAATAGGGTCACCCTCGACGATTCGATAGCAACCAAGGGTGATGCCAAAGGCTACCCCGAGTGCCACCGCGAACCTAAGACCATTGACCTTGATGCTACCCCCAGAAACCTGATTAGCTTTCATCGCAACCGCTATCAAAGCGGGCTCGGCCACTGTGGTGCTAAACCCAATACAGAAGGCAAACAGATAAACCCAGTAATAGTCGAACCACATCAAGCTCCCAAAATCGGTGATACGCACCTGCTGCAAAAAGCTCGGCATAGTCAATTGCACCGCCATCATCTCCCCTAGCGGGAACAGCGCAAGCTCGAGCCCGACCAGAAAAAATGAAAGGCCAATGATGACTAATACAAACCCCATCAGAACCTGTTTGAGATTCGCGATCGGTCTTCTAAGCACTGCTACCTGAAAGCCGAACAGAATCACCGCGATAGGAATCACGTCTCGAATGGTAGATAGAAATGCATCTAGGATTAGCTCGATCATGTCAGCCATATCCCGTAAACCATGACAAACACCATAGGAAGCAAGGAGGCAAAGGCAATCAATCCAAAGCCATCCAGCAAAGGGTTACGCCCCTTGATTGCCGAAGCAAGCCCAACCCCAAGGGCGGTAACCAAAGGCACTGTAATGGTTGAGGTAGTCACCCCACCGGAGTCATAGGCAATACCAATAATGCTCGCTGGGGCAAAGAAGGTCATCACCACCACCAGCGAATAGCCACCGATGATCATCATATGGATTGGCCAGCCTTTTATGATTCGAATTACTCCTAGCAAGATGGCGCACCCTACCGACAGAGCGATGGTTATGCGAAGACCTGTAGCATAGGCCTCCATTCCCTCCTCACTAGGTGCTATCTGCCCTTCTTTGGCGGCCACCTCTGCGGCCTCCCAAGCCACGGCAGTGAGGGCCGGCTCAGCTATGGTGGTGCCAAAACCCAGAGCAAAGGCAAACGGCAGCAACCAAAACAAGCTACCTTTTCGGGCGAAGGTCTGCGCCATACTTTCGCCTATAGGGAACAGCCCCATGTTGAGACCGAGTACAAACAAGGTTAGACCCAGAAGAACTAGAAATAAGCCACTGAAAATAGTGATAAAGTTAGGAAGAGGCTGCTGTAAAATGACCAACTGAAAGAACGCCACCACAAGGATTATGGGGACGAGGTCTCGGATGCTGCCGATAAATGATCGTATAAAGGCCTGCATAGCAATCTCATTGGTCAAAAAGTGCGTACTTTAACTATGGTTTATATTCACACTCCTCGGTGTGACATCGGGCGCGAATTGAAGGTGTAAACCAAGCGTAAAATCAACCCTTTGCAGGATGCTTCTATACTTGAGGCATTCGCTTTATCTCACTCTAGTCTTTGAAGAGGATTCAATGCAGATACTGATCACAGGTGGTACAGGTTTTATTGGCAAGGCTCTGGTTAAGCAGCTCATTCCTAGTCACGTCACCGTCTTAACCCGAAGTGCTGACAAAGCGCGGGCTCAGTTCAAGCACCTCAATAACAACACCTACGACCTAATTGAATCCTTAGATGAATTGAAAGACCTCAGTGCCTTCGATGCCATAGTTAATCTAGCAGGAGAGCCCATTGCTGACCGACGTTGGTCGAGCCTGCAAAAAAAGCGCATCTGTGATAGTCGCTGGGACGTCACCGAGAAACTGGTCTCTTTAATGCACGCGAGTGAGACACCTCCTAAAGTATTTATCAGTGGCTCGGCCGTGGGTATCTATGGCGATCAGCAACATAACACTGTCGATGAACGTAGCGAGTATCCCGAGCAAGGCTTTCCACATAAGGTGTGCGCGCAGTGGGAAGAGATCGCCATGCAAGCACAAAATGATCAAACTCGTGTCTGCTTGCTCAGAACAGGGATCGTATTGGGATCAAACGGCGGCGCTCTAGGCAAGATGTTACTGCCTTATAAACTGGGGCTCGGAGGACCTTTAGGTTCAGGTAAGCAATATATGCCTTGGATCCATATCCAAGATATGGTTCGCGCCATCCAGTTTTTGATTGAGAGTCCACAGGCGCAAGGCGTATTCAATCTCACCGCACCTCATCCCGTGCCCAACAAAGAGTTCAGTCAGACCCTAGCCAAAACCTTGTCTAGACCTCACTTCCTGTTTACGCCTCAGCCTATGATGAAGCTTCTGATGGGAGAGTCGAGCTGCTTACTATTCGATAGCGTGAATGCAAAACCAGTCAGACTGACTGAGATGGGGTTCAAATTTACCTATTCACGCTTGCAACCTGCTTTGCAACAGATCCTTAACTGATCCACAAACTGAAAAAAATTTGCTGTTTATTTCTTGACGCCATAAAAGTGTAATAAAACGTGTGCATTATGTACGCATCCACGATTATTTTGTTATCGGTGTCGGAGACAACATGTCTTTAAACAAGCTTAACTGGTTAAGCGTGGGGGTTGTGCTTCTCGTTATTGTTTTGCTATAGCCACCATACTCAAGTATCCAGACCAGAAACCCAGCGTCACATTTGTGAATTAGCTGGGTTTTTGCGTTTCTGAACGCTTGAAATTTCAGGATTTAGCCCAATAAATTATACAGTTATCTTAATTCACAGCAGAGACTCATAATGCAGGCACAACTTATCGTCGAAATGAACCAAGAGAACTTCCAACAGATCCTTCAAGGTTCAATGGAAACACCAGTACTGACCTACTTTTGGGCTCCAATGAGTCAAGAGAGCGCCGAACTCCTCCCACAACTGCAACACCTTACGCAGCAATATGCCGGCGCCTTTACCCTAGCAACACTGAACTGCGAAGTAGAGCAAAACATCGCAGCGCAATTTGGTATCCAAGCCCTACCGACTATCGCTCTGTTCGATCAGGGTCAAGCCGTGGATGGTTTAGGTGGTCCTCAGCCAGTTCAGGCAATTGAAGAGATGCTGAAAAAGCACCTTCCGAGTCAAGATGAGCTTAACCTAAAGCAAGCGCTAGGCCTGATGTCTGAAGGGGAGCACGCGCAAGCATTAGCTATCTTCAAAACCCTACCTGAAGAGCTCCAAGCTCAGGGTGAGGTAAAGCTCGCGATAGCAGACTGCCTACTTGAAGGTCAGCAGTTTTCTGAAGCCGAGGTTTTGTTGCAGAAGATCCCTCTGGAGTATCAAGACAACTACTATAAAGGTCTAATTGCTAAGCTAGAGCTTCATGCACAAGCGGCAAACAGCCCTGAGATCCAAGCCCTAGAGCAGCAGCTGGCTCAAGATGAAACTAACGCTCAGATCGCAAACGACCTGGCCCTGCAGTACCATCAAGTTAACCGCAGTGAAGAGTCTTTGGCTCTTATCTGGTCGTTTATCTCTAAAGACCTAAATGCACTGGACGGCGAGATGCGTAAAACCTTTATGGATGTACTGACCGCCCTTGGCCAAGAGAACAGCACCGCCAAGCAATATCGCCGTCAGCTATACTCAATCCTATACTAAATGACGTATTCCCCTGTTAATTGGGGCACAGCTAGAATGAAAAGGGGCGTTTAGCGCCTCTTTTTTGTATCAAGTCATTTGCATAACAGATTGATTATTATTACAAATTAATAACTGAGACATATTTTTGACCTTAGGTTGAAGGTATAGTGGATGCTTAATTCCAATTAAGGGAACTCTCATGGATTCAACTCTAATCACGATTGCGGTGTTTATTGTACTGGCAGTGGTATTCATCATGTCAGCGGTCAAGACCGTACCTCAAGGTAGCAACTGGACTGTGGAACGCTTCGGGCGCTATACCAAGACGCTTCAGCCTGGCCTAAACCTAATCGTTCCGTTCATGGATACCATAGGTAATAAAATCAATATGATGGAGCGCGTGCTAGATATCCCAGCACAAGAGGTCATCTCAAAAGACAACGCCAACGTTACTATCGATGCAGTGTGCTTTGTGCAGGTTATCGATGCAGCGCAAGCAGCATATGAGGTTACCGAACTGGAACATGCGATTCGCAACCTAACCCTAACCAATATCCGTACTGTGCTTGGCTCAATGGAACTTGACCACATGCTAAGTCAGCGTGACCTTATCAATACGCGCTTGCTGTCTATCGTGGATGAAGCCACCAACCCTTGGGGGGTAAAGGTGACTCGTATCGAAATTAAAGACGTTCAACCACCAGCGGATCTAACTGCGGCCATGAATGCGCAGATGAAGGCAGAGCGTAACAAGCGTGCCGAAGTTCTAGAGGCAGAAGGTGTGCGTCAGGCAGAAATCCTTCGCGCTGAAGGTCACAAGCAATCTGAAATCCTTAAAGCCGAAGGTGAGAAACAAGCGGCTATCCTACAAGCTGAGGCCCGTGAACGCGCTGCGGAAGCAGAAGCTAAAGCAACAAAAATGGTATCTGATGCTATCGCTCAGGGTGATATGCAGGCTGTGAACTACTTCATCGCCCAAGGCTATACTGATGCCCTTAAGAGCATAGGTCAGGCTGAGAATGGTAAGATCGTTATGCTGCCACTTGAGGCTTCAGGTTTAATGGGTTCTGTTGCTGGCATCGCTGAGATGTTTAAATCAGATAAGGCTCAATCGTGATCGAACTTCTTTCACAGATTAATCACTGGCACTGGCTCGCATTCGGGCTCGTGCTACTTTGTGTAGAGTTGCTCGGAACTGCTGGGTATTTCCTTTGGCTAGGTCTGTCCGCTATTCTCGTAGGCATACTGCTGTCTTTCTTACCTCTGGGTTGGCAGATGCAGTGGATGAGCTTTGCCAGCTTTAGCTTAGTAACGACTTGGCTATGGTGGCGCTATCAGTCGAAGCGCGACAATAAGGCACATCAAGATTCGACACTCAACCAAAGATCCAAGCAGTTGGTTGGTGAAACCACGGTTCTAGACAACGATTTTGCTGAGGGTCGTGGTCGCATTGAGTTGGGTGACACTTCATGGTCGGCTCGCTCTGATACTGAGATCAGCGCAGGCACACGCATTGAGGTGTACAAGGTCGATGGCATAGTGCTACACATCAGGCCAAAGCAATAACAAAACGTAAAACGCTGATTAAATACTCAGCGTTTTTTCTCACCATTCTACTCCAATAAATAACCTTCACTAATCCAAGGCCTCCCTAGTTATCTTTAACGTCACTTCTTGGCTTGGCTGACCTTTCAACACCAAGGTGTAGCTACCCCACTCATGAGTATTGATGTGGGTAATCGTCATCTTTGAACTGTCACATTGCTGGTTATCAATATCTGCCCCTAAAACATCAGCACCCGCAATATCCATATCAAGCCCCTTACTATGAAAAACAATTAGCTTCTCATCCCAGTTCTCGATAGAAAGATCTAGATAAGCCTCACCGGCTTTGTTCAAGGTCGTAGCGATGGAAATGGGTTCAGTCACGCTTAGGCTCATTTGAGCCGCCTCATCGGCTGTATTTGCTACTTTCCAAGGCTTAGCTATCAGCTCACAAAGCTGCTGGTATTGCCGAGCAAAAAACTCATTTCTGGCACTATCGTCTGCTAACACCAGACTCGGTGACGCCAACAACAGACCAATCATTATTTTTGATAACTTCATTTCTAATTAAATCCTATCTATCACATAGCGATGAGTCAGCTTGCTCACAGAACGGAGAGTTAAACGGGTATCTCGTCCAGTCCCTGTCAATGGACAGTGCATTCAAGAAACCAAGCAGTGCTTCTCGCTCCCGTCTAGTTATTTGAAACCCGCTTACCCATTCGCTCTTTGCAGGGTGTGCTCGACCATCTCCTTGATTTGTTCCATAGGTAAGCTTGCGCCCTCCCCTGGCATAAAGGTCCAGTAACGATTCCAAGGATTGAATGCTACCATCGTGTCCCCAAGGAGAGGTGTGCGCTACGTTGATCAAGGAGGGGATACGAAACTTGCCATTGTCTTTTTTCTTTCCCGAATGCCCCTCTAGACCAAGTTGACCCATGGGGTAACTTGGAAACCCTTCGGCATCCAGCGCGCCATACAATCCCGTGTTCCGAAAAGGCTCTTGCTCGTCGCTGGGGGTATCGAACAAGACACCACCATGGCACTTGGAGCAGTTTAGCGTGTCACCAGAGAAGAGTTGCCACCCTAACAACTCTTGTGCACTAAGAGCCTTGTGTTGACCCTGCTGATAGCGATGAACACGAGTATCTTGGCTTTGAACAAGGCTTAAGTAGTCCTCGAGTGCGGTAGCAACGCGCTCAATTGTTACCTCAGAGTCCCCAAACCCTGTCTCAAACATTGCTAGATATAAGGGCTTACGACTTAGCCGAGCTACCAAAAGCTCTACAGTCATACCCATCTCTAGGGGATCAACAGAGAACAGAGGGTTTAAGATGGCTTGCTCTAGCTCAGTAGCCCTTGGATTGGTCTGTGAAAACTGACGCCTATGAATGACATTGAGCAGAGATGGGGTATTCAAAGTGCTTGGCTTACCATAAATATCTATGGTTTTGTTAAAGGTATTACTCCAGCCGTGAGTCGGAGAATGACATAAGGCGCAACTTCGATTGCTATGCAATGACAGTGAGGTATCAAAGAATAGATAGCGTCCCAGCTGCTGTGTGGCGCTTAGCTCACTGCCCCAACACACGCCATTGATGATGAGCAGAAGTATGGCGATGTTCACTTTCATGGTTAAAATCAAGAGAGATAAAGCCACCTGAGCACAGGTGGCTATCATCATTTAGTCCAGCTTTCTCCACTGCTGCTCGACCCAGTTTGGATCGCTAGCAACACCCGGCAAGAAGGCTTCATCATTACAATGGGCAGCCCAAGGGCCATAACATTCATAGATGCCCTCACCTTCAAATTTCACCACATCCCCAGCGACATAGTTTCCAAAGCCTTCCGGATATAGATAGTCATATTCGATATCTCCTTGTTCAGTTATAACGGAGAACTCATAGTTTGCCTGCTCTAGAGCACCGTCAACTCGACCGGTAACACGCACCGTATACTCGCCTAACTCACTCACCTGCAAGCTTACTAGTGCATCTGTGGTGCCCGATACAACCTGCTCAGGCTCAGTTTCACCCACGGCTTTCATGATCACGGTGAAGTCGTAAATATCTTGCTCACCGTTCTCAACCGCTACTTCGACAGGAATAGATAGGCTTCACCCTCTGCTAACTCATATTGAGATTCGCCATTGACCCAGGCTATAGAGGTGTCATTGCCATCTTGTTCAAGCTTCTCAACTAGATGCGACCATTCCTTGCTCACATAGTGGATATAGTTTTTCGCTGGGTCGTCACTCAGCTCAACCTCACCATCATCGTTTAATACGCCAACCTGAACGTATTCTGAGATAGTCGGGTTATCATTGATAGCCCTAGCTAAATCCAGCTTCCAGATATCATCGTTTTCATTGCTAGAGGTAATATCTTGGAATACCTCGAACTCTTCTGAGTTGCTGTGCATCAGGCGAGCTTTCACACGATCACCTGCGGCAACCTCAAAGCTTTCGGTAGCGAAGGCTTCACTCTTCACCCAAGGTGATTTATCTGGTTCAGGGGCAGGGTTATGGTCACCCACGATGACATTGGCGCAGCTGTAGAATGCCTCAGGGCTATCCCAGACATTCTCAGGCGGAGCGCCTAGCACCTCGTGATGGGTATGGCTTACATCAGGACGTTGCCACACCTGATAGATAACGTGTTTTCCGGTTTTACCCTCTGGCCACTTCACCTTAAAGGTTTCAGTAGCATTTGGCTCTTCTCCATAGCCGTCAATGACCGTCAAACGCTCAAGGTCATCCCAGGTCAATACCTCGGTATCTGGGTCAAAGCCATCACGGGTCACGAAGATATCCCAATACCAGGTTCGATGCGGAGCGGTATGGGTATAGACGATCTCAAACTCGCCGTTTGCGTCCAACTCAAGCTCCGTGGCATAACGATTTGCACTCGGTACATCGAGAACCGAATACACGCCACCCTTTGAAGCCGAGCAGAGCTGTCCATCAGCAATAACCGCTTTATGGTCACCGCCTGGGGTGTTGTTTATCTCATTTTTTTGATTGGATACTGTGTCATTACACAGCTCGGAATCCGTGGTGCTGCCTTTAAAACAACTGTTGGCGTAGTCCTGCGGATATTCCATATACGTGAGCCGATACCGGAGCCACATACGCACCGCTAAGTGACGCACAGACTAAGCCTATTTGAAACGCTAACTTCTTTTGAATAAATCGCATTACAAGTTTCCTTCTATGGTTAACGATTTTTTTGCAGTTTCTAATTTGATTAGAAACTAGGCTGTAGAAGCTGCGAGTGGAAATCATTTAACCTCAATGATCCTCATTGAGGTTGAGTCGATAGGAGTTGGCTTGTAACTGGAGATGTGAGAACCCTATCGCATACCTTGATGGATAAGGGATATGGAGGTTTACGGCTAACTAAAAACCTAAAAATAGTCTTATTTTCAGACATTTATCCGTTAAGCACTAGGCTGGGCCATAAGGTGAGTCCCACCTAGATTTCAGGCATAAAAAAACGCTTGATGACAACACCAAGCGTTTTAACTCAAAACACAGCGTTAGGTCAATGCGTTGTGTTTCTGAGCCAGTTCCAGCAGTTGCTCTTCCGTTTGCACCTCGACACCTAGGTCTGTTGCTTTAGCTAACTTAGAGCCAGCATTTGCACCGGCGAACAGGATATCTGTCTTCTTCGATACACTACCGGTTACCTTAGCGCCCATTTTCTGCAGGGCAGCCTTGGCGTCACTGCGGTTAAGCTGAGACAAAGTGCCGGTTAGCACCACTGTCATGCCCGCAAGAGGCAGTTCGTCTGGACTCGCTACTTCTTCAATCTCTGGCCAGTTGATACCAAGATCCACCAGCTCACGAATTACATCTTGGTTGCGCTGCTGGGCAAAGAAGGCGTGTACATGTTCAGCTACCACAGTGCCCACATCATCCACCTCGATGAGCTGCTCTGTCTCAGCTTTCTCGATAGCCTCTAGTGTTTTAAAGTGTTGCGCTAGGTTTGCCGCCGTCGCTTCACCGACCTCACGAATACCAAGGGCAAACAAGAAGCGTGGCAGTGTGGTTTGCTTAGATTTATCCAGCGCGTCCACCACGTTCTGTGCTGATTTTGGACCCATGCGGTCAAGAACAGTAATACGACCTGCACTTAGCTTAAAGAGATCTGCTGGTGTTTCCACCATCTCTTTATCAACTAGCTGTTCTACCACCTTGTCACCAAGGCCATCTACGTCCATCGCTTTACGAGAAACAAAGTGCTTAAGGGCTTGCTTACGCTGCGCCGAACACACTAGACCACCACTACAGCGAGATACCGCCTCACCCTCAACGCGCTCTACGTCTGAGCCACACACAGGGCACTGGGTCGGATACACCACCTGTTTGGCAGACTCTGGGCGGCGATCCATAACCACACCGGTCACCTGAGGGATTACATCACCTGCGCGGCGGATAATCACAGTATCGCCGATCATTACGCCAAGGCGTTCAATCTCATCCGCATTGTGCAAGGTAGCATTACTCACGGTAACCCCACCCACAAACACAGGCTCTAGCTTAGCTACTGGAGTAATAGCGCCAGTACGACCTACCTGGAACTCAACATCGTTCAGTAGAGTCAGCTCTTCTTGAGCAGGAAATTTGTAGGCAATAGCCAACGCGGTGCTCGGGCTACAAAACCAAGCTGCTGCTGCTTTTCGATATCATCAAGCTTGATCACTACCCCATCGATCTCATAGGCAAGATCATCACGACCATTCATGATGGCTTGGTAATAATCAATCACCTCATTCAAGGTGCTTACGCGTTTCACCTCAGGGCACATAGGTAAACCCCAACGTTTAAGCTCTAGGAAGCGCTCATAGTGACTGCCCGCAAGCTCACCACCTTCAACCACGCCTGTGCTGTACGCATAGAAGCTCAATGGTCTAGTGGCTGTGATGCGCGAGTCTAGCTGGCGCAAACTGCCTGCGGCGGCATTACGCGGGTTAGCAAATACCTTGTCGCCTTTGGCTAGTGCTTGCTGGTTTAGCTTGTCAAAGCCCGCTTTAGGCATGAATACTTCACCACGCACCTCGAGACGGCTTGGGTAGCCTTCACCCTGAAGCTTAAGTGGAATAGCGGCGATAGTGCGAACGTTCTGGGTAATGTTCTCGCCTGTTGTGCCATCACCGCGCGTAGCTGCCTGTACTAGGACACCATTTTCATACATGAGACTAACCGCAAGACCATCTAGTTTAGGCTCACAGCTAAAATCACCCAACTCGGTCTGATTCAAGCGATCTTGCATACGCTTATAGAAGGCACGTAGCTCGTCATCATCGAAGGCATTGTCTAGCGATAGCATGGCAACTTCATGGCTCACTTGAGTAAAACCATCAAGAGGAGCACCACCGACACGCTGTGATGGAGAATCTACAGTCACTAGCTCAGGATTTTGCTCTTCAAGCTCTAGAAGCTGACGCATCAAACGGTCATATTCAGCATCTGGGATCTCTGGGCTGTCCTCTACGTAATAACGAACCGCATGGTAATGAAGAGCTTTCGAGAGCTCTTGGTGTTGTTGTTGAATGGTCTTTGACATAGTGTTACTCAAAACAAAAGGCACCTTACAGTGCCTTTTTAAATATAAATCAATAAATTAGCGCACGATTACAGGGCTTGGCTTGCCTGCTTTGCTCGTTTCTTGGCTTCAAACTGCTGAACCTGACGCTTAAAGGCATCGATACGGTCGCGAGTCATCAGCGCATATTTGTCGTCTAGAACATTGCCACCTAGGTCATCGGCAATCATCTGCGCCGTGTGTAGCATGATCTTAAAGTTCTGTTCTGCGTCGCCGTAGCAAGGCAGTGTCATAAAGAAGGAGATACCGTCGGTTACGAAGGTCTCTGGATCATCATGAGCCAGTGAACCCGGCTTCATCATGTTAGCAACGCTAAACAATACCTTGTCGTTGCCAGTCAGGTCAGCATGACGGTGATAGATGCTCATGGCGCCAAAGTGCAGACCATTCTGCTCCATACTGTCAAACAACTGAGTTCCCACAAACTGCTGATTATGGTTGGCCTTAACGTGCAATACCAATACCTCTAGTTGAGGTTCTTCTGGCTCTTCCTCAACTGCAGGCGCAGTTGCCATTACTGGCTCAGGCTCAACTTCTATCTCTGGCTCGATATCGAAATCATCGGTCGCGCTAACAGACGGTAGATCATCATCCATATGCTTAGAGTACGCATCTGAGCTGATAGTAATAGTCGGAAGGTCGTCTGCCTTGGTATGTTTAGGCTTGATTGGCTCTTCTTGTTCTAATTCCTGCCTCGTCTCTGGCTCAGAGTCCAGAAGCGGATCAGAATAGTCATTGTCCATTGCGCCAAAGCTTGGCTCTTGTTTACTGCTCTTAGAAACCTTTTTCACCACCTCGAAGTCGTCATCCGCAATTTCTTGCTTAGCTACTGGCTCTTCAGCAGGTGCTGAGTCGTTAGATTCGGTTTCAAGTTTGCCCAAAGGCTTATCAGAAAACTTGCCGCTTTGCTCTCGGCGATTGGTCCATAATCCGTGAATCAGTAGGCCAGCTATGGCTAGCACGCCTACTACGATGAGTACGATTCGCAATTCCTGCATTTTTTGCTCTCTGCTTTACCTTGGTCAGATACCCATGAGTGGTTGAATCTACTTTAACAAAACTCATGTAAAGATTTGAATCTTTTAGTAGTTCTTGCTCATTTTATGCTGTGATTTTGAGCACGCTTTTCATATATTAGGCTCAAATTACTATAAACTGGGTCACAGGAAGACACCATGTCGCATCACTCTACCTCTCTACAACCTCAGTCACGAAGTGGATTCGGCTACTTTTTCGCCGGAGCTAAATTGGCTATGCAGCCGGTCTGCGACGCTATGTGTTTATGCCTCTGCTTATTAACGTGCTACTCATAGGCTCAGCCCTCTTCTATCTGTTCTCCAACCTAAATAGCTGGATTGAACAGTGGATCGGAGGCCTGCCTGAGTTTCTAGACTGGTTAACTTACATCCTGTGGCCTTTGCTTGCTCTTACCATCTTAGCCACCTTCTCGTATTTTTTTAGTACCTTAGCCAATTTTTATTGCAGCTCCATTTTGCGGATTGCTGGCTGAAAAGGTAGAACAGAGGTTAAGTCCGCAAGGAATGATAGACCAAGGCTGGGCTGATTTGGTCAAGGATGTGCCAAGAATCATGGCTCGTGAATGGCGTAAGTTAGTGTACTTACTACCCAAGGCTCTAGGTTTGTTCCTACTGTTACTGATCCCTGCATTTGGTCAGACTATCGCCCCGTTCGTATGGTTTATCTTTACTAGCTGGATGCTCGCCATTCAATACTGCGACTACCCGTTCGATAACCACAAGATCGACTTCAATAGCATGCGCATGCAGCTCAAACAAAAGCAGTCCAAAGCCTATGGGTTTGGCGCCTTGGTCTCTCTGTTCACCGCTATTCCTATACTTAACCTAGTAGTCATGCCTATTGCAGTATGTGGTGCTACGGTGATGTGGGTTTGTGAATTTAAGAATTCCAAGATTTAACAAGGTATTAGCGAATAGCCCATTAGCTATTAGATATAACCTTTTATTACTTTATCACTGATATGTTGCGTCTTATTCTGGATGGGTATAAGACTTCGCACCAAACATGCACAAGGACATAGAGCAATGAGCAAAATTTACGATGATAACTCCCTTACCATAGGTAACACTCCACTGGTTCGACTGAATCGAGTGAGTAAAGGCAACGTGCTAGCCAAGGTTGAAGCGCGTAACCCAAGCTTCAGCGTTAAGTGTCGTATCGGTGCTAACATGATTTGGGAAGCAGAGAAACAAGGCAAACTAAAGCAAGGTATTGAGATCGTTGAGCCAACCAGTGGTAACACAGGTATCGCACTGGCATTCGTTGCTGCGGCTCGTGGCTACAAGCTAACCCTAACCATGCCTGAATCAATGAGCCTTGAACGCCGTAAGCTTCTTAAAGCGCTAGGTGCCAACCTAGAGCTAACTGAAGCGGCGAAAGGTATGAAAGGCGCTATCGCTAAAGCAGAAGAGATCGTAGCAGCGAATCCTGAAAGCACGCTTCTTCTACAACAGTTCAACAACCCAGCTAACCCAGCGATCCACGAGCAGACTACTGGTCCTGAGATCTGGGAAGCAACCGACGGCGAAATCGACGTGTTCGTTTCTGGCGTAGGTACAGGCGGTACTATCACAGGTACAAGCCGCTACATTAAGAAGACTCAAGGTAAAGCGATTACCTCAGTTGCAGTAGAACCAGCAGAGTCTCCAGTAATCAGCCAGGTACTTGCAGGTGAAGAGGTGCAACCAGCACCGCATAAAATCCAAGGTATCGGTGCTGGTTTTATTCCTGGAAACTTAGATCTAGAACTTGTCGATAAAGTAGTCACAGTTACCTCTGAAGAAGCGATTGAAATGGCTCAACGTCTGATGGAAGAGGAAGGTATTCTAGCGGGCATCTCGTCTGGTGCGGCTGTTGTTGCAGCCAACAAGATCGCAGAACTACCTGAATTTACTGGAAAAACTATCGTAACCGTACTTCCAAGTTCTGGTGAGCGTTACCTAAGTACTGCCCTGTTTGCCGGGATTTTCACAGACAAAGAAAATCAACAGTAAACTTATGAAAACTTGTATATAAATCAATTTTTCGACAGAAAAAGCCCCTTCAAGGGGCTTTTTTATTGATTCACGGCTAACATTTGATACTATGCCTTTGGTTTATTTTTCGCTTCAAAATAAAAGAAGCACCAAATTTGGGTTCGAAAAAATTAAGTCATAAGAACTGAACTCGAACCTGCTGAAATCGGTACTAGCACACTAAATAGTGCTTCAACTGACAAATAAACGTTGGTTGCCATAAGCCGATTCAGAACTTAACAAACATAATCGACATAAATGGGGTAATTCACATGTACGAGAAGCAAGTAGAAATCACTGCAGAGAACGGTCTTCACACTCGCCCAGCGGCGCAGTTCGTTAAAGAAGCAAAATCTTTCGACGCAGACATCACTGTGACTTCTAACGGCAAAAGCGCAAGCGCTAAGAGCCTATTTAAGCTTCAAACTCTTGGTCTAGTTAAAGGCACCATGGTTACTATCTCTGCTGAAGGCCCACAGGCTCAAGAAGCAGTTGACCACCTAGTAGCTCTAATGGACGAGCTTCACTAAGCAACGCATTTAGTTATTCAAAGCCACTTCGTTTAAAACCAAGTGGCTTTATTGATTTAATGCCCAGTTAGGCTAAAAATTAAGCCTAACTCTGCCCACAAACTGACCAACTTGAGGTACAGCTATGATCTCAGGCATCCTAGCCTCTCCAGGTATTGCTATTGGTAAAGCACTACTTCTTCAAGAAGACGAAATCGTTCTTAACACTAACAAAATCTCTGATGACCAAGTAGAAGCTGAAGTACAGCGTTTCTTTGACGCGCGTAACAAATCAGCTGCTCAACTTGAGATCGTCAAGCAGAAAGCTCTAGAAACCTTTGGCGAAGAAAAAGAAGCGATCTTTGAAGGTCACATCATGCTTCTTGAAGACGAAGAGCTAGAAGAAGAGATTCTTGCTCTTATCAAAGGCGACAAACTAAGCGCTGATAACGCTATCCACAGCGTAATCGAAGAGCAAGCAACTGCCCTTGAGTCTCTAGACGACGAATACCTAAAAGAGCGTGCAACGGACATCCGTGATATCGGTTCTCGTTTCGTTAAAAACGCACTTGGCATCAACATCGTGTCTCTAAGTGACATCGATGAAGAAGTTATCCTAGTTGCATACGACCTTACCCCATCTGAAACTGCACAGATCAACCTAGACTACGTTCTTGGTTTTGCTTGTGACATCGGCGGTCGTACGTCTCACACTTCTATCATGGCACGTTCTCTTGAGCTACCTGCTGTCGTTGGTACTAACGACATCACTAAGCAAGTGAACAACGGCGACATGCTGATCCTTGATGCACTAAACAACAAGATCATCATCAACCCAACAGAAGCTGAGCTAACTGAAGCTAAGAACTTCCAAGAAGGTTTCCTAGCAGAGAAAGCAGAGCTGGCGAAACTGAAAGACCTTCCTGCGATCACTCTAGACGGTCACCAGGTAGAGGTTTGCGGTAACATCGGTACAGTTAAAGACTGTGACGGCGTAAACCGTAACGGTGGTGAAGGTGTTGGTCTATATCGTACAGAATTCCTATTTATGGACCGTGATTCACTTCCAACTGAAGAAGTGCAATATCAGGCTTATAAAGAAGTAGCGGAAGCGATGAATGGCCACGCGGTTATCATCCGTACCATGGATATTGGTGGCGACAAAGACCTACCGTACATGGATCTTCCAAAAGAGATGAACCCATTCCTAGGTTGGCGTGCAGTACGTATCAGCCTAGACCGTCGCGAAATCCTTCGTGACCAGCTACGCGGTATCCTACGTGCATCTGCACACGGTAAGCTACGTATCATGTTCCCAATGATCATCTCAGTAGAAGAGATTCGCGAGCTTAAAGCGGCGATCGAAGAATACAAAGCTGAACTTCGTGCTGAAGGTCATGCATTTGACGAAGACATCGAGATCGGTGTTATGGTGGAAACTCC
Organism: Vibrio ishigakensis; assembly: GCA_000830475.1. GTDB lineage: Bacteria > Pseudomonadota > Gammaproteobacteria > Enterobacterales > Vibrionaceae > Vibrio > Vibrio ishigakensis_A. The sequence continues at coordinate 273,779 of BBSC01000001.1, read as the reverse complement.
AGCAGCAGCTGCGATTGCACACCACCTAGCAAAAGAAGTTTCTTTCTTTAGTATTGGTACTAACGACTTAACTCAGTATACTCTAGCAGTAGACCGTGGTAATGAGCTTATTTCTCACCTTTACAATCCACTATCGCCAGCTGTACTTACAGTAATCAAGCAGGTGATTGACGCTTCTCACAAGGAAGGTAAGTGGACTGGAATGTGCGGTGAGCTAGCGGGCGATGAGCGCGCAACACTTCTACTACTGGGTATGGGTCTAGACGAGTTCTCTATGAGCGGCATCTCTATCCCAACAGTTAAGAAGGTTATCCGCAACGCAAACTTCGCAGAAGTTAAAGCTATGGCAGACGAAGCGCTGCAAATGGCAACGGCTGCAGAGATTGAAGCGCACGTAGCGAAATTTATCGCGGAAAAAACCAACTAATAATATAATTCAATAGAAATTAATTGCTTAGGAGCACGTAATGGGTCTGTTTGACAAACTTAAGAAGCTGGTATCGGACGAAGGCAACACTGCAGGTTCAATCGAAATCATCTCTCCTCTGGACGGTGAAATCGTAAACATCGAAGATGTGCCAGATGTAGTTTTCGCTGAGAAAATCGTTGGTGACGGCATCGCAATCAAACCTACTGGTAGCAAAATCGTTGCACCTGTAAACGGTACTATCGGTAAGATCTTCGAAACTAACCACGCGTTCTCTATCGAGTCTACTGACGGCATCGAGCTGTTCGTTCACTTCGGTATCGACACTGTTGAGCTGAAAGGTGAAGGCTTCACTCGCATCGCTGAAGAAGGTCAAGAAGTTAAAGCAGGTGATACTATCATCGAATTCGACCTAGCGTTCCTAGAAGAGAAAGCGAAATCAACTCTTACTCCAGTTGTTATCTCTAACATGGATGAAATCAAAGAGCTGAACAAACTTTCTGGTGCTGTAACAGTTGGCGAAACTCCAGTTCTTCGCGTAACTAAATAAGTACCTCTAAGGTAATAAAAAACGCAGCCAGTTGGCTGCGTTTTTTATGCCTCTACCTTTTGTGTCTTTAGCCTAGGCCAAGGTTTTCAAAAGCGTTTGGCTTGGTGCAAAGAAATACGCACCTGTGACCGCCTTGGTGTAGTTCAGAAGCATATCTGTCTTACCGTCAGTTTGGCCGTACATGCTCTCTAGCATGGCAGTGAAGTTTTCCAGAGTGTTGCAGTAAGCCGTAAACAAAAGGCCGTGCTCGCCCGATACAGAACCATATGGCAGGCTGTGACGCACTATCTTAAGACCCTTACCCTCTTTCTTGATATCTACTCGCCCTACATGAGACTCCTCGTGTACATCATCCAGCTCGATCGAATCTGGCTTAGTGCGGCCCACAATCTCTTCTTGCTGGGCAACCGACAAGGCATTCCATGGTGGAAGGCTATGGATGAAGCGCTGTACCATCACATAACTACCGCCTTCGAACTCACCTTCAGGGATAAGAGCAACATCTGCGCGTGCATCACCCTTAGGGTTCTCTGTGCCGTCCACAAAATCAGTCATGTCACGCGAGTCCATAAACTTATAGCCATAGGTCTCGTCAACCACTTCAACATGCTCTGAGATATTCTGCATCAGCTTACGTAGCAGATAAAAATGCAGGTCATGGCGGTGAGAGTGACAGTGCAGATAGATGTCCGCATCTGTAGTTGGTGCTACCACATCACCGCTTTCAAGGCGTGGGAAGCTCACTAGCTCTTTAGGTGGAGCCATCTCAAAGGCAGAGCACCAAAAGTCGTGAGAAAAAGCCACACTGCTGGTTAGGTGCGCACCAGGTTGGTTGAAGTTAATCTCTCCTACCCAATCAGAAACCTGCTTTAGGTTTTGCACCACTAGGTTTCGGTCACCCGTCACCTTCAAAAGTACATATAGCCAAATGGGCCAGCTTCAGGCACGATAGCCGCTTGAGGTTGAATCATTTATCTCTCCCGAAATCTTGATTCCAAAACATATGTGTACGAGTCAAAGAGTCTTAAAGCACTCTTTCACCCTATGACTGTTAAATAGATAAATCAGTATCCAGCTAAGGCCAACGATAGAGACTGCACTGCCCCAACTGAACTGGCCATGCCTTTGCATCACAGCAGACAGTTCTAGCAGCAATTGAGTACCGGCTGTAAAAATGCTGACCCAGCGCCCGACACGCATCGCTTTTGCGATGAGGGGACGCTCTGGATTGCGTAGCCCAATCATCCACATAATGATGATGGGAGGTAGACCTAACCACATCATAGTGTATAGATGAGAGACATTTGGGTAGATGAGACCTAAGATCTCACTGCCTTTGTCTCGAGTTGCTGCCGCCATCACAAAAGCTACCCAACCACGGGCTAGGAATATCCAACTCACCCACAACCAAGCAGGCGCTTTGAGATAGCCGTGTTTATCGTAGTCTTCGATAAAATATCGCATTTCCGTTACTCACAAATTTAGGCATAATTTCAACAAGATCCGATGACGCCTAATCAAAATGAAGAAGAACAATACGACAATCTCAGACGAAACCCAACAACAAGCGATGCAAGTAGCCAAGGCCACGCAACGACCAGGTCAAACCAAGGAACAAACCAAGCTGATTGCACAGGGCATTGCGAAGGGTATAGCTGAATATAAAAAGCAGCATAAACAGAAGGCTAGACAAGCAGACAAAGCCAAGAAAAGAAACGTTAAGGCTAAACAAGCCCAAGTAGACGCCCCTGAAACAGAAGCTCCCGTAGAGAGCACGAATAGCGCCTCTAAACTGCCCTGGATACTGCTTGTGGTTAGCTGGGTTGGCTTTGCTGCATATCTAGCAATGAAAGCCTAGCTGCTGAACTGGGACTCCAATTTTTTGGTGTTTACCTCAACCCATTGTTGGTCTAAAGGTCCCCAGTCAGAAACTTGGTAATAGCCATCGTTATGTCGACGACCATCTTGCACGAATTGTAAGCTGATACCAATTCCAGGTAATGCCTTCAAAACATCTTGAATAGTGCGACGAGGCCAACCGGTACACTCGATCAATTTAGGGACATTCGGTCGTTCCAAGCTGGCGACAAGGTGCGCGAGATACAGCCTGCGCGCAAATACAGGATTCAATTCCATTGATACCTCCAAAAATCATTGTTCTCATTATTGCTAATATCGACTAACGAAAATTGAGAAGGATCAACTCAAACCAAATCCAACACACTTTTTTACTAAATAACGTGAGCAAAGAAACTCTTACATTGCCTGTACACCCTCTCGTTGTAGTCTGTTAGGATGCTGTTAAAGACTTATAAAAAGGAAATACAATGAGCGTAATTATGTATGGTATCCCTAACTGCGATACCATTAAGAAAGCCAAAAAATGGCTTCAAGAACAAAACATCGAGTTTGAATTCCATGACTACCGCAAACAGGGTGTCGATGAAGAGCTGGTTGCTGAGTTCTGCAAGTTCCTAGGCTGGGAACAAGTGCTAAATAAACGTGGCACTACCTACCGTCAACTGAGTGACGAGCAAAAGCAAAGCCTAAGTGAAAGCACCGCTATTCCCCTATTGGTAGAACACCCTGCCATGATTAAGCGTCCAATCATCCGTATTGGCGATCTACTGCATATCGGCTTTAAGGCTGAGCAGTACCGAGACATTTTCCACATTTAGTAAATTTTAAAGGATCTAGGATGCAAGTAAGTCCTGTTTTAGAGCTGGCTAAGGACCTTATCAGCCGCAAATCTGTTACCCCAGAAGATGCGGGTTGTCAGCCATTAATGATTGAGCGTTTAAAGGCGCTGGGTTTTGAGATTGAGGTCATGCACTTCGAAGATACCCTAAACCTTTGGGCTCGCCGCGGTACACAGGCACCGCTATTCGCCTTCGCCGGCCACACCGACGTAGTACCAGCTGGTAATCTTGACCACTGGAACACTAACCCATTTGAACCACAAGTCATCGACGGTTACCTATATGGACGTGGCGCTGCCGATATGAAGGGCTCACTGGCTGCGATGGTGGTTGCTGTTGAAGAGTTCATCGCTAAAAACCCTGACCATAAAGGCTCGATTGCGTTTCTGATCACTTCAGATGAGGAAGGCCCATTTATCAATGGTACTACCCGCGTTGTAGACACCCTGATGGAGCGTAACGAGATCATCGATATGTGTATCGTAGGTGAACCATCGAGCACAGACCATGTGGGTGATGTTGTAAAAATGGCCGCCGCGGCTCTTTCACCGGCGAGCTAACCGTTAAAGGCATCCAAGGCCACGTTGCCTACCCGCATATTGCGAAAAACCCTATCCATCTTGCTCTACCTGCACTGACTGAGCTTAGCCAAATTGAATGGGACCAAGGTAATGAATTCTTCCCACCAACCAGTTTCCAATTTCCGAACCTAAACGGTGGCACAGGCGCAAGCAACGTTATCCCTGGCGAAGTTCATGCCATGTTTAACCTAAGATACAGCACAGAGATCAACCACGAGCAGATCAAAGAGCGCGTATACGAGGTGCTAAACAAGTACGACTTCGACTATGAGATGAAGTGGACCCTGAACGGCGAACCTTTCCTAACTGGCACTGGTGACCTGCTTGATGCGGTAGTAGATGCGGTAGACAAGGTAAATGGCCAGAAGCCACAGCTACTGACCACAGGTGGCACCTCAGATGGTCGCTTTATCGCCAAGATGGGCGGCCAGGTTATCGAACTAGGCCCTGTGAACGCAACTATCCACAAGGTGAACGAGTGCGTAAAGGCTGAAGATCTAGACCTACTGGCGAAGATGTACGAAAACGTACTCGAGAACCTACTAGCGAAATAAGCCTATGAGTAATCAATCCCCTTGGCTCAATACCCAACTTACCGGTTTGTGTAACTCTCATCTGCGAGAGTTACAACTTCCGGAGCAACAGGTGTTAGTCCACTTAGATGTAGCATCAGATCTGCAAGCACTTGTAGAAGCGGCTTATGCTGAGGGGTTTGAACTTTCCGTTGCCAGTGGCTTTCGGGACTTTAAGCGTCAGAAAGCCATCTGGGATGGTAAATTCACCGGTCTGCGCCCTATTCAGGATTCAGACGGTAACCCTCTCGATGCCAATGCGTTAACAGCACAAGAGAAACTTAAGGCTATCCTGCGTTGGTCTGCCCTACCCGGTGGCAGTCGCCATCATTGGGGTACAGACTTTGATGTGTATGCCAAGAATCACCTTCCGCAGGACACGAAACTGCAGCTCGAGCCGTGGGAATACCTCCGCGGACATCAAGCAAGCTTCTACACCTGGCTGAAGAAAAATGCCCCTCGTTTTGGATTCTTCTTTCCGTACGAAAAAGACAAAGGCGGGGTTGCTGTAGAGCCCTGGCATATCAGCCACAAAGGAATATCCTCAGCGGCTATGTCAACATACAGCGAAGTGGTTTTGTCTGCAGCACTGCTAAAGCACCCTGTCGAAGGCCTTGATACTGTGCTTGAACAGCTAAATACCATCTACACTCAATATATCATCAACATTTCAACGGATTAGGACGCGCAGTAATGCTTATAGAATGGCTATTAAATCCATGGGTGATCATCATTATCGTGGTTAGCATAGTCGTGGGTAATATTGCGGCGCTTAAATACACGGCTAACATGAAGGTGGGCACTATGTCAGATGAGAAGAAACAAGATCTTGAACGTCTTAAGAAACTAGATGAAGAGCGCCAGGCCAAGATCAACAAGCATATGAAGGACAAGAGTCCTGATGAGTCGGAAAGCGGTGGCTCCGACGGTGGTGAGTAATCTTCAAATACAAAAACGCCCAGTTTAAAACTGGCGTTTTGCTATCTACTCTTCTTCCGTTGTCGGGGCGTTGTCATCTTTCATGACCGCGGCCAACACTGGAAGCATCTGTTCTAGCATATCTTCGGTTACCGGCTTGCCGCTAGCATCCGTGATATTAATAGAAGTACGGTTACCTAAATCACCAAGCAAGAAGGTGTAGCTCTCTGGACTATAGCCAAGAGGCTTGGTACCTACGCGCTCCCAGAACTCATCATCTGGAGCCACATAACTTGCCTTGATGGTGCCTTGAGACTGATTACGTTCTTCAAGGTTAAAGCCCATCACAGGCAGTAGCTCAGGCACTCGCTGCCAAAATACATTGTACTCTGCGCGAGCGATGATGATTGGCAGACCACTACGGTCTTTACCCATGCTAAGTGGGATAACCTTAACCAGCTCTAGGGCTTCACGAGCCGCCTCTTCACGCACGAACTGGTCGTAACGAGAGGTCACTAGGTTGGTCATAAAGGTGTTATAGCGTTCTTTGTTGGTACGCGAGATAGGTAGCTCTTTGCCACCCTCTTTCCAACCAATCAGGCTAATACGGAAACCATAGCGAGAGTTTTGCTCAAAACGCTCGATCTCGTAGCGACTCGAAAGTGTCTCTTCTTCGTCTTCTTCTTCCCAAACGATCCAATCGGTTTCTAGGCGATTTTCAGTTTCCTCAGTCAAAGAGATTTGATCTTGATCGGCAATCAAGGTTTTAACGGTTTCCCAAACCTTATCACGCTCTTCCTTGGTCAGAAGCCACAGGTCACCTCACCGTCTTTTTGCTCTGTACGAGCACCTGGGATCAGCTCTAACACCTGTTGCGGTGGACGAATATCAACCTGCTTGCCGATACCACCAGTGTAATCACCCGCTGGGATATCGTAATCAGGGTAGTGCTCTAGGGTTTGATCTGGAGAAGAAACTAGAGGTGGAGTGGACTCAACATCTAGATATTTAAAATCGTCTTTCGCTTGGCGACGCTCGGCAGCACTGCCGGCACAACCACTTAAAATAGCAACAGCTAGTGAACTTACCACTAGCTGATTAACAAACTTCATCGGTACTCCTAACCGCAACCCGTTTGGGTTGCGTAATTCAGCGCTCTATATCAGGTTTGCTTTATCTAGAGCCGCTTTAACTACCTGCTGACCTTGCTCCGAAAGTGGAGTCATAGGCAGACGCAGACCGCCATGTTCAATTAAATTAAGATGACAAGCGGCCCATTTTACTGGAATTGGGCTAGCCTCTACAAACAAACCGTTGTGCAGACCCATTAGACGTTGGTTAATAACCTCTGCCTCATCATAGTTGCCCGCTGCGGCCAACTTGAACATGTTTGCCATATCTTGCGCCGCTACATTATTGGTTACAGAGATCACTCCGTCGCCACCTAGCTTAACAAAATCAAGACCCGTCTCATCATCACCTGATAATAAGATAAAGTCTTTCTCACAAAGTTCCTTATGTTTCGCAACGCGATCTAGATCGCCTGTTGCATCCTTAACACCCACGATGTTGTCGAGCTTAGACAGACGAGCAACGGTTTCAGGAGACATATCAACGCCAGTACGGCTGGTACGTTGTATAGGATAATTGGCACTGTGCTTACGCGAGAGATAGCTTTGAAATGCTGATACAAGCCTTCTTGAGTCGGCTTGTTGTAGTAAGGAGTCACGCTTAGACAGCCTGCGATGCCTGAATCGTTCAACAGACGGCTGAATGTGACCGCTTCGTGAGTCGCATTTGCACCCGTACCAGCGATAACAGGAATACGACCTGCTGCAAACTGAACGGTTTTATTTACGACCTTCACATGTTCTTCAACAGTCAAAGTTGCTGACTCACCAGTGGTACCTACTGCAACGATGGCATCTGTACCCGCTTCGATATGGTGTTCCACCAGTTTTCGTAGCTCTTGTAATCTACTTCGCCATCTTGATTAAACGGTGTGATTAAAGCAACGATACTTCCTGAAAACATGATTCACTCCCTAAACGTTATTGAATTTGCATGGTACTTGATAGGGCTTGGCTGATACAAGGGATAGTGTGAGAAGAATTGCATTATTTGCGCTTATTTTGCATAAAGCCTGATACATGACAAAATCGTCTGCGCCATTTCAAAAAATTCTAACAATTCTGATCACAGCAAAAAACAAAGCGTGTAAAATATTAAAATTCTCCCAAGTTTTGGGCGGCACTATTGCCGATTTTGCTAAGGATATGCCCTATGTCTCAACACCTCGTCATCACTGCAGTTGGCTCAGACCGTGCAGGTATCGGTAACCAGGTTATCCACCTCGTCTCAGAGACCGGTTGTAACATCATCGACAGCCGTATTGCCATCTTTGGTAATGAGTTCACACTTATCATGCTAGTTTCCGGCAACAACGCTCAGATTGCCCGCGTCGAACATGCCCTGCCCGCGCTAGGACAAGAGCAAGACCTGATCACCATGATGAAGCGTACCTCAAGACACAGAGAGACCAGCCAAAGTTTTACCCTAGAGGCACATATCCAGTCGGACGACAAGGTTGGACTGACCGAAGGCATCACACACTTTTTTGCTGAACGGAATATCGGATTGGACTCCCTAAGCGCTCGAACCCTAACAAAAGACAGGGCCCAAACCGAAGACGACCAGTTTCAAATCAGTCTGACCGCTTCACTGTCAGACGAGTACAACCTGATGGAGCTTCAAGAAGCCTTCACCGCATTGTGCGAACGCTTAGGCGTTACCGGCACACTCAACTTTCTGAACAATGGATAAAAAAGGAAACGGTATGCAAACCTTGCAAGCAGGCACTCCTGCACCGGACGTCACTCTTCTAGACCAAGACGGCAAAGAAGTATCAATCAAAGACTTTAAAGGAAAGAAAGTTCTTTTCTATTTCTACCCTAAAGCAATGACTCCAGGTTGTACGGTACAGGCTCAAGGCTTACGTGATATCAAAGCTGAACTGGACGCCCACAACGTAGTGGTTCTAGGTGTAAGTATCGACTCAGTTAAACGCCTAGGTAAATTTATCGAACGCGATGAACTGAATTTCACCCTTCTTTCAGACGAAGACCATTCAGCAGCCGACCAATTCGGAGTCTGGGGCGAGAAGAAGTTCATGGGTAAAGTCTATGACGGCTTGCACCGTATCAGCTTCCTTATCGACGAGAATGGCGTAATTGAACATGTATTCAACAAGTTCAAAACCAAAACACACCATGAAGTGGTACTGGATTATCTGAACCAATAATCTAAAACGGGCCGCTGAAAAGCGGCTTTTTTGTTTCTTACAAAAGTGCAGAGCTCTTTGAATACAGTACTTGTATGACAATTTAGGTGAAGTCACCTTTTGTCTAAAAAAACATGAATCACCTCAGATATAGAACAGCAACCTATAATCTAGACAAATTCTAGGGCCGAATTAACAGAATCCGCCTCAATCAATATCATTCAGGTTAAAAATTCTAACCCTGATAAAAGATGATATTTATTAACTTGTTACCACCAACAACTTCACGCACTCTGAAATCATTATAAAACGTCATCACCATGCTCAAATAATCGTTTTTCTCGGAAAACCCCAATGATTTCACAATACGCAAACTTCTCTCAAAGCTTCCCTATCGTCCATAAGATCATTGTCACTGCTGTAATGGTCGGCATTGTCGGCTCTATGGCTGCGGTCCTCTATTACGAGTCAATTGTTGGCCTGCTATGTATGCCCATCACCTTCTTGCCGATTATCTTCTTTGGCAAGGCATCAAGCTACAAAGCAAAGTTTTGCCACGACTAAATAAAAACAGCGCACCTTTTGGTGCGCTGTTTTTCTAGAATTAAAGCTTGTTTACGTTTCTGCCTTACTGGCTATCTCTTCTGTATGTCGAAAGGCATTGATAACCGCCTTAACTAGGGTTGCGAGCGGAATAGCGAAGAAAATTCCCCAGAATCCCCACAGACCACCGAACACCAATACAGACACAATTATTGCCACAGGGTGCAAGTTTACTGCCTCAGAGAACAAGATAGGGACGAGCACGTTACCGTCGAGCGCCTGAATGATGCCGTAAGCAACCAGCAAATAATAAAACTGCGGTGATAAGCCCCACTGGAACAAACCCACGATAGCTACTGGGATGGTCACAGCCGCAGCACCGATATAAGGGATCAATACTGATAGGCCCACAGCAACTGCAAGCAAGGCTGAATAACGCAGGTCGAGAATATAGAAGGTGATATAACTCACCAGACCCACAATCAGGATCTCCAGCACCTTACCTCGAATGTAGTTGGAGATCTGCTCGTTCATCTCATGCCAAACCTGGTCAGCCAGATTTCGGTTTTGAGGCAGAATGCCACCGAGCATACCCAGCATCTCTTCTTTATCTTTCAGCAAGAAGAAAATAAGCAGAGGTACCAAAATTAGATAGATACCTACGGTTGCCAAGCTCACTAGCGATGCCAGAGAGCCCTTAACTATGGTCTCACCCATGCCTACTACCTTGTTCTTCACATCACCAAAGATGGTTTCAACATTAGTAATATTGGCAAGTTCAGGATAGCGCTCTGGAATAGAGTGAATATAACCCTGAAGCTCGAGATACATGCTAGGAATATCGTTGATAAGGTTACCCACCTGCTGCCAGATAGTTGGCACTATGCCTATGATGGCCACCAGCACCAAACTGATAAACATCAACAGCACACAGACCACAGCAAAGGAGCGAGGCAGACCTAATCTCACTAATTGAGTCACAGGCCATTCAAGAAGATAAGCGAGCACAATTGCTACCAGAAGTGGTGCAATCAAACCGCCAAAGAAATAGATAGTTATGAAGCCAGCTAGGATGATAACAACCAAGCTCACCGCATGTGGGTCAGAAAAACGTCGCTGGTACCACTGACTCAACATTTTAAGCATGAATAACTACTCTTTGATAATCGTAAGTTGATAACAATCAGATGTGTGTTCAAGCTGAGTATGCCACTGATGGCGCTCAAAATATCGCACCATGTCTTCCACCGAGCTTTTATCACTGACTAAAAGCTTGAGATCATGTCCGCTTGTTACATTAAGGCTAGCTCTTTTTGCAAGCAGCAAGGACATGGGGCAACGCTCTTTTGTTAAATCTAACACACTCGTTGTCATGCTTAAGCTTTCCATAAAGGGAGTATTGTAATTCTTTTTAACAGATGCTGTATACCCGAGCTGGCTATGGATGATAATGTATAGCCATCAATGGAGTAAAAACGAAACCATTTCTGCCTGAAGTGGTCGTAACTATGTGGCAACTGACCACAAACTAGAGTTACGTTTAAATAGGAAGTGTTTGTTGAATCCCTCAAGAAAAAGCCATTTCGATCAATGCTGGCCGTTGTTCTCAGCTCGTCATTGAGCATGACTTCTCCCGCTTGGGCCAACACCTCAGATTTACCCGACATTGGTACTGCTGCTGGCGCGACGCTAACCATAGATCAAGAAAATAACTATGGTGATGCCTATATGCGTCTGCTCCGCGCGAGCCAACCGGTGATCAACGACCCCGTTCTAAACGAATATATTAATGCTCTAGGCTATCGTCTAGTGGCTAACGCCGATGACGTAAAAACGCCGTTTACCTTCTTCTTGATTCGCGATCGTAACATCAACGCATTCGCTTTCTTTGGCGGCTATGTAGCCCTGCATACAGGCCTGTTCCTGCACGCCAACTCTGAGGGTGAGCTCGCTCGGTAGTGGCGCACGAGATAGCGCACGTTACCCAAAGGCACCTTGCAAGACGCATGGAAGATCAGGCACGTAAAACGCCGCTGACTATCGCCGCTCTAGCTGGCTCTATTCTTCTTGCTATCGCAGCCCCTGAGGCTGGTATTGCTGCGATTACCGCGACTCAAGCAGGGGCAATACAGAGCTCGATCAACTACACCAGAAGCAATGAGAAAGAAGCCGACCGCGTGGGTATGAACACCCTTATTAAGGCGGGGTTCGACCTCATGCTATGCCAATGTTCTTTGGCCGCTTGGCGGATGAATACCGCTATGCCAGTAAGCCGCCACCTATGCTTTTGACTCACCCATTGCCAGAAGACCGTATCACCGACTCACGGGCGAGAGCGAATAAGTACCCGATAAAACCTGTACCTTCATCGCTAGATTTTCATTTCGCCAAGTCTCGGATTGTTGCCCGTTATGTAGGTATTAACAGTGATGCTGCCCTTGATTGGCTTCAGCGCAAAGAAAAACGTGCCTCTGCTGAGACCAAGCCAGCCTACCTCTATGGCAAAGCTTAGTCTACTTAGACACTAAGCAATTGGACAAAGCTGAGCCTTTGTTGATGGAGCTTAAAAAGCAGTTCCCAAATAACAACTTTATCTTAGATGCTCTATCAGACTTCTATATTGAGAGTGACAAAGGCAAAGAAGCGCAGACCATGCTTGAAACTGCGCTTGAAACTAAGCCAAGAAACCCAGTGTTAACCATCAACCTAGCAAATGTCATGATAGAGGATGAAGAGTACGATAGAGCAGTAAGAACCCTGCAACGCTTCACCCATGACAACCCAAAAGACACCAATGGTTGGCATCTTTTGAGCAAGGCGTATGCGAGCCTTGGCGACTCGGCCAATGAGGTAGCCGCTCGTGGTGAACTGTACGCTCTAAACGCAAACTGGAATAGAGCCATCCAGAGCTTTACCCAGCTGCACAACTCTCCGAGTTGGGAAGCCTACAACAAGCTAGGTTCGACGCAAGAATCGACCAGCTACTGCAACAACGTGACCAATTTATGGCGCTACAAAACTAATCTAAAAGGAACTTTTATGCCTGTAACCATTTACCACAACCCTCGCTGCTCCAAGAGCCGTCAAACTCTAGCTCTGCTGGAAGAGAAAGGCATCGAGCCAGAGGTGGTTCTGTATCTGCAAGCTGAGCTGACTAAAGACGACCTAAAAGCACTTTACTCTCAGTTAGAGCTGAGTAATGTGCGTGAGATGATGCGTACCAAAGAAGCGGACTACAAAGAGCTTAACCTAGGTGCAGATGACGTAACTGATGAGCAGCTTTTCGACGCCATGCTGTCACACAGAAAACTGATCGAGCGCCCTATTGTGGTAAATGAAGGCAAAGCACGTCACGGACGCCCACCAGAGCAAGTACTAGAGATCCTATAATGAGTGTGGAAATGGCGCCTAACACCAGAGCGGCACTTAGAGTTGCACAGCTGGGGCATTTTTCTCTACTCGCCTTTGTATGTGCATGGCACTCTATTATCTCACCACCAGCTGAATTCAGTGCTTTAGTACTGACCTTGGTTTGGGCTGTGCCGCTACTATTTCCTATTAAAGGTATATTGCAGGCAAAACCTTATACTTTCGCTTGGAGTAACTTTGTTCTGCTACTCTACTTCCTTCACTCTCTGACACTTATCTATGTAGATGAAGGAGAGCGTTGGTTAGCCGTAGCAGAGTTGGTTTTGGTTACCATTACCTTCACCGGTAATCTACTGTTTAGCCGCCTTCGCGGACGCGAACTTGGACTGAAGCTGAAAAAGCTTTCCGAGTACAAGCAAGAAGAAGACGAGAGATTCTCTTCTAAATAACAGATACAAATAACCCCGCAATTGCGGGTTATTTTTATTCGTCTGTCTAGCTCCATTCGAAGTAGAGCTCTTGCTCTTCTTCTGGGGCAGGCTCCGGTATTTGCTCTGGCTGAGGTGCTTCAGGAGCAGTCGCATCCGGTGCTGTTTCAGCTGGAGTTACAGCCTCTGGTGCTGGCTCAGGCAAGGTGCTTGGAATGGCTGGAGTAGCTTCAGTTACCTTATTGCTACGCAGCAGTTCGCGTTGGAAGTCAGCTTGATCAGTAAGCAGGTTAACACGATAATCCACATTACTACCGGTTACCTTTTCCAGCTCAACTGAAGCCACGCTTGGTAGGCCTTGTAGCATCTTCTCCACAGTAAAGAAATCTTTTGCCGACTCGATACCACCGAAGTTTACGGTAATAGAAGAAGCAACCTCACCACTGCCTTTGGCAGCGCTCTTGTCCGCGTAGTAGCGACCAAGCTCAGCAACAAGTGCCTCGGTTACCTGCTGATTAGTACCACTCTCTTGTCCGGTTACAGTTGCAAGGCTCGGCTCGGCAATGTATTGAGGCTTATCATCGTATAGCGTCCAACGCAGTTTTTGCTGATTGCCATTGCGCTCAATGCGCACGACCACAACTGCATCAGCATCATAGCGCTGACTCGATGCAGAAATCTGCTCGGTAAAGTTACCCCACAGCTCAGTTGCCTTAATGCTAGTCACATCGTCGATATCACCTACAGGTACAACTACTGGTAAGCCTTTTTGACGAGCAACAGAGTTTAGGTTGGCTACCGATGTACGTCCTGACTGCTCCCAGCTAATGGTGCGGTCATAACCGTTATCTTCCACTACCCATACCAATACTTTGGCACGCTCTTCTGCCAATATGGCAGTTCCGCTTGCTGCAGCAACGCTTGGATCTGACGCGGGTTAAACGACATCTTAAGTGTCGGTTGTCCACCCTGCTCAGAAGGAGAAATCGTAGAAAGGAAACGACTGCTTTGGCTGATCGCCTTCTTTACTACTGGGTTATCCAAAGAGGCACTGTTACCAGTCGCCTTTACGATAACCTCACGCATACCGCTACGGCGAGCTAACTCCTCACCGCTGTACTTCGCATCCGCTTGTTGTTCGTAGACCACAGCCTCTACATCAAATAGATTGACCTTGGTCGCCGCAAAGCTAGAAAAAGAAGTTAACGCTACCGCCAAAAACGCACAAATTCGCATACAGAACTCAATAATATGAAGGTGTTATGAAATGATAAGTGACTAGACAGGTAGGCGCAAACCTATGGAGTGCGCCTTGACTTTATTCTTACTTAGTACCGAAGATTTTATCGCCTGCATCGCCAAGACCAGGAACGATATAACCCTTATCGTTTAGGCACTCATCGATAGCTGCAGTGTAAAGCTCGATGTCTGGGTGTGCTTTTTCTAGTGCTTCAATACCTTCAGGTGCGGCTACTAGAACTAGCGCTTTAATGTTCTTACAACCTTGCTCTTTTAGAAGATCGATTGTTGCAATCATAGAACCGCCAGTTGCCAGCATAGGGTCAACAACCAGAGCGATACGCTCATCGATGTTCGACGCTAGCTTGTTGAAGTAAGGTACAGGCTCTAGGGTTTCTTCATCACGGTAAACACCTACAACGCTGATCTTTGCACTTGGCATATGCTCAAGCACGCCGTCCATCATGCCAAGACCTGCACGAAGGATAGGCACTACAGTTACCTTTTTACCCTTGATTTGATCGATCTCTACTGGGCCGTTCCAGCCTTCAATAGTTACTCGCTCAGTCTCAAAGTTTGCTGTTGCTTCGTAGGTTAGCAGGCTACCTACCTCGGTCGCCAACTCGCGAAAACGCTTGGTACTGATGTCCCCTTCACGCATCAGGCCAATTTTGTGTTTAACAAGTGGGTGCTTCACCTCAACGACTTTCATCTCTATCTCCAGAAAACGTAACTATAAACCTGTGAATTATATAACGAACAACCATAAGTATGCGAGCACAGTCGCATGCTTCCTTTTATAAAAAATAACTGCGCAAACGTTTGCTATTGCGACTTGACCCTTGTTAGAATAGCGCCGATTTTTCTTCCCTAACTATTTATTCGAGGACTTTCCCGTGAGTGGTAACAAGGCTTCTCTTAGCTACAAAGACGCTGGTGTAGATATCGACGCTGGCAACGCACTGGTTGACAAAATTAAAGGTGCTGTAAAGCGCACTCGTCGTCCAGAAGTCATGGGTGGCATCGGTGGCTTTGGCGCATTGTGTGAACTACCAACTAAATACAAGGAACCTGTACTGGTTTCTGGTACGGATGGTGTGGGCACTAAACTGCGTCTCGCTTTGGACATGAAAAAACACGACACCATCGGCATCGACCTGGTTGCTATGTGTGTTAACGACCTAATCGTTCAAGGTGCTGAGCCTCTATTTTTCCTAGATTACTACGCGACAGGGAAGCTCGACGTAGATACAGCTGCAGATGTAGTTGCAGGTATTGCTGAAGGTTGTGTACAAAGTGGTTGTGCACTGATCGGTGGTGAGACTGCTGAAATGCCAGGCATGTACGAAGGCGACGACTATGATGTTGCTGGCTTCTGTGTTGGTGTTGTTGAGAAACAAGAAATCATCGATGGTACTAAAGTAGCGGCTGGCGATGCACTAATCGCAGTTGGTTCAAGTGGTCCACACTCAAACGGCTACTCACTAATTCGTAAGATCCTAGAAGTTTCTGAAGCTGACCTTAACCAAGACCTTGAAGGTAAGACTCTAGGTGAGCACCTACTAGAGCCAACTAAGATCTACATTAAGTCTGCACTTAAGATGATCGAGAAGCACGACATCCACGCTATCTCTCACATCACAGGCGGCGGCTTCTGGGAAAACATCCCACGCGTACTTCCTGAAGGCACTAAAGCAGTTATCGATGGTAACAGCTGGCAGTGGCCTACCGTGTTCAACTGGCTACAAGAGAACGGGAACGTTACAACTCACGAGATGTACCGTACTTTCAACTGTGGTGTTGGTCTGATTGTGGCTCTACCTCAAGACCAAGCTAACGCTGCTGTTGAGCTTCTAAAAGCTGAAGGTGAGAACGCTTGGGTAATCGGTCAGATTGCACAAGCTACTGCTGACGAAGAGCAAGTAGAGATCAAGTAACGATGAAAAAGATCGTCGTCCTAGTTTCAGGGAATGGAGCAACCTGCAGGCAATCATAGATGCCTGCGCTAAGGGCGAAATCGACGGTCAAGTCAGTGCGGTTATTAGTAACCGCGCTGATGCTTACGGCCTAGAGCGCGCAAAGCAAGCGACGATTCCATCTCATACTCTATCGCACAAAGATTACTCCGACCGAGAGTCTTTTGATGCAGAAGTAATGAAGATCATCGATACCTACCAACCTGACCTTATAGTGCTTGCTGGTTATATGCGTATCCTGAGCGAAGGCTTTGTGAACCGTTATCTTGGTAAGATGATAAACATCCACCCTTCCCTGCTACCTAAGTATCCTGGCCTCAATACTCATCAAAGAGCTATAGATGCTGGAGATAGTGAACACGGAAGTAGCGTGCACTTTGTTACCCCTGAACTCGATAGCGGTCCTATCATAGAGCAGATAAAGGTAGCGATTGAGCCACAAGAGAGCGCTGAATCTCTAATGGCAAAGGTGCAAAAGGCAGAGCATCAACTCTACCTAAGGTAGTGCAAGACATCTTATCCGCCGAGTAACTTGGCAATAGACGATAAAAACAGGCTTCAAGCCTGTTTTTTGTGCCAAAAGAAATGCGTCAAATCACATCCAAAAATAAACCGTACGCTAGTTTATTGTTGCATATGGAAACCAACTTTAAGTAAGCGGTAGTCTTTGTTTCTTTGTCACCTGGGGGGAGATAAGGAAACTCAAATGAACTTGAAATCATTTTTTGCTATTACTTTTGCAAGTTTTGTATCAATAGGTAGCGCCCAAGCTGATGGAAACTCAGCGTACATAGTCAATGGTATAAATGCCGATGTGGATCAGTACCCTTCTTTTGTGAGCCTTTACTTTGATCCTTCCGGCTACGGGTCTGATGATAAGTACTTCTTTTACTGTGGTGGAGTATTGATTGATCATGAACATATTCTCACCGCTGCTCACTGCATCTATGGCGATGACTTAACCCAACTCTATACCTCTGTTGTGTTTAAGCCACAGCACGAGATTCACCATCACCCGCAACACTACGGTTTCAGCCGTAGAGTATCAGATATCTATTATCGCAAAGACTATATTGATTCAGTTCCTCAGGGGTTACCAAATGACATTGCTATTCTCAAATTGGAAGCTCCAAGACAGATTGGTGAAACCGTTGGGTGGGATAGATATGAAACTTATCGCGAAAACTTAAACAATCTGTTTGTCGCTGTTGGGCACGGTAATACCTCCCAAGGCGAAAAGAACACAAACTACCTACAGAAGGTAAACCTAAATCTGGTTTCAAACGATACCTGTCGTTTACAGTATGGAAATAAAATCACTGACTCTCACATCTGCTTCTCCGGCTATTACAACAGAGAAACAGGACTACTGAACTCAGCTTGTAGTGGAGACTCTGGCGGACCAGTCTATGGCAGTAGAGGCGATAAGAATGTAGTTATAGGGATTACTAGCTTTGGTCAAAAGAAGTGTGGTGATCCTAACTACCCGGTCACTTCAGTTTTTACAGAAGTAGCTGACTACGCAGACTGGATTACCGACGTTCTTAACAATCAGATAGATCCAGATATTACTGTTCATCTAAGAACTGAAGAGAAAAACCGGTTAGAAGGTGTTGTAGAAGTAGTTAGTAATGAAACTCAAAGTGTTGAGCCTAAAAAAGATAAATCGAGTGGTGGTAGCTTAAATCTTATCTGGTTAGCCTTGCTTGGTTTCGTAGCGGCTCGTCGCCGAGCCACTATAAACTAATCTTCAAGGGCTTCTGTTGGTGCCTGACTTTTTGGCTTCGCTTCCGCATAAGCGACATCAATCAGCGCATCGGCATTACCGCCGATCAACTCACCATTCCTAAACAGGGTGAACTCTCCTGGCTTGAGTCTATGCCACACCTCATCATCGGTAAGTGGCTGGGTCGCAATAACCGATACCACGTCATTCGGCGTGGTTTCTTCTTGAAAGTTAATTGTCACATCCTCGTCGATAAGACTCGCCTTACCAAATGGAGCGCGACGCGTGATGTAGTACAGGTGATTGGTGCAATAGGCCATCACGTATTCACCATCAGACAAGAGCATATTGAATACGCCCAGCTCTCTTAGCTCATCACACAACTCAACCAGATACTCGAAAGCCTGTTCCATATCCTCTGGAGGCTGCGGGTATCGCTCTTCAAGCTTATCTAGCAGCCAGCAGAAGGCCTTTTCACTATCAGTTTTGCCAACAGAGCGATGGCGAACCACAGGTAGGTCTTGATAACCAGTCAGCTGACCATTATGAGCAAAAGTCCAGTAGTGTCCCCATAACTCACGAGTAAAGGGATGAGTATTCTCTAGGTTTACTGCGCCTCGGTTGGCTTGGCGGATATGACTTACTACAGCACAACTCTTTATCGGGTAGTTTTGAACCAGGTCAGCAATCTTGGAGTCGCAGCTCGGGTTGGGATCCTTAAACGTACGAAAACCCTTACCTTCATAGAAGGTAATCCCCCAGCCATCTTTATGCGGCCCGGTGTTGCCACCGCGCTGCATCAGACCAGTAAAACTAAAACAGATATCTGTTGGCACATTTGCGCTCATGCCAAGCAGTTCACACATAATTCTCTCCTACCCGATTAGCGATTACGCTTCCATCTCTTTTTCAATCAGCTGAATAATAATGTGGATAATCTTGATGTGCACCTCTTGAATACGGTCTGCGTAACCAAAGTGCGGTACACGAATCTCAACATCAGCCAAACCAGCCATCTTGCCACCATCTTTACCGGTTAAGGCAATGGTTTTAATTCCTTTTTGCTGCGCCGTCTCAATAGCCTTAAGTACGTTACCTGAATTACCAGAGGTAGAGAGACCAAACAGTACGTCTCCTTGTTGGCCTACAGCTTCAAGATAACGAGAGAACACAAAGTCATAACCAAAGTCGTTGCTCACACAAGAGAGATGACTTGGATCTGAAATAGCAATGCCAGGATAGCCTGGACGGTTTTCACGATAGCGACCAGTCAGCTCTTCCGCAAAGTGCATAGCGTCGCAGTGAGAACCACCATTACCACAAGATAGAACCTTACCACCCTGCTTAAAAGAGTCAGCGATAAGCTTAGCTGCCTTTTCAATCTGCTTGATATTGTTTTCATCACTGATGAAGGCTTGTAGCACTTGTGCCGCCTCAGTTAGCTCACTCTTTATTAGGTCCTGATACACAGCGTTCTCTCCCTTTAGGGTATTTTGATTTTGTTACATCGAATGTAACAAGAAACCGCGATCAGTGTCGAGTATCCAACACCCATATTTGATGGTTCAAAACAAACAACCGAACACATTTTCATCACTGTTATCTGTCGATGAAGATCACAAAAACAAACCAACTCAATTCACAATATTTTAACAATTAAGATACTATTTTGATCTGGTTAGACCTCTTACCTATATTATAAGCATCAGGCTTTAAAACACGGAGAGCCAAATATCATGGAACTGCTTGTCGCATTACTCACTCTTTTAGGTACAGCCTCAGTCTGTCTGTACAGAAGAACGACCCTGTTCAACACCTTTCTAGCTAGTACCTCAGCATTAGTTGTTGCCAGCATCTTTGCAGGCTTCTCATTAATCGCTTGGTTAGTATTGTTATCTGTATCTGCTTTCATGATGTTCGATGAATGGCGCCAAAAAACTGTTTCAAGCAAGATCTTGAGCGCATTTCGCAAGGTTCTCCCACCTATGTCCCAAACCGAGAAAGAGGCTCTCGATGCGGGCACAACCTGGTTTGAAGCAGAACTCTTTCAAGGTAAGCCAGATTGGGAGTTTCTAAAGAAAGTCGAGAAGTCAGTGCTTACCGCAGAAGAGAAAGCGTTTCTTGATGGCCCAGTGAACGAACTGTGCGCATGATCAATGACTTTGAGATTACCCACGAAATGGCTGATATGCCACCAGAGGTATGGCAGTTCCTCAAAAAACACAAGTTCTTCGCCATGATCATTGAAAAGAAATATGGCGGTTTAGAGTTTTCAGCGTACGCACAAGCTTGTTCTGCAGCGCCTTGCGGGTACATCCATTGTGGTTGCCTCAACCGTAGGTGTGCCTAACTCTCTAGGCCCGGGTGAACTGCTTCAAATGTACGGCACCAAGGACCAGCAAGATTATTACCTACCTAGATTAGCCGAAGGCAAAGAGATCCCATGTTTCGCGCTCACTAGCCCTGAAGCAGGTTCCGATGCCGGTGCTATTCCAGATTTTGGTGTGGTTTGTAAGGGAGAATGGAAAGGCAAGAAAGTACTTGGGATGAAGCTTACTTGGAACAAGCGCTACATCACCCTAGCACCAGTCGCAACCGTACTTGGCCTAGCCTTTAAACTACGAGACCCAGATGGATTGTTAGGTGAAGAGCAAGATTTGGGCATCACCTGCGCACTTATCCCAACAAACCTTGACGGCGTCAAGATCGGACGTCGCCACTTCCCACTCAACATTCCGTTCCAAAATGGACCTACCCAAGCACAAGAGCTATTCGTGCCTCTCGACTTCATCATAGGTGGTCCGAAAATGGCGGGCCAAGGATGGCGTATGCTTGTGGAATGCTTGTCTGTGGGAAGGGCGATCACCCTACCATCTACTAATACAGGTGGGGTGAAAACCAATGCCCTCGCTATCGGCGCCTATGCTCGTATTCGTCGTCAGTTCAAACAGCCTATTGGTCGAATGGAGGGGATCGAGGAACCATTGGCACGTATTGCCGGTAGTGCTTACCTACTTGAGGCAGTGAACCTACTCACCATGAGTGCCATTGACCAAGGTGCAAAGCCTTCGGTTATTTCCGCTATCGTTAAATACCACTGTACCCACCTAAGCCAAAGAGCCTCTATCGATGCAATGGATATTGCCGGCGGTAAAGGGGTAATGCTTGGCCCATCAAACTTCCTTGCTCGTGGATACCAAGGCGCACCAGTCTCTATCACCGTAGAGGGGGCAAATATTCTGACTCGCTCCCTGATGATCTATGGTCAAGGCGCGATTCGTTGTCATCCATATGTGCTAAAAGAGATGGAAGCGGCTCACTCTACTGATGCCAAAGCGTTAGCCGATTTTGATAAAGCCCTGTTTGGTCACGTTGGCTTTGCAATGAGTAACCTAGTGCGAAGCCTTACCTTTTCAGTGACAGACGGCTTGGGCTCATACAGCGCCGTGAAAGGGCCCACTAAGCGCTACTATCAGAAACTAAACCGCTACAGTGCGAATCTAGCTTTTCTTTCAGACATTTCTATGTTGATGCTAGGAGGCTCACTGAAACGTAAAGAGCGTATGTCTGCTCGTCTTGCTGACATGTTGAGCCAACTCTATCTATGCTCAGCTGTACTGCAACGCTTCGAGCAAGACGGCCGCCCTGCAGAGGACTTACCGCTGGTGCATTGGGCTGCCCAAAACAGCCTGCATGAGCTTGAATCCGCTATGCATGACTTCCTGAGCAATTTCCCGGTCAAATGGGTAGGTGCGTCACTCAAAGTTCTACTAATGCCAATTGGTCGCGTCCGTAAAGCACCGAGTGATAAGCTGGATAGCAAGCTAGCACGTATCCTACAAACTCCGAGTTCGACTCGTACACGTTTGGCGCGTAACCAATACTTAGAGCCATCGAAACACAATGTTCAAGGCCAACTTGAATTAGCGCTCACAGTGATATTGCAAGCTGAACCTATCTTCGACAAGGTATGTACTCATCTACAGACCAAGCGTGCCTTTACTCGCTTAGACCTTATCGCGAAAGAGGGATTGGAAGCAGGAGCCATCACTCAAGAAGAAGCTGAAGTACTGCTAGAAGCGGAGGAGCACAGAATGCGCTCTATCAACGTGGATGATTTTGAGCCTGAAATGCTAAGCGCCGGGGTTCAGACTCCAGAGGCGATTAGACAAGCCTCCTAAATGACAAAACGCCTTGCTAAGCAAGGCGTTTTTTTACCAGTTCAGGTCTTCGCTAACCAACTTGAGTCGCTCACTATGGGCGACTAGCTCTTCATCTGTAGCTCTTATGACCTTCAATTTTCTGCCCCCAGCCGCGCGCGTAATACCTTGGGCTTGACCTGCGGAACTGCCATTAGCGCTAGCAAACTCCAAGTCTGTTTGACCACCCGTCATCGCAAGGTATACGTCTGCCAGAATCTCAGCATCGAGCAATGCGCCGTGAAGCACACGTGCGGAGATGTCTATGGTGTAATGCTTTGCGAGCGAGTCTAGGTTTTTACGACTCGGCATGTTTGGCATGCGTTTAGCCATAGCTAAGGTATCAGTGATCTGACAGTGATCCGCCGTTTTACCTATCGCAGGATCCAGCATGCTGAATTCGTAATCCATGAAACCGACGTCGAAGGGCGCATTGTGAGCCACCAGCTCTGCACCATCGATAAACTCAAGAAACTCTTGGTGTATCTCTTTATAGTCGGGCTTATCTAGCAAAAACTCATCGGTAATACCGTGGACCGTAATCGCATCGGGTTGGATCTCACGATTAGGCTTAATGTAGACGTGAAAGTGACGACCCGTAAGCTTACGGTCGATGATCTCAACCGCACCTATCTCGATGATTCTATGGTTAAGGTAAGTAGGGCCACCCTCGCGGTTCATACCTGTGGTTTCGGTATCGAGCACCACGATACGATGTGATTTGTTGCTAGTATTCATAAATAAAACTGTGTCAGACTATGGCATCGGATAAGGACTCGAAGGTCAATAGACCCTAATATACCAAAACATGCTCAAACAAGTTGAAATTTTCACTGATGGTTCCTGCTTAGGAAACCCAGGTCCTGGCGGATATGGGATTGTACTGCGCTATAAAGGGCACGAAAAGCAGATTGCCAAGGGTTTTGAACTCACCACCAACAACCGTATGGAAATGATGGCTGCGGTAGAGGCACTCAAGCTCCTTAAAGAGCCTTGCGAGGTGGTTTTGACCACAGATAGCCAGTACGTCAGACAAGGCATCACACAGTGGATCCACGGTTGGAAAAAACGTGGCTGGAAAAAGGCTGATAAGAAGCCCGTTATCAATGTCGACCTGTGGAAAGCGCTAGATTCTGAAGCCCAACGCCACAAGATCGAATGGAAATGGGTGAAAGGTCACGCCGGGCACAGAGAGAACGAGATCTGCGATGAAATCGCTCGTGCGGCAGCAGACAACCCTACCGATGTCGACACTGGTTATCAGGAGTCGGCTTAATCCTATAGTTAACGCTCACTGGGGATAAGCGACGCTTTAATTTCCAGTGAGGCTTTATCGGTTTAAGCGGATAAGTAGCTTTCGCGCCACGATGAAATAAAGGCTACAAAACGGTGCACTCCAAT
Organism: Vibrio ishigakensis; assembly: GCA_000830475.1. Lineage (GTDB taxonomy): Bacteria > Pseudomonadota > Gammaproteobacteria > Enterobacterales > Vibrionaceae > Vibrio > Vibrio ishigakensis_A. The sequence continues at coordinate 249,871 of BBSC01000001.1, read as the reverse complement.
CGCCGAATGCATTCTCCATCCAAGTCCAGATAGCCCTTTGCTTCTTCGCCGGAATCATGGCGTAGCTATCCAAATGCACCACCTGGTAGTTCAATACACTCAGCCAATCTTGCACTCGGTATGGGGTAAACATTCGACCACTCCATGGCAAGTTATGCTTTCGCCATGGCATCAAGCTATTCAAGCCGGTCAAACTGATAGGGTTAAAGCCAGTCAGTATCAGATAGCCATCGTCTATCATTACCCTATCCACTTCACGAAGTAGCCTGTGAGGGTCTAAGCAGTAGTCCAACTGATGCGCCATCAGCACCACATCTATGCTTTTTCTAGGAACGGAAGGTCATACGCATCGGCGACAATATTATGAATAGGATTAACGCTATCGAGATTAATTTGGTGCTGAATGTTGCAGTTGCAACTGGTAAGCTCGGAGCTTAACCCGCCCACTTTAAGCATATGGTAGCCAAACAGCTTAGGGCACCACTCATCCAAACGTGTTTGAATAGTATCGAACACCCAAGCGTGCTTAGGCAGTTCTGACCACGAGTGTGGTTGCTCTATTTTTCGGGATATACGAGCGGGTCGCATTCAATGGCCGTCCATAGCTCAATCAAAGGAACTTTTTAATGTTAGTAGTAAAAAGCATACCTGCATTTAACGATAATTACATCTGGCTGATTCACAATAACCAAGGTGAGTGCGCCGTGGTCGATCCGGGCGATCACCAACCAGTAATCAACTACTTACAACAGCATGAGCTCACATTAAGCACCATACTTATCACTCATCATCATGCAGATCATGTAGGCGGTGTGGCTGCTTTAAAGCGCGCTTATAATGATGCCAAGGTGGTAGGCCCAACTAAGGATGCTGTCGCTGGATTGAGCCAGTCCGTTCAGCAGGGTGACAGTTTTGAGCTGTTCGGCGAAACCTTCGAGGTTTTAGACCTTCCGGGTCATACCCTAGGTCATATTGGATACCTTGCCGATGAAAAGCTATTTTGCGGTGATGTGCTTTTCTCTGCTGGCTGTGGTCGCGTCTTCGAAGGCACTCCAGAGCAGATGTGGAGCTCACTATCCAAACTGGCCAGTTTAGACTCCAAGACTCAGGTGTTTTGTGCGCACGAATATACCGCTAGCAATCTGGCCTTTGCCCTAGCCGTAGAGCCGGGTAACAGCGAGTTACAAAAATATCGCGACAAAGTAAACCAACTGCGAGGGCAACAGAGACCAACACTTCCAAGCACGATCGGTCTAGAAAGCGCTATAAATCCTTTCCTTAGAGTGACGCAGCCGGAGATTATGGATTCGGTGCGCAGTAAGACCGAAGATTTGAGTCCACTCGGGGTATTCACTGCGCTTCGAAAATGGAAAGATCACTTCTAATTGTATACACTCATTCGAATTTTCCGCGAAAAATAGAGTTATAAAGGTAAATTGATGAGACTCAAGCACAGCTGTTCTGGCACTCCTATTAACAGGGTGTCAGGTGGCTCAAACTCCAGAAACAACAGAGACAGAGGCACCGAAACAAAACCCTGATTCCAGTCTCGAACAAGCCCCTATCAAAGATGAGGCTCAAGCACAGACAGATTTAGAGCCTAAGGTTGAAGCACCCAAAGAGCTAACGCCTCAGGAACAAGAAGACGTATGGAAGCGCATCGGCATGCAACTGGAATTGCCGGTAGCTGACCATAAGAAAGTCGAATATTACCGCAACTGGTATCTTAAACACCCAAGCCACCTTCGCACCGTATCAAAGCGTGCCAAACCTTTCCTATACCTAATTACCGAGAAGATTGAAGAGCGTAACTTGCCGTTAGAGTTAGCCCTACTTCCTGTGGTAGAAAGCTCGTTCGACGCCTTTGCCTACTCGCACGGTAGTGCGGCCGGCTATGGCAGTTTATTCCGGGCACGGGCAAAATGTACGGCCTAGAGCAAACCTATTGGTATGACGGTCGTCGTGACGTTGAAGCATCAACTGACGCCGCTCTTAACTATCTTACTTACCTAAGTGATCGCTTCGATGGCAACTGGAATCATGCGATTGCTTCATACAACAGTGGCAGTGGTCGCGTCAGCAGTGCTATCCGTCAAAACCGTCGTCATGGTAAGCCAATTGATTTCTTCTCGCTGAAACTGCCAAAAGAGACCAGTGGCTATGTGCCTAAGCTGATGGCGCTGGCAGACATAGTCGCCAACCAAGAAAAGTACGGTGTATCCATCCCACCTATTGCCAACAAGCCAGTTCTGGTCAGCGTTGACCCGAAAGAGCAGCTAGATCTAGGTATTGCCGCTCAGTATGCAGGAATTTCAGTAAAAGAACTTCAGAGCTACAACCCAGCCTACAACCAATGGGCAACAGCGCCAGAAGGTCCACACCAGCTTCTTATCCCTATTGAGAAAAAAGAGCAGTTTGAAAAGCAGGTGCAGGAGAACCGAGGCAAAGGCATCAAGGTAACACGATACAAGGTACAGTCGGGCGATACGTTAAGCCAGATTGCTCAAGCGCATAACACAACTATGGATGCCATCAAGACCGCCAACGGTATGAGCTCTTCTGCTTCGTGCAGGTGCTTACATCCTGGTTCCGACCTCGAGTCAAAATGCTAACGCCTATGCACTGAGCGCCGATAACCGCCTCAAACAGACTCAATCACGCTCGCGTGGCGACTACAAGGTTACGCACAAGGTGAAGTCTGGTGAGAGCTTCTGGACTATCGCTAAGAAGCACGATGTTTCGGTCCAGTCTCTGGCTAGATGGAACGGCATGGCACCAAAAGACACGATTCGTGTAGGTCAAGACCTAGTAGTTTGGAAACAAGGTAAACAAGGTGCGGTTATTCGCACGGTTTACTACTCAGTTCGTAGTGGCGACAACATCAGCACTATCGCAAACCGCTTCAAGGTACGTTCGTCTGATGTGATCAAATGGAACAACCTTGATAAATCCAAATACCTAAAACCAGGTCAAAAGCTTAAGCTGTATGTAGACGTGACTAAGGTTAGCGTTTAATCAAAGCGAAACTTGCGAACAATGGATTATGATCAGAGGCGTCACTAGTTGGCGCCTCTGCTTTTTTAGCTCTAGACCACGGTAGTAGATATGGTCTAGCACCTCGCCATCCATAAAACGAGACCTGTTGTCAGGGTCAAAGCTTACCTCAATAAGCCCGGCATTGCTCATAGCCTTTCTAAGCGCCTGTGAACGACTATCACTCCAAGTATTGAAGTCTCCGCCAAGAATCACAGGCCCTTGTGCTCCTTAAGCTTCTCACCCAGCAAGCCAAGCTGTTTGGCATAGTCCTCAGTTCCAAAGGTAAAGTTAATTCCGTGCAGATTCCCCACCCCTAGCACCTCACCATTAGAGACTGATAAGTGGCAAACAACGCCGATTTCGGCAGCCTTAGCCAAGGTTCTGTAGAAAGCTGAGCGCAAATCTTGCTTGGATAGACATGAGCGAGGTTAAACACCCCAGCTGAGGCATCAAACATCTCGAACGCCTTTGCTTGCTGACCAATCCAATCTGCATGATAGAGCCAAGTCTTAAACTCTTCAGACATGCTTACTTCCTGCAGTAACCCAAGCTGAATCTTTGGAAGGTAAGACTCAAGATCTGATTTCCAGCCCGGTTTATTCTGCTTGTAGATATTCCAAACCAAGACTTCTATCTGCCCGTCTTTATCCAGAGGTGATGCGCTTTGAAACTCCTTACACTCGATATTACTTTCTTGCTGTTCCTGCACACCATCGGTAACCACCACGGTATCCTTGTCCGGCACCTGAGGCCAAAAATCAAAGGCAAGCACACCTAGTAGTTAAGGTGGCAAAAAGGGCGATAAGAGAGCGTTTGAATGTCATATACGGCTGGGGCTTGGGAGGAATAAAAACAATCTAGCATAAACAAAAAGCCCCCGCACGATGCGAGGGCTTGAGGTCTTGTGTTGCTATGAGGCTTAGATAGCGTCTTCGTCTTCTTCACCAGTACGGATACGCACAACGCGCTCAACGTCGGTTACAAAGATTTTACCATCACCGATCTTGCCGGTTTGTGCAGTCTCAACAATGGTGTCCACACACTGGCTGCCACTTCTTCAGCAACCACAATTTCAAGCTTCACCTTTGGAAGGAAATCAACCATGTATTCAGCACCGCGATACAGCTCAGTGTGGCCTTTCTGACGTCCAAAGCCTTTCACCTCAGATACCGTCATACCAGTGATACCAACGTCTGCTAGCGCCTCTCGCACATCATCAAGTTTGAATGGTTTGATGATCGCCTCAATTTTTTTCATGGATATTCCCTACCTCTACAAGTGTTTGTCTGCTTTGAATATTATCCTATTTCACAGCGAAATGGCTATACAGTTTTACTTCATTGACGCGTAGTAAGCAGCCAAGTTTGCGATATCTTCATCGCTCAACATAGAGGCCTGCGCCTGCATCACTGCAGCCAAGCCACCATTGCGCTGCTTCGCCTTGTAGGCCTTCATCGAAGAAACTAGGTATTTTTCATTTTGGCCCGCTAGGTTTGGATAACCATCGATAACCGCAATACCATCGGCACCATGACAGGCAGCGCAGATCGCTGATTTCGCTTTACCTGCTGCCGCATCTCCTGCCGTTGCACCAAAGCTTACGCCAAGGCCTAACACTGCAGTCACTAGAATCTTGTTCATAAGGTTTCCTTTTTCTAATTATTGCTTCCAATAAAAACTGCAGTCTTGACCAGAAAATGCTTTGCAAACAAAGAGGTCACCCACAGCTACTACTTCTTGGTTATACATCAAAATCGGAGTGAGCGATCGTTTCCAAGGCGGAATTTGATACTCCTGAAACAGTTTTTTAGTTTTCGACTGCCGCTGCGCCCTTCAGGGTGCAATACCAAACCTTCCCCGACCGGAGCGAAGGCTATGCTTACCTTCTCTTCGGCAAGCGGTGCGCGAAGCTTTAAGCCAACTTCTGAGTCTTGGTATAAGCCAACACTTCCCAGATTCTCTGGTAAATCAATCTCTTGCCCTACAATCAGTACTTGGTTCCAGCTAGGTTTGAGATCTCTCACCGGAGCAATATACAACTGCCCCTGAAAGCGATGCACGCTGAAGCCTTCATAGCTAGCCTGGGGTTAGCATCAGGGCGAGCATTTACCACCTCATCGACTATCATCCAAGCTGCTTTTGGCTTTGGCATATTGAGGCCTTGCTGTTTAAGCCACATTCGCAATAGCTGATTCTGCAGTGCAGGCTCACAACTAAGTAGCGCCTCGCAATTAAGCCCTAGATCGTCACTAACTAAGCCTTGATACTTCTCTTTGATTAGGCTCTGTAGTAACTGTTCTTGCTCATAACATAAAGCGGCTGAGCGTGTCGCTGAGGCTTGGATATGAGGCCAGCGCTGGCTGAGTTTAGGGATCACCTCATGGCGCAGGAAATTCCTATCAAAATCAGTATTCTGGTTACTCTCATCCTCAACCCACTCTAGCTGATATTTCTGGGCTTCAGATTCTAACTCGGCGCGAGTAAACCCAAGTAAGGGACGAACTAGAAAGCCATCAGCGAACGAACTAACCTCTCCCATCGCAGCCAAACCTGCTGGTCCACTGCCACGCTTAAGGGCGAGTAAAAGGGTTTCTAGCTGATCATCACCGTGTTGTGCTGTCAGCAAGATATCACCTTCACTAAGGTGCGCTTTTAACAGTGAGTAGCGTGCCTCTCGCGCTTGAGCCTCTAGGCTCTGTTTAGAGCTAAGCTCGAGCTTGGCGTACTCCAGACAAAATGGAATCTGATACTCACGACACCATTTACCACACAGCTGTGCCCACTCATCTGCGTTATCACTCAGTCCATGATGTACATGCACCGCCTTGACAGAAGTGGCTGGATGTAGCTCTCGATAGCGAGCCAAAACGTGCAGCAGTAGGCGTGAATCCAAGCCACCACTTAACGCGAGCACTACCCGAGCACCTTGGTGCGGCTCTAATAAACGAGAAAGTGGCGAGAGTAAATCTGTCAAAGAAAATCCCTTAAAGCGAAAAAAGCGAGCTAATGCTCGCTTTTAGTGTAACTGTCTTCTTGAATTAGCAGTAGCCGTAACTCATCAAGCGGTCATAACGACGCTCAAGAAGCTCTTCGTTATTCTTGCCTTCTAGCTCTGCAAGCTGAGCAATAAGCGTAGACTTCACATTCTCAGCCGTTTGAGTATGGTCACGGTGCGCACCGCCCAGTGGCTCGGAGATGATCTCATCGATTAGGCCAAGCTCTTTAAGGCGAGGAGCAATCAGACCCATAGCTTCTGCAGCCTGCGGCGCTTTTTCAGCGTCACGCCAAAGGATAGATGCACAGCCCTCTGGAGAGATAACCGAGTAGGTCGAATACTCAAGCATGTTAACGAAGTCACCAACACCGATTGCCAGTGCACCGCCTGAACCGCCTTCACCTACAACGTTACAGATAACTGGTACTTTCAGACCCGCCATAACTTTAAGATTTTGTGCGATAGCTTCAGACTGGCCACGTTCCTCAGCACCAACACCAGGGTATGCACCCGCGGTATCGATGAAGGTGATGATTGGCATGTTGAAACGCTCAGCCATCTCCATCAGGCGAAGGGCTTTACGATAGCCTTCTGGCTTAGGCATACCGAAGTTGCGGATTACCTTTTCTTTGGTCTCACGACCTTTCTGGTGGCCAATGATCATCACAGGGCGACCTTCTAGACGCGCGATACCACCAACAATTGCCTTGTCATCTGCGTAATGACGATCACCACACAATTCATCGAACTCAGAGAATACATGCTCGATGTAGTCGTAGGTGTATGGGCGCTGTGGATGACGAGCTAGCTGAGCTACCTGCCATGCACCTAGGTCACCGAAGATCTTCTTCTTCAGCTCAAGGCTCTTTTTCTCTAAAGATGCGATCTCTTTATCCAGATCTACACCTTCTTCACCACCATGGCGGCTAACGTCACGCAGCGCTTCGATTTTCGCTTCCAGTTCCGCGATCGGCTTTTCAAACTCTAGAAAGTTTAAACTCATCTAGCATTCCTTCATTCGTTACTGCTGATGACAGTTGGTTCCATCATCAATTAAATTCGAGTTCTACCTGGCTTTGACCAAGTAGCTGCTTTAAATCGTCCAACAAGGTATCCGATGGCGTTACTCGCCATTCCACGCCCAAGCTCAACTTAGCCCTAGCGTCTGCTCGTTGGTAATAAATATTTACTGGCACCGTGCCTGCACGATGCGGCTCAAGGATTTCTCCAAAGCGTTGGAAAAACTGAGCGTCGATTTGCGACTCTGAGATCGACAGTGAGAGTCCTGAGGCAAATTTTTCGCGGGCTTGACCAAGATCCAATACCTCGCGCGCCGTCATTTTAAGGCCACCATTGAAATCATCAAAGCTGACCTGTCCAGAAACCACCACAATTTTATCTTTTTCTACATAATCTGCATACTTTTCTAACACATCCGAGAAAAGCATCACCTCAATTCGTGCAGATCTGTCGTCTAGGGTCATAATTCCGATGCGTGTGCCACGTTTTGTGGTCATAACTCGAGCAGCTATCACGAGTCCGGCAAGGGTCACTGACTGATCGCGTCGGGTCGGTGTGGCATTATTCAAACGACAGCTAGTGTATTTAGCCAGCTCTTTTCGATATTCATTCACCGGGTGTCCGGTCAGATAAAGGCCCAGAGTCTCGCGCTCACCTTCAAGCCAGACCTTTTCAGGCCATGCTGGCACCTGCGCATACGCCTGCTCAACTCCCGCGTGAGTGTCGTTCAGTACGCCAAACATATCGGACTGACCAAAGGCTTCCGCTTGGTTGTGCTGACCTGCGGCACGTACTGCGTCATCTACTGAGGCCATCATAGCGGCGCGATGAGGACCCAATCTGTCCAGAGCGCCTGCTTGAATAAGCTTTTCAATCACGCGCTTGTTGCATTTTTTAAGGTCTATGCGGGCACAGAAGTCGAATAGGTCTTTGAAATGACCGCCGGAGTTGCGCGCCTCAATGATACTCTCGATTGGGCCTTCACCCACGCCCTTGATAGCACCGATGCCGTATACCACGGCGCCATTCTCATCCACATTAAAGCGGTGCAGACCCACGTTTACATCAGGCGGTAGGATCTTAAGTCCCATACGCAGACATTCATCCACAAGACCCACCACCTTCTCAGTGTTATCCATATCTGCGGTCATTACCGCCGCCATGAATTCAGCTGGATAGTGTGTCTTTAGCCACAATGTTTGATAAGAAACCAGAGCATAGGCAGCCGAGTGAGATTTGTTGAAACCGTAGCCTGCAAACTTCTCTACCAAGTCGAAGATCTTCATGGCTAGCTCGCCATCAACACCGTTGTTCTCCGCGCCCTCTTTAAAGGTACCTCGCTGCTTGGCCATCTCCTCAGGCTTTTTCTTACCCATTGCACGACGAAGCATGTCTGCGCCGCCTAGGGTATAGCCCGCCAAGATCTGTGCGATCTGCATTACCTGCTCTTGATAGAGGATAATGCCGTAGGTCGGATCTAGGGTCTCTTTTAGAGATTCGTGTTGCCAAGTTTCATCTGGGTACGAGATAGCCTCACGACCATGCTTACGGTCGATAAAGTTATCTACCATGCCTGACTGTAGCGGACCCGGACGGAACAGGGCCACCAGTGCGATAATGTCCTCAAAGCAGTCCGGTTGCAGACGCTTGATAAGCTCCTTCATACCACGGGATTCAAGCTGGAATACCGCTGTGGTTTCAGAGTTCTGTAGCAGACGGAATGAGGCTTCATCCTCGAGCGGAATCGACTCGATACGAACCGGGTCTTTGCCCTCACGCTCAAGCCTTGGGTTAATCAGCGCCAAGGCCCAATCGATGATGGTCAGGGTACGCAGCCCCAAGAAGTCAAACTTAACCAGGCCGGCGGTTTCTACGTCGTTCTTATCGAACTGGGTAACCGGGAAGTGACCTTCAGAGTCCGCATAGATAGGAGCAAAATCAGTAATGGTGGTTGGCGAGATTACAACACCACCTGCGTGCTTACCGGCGTTACGTGTACAGCCCTCTAGGATGCGACACATATCGATAAGCTCTTTTACCTCTTCATCGGCGTCATAGAGCTCACCAAGCTGAGGCTCGGCATCGAACGCCTTAGCTAGGGTCATACCAGGATCTGGTGGCACCAGCTTAGAGATACGATCCACAAAACCATATGGGTGGCCTAGTACACGACCAACATCGCGGATAACCGCTTTTGCTGCCATGGTACCGAAGGTGATGATCTGAGATACCGCATCGCGGCCATACATCTCGGCAACGTGGTCAATAACCTGATCGCGTTTATCCATACAGAAGTCGACATCGAAGTCGGGCATGGAAACACGCTCTGGGTTCAAGAATCGTTCGAACAGTAGGTCATATTCCAGAGGATCGAGGTCAGTGATCTTGAGGGCATACGCCACCAGCGAGCCCGCACCTGAACCACGACCTGGGCCTACTGGGATAAAGTTATCCTTAGACCATTGGATGAACTCCATTACGATCAAGAAGTAGCCTGGGAAGCCCATTTGGTTGATAACGTCTAACTCGATCTGCAGGCGATCGTCATATTCAGGACGACGCTCTTCACGCACCTTAGGATCAGGGAACAAAAACTCGAGGCGCTCTTCTAGACCCTCTCGAGATTTCATTACCAAGAATTCGGTCTCTTCCATGCCTTCGGTTGGGAATGCAGGTAGGAAGTATTCATTTAGGCGAACGGTAACGTTACAGCGCTTAGCGATCTCAACGCTGTTTTGCAGCGCCTCTGGGATATCCGCAAACAGCTCGCACATCTCTTCTTCGGTGCGAAGGTATTGCTGAGCACTGTAGTTCTTAGGACGTCTTGGGTCTTCTAGGGTAAAGCCATCATGGATAGCTACGCGGATTTCGTGTGCTTCAAACTCTTCTTCGGTAAGGAAAACCACCTGGTTAGTCGCAACCACAGGCAGGTCATATTTTTCAGCGCATTCTAGAGCAAAGTGAAGATAGCTCTCTTCATCCACACGACCAGTGCGGGTTAGCTCTAGATAGAAACGATCAGCGAAGTATTGCTGATAAAAGGCAATGCTGTCAGAAACTAGGCTAGGATTACCCTTCAGAAGCGCGCGCCCTACTTCACCATTCTTGGCACCGGAAAGGATAATAAGCCTTCATTAAGCTCAGCTAGCCACTCTTTATCGATAACAGGCTGATGCTGAACATGGCCGCGAAGATACGCTTTTGAGATAAGCAGGGTCAGGTTCTTATAGCCTTGGTTATTGGCTGCTAAGACCGTAATGCTAGTAAGCTCATCACCAAACGCCACAGATTGCAGGGTAAAGTCCGCACCTATGATAGGTTTGACCCCACAGCCATGCGCCGTGTTATAGAACTTAACCAATCCACACAGGTTGGTAAAATCGGTCAGGGCAACGGCAGGCATGCCAATCTCGGCCACCTTCTTAACCAAAGGCGGCACTTTGGACAAGCCATCCACCATGGAAAAGTCACTATGGACACGAAGATGAATAAACCTAGGCTCTGTCATTGGTGCGTACTACTCTCTTAATCAATTAACCCTAAAGCGCGCTTCACTGGCTTAAAGCTTTTGCGGTGTTGCTCTATTACACCATGCTTCTCGATAGCCTCAAAGTGTGCCTTAGTTGGATAGCCTTTGTGTTTGGCAAAGCCAAATTCTGGATGAAGTTTGTCGAGTTCTTCCATCTCTTGGTCGCGCACTACCTTAGCATGATAGAAGCGGCGCTGATCTCAGCAACGCGAAGGTCTCCCTTCACCACTGCCTGCCCCTGCATAGGAAGTTCAGGCACTCGATTCCCATCGATGAGCACATAGTCAGGTTGCACAGATAGACCTTCAACGGCGCGTGTCATCGCCAGCATGGTGGCATGCAGGATATTAAGCTCATCTATCTCAGTCGGTGAACAGCGGCCTACAGCCCAAGCCAGAGCTTTCTCTTTGATCTCAGGAAGCAAAGCCAATCGTTTCTTCTCGGTGAGTTTCTTTGAGTCGGTTAACCCTTCGATAGGGTTATTCGGGTCTAGGATAACCGCAGCGGTCACCACATCACCCACTAATGGGCCTCGACCCACTTCTCTACGCCAGCAAACAGTTGAAAACCTTGAGGATACTCAAAGGGTTCAAAGATATCTTTACTCATTTATTTTCCAATTAGATTCAGTACAGCCTTGGCTGCTTGACGGTCAGCGTCTTTACGAATCCATTCGTGCATCTCGGTAAACTTGTTCTGCACATAGCTGTTATCGCCATCTATGATCTTCTCAAGCGCAATAGCCAATGCTTCTGGATAGCACTCTTCCATGATGTACTCTTCCACTAGCTCTTCATCGGCTAGCAGGTTAGGCAAACTGTAGTATTTATTCAGCATCATGCGCTTAGCAATAAAGCCAGAGATCTTATTTACCTTGTAAGCGGTCACCATAGGACGATTTACTAGCATCCCTTCAAGTACTGCAGTGCCACAAGCAAGGAGCACAAAATCCGCACTCGCCATCACGTTACGTGCAGAGTTCTCTTCGATAATCTGAAAATCAATCTCTGGAGCCTCTTGCTTCCAAATCTCTTCAAACTGAGCACGGCGCACTGGATTTACTGCAGAGACGATAAAGCCAATATCCGGTACTTCTGATGAATCAGCTTACAGGCCCCGATAAAATCTGCACCAAGCAGCTTCACTTCAGCGCGACGACTGCCTGGAAGTACGGCCATATAGCGACGCTCTTGATCTAAACCGAATCGCTCACGCGCTTCATGCTTATCAGAGTGAAGCGGGATGGCATCAGCTAGGGTGTGACCGACAAATTCACAGGCAACATTGTACTTGTCGTAGAAGGCCTTCTCGAATGGCAAGAATGCCAACACCAGATCGGTAGCCGCATCTATCTTAAAGATCCGCTTTGGACGCCAAGCCCAAACCGATGGACTCACATAATGAACCGTCTTAAGACCGGCTTGCTTGAGTTCAAGCTCTAGGCGCAGGTTAAAATCAGGGCATCGATACCGATAAACACATCCGGCTGCCACTCTTTGAAATACTTGGCCAGCTCTCGCTTGATATGCAGGATGCGACGCAGACGACCTAGCACCTCTACCAGCCCCATAACCGCAAGCTCCTCCATCTCGAACAGACTCTTGCAGCCTAACGCTTGCATCTTAGGGCCACCGATACCAACAAACTCAGCATCTGGGTATTGCTCTTGGATCCCTTTGATAAAGCCTTCGCCTAGGGTATCCCCCGACAACTCGCCTACCACTATGCCAATGCGTAAAGGTCGACTCATGGCATCACACTCCTTTATAAACAAAAAGATCGCCGAAAACAGCGATCTTTAAAAGCAATAAAATCAACAAGGCTTAGCGGATAATGCCACGCTTCACATCGTTGTTTAGGTAGTCAAGGAAGGACTTAACCGCTGGGAACTCTTCCGCGCTCTTTGCAATTTCTTCCTTCGCTTCATCTAGGCTTAGGCCTGAGCGATACAAAGTCTTGAATGCGCGACGAACAGCAAGGATATCTTGCTTCTCGAAGCCACGACGCTTCATACCCTCAGAGTTGATGCCGATAGGGCTGCAGTGGTTACCTTGTGCCATCACGAATGGAGGTACGTCTTGAGCCACGGTAGAACCGCCACCAATAAAGGCGTGCGCACCTAGAGTACAGAACTGGTGCACAGGTACTAGCGCAGTCAAGATAACGTAGTCTTGAACGGTTACGTGACCTGCTAGGGTCGCGTTGTTACCAAGGATAACGTTATCGCCAATAGTACAGTCGTGAGCAATGTGCGCATTAACACAGAATAGGTTATCGCTACCCACCTGAGTAATACCATTGTCTTGGATAGTACCACGGTGCATCTGCACACTTTCACGAATAACGTTACGATCACCAACGATAAGTTTGGTGTCTTCACCTTGGTATTTCTTGTCTTGGTTCTCTTCGCCCAAAATAGCGAAAGAGAATACACGGTTGCCATCACCAATTTTGGTGTGACCTTTAATCACAACGTGCGACATAATCTCGTTGTTTTCACCGATTTCAATGTTACCACTGATATAAGTGAACGGTCCGACGGTGGTGTTAGCACCAATTTTTACATCGCCTTCAATAACTGCAGTAGGGTGAATATTTGCAGAAGGATCAATCATATTTAGAATTCTCGACGGGCACATTTCAATTCAGCAGAACACACCACTTCACCGTCAACCTTAGCAACACCGTTAAACATAGCGATGCCACGACGGTTCTTTAGTAGTTCCACTTCGATAATCATTTGATCACCAGGACTTACAGGCTTTCTGAATTTAGCTTGGTCGACACTCGCAAAATAGTAAAGCTCGTTCTCTTTTGGTGCACCGAAGGTTTTAAACGCTAGAAGGCCAGTCGCTTGCGCCATAGCTTCTAGGATTAGTACACCTGGGAAAACAGGAAGTTGCGGGAAATGACCTGTAAACTGTGGCTCATTAAAAGTCACGTTTTTCAAACCAATTAGATATTTGCCTTCTTCGAAGTCCGTAACGCGATCTAGTAGCAAAAATGGATAGCGGTGCGGTAGAAGTGCTTGAATTTCCGTAATATCCATGGTCTTTTTTTCAGAAGTCAAAGTGTAGTTCCTTACGTGTAATACTTTATTTTATGGGGAATTATATACCCAAGCTACTTCAAGGTGCACGTTTCGGACAGAAATTGTCAAATTTCTTACCTGCAACTTGAGGTCACTTGAACTAAAAAGACCTGCATTATGCAGGCCTTTATTTTTATGAATTGAATTAAGAGTTCACTTTTTTCTCTAATTCATTCAACCGGTTGAGCATATCCTCTAGACGATTCAGTCTCGCCACAGATTTACGCCACTCTCGGTTAGGCTGTGCTGGCATACCTGAAGAGTACACTCCTTTTTCAGAAATACTCTTAAGAATCATAGCTCTACCAGAAATCATAGTGCCATCAGCAATCTCTAGATGACCTGAAATCGCTGCGCCGCCGCCAATGATACAGTATTTACCGATGTGTGTGCTACCACCGACAACCGTACCACCTGCAATGCAAGAGCCGTAGCCTAGGTGTACGTTGTGACCAATCTGGATTTGGTTATCAAGGATAACGTTGCTCTCAACGATGGTATCTTCAAGAGCACCACGGTCTACAGTTGTGCTTGCGCCGATCTCAACTCGATCGCCAACCTTAACAGTGCCAGTTTGAGGAATCTTGATCCACTCGCCACGCTCATTAGCATAACCAAAACCATCGGCACCGATCACACAGCTTGAATGGAATACGCACTTCTCACCCACTTCAACGTGGTGATAGATGGTCGCATTAGCCCATACCTGAGTACCTGCACCTATCTTGGCATTACGACCAATATAAGCACCTGCACCGATAGAAGCATTGTCACCAATCACAGCGCCAGATTCGATGGTCGCATTCGGACCAACCGAAACGTTCTCGCCTAGGGTCGCATCTACAGCAATAAACGCCGCTTCTGAGATACCTGTTGCTGGTTGCTCTGGCACATCTAGCGCTTGTGCAACTTTAGCAAAGGCAACATAAGGGTCAGCGACCACAAGTACGTTACCCGTACACAACTCGAGCTCGCTCTCTTTAACCATAACCACTGACGCCTGACACTCGGCAAGCTGCTTTTATAGCGAGGGTTAGACATAAATGTCACCTGCTGGCTGCGCCTTGTCCATAGCCGCCACAGAAGAGACAGTCGCCTCTGCATCACCGTGCAGGGTACCGCCTGTAATTTGTTCGAGTTGTTTTAGAGTCAGTGTTGTCATAGTCGATTACTTAAGCTCGTCGATTACTTTTTGAGATAGGTCTAGTTCAGGCTTAGCGTATTGAAGAGCTTGTGCATCAACAACCATATCTACACCTTCTCTCTCAGCTACTTTCGCTACTGCATCTTGAATAGCCTTGAACAGTTTTTGCTTCTCTTGAGCTTCACGACGCTTGCCGTCACGCTCCATAGATTGACCTTTTAGCTTGTACTCAGCTTCAAGACCAGCGATCTCGATTTGTAGCTGACGTACACCATCGTCACCTAGAAGCTCAGCATCACGACGTGCTTGCTCAACCTTAGATTTGATCTTGGTTTCAAGAGCCTTCATTTCAGCAGTGCGGTCTTTAAACTCGTCTTGAAGATTTTTAAGTACCGCTTCACGCTGTGGTAGCTCCTGGAAAATCTGAGCAGTGTTCACGTAAGCAACCTTCTGAGCTGCTTCAGCTGCATGCGCAACCAACGAAGAACTCAGTACTACTAGGCTCAGGCCAGCTGCTTTAATCAGTTTTTTCAAAATTTTATCCTCAAGTTTTAGAAGGTTCTACCAATGGTGAAGGTAAAGACTTCCTCGTCATCGCCTTCATAGATTTCAATAGGAGTTGCCAACGAGAAGACCAGAGGTCCCATCGGTGACATCCACTGCACAGCCGCACCAACAGAGACACGGAATGCGAATGGATCAGAGTAGTCATAGTAGTACTCTGAACCCGGTAAATTAGGGTCGATTGCTACGTCTTGGAATTCTGTGTCCCAAACACTTGCAGCATCAACAAATAGACTGGTTCGAATTTGGTTTCGAACGGCATCACCTGCAAATGGTGTTGGAACGATAAGCTCCATACTACCTAGCATGGTGGCGTTACCACCCGCTGATTCATCTGTTGCGGAGTAACATGGGTTGTTGCCACCTACACCACCAGAACAGCCAGTCGGGTCATTGTAAACCGCTCTTGGACCAACTGAGTTCGAACCAAAGCCACGTAGAGTAGTGAAACCACCTGCGTAGAAGTTTTCATAGAATGGGAACAGGTTGTCGTTACCATCCGTTTTACCATAACCATTACCGTAACCTAGACGACCACGGAACAGAAGTGCAAAGCTCTGTTTCTGGTTCAGTGGGAAGTATTGACGCGCATCGTACTGGATCTTGAAGTACTGTGCGTCTGAACCCGGAACCGTCACCTTAGTGGTTAGGCGTTGGTGGTTACCCGAAGTCGGGAAAATACCACGGTTTAGATTGTTGCGCGTCCAAGTCAGAGAAATATCAAAATCGTCTGTATCCAAAGTGTTATTCATCGGATCGTAGTTATCACCCTGAGACTGCCAGGAATTTCTCGATCTGAACATAAGGGTCAAGGTTGGACAGACTGTTGTGGGTATAACCTATACCTAGCTCGAAGAAGTTCAGTTCATCGAATGGGAAACCCCAGGTCAAAGAGCCACCATAACTTTCGTTGGTATAGTCAACGATACCGGCTTCAGATGCCTCAAACATGTTGTAGAAGATCTTACCACCAAGACTCACACCATCTAGGTTCCAGTATGGGTCACGGTACTCAAGGCTCACGTTCTTCTGGTAATCGTTCATCATAGCGTTGATACCAACGCGGTTACCCGTACCTAAGAAGTTGTCTTGTTGTAGACCTACCTGGAAGCTGATACCTGACTCAGTACCATAGCCCACACCGAAGTTTACGCTACCTGAGTTAGCTTCTTTTACGGTGTAGATAACATCGACTTGGTCAGTAGTGCCTGGAACACGTGCAGTTTGAACATCTACAGTCTCAAAGAAACCAAGACGGTTTAGACGCGTCTTACCTGTCTCAAGAGAGCGAGAGTTCAGCCATGAGCCTTCCATCTGACGCATCTCACGACGCAGCACTTCATCTTTAGTAGTGTTGTTACCTACAAAGCGGATATCGCGGACATAGATACGCGCACCAGGTTCAACGTTCACTACCAGAGATACAGTATTGTTCTCGTCATCGAATTCAGGAATGGTGCGAACTTCTGGGTAGCGTAGCCTGATTCACCCAAAACGCGCTTGATGGATTCTTCCATCGCAGTTACCGAAGCACCGCTGTAGACATCGCCCTTTTCAAATGGGTTCATGCCTTCGAATTCTTCACGCTTGCCAATCAGCTCGCCGCGAACCTCTACATTATCAACCTTGTACTGCTCACCCTCGTCTAGGAATAGCGTGATATACACACCCTTCTTATCTGGAGAGATCGCAACCTGGCTAGAGTCCACCTTGAACTTCAAGTAACCACGGTCAAGGTAATAAGACTTCAACGCTTCAAGGTCTCCCGCTAGAACCTGCTTCTGATATTTATCATCAGCAAGGAAGTTCCACCAAGGCACGTCTACGTTTAGGTTGAAGCGAGAAAGGAGGTCAGAGTCGGTAAACACCTCGTTGCCAATGAAGTTGATCTGCTTGATCTTTGCAGATACGCCCTCGGAGAAGACAAACTTAAGGTCAGAACGGTTACGAGGAAGTGGTGTAACTACAGCTTGTACAGAAGCGTTGTACTTACCCACACTGTAATAGAAGTCCTCAAGACCTTTTTCGATAGTGCTAAGAGCAGTACGGTCTAGGGCTTCACCCACACGTACACCTGAAGAGTTAAGGTTCTGACTTAACTGCTCTTCTTCGATAGCCTTGTTACCGGAAAACGAGATACTAGCAATCGTCGGGCGCTCTTTTACACGCACCACAAGCACATTGCCATCACGCAATACCTTTACATCTTCGTAGTTACCTGATTGATACAGGGATTTGATGATCTCGGAGACATCCTTTGAGCCTACGTTATCACCCACACGAACTGGCATTTCAAGCAAGGCTGCACCCAGTGCAACACGTTGAAGGCTTCAATTTTAATATCTTCTACTACGAAGTTTCCCGCAGCGTGCGCTGCACTACTGCCTAGAAGTAACGCGGTAAGCAGTAAACGTTTTAACGACATATCGACTACTAATTTCCTATCAAAACACGCTGTCGCTTAAATTACAGGCGCATAAAATCGTTTAAGATCGCAATAGACATCAAAGCAAAGATGATCGCGCCCCCAACTCGGTACCCCATATCTTGGATTTTTTCTGGTACCGGACGACGAATCACAGCCTCGACTGCGAAAAACATCAGATGCCCACCATCCAAAATTGGCAAAGGCATCAGGTTAATAATTCCTAAGTTAATACTGATCAGTGCCAAAAATCCTAAGAAATAGGCAATACCATAATCAGCTGTGGCTCCCGCTCCCTTCGCTATAGAGATAGGGCCACTAAGGTTATTCAGGCCAACATCACCCGTTACCAGCTTCTTCAGCATGGTTAGGTTAGACCAATAACCTGTTTTGTTTTTTCAGCTGCTTTGCCGATAGCTTCAATCGGACCAAAACGCAGGTCAAAGCGATAATCGGCTGGCCACTCATCCACTGTTGGTGAAATACCAGCAAAGCCCATTGCGCCGTTTCGGCCTTTGCGCTCACCTGGAATCAGGGTCAAACGCTCAACGGAGCCATTTCTATCCACTGCCAGCTCTAAAGAGCGCCCCGGATTATCGCGGATAATGGTGGCAAACTCTTGCCACTGTGTCACAGACTCGCCATTTACTGACAAAATCGTGTCACCAACCTTAAGACCAGCCTGCTCTGCTGCCCCGCCCTCTTGCACCGTAGCAAGGGTCAGATAAATCTCAGGTGAGTATGGCCTAAAGCCAAGGGTCGACATTGCTGATTCGGTTTCAGGGTCAAACGACCACTCACGCAAATCCAGCGTATATTGCTTCTCAAGTCCCAATTCATCTGGCGAAGTAAGGGTCATGGTCATGCTGTCGTCGCCAATCTTGGCCACTAACCCCATGTTGACCGACTCCCAGTCTGCGGTTTTGACGCCGTTCACCGACGTAAGTTCCATACCAGGCAAAATTCCTGCCTCGGCAACTATAGAGTTGGGCGTTACGTCACCAATTACAGGTTTAACTGCTGGAATACCGATCAAAAAGACCAGCCAATAGGCAACTATGGCAAACAAAAAGTTTGCGATAGGACCGGCAGCGACAATTGCACTGCGCTGAGAAAGAGACTTTTGGTCAAAGGCGAGGTGTTTTTCATGCTCAGCCACCTCATCAACTCGACCATCGAGCATCTTGACATAGCCACCAAGCGGAATCACAGAAATGGAGTATTCGGTTCCGTCTTTACCTATCTTGTTCCAGATAGATTTACCAAAACCGATGGAGAATTTGTGTACCTTTACACCGCACTTACGAGCAACCCAAAAATGGCCATACTCATGCACTGCAACCAAAATGCCAAGGGCGACAACAAATGCCGCAAAGTTCCATAATACGGAGGTCATAGGATCCACCCTTAACTTAGATGCTCTCTCGCTAAAATTCGCGCCATTCTATCTAGCTCAATCAAGCTTTCCAAGCTATCCAATTCTCTGGCGTGCTCAGTTGCACAAACCTTGTTCATTACCGCTGCATTTACCTTGGCGATATCGGTAAATGCTATCTGACGACCCAAGAATGCCTCAACGGCAATCTCGTTGGCCGCATTTAGCGCAGTAGTTGCGTGCTGACCACTATAACAAGCTTCAATTGCCAGTTCCAAGCAAGGATATCGGGAGAAGTCAGGCTGCATAAAGGTCAGTTCACCCACTTGGGTAAAATCAAGCGCCTTAACTCCCGCTTGTACGCGCTCAGGATAAGAAAGCGTTAATGCTATCGGAGTGCACATATCCGGTTCGCCCATCTGAGCAAGCGTTGAGCCATCCTTATATTGAACCATAGAGTGAATAACCGACTGTGGGTGCACCACGACCTTTAGTTGTTCACGGTTAGTATTAAACAACCAACGCGCCTCAACATACTCAAGACCCTTATTCATCATAGTCGCAGAGTCTACAGAGATCTTAGGCCCATAGACCAGTTCGGATGTGCAATAGCTTGTTCAGGGGTCACGCTAGCTAGCTCTTCAATCGCCGAGTAACGAAATGGGCCACCAGAGCCGGTAAGCAGAATACGCTCTACCCCTGCATCAGTTAGACTGCAATGCCCGAGATGAGTTTGAACTGATTCAGGTAGGCATTGGAAGATAGCATTGTGTTCGCTATCTACTGGCATAAGTTCAGCGCCATATTGCTTCACAGCATCAACAAACAGCTGACCAGACATCACCAAAGCTTCTTTGTTAGCGAGCAATACACGTTTACCTGCTTGCACTGCCGCCATGGTAGAAAGAAGACCAGCAGCACCGACAATAGCCGCCATAACCATATCCACTTCTGGCGCAGAGGCGATAAAACACATCCCCTCATCACCAGAGAGAACACGTGTCTTCAAACCGATTGAAGCAAGTTCATTGCGCAGGGCTAATGCGGCTGCATCGTCAGCCATTACCGCATATTCAGGCTGCCATTGACGGCACAGCTGCACCATCTTCTGTACATTACTGCCAGCACCAAGAGCAAAAACCTGATAGCGATCAGGATTTTGCATCACAACCTTAAGGGTACTTGTACCTATAGAGCCTGTAGCTCCAAGGATGGAAAGTCTTTGCATATCGAATCAGACCGTTACTACTGCAACATAAAGTAAAGCACAGTAAATACAGGGAAGGCAGCTGTTAGGCTATCGATACGGTCTAAAACGCCACCATGACCTGGAATGATGTTACTGCTATCTTTGATGCCAGCAACGCGCTTGAACATACTTTCAACCAGATCACCCAATACCGAGATCACTACAGTCACTAGGGTAAGCAGCATCATTAGCCAAGGGGTTGAGAACTCTAATCCGAACCAATGGGTCAGACCCCAGCCGATAAGCATGGCTACGATAATACCGCCGATCAAACCTTCAATGGTCTTGTTCGGGCTCACGCTCGGAGCCATCTTGTGCTTACCGAAGCGACGACCAGCAAAATAAGCGCCACTGTCTGCAGCCCAAACTAGAGCACATACGTACATCACAAGCTTGGCACCGTAGTAAAAGTCAGTATCGATATCGATAGCGCGCAGGGCTGCGATACTCCAAAAGAAAGGAACCAGAGTCAGTACACCAAATACAAAACGCAGTAGGTCTGAATCTTTCCAGCCTGGAGTAGATTTCGGATAGGTAATCGCTAGTGCACTTGCCACCAGCCACCAGATAGCGCCTGCGACCACAATTATTAGCAGCGCACCACTAAGCTCAGAGAGCTTTAACGTGCTCTCTGGTATAAATAGAAACGGGATAAGAAAACTGGCAAATAGCAGGACCATCTTTTGCGCTCGGGTACCCATCTCAACAAACTGGGTCCATTCCCACAGTCCAAGCAGGGTGATAAATCCGAGCATTAACATAAAGCCCGTTAGCGGCAGCATAAATACCCCAAGGATAACTAGGGGCGCAAGAATCAGTGCCGTGATAATGCGTTGCTTCAAAAGACTTTCCTTATTTTTGATCCATTAGTGCTTTGATCTGCTCTCCGGTGCAACCAAAGCGGCGCTCACGATTCACAAACCAAGAGATCGCCTCTGAGAGAGTGTCCTCATCAAAATCAGGCCAATGCGTTTCACAGAAGTAGAACTCCGCATAAGCCACCTGCCACAGCAAGAAGTTGCTTAAACGTGATTCACCGCTGGTGCGAATCAGCAAGTCTACCTCAGGTAGATCGGACAGGCAGAGTGCGCCTGCCATTAGCTGTTCGTTAATATCGCTAGGTTGGATTTCACCCTTGGCCACTTGCTGTGCCAGTGACTGAGTTGCCTGAACGATATCCCATTTGCCACCATAGTTGGCCGCAACGTTGATCACCAAGCCTTGGTTGTTCTTGGTCAGCTCCTCTGCCTCAGCGATTTTTTCCTGAAGTTTAGGAGAAAAACGGCTCTTATCACCAATGATTCTTAGCTTAAGGTCGTTTTTGTGCAGTCGCTTTACTTCTTTAGAAAGCAAAGTGATGAAGAGATCCATTAGCAGACTGACTTCTTCCTCAGGGCGACGCCAGTTTTCGCTACTAAATGCGAAGAAGGTAACCGCTTTTACCCCAAGTTTTGCTGCCGCAGTAATGGTTTTTCTTACCGCATTAACCCCTTTTTTATGGCCGAATACACGCGGCTTACCCTGAGCCTTAGCCCAGCGACCGTTACCGTCCATAATGAAGGCAATATGTTGCGGAAGCGCAGCATTGGAGAGAGGAATGTCAGACATAAAAGATCAATAAAATGAAACAGGTGGAGATAATAGCAGAAAAAACGCTGCACAGTAGGGCAGCGTTTTGTATCTACAAGAGGTGGAAATATTAAACTTCCATCAGCTCTTTTTCTTTAGCACCAAGTACTTCGTCTACTTTTTTAACAGCAGCGTCAGTTAGCTTTTGAACTTCATCTTGTGCTTTACGATCTTCGTCTTCAGAGATTTCTTTGTCTTTTAGGAGCGCTTTAAAGTCGCTGTTTGCGTCACGACGGATGTTACGGATAGCAACACGAGCGCCTTCAGCTTCACCACGAACGATCTTAACTAGGTCTTTACGACGCTCTTCCGTTAGCGGTGGAAGTGGAACGCGGATTACAGTGCCAGCAGACATTGGGTTTAGACCTAGGTCAGACTGCATGATTGCTTTTTCAACTTTAGGAGCAAGCTCTTTGTCGAATACCGTGATAGCAAGAGTACGTGCGTCTTCTGCGATTACGTTAGCTACTTGGTTTAGAGGCGTTGGTGCGCCGTAGTACTCAACCGAGATACCAGAAAGTAGGCTTGGGTGTGCACGACCAGTACGTACTTTAGAAAGAGTGGTTTTTAGTGCTTCAACGCTTTTTTCCATGCGCTGCTGAGCATCTTGTTGGATTTCGTTAATCACGATGTCACCTATAATTATTTTTGATTTGGGTCTTGATTCGCGGAATTATGCTTCGGTGATCAAGGTACCTTCAGATTCGCCCATCACTACACGACGTAGCGCACCTGGTTTATTCATGTTAAACACGCGGATCGGCATTTTGTGGTCACGCGCTAGTGTGAATGCAGCAAGGTCCATTACTTTTAGCTCTTGCTCTAGCACAGCATTGTACGACAAGTTTGAGTAAAGTTCAGCGTCTGGGTTCTTCACAGGGTCAGCATTGTATACGCCGTCAACTTTTGTTGCTTTTAGAACAACGTCAGCTTCGATTTCGATACCACGTAGACATGCAGCAGAGTCAGTTGTGAAGAATGGGTTACCTGTACCTGCAGAGAAGATTACTACACGACCTTGGCGAAGTTCGCGGATAGCGTCTGCCCAGTTGTAGTCGTCACATACACCCTTAAGCGGGATAGCAGACATTACACGTGCGTTAACGTATGCACGGTGTAGTGCATCACGCATTGCTAGGCCATTCATTACCGTTGCTAGCATACCCATGTGGTCACCCACTACGCGTTCATACCAGCTTCAGCCAGACCTGCGCCGCGGAAAAGGTTACCACCACCGATAACAACACCCACTTCTACGCCAAGTTCTACAAGCTCTTTAACTTCCTGGGCCATACGATCCAAGATCGCTGGATCGATGCCGAAGCCTTCATCACCTTGAAGTGCTTCACCACTCAGTTTTAACAAAATACGCTGATACGCCGGTTTTGGGTTTGTAGTCATGGAGTATACCTACCAAGTCAGTTTGTCGATTAACAGTCGTGAATAGAGACTAGTGCGAATCTGTATTCAAGACGGCTAATGTTAAGTACCCTTTCATAAAAAGACCGTAGCAAATGCCACGGTCTCTATATGTTCGCTTAAGGCTAACGATTAACCTTTTTGCGCTGCAGCTACTTCATCAGCAAAGCTCATTTCTTCGCCTTTGTCGATGCCTTCACCTACTACTAGGCAAACGAAAGTAGAAACTGATGCGCCACGCTCTTTAAGGATTTCGCCTACAGATTTCTTAGGCTCCATTACGAACGCTTGACCAGTTAGAGAGATTTCGCCAGTGAACTTCTTCATGCGGCCGATAACCATCTTTTCAGCGATTTCAGCAGGCTTGCCTTCGTTCATTGCGATCTCAACTTGAACCGCTTTCTCTTTCTCAACTACGTCAGCTGGTACGTCTTCTGGGTTAACGAACTCAGGACGAGATGCAGCAACGTGCATTGCAACGTGCTTAAGAGTTTCTGCGTCGCCTTCACCAGCAACAACAACACCGATCTTCTCACCGTGACGGTAAGCAGCAAGTGCAGTACCTTCAACGTACTGTACGCGACGGATGTTTACGTTCTCACCGATTTTAGCTACTAGAGCAACGCGAGTTTCTTCGAATTTCTCTTTTAGCTCTTCAACAGAAGCTTTAGAAGCTAGAGCAGCAGCAGCAACTTCTTCAGCGAAAGCTGTGAAGTTTGCGTCTTTAGCAACGAAGTCAGTTTGGCAGTTAACTTCAAGAAGAACAGCAACGCCGTTTTCTTCTTTGATGATGATTGCGCCTTCAGCAGCTACGTTACCTGCTTTCTTAGCAGCTTTAGCAGCACCAGATTTACGCATGTTTTCGATTGCTAGTTCGATGTCGCCGTTAGTTTCGTTCAGCGCCTTCTTACAGTCCATCATGCCTGCGCCAGTGCGGTCGCGCAGTTCTTTTACTAGAGCAGCAGTTACAGCCATTCTCTAATTCCTCAGTTGATTCAAAAAAGGTAAAATTCAGGGGCCTAAATTGGGCCCCTGATGCATACTAGCACTTAGTTTATATTGTATGTCGTATTCCGACAAACTAAGTGTGGCTAGGAGCCGCTATTACTCAGCTTCTTCTACGAAACCGTCTTTGTCTGAAGCAGTAGCAACGTCTTTGTTACGACCTTCAGTTACAGCAGAAGCAGCAGCGTTTAGGTAAAGTTGTACAGCGCGGATAGCGTCGTCGTTACCTGGGATGATGTAATCAACACCGTCAGGGTCAGAGTTAGTATCAACAACAGCGTATACTGGGATACCTAGGTTGTTAGCTTCTTTAACTGCAATGTGCTCGTGATCAGCATCGATTACGAATAGAGCGTCTGGTAGGCCGCCCATGTCTTTGATACCACCAAGAGATTTCTCTAGCTTCTCCATTTCGCGAGTACGCATTAGAGCTTCTTTCTTAGTTAGCTTCTCAAAAGTACCGTCTTGAGCTTGAGCTTCTAGGTCTTTTAGACGCTTGATAGACTGACGAACAGTTTTGTAGTTTGTTAGCATACCGCCCAACCAGCGGTTGTTAACGTAGAATTGGTTGCTTGCGATTGCAGCTTCTTTAACAGCTTCAGATGCAGCGCGCTTAGTACCAACGAAAAGAACTTTACCTTTTTTCTCGCCAACTTTAGCAATTTCAGCTAGAGCTTCGTTGAACATTGGAACAGTTTTTTCTAGGTTGATGATATGAACCTTGTTACGAGCACCAAAGATGAATGGCTTCATTTTTGGGTTCCAGTAACGAGTCTGGTGACCGAAGTGAACACCAGCTTTTAGCATATCGCGCATTGATACAGTTGCCATTTTAAAATCCTCTATGGGGTTAGGCCTCCACATTTCCCATGGTTTCGACCTCGCAAACTCTATGAGTTATTGGGCACCCCGAAACATGTGACGAAATGTGTGTGAATTAAAAATAAAGTTATGTGAAACAGATTTCTGCTTCGCCCTAGCCTTAGCTGGAAGAAAACAGATTCCATCTCGGCGCGCTTTATACCATAAAAACCGAGCAAATTACCAGTAAATTATTTCCCCAACGCTGGGTTTGAGTTTGATTTTCATTTGCGCCGTATAAAGAGATTGTTAGAATAGCCGCAACTTGAAGCGAACAAACTGAGTAGTGCATGTCGATTAAAATCAAAACCGAAACTGAAATAGAGAAAATGCGCGCCGCTGGTAAGCTGGCAGCACAAGTTCTTGAGATGATTGAACCTCACGTAAAAGAGGGTGTAACCACCGAAGAGCTAAACCGCATCTGTCACGAATTTACCCTTGAGAACGGGGCATACTCAGCACCTCTTGATTACCACGGTTTCCCAAAATCGATTTGTACCTCTATTAATCACATCGTTTGCCACGGTATCCCAGCAGAAACGGATGCCAAAGGTAGTAATGGTCAAGACAAACCAGCAGTTCTGAAAAGTGGCGACATCGTTAACATCGACATCACGGTAATCATCCCAGATGACGAGAATGCAGACCTAAGCGTGCGTCCAAAGGCTATCACGGTGACACCTCTAAGATGTTCCTAATCGGAGACGTTGCGCCAGCTGACAAACGCCTATGCATGGTTGCACAAGAAGCTCTGTACCTTGGCATGAAGCAGGTTAAGCCCGGTGCGACCGTAGGCGATATCGGCACCGCTATCGAGAAATACATCAAAGAGAACAACAAGAAGAACCCACGCAACAAGTTCTCTATCGTGAAGGATTTCTGCGGTCACGGC
This sequence comes from Vibrio ishigakensis, assembly GCA_000830475.1. GTDB lineage: Bacteria > Pseudomonadota > Gammaproteobacteria > Enterobacterales > Vibrionaceae > Vibrio > Vibrio ishigakensis_A. Next base: position 223,637 of record BBSC01000001.1, on the reverse strand, counting down.
ATCGGCAACGAATTCCACGAAGAGCCTCAAGTTGTTCACTACAAGAACTTCGATCGCCGCGTTCTGAAAGAAGGCATGTGCTTCACTATCGAGCCAATGATCAACGCAGGTAAATTCGGTTGCTCTATCGATGGAGAAGACAACTGGACGGTTTACACCGGCGACGGCAAGAACTCAGCGCAGTGGGAACACACCATCGTTGTTACCAAAGACGGCTGTGAAGTGCTTACCCTGCGCAGCGACGATACCATTCCTCGCTTGATGGTAAACTAATCATCGACACCAGATAGAATCAAGGCCAGCATATGCTGGCCTTTTTGTTAAACGCGAAACTCCTCAATATCAATCTCATCTATCTGCTCTGGCTCTAGATACTGCTGAGCATATGCCATATAGATTTTGCTGTCTAAGAAGAGTTGATACACCTCTTTATCCAAGTGCTCATCCAGTACCATAAAGCGCATGATGCGCAGTGATTCACTCAGGCACTTGGCTTTCTTGTAAGGTCTATCTGCCGCAGTCAGGGCTTCAAATACATCCGCAAGCGCCATGATGCGCTCTGGAATGCTCAGCTCTTCGCCCTTCAGTTGTCTCGGATAGCCGGTGCCCTTCATTGTCTCGTGGTGGGTAGACGCATAGCGAGGCACCTTAGCTAGCTCCTCTGGGAAAGGCATACGCTCGAGCATCTTGATGGTGCCGACGATATGTTCGTTGATCTTAAATCTATCCTCAGCCGTCAGGGTGCCCTTCTGGATACAAAGGTTGTAAACCTCCCCTCGATTGGCCAGATGCTCAGGTACCGGCATTTTTATCTCGAACTTAGGGTCAAATTCTATCTTGTTCGGATGAGGCACAATATGTTCAGTTTTGTCGGAAAGTAGCTGCTCTACCGCAGGGGTAACCGACGTTACACCTGCCTCTGCTAGGTGACGTTCCTCTTCCGGTGATAGGCCTAGGGTATTGTCTAGGTAACGTGTCCAAGTGCGCTGAGCGATAGCTTGAATACGCTCTATGGCTTCTTGGTCCATAAACTCCCCGCCCACATTAGCGCTCGCGACCTCCGCAAACTCTTGCTTTAACTGCTCTATGTTTGCTTGAAGCTCACTGTCCAATTCTGGCTTAAACTCAGGTGATTTTTGTTGATAGAAGGCGATGATCTGATCGCGAATCAACACCTCGAAGCGAGTACGTATCTCATGGATGCGGTTGTAATTCGCTTCGAGCTTAGAGCCTTATCCACGATATGCTCAGGCGTGGTGATCTTACCGCAGTCATGTAGCCAGGCGGCAATCCTGAACTCACGGCGCTGTTTATCATTCTCAAAGGCAAAATCAGCGAACGGACCAGATTGACTATGCTCAGCCTCTTTTACCAACATCAAGGCAAGCTCAGGCACTCGATTACAGTGCCCTGCCGTATATGGCGACTTATCATCGATAGCTTGTGCGATCATCTTGATAAAGGACTCAATAAACTCTTCTTGAGTGCGCTCATGCTCCTCAAGGGCCTTTGAGGTCTCTTTAATAGAATGCGATAAGGAATCGATCTCTACTATCCGTGAGTCTACCAAGACAACTTCTTTATATCGGCGCTCACGTACATGAGAGGTTTGTTCTATCAAAAACCTAATTGGATTAACTATCGGCCCGGCAAAAAAGCCGATAGGGGTATAAGCAACAGGAGTATCGCTGCAGAGGCACTAATAGAGGTAAGAACACTCTGTTGTGTTTGCTCTAACAAGAGAGCGCTGGGTACGGTAATCGCGAAGTACTCCCTGCCACTCTCAAACAGGTCAAGCTCAGTCACAAAAATAATATGACTCTCACCATCCAAGGTTTGCTCAACCAACTGATCTCTTAAATTCTCATCTTTGGTTGCCTTGAGCAAAACTCATGCGGCACTATCCCTGAATTACTCTCTTGTTCCAGCCACTTTTTAGATAGAAAAGCTCGCTCCTCTCTCGACACATCACTTAATGCAAGATCTAACAAAGCCAACAGTGCCGGATTAGATTTATCAATTACTAGGTGAAAAGAGTCGAAGTCTTCAAATCCTTTAGGCAAGGCAATGGTTTGCAACTGAGTTCTCTTTAAGAACCTCTGTTTCTTTACTCGACTAAGGATAACCTCAAGGTCAATTACCGCATCTAGTTCCCCCTTTTCCAAGGCGAGTAATGCCTCATGAAGCTCATCAAATTCCTGGAATTGAATCTCTGGGAAGGCTCGCTTTAAAGGCTCAATGATTGACCAGCCGGACAATACCCCTAGCTTTTTACCTTTCAACTGCTCAAGCTCAGTGTAATCATCTCCCAACTGGGCAAGTGCAAAATCAAATCGAGCAAGTGGACGGCTCAGGTTACCTAGTTCGCGGTTACTTTGATTATTCGATACGGGGTGAAGCACATCCAACTGCCCTGCACGAAAGTTTTCCACCAACTGCTTCCAGGTAAATCCATTAATAAAGGTGACATCCAAACCCGTTTTTAGAGACAAGATCTTAATAAGGTCAACCATGTACTGACGGTTGCCCTCTGAGTGAAAAATCCAAAGGGGGCCAATTGGCCTCATTAGATACCTTGATAGTGCCCATTGATTTTACTAGCTGCTCTAGCTCAGGAGACAACTGCATTGGTTCAACCTCAGGCAGGCTTTTCAGATGCTCAAGGCGAGAGCCCGCCCCGAGGTTCCCTGTCTCACCATAGATAAAAAATTCTACGCCATCATGATTAAGGGCATTACCTATCTCATTGGCAATGTCCAGAGCAATGGAGCCTAGTACGACATCAATTCCAACAACCGCATCTGTACCATGGATCACCTTCGAATAAGTTTGACCACTCACAGGAACAACTTGGAATAAATAGGGCTGAGTCTTGAACAGTTCGCCGTCGTCAGCTCCAACAAACCAAGGCCTTTGATTGGCTTGATAGCGTGAAAATTCGCTACGCGTCGCCGTAATCTTTAGCTCACTAGTTAAAAACGTTAGCTCTCTGGTTTTATTCTCTGGGGTCACCCTTGCAACAACCCATCGGTCTTGTGCAGAAGCCCCTAACCTGGCTCGCAAATCTCGCATTGCCTCTAGGTTAATCAACTGAAAGAAATCACCATCTGCCTGCCCCACATAAATACTGTAAAAGTGGGGAGAAGCTTCCAACAAAGTAATGAACACATCGCGAGTAAAGGCTCCCTGTTCAAACTCAGCTAGAGGCATGCCTATTTGAGATAACAGCTCGGTAGAATTCGAGAAATAGTCGTCCAGTCTATTTACATCGTGCGCAATAGTTTGAGCCGTAGCGCGATACTCGAACAAGGTGTGTTTTAACACCTGCTGTTTGCTGAAATGATATTGCAGTGCAATGGCAATTCCTGCTGTAAGGACAGTTGCCATGACAAATAAACTAATAACAGTAAAACGTATGGTAAATCTTCTTTTCATAACATCCGTATCGTGAATAGAAACCCTTTTAGATTAGAACAACTCTTGCCTAACGCCCTGAAATCATGAACTATTCGTACAGAATGTGAGAAAAAGGATTTTAAGCGTGTCCAATATCGAACCACTTTCCCCTCAAAAATTGAGTGATGAGCAGATAAACCTCAGCGAACTCAAACAGAGATTGCTGGATTTTAGCGAGCAACAAAAAGAGCAGTTTCTTCAGCGTCGATCTGTAATAGACCTAGTTGCAGAGCGCAGTCAGTTTATGGACTCTCTACTGAAACGCCTGTGGAAATTCTATCGATTCGACTCAGTCGAGGGAGTCAGCCTTGTAGCAGTGGGAGGCTATGGTCGAGAGGAGCTTCACCCCCTATCCGACATAGACATCATGATCCTCTCCAAGCGTCCGCTGAAAGAGGAGTGGATTCCTAAGGTAAGCGAGTTTGTCACTCTATTGTGGGATCTGAGACTCGAGGTTGGGCATAGTGTGCGCAGCCTGGAAGAGTGCTACAACGTCGCCAAGGATGACCTGACCGTTGCGACCAACCTACAAGAATCTCGCCTTATCTGTGGTAGCCAAGATTGCTATCAACAACTGAATCAAATGATCCAGAAAGAGGACTTCTGGCCAAGCGAGGTCTTCTACAAGGCCAAGCTTGAAGAACAAAGAGAGCGACACGCTCGCTACCATGATACTGGCTACAATCTTGAACCTGACATCAAATCCAGCCCTGGTGGTCTGCGTGATATCCACACCCTAAGCTGGGTGGCCCGTCGTCACTTTGGCGCTACCTCATTGATGGAGATGAGCCAGCACGGCTTTCTTACCGATGCGGAATATCGTGAACTGCAAGAGTGTCAGAATTTCCTTTGGCAGATCCGCTTCGCCCTGCATATTGAACTAAGACGCTACGACAACCGACTGCAATTTGCCCACCAAGCCAAGGTTGCAGAGAACCTTGGTTTTACTGGTGAGCGAAATCAACCGGTTGAGCGCATGATGAAGGAGTTCTATCGAACCCTTCGTCGCATCATAGAGCTCAACAAAATGCTACTCAAGCTATTCGACCAAGCCATCCTAAATCGCGGCAAGATCGTTCCAGCAGAGCCTATCGACGATGATTTTCAGCGTCGCGGGCACCTAATCGAGGCAAGAAAACCAGCCCTATTTCAAGCACGTCCAGAAACCATCTTGGATATGTTTATCCATATCACCAATGACTCCAGCATCACGGGCGTATCGCCACCTACCTACGTCAGCTAAGAACCGCGCGCCGTCGCCTGAATAAGTTCCTGATTGAAGTACCTGCCGCGCGTGAGAAGTTTATGGAGCTGGTGCGTCACCCTAATGCGCTCACCAAGGCCTTTAGTCTGATGCATCAACACGGGGTATTAGCCGCCTATCTTCCGCAGTGGAGCCAGATAGTTGGTCAGATGCAGTTTGACCTCTTCCACGTGTATACCGTGGATGAGCACAGCATGCGTCTTCTCAAGCATATTCATAGTTTTAGCTTTGCTAAAAACCGTGAGAAACACCCTATCTGCTGTGAGGTGCTTCCAAGACTGCAAAAGCCTGAGCTTCTGATCATTGCTGCCATCTTCCACGATATAGGCAAAGGGCGTGGGGGCGATCACTCTGAGATTGGTGAAGGTGAAGCGTATAAGTTCTGTATCCAGCATGGCTTGCCAAAGGCTGAAGCCAACCTTGTTGCTTGGCTGGTGCGTAATCACTTGCTTATGTCTGTAACTGCACAGAAGCGTGATATCCAAGACCCAGAGGTTATCACCGAGTTTGCCAAACAGGTGAAAACTGAGGAATACCTAGAGTTCTTAGTCTGTTTAACAGTTGCTGATATCTGCGCAACCAACCCTGAGCTGTGGAACAGTTGGAAGCGCTCACTTTTGACCGATCTCTTCTACTCTACCCAGCGTGCACTGCGTCGCGGTCTAGAGCACCCTGTGGATGCTAGAGAACGTATCCGTCACAACCAGCATCAGGCTTCAGCGGTATTGCGTGCCCAAGGCTTTACCCAGCGACAAGTCGACCTGCTATGGCAACGCTTTAAGGCAGACTATTTTCTGCGTCACACCCACCAGCAACTTGCATGGCATGCGCAAGGGATCTTGGAGCAGCACAGTGAAGGTGAGCCTCTGATCTTGATAAGCCCTAAACCAACTCGCGGTGGCACTGAGGTGTTTGTCTATACCAAGGACCAGCCCGCTCTGTTTGCAACGGTTGTAGCCGAGCTAGATAGACGCAACTTTAATATCCATGATGCGCAGGTAATGGTGAGCAAGGACGACTATATCTTGGACACCTTTATCATCAGTGATCAGAACAACCAGCCTATCGAGACACGCCGTCATGAGCAGGTGATCAAGCACCTTCAACATGTGATAAAAGACGGAAGACTTACTAAGATCAAGGTGCGTCGTACGCCAAGAAACTTAGTGCACTTTAAGGTTCGAACTCGCGCTGAGTTTATCGAGACCAAGAACAACAAGAGCACCATGATGGAGCTTGTGGCGCTGGATACCCCAGGCCTTCTCGCCAGCGTTGGTGCGACCTTTGCAGAACTGGGTATTCACCTGCATGCAGCCAAGATCACCACCATTGGTGAGCGTGCGGAGGACTTGTTTATTATCACCTCGCCAGACTACAAACCACTGGACGAAGAACTCAAGCAGACCCTAGGTTCAAAGCTAAAAGAGAACCTGTCTAAGTTGGCGCCGAATTAATTTGTGAATAAACGCAGGGTTGATGGGTTTAGCGCTACCTAAGCCACTGATTCCCTGCTAACTTTATCCAAGGAACGCTAACTTTAGAGGTGCCTATGTATCCACACCTAACAGGCCTTGGTATTAACGAGCCTGGACAGATTGAGCGCTATTCTCTTCGTCAAGAAGCGCACAAAGATGTACTTAAGATTTATTTTAAAAAACAAAAAGGCGAGCTATTCGCTAAAAGCGTTAAGTTTAAATACCCAAGGCAGGTAAAGAATGTCTTGGTTTCAGGGGGCAATGCCCAATACCGTCAGGTTACCGAGATCAACCGTAACCTCACCCTAGTTATCGATGAGCTAAACACTATTACTAAGCCAGTTAAGGTTCAGGAATTGGATGTGAAGCAGAAGATACTGACCGACCTTCGTCACCTGGAAAAGGTGGTTTCGAGCAAGATCGCCGAGATCGAAGCGGATCTAGAAAAACTGAAATAAAAACAAGCCCGCTACATTGAGCGGGCTTTTTAATTCTTCTATTCCGTAAATGCATCCTGCCATTCGAAACGCTCAATCAGGCTTCTCCAAGTCTCATCAAAACGCGCTTCAAGTACCATCTGCATTCCTGTAAATGGATGCTCAAACTCCAATCGTGATGCGTGAAGCATCAAGCGTTCACAGCCAAACTCCTCACGATACAGCCTATTATGCTTGCCATCACCGTGAGTAGTATCCCCTACTATCGGATGTCTTAAATGCTTCATATGACGGCGAAGCTGATGCTTGCGACCCGTTAGTGGAGACAACTCCATCAAGCAATAGCGTGAAGTAGGAAACTTGCCGGTAGAATAAGGCACTTCGACCTTAGCCAAAGGCTTATAGTCGGTAATCGCTGACTGAGCCTCTTTCTCTTCGCTGGCAAATTTATCTGCAATCTTATCTAGTTCGACCTTAAGGGCATAGTCAAGACGATCCCCCTCTTCTATCCAACCACGTACGATCGCATGATAGGTCTTGATAAACTTATGTTCGGCAAACATAGGCATCATCTTAGAGGCGTATTCGCTAGATAGAGCGAACACCAAAACCCCAGAGGTGGGTCTATCTAAACGGTGCAAAGGGAATACGTGCTGGCCAATTTGGTCGCGCAGGGTCTGCATCACAAACTGAGTCTCATGCTTATCGAGCCATGAGCGATGAACCAGCATTCCTGCTGGCTTGTTCACTGCTACCAGATACTCGTCTTGGTAGATAATCTCTAGCATGCACACACCTCATCAATCGCGCGAATCACATCCAAAACAGGCTCCATCTCCTCACTATTTCTCCAAGCCTCTTCAAAATAGGGGGTAATAGAAAAACCCGAAGGCAGTGGCTGCTTTTGTTCTATCAGGCCTTGCATCTTAGGAACAAAGATCCACTGTAGCCACTGCTCTGGCGATAGCGTGTCCACTGCAAATGGCTGGGTACTCATCAAAGCGGTTTGTGAAGGAGGCTGGAGATCCCACTTTTGGACACTTTGCAGTCGCTGTGTAAGCTGTTGAAACAATTTTTCTAGCTTAATGACCTGTTTGTTCACGCTATTTCTCTTTTACTCTTGAAATTGGACGCAAGATTACCATTTTATAGAGAGAACATGGCAAGGTATCAATGAAGCAATGGAACAAATTTCTACTCTTACGCAAATTCTGACCGACAGCGGCTGTGAATTCACCATTCACGATCTCGGTCGTCGCATCGAACAAATCGACAATCAAGACTTTGCCCGCATCGAACGTGGCCAGCAGGCCTATCCGTATCCAATCCAGCGTCAGGCTCAATTTGCCATCTCATACTGGAATGAACAGAAACAGCCTTGGATCTGGTTCTTAAAGTTTGACCTAGATGAGCGAGGCCTACTCAGCCCAACAGATATAGGTAACTTCATTAAGTTTGTGGTTGAGGCTATGGGCTCAAGGCTGCAAAAAGAACTAAGCGAAGAGGTTCAGCAAGAACTGGCTAACAATCCATACACCTACAAGCCAAAAGAAGACAAGCTTGCCGTGTTTAATAGCCAGATAACGGCTCATCTTGGTCTAGCACCGAGCCAATATCTTGCTCATACCCTAGACTACTTCTCTGGAAATCTAGGTTGGGGCAACTGGCAAACCGTTGGTTTACAAGGCATCACAGACCTAAGTGCTCGCTTGAGTGAAGGCAATAACGAGCAACTAGTGAAGAAGAGCTTGAACCAGCTCCCTAGCCAGCCGCTGTATGCCCTGCTTGGTGCTTTAGAACACCAAGATATCTCCGCCTCTCTAGCAGGTCGTATCTATGACCTAGCACTGGATCAGCTAAATAGCTCGGAGTGTGATCTCTTCTTACTATCTGCTCTAGTGCGCGCATTGGCTGGAGACAACAGCGATAAACTGGACTCTCTGGTTACCGCCATCTTGTCCGAGGCTAAGTTCAGCCACCAAGAGGTGCTGATTGCCATCGCAGGTCGCTGCTGGACACCATTACAACAGCAAGCGATTGCCGAGCAGTTCTTGATTCGCCTTGCAGAAACTAACAATCAGAACCTATTTAATCAGCTGTTCGCTGATCTGGTGATGCTGCCTAAACTTCGCATCATCATTCTGCCTATGCTGCATCAAGCCCCATCGAAGGCACTAGCGGAAGCACTTCTGACACTGCAAGCTCAAACCAAGGGCAAGCAATAGATGGGTGACCTATTTGCAATATTGGGGCTAGTCATACTGCTAGCCCTGTTTTGGCAGCACAGACGACAGGCAGAGGTGGCTCGCACAGCAATTGGCCGTTACTGTAATAAGCTGGATCTGCAGGTGGTTAGCATCTCATCCGGCGCCCATAAAGTCAGAGACGCGAGCGGTCGCTGGTATTGGCATACAGAGTTTGCTTTTGAGTTTTCCGCACTAGGTGATGACTGCTACCAAGGCAAGCTCATCATGCAAGGAATGCGTATCATGCACTTTCAGACACAGCCTCACCGAATGTAGAGATAGAAAACGCCAAACTCATCCTCGCGCTGTTCTTTCCTCTTAAATCCAACTTTTCTAGAATGCGCATCGAAGCCAGATGGCTCTCATCCACGGTGGCAAACAGCCTCCTATCACTAAGGTGATCAGAGACAAACATCCGGCATGCCTGCTCGGCGAACCCTCTTCTCCAAAAGGCTTTATCTAGGATAAAGCCTAATTCCCATTGGTTATCATCTTCTATGGCAAAGATATGTCTAGATAGACCTCATCTTGATAAATAGCCCGAGATAACAATGTATTCGAAGGTGCCAAAATCTTATCAAACAGCTTAGAGGCACTCTCAATAGTGTGCGGGCCATTCATATTTTTTCGGTTTATGGGGCAAGTGTTGAGCGAGATAAATGCCTCTCTTTGCTCCTCGCTATAAGGACGAAGCTCCATTTCATTTCCTTTAGGTTTACTGTGTACTCAGGATAGCGTTTTGGTTAGGATTGGAAAAAAGTTTGTTTAGGAGTATCGATATGCTCACAAAAGAAGTCACCCAAGAGCTAAACCAGATTTTTACCGCTCTGGAAGCCGAAGGCAAAGAACCAAGCATGGCCTTGGTAAAAGCGCGCCTTTCTACCACAGTGCCTATGCCAGCACTTATTACCGCCATCAAGAACTGGAAGAGCAGTAAGCGCGTCCCGAAGATTGAGGTGGCAGCTGAGCAAACCATTTCTGCAGACGAGAGAATCGCTAAGCTTGAAGCCACTATCGAGAAACTGACCGCTCGCATTGAAGCATTGGAGAAACAACAATGAGGATCTGGGTAGATGCCGACGCTTGCCCTAAGGTGATTCGAGAAACCCTAGTACGTGCTTCTGAGCGCACCAATATTGAGTGCATCTTTGTAGCTAACCACCCTATCCCACTGCCCAAGCGTAACTGCATTCGTTTTATGCAGGTTAATCAAGCTTCGATATTGCCGATGACGAGATAGCTAAGCGTGTTGAAAAAGGCGATCTCGTGATCACCTCAGACATTCCGCTAGCGGATGAGGTAATTACCAAAGGCGGTCAGGCGCTGAGTAGTCGTGGTGAGCTGTTTACCAAAGAGAACATCAAGGGGCGCTTAAACGTGCGTGACTTTATGGATACCATGCGCTCATCTGGGGTTCAAACCGGTGGTCCAGCGGCGTTATCGCAAACCGAGAGACGAGACTTTGCTTCTCATCTAGACAGGATATTGGCCCGTGCCACCAGATAGCAAAAAGGACTCTCACGAGTCCTTTTCTAATTCTAAATACGCTTCAAGGTTTAAGCATTTTCAGCTTGCGCAACCATAGATAGCGCCAGTGCTTCAGCAACCTTGATACCATCGATACCCGCAGACAAGATACCACCCGCATAACCTGCACCTTCACCAGCTGGGAAGAAGCCTTTCAGGTTAACACTCTGGAAGTCTTTACCGCGGCGAATGCTTACTGGAGAAGAGGTACGAGTCTCAACACCGGTCAGCAGGCCATCTTCAGAGGCAAAGCCTTTGATCTTCTTATCAAACGCAGGGATAGCCTCGCGGATTGCCTCGATTGCGAAATCCGGCAGGGCTTTAGAGATATCCGTTAGCTTTATACCTGGAGTAAATGATGGCTCAACATCGCCAAGCTCGCTTGGATCGCGACCCTTAAGGAAGTCACCAATCTTCTGCGCAGGCGCATCATAGTTCTCACCACCCAGCTTAAATGCACCTGACTCTAGCTCACGCTGCAATCTGATACCCGCTAGCGGGTCACCCGGGTAATCTAGCTCAGGAGAGATACCCACCACGATTGCACTGTTAGCATTGCGCTCAGCACGAGAGTATTGGCTCATGCCGTTAGTCACTACGCGTCCCTCTTCTGAGGTTGCAGCAACCACGGTACCACCCGGCACATACAGAAGCTGTATACGGTACGGCCATTCTTACAATGGTGAACCAGTTTGTAGTCAGCGGCGCCTAGGATAGGGTTGCCGGCGTTCTTACCAAAGCGAGCTTCGTCGATCATGGATTGCTTGTGCTCGATACGGAAACCCACAGAGAAAGGCTTAGCTTCCATATGAACGCCGCGGTCGTGCAGCATTTCAAAGGTATCGCGTGCACTGTGCCCTACAGCAAGTACTACGTGGCGGCTCTCGATCTTCTCACCATTAGATAGAGTAAGGCCTGTGATTTGACCATCTTGCATATGGATATCATCCACACGCGTGCTAAAGCGGATTTCACCACCTAGTTCGATGATCTTAGCGCGCATCTTCTCGATCATGGTAACCAGTTTAAAGGTACCGATATGAGGTTTACTCACATATAGGATCTCTTCAGGTGCGCCAGCTGCCACAAACTCAGTGATAACCTTACGACCATAAAAGTTTGGATCTTTCACCTGGCTGTATAGCTTGCCATCAGAGAAGGTACCCGCACCGCCCTCACCAAACTGCACGTTTGATTCTGGGTTTAGGGTACGCTTACGCCAAAAACCAAAGGTATCTTTGGTGCGCTCACGCACCTCTTTGCCGCGCTCAACAATAATTGGTTTAAAGCCCATCTGTGCTAGAACAAGACCTGCGAATAGACCACAAGGACCAAAACCGATCACCACAGGACGCTCTTTTAGGTTCTCAGGAGCCTTAGCCACGAACTTGTACTCCATATCTGGAGTCTGCTTTACATGTGGATCGTGAGAGAAGGTATCGAGAAGCTGGGCTTCGTTCTCTAGCTCGATATCTAGGGTGTAGATAAGCAGAATATTGCTTTTCTTACGAGCATCATAGCCACGTCTAAACACAGTAAAAGAATGGATGTCTTCGGCATTGATGCCGAGCTTTTTCACTATGGCGGCTTCAAGCGCCCCTTCCTTATGGTCTAAAGGAAGTTTTATTTCGTTTAAACGTATCATCTAGATTCTCGTATATAGGTGTCTTAGCAAAGGTTAAGGAGTAACCCGCTCACAATGGGGCGGATTCTACGCCAAGATGCGAAATCTGTCATATAAAACATGGAGAAGGGAAAGCAAAGCATTGGGCGTAAACTAAGGCAAGGGTGCTAAACTCATTACTTAAACCCTTTTTGTGAAAGCGTTTTTTTAATTGAGTTTTCGAGCTCTATCCGTAATATTCCCTTTCCAAAATCACACCACTGAGAGTTTATTACCATGGCCTTTGTCGTAACCGATAACTGTATTCGATGTAAATACACTGACTGTGTAGCAGTTTGCCCAGCGGACGCTTCTATGAAGGGCCGAATTTTATGGTGATAAGCCCTATCGATTGCATCGACTGTGGCCTGTGTGTACCTGAGTGTGATGCCCAGGCTATCTTCCAAGAAGAAGAACTGCCAGAAGGCCAAGAGGTGTATATCGAGCTGAATGCTGAGCTGGCAGAGGTCTGGCCAAACATCACTGAAGTAAAGCCTGCTCTGCCAGAAGCAGAAGAGTGGAATGGTGTGGAGAATAAACTCCAGTACCTGGAAAAATAATTAAGGGTTTTGACGCTTAATATTATCCAAAATGATCCCTGTGGCCATAGCCACATTTAAGGACTCTGCACCACCAAAGGCTGGGATGGTGATCTTGTCGGTCACAAACTTAGCTGCTTCCTCACGAACTCCATGAGATTCACTGCCCATAAGTAAGATACCCTCAGCGGAAAAGGTCTTGCTGTGGGTGCTCTCTCCCTCTAAGAAAGCGCCGTATACAGGTAGGTTAGATTGCTCAAGATAACTTGGCAGATCTAACTGAGTCACTGTGACTCGCCCAAAGCTACCCATAGTGGCGCTGATGGTCTTTGGATTGTAAGGATCGGCACAATCGGTGCTTGCCACAATATGCTTGATGCCATACCAATCCGCGACTCGGATAATGGTGCCCAAGTTACCTGGATCAGACACACCATCAAGGGCGATCATCAAGCCTCAGCCTTGGGTGTCTTACACAACGGGATCTCAACTACAGCGATAGCCGCGTTGTTACTCACCAAGGTGCTCGCCTTAGTAAGCTCATCCAGCGACGCTTCAATACAATCAAAGGCCTTAAGTTTGCCACTGTTTTCTAAAAGAAACTCCTCAGTAGCAAACACGTTCTTTACCACTAGACCACTGTCCACGAGCTCTAATACATTCTTCTCACCCTGAACAAGGAAAAGTCCATGGGCCTTACGCTGTTTCTTTTGACCCAAAGCACGAAGAAGTTTTAGTTGGTTTTTCGATATCATGAATTTTTCCAGTGGATTACTTAAGGTGATCCCAAGAGATGTTTGAGACTAGGCGACAATCATCGCATTTGAAATGAATGATGTCATGTAGTGGCTCTTCTAACGCCCAATCTCCACCGCATTTAGGACACTTGCGAGCTTTTTCAGATGCCAGATTTTCACCGCCGACACGATACAAATAATAATAGGTAGGGATCTTGGTGATGTACTCCATACGACCGCGAAGATCCCAGCCTCTTCTGAAGATATCACTCTCGATAGAGGTCAGCTCGCGCACCGTAGCGTGCTCAGCCTTGCAGCCACCCGCCATCTGAATCTCATCACAGGCCTGCCATTCACTTTGCCATTTGATCACTGACTTGTGATCACCATTAAGTGTTGGCGGATTACGATACAGAGGAATAGGCATGAAGGTATCACCACTGCGAAGTGGCGAGCAGGTATGTACATAGGTGGTATATAAAATCTGCCAACTCGGAACTTCATCCTCAGCGGTTTGCTCCGAATTGATGTCTTGACCAATCAGTTTCACCTTAGGAGACAACACGCCCGCCTCACTCAATCGCTCTAAGCAGAAGTTTACAAAGTCTGAATGATTTCGAGGGTGCAGGCTCTCTTGCTCTGGACAGACGCAACGCACCGTAAAGGTGGCTTCGTTCATGGCAAGAGGAAACTCTCTGCCATACACCTGACCATTGAAACGCAGGGCGTCCATCAGACCATTTACCGCTTTCTCTACCTTAGTGATAGTAGTGTTTTCAAAGCACTCGAATGCCAGCTCGCAAACAAACATGCTTAAACCTCAACATCAAGTTCAGCTAAGAACTGCTCTAGCTCTCGCTCAGCACTTCACGCTTGTCGGTCCCAAGATGCTCCAGTACTACCTCACCGGTAATGTTGCACACAGAGATAACATCAAGATCGGAGTCGATAGCAGCAATAAATACGGTTGGTTTTAGCTTCAAGCGACGCTGGGTCACTAGATGACCAAGGATATTCTCTTGCAGGCGAATGAAATCGTCGTCACTCCAAACCTGAAGCAGGGTAAGAGGCTTGCCCTTCCAGCTCATAGAGAGGTCGGCACTGTATTGAGCGCCATAGAACTCTTTAATATCTGAGTGCAGTCTCAGCTCAATACCACGCTCAACATCTGAAAAATCGGCTAACTCCTCACGGGTTATCGCCTTCCAAAACACCTCTCCATCTTTAGAGTCAGTGATACAAGGCGAAGGAACACCCACCAGCTCAGCACTGCTAGGCAGGGTTCCGTACTCTTTTTCAAAGGTGGCTTGGTATTGTGAACTGATGCGTGTTAAAGCTGAAACAATAGCTGTAGTCATAAAGATTCCCGAACATATCGCAGTAAAAGACGATAGAAATTGGCTGAAACTTGAAGTTGCTTATGAATTTTAAGTAAAATTCTCGACATTCTACTGCAAAATGCACTTTAAGATGAGCAAATATTCAGACGCTAAAGAACTGGCCGGCCTAACCCTAGGTCAAAAAACCGAGTACGCTTCCCAGTACGACCCTTCACTGCTGCAGCCTGTACCGCGAAGCCTAAACCGAGATGACCTAGAGCTTGGAGATGAACTGCCATTCGTTGGCGAAGATATCTGGACCCTATATGAGTTGTCGTGGCTCAACAGCAATGGCTTGCCACAAGTGGCGGTCGGTACAGTTTCCATTCCGGCAGACAGTCCAAACCTTGTAGAGTCTAAATCTTTCAAGCTCTATCTAAACAGCTACAATCAGACTCGTTTTGCTAACTGGGCAGAAGTACAAGCTCAGCTGGCTAAAGACCTGTCTGCGTGTGCAGGTGGAAATGTCAGCGTTGAGGTGCAAAAGGTACAAGAGTTTAACCAGCAACCTATCGTTGATATGCAGGGCGAATGCATCGATGAACAAGACATAGTTATCAGCGACTATGAGTTCAAGGCCGACTACTTAGAGGGCGCAACCTCAGAAGAGGAAGTGTCAGAAACACTGCACAGCCACCTGCTTAAATCTAACTGCCTGATCACCAATCAGCCTGATTGGGGTAGCGTTGAGATCAACTACACTGGTAATAAGATCGACCGAGAGGCACTGCTTCGCTATCTGGTCTCTTTCCGTGAGCACAACGAATTTCACGAACAGTGTGTTGAGCGAATCTTTACCGACATCACACGCTACTGCAAACCAAGTTCCTTGTCTGTATACGCGCGCTATACTCGTCGTGGTGGCCTAGATATCAACCCAATTCGCAGTTCTTCTCCGATCAATGTAAACAAACAGAGGCTAGCTCGACAGTAATGCACTCGATTGTCCAACGGCTCCTACTTCTCATCTTATTGCTGGCCATGCCAGCACTGGCTAGCGAATCTAATCTCGCCAAAGAGCTGGTGGACGCTCGAAAGCTGGCGCACGTTGCGCCGCTGCAAGCGAAAAAGATAGCCCGATCCTACCTCTCTACCCTGACGCCGCAAAAGGAGGAGCGAGACTTCTCCACCAATGTGGCTAAGGGTAAGCTTACTCCTATTGTTAGAGCGGCTAATCAGGTACACGCATATCAAACCTTGGCCATTGCCGACTTTGTACTGGGGAACTACCGATCTTCGCTCTCTAGCATAGACCGCAGTATCGTTATCTCTCTCAACAACCGACTTCAGGCGAGAGAAGCGGAATCCCGTATCATGAAGATACGTTTGATGTGGCTGATGACCCAAGATGTCCGAAAGGTGGAAGGGCCTATCAATGACATCACTAAGGCTCTGAAGACCTATAACATCGAAGAGCTACAGAAAGAGCGACTCAAATTCCGCCTGAACATGATTCAGGCACACATCCATTCTGACTTAGGACAGAGTGAAGCTGCGGAAAAAGCCTTCGCCGCCGCCCAAGAAAATGTCGACAAACTCAAAACGCCTAACGAAAGCATAGAGCTGAGCCTGCAGATGGGTGAGCATCACCTAAAGAGTGAACGCCTAAACCTTGCATTGCGAGAGCTTATCGAGAGTTACTGGTTTGCTATCGAACAAGACAATGCCGAATTTATTGCACGCGCAAATCACCTGCTAGCAGACCTATATATCGCTCGTCAGATGTACGACAAAGCCCAAGAGCACCTCTCTCAGGCCGCCAGCTTCTACGGGCAATATGAGCAATCTCCGGTCTTCTCCAAGGTATTACGCAAACTTGCCGATGTGTACTTCACTCAAGGTCGCTATAACCTAGCACTAGTACATTACTTCAATGTGCTAGACCAAGAACTGGCAGAGAAAGACCTTGAGGAGATCATCGATCTACGCCTGAAACTCTCTGAAACCTATCTAAACCTGTTCAATTACACCCTAGCCGAGCGCTATCTAAACCGCGCGACCGAGCTTCTGGACTACTCAGATATCGAATCGCAAAAAGTGCGCGCGACCTTGATGCGTGCAAGATTGGACTATCTGCAAAAGGATACCAAGGGAGCAGAGAAGCTAGGGATTGAGGCTCTAGCACAGGCGAAAAAGATTGAAGATACCGATATTCAGCTGCAGACCTTAGATCTTCTGCATCGAGTCACCAAAGCGCTCAAAAAGAATCAGGCATCTTTGGGTTACCTAGAAGAATATAACCAGATCACCGGCGAAAACCTCAAGAAGAAGAATGAACTGATTAGCCGCGCCTTCTTGAATCAGGTCGCCTCGGTGGAGCAGTCACTTCACTATCAAGATCAGGTAAACGAGCTTACCGATCTTAGTGCCGAGTTTGAGACCTATAAAAATCTTTCCTTTGGTCTAAGTATCAGCACCGCAATTTTACTTCTGATGCTTCTCATCTACATGAAGCGAGTACGCAATCGAACCTTGGCCATCAATGAGCTAAACCAAGAGCTCTATACCCACCCAAGATCAGGCCTGCGTAATATGCGACTGCTTATTCGTAACCTACCGGATTCATTAGAAAAAACCGGACGTAATTACGAGCAGTGGCGCTTTGGTCAGCTTATCGATGAGCCACTCAACGACAGGCTTAAATTTGCGCTGGTTGATGTGCCTATGATCGAAGAGATCTATCTAAAATATGGCTATAAGGAAGGTCGTATCGCAGAACGCACCTTTGGTCGCAATATACAATCCAAGTTGCCTGAGGGTGCTCGCGTATATCACCTTACCGACAGTCGCTTCCTCTACATCGAACCGAACCCAGATAAACGCCTGCAACCTGAAGTGCTGTTTGAACGCTTCCAGGAGTGGGTGGATGAGTTTAAGCATGACTATGACGTAGATGGCAGATTCGTTGCTAGCTTCGCCGATTACCCATTCCTGCCTCGTGCCTATACCGCCATCAACGATGAAGACCTTATCGATCTGCTGTTGCTGTCGGTAGAGATTGCCCATCAGGTAGCAAGCCAAGAAGAGTCCAGCCAATGGGTGGCATTTACGGCTATTCCTATGGCGCCAGCGGCCAGTTTCGCCTCGGATGATATCCGTCGTTCAACTCTACTCGCCATCAAGAAAGGACTCATCAAGGTGCATAGCAGCGCCTCAGAAGAGCACCTAACCTCAACCCTAGATGCACTGCCCAATGAAGAGGATTAGCCTTAAGTAATTGATATATGGCTCTTTGCTTTTAGCTTGTCACCCTCTATTGTTAAGTGTGAGCTGAGCGAAATTCTGTTTCGTATCAGCTCTATCATAACCCGTGACAACAAATTGAGACGTCTCAGCCGATGGGCCCCGTCTTAAACAACAAAGGAGCCGTTATGATTACTACGATTAATCCTGCAGGAAGCATGGATCTCCTATCTCAGCTTGAGGTAGAGCGCTTAAAAAAACTGCATCTAGTGACATCTATAATCTATATCGCAACTGTACCCTAGCGGTGCTCAACTCTGGTAGCCACACTGATGACAGTAAGGCGCTACTGGAACAATACCAATCTTTTGACGTCAACGTACTGAGCGCGAGCGAGGCATAAAGCTCGAGCTTCTCAACGCCCCTGAACACGCCTTTGTAGATGGCACCATCATCAAGGGGATCCAAGAACACCTGTTTGCCGTTCTTCGCGACATAGTGTTTGTGCACATGTTCCTCGCCCAAAGCGACAGGCTTAACTTAACCAACTCCACCCATATCACTAACCTAGTCTTTGGTATTCTAAGAAACGCTAAGGTACTTATCCCCGGGTCGACCCGAATCTAGTCGTCTGCTGGGGCGGTCACTCCATCAACCCAATCGAGTATCAATACACACGCGAGGTAGGCCATGAACTGGGTCTGCGCGAATTAAACGTGTGTACCGGTTGTGGCCCTGGTGCTATGGAAGGACCAATGAAGGGTGCGGCTATCGGCCATGCAAAACAGCGCCACTCACACTGCCGTTATATAGGTCTGACCGAGCTTCAATCATCGCCGCTGAGCCACCAAACCCTATTGTAAACGAGCTCATCATAATGCCGGATATCGAGAAGCGTCTTGAGGCGTTTGTGCGCATCGCTCACGGCATCGTTATCTTCCCTGGCGGTCCCGGGACTGCAGAAGAGCTTTTATACCTGCTAGGGATCATGATGCATCCTAAGAATCAGGATCAACCGCTGCCGATAGTGCTCACTGGCCCGAAAGAGAGTGAAGACTACTTCGTCTCTATCGATAACTTTATTCGCGCTACCCTAGGTGAAGAAGCCACTAAGTATTATCAGATAGTGATTGCCGACCCTGCGAGTGCAGCTAAGGCAATTAAGGAGGCGATGCCAGATGTACGTGAGCATCGCAAAAAGAATGAAGATGCCTACAGCTACAACTGGTCTTTGCATATCGAGCCGGAATTCCAACTGCCGTTTGAGCCATCTCATGAAAACATGCGCAATCTAGACCTGCACCTAGACCAGAAACCTGAGATCTTAGCCGCTAACCTACGTCGCGCCTTCTCAGGCATTGTCGCTGGTAATGTAAAAGCAGAAGGGATTCTAGAGATAGAAAAACACGGCCCTTATGTGATCAACGGTGATAAGGAACTGATGATAAAGATGGACAAACTGCTCAGTGACTTTGTAAAACAGCAGCGTATGAAACTGCCGGGCTCTGAGTATATTCCTTGCTACCGAGTTGAGACCTCGTAGCCTAGTAACCAAAACATAAAGCAGTATACTATGGGGCTTCGGCCCCATTTTTATTCGAGCTCTATGTCTATACATCTGGTTATCATCGACGCACTCAATCTGATCCGTCGCATCCACTCCGCCCAACCCGACCCGGAAGATATCCAGAGAACCATAGAGACCTCCACCCGCACCCTGAATCGTATATTAAATGAAACCGAGCCCTCGCATGTGATTGCGGTGTTCGACCATATGCAAAAGACCCGTGGCTGGCGCGAAGAGCGATTCCCACAGTACAAACAAGACCGAAAGCCTATGCCTGAACCTCTCGCGAAAGGGCTCGACAGTATACAGCAGGCTTGGTGGGATCTTGGTATAGATTCACTATTATCTGAGGGTGATGAAGCGGACGACCTAGTAGCTACCCTTGCGGTAAAGGTTGCAAATCAAAACCACCAAGTAACCATTATCTCAACCGATAAGGGCTATTGTCAGCTTCTGTCTCCAACTCTAAGAATCCGAGATTACTTCCAACACCGCTGGTTGGATGCTGCCTTTATTGAAAAAGAGTTTGGGGTCAAGGTCTCTCAACTTTCTGATTACTGGGGTTTGACTGGTATCAGTGGTACAGGTCTTGCCGGGGTACCGGGTGTTGGACCGAAAGCAGCCAAGGATATCCTGGCTGAACACAAAGACCTAGAGCAGGCGTTTGCCAGCGAGACCCTTGCGGAGAAGTATCGTAAGAAGTTAGCCGGTCATGAGGAGCAAGCGCTGATGTGCCGTGACTTGGCAGGACTAAAACCGACTTGGCGCTTGGGTTTAATCTGCAGGATATTCGTTGGCAGAAGCCTTAGCTTTGCTGTTTAAACTCGTCATTCCCGTATGCTTTTAAGCGGGAATCTTCCATACGCTAGATACAAAGATCCCGGCTAAGAGACTGCGGGATGACGAAGTTGAGCGAAGGGATCACTAACTTCAATATTCTTAGAAAGGTCTTACCGGAGCGCTTTGCGCATCCGGTATCTTTTTAACTCACAAGCTCAAGCAATTACCAGCCAAGGTTCGCATGTGAGCGAACGTGCACCGTTATCTCTTCACGGTCATGGTAAAGGTGCTTGGCCTGCATGGTGTACTTGACTCCATTATCACGCAGGAAGATCTTAAGGTTTTCAATATCATCAACCACCTCATCGTAGCGCCCTTTCATAGGAAGCTTGAGGTTAAAGATCGCTTCTTTACACCAACCTTGAATCAACCACTCACCCATTAGCTGTGCTACGCGCGATGGCTTCTCAATCATATCGCACACTAGCCAAGTCACGTTCTTACGTGGTGGCTCAAACTTGAAGCCGTCCACTTGGTGATGTTTCACCTGACCGGTATCCATCAGGCTTTGAGCATCATGCCGTTATCGATAGCATGTACGAACATAGAGCGCTTCACTAGCTGATAGGTCCAGCCACCTGGACATGCCCCCAGATCTACGGCCCACATACCTGATGACAGACGCGTATCCCATTCATGTTTAGGGATAAATACATGGAACGCCTCTTCAAGCTTCAGAGTTGAACGACTTGGCGCATCTGCAGGAACTTAAGTCGTGGGATACCCATAAAGAACTGAGAGTTGTTGCCTGGGATTGAGTAACCGATAAAGCAATGACCCGGAGCCACAAAGCACACGTGTAACACAGGCTTCTTACTGTGCTCTTTCTTAAGAAGCAGACCTTTACCACGCATCGCCTGACGAAGTGGCACTGTAAACTTACGACAGAACTTAAGAAGCTCTTTCGCTTCGTTAGTATCCGGCGTCTCTACGCGGATATCACCGCACACTGGCATCTCAATATCTGACAAGGCATCAAACATAGGAGAGATGCGGTCTTCACTTGGCAGATCCTGCAACTCAGCCGCTACAGCAAACATTTGGCGAGCAAAGATCAGGGTCTGAAAGTCGATCTCTTTTACCAGACGCTCAGCATCACCCTCTGTGTAGCATTCAAATAGCACGTAGCCACTATTGCTCTTGGTCTTAGGGTAACCAAATACCTCTAGGCGAGTCGCTTTTTCTTGGATTTCCGCTGCGCAGTCTTTCTCAAAGCCAGCACGGCAGTACAAAATAACCTGTTTCAAGTCTTACCTCGTTATGTCTTACAGTTACTCTTGAGAGACCGCTGGTGCGCCTTCTTTGGCGGCAATACTCAGCATCCAGTCTCTAAAGGTAGCAATTCTTCCCATTTCTGCTTGTTTGGCGTCACACACCACATAGAAGGCGTTCTTACTCACGAGCACCTCCTCAAATGGGCTAATAAGGCGTCCCGCCTCTATCTCTGGCTGAGCCAGTACATTGTTGCCTAATGCAATACCTTGGCCGTGTGCGGCGGCCTGAAGCACCATGGTCGAGTGACTAAAGATCGGACCATGGTTCACGTTTACCCCTTCAACATCATGCTGGCGTACGAACTGCTTCCAATCCTTACGCGAAGTATCATGTAACAAAGTATGTCTAGAAAGGTCTTGCAGAGACTCTAATGGTTTAGAGCCGATGAGCAGACCCGGTGAGCAAAGCGGTATCAAATACTCTTGATAGAGTTTGTCCGCACGCACACCCGGCCAATTACCTCGACCGTAATAGATAGCTACATCCACATCGTCAGTAAGAGAGCCATCGTCATATCCACTGCTTTGATTCGAACATCAATATCCGGCTCTTGGGCATTAAAATCTGCCAATCGTGGCACTAGCCATTGGATAGCAAAGCTCGGCTGCAAACTGATGGTCAAAGAGCCTTTCTCACTGCGTTCTAGCACCTTATCGGTCGCCTCAGACAGTGAAGTAAAGATATCCTTGATGTCCAAGAAATAGCTCTGTCCTTCCTCTGTAAGGAGCAAGGAACGGTTGCGTCTTCTAAACAGTTTTAGACCAAGAAATTCTTCGAGAGCCTTTACCTGATGGCTAACCGCAGCTGGGTAACAAACAGCTCTTCAGCGGCTCGAGTGAAGCTTAAATGCCTCGCTGCAGCCTCAAAAACCTTCAATGAATTTAGTGGGGGTAATCGTCTCGACATCTGCCGTTATCTAACATTAGTTTTTTTATGTGAAACATTATAAATTGTCCGTTGTTCAACAGCCAGAGAAAATCTATATTTCCCACCAAGGCGATACGGCTCTAAACGGCATACCTCAGGGTATGGAGTTGTATTGCAATGTTGTGTTTGTGAGCTCATCTTGAGCACGGTACTTTCTACCAAAGGCTTACGGCTTCTCGTAAGTACCATTCCAATTTAATGAACTTGTCTGTCATTTTACACCGCTCAATTGAGCGGTGTTTTTTATGGGTAGAAAACAACAAAGCAATAAAAAAGCGCACCCATAGATGCGCTTTTCAAGGTCAATTTAAGAACAAATAAAATTAAGGGCGATATACCTTAACGTTGTTGAATCCTTGCTCTTGCAGATACAGAGCCTGCAGACGGCTCATCACACCTCGGTCACAATAAAGAAGATAGGTCTTCGACTGGTCAAGGTCACCAAACTTGGTCGCTAGCTTATAGAATGGAATGTGCTCCACATCTACACCATCGATCTCAAGTGGGTTCTCGTCTTCTTCATCCGGGCTACGGATGTCCAGAACGGTCGCGTGCTCTTGCACTGCTGTAACCTGCTCAACCTCTGGAGCTTGCTCTTGGCTCTCTTTCTCGATGTCGCGGATATCCATAATGCGCGCCTCGCTTACAACCTTCTCTAGTACCGAGTAGTCAAAGTTCGCTTCTTCAGCTTCAAGCTTCTCTTTAACCGCTTTTACTGTTGGCTTACGAGAAATAACGCCACAATACTCAGGCATTACCTTAGCAAAATCTTCAGTACCGATAACGCGAGATAGGTCGATAATGTCTTCTTTATCCCAGTTAATCAGTGGGCGAAGGATCAGCGTATCCGTAACGCCGTCGATATGACGAAGGTTAGTCAGCGTCTGACTCGATACCTGACCTAGCGCTTCACCGGTAACCAGAGCTTGAATACCAAAGCGCTCTGCAATCATGCCACCAGCACGCATAAACATACGCTTCAGCACCACGCCCATCTGGCCGTCGTCTACCTTCTCAAGGATTTCAGCAACCACAGGCTCGAAGTCTACCGCGATAAACTTAACCTTGGCCGATGAACCGTATTTGTTCCAAAGATAGTGCGAAACCTGCTTAACGCCGATCTCATGCGCCGGACCGCCTAGATTAAAAAAGCAGTAATGGGTCTTAGAACCGCGCTTGATATGTAGATAGCTAGATACACCCGAGTCAAAGCCACCAGAGATAAGGCTTAGTACATCTTCTTGAGTACCTAGAGGGAAACCACCTAGGCCTTTGTGGCGTGCAAGTACTTGGTTTAGCTTATCGCTAGCAACCTCGATGTTAACAGTTACATCTGGCTTGGTTAGCTTCACCTTCGCGCTCTCAACCGCTTGGTTTAGACCGCCACCCACATAGCGCTCAAGCTCAATAGAGGTAAAGTCATGCTTACCGCGACGCTTAGCGCGAACTACAAAGGTCTTGCCTTCGATACGCTCACGGTTTAGCTCTAATACTTGCTCGAAGATATCGTGCATATCATTGAAGTCAGACTGCTTCACCTCAAGCACATGGTGGATACCTGGGGTTTGCGTCAGGATCTCAAGCACTTGTTGATAATACTGATGGCTATTTGCCGATACTTCGATGTGGTCCCTACGGTTATATACCGCCACCGACTCAGTGCGACGCTGGATAATAATCCTTAGGTTACACTCCAAAATACGAGTGAAACGCTTACGAACAGATTCACTTTTAACAAAAATTTCTGGATGCGGTTTAACGATAAACTTCATAGGTAACTTCACTTATACGCTGTCAATCACTTGAGTCTAGCTTAAACCCAAGCACCTGTTTCTTAAGGGCGAAGGATTATACACCTTTCCCTTAAAAACTGAAATTAACCAGAGCAAGAGTGAAACAACTTGCCCATGATTAAATAACTAGCACTCAATTCACTAAAATCAGGCTTAAGGCAGGAAAATCAGTGACTAAAATTGACCCTGTCCCTCGCCTGAGTTACCTTTCTCGGATCATCGTGAACAGAAGAAACCCCATGGCAGCGAAAAAACCAGAAAACATGAGTTTCGAGGAGTCCCTTAAGGAGCTCGACACCATAGTCAATCAGCTTGAGCAAGGTGATTTGGACCTTGATGCCGCACTGAAAAGCTTCGAGCGAGGCATCGCCCTAGCCCGTGCAGGACAAACCAAACTCGATTCAGCTGAACAACGTGTTTCTATCCTTATGGATAATCAAGCCGACGCTGCCCCTGTAGACTTCAATCCAGAAATTGGCGATGAACCATTTTAAGCAGCAACTCAGCGACTATCAGCAGAGAAACAACCAGCAGCTGACGCACTGGTTAGATACACTGCCAAACCAAGAAGACGCCCTTACCCAAGCGATGCGTTACGGCCTTTTATTAGGTGGTAAGCGTGCAAGGCCTTTCTTGGTGTATGCAACTGGCTCCATCTTTGGCGTGAAGCCAGAACACCTTGATACACCAGCCAGTGCTATCGAGTGTGTACACGCCTACTCACTGATTCATGATGACTTGCCTGCTATGGACGACGATGAACTTCGTCGCGGTCAACCAACTTGCCACATCAAGTTTGATGAAGCGACCGCTATTCTAGCGGGTGACGCCTTACAAACCCTTGCCTTTAGTATTCTTGCTGAGGGTAAGCTTGCTCCTAACGCTGAAAGTCAGCGTATAAAGATGGTGCAAACTCTAGCGAGTGCATCGGGAGCGGCTGGGATGTGTTTAGGGCAGTCCCTAGACCTAGCAGCAGAAAACAAGCAAGTGGGTCTAGATGAATTACAATTGATTCATCGCAACAAAACTGGCGCACTTATCAAGGCCGCAGTACAGCTTGGCGCATTGGCGGCAGGCGAAACTGGTATCCAATATCTAGACAACCTAAATGCGTATGCAGAGAAAATAGGTTTGGCATTCCAGGTTCAGGACGACATTTTAGACATTACTGGTGACACCCAAACCCTTGGCAAGCCGCAGGGATCAGACTTGGAACTAAACAAGTCGACCTACCCTTCGCTGTTGGGTCTGGATAAAGCACAGCAAACGGCGCAAGAGCTTCTAAAGCAAGCCCTTCAAGAACTGGAAAAGATCCCGTTTGATACCTTGATGCTGGAACAATTTGCCGGTTATGTCGTGGAACGAAATAACTAAACTTATCAGCGCGAACAACTATGACTCTGAATATCTCAAAATACCCAACATTGGCGCTAGCCAATACGCCTGATGAGCTACGAGCTCTACCAAGAGAGACATTGCCTACCCTGTGCGATGAGCTTCGCACCTACCTGCTCAACAGTGTTAGCCAATCAAGTGGTCACCTAGCCTCCGGTCTTGGTACTGTCGAGCTGACCGTGGCACTGCACTATGTGTACAACACTCCGTTCGACCAACTTATCTGGGATGTAGGCCATCAAGCTTACCCGCATAAGATCCTAACTGGTCGTCGCGAGCAAATGCCTACCATTCGCCAAAAAGACGGGCTGCACCCTTTCCCATGGCGCGGTGAAAGCGAATATGACGTGCTCTCTGTGGGCCACTCTTCAACCTCTATTAGTGCTGCGCTGGGTATCGCTATCGGCGCCGAAAAAGAGGCTAAGGGTCGCAAGGTCGTAAGTGTTATTGGTGATGGCGCTATCACTGCAGGTATGGCTTTTGAGGCGATGAACCACGCTGGTGATGTACACACAGATATGCTGGTTATCCTAAATGATAACGAGATGTCTATCTCAGAGAACGTGGGCGCGCTAAATAATCATTTGGCTCAGGTGCTTTCTGGCAGTCTTTACACCACACTGCGTGAAGGTGGGAAGAAGGTGCTATCTGGTCTGCCACCAATCAAAGAGTTGGCAAAACGCACCGAAGAACACCTAAAAGGCATGGTTGTCCCTGGCACCATGTTTGAAGAGCTGGGCTTTAACTATATCGGCCCAGTGGACGGTCACGATGTATCCGAGCTGGTTAAGACCCTGAAGAACATGCGTAACCTTAAAGGGCCGCAGTTCCTGCATATCATGACTAAGAAAGGTAAAGGTTACGAGCCGGCAGAACGCGATCCTATCGGTTATCACGGCGTGCCTAAGTTCGACCCTGCCCACACCTCTTTGCCAAAAAGCAAAGGTGGTCTACCGACCTTCTCTAAGGTATTCGGTGACTTCCTATGTGATATGGCAGCCCAAGACTCTAAGCTAATGGCGATCACTCCTGCCATGCGTGAAGGCTCAGGTATGGTGCGTTTTTCTAAAGAGTATCCTGAACAGTACTTCGATGTGGCGATTGCAGAGCAACACGCGGTTACTCTGGCAACCGGCTTAGCTATTTCAGGCAACAAGCCAATCGTAGCTATCTACTCTACCTTCCTGCAGCGTGGTTACGATCAGCTGATCCACGATGTCGCTATCATGAATCTGCCTGTGATGTTTGCTATCGACGTGCGGGCCTTGTTGGTGCCGATGGTCAAACCCACCAAGGTGCGTTCGATCTTAGCTTTATGCGTTGTATCCCGAACATGGTGATCATGGCGCCAAGCGATGAAAACGAATGTCGCCAGATGCTTTACACAGGCCACCAGCATGAAGGGCCTACTGCGGTTCGTTATCCTCGCGGTAATGGTATCGGGGCTGAGATCCAGCGTGAGTTTACCGCACTAGAAATAGGCAAAGGCCGTAAGGTGCGTGAAGGCAATGGCAAGGTAGCCATCCTCAGCTTTGGTACCTTCCTAGACAACGCCACTCAAGCGGCAGAAGTTCTAGATGCTACTGTTGCTGATATGCGCTTTGTTAAGCCTCTTGATGAAGAGCTGATCCTTGAATTGGCCGAAACACATGAAGTGCTAGTGACCATCGAAGAAAACGTAATTGCTGGTGGTGCTGGCAGTGGCGTGGTTGAGTTCTTGATGAGTAAGAAGGTTATGAAGCCGGCGCTGAACCTTGGCCTACCAGATCGCTTTGTTCCGCAAGGTACCCAAGGCGAGATGCATGAAGAGCTTGGACTCGATGCACAAGGCATTGAAAAAGCCATCAAGGACTACCTAAACGCATAATTCCCTAAGCCCGCTTCAAGCGGCTTTTTTATACCTAACATATTGAAATCATTGTTTGTATTCCAAGCTCTATGCCAACAAATGCTAATCTCAAATAAAGGGATGGAGTCAAAGGGATAAATAATGACACGTAAGCAACAGCAATTCTTAGCTCAAAAGGGCGTCAGCAAGGCCTCAATTACAAACGGACTAGCCCTATCTAACATCGGCCTTGGTACCTATTTGGGTGATGCGACAGAAGAGCACGATACAGGCTATATTCAGGCCATCCAGAAATCTGTGGCGCTCGGCTGCAATCTTATCGATACCGCTATTAATTATCGTGGGCAACGCTCTGAGCTTAATGTATCTAAAGCTCTACAACAGATATTTGCCAATAGCGATATCTCTCGAGATGAGCTTGTTATTGCCACTAAGGGTGGCTTTACACCTTCAGATTGGCGCTCTGGTCGCATTGGACGCGATGCTCGTCAGGATATGAAGGATTTCTATCAATACAGCGTCGCGCCTATCCTAGGAAAAGATGCCACAGGTAACGAGCGTATCAATTTTGTTGAAGCGGATTTTATTGAGTGGGCATTTAATCAGAGCCTACATAATTTGAGTCTAGGCAAGATAGATATCTACTATCTGCACAATCCTGAGATGTCTCTCGAAACGCTAGGTGAAGATACCTTTTATGCAGAACTTGAAAAGACCTTTTGCTTTCTGGAGTCGCAAGTAAAAGCAGGCAAACTAGGTATGTATGGCTTTGCCACTTGGTCAGGCTTTTTAGCCGATGAATCAGAGGCAAATTATCTGAACTTGGAAAAAGTCCTAGAGACTGCGAAACGCGCAGGAGGCGATAACCACAACTTCAAGGCCATCCAGTTGCCCTACAATCAGGCTAAGACTGAAGCCTCCGATAAGCTAAACCAAAACAGTCACTCAATACTGGATGCCGCTAAGGCAAACAACCTAACCGTATTTACCAACGTCTCCCTGAATCAAGGTAAAGACTTCGATAGGTTCACACCTGAGTCGATGATTAACTTCTTGATAGAGGATGAGCGCATAGACTGCGCCTGATCGGGATGAAGGATCCAAACAAGGTAGAGAGAAATCTAAAACATATCCTTTGAGGCATAAAAAAACGGAAGCGCCTGCTTCCGTTTTCTTTTACATCCAACCTAGGAAATAACCTAGAACAACCAGCGAGATGGCGGCCATCACACCAGCGAGTATGTCATCTATCATGATACCCAGACCGCCATGAATGTGCTTATCTAAATAGCTGATAGGCCATGGCTTGATCATGTCAAAGGCGCGGAATAATACGAAACCAGCAATCAACCACTTCCAGTCGCTCGCAGCAATACCAAGTAGCGGCACGACTGCCATGGTAATCCAAAAACCTGCAAACTCATCCCACACAATCGAGCCGTGATCATGCACCCCCATATCCTCTGAGGTCTTGCCACAGATCTTAATCCCTACGATGCAGGAAATAAGTACAGCAATAAGATAAGCGGGCAACGGCAGTTGCACTAAAGCGAGATAAAGTGGAATCGAGGCGAGAGTGCCATAGTGCCGGTACTATCGGAGATAGACCACTACCAAAACCTGTCGCTAATAGGTGCCAAGGATTGTCGAGGGTGATCTTATCTAGGGGGTTGCTCATGTACTTCTATTCTCTAAAATGATCAAAGCCAAACAGCTTGGCATCGAGTGTGCTACCTGCTTGGTGAAGAACTAAGTCACCTGACTCATTCATCACACCTATAACTTTGATTTCGTTTGATAAAGCCTGAACCGACTCTAGCAGATCCGGAGCAACTGTAAAGCAAAGTTCATACTCTTCGCCGCTGCATAAAGCGTATTGCCAAGCATCAGTGTATTCGCTAGCTGGATGCTCTGCAAAAGCCTCAAGCTCAGGAGATATGGGCAACTCAGATACATCGATACTAGCGCCACAATTGGAGCACTTCATGATGTGCTGGATGTCTGACACTAAGCCATCTGAGATGTCGATACAGCTCGATGCAAGGCCTATAAGCTCTTGCGCAAGCGCAACCCTAGAGGTGCTAATAAAATGGCGCTGTTCTAGTTCTTTGGCAAAAGGCAGCACCTGTTTGTTCCTGTCTAGAATCATCTCTAAACCCGCATGACTGTCACCTAGGTTACCCGACACACAGATAATATCTCCCGGTTTTGCTCCTGAGCGGGTCAAGGCTTTACCCTCAGGTACCAAACCTTGAATGGTCAAACTAATGCTCAGTGGTCCCTTAGTGGTATCGCCACCAATAAGCTTGAGGTTATGGGCATCCGCAAGGGCAAAGAAGCTATCACAAAACTCCTCTAGCCACTGGCTATCAAAGCTTGGCAGGGTGATGGCCATGGATACCCAAGCCGGTTCTGCCCCCATAGCGGCAAGGTCGCTGAGGTTTGAAGCGAGCGCTTTATGTGCCACCCAAGCCGCTGGAGCATCGGGTAAAAAATGGGTGCCTGCCACTACCGTATCTGTACTGATCACTACCTGTTTATCAGCATCGACACTTACGATAGCGCAATCATCGCCTTGCGCCAGTACGACATCGCTGCGCTGTAGTTTTTGACGACAGAAGTATCTGTCAATAAGGTCAAACTCGCCCGCCACCTTTCCTCCTTGCTGGATTAGATACAAAAAAGGCCAGCAATTGCTGACCTTTTTAGCTCAATAAACTTGAGTTACTTGTTCTTGCGAATGTGCGGTGCTGCTTTATCTAGCACACCGTTCACGAACTTGTAGCTGTCTTCAGCTGCAAATACCTTAGCAAGTTCGATAGCCTCGTTGATTACTACCTTGTGAGGTACGTCTTCACGACGAGTCATCTCGTACATAGCTAGGCGAAGCAGAGCCAGTTCCATCATGTCCAGATCTTGCATTGGACGTGATAGGTATGGACGAAGCTTGCTATCAAGCTCTTGGTGAGTCAGTGCTACACCAGTTAGCAAATCACGGAAATAAGCAACGTCTGTTTCTTGTTCATTAAGTGCAGGCTCATCAGCATGATGCTCTTCTTCATCATACTTACCACCTGACAAAAACTGTTCTTCTACAGTTGCGATGTTTTCTTTAGTAATTTGCCAAGAATAGATCGCTTGTAGAGCAAATTGACGTGCATTACGACGTGCGGCTGGTTTCACACTGGCCCCCATTAGGAATCGATTTCAGAAAGAACGTTGATCATCTCTAGCGCACTTAGTGCAGCCTCTGCACCCTTGTTACCCGCCTTGGTGCCAGCACGCTCAATAGCTTGATCAATAGTATCAACGGTCAGTACGCCAAACGCCACTGGAAGACTGTACTCCAATGAAACCTGCGCAAGACCTTTGTTGCACTCACTACAAACATAGTCAAAGTGTGGCGTTCCGCCACGAATAACAGTACCTAGAGATACGATAGCATCGTACTTCTCGGTACGAGCAACACGTTGCGCCACTAGTGGCAGTTCAACTGCACCTGGGCAACGCACTACTGTGATATTTTCTTCAGCCACCTGTCCATGGCGCTTCAAAGTGTCGATCGCACCAGACAGCAAGCTCTCATTGATAAAGCTGTTAAAACGCGAAATCACGATTGCAATTTTAGCGTTTGGTGCTGGAAATCCACCTTCGATTACTTTCATAAGTTTACCTTCAACTATCCTCTAGCGAGAATCGCGGGATTCTAGCACAAATTTGTGATCAGAATCTAATAACAATTCAGCGAATTCTCAAGTTAACAAATAAAGGAGCCAAATAGGCTCCCATTTAATTATTCACAAACGTACTCGACCACATCTAGACCGAAGCCAGACAGTGAGTGATAACGCTTGTCGCTCGATGACATCAGACGCATTTTGCTCACGCCCATGTCAGCCAAAATCTGTGACCCTACACCCACGCGGCGTGAGGTACCTTGCTTCTTCGCCATGGTTGGCGCTTCGCCTTTATCTTGTTGCTCAAAGGCTTTCAGCTTATGGATAAGTTGCTCTTGGCTCTCTTCATTGCCAAGAACGATCAGAACGCCACCATCATCGCTGATGCGCTGCATTGCTTTGTCTAGCGACCAGCTACGGTCCGAATTACGGTTTGAGTGAAGCAAATCGGTAAAGGTGTCTTGCAGGTGAACACGCACAAGACATGGTTCTTCTGTCACCTCACCCTTACGCAATGCGTAGTGGATTTGGTTATCGATAGTATCGCGGTAGGTCACCATATCGAAATCACCAAACTCGGTTGGCATCTTGCACTCAGCAACGCGCTCGATAGTAGTTTCTGTGTTGTTACGATACTCGATAAGATCAGCGATAGTACCTAGCTTAACGTCATGCTTTTCAGCGAAGATTTCTAAGTCTGGGCGACGCGCCATGGTGCCATCGTCGTTTAGGATCTCAACGATAACCGATGCTGGCTCAAAGCCCGCTAGACGAGCAAGGTCACAACCCGCTTCAGTATGACCCGCGCGAGTCAGTACACCACCCTCTTGGGCTGCAAGTGGGAAGATATGACCAGGCTGAACCAAGTCAGCCGCTTTAGCATCTTTTGCTACTGCTGCTTGAACCGTCACTGCACGATCAGCTGCCGAGATACCCGTAGTTACACCCTCAGCCGCTTCGATAGATACGGTAAACGCTGTGGTGTATTGCGCATTGTTGTCCTGAACCATAGGAGGTAGACCAAGACGCTCACAACGCTCACCTGTCATAGTCAGACAGATAAGGCCGCGGCCGTGAGTAGCCATAAAGTTAATCGCTTCTGGCGTGATGTGCTCAGCGGCCATAATAAGGTCACCCTCATTCTCACGATCCTCATCATCCATAAGAATGACCATTTTTCCTAGGCGAATATCTTCGATAATTTCTTGCGGTGAACTGATTGGCATATCGGGTTCCTAACTAGTCTGCTTATGCAAAGCCGTTTTGTTGTAAAAATTCCATGGTGATAGATGATGAGCTTTGAGTTTCTTGCTCACCGATCCCGAGTAGGCGCTCCATGTAGCGAGCCAGTACGTCAACCTCTAGGTTGACCTGACGTCCTACCTCAAATTCATCTATGATGGTTCGCTCTGAAGTGTGTGGCACTATGGTGAGTTTAAATCCGCGCTTTCTTAGATCGTTTACCGTTAGGCTAATACCATCAACGGTGATAGAACCTTTTTGAGCCACATAGCGCTCAATCTCTTCCGGCATCTCAACCCAATACTCCACGGCACGACCTACAGGGATGCGCTCGACAATAGTACCACGCCATCAACGTGACCCGATACTATGTGGCCACCAAAGCGTGTGGTTGGAAGCATGGCCTTCTCTAGATTTACGCGATCGCCCACCTGATAGTTTCTAAAACCCGTTTTATTTAGGGTTTCAACAGAAAGGTCTGCACTAAATGAGCGGGAATCAAACGCTACCACCGTCAAACAGATACCATTGGTTGCGATAGAGTCCCCTAGTTTTACGTCCGACATATCTAGGTTGCCACTATTGATGGTCACCGAGATGTCTTCGCCACTTGAGACGATATTGGCAACGGTGCCTACAGCTTCTACGATACCGGTAAACATAACCCTTCCTAACTAATTCTTGATACGTGCGACGATTTTGATGTCTTTACCGACCTGAGATACCTCTGTGATATCCAGATCGATAGCCTGATCCATCTGCTCAAAGCCGAGCAGATTGACTAGACCTCGCCCATCGGTGCCCATAAGCTTAGGAGCCATATAGATAATAAGCTCATCCACCAACTTATGTTCAATAAAGGATGCGGCTAGTGTCGCGCCAGCCTCAACCCATAAGTGATTGATATTGTGATTGCGGGCCAGATTTGCAAGTAGTTCAGGCAATTCTATTTTCTGATTGTCTACTTGTGCACCTTGCGCCTTGCTCGGTATGACTAAAATGTCACCTGAAGTGTTGAATAGCTTAAGGCTAGGCTCGAGCTCTCCTTGCCTGTCTAAGATGACGCGTATCGGCTGTCTAAGCTCGGTATCTGGATAGGCCTTTTTTACTTGGGCTGGAAGCTCGCTATCACGCACATTAAGAGAAGCATTGTCATCAATAACAGTACGAGAGGTAGATAATATCGCTCCAGATTGAGCGCGATATTGCTGCACATCGGCGCGAGCTTCAGGCCAGTAATCCACTGACTCACCCCATTGGCTAGAGCCGTTTTACCGTCGAGCTAGAGGCCATTTTCAGCTGTACATAAGGCATGCCAGTGCGCATCTTTTTCAAGAATGGCTTGTTGATGCGCTCTGCATCTTGTTCAAGAAGACCCACTGCTACCTCAATGCCGGCTTCTCTGAGCATATTGAAGCCGCGACCGCCTACTTGAGGATTAGGGTCTTGCATAGCGCATACCACACGAGCCACTTTGGCTTTAATAAGCCCTTCAGCGCATGGTGGGGTTCTTCCATAATGAGAGCAAGGCTCAAGGGTCACATAAGCTGTCGCACCTTCTGCGCGTTCGCCGGCCATATTCAGGGCGTGAACTTCAGCGTGAGGACCACCCGCTTGGATATGATAACCCTCACCGACGATCTCTTCACCTTGGACGATGACACAGCCCACATTCGGATTAGGATGAGTGGTAAAGCGGCCTTTTTCGGCCAGCTTGATCGCTCGAGCCATCATCTGATGGTCAAACAAAGAAAATTGCATCATCAGTCCTCGAGCTTAGCTATCTCTTCGCCAAACTCTCGGATATCTTCAAAGCTGCGATATACAGAGGCAAAACGGATATAGCAACCTTGTCCAGCTCTTTGAGCTGTTCCATCACAAGATTACCTATCATGTCGCTCGGCACTTCGCGCTCACCGGTGGCACGTAACTTAGACTTGATGACACTCATTGAAAGCTCTACCGCATCGGCGCTTACTGGGCGTTTTTCTAATGCGCGTTGCAGACCATTAGATAGCTTGTCTTCGTTGAAGGGTTCACGGTTACCATTAGATTTGATCACCTTAGGCATAACCAGCTCTGCGGTTTCAAAGGTGGTAAAGCGCTCATTACACGCCAGGCACTGGCGTCGGCGACGAACCTGATGACCATCGGCCACCAAGCGGGAATCTATGACTTTGGTTTCGTTTTCAGAACAAAATGGGCAATGCATACCTGCTCCCTTACTGGACCCAATACGATGAGCAACTCATTCCAATGAGGTGTTGCTTAGGGGAGAAAATTATAGTGAGTGTAACGGATTTACACGCACTATTCGAGAATTCAAGTGTGTGCAAGTACATATAAAAAAGGGCTCTGTGATAGAGCCTCATGTCGTTTATAAAACAATCAATTAGCTTATGGACGTGGCAGGTAGTTGCCTTTACCAACCCACTTATAGCTGGTTAGCTCTTCTAGACCCATAGGGCCGCGAGCGTGCAGTTTCTGTGTAGATACCGCCACCTCGGCACCCAGACCAAACTGAGCACCATCAGTAAAGCGAGTAGAAGCATTTACATAAACAGCTGCTGATCCTGCTGCATTGATAACTTCTCTGCACTCATCAGATCGTTAGTCATGATTGCATCTGAGTGGCTAGCGTTGTGCTCGCGCATATGAGCAATGGCTTCATCCACGCTCTCAACCACTTTCACGCCAAGGATATAGGCAAGCCACTCGGTATCGAAATCACCCTCTGCAGCAGCACGTAACTTAGGTGCACCCTCGAGTAGAGGCATAGCGCTCGCATCTGCCACGTACTCAACCTTATCGCCCAGTTGAGCCTGAAGCTTTTCAAGGAAAGGTTGAGCCACAGCTTTGTGTACCATTAGGGTATCTAGAGCGTTACACGCCGATGGGCGCTGCATCTTAGAGTTTTCAACCACAACCACTGATTTCTCTAGGTCTGCTGTCTCATCAACAAATACATGTGAGATACCAAAGCCACCGATGATCACAGGGATAGTGCTGTTCTCTTTACACATCTTGTGCAGGCCGGCACCACCACGTGGGATGATCATATCTACGTATTCATCTAGCTTAAGAAGCTGAGAAACAAGCTCACGGTCTGGCTTTTCGATGTACTGTACTGATGCCGCTGGTAGACCCGCTTGCGAAAGCGCGGTTTGGATTACCTTTACCAGAGCCATATTTGAATGGAAGGTCTCACGGCCACCGCGAAGGATGCTGGCATTGCCCGTTTTCAAACATAGTGATGCAATATCGATAGTCACGTTTGGACGCGCTTCATAGATAACACCTACAACACCAAGCGGCACACGGCGACGAGATAGCGCAAGGCCGTTTTCCAAAACGCGACTGTCTAATTCGCTACCAACAGGGTCGCTAAGTTTGATCACGTTACGCACGTCATCAGCAATCGCACTCAAGCGAGCTTCATTTAGCATTAGACGGTCAAGAAGCGCTTCACCCATACCTGACTCACGTGCTGCGCTGATATCCAGTGCATTCGCTTCTAGAATGATTGCAGATTGTTTTTCTAGCTCATCGGCCATGATCGCCAGAGCTTTGTTCTTAGTTGCTGTATCTGTGGTTGCTAGCGCAAATGAGGCCTCTTTCGCCTGCTGTCCAAGTTTTACTAAATCCACTTTTTCTACCTCAATTCTTTAATCTTGTATAACCACGAGATCGTCACGGTGTATTACTTCTGAACCATAATCATGACCCAACACCTGACCAATTTCGTTGCTGTGCATACCCTTGATCTGCTGCATATCATCGCTTGAATAACTTGCTAAACCCTTAGCGACCAGTGCGCCATTGGTGCTCACTACGCGCGCGACATCACCGCGTTCAAAGCGACCATTCACACTCACTACACCTTTAGCTAGCAGGCTACTGCCCTTGGTCTGTAGCGCATTTACTGCACCCTGGTCGATCACGATATCACCAGATGCCGCAGGACCAGCTAGGATCCAACGCTTGCGATTCTCTAGAGCCTCTGGAAGAGGAAGAAAACGCGTGCCTGCAGGTGAATCAGATACACAGTCTTGAATTACGTTTTTTGCACTGCCTGCTGCAATGATAACCTCAATACCTGCACGGCGTGCGATGTCAGCCGCTTGCAGTTTGGTTGCCATACCGCCTGTACCTAGGTTAGTACCACTACCACCGGCTATCTTACGCAGAGTCTCATCGATAGTCGTAACCTCACGGATGAGCTCAGCATCTGGGTTAGAGCGAGGATCCGCTGTAAATAGGCCTGGCTGATCGGTCAGCAGAATAAGCTTATCCGCACCGCACAAGATACCCACCAAAGCAGACAGGTTATCGTTGTCCCCTACCTTGATCTCGGTGGTCGCCACTGCATCGTTTTCATTAACGATAGGCACGATATCATGGGTAACCAAGGCATTAATGGTGTCACGCGCATTTAGGAAACGCTCGCGGTTTTCAAGGTCTGCACGAGTCAGAAGCATCTGTCCGATCTTAATACCATAGATGGAGAACAGAGATTCCCACACCTGGATAAGATGAGACTGTCCCACAGCCGCTAACAGTTGCTTGGTTGCCATTGAGGTGGGGAGTTCGGGGTGACCTAAGGTTTCACGTCCAGCGGCAATTGCCCCTGAAGATACCAATACAAGGTTATAACCTTGCTGTTTCAGTTCCGCGCATTGACGAACCAATTCCACCATATGGGCGCGATTTAGCTCTTGTGAGCCCCCAGTCAGCACGCTAGTGCCGAGCTTAACCACAACTGTTTTTGATTGCATGGGTTTTGATTTGCTCCGATTACATTGAGCTTCTTTTTAGCAAGCTGTGACTTGTTTCACAAGCAAAAAAGCAAAAAGGCGCTCAAAGGCGCCTTAAACTTGATTTCGAAAGGGGTTACGCAATGATTTCCGAGTCTTGATGCAGCTCCACTGTCATACCGAACTGCTCCTGCAGTAGAGTTTCAACCTTGGTTTGGAATGCTTGCTGAGTACGAAGCACTTCTTGCTCTGCGCTCTCAGGTAGCGACTCTTCGATCCACTCACCTTCGGCGTTATATTTGCCGTGATGGTAACAAGCAACGAAGTTCTGCTCTTGTTTTTCCAGTTCCATCCACCATCCCCAGAATTCGCGACACTCTGGAGACTTCTTGTCATCCACACAGACAGACAGACAATCAAATAGGAAGAGATCTTGCTCGCACTCCCCTTCACGCAAGTACGGACCGATAGCTTTTAGCTTTGCAATGAGACGATGATAGGTAGGCTGTTTTCCTGACATAAATATAACTCCATTTATTATTTATGCTGATCTTTTGAGTTGAGCTTTCATACGATTATTCAATCATATACACAACCATACTCTATCAATTTAACATTTTTGTCACGACTTTAATTCAGTTATTAACCAATCCACAGCTAGGTCGAGTGATTTTTGATAACCAGCGCTCAGATTCTTTGATGGAATTTTAACCGCCTCTCCGTACTGACTGGACATAGCCACCAGTTTGTTATCACTATGCGGGGCTACCGGGTCTCCTTCTAGGGAAACCGCCAAAATTGGCACTTTGGTTTTTCTTGAAGCAAGCAGGCCTTGGGTCCTTAGTGACCACGCCGACATCTGTGCTGCTAGACTATGGATATCCACCGCTGACTTACCCAACCTAGAGCCCAATACATCCAAGTACATCTTAGGCATGGACTTCATCTTATCGGCGCTAGATAGGATGTCGTGCACTGGAGCTC
Organism: Vibrio ishigakensis; assembly: GCA_000830475.1. GTDB lineage: Bacteria > Pseudomonadota > Gammaproteobacteria > Enterobacterales > Vibrionaceae > Vibrio > Vibrio ishigakensis_A. The sequence continues at coordinate 185,428 of BBSC01000001.1, read as the reverse complement.
CTAGGGCAACGCACGCTTTGATACGCTGCTGTTCAAGAAAGCTCAAACGCACTAAGGCATTGCCACCGAACCTAAAGCCAAGCAGGCCTACTTTCCAATGATCCACATACGGTACAGTAGGTAGGAAGTCCAAAACAGCCTTGTGCAGAACACTAGTATCTTCGGTTAGTGTCCAATGGCTGTTTTTACCTACGGACGGCATATCTATGGTCAACATAGCCAATTCATTCGGCGCGAGATGCTCTAGAAACAGTTTCCACATATCTGTCTGCACGCTATCCAAGCCGCCACAAACGATAACCACAGGCAGAGGCCTTTCAGTGTGTGGAAGATGCAGGTTAGCTTCGATTGTCTTACCTTGATGTGGGATCTTCAGCTGTTTAAAGACATATTGGCTCTTCTCAGAGGCTTCTTCATAAGCCTTGTTGGCCAAAACCTGAGCCTGAGAGGCAAGGTTGTCACCACGAATATGAGGATAGGCAGCGATGCTGAAATAGAGACTTGCGCGGTAAAGCTCTAACGATGCTTCCTCGCCTTTTAGCTCCTGCGCAAGTTTCTGGTGTTTCATCCCTTCATGGGTCCACTCATAAGCCCAGTTACCCTTACGAAATCCCATAACAGTATCCAGCAAATTGTCATTGGTACGGGAGTGCTCAGAGGAGGAAATGCGGGCTAGGACCTGCTCTTGTACTATCGGGTCAGCCCCTTGCCAGATCCACTGAAGCCGACGCAGATTTCGATACCAACTGTGTTCAGGGCGCTGTTGAAGAAGGGCTAGACTGCTCGGCATATACTGCACCAAACCAGAGGTTTCTTTGGCTTGATGATGCTTGGCAAATAGAGTCTCAGAGAGGTTTTTACTTTTTTGGTCTTCCATAAAAGGCGATGCGTTGCACTATGGTGACCTAAGCATAAACAAAAAATGCCTCTAAATAGAGGCATTTATTTGAAAAGTTATACTACTTGGGTATTACTTGCGCTTGCGATTGATAGGCTCAACAAAAGAAAGCTGCATATCCCATGGTTGCTCGATCCAAGTTTCTTGTTCGATATCAACCACATAGTCATCAAGTAGGTCCGCACCAGAAGGCTTAGCACATACAGCGATAAGCTTAGCTTTTGGATACATTTCACGTAGTTTACGCGCAGTATCACCGCTATCTACTAGGTCTTCTACGATTAGGAAGCCTTCACCGTCACCCTCAGGAGCTTTAACAACCGTCATATCACGCTGATGATCATGGTCATAGCTAGAGATACAGATAGTATCTACGTAACGAATACCCAGTTCACGCGCTAGGATAGCAGCAGGAACAAGACCACCACGACTCACACCCCAGATGCCTTTCCATTGTTCTGCAGGCATTTGACGAGCAGCTAGCTCACGGCAATTTTTTTGCATCTCGTCCCAGGTGATAACGTATTTTTTTGGCATAACTTGCGACCTTTTTAATTGACTGGATTAACCAGCCAAAACGAATTTCAGGATAAAGACAGCAGACATTACCCACACACTTAGTGACACCTCACGGCCCTTACCACTTAGCAACTTAATAGCAGCGTAAGAGATAAAGCCAAGAGCAATACCTTCAGCGATAGAGAAAGTCAGAGGCATTAGTAGACAGGTTACTACCACTGGAGCAGCTTCAGTAATGTCACTCCAATCGATGCCAACTAGGCCAGAAAGCATAAGGATAGCTACATAGAATAGCGCACCCGCTGTCGCGTATGCCGGAATCATACCCGCTAATGGTGAAAACAGCAAAGCCAGTAGGAAAAGAGCGCCAACAGTTACAGCAGTAAGACCTGTACGGCCACCTGCAGCAACACCCGCAGTAGACTCTACATAAGAGGTCGTGTTTGACGTACCTAGTAGTGCACCCACTGAAGTTGCTGTTGAGTCAGCTAGAAGCGCCTTGTTTAGGCGAGGCAGTTTGCCATCTTCTTTAATTAGGTTTGCCTTAGATGCAACACCTACTAGGGTGCCTGCAGTATCGAAAAGGTCAACGAATAGGAAAGCGAATACGATAGAGATCATGCCCACTTCAAACAAACCAGAGAAGTCTAGTTGCATGAAGGTCGGCGCTACGCTTGGTGGCGCAGAGATGATGCCATTGTATTGAACATCACCGAAGATAAGACCCAGAACCGTAACCGCTAGGATAGCGATCATTACCGCACCGCGAACGCCACGCTGAACTAGTGCAATAGTGATGAAGAAACCAAGGGATGCCAGCACAGCAGGAACAGAAGTGATATCACCCAGAGATACAAAGGTCGCAGGGTTATCAACAACGATGCCCGCATTTTAAGACCGATGAAAGCTAGGAATAGACCGATACCAGCTGAGATACCTGTGCGTAGAGAAAGAGGGATTGAGTTGATGATCCACTCGCGAACGCGGAACAAGCTCAATAGAATGAACAACACACCAGATACAAATACAGCGGCTAGAGCAACCTGCCACGTATGACCCATACCTAAAACTACCGCGTAGGTAAAGAAGGCATTTAGACCCATACCTGGCGCTTGAGCAATAGGATAGTTAGCGTAGAAACCCATGATGAAACAGCCAATTGCTGCAGCCAAACAGGTAGCAACGAATACTGCACCGTGGTCCATACCAGCGTCAGATAGCATAGCTGGGTTAACAAAGATGATGTAGGCCATTGTCAGGAAGGTAGTCATACCTGCAATGATCTCAGTGCGTACGGTAGTACCGTTCTCACTTAGTTTGAATAGCTTCTCGAGCATTGTTCAATTCCTAAAAAATTGTAAAAGTAAACGTTTGCGTATGGAATTGGGCGGAATTATAGTGAGTAAAATCACGAAATACTATACTGTTTTCTCTCTTTATCTCCTCAAAACCCTCTTCTATATCACACAAGCCGTGCCACAATACTCATAACCTATTGTTTTAAAAGTGGTTAATTAATTTATACACTTTGAAATATAACGGCTACTTTTTGTTCTTGTTCTAAAGTTACATATCCTATATCCGCTTTTATGACCCATACAAAGTGTGAAATAGAGCAGTTAATGTGGGAATTGCGATAAACAAGTTAGAGTTCCAGCAATTAGACTGGGAATATGTAGTGGCTAGGCGGATAGCAGGCAAAAAAAAGCCGCTCCAAAAATGGGCGGCTACTAAAAAAGTAATAAATTTCCAAACATAAGAGGGGTGAACCGGAGTTCAATCACATGCTTAATGACCCGGGGTTAGTGAGTCTACGATTCAAGTGATGACGACACTTCAAAGAAATATCATCTAAAACACACTTAAACGCTTAACATTAAGTCATAATAAACAATAACTTAACGCCAAAATTCAGCATTAACACAAAAGAAAAACATACACTGTTAGGCGGTGTAGTCTCCTTCTGTATTCGACAATGAGATACTAAATCAGCTGTAATTAAATTACAAGCCATTTTACGCAAAAGGCTAAAAAGATGCTTTTTTAAGCTGAGATTGGTAATTAATTTTCAGCCTCGAAATATTTGTTGCATATGCGACCACCAAAAATGGCTTACCTTTTTATCTACTCACTTCACTAATTGGTCCTTTTAACTGTGATATTGTGACCGCCGCAGAATAGGACTCACAAAGCACAAGCTTGGCGTGCCACAATATTGTGAAATAAGTCTGAGCAATGCTATCCTGCCTCTGACTATCAAATACCTTAAGGTATTCAGAATAATTACATTCCCCGCGAGCATGAAGGAGTATCGCCATGTCGCAATTTTTGACTGAAATTACTCGCCAAAGCGCTAACCCGATTTGGCCACTGTTTGACAAAATTTGCTCTATCCCGCATCCATCTAAACACGAGCAAGCCCTTTCCGATTACATTGTTTCTTGGGCTGAAGCTAAAGGCCTAGCAGTAAAAGCTGACGAAGTGGGTAACCTAATCATCAAGAAACCTGCAACTCTAGGCATGGAAGATCGCAAAGGCGTGGTGCTTCAAGCACACATCGACATGGTTCCTCAGAAAAACGAAGACACCGAGCACGACTTTACCCTAGACCCAATCAAACCATATATCGATGGTGAATGGGTTACGGCTACCGGCACTACTCTTGGTGCTGACAACGGTATTGGCATGGCCTCTTGCCTTGCAGTTCTTGGTTCAGATGACGTTGCACACGGTCCACTTGAAGTACTTCTTACTATTGATGAAGAAGCAGGCATGACAGGTGCGTTTGGCCTTAAAGAAGGTCTACTTGAAGGTGAAATCCTACTAAACACTGACTCTGAACAAGAGGGTGAGGTTTACATGGGTTGTGCTGGTGGCGTTGACGCAGGTTTCACATTCGACATCGAGCGTGAGCAAGCAGCAAGCGGAAACGTAAACAAAAAGCTTATCATCAAGGGCCTGAAAGGCGGTCACTCTGGCTGTGATATTCACACTGGTCGCGCAAACGCGAACAAGCTTGTTGCACGCTTCCTAGCCAGTCACGCTGAAGAGCTTGGCATTCAACTAACCGAGATCCGTGGTGGTAGCCTACGTAACGCCATCCTCGTGAAGCCTTTGTTAGCCTTTCTCTGCCTGAGCAGAATGTTGCTGAACTTGAGCGTTTGTTCTCTCTATATACTGAAATGGTTAAGACTGAGCTAGCAGCTATCGAAACCGGCCTAGTTAGCTTTATCGAAGACGTTGATACTGACGCACAGGTATTTACTAAAGAGTCTCAAACCAAGCTTATCGCTGCGCTAAACGCATGTCCAAACGGCGTTATCCGTATGAGCGATGACATCGAAGGCGTGGTAGAGACCTCACTAAACCTTGGTGTTATTACTACTGACGAAAACTCAGTATCGGCGCTGTGCCTGATTCGTTCATTGATCGATTCAGGTCGCTCTCAAGTTGAAAGCATGCTGCGCTCGGTTGCGACTCTTGCAGGCGCTAACATCGAATTCTCTGGTGCTTACCCTGGTTGGAAGCCAGACGCAAACTCGGAAATCATGGCTATCTTCCGTGACATGTACCAAGAGATCTATGGCCACAAGCCAAACATCATGGTAATCCACGCAGGCCTTGAGTGCGGTCTATTCAAAGAACCGTATCCAAACATGGACATGGTATCGTTCGGCCCAACCATCAAGTTCCCCCACTCTCCTGATGAGAAAGTGAAGATCGATACCGTTGATCTGTTCTGGGAGCAAATGGTAGCTCTACTTAAGCATATCCCTACTAAGGCATAAGCTTTTATATAGACACAAAAATGCCGAGCAACTTGCTCGGCATTTTTATGGATTCCAGTTAAGAATTAAGCCTTAGTCGCTTGCATCTCTTCTAGTTGACCAATAGTGGTTTCAGATACTAGCTCACCGTTGTAGTAGTAAGAAACGTTGTCGCCATCACGAACACCAGTAACAACCGCTTTATCGCCATTGTTATAAGTGATGTTCATTTGAATAGTGTTTTCATCGATAGCTTCAAACGTGCTCTTCTCAACTTCACGCATTGTGATTGGGTCAACTGGTGCATCAGTCAATGATGGGTCGAGATCATCGTTGATGTTCATCATTGTCTTAGTCTTAGTATCGAAGATGTGTGGCTTACCGTTGATTGGGTTTTTACCCGTCCAGAATTCAAGTGAGTTGAAGATCAATGCATCCACAGCGACTGTAAGTGCGTAAACCGGCGCAAGTAGCATGTTTACACCACCACGAGCATAACGGTTATCTACCACCTCAAGGTTAAACTTCATTACGTAACCTGTAACGGCATTACTACCGATACAACCTGACAACGAAGCTGCAACAACCGCTAGACCAACTGCTTTCATGCAAAACTTTTTCATAGAATGAGCCCTTTTTATATTCTGATAACAAAGCTGATTTGCCTTTGATAAAATAGCCTAATTTCAATCATTTACAATTAAATGACTGAACTGGATTGCAAATTTTATTGTCAAAGAGGGCTTTTTTACTGCAAAGCATCCATGCCGCCAATAAATACAATCTACATCAAAAGGTTAGATGAATATTTACAGATCACAACATTATTAAACAAGTTTTCATCACAAAGCCTTTACACACCAAAATTACACCCAACCTATTCATATCCAAGATAAAATACTTCCATTTCAATGAGTCGACCTTATTGGATATGTAGCTAAATTGTAACTTTAGAAGGCATGGTGCCGATATTAGGTCGCTACCCTCTCTTTCTTGCTCTAGTTCAAGATCGACAAATAGAAACCCCTTCCCGGATTTAATCCCCCTATTAATCAGCAGTAGCTCTAAATGATTAAGAAACGACTTACTGTGTGTGAGCTCATAAGCATTCACAAAGCGCTGTTTTCACTTACCAAAGCATAAATTCATACTTCATTACCATTCCCACCAACTTAAATACAAATTAAATACTTCTTTAACATTTACTTGGTAAAAACCTTTTTCCTATTAAAAACAACAACTAAACATTCATCCTAATACATAAGGTTTTCACTATGAGTAAATGCACTACATCACATGAGATCTATAACAAGAGCGTTCAAACTCCACTTTCGGAAATAATGTCAAAAGCCTACTCTCGACGTGCCGTTCTAAAAGGAACCGGCGGCGTAATGGCCGTTGGCGCACTTAGCTCAGTTGGATTGACGGGCTGTGACTCAGATGAATCAAGTAATAAGTTGACCAATAGAGTGACTTCTCTAGGGTTTGAATCGGTAAGCTCGCAAGGCAAGGACGCGTTTACTGTGCCAGAAGGCTATTTTGCACAAGTACTGGCACCTTGGGGCACGCGACTATTTTCACATGACGTACAAACAGGCACACCGATACAGTTTTTTCAGCAAGACGGTTCCAATACGGCATTAGACCAATTGAACGCAACAGGTCAGATGCACGATGGTATGCATTACTATCAGTTAAATGATGCAGAAGGGATTCTATGTATAAACCATGAGTTCATAATGCAAGATACCCTGCATGAGGAAGGCTTTGATGCCAACGACACCGACAGTTTTGGTCGCCGTCTGGCGGAGTATGTCCGCAAAGAGTACTACGCACACGGTGTATCTGTAGTCCATGTACGGCTGGAAAACAGTGTTTGGAATGTGGTGTTAGACAGCCAATACAATCGTCGCGTACACACAGCAACCGAAATGGAAGTAACGGGTGCGATAGCTGACAATGACCTTCTTACCACCAAGTTTACCGCTGAAACAGGTAAGCCAAATGCCACACACGGAACCTTCAATAATTGTGGCAATGGATTTACACCATGGGGTACCTATCTGACCTGTGAAGAAAACTGGACAGGGGCATTTACCACTGAAGATGATATTGATCCTGTGCGTGAGCGCTATGGAATCCAAAAAAATAACATCATGTTCAGCTACAACTGGCAAACTGCGCCAGTAGAGGAAGAACAATTCCCTGGTGAATTCAAACGCTGGGACCTCACAGCTAAAGGTGGCTCAGCTGAAGAAGACTTCCGAAACTTCGACGCTGGTTATGGCTATATCGTCGAGATCGATCCGTTTTCACCTAATGCTATGCCAGCAAAACGTTCATCACTGGGCCGCTTCCGTCATGAAGATTGTAGCTACGCAACTCCGATAGCAGGCAAACCTCTGGTGTTTTACAGCGGGCATGATGGCAAATTTGAATACGTGTATAAGTTTGTTTCTGAAGCTCTATGGGATGAAAAAGACGCGAGCAGAAATCTAGGCCATGATGCCGACCGCATGGCCATAGGTGCCAAATATATGGACAAGGGTACCCTGTATGTGGCGCGCTTTGATGAAAACGGTAAAGGCGTTTGGTTGCCTTTGACCGAAGAAGCCGTTGCTATGAACGGTCAAACACTGGGCGAGCTGATAGGTACGCAAGCTGAAATTATCCGCAATACCTTAGGGGCTGCCGATGAAATGGGTGCTACTCCAATGGACCGCCCTGAATGGACAGCCGTGGATTACAGCACAGGCTTTGTATATCTTTCTCTGACTAACAACGATAACCGTGAACAAGGTAACTCGGCAAACCCACGACCTTACAATGAATACGGCCATATCGTTCGCTGGAAAGAAGGTGAAACAGATACCGAGTTTAACTGGGAGATCTTTGTGTTTGGTTCTTCTTCAGAAGCCGATACTGCATCAGTTAATCTATCCGGCCTGACTGAGGAGAATGAGTTTGGCTCAGCGGATGGAATCTGTTTTGATCAGCGCGGCATCTTTTGGTTGCAAACCGATGGTGGCGGTACAGATGTCGATGTTGACGACCAGATTCTGGCGGTCATTCCAAACAATCTCGAATCCCCTGCTCATGGTGAACCTGTGATCAACATGAACAATCAAGAGCAACTAAAGCGTTTTGCTGTTGCACCACAGGGCGCTGAGTCAACCGGAATCACCTTTACCCCAGATTTCAGACATATGTTTACCAACGTTCAACACCCGGCAAACTGGCCACATTCCGCTTTGGATGCATCGGTCGAAACACCAAGCGGTGAGACTTGGCGACCTCGTTCAAGCACGGTAGTCATCTCCCGCTACGACGGTGGCAAGCTCGGCGAATAACCCGAAGACAGCTCCTTTTATTAAAACTAAAAAGGGCTTTCAAAGGTGTTTATCCAAGTATCACCCACAAAAAAGGCGCTTCAATCGAAGCGCCTTTAATATTTTTAGAATCTAGCTATTAGCCGATGTTCTTACGTGCGTTACGGAACATACGCATCCAAGCAGAATCTTCACCCCAAGACTCAGGAGCCCAAGAGTTCGCTACTGTTCTAAATACGCGCTCTGGGTGAGGCATCATGATGGTTACACGACCGTCATTCGTAGTTAGACCAGTAATCGCATTTGGAGAACCGTTCGGGTTGTTTGGATATTGCTGAGTAGCGTTGCCGTTGTTGTCTACATAACGAACCGCTACTGTACCTGATGCTTCAATCGCATTTAGGTGGTCAGCGTCACGAACCTCTACGCGGCCTTCGCCGTGAGATACTGCGATTGGCATACGAGAACCAGCCATACCGTCGAAGAATACAGAGTCAGACTTCTGTACTTCAACCAAGCTGAAGCGAGCCTCGAAGCGCTCAGATTCGTTGCGAACGAAACGAGGCCATAGGTCAGCACCTGGGATAAGCTCTTTCAGGTTAGATAGCATCTGACAACCGTTACATACACCTAGAGAGAAGGTGTCTTCACGCTTAAAGAAGCCTTCGAACTGGTCGCGAGCCTGTGCGTTGAACAGGATAGACTTAGCCCAACCTTCACCAGCACCTAGTACGTCACCGTAAGAGAAGCCACCACAAGCCACTAGGCCTTGGTACTCATCAAGCACAGCTTGGCCAGTCAGGATGTCGCTCATGTGGATGTCTACAGATTCGAAACCAGCACGGTCGAATGCTGCCGCCATCTCTACGTGAGAGTTAACGCCCTGCTCACGCAGGATAGCCATCTTAGGCTTAGCACCTGTCGCGATGTATGGCGCTGCTACGTCTTCGTTTACATCGAAAGTAAGCTCAACATTCAGACCTGGGTCTGAGTTGTCTTTCTTAGCTTCAAACTCTTGGTCTGCACACGCTGGGTTATCACGCAGAGCCTGCATCTTATGAGTAGTTTCAGCCCAGATAGTGCGAAGCTCAGTGCGAGAGCGCTCAATCAGTGCGTTGCCGTTAGCGAAAATAGCAAACTCGTCGCTCGCTTCTACACTACCGATTACGTGAGAACATGCCTCTAGGCCGTTCGCCGCAAGTACAGCTTTAACTGCTTCTAGGTCGTCGTTCTTGACCTGAACAACTGCACCTAGCTCTTCGTTGAATAGTGCCGCTAGAGCATCTTCGCCCAGGTCAGAGATATCTGCCTTAACGCCACAGTGACCTGCGAATGCCATCTCAGCTAGGGTAACTAGTAGACCGCCATCGCCTTTATCGTGGTAAGCAACTAGCTTGTCATCACGAACTAGGGTTTGCATTGCATCGAAGAAGCCTTTTAGCTGCTCTGCGTTGTCAACGTCTGCCGGCTTGTCACCAAGTTGCTTGTAAACCTGCGCCAGTGCAGTTGCACCTAGACGGTTTTGACCGTTACCTAGGTCAACAAGAACTAGCGAAGAATCGCCTTTGTCTGTGCGAAGCTGTGGAGTCACAGTCTTACGTACATCTTCAACACGACCGAATGCTGTGATAACTAGAGACAGCGGAGAGGTTACTTCTTTATCTTCACCGTTCTCATTCCACTTGGTCTTCATAGACATTGAGTCTTTACCCACCGGGATAGTCAGACCAAGAGCAGGACATAGCTCTTCACCTACCGCTTTAACTGCTTCGTATAGGCCTGCATCTTCACCTGGGTGACCTGCTGGAGACATCCAGTTTGCAGATAGTTTAATGCGCTTGATATCGCCGATATCTGTACCCGCGATGTTAGTTAGAGACTCACCTACAGCTAGGCGTGCTGAAGCACCGAAGTCTAGAAGAGCAACTGGAGTGCGCTCACCCATAGACATAGCTTCACCGTGGTAAGTGTCATAGCTTGCTGCAGTTACTGCACAGTTTGCTACTGGCACCTGCCAAGGACCAACCATCTGATCTCGAGCAACAAGGCCTGTTACTGTACGGTCACCGATGGTGATAAGGAAGGTTTTCTCAGCAACAGTTGGAAGACTTAGAACGCGGTCCACTGCTTCATTTAGCTCGATACCGTCGCGTGCAATCGCTGGGCTATCAACCTTAAGGGTCTTAGCGTCGCGGTGCATCTTAGGTGTTTTACCTAGCAAGATGTCCATTGGCATATCGATAGGCGTGTTGTCGAAGTGAGAATCGTCTAGAGTCAGTTGACGCTCTTCAGTCGCAATACCCACTACTGCATACGGAGCACGCTCACGCTTACAGATAGCATCGAATACGTCCATATTTTCAGGAGCAACCGCCATTACATAGCGCTCTTGAGATTCGTTACACCAGATCTCTAGTGGACTCATGCCCGGCTCATCGTTTGGTACGTCACGTAGTTGGAATTTACCGCCACGTTCGCCGTCATCTACTAGCTCTGGAAGTGCGTTAGAGATACCGCCCGCGCCCACATCGTGGATGAATGCGATTGGGTTCTCTTCGCCAAGCTGCCAACAACGGTCGATAACTTCCTGACAGCGACGCTCCATCTCTGGGTTTTCACGCTGTACAGAAGCAAAGTCTAGGTCTTCTGCTGATTGGCCAGAAGCCATTGAAGATGCAGCACCGCCACCAAGGCCGATGTTCATCGCAGGACCACCAAGTACGATAAGTTTCGCACCTACTGGATCTCTTTCTTCTGAACGTGCTCGTCACGGATATTACCCATACCACCAGCGATCATAATTGGCTTGTGGTAACCACGGATTTCTTCACCTGCGTGAGAAGTTACCTTCTCTTCGTAAGTACGGAAGTAACCCAGTAGGTTTGGACGACCAAATTCGTTGTTGAATGCCGCTCCACCTAGAGGACCTTCAAGCATGATATCTAGCGCGTTTACGATACGACCAGGCTTACCAAAATCAGTTTCCCAAGCTGTTCAAAGCCAGGAATGCGAAGGTTAGAAGTAGTGAAACCCACTAGGCCCGCTTTTGGCTTACCGCCGATACCGGTTGCGCCTTCGTCACGGATCTCACCACCAGAACCGGTAGAAGCACCGGGCCATGGAGAGATAGCGGTTGGGTGGTTGTGCGTCTCAACCTTCATCAGGATGTGCGCATCTTCGTTGTGATAATTGTATTGACGAGTCTCAGGGTCTGGGAAGAAACGACCTACTGTAGAACCTGTCATTACCGCTGCGTTATCTTTGTATGCAGATAGAACGTGATCTGGAGTTGTCTCATAAGTGTTCTTGATCATCTTGAACAGAGACTTGTCTTGATCAACGCCGTCGATAGTCCAGTCAGCGTTGAAGATCTTGTGACGACAGTGCTCAGAGTTCGCCTGTGCGAACATCATTAGCTCGATGTCGTTCGGGTTACGACCTAGGGTATTGAAGCTCTCAACTAGGTAATCAATTTCGTCTTCAGCTAGAGCAAGACCAAGAGAAACGTTCGCTTCTTCTAGTGCCTTGCGGCCGCCACCAAGCACATCCACTACTGTGTGTGGTGCTGGCTCTGCAACTGCAAATAGTGCGTCTACTGCGTCCAAGTCAGTGAAAACCGCTTCCATCATGCGGTCATGGATAAGTGCTTTAACTGCCTCAACCTGCTCGCCTGTCAGTTCAGCTTCTGATTCAACATAGTAAGCCGTACCACGCTCTAGACGTTTAACCTTATCTAGACCACAGTTGTTCGCGATATCGGTCGACTTAGAAGACCATGGAGAGATAGTGCCCGGACGAGGAGTTACTAGAAGTAGAAGACCCTCAGGCTCGTGCTCTTCGATAGTTGGTCCGTAAGTCAGCAGTTTTTCAAGCTTAGTCAGTTCGGTCGCGTCTAGGTCTGAGGTTAGGTCTGCAAAATGCATAAACTCAGCATAGATTCCCGTCACTGGAAGCCCTTGCTCACGGCAAAGTTCTAGAAGTTTTTTAACACGAAACTCAGAAAGAGCTGGGGAGCCACGCAAAATTTTCATGTGCTTAGGTCTCTTTAATGATGGATTAAAAGTAACATTCCAATATTTTCAATGACTTACACTTAAATCATCGAGGATATTGCGATATTACCTAGCAATTTTGCGCGTATTATAGTGAATTTGTTTTGTGAAGTAACCAAAAAAGCAACCGTTTGCGCAAATTTTTGCGCAACGCTATTTTGTGTCCTTTTTCCCCTCCTCTAAGCGATTTATCAAAACGCTTTCTCTTCCCCCTATGTTAGCCGTTTGATATAAAGTGGGGTTTTAGAAGAATAATCAGAGATTTCCAACGTCATGCCCAAGTCGGTGTTCACTAAATTTATACAGCTCACTGTTGCCCTATTTGCGCTCGCTACGCTAGCCGGTTGCCAATATGAGATGGACTCTAAGAGCGAGCTTCAAGAGATCAAAGACAGAGGCGTGCTGCGTGTTGGAACCCTTAACAACCAACTCTCCTACTATATTGGTCCCGACGGCCCTACCGGCCTTGAATACGACTTGGCGGTACAATTTGCCAAAGAACTCGGGGTTCGCCTTGAGATTAAGCCGGCTTACCGCCTATCCGAGCTCTTTCCTGCCCTCAAGAACGGTGAGGTGGATATCGTTGCGGCAGGTCTGACCCAAGCACCGAATCGCGTTAAAGCATTTAGACCAGGTCCAGCTTACTACTATGTAAGCCAGCAGGTAGTGTATAAGAAAGGTACTTGGCGTCCTCGTAACCTTGAACAGCTTATCGATAGCGGCGAGACATTAACGGTAGTAAAAGGCTCTCACTTTGAGCATACCCTAGCCGAGCTTTCAAAAACGCACCCTGATATCAATTATGAAGTGACCGATGCCTATGACCTCAACGACCTACTAAAACAGGTTTCCGAGGGTAAGCGACTGTTCACTGTTTCAGATTCTATCGAGCTGTCCCTAACCCAGCGCATCTATCCTGATATCGCTTTGGCCTTTGAGCTTACCGAAGACCAACCAACCTCTTGGTTTATGCGCAAGACCAATGACGAAAGCCTGTATGCACTTGTTATTGAGTTCTTCGGCAATATCCAGCAAAACGGTGAGCTTCATCTTCTTGAAGAGAAGTACCTTGGCCATATCCAAGATTTTGATTACGTAGATACTCGTGCCTTCGTTCGCGCTCTAGATAGCCGACTGCCAAAATGGGAAAACCTATTTAAGAAGTATGCAGATGAGTTCGATTGGCGCCTAGTAGCGGCCCTTGCTTATCAAGAATCACACTGGAATCCAAATGCGAAATCGCCGACCGGTGTGCGCGGTATGATGATGCTAACCCTGCCGACGGCGGAAAGCGTCGGGGTAACCAACCGCTTGGATCCAGAGCAATCAGTTCGAGGTGGCGTGGATTATCTGCGCAAGATAGTAGGACGTATCCCAGATACCATCAACGAGCACGAGAAGATCTGGTTTGCTCTGGCTTCATATAACGTAGGCTATGGACACGTAATGGATGCCAGACGCATCACCAAGCACAAGGCGCCGATCCTAACCTGTGGAGTGATGTAAAAGAGCGATTACCGTTGCTGCGTAAGAAGGGCTATTACGAATATACTCGCTATGGATATGCTCGTGGCGATGAGGCATTGAACTATGTTGAAAACATTCGTCGCTATTATCAAAGCATCATCGGCCATGTAGACAAACGCGACCATAAACAGGTAGAAACCAATACCGATGATCTGCTGGTGATTCACTCTGAAGACATCCCAGAGTCAGCAGCGCAAAGCACCGACGAGCAAGGGATAGAGCAGGAATAGCCATATTTTACGGTATGGCTCACATTTCATGTAACTTGTGCAATAACAAGCATTGAAAACGCCAACTGCGACCTATATATATTAGTTAATGACGAACAGGGGAGCCTTCCCCTGTTGTTGATCATATATCAGTAACAATCTTGTTCTATATATGGTGAGTCAGCGTAAGAAATTACGCAGAACAACGTAGTTACATAGGAGATAGTTCGTTGAAACACAGAAGAAAGCTGTCCAAGAAATTGGCACAAAAAACTGTTTCAGCTAACCGTCGTAAGCGCATGCTATCCAACAACAAGAAAAAGGTTCTTGGGCGCAACCGAGCTTACTCTGCGGTAGCTTAAACCACGTAATGCAAACATTTGGCTCTCAAGCCGAATGTTTGCTTAAGAATCCCCTTCTCCACTCTGTTCTCTCTTTAACTGCTTTAACGCCTTTTGTTCTTTACGTCTTCGACGAAAGAAGGCCTGCAACTGCTCTCTGCACTCTTGCTCCATCAAGCCCGATTCGATAGTGGCATAGTGAAATGCAGCTTCACTCTCAAATAGATTCAGCACAGTTCCAGCCGCTCCTGCTTTTAGATCTGGCGCACCAAAAACGATACGTTTTACTCGGCTATGTAACAGTGCGCCGGCACACATAGGGCAAGGCTCAAGGGTGACATACAGCGTAGTGTCTAGCAGGCGGTAATTTTCTAGCGCCTCACCTGCAGCGCGCAGGGTCATGATCTCGGCATGAGCAGTGGCATCGTGATTGCAGATACTCTGATTCCAGCCACAAGCAATCTCTTCACCATCTTTGACCAACACAGCCCCAACAGGCACCTCGCCCTGCTCTTCTGCCTTGGATGCAAGCTCCATCGCTCGACGCATAAACTTGTGGTCTAGTTCGCTAAATTCAGCTGTCATTGTTACTTAAGGCCTCAGATAGATAATCAATCAAGGTACGCACCTTAGACGTTAGCATACGGTTTTGTGGATACAGTGCCATATGCCCTCTTTATCCCCTCTATATGCAGTAAGAAGCTCAATGAGCTCGCCTGACTCTAGATAGGGCTGCACATAATAATCAGGAAGCTGCACAATTCCCAACCCTTTTAAGGCCGCATCCATCAAGGAATAGCCACTGTTGCATTGTAACCGTCCGTCCACATGGATAAGGCGCTCACTGCCTGAATCGTCAAAGCGCCAATATTTAGTGGACCCGCGCAGGCACTGATGACGCTTGAGCTCTGAAAGGGTATGTGGCTCACCATGCTTTTCGATATAGCTAGGACTGGCACACACGTATACATTTCTATCCCGAAGCTTTCTCGCCATCATGGAGGAGTCCTGCAAGCGTCCCAGACGTATTGCGAGATCGAATCCCTCTTGCACCAGATCGAGCTGCTGATTGGACAACACCAGATCCAGCTCTATCTGCGGATACTCGAGCAAAAACTCATGCATCAGAGGTGCAAGCACCTGCTCACCAAAGGTGACTGGAGCCGTTACCTTGATCTTGCCTTGCGGTGATGAGTGCAGCTGGTTGATCGCCAACTCAGCCAAGCCTAAACCCTCTACAAGAGGCTTACAGTGGTGGTAGTAGGTCGCACCCGCTTCAGTAACCGAGACCTTGCGCGTGGTGCGCACAAACAACTTAGAACCCAACCTCTGCTCTAAGGCATTCACTCGCCTACTGATATTCGCCACTGATGTGTTCAGTTTAGTTGCAGCGCCAGTGAAGCTCTCCGCCTCTACCACAGCAACGAACTCGTTAATCCCTTCCCAGTCAGCCATGCCCAATCACTATTATTACAAATTCGTAATAGTCTATTTCAAATTATACCAATTATCATTTCTTATCAGATAAATATACTAATCCTATCTAATGAAAACGCGCCAAAATCCACTAGTCTTAGAGGGCTTGGCCAAGATAAACACTCTCAAAAGGGAATCACCATGACTGAACAATTTATCAAATCGCGTGCAGCCGTAGCTTGGGGTCCAAACCAACCACTTAAGATGGAAGAAGTTGACGTTATGCTACCAAAAGCTGGCGAGGTACTGGTACGTATCGTGGCAACTGGCGTTTGTCACACCGATGCCTTTACTCTTTCTGGTGATGATCCTGAGGGTATCTTCCCAAGTATCCTGGGCCATGAAGGTGGCGGTATTGTTGAGATGGTGGGTGAAGGCGTGACTAGCGTTGAAGTTGGCGACCACGTAATCCCTCTTTACACTGCGGAGTGTGGCGAGTGTAAGTTCTGTAAATCAGGAAAAACTAACCTATGCCAAGCGGTTCGCGAAACCCAAGGTAAGGGTCTAATGCCAGACGGCACTACCCGCTTCTATAAAGATGGTCAGCCTATCTATCACTACATGGGGTGCTCAACCTTCTCTGAGTACACTGTACTACCTGAGATCTCACTGGCTAAAGTGAATAAAGAAGCCCCTCTTGAAGAGGTCTGCCTACTTGGCTGTGGCGTAACTACAGGTATGGGTGCTGTACTTAACACCGCTAAGGTTCAAAAGGGCGATACTGTGGCTATCTTCGGTCTTGGTGGTATCGGTCTATCAGCAATCATCGGCGCACGTATGCTGGTGCAAGCCGCATCATCGGCATTGATATCAATGAGAGCAAGTTTGAGCTGGCAACTCAACTGGGTGCTACGGACCTAATTAACCCGAAGAACTTCGACAAGCCTATTCAAGAGGTGATCGTTGAGATGACCGACGGCGGCGTAGACTTCTCGTTCGAGTGTATCGGTAACGTTGACGTGATGCGCTCAGCTTTAGAGTGCTGTCACAAAGGCTGGGGTGAGTCAGTGATCATCGGTGTTGCCGGCGCAGGTCAAGAGATCTCTACTCGTCCATTCCAGCTCGTAACCGGTCGCGTATGGCGTGGCAGTGCATTCGGCGGTGTTAAGGGTCGCTCTGAGCTTCCAGAGATCGTTGAACGTTACATGGCGGGTGAATTTGGCTTACAAGAGTTCATCACCCACACCATGTCGCTAGATGAAATCAACGAAGCATTTGATTTGATGCACAAAGGTGAAAGCATCCGTAGTGTTATCCACTACTAATCCAATCTCGAATTAAAGGTGTCAGCCATGCTGGCACCTTCTTTTTATCTAGGATAGATGATGACCATAGAAAACATTAGCCAAGCCAAGGTTCATGGTGCTGGCACAAACAATACACCCACGACTCAAAAGCGCTTGGATGCAATATGCGCTTCGCCATCTTCTTGCCACCACAAGCAAGTAGCGACAACCCGGTTCCCGTACTTTACTGGCTATCCGGCCTAACCTGCACCGATGAGAACTTCATGCAAAAGGCAGCGGCATTTGAATCTGCGGCAAAGCTCGGCATAGCCATAGTTGCACCGGATACTAGCCCTCGCGGTGAAGGTGTACCTGATGATCCTGAGGGTGCCTACGATTTTGGTTTGGGTGCTGGGTTTTATCTCAACGCTAACCAGAAACCGTGGAAACAGCACTATCAGATGTATAGCTATGTTGTTGATGAGCTCCCTGCTCTGATTGAAAAGCACTTTCCGGTAAGCGATGTGCGCTCTATCTCAGGACATAGCATGGGTGGACATGGAGCTCTGACTATCGGGCTTAAGAATCAAGATAGATATCGCTCAATCTCTGCATTTAGCCCGATAACTAACCCTATGGAATGTCCTTGGGGTATCAAGGCGCTATCTAATTATCTTGGAGAAAATAAGGCATCTTGGAAGAGTATGACGCCTGCCGCCTGCTGGCAAAGCATGGTTCTGAATTGCCAATTCTGGTTGACCAAGGTGACGCAGATGGCTTCTTAGAACAAGAGCTCAAGCCAAATCACCTTATCGATGTTGCAGCCCAGCAATCACTGGATTTTGAGCTCAGGTTGCAAACTGGTTACGACCACAGCTACTTCTTTATTCAGAGCTTTATCGGTGAGCATCTCGCCTTCCATGCCAAGCATCTGCTTTAATAATCCAAATAAAAAACAGCCCGCAATTGCGGGCTGAATTATTTGAAATACTCGAACTTACATAGTGTAAGTGTATGGTGCTGCGATACCTAGTGGGATACCAAGCGCCCAGTAAGCTAGTAGGAAGACAGTCCAACCGATTAGCATAGCGATAGAGAACGGCATCATTAGAGAAGCTAGAGTACCGATACCTGTCGACTTAACGTAGCGCTGACAGTAAACAACTACTAGTGGGAAGAACACCATTAGTGGAGAGATGATGTTAGATACAGAGTCACCTACACGGTAAGCCGCCTGAGATAGCTCTGGAGAGATACCTACAGCCATTAGCATTGGAACTAGGATAGGACCGATAAGTGCCCACTTAGCCGATGCAGAACCTACTAGTAGGTTAACCATAGCGGTTAGAAGAATCATACCAACAACCGTAGCTTCACCTGGAAGGTTCATCGCTTTCAGGCCTTCAGCACCGTAAAGCGCTAGCATAGTACCGATGTTTGACTGACCGAATGCAACAAGGAACTGCGCACAGAAGAACGACATTACCATGTATGCACCCATGGTGTTCATGGTATCAGACATAGACTTGATTACGTCGTTGCTGCTCTTGAACTTACCAACCACGCGGCCGTAAACGATACCTGGGATGATAAATAGGATGAAGATCAGTGGAACGATAGACTGCATTACAGGTGCAGAGAAGGCTGTGATTTCACCCTCTGGAGAACGCAGTGCTGAAGTCTCAGGGATAAGAGCCGCAATTAGAAGCGCGATACCCGCAACCATAGACCAACCCGCATATTTGAATGCTTTAGACTCTTGCTCAGTCATAGAGCCTAGGTCAGGTGCTTCTTCAGCATCTTGGTCGATTGGAGTGTTAGCTAGACGTGGTTCGATGATGCGCTCAGTTACAAACCAACCGATAGCAACGATGATCACTGAAGAAAGACCAGTGAAGAAGATGTTTGCTAGTGGGTTAACTATGTAGTCTGGGTCTAGAACGTTAGCTGAAGTCTGAGTAAAGCCCGCTAGTAGTGGTCGATACCAGATGGAATGAAGTTAGCAGAGAAACCACCTGATACACCTGCGAACGCTGCTGCGATACCCGCTAGAGGGTGACGGCCTGCTGCGTGGAAGATGATACCACCTAGTGGGATAACCAGTACGTAACCCGCATCTGCAGCCGTGTGCGATACAATAGCTACTAGGATAAGCATTGGAGTAAGAAGCTTAGCTGGCGTAAAGTTCAGCATCTTCTTAAGGCCAGTGTTGATAAAGCCAGAAGAGTCAGCAACACCAACACCTAGCATAGCTACAAGTACGATACCCAGAGGAGCAAAGCCTGTGAATGTCGTTACCATGTTTGCTAGGAAGTGAGCCAAAGCATCACCGGTTAGCAGGTTAGTGATTTCTAGTGGAGCACCCGTACGTGGGTTAATCAGATCAAAAGAAACATTAGAAAGGATTGCTGAACAAACCCATACGATGATCAGTGCCCAGAAGAACAGGATTGCTGGATCAGGAATTTTGTTACCCGCTTTTTCGATTAGGTTCAAAAAGCGGTCCATACCACTCGTTTTCTGAGGAGGCAGGTTGGCTGCTTGATTGCTCATAGTTATACCGTGTTGTGAGTATTAGGTGTTTTTTTGTGTTTAAATGGTTTTTCTTGTTTTTAGGGCGCGCATTTTACCCAATTTACAGTCAAAAAACAGAATCTAAGATTGCAAAATGTGGGTTGCGATAAGATTTTTCTATATCTGTAACAGATCAGAAACATACAGAAATACACTCACACGTAAGGCTTGCAACAAATATAAAACCTTACAATTACCAAACTGAACCATTTTTAACTCAGAAGAAAAGGACCATAAAACATCGTTAAAAAGCGATTAAGGCATTAAATGACATAATTCTTGGAATATTATGCGGATCAGTCCAACGAGCGGTCACAGTAATTTCGTTCCCCTTATGACCCTGCTCTGTAATAATTTCCTGAGTTATTTCCAAAAAACTTACTCCTGAAATCTCTCTTGGTATAAACAAAACACCATTCTGATATTGTTTTAGCCTAGCTAGAGTTAACCTATCTAATAGAGCCTGTCTCACCTCTAGGAACTGTTGCTGAGAGCGTATCTCTTTTTGACACCAAAGGTTGAGCTCGATTAAGAACAGTGAGCTAGTTGCTAGCAAACTAGTGGCAATCAACACCTCCAACAAACACAGTCCGTTTTGTCTACTCATCGTGCCAACTCCACCAAGACCACCTACGTGTAGCAAACCGAGTTAAGACATTGGTCATCACCTCAGTATCAACGGGTGTGCTGATACCATCTACAACGCTCTTTCCCTCAACCTGCAATCCGCCGCTGATCTGGATACCCTCAATAACCGCCAGATCTTCAGATGCAAAGCCTTGTGCACCTGCCGAAAAGTGAGCCCAATCAAGGCTAGTATCACTCGGTACCACAATCAATCCACCATCGAGAACTTCATTTCCTCTTATCCAGCTCTGCCTGATAGAACAGCAAAAGAAGGGCTGGTAAGAAGTAATGGACTGCCAATCAGGCTCTGAGATCTCACAATCACCGGAGATAGAGAGTGATTTACTCCCTATTTGCAATTGAGCCAACAAAGCATCACTGCAAGTGACAGGATCTAGACTGGTAATATGAGCATCTAGCAGAGCAATAAGCTCGACTAGTGTTCGACCAAAAACAGACTCTATAGCGTCATCAGCGTGAACCATTGCCATACCGGCATTGCTTGAGCCCAATTCGAGTGTCTGGCTCACCTTGGCTTCATCTAGCTGACACTCAGCTCGAGCCTATTCACGGACATGACTTGGCTATTAAAATGATAATCAGCGGTGCTTTGGCATGGCAGCGAATCTGGAAAATAGAGGCCAAAACAGTTGAGAGCATTATCTAACTCAAGATCTAACTGATTTCGACTTAGCATCAGCTTACTCTGCCACTCTAGACTTTGTGAGACTTGCTGCAGCAAGTACATAGAATAAATGCCCATCACTAGAGCCAAAGATAGGGTCATAACAAGCACGCCACCTCGACAATTAGTCACTGCGAGTGACTCCCTTAGGGACGACAACAAGTGACTGGCGGTACGTATCGCTCTGTCCCTTAACCCTTAATTCGTACTCAAGATTAAAAGCGTGACTCACCACCTCTGTCACCTCAAAGGCATCAACTGAGATGAGCTTGTCATTCAGCATGGAGAAGTTACTCACCTCATCACATACGGAGGTAATCGATGTATGAGCGAGACTTGAGTCACGACACAGCTTCAGCTTGTTATCTTCAAGTTGAACCGCCAATCGCTCGTAACCATTATCTCCCTCATAGCTAACACCTATCCCTGCTGGAATAAGGCTTGTCGCAGTTGAGACCTTAAATCCAGCCCTAAAAAGCTCAGTGCGGATCATCTCGTCAATCTGTTGCGCCTGAAGCAAGAGCTGGACCCTTTTTAGCTCTGAAAGGGTTTGTTGGTGAAGTCCCATAAG
The DNA here is from genome assembly GCA_000830475.1 of Vibrio ishigakensis. GTDB lineage: Bacteria > Pseudomonadota > Gammaproteobacteria > Enterobacterales > Vibrionaceae > Vibrio > Vibrio ishigakensis_A. The sequence continues at coordinate 163,627 of BBSC01000001.1, read as the reverse complement.
AAGTGAACTTACCGAGAGTAGTAGGACTGAAGAGATCGCTAAGGTAATGGTCAATTCAATCAGGCTATATCCCTTAACAAGCGGCATAACCTAAGCTTCCGCGCTCTGGTGAGCAGACCCGAATTCGCCCGCTAATTTGATGGTAGATCACCTTGAGTTGTTGCCCTGTTTCAGAGCTTAGGGTGATGCTACCGTTCCCTAACACCCCACCTCGGTACCCATCAAAATGTATGCTCTCTGAAGTCAACTGTAAGCCTACATCCTCAACAGCGAAGTGAGAAATGGGGTTCAGCCCCTCCGCATTGTCTGCAAGCTTAAATACCATGTTGGTCTGAGTTTGCTCCAAGCTCAGCCACAAATCCTTTCTTTTGGCATAAGCAAGAGATCGCGCCGAGATCAAAGCTGAGTAAACCTGACTGGTTGCAAGCTTTAGACGTTGCGAGTGATGATAGTTCGAATAGCTTTGTACTCCGATAAGGCTGAGCAGCCTATAACCGAAGTCACAGTAATGAGCTCAAGAAGCGTAAATCCCTGTTGCACTGCTCCCCCTATCTTTAAAACCAAAGGACTTAATACAAGCTAGGCAATGAAGGGGCTATAAGGGGAAAGAGAGATTAGGGTTTGGAGCTAGATCGAAAAACTGGGTCGCAGATACAACAAAGGCCAGCACTTGGCTGACCTTTGCAAAAATTTCGACCTATTAGCTGGTTAGGTCATCGAAGAATTTCTTCACACCATTGAAGAAGCCTTCCGATTTTGGCTTGTGTTTGTTAGCCGCATCACCGCCACAAGACTCTTCAAATTCGCGTAATAGTTCTTTTTGGCGAGAGCTCAGTTTCACTGGAGTCTCAACCACTAGCTTCACGATAAGATCGCCTTGAGGACCACCGCGAACACCCTTCACACCCTTACCACGCATACGGAACATGCGACCAGTTTGAGTCTCAGAAGGAACCTTCAGGCTAACGCGACCATCCAGAGTCGGTACTTCAACCTCTCCACCTAGAGCTGCCATTGCAAAACTTACTGGTACTTCACAGTATAGGTTGCTGCCGTCACGTTCAAAGATGTGGTGCTCTTTTACATGAACCTGTACATATAGGTCGCCTGCTGGAGCGCCGTTCTCTCCCGCTTCACCCTCGCCAGATAGACGAATGCGATCGCCAGTATCCACGCCTGCAGGGATCTTAACGCTAAGAGACTTAGTCTTATGTCTGCGACCTTCACCATGACATGCATCACAAGGGTCTTTGATGATCTGACCTTTACCGTGACAGGTTGGACAGGTTTGCTGAACCGCAAAGAAGCCTTGACGCATCTGCACTTGACCGTGGCCATGACAGGTAGAACAGGTTTCTACACCTGAGCCTTTCTTCGCGCCAGAGCCTTCACACACATCACAGCTTACTAGAGTCGGTACTTCGATCTCTTTAGTGCAACCACGAACCGCTTCTTCTAGAGTCAGTTCCATGTTGTAGCGTAGGTCTGCGCCACGCTGTGCACGTTGCTGACCACCACCACGCGACCGCCACCAAAGATGTCACCAAACACATCACCGAAGATGTCACCAAAGTCTGCGCCACCGCCGCCAAAGCCGCCGCCACCCATACCACCTTGTTCAAAGGCTGCGTGGCCGTATTGGTCGTAAGTCGCACGCTTCTGGGAATCGGTAAGGATCTCGTACGCTTCTTTTACTTCTTTAAATTTCTCAGCCGCCGCATCGTCATCAGGGTTGCGGTCTGGATGGTACTTCATCGCCAGGCGCTTATACGCTTTCTTAATATCACGCTCGGAAGCATCTCTGCTTACACCTAGGATTTCGTAAAAATCACGTTTAGACATGTGTTTCGTCACCAATTTTGTACTGCAAACGGCTCCGCCGCTTGGTGTTTATATCGATATAGAGCAAGCCTAAAGCGTTAAGCTTATTAGCTGTAAGACTGCTCTATAGCGACAACGTCATTTACAAACAGACGGGCGTTTTGGTTTCCCGAAACGCCCGCATCAAAGCTATTGAAAGAATTTCACTCCAAACAAGAAGCAAATTCTTTAAGCTCTGAGGGTGAAGTTCAAGGAGGAAGCGCGCAGTTTACAAGTGTAAATGAGCACTTCCGACGCAGGAATTCACCTTCAGAGCGACAAGAATATTACTTCTTGTCGTCTTTTACTTCTTCAAATTCAGCATCAACAACATCGTCGTCTTGCTTAGCTTGTTGACCAGCGTCAGCACCTTGTGCTTGCTGAGCTTGAGCTTGCTGCTGAGCAATCTCCATTAGCTTTTGAGCTGCAGTCATTAGAGCCTGAACTTTAGCGTCGATAGCTTCTTTGTCGTCGCCATTCTTCGCTTCTTCTAGCTCTTTGATAGCCGCTTCGATCTTGTCTTTCTCTTCAGCTGGAAGTGCATCACCTGCTTCTTCAACTTGCTTGCGAGTACCGTGGATCATTTGGTCAGCTTGGTTACGTGCAGTTGCTAGCTCTTCGAACTTCTTGTCCGCTTCTTTGTTAGCTTCTGCTTCTTGTACCATCTTCTCGATGTCTTCATCGCTTAGACCGCCTGAAGCCTGGATAGTGATCTTCTGCTCTTTACCAGTGCTCTTGTCTTTCGCAGATACGTGTAGGATACCGTCCGCATCTAGGTCGAAAGTAACTTCGATCTGAGGCATACCGCGTGGTGCAGGCTGGATACCTTCTAGGTTGAATTGACCTAGAGACTTGTTGTACATCGCTTGCTTACGCTCACCTTGAAGAACGTGGATAGTTACCGCGCTCTGGTTGTCTTCTGCAGTAGAGAAAACTTGGTTCGCTTTAGTTGGAATAGTAGTGTTCTTCTCAACTAGCTTAGTCATCACACCACCCATAGTCTCGATACCTAGAGACAGTGGAGTTACGTCTAGAAGAAGTACGTCTTTAACGTCACCAGCAAGTACACCACCTTGAACTGCAGCACCCATAGCTACTGCTTCATCAGGGTTAACGTCTTTACGTGGCTCTTTACCGAAGAACTCAGAAACCTTAGCTTGAACCATAGGCATACGAGTCTGACCACCTACTAGGATAACGTCAGTGATTTCGCCTACAGATAGGTCTGCGTCAGCTAGAGCAACTTTTAGTGGCTCAAGAGAACGTTGTACTAGGTCTTCAACTAGAGACTCAAGTTTTGCACGAGTCACTTTGATGTTCATGTGCTTAGGACCAGTCGCATCAGCGGTTACGTAAGGTAGGTTTACGTCAGTTTGCTGAGTAGAAGAAAGCTCAATCTTAGCTTTTTCTGCTGCTTCTTTAACACGTTGCATCGCTAGTGCGTCGTTCTTAAGATCGATACCTTGCTCTTTCTTGAACTCGTCAACTAGGTAGTTAATCATGCGGTTATCGAAGTCTTCACCACCAAGGTGAGTGTCACCGTTAGTTGCTAGAACTTCAAAGGTCTTCTCGCCTTCAACTTCGTCGATTTCGATGATAGAGATATCGAAAGTACCACCACCAAGGTCGTAAACCGCGATAGTGCGGTCACCGCCTGACTTGTCTAGACCATATGCTAGAGCAGCCGCTGTTGGTTCGTTGATGATACGCTTAACTTCTAGACCTGCGATACGGCCAGCATCTTTAGTCGCTTGACGCTGTGCATCGTTGAAGTATGCAGGAACTGTGATAACTGCACCTGTTACTTCCTCACCTAGGAAGTCTTCAGCAGTTTTCTTCATTTTCTTAAGTACTTCAGCAGAAACCTGAGGAGCAGCCATTTGTTGGCCTTTCGCTTCAACCCAAGCATCACCGTTGTCAGCCTTAACGATCTTGTAAGGCATGATTTCGATGTCACGCTGAACTTCGTCGTCTTCGAAACGACGACCGATTAGACGCTTGATTGCAAATAGCGTGTTTTCTGGGTTAGTTACTGCCTGACGCTTAGCAGGCTGACCTACTAGTGTTTCGCCGTCTGTGTATGCAATTACAGATGCTGTAGTACGCTCACCTTCCGCGTTCTCGATTACACGTGGTTTTTCACCGTCTAGTACAGCTACACAAGAGTTGGTAGTACCTAAGTCAATACCAATGATTTTACCCATCTGGCTATCTCCAAGAATTTAATTATCTGTTTTCTATACCCCAATAAGTGGGGATGTTTAACTTGGTTTCAACCCCAAGTTTGACAAATTTGTTAAAGCAGATTGAGCCAAGTGGCTCGGTTATTGTTTGCTCTGACTGATAGATAAGGGCGGGAAATGAGGATTCAAGAGTAAGGCGAAAAAAAAATGAAAAAAAGCGAGGTTTTCACCTCGCTTTATCAATATTGAATTCTGGATTAAGCCTTAGCTGTCTCTAGCTCAACCTCTTCCTCGATGCCGTTCTCAGACTTAGCAACGATAGTGTTCACTGCGGTATCACCCACAACGTTAGAAGAAGTACAGAACATATCGATGATACGGTCTACAGCGGCTACGATAGCTAGCGCTTCAAGTGGAAGACCTAGTTGGTGGATAAGAACACCAATCATCACAACGCCACCACCTGGAACACCACCAGCACCGATAGACAGAAGTAGTACCATAAAGCCGATAGTCATCAGCTGGGACGCTTCAATTGGCTGACCAAACGCATTCGCAACAAATACGATAGCGATAGCGATATAGATAGAAGCACCAGCCATGTTCATGGTTGCACCTAGTGGTACACCGAAACCTGCGATTGACTTAGATACGCCTAGCTTGTCAGTTAGGGTACGCATAGTTACTGGGATAGTTGCGTTCGAGCTTGCTGTTGATAGCGAGAATAGAACCTGTTCACGAACCGCGCGAGAGAAGGTCTTAGGCGAGATACGCGCCATGATACCAACCATGCTTGGGTAGAATACGAAGATCCAGAACGCCAGAACCGCTACAACTAGAGCCACGTAACCCGCCACAGACATGATGGTGTTCGAGTCTAGAGTTGCACCTAGTTGAATCATAAGAGCGAATACACCGTACGGTGCTAGGCTCATTACTAGGCCGATAAGCTTCATCATTACATCGTTAGCAACCTTGAATGCTTTAACCGCTGGACCACCTTTTTGGTCAAGAGCTTGGATAGCAAGGCCTACAATGATCGCCATGAAGATGATCTGTAGCATGTCGCCATTAACGAACGCCTGGAATGGGTTGCTCGGAACGATATTAACAACTAGAGAGAAGATATCAGGTGTTGTAGTTGCCGCTAGCTCCACAGTTTCACTTACTGTGCCCGCTAGATTTGCACCTGCACCCGGCTGGAAAACCATACCGATAGCTAGAGCAACACTGATTGCAACTATGGTGTTTAGGATATAAAGCACAAATGTCTTACCGCCCAAACGACCGAAGGTCTTAATGTCTTTCAGTTCAACGATACCGCATACGATAGATACGAATACCAGTGGCACAACAAGCAGTTTGATCAGAGATACAAACATGCCGCCTACGCCTTCTGCCAAACCTAAAAGATAAACGTCAAAGATTGAGATGCCGTTTAGCAGATACTGAATTGCCGTGCCAATAAATAAACCGGCAAACATGCCGATAAAAATTTTACTTGATAGTGATTTGTCCATCACATACTCCAATGTGTTTTGCTGTGCTTGTCCATTTTTATAATATTTATCGCTACTCTTCTGAGTAGTCGCAGGGCATTCTACATACGGAACGGATGGCGCAAAATTTAAACCGCTTTGATTGGGATCAAGTTTCGAGATTATTATCTAATTGATTGCATAAAATTAGACATATGCACCATATAGATCGCACGATATGAAATTAATATCATGCGAAATATTTTGTAATAAGTTGATAACACCTATTTTCTTTAAATCAAAAAAGAGAGGTCGATCACGACCTCTCTAAAAATATACCGTCTATGCTTAAAGGTTTACTTTGCAACCATAACCATAGCAGGGCGAACTACACGACCGTTTAGTTCATAACCTTTTTGTAGAACAACCGTTACTGTGTTGCTCTCATGGTCTGGACTCTCAACCATAGAAACTGCGTTGTGCAGTTCAGGGTTGAACGCTTCACCCACAGTTGATCTCTTTAAGGCCGTTCTTCTCAACAACCTCAAGGAATGACTTGTGAGTCATCTCAACACCTTCAATGATAGGCTTAACCGCTTCATTCTCAGTGTCTGCTGCTTGAATAGCACGCTCTAGATTATCGATAACTGGAAGCAGTTCTTCAGCAAACTTATTGATCGCAAACTTGCGAGCCTTCGCCATTTCTTGTTCAGTACGACGACGCATGTTGTGACTTCAGCCTTAGCGCGCAATACAGAGTCAGCTTGCTCTTTAAGGCGGGTTTCAGTTTGAAGCAATGCAGCTTCTAGCTGAGCAACCTTAGACTCTTCAATATCTTCAGCAGACTCTTCATTCCACTCTACATCGCCTTCGTCACCAATAACGTCAGCTTCTTGCTCTGCAACAACCTCTTCAGCTACCTGCTCTTCGATTGTTTGCTCTACTTCTTGTTCTTCGTTTTTAATATCTTTGTCGCTCATGATATCTCCGGCAGGACCTGCATATTCCTGAAACTGCTATCATTTTTGTCAGGGTTTCCAACATAAAACGTTAGCATCTCAAATCAACTTGCCTTTATTATGGGGATCATCGTTTCTGATTCAAGCCTGCTTGGGTTCAGATAGTCAAAAATGGGATTAAAATGAGCAAACATTTCTCAACCATAGCGATTTTAGGTAGACCTCGTAGCAATCTTGCCATTCAAACGCACCAAGAAATCTACGACTGGCTGATTGAGCGTGAGTATAAGGTTTTGGTGGATGACCGCCTACGTGACCGAATGGAGAATGTCGATCCCAGCGCCTTTACCAACCTTATGCGCATAGGCAAAGATGCTGACCTTGCTATCGTTGTTGGTGGTGACGGCAATATGCTTGGCGCTGCTCGTGTGCTGTCCCGTTTTGATATCTCTGTCATTGGTGTAAATAGAGGTAACCTTGGCTTCTTAACCGACCTTGATCCAGATGACTTTAAATCGCCTCTGGAAAAAGTACTTAATGGTGAGTTCATAAAAGAGCAGAGATTTTTGCTCGAAGCTGAAATCCATCGCCACGGCCAAATAAAAAGTCAGAACGCCGCTTTAAATGAAGCCGTGCTTCACCCTGGTAAGGTGGCGCACATGATAGAGTTTGAAGTGTATATCGATGAGAGCTTCGCATTTTCCCAACGCTCCGATGGCCTTATAGTTTCGACACCCACTGGCTCAACCGCATATTCGCTATCTGGTGGCGGCCCTATCCTATCTCCAAGCCTGAATAGCATCTCGCTAGTACCTATGTTCCCACATACGCTATCGAGCAGACCACTGGTAGTAGACGGAAATCGTCGCATCAAGCTTATCCTCGCTCCTGACAACAGAGGAACCCAAGAGGTGAGCTGCGATGGTCAAATATCTTTACCTGTCGAACCCGGCGACGAGATACACATCTATCAAAGCCCTAACGTACTTCAGCTGATCCATCCAAAAGATTACAGCTACTATCATGTACTTAGAGAAAAACTGGGCTGGTCGAGCAAGCTTTTTTAGCCCTGTGATCTGAGCAACAATTTTCCGAACAAAAAATTCACCTGCAAACTTTACTGTATAGAAAACCAGTATATACTGTTCTCATATACAGTACTTTCAGGTTATGGATATGCTCGCTCATTTAAGTGTTAACAACTTCGCTATCGTTAAATCACTACAAGTCGAACTTGGCGCTGGAATGACTACCATCACAGGTGAAACTGGCGCTGGTAAATCTATCGCTATAGACGCACTTAGCCTCTGCTTAGGTTGCCGCTCTGACGCCGGTATGGTGCGTCAAGGTGAAGATAAGGTAGATATCGTTGCCAGCTTTATTATCGAGAACAACTTAAGTGCCAAGCGTTGGTTAGAGGACAATGAACTCGCTGAAGGTGATGAGTGCATTCTTCGCCGTATCGTCAGCAAGGACGGTCGCTCTCGTGGCTTTATCAACGGCAATCCTGTCCCTGTTTCCCAACTAAAATCTCTGGGGCAACTGCTGGTTAGCATCCATGGACAACATGCCCATCATCAACTTCTGAAAAAAGAGTATCAGATCAAACTGCTCGATGATTATGCCGGACATGCGAACCTAATTACTCAATCGCAAAGTCGTTATCAAAAATGGCGTCAAGCTGAAAACACTCTCAAGCAGACCCTACAAAACAGCGAGCAAAATCAGGCACAAAAGCAATTACTTGAATATCAGATAAAAGAACTGGATGAACTCTCCTTGGGTGAACAGGAGTTTACCGAGCTAGAACTTGAGCACAAAAAGATCACCAACAGCGGGAGATCTTAGGTTTAACCCAAGAAGGATTAAACCTCCTAAGTGAAAATGAGCAGTCAAATGCACTTAGCTTGCTACACGCCAGTATCAACTGCGCCATTCAACTTAGCGATCTTGATAAAGAACTGATCAACGTAAGCCAAATGCTTAACGATGCCCTCATTCAAGCAGAAGAAGCCAGTAGCGAACTACGTAACTATTTCGATTCTATCGATATCGACCCTATGCATATGCAAAACGTCGAGGAGCGTTTTTCGCAGGTAATGTCCCTAGCCAAGAAACATCATGTTCTTCCAGAAGACCTGTATGCCCATCATCAAGAGTTATCAGCTCAAATAGAGGCATTAGATTGCTCCGATGAAAAAATCGAGGAACTGGAACAGCAAGTAGAAACTGCTAAAGAGGCTTATCTTAAGAGTGCCGAAAAACTGCATAAGTCACGCAAGCGTTATGCCAAAGAGCTGAACAAGCTTATCTCCAATAGCATGCAACAGCTGAGTATGGAGAAAGCACGCTTTGATATTCAGGTGAATTTTGACAGCAAGTTTGCCTCTCCATTAGGTGCAGATGATGTGGAGTTTTTGGTATCCGCTAACCCTGGTCAACCACTTCAATCCTTAGGCAAGGTTGCCTCCGGTGGTGAGTTATCTCGTATCTCTCTAGCTATTCAAGTCATTACAGCGCAGAAAGTAGAAACCCCTAGCCTTATCTTCGATGAGGTAGACGTAGGTATCAGTGGCCCGACAGCGGCAGTAGTCGGTAAGATGCTACGCACCCTAGGTGAAAGCACACAAATCCTATGTGTAACCCACCTTCCTCAGGTTGCTGGATGTGGTCATCAACAGATGTTTGTAGCTAAGAAGACTCGCTCAGGGCAAACTGAAACCAATATGATTGCTCTAGATAGCGACCAGCGAGTAAGCGAACTTGCTCGCCTGCTCGGCGGCAGTGAAATCACCGACAGCACCTTGGCTAATGCTCGAGAGTTAATGGCGGCATAATAGAATCTCATAAAAGTATCCCTGAGGCGAAAACCTCAGGGATTTTTGTTTGATATATAAATCGAAAACTTAGTCGGAACTCATCGCCTCAACTCAGGTCAAAAGCGACAGTCCATGCAGAAAATAAAAGATATGTAGCGAAATTGTGGATACAAACCGTGTTTCGCTATACAAGCCGATTTAGCTTGTTTATCATCTGCCGAGTTTTAGATTTTAAGTTGAAAGACCTAACATGCAGTTTAAAAAGTGGTTGTTAGTGGTGCCGTTAGCGGTTTCCATGCTCTCTGGTTGCTCCATTCTCGAAAATTGGTGTATCGCATCGACATTAGCCAAGGTAATTTTGTTGAGCAGTCAGCAGTCGATCAACTGCGTGTTGGCATGAGCAAAGAGCAAGTACGTTATGTACTAGGTTCTCCAATGCTAGTAGAGAACGGCAAGCCGAACAAATGGTATTACATCTACCATTTCACCAAAGGCCATGAAGACCCAATTCAAAAGAACCTATTTGTCTTCTTTGGTGATGATGAAAGACTGGAACGCATTGATGGTGATTTCTCGGCGGGACCTCAATTTAACCAACCGATTCAATAACAAAAAAGAGGAGCAAAGCTCCTCTTTTTTTATGTCTATCTGATTTATTTCGCTTTAGCTTCAGCAGCTTGTTGAGCGGCCTGCTCAGCTCGCTTGCGGCGAATCTCTTTCGGGTCAGCAAGCAGTGGTCTGTAGATCTCTATTCTATCTTGGTCTCTCACCGTAGCGTTTAATTTAACGTTACGACTATAAACCCCAACCTTGTTAACCTTTAAATCAATCTCGGGATACAAGGCCAACAAGCCAGATTGAGCAATGATTTCTTCAACCGTTAATTCACGGTTTACTACCAGCGACACTACGCGCTGTTCTTGTGGAAGCGCATATACCACCTCTACGTGAATCATTTCGGAATCAATACTCATAGCAAGGATAAACCTGTTTTGCTCTGCTAGTGAAGGCATTCACCATATTAGAAGTCAGCTCGTTGAACACCTTGCCAAAGGCCATCTCGATCATCTTGCTAGAGAACTCAAATTCTAGTTTTAGCTCTACCTTACAGGCTTGCTCATCTAGCGGCGTAAAGAACCAACCACCACGTAGGTGTTTAAAGGGACCATCCACCAAATTCATCTCGATAACACTACCGGATACAAGCTTGTTCTCAGTAGTAAATGTCTTGCTGATTCCCGCTTTAGATACATCCACGGAAGCGGTCATACTGGTATCGTCAGCTTGATGCACCTTACTGCCTGAGCATCCAGGTAAAAATTCAGGATAACGTGAAACATCGTTGACCAAATTAAACATCTGCTCAGCACTAAACGACACCAAGGCTGAACGGGTAACGATCGGCATTTCATCTCCTCAAAAGCTAAACTACTAATTTGCCTAAGTTTTGTCCTATCTAGAACAAAAATAATTTCCCTATAATAAGGCAATCCGTATAATGAAGCCATTATGGCAAAGAAAAAATCAAAAAACTAAAGCGACTAGTAACACTATTGCGCTGAACAAAAAGGCTCGTCACGAATACTTCATCGAAGACGAAATCGAAGCGGGACTTGAGCTACAAGGCTGGGAAGTGAAATCACTTCGCCAGGGCAAAGCGAACATCGCAGAAAGTTACGTTTATTTGAAAGATGGTGAAGCTTTTATCAGTGGTATGAGCATCATCCCTCTTAACCAAGCCTCTACTCATATAGTAGCCAACCCTACCCGAATCAGAAACTACTTCTTTCTCGTAAAGAGCTAGACAACCTATTTGGTAGCATTCACAGAGATGGCATGACACTTACTGCCCTATCTCTGTATTGGTCTCGTTCATGGGTTAAAATTAAAATTGGTGTAGCTAAAGGTAAAAAGCTACATGACAAACGAACCGATCTTAAAGAAAAAGATTGGGCTCGCGACAAAGCTCGTATCATGAAGAGCAAGTTGCGTTAATAATAAGCATCCAATTCGCATAGCGCTAGACAGACCAAGCTTTTCTGGTACTATGCAAGAACACTCGGGGCTGATCTAGGATTCGACGGGAATTCTGAAGTCTGAGGTGCATGTCGTGGGGCGGTTGGCCACGTAAAAAGCCGCAAAAAAATAGTCGCAAACGACGAAAACTACGCACTAGCAGCTTAATAACCTGCTGAGAGCTCTCTTGCCCTAGCTTCCGCTTTTAAGACGGGGACCAACAAGAGATCAAACCCAAAAAAGCTAGCCCGGATTCTCCCGCCTGAGAGATGAACGGCGAAGTTTAATTCAGGATAGTCATTTACTAGCGTGTCGGTTCGCAGGTACTTGGTGAATTTAAAGATCGACTAAACATGTAGTACCAATGATGAATGGTTTTCGGACGCGGGTTCAACTCCCGCCAGCTCCACCAATTCGTACGAAAAAGCACCCTGATGGGTGCTTTTTTATTATCTAAACATCAGTAAATCAATCACTGAACTTCGAATACGCCTCTAGCTCTTCACACGGATTACCCTTACAGAAATGGAGCATTCCGTATTCTGAGATGAGCAAGAACTCGTTATCACCAATGGTCAAATAATCCATTGAATCGTTTGAAAGTATCGCACCGCCACTAATCATTACCTTCTCATAAAACTCTAGGTCACGATCCGGCACTATTTTGTCGTGTCTATTTTCTTGTAGCGATATTGAGTTTCCAGTTACTAGGTATTCACCGCCTGAGCTAAAGCCAACAAGTTTACTCGTTAGATAAAGCAAGTCGTATTCTTGATTGCTTTTGAACTCAACCTTAACGTTCGGTTGATTCACTATGAGCCAAGCTTGGATTGATTGACAGAGGCTGTCTTTCCATAGTACGCGCCACTTAAGTGCGAATTCGAGTAGTTTGCAGCGAAATAACCTGCACCTACGCCAATTGCTGCGGTCAATGCGCACAACACTAGTTTCTTATTCACAGATAACCTCCTCGCTTCCTACAGGGAAGGTAACTGAACGACCTTGCTCATCGATGATTATCTGCTTATCTCCAAGTCGATAACTGGTAACGTTTGACAGTGTTGTATAGGCAAGCTCATCAGTACTTAAGGTGCAAAGAGAGAACGCACTGGCTTCAATAGTGGATTGCAAAGGTTGTTGTTTACTAGAAAAAGCGAAATATGCGGATACTGTAGAAACAGCGAAGATCGCAACTAAACCTAAGATGAAATTTAGTGAAAGAGTTTGAGAACCGTTGCCTAATTCAACTGGTTTCTTGGTAATCTCAGTAGAGGTTTGAGTATCGCCTGTAAAGCGGTATCCCTGCCCTCTTTCAGTGACAATAATACGTCCATCATTGTCTTCAAGGGCCTTTCGGCATAATGATATGGTTTGCATCAAGCTACCATCTTCAACGACTATGCCCTTGGAACGCCACACCTTCTCTATCAACTGCTGACGAGTCAAAGTCTGATGGGGGTGCAAACAGAGATACTTGAGCAATTCACTCTCGTTGGTACCAATTCTATAGACGCGACCGGACTCTAGGTGGTGGATTTCCCCAGCTACAAAGTCAATCTGTATCGAGCCATTTACTGTAAGTTGGTCAAACATACACACTTGTTGTTGTTACTTTCTTGTTAAGCAATATAGCAAACAGCTAAATGCGCATAAACCCATATACTTCAGTTAGTTAAAAACCTATCTAAATTCTTATTAGATAAACTAAATCCTTCTCTAATCATGCGCTTATCTCTCAATCAGACTGTTTGAGTGCTAGATGCTTCCACTCTCCATTATAGTTTTGGGTCATTTTGGTAGCTGTTTCGCTGGAATGCTCCACCCATCGGCAATAACTCAGTTGTTGCCGATGTTCCCCCACCACGAACACTATATAAGGAGTCGTTTTGCCGAATTTTAATCGACACTGCATATACGCACTACTTGGCTTGTCTCTGATTGGCTGTAACTCAGAAACTACATCAAATGCTGACCAAGCATCTGTCTATATTCCTTACAATCTCAATGAACTGCCTAAGCCTAACGACGGTTATGGTTATGACGACGAGACAGACCACACTATTTCAGGCGTAGGTGAGCCAGTTTATGAAGAGCAGCACACATACTACCAAGATTTCACTCAATCTTACGCTGCACTAGATGGCTGGGGCTTATGCGCTGAACCAATTTTAATTCCTGTGCAAGCTGCAGATTCAGAACAGAGACACCCTCTAAATCACAACTCACTCGGTGGCAACGTACTGCTTATCGATGACTCTGGCAACCTGGTTCCAACTAAGCTTTCTGCGACAGGTTCAGAAATCAAAATTGAGTGCCAGTCTAGCTTAAAACACAACAGCACCTACCATATTGTTGTGACTGACGGCGTGAAAACCGAAAGTGGTGACGCTCTGCAAGCAGACCAAAGTTTTACAGACTTATCTCGGCTAACCCTGCTGAGCTGTCGCCAGAGCAACAAGAGCTGAGAGAGCAAGTAGATCGCGCCATCACGCAAGCTCCGGATGCTGGCAACCCTGTGTATGCGGCTGAGTTCACAACTCAAGATAGCTACGCCGTAATAGATACTATGGTTGAGCTTAGCTTGAGCGAAGCAGAGTTTGCAAGTGTGCCTGGCGATGAAACGAAACAGCGCGAATTTAAAGATTATTACGACCTGTATCGAGTAGATCTAAAAGCACCATTCTATCTGCCATTCACAAAAGATCGTGAATTAGAAGAATGTGACCTTAATAAGTACGATCTGAAAAACACATGCAAGCCGTTATTTGAGTGGATTACTACGGAAGATGGTGCTTTTCCAACAAAGTATAATCCAACGCCTAAAATCACTGATCCTGAATATAAAGAACTTTTAGAAACAGATATCTACGTTCCTGATGGTTGGGATCGAGTAACTCAGCTACCAACCGTTATCTTTGTTCACGGTGTAACTGGTGAGAAGGGCACGGTTTCTACCATGCTTAAAGACTTTACGGATAATGGTTATGCCGTTGTAGCCATCGATATGCCATATCACGGTACTCGTATCCGCTATGGCAACGCTGACCAAGATAACCCAGAGCAAGAGATCAGCGCGAGAGCCGAAAAGTCGTATTTCATCAATATTGACTCCCCACTGGCCCTGCGTTCTAACTTACAGCAATCCGTTGCTGACTTTATCAGTCTGCGCAGTGCACTCAACGCTCTTGGTTGGGTTGACCAAGACAACGTACACCTAATTGGCCTATCACTGGGGGGATTACTTCAGTAATGATCTCTGAATTCAGCCAAAACCATCCTGAACTGACATTCAAAACGGCGAATTTTGTAGTACCGGGTCAAGGGCTAACAAACTTAGTTCTGAACTCTCACACCCTAAGACCAGAGACGATTGAAGGCGTAAAAGACTCTTCGGATGTTGAACGCAGCTTAGCTGAAACCTTGCTACCGAACATATGTACAGAAGAGGCAACTAACGAAGAGTGTATTGTTGCACTGCATGAGTTTGAAGCTGAGTCACAAGAGAATGCTGATGCTATTGCCTCTCTAAAAGATGATGCTTGGGCATTGATAGAACCTGAATTACTGCAAGGCGTTCAACTCACTATAGACTCATCAGATCCAGCAAGTTTCACTTCTCGTCAAACTGAGAACGGTCAGCCGACTCTGCTTCTTGAAGCAGTTGGTAACTGTGGTGATACCTGTGAAGTTGGTGAATATATGCCAGATACCGTGGTACCAAACTCGGCTGACAACAACATCCGTACTGGTACAAATCCGCTTATCAAAGCGCTCGATCTAGCTCCTATCACAGAAGAAACCACATTTGGTGCCCCAATCCGTGGCGTTGTAAGGCTGACTACGGGAGGCCATGGTACTTACATGTTCCCATATGAAGGTCCAATGGACGAGACAGGTTTACCAAGTCTTCCTACAGGTGAAGTTATGGACTTCGTTCGAGACGCAACGAAAACCCAACAAGAAATGGTCGCTTCTATGGTTGACACCGACGGAGTTAAAGTCGCCATTACTAACCTAGAACACGTACAAACACAGGTGGCTGCTGAAAATGAAAAATAAATATCAAGCAATTGCAGCATCCACTTTGCTGCTACCATGCCTAACTCAAGCAGCTGGATTTCAGCTTAACTCTCAGTCGGCAACTGGCCTAGGCCGCGCTTTTGCCGGTGATGCAGTTATTGCTGACAGTGCAGCTATCGTATCGAAAAACGCCGCAGCCATGGCTTTTATCGAGCAGCCTTCGCTATCCCTAGGTGCGGTTTATATTGACAGTAGTGTAGACGTAACGGATATCCAATACACTCCTGTTTCAGAATCTGAGCCTACTAGAGCTCTAGCTGACGAGAGTATTGGCGCTGGAACACTAGTACCAAACCTTCACTATGTGCATCCATTGCAAGACTCTAAGTTCACCCTAGGTTTTACCGTGCACTCTAACTTTGGTACGAATGTCGAGTATGATGATTCATTTGAAGCGAGCCGATTCGGTGGAAAGACCTATCTAAGCAGCATCAATACTGGCGTCGCACTAGCGTATGAGCTAACCGATAAGATTAACCTAGGTATCGGCCTAGATGTCATCTATGGTACGGGAGAGATCTCTCGTGATGACGCACTGGTTAATATCGACGCGGACGGCTTTGGCATCGGTGGTAATCTTGGTATTACATATCAAATTAATGAAAATCATAGGTTTGGTTTCTCTTACCGCTATAGCCCAGATATCGAGGTTGAAGGCAGCATAGACAAGCTAGATGAAGATCCAGCTTCCAAAATGAATGTCCCTCTACCTGATATGGCAGAGTTTTCCGGTTGGCATAAGCTAGCACCAAAGTGGGCTGTTCACTATAGCTTGCAATGGGTTAACTGGTCTGAATTTGATGCGCTAACCTCACCGTCATATGAAGCATCAATCAAAGACTACCACTGGAAGGATGCGGGGCACATTTCAATTGGCGCAACTTATGACCTATCAGAAAATGGGTTCTGCGCACAGGCTATATGTTTGACGCTTCTCCTGTTGATCAGCTGACCTCACTCTCAATTCCTGATAGTGATCGCCACTGGATCTCCTTTGGTAGTAGCTATCACTTTAATGAGAACAGCACGGTTGACCTTGGTGTAAGTTGGGTAATTGGTGAATCGACACAAGTTGATGAGTCGCTTGAAATTGTCGGCACTGAAAATGTTGCCGCGACAGTCACGCCAGACGCATTGATAGTTGGCATTCAGTATCAACACAAGTTCTAAAAGTAATCGGCCCGACTAATTGTCGGGCCGATTTTTAGGATTCTTTTACTGCCTCGTAGATAGAGCGAGTGCTCTGCCTGACCATAAGGTCTATAGGTGGTATACGTGTCTCGTAGGGCTCGCCATTGAGCATATTGATGATAGAGCGAGCACAGATAACTCCAACTTCTTCAATAGGTTGGCGCAAGGTAGTGATTGCTGGCGTAAAGTACTGAGACGTCGGCAGGTCATCGAAACCGACCACAGAAACATCTTCTGGAACCTTATAGCCATTGTCTGTCAGCGCTTTGATTGCTCCGTAAGCGGTTTGATCGTTCGCTGCAAAAATAGCAGAAAAATGGATATTGGATTCGATGAGCTCAATAGTTTTTTCGTAGCCGAGTTCGCTACTGAAATCACCTTGTTTAACTAGGTTTGCTCTGTAACGGATTCCCGTTTCAGCCAACGCTTTTTTGTAACCCTCAAAGCGATTGGTCGCATCTGGTTGTCCCGAATGCCCCTTAATGTGCGCAATATTTACATGCCCCTGCTGAAGCAAGTGTAAGGTGGCGAGATAACCGCCCATAGTATTATCAAATTGAATGCTGCATACGTTCGGTGCTTTCACCTGATAACCAATGGCGACTACAGGTATATTCTGCGCCACCTGAATTATCTTCTCTTCTTCGATATTACCAGTAACGATAATCATCCCATCGACATTACTCTTGACCAGATAATCAAGAGCATCGTTTTCAAGGTTACGCTGCCAGTGGCCGGTTGCGATAACCGGTGAGTAGCCCAATGACAACAACATCTTTTCCATGTCATTGAGGAATCGACTGGTAAAAGGGCTGTCAGGATGTTGGATCAACACGCCTATGGTCATAGAGCGGCGATTGCCCTCAGAGCCTGCATTTTGATTGGTCTCATAACCGAGTTCACGTATAGCCTTCTTAAGCTTTTCGCTCTTCTCGTTAGAGACATAGGTGGTTCGATTCAGGAACCGAGAGACGGTACTTGGAGAAACGCCTGCAAGTTTGGCCACGTCATAGACGGTAGGTGCCTTCTTTTTTTTCATGTTTCCCTCCAAGCTTACGAAAATAGATTCCATATTTACGGTATAAAGCCCCTAAAAACGAGTTAAAGGGGCTAAGTTTGAGACATCAAAAGGTGATATCTTAGTTTTTATCGACTATTCGAGACTTTAGTCATCAAATTTAATACAAATAGGCGAAGATCATTCCAGGTCTAAAATAGCGTCCTGCGGTATATTTCAAGCTCGTCTGTGCCACCTGCTCCATCACCTTAGCTTGATGATGTTGCAACTGTTGATGCTCTAACTCAAACATATTCAGTTCGGCTTCAGGGTTTACACGACCGTCAGATAGCAAGATGCTCTGCTCTTTCAATACCTCAACCCAAGCTCTCGATTCGTCGGCATGCAAGCCGTTACGAATAAGCAGCTCTTCGTCCACCGCACAGGAGGCATTAAAGCCTCTGGCGCAGCAAACGGAATACGGGCAAGGCTATACAGTGCTTGATAAGTGGTATCCATCAACTCTTCTGCAAGACTGGTTTGTCACTCAGTTTAAGAGCAGTAGCTACACTAAACTGAACCCCTATCCATACATCTTGTGCTTGGAAAGCCTCATGAGGCATGCCATCAGACAAGGTCATATTCGCCACCCCAACCTTAGGCTATTGCTTAGGAAGTTAGTTTGACGGGTAAACTCAAGGGAGCGTTGCACACGCTCAGGCTTGAATAGACCTGAGCCCGAAGTCAATTTGAGATAGCTGTCTGCCAGCATGGCATCGCCAAAGCTATTGTCTGAATCTAGATCCAAAATAGCATCGAACTCAGAGGTAAATGCCTGCGGTGCTTGCTGTTTTAGCGCATGCTTTTTAGTGCGTCGTTCAGTGAGCTTATCAACCGCCAAATCATCCTTTGAGTCAGGTATAGGTTGAGTGCATTCTTGTCTTCAATAGGAATTCCAGTGGCAGGAATACCCATTGCATTTAACGCCTCAGCGCCTTCCCCTGTCAGATGTTTGGCTGAACAGGTGTCACAAAGAAGTGATAGTAGCCACGCTCTTCATCCCATAATGACTCTTCGACCTCTGCAACTACAGCTTTCGACTTAACTTCCAACTCAATAGCTAGATCAGCTCTGCCCATGAGTTCGGCCAAGCTAGATGCGGCCTTGAGTCCAGCAGCCCACAAGCTTGCACAGTAGATTGAGATACCATGAGATGAAAGGTTATCAAAGGTATCGTCCGTGCCTCGAGTTAGAGGTAATAGGTCACCAGGTTCTATCAAGCTTTCTAGGTAATTCAAACTCTCAAGGATAGCATCCCAGCAAGACTCAACTACCTCACGGTTCCCTGTCTTTTGATAGTGGCGACACACCATCAAGATAAATTTAGGCGCGAGATCCTTCCACTCTTTGACGTTGTGCCAACTGTAGGCATCTGGCTGGATATCAAACGGACTCCCAAGGTCGTGGATAACTGCGCCGCGAACGGCACGCGTGCCCTGATACTTAGCATCAATGAGCTCAGCAAATGGCTTGTCCTCATATTCCCAGTAACGTCTCTGTGTTGGGTCTTCAGCCAAAATAGCCTTAGCAAAATCTTTCATCACGCAGCCATCGATTTCAGGCAGTAGATAAAGGATCGAGAAAGAGCCATAGAAATAAACATCGAGAGAATTAAAGAATGGGTAGTCCACACACTCTTTCACCAAGAACTTATTCTCCCTATCCCACACCGTGGATTCAGCTAAGAAAGAGAGAGTGTTCATAGCCATAGTCGCAAAACGCTCAGCTCTGTTTTCATCTTCAAACTGAGAATTCGCTAGAGCCTGATATTCGGTCTGCTGATCTACTAGAGCACCTTCGATTGTTTCAAAGCGCGCAAGCAGGTGCTTGTTGATCTGCGCTGTTCTCTGCACGTCATCAAAATACTGGGTATAGGCTTTTTGGCTATGCCAATCACCGAGGGCAATCTTGCTGTGGTCTTGAGTTTGCAAGAATCGCAGCTCAAAGCTTTCACCTGGTTCAAGTTCTATGTTGATAGCCGCTAAGCCGGACAAAGCCTCACGACCTGAGTAGATTCCTCGATTAAAATCAGCATCGGTACGGCCTGTCATCAAGGCGTTGATTACCTCGGTTTCAGTATTAGTCGAATAGATTTGTGGCTTTATCGTTACACTCGCTCTGCCTGAATCAATGAGCTTAGAGTCTACGGCAATACCTAAGCTCACCTCACCCGCCAATGTCCCCTTCAAACGGTGAGTTGGTGCCCATACTGATACCCAGATAAGCCTGGTCTTCGACCTGATACTCGACCTTGCTGTGAACCTGATTGATTGGGTTTTGGGTTAAGGTGCAAAACGAATCCTGAATGCCATCACGCCCCTTACGATAGGTAGAGCCCAGCAAGTTAAGCAGTGGCTGAACCAAGGTGATGCTCTTGGCCTCAGAACCATGGTTAGTCACTTCAAAATGGTTCCAATGGCTAGGCAGACTGCAAAGCTTAGCGTTCTCTTTCACCAAGGGTGAAACCACCTTACGTCTTAACGATACCTCGCCCAGTCCTTGATATTCATACTCTGCCATAGGGTAAAGAGCGCGATAATCGATATCTCGAGCTGAAACAGATTCAATCTCACTAGTACCACCAGCATCAAGCTGTCTTGCTACTGCAGAGGTATTGATAAGTAGCCCTTTAAAGAAATCTAAGGCCACCAGAATTTGGGTCTGTACCGAGGAGGCGTCTTTGACTATGGCATCTAGGCTTCTTGGAGAGAGCTCTATGTTCCAGCGGATAAGGCTCTCTCGGTTATCGGCATAGAAGCGTCCGTTAGAAAGGGATGCCTTAATCTCAGCTAACAGATTTGAATCTGCATTTATTGCCTTACCCGAGAATAGCGCTGGGTAATACCCCAGATAATTTCGCACCTCTGCCTCTGATTTCAGACCGAGACAGTCAAGATTTGGCACCTCAGCAATTGAGACATAAAAATCGTTCAGATGAATATCTTCATCTGAGATATCGACGAAGATACCCGGAATAAAACTGAAGTTTGGCGTACTTCCTGTTGGCGTCAGGCTAAAAGTATTGCCTATACCCCCAACTGCCATACCGGTGTTTTCTGGTGTCGTAGAAATAGGGGTGTACCAAGGCTGAATAAACTCTACGGCATCACCTTTAGTGGTTAGCTGCTGGGCGTTTCCGGCATAGCTTGTGTAAGGGATAGTGTTTTTCATGTTAGGTCTGTTCTTTTGATTACTGGGCTAGAAAGCAGAGGGCTATCACTAGCCCTCTCAGGTTTAGCTAGGATGACTTCTACCTGGTGCTCACCTTGGGTGCGAACAGGTAGTTTGTTACCTTCGATAAGGTCTCCATTGAGGCGCATTTCAAGCACGCCTTTGGAAACGCCGTTAGGGTTACTAACTTGAATATGGTAGGTCGCCCCTCGGAATTTACGGCGCACCTTAAACTCAGGCCAGTCACGTGGGATACATGGGTCTACAATAAGTCCGTCCATCTCAGGTCGAACACCTAAGATCCACTGCGTACCAGCCACATAGGTCCAAGATGAGGTGCCTGATAACCAAGCATTTCGCCCCAAGCCAAACTGTGGATGCTCATCACCTAGGATGTTTTGCGGGTAGCAATAAGGCTCAGATTCAAACACATCTAGGCTATCGTTTTTCGAAGCAGGGTTGATCTGGCGATAGTATTCGTAAGCTCTGTCACCATTACCCACGATAGCTTCTGCGATCATTACCCAAGGATTGGCGTGTAGGAAGATACCGCCATTCTCTTTCGCACCCGGTGGATAAGTAGAAACGCCTCCAAGTTTAGTCGAAGCCGTTGTAGCCTGGAGTTGAGAGCTTGATGCCGTTGCGCGTATTGAGCTTGTTATACACTGAATCTAATGCCTGAGTAGCACGCTCAGCGGTGGCGAAGCCCGAGATCACCGGCCAGCTTTGACCATTGGTGTAGATCTGGCCTTGTTCGTTCTTATGTGAGCCGATTGGTTCGCCCTTCTCATCGAAGTAACGCACATACCACTGCCCATCCCAGCCTACGCTATTCATAGTGTCCTGCATCTCTAGGTAGTAGCGCTTGAACTGCTCAGCCAGCTGAGTTTCTCCGCGGTACTCACACAGATCCAGCATGTCGTTTAACGCCTTACCAAACATGCTTGCCACCATCATAGATTCGGCACCTGTTGGCAGGTTCACCGTATCATTCCAGTCAGCAAAGCCCAGCAGTGGCAGGCCATGTTCACCCTTGTTGTTCTGTGTAAACTCAATAGAGCGACATAGGTGATTCCAAACTGTTCCCTCTTCGATTGGCTTGCTATTGCTGTCTTTTTGATAGAAAGGAATCAACTTATCTAGGAAGTCCGCATTGCCAGTCTCTTTCACATACTGGGTCACCGCAAAGATGATCCACAGGTGATCGTCACCATAGTAATCTGGACGGTCTTCCTCTTCACGAGAGTCACCCGCATTCGCTTCCATGGTAGATGGGAAGACTGGTGCATGGCCGAGCCATCGATATTCTGTACCGACAGCAGTCTTTCAATAAGCTCACGCGCCTCTTCTGGCATATGGGTAATTACGCCTAAAGTATCTTGTGACGAATCACGGAAGCCGATACCTCGTGCGCCGTATCCAAGCTGATATAGAGAAAGATAGCGAGACCAGTTTTTAGTGGTATGGCATTGGCGCGGGTTGTGCACATTCAGCATTGAGTTCATGGCCGCATCAGGGGTTTCAACCTGAACCGTCTCTAGGTAGTTCTCCCAAAAACCACCGAGTTTCTCAAACGCTTCATCAACCGCATCCAAGTTGCGGTATTTAGCCATAAGAGGTTTAGCGGCTTCTAAGCTCTCCATCTGGGTAAGCTGAACCACGGTGCGCTCTGTTTGCTCAGGCTGAGCCAACCAAGTCTTAGGTTGAGGGCCGCGATATTATCGCCACGCAGACATTCACTGTTATTCAGCTCAGCTTGAGTCAGTGCTTGAGGCGCAGCCAACTGCCGTAGCCGTACTCACCCAAGAACTGCGCTCTATCGCCATCAAACGAGGTTACTGGGCGGTCTGCTGTCACTAGGTTTACCGCATAATCACGCTTCATAAAGGCGTATTGTTCAAGCACGGTATGTTCGCCGTCTTGGTGCGCCTTTAGGGTCATGGTTTGTGGCACCCAGTCAGCATTAAGCAGTTGCTTCAGCGCATCAAAATGGGTGAACTCAATCACTGGCACTACATCAATATGCAGCTCTTGACCAGAGATGTTAGTAACTCGAATATCCTGAAGTAGCACCTCATCGTCGCTTGGGACAAAGAAGGTCACCTCACAACGCACACCAAAGGCTTCCGAAACGATACGGGTATAGGAAAGCCCGGTATGGTTTTCAAACTTATCCAGTGGCTTTAAAGTCGGTGTGAAGAAAGGAGAAAAGATCTCTTGCTTACCACTGGCATCCGTCACCTTTAGATAGATGGTCGAGCCCTTAAATTCTGAGTTTGGAAGTTGGGCAATATACTTAGTGATACGGTTTAGCGCTGGGTCTCCCTTGCATAGCAAGATGCCACCATTACTGTCCACTAAACCGCCAAAACCTAGCGTGCCAACATAGTTACACCACTTGATTGGGGTACAAGGCGTGATGGCTACATATTCTTTATTCTTGTCGTCAAAATATCCAAATTTCATCATTATTGTCCTTCACCCCTCCACTGCTGGAGGGCTGATTATTGGGTTTATTAGATAAGGAAATTAGCTAGCGAGTGAGTTTTCGCTCATAGAGTCAAACAGATGGATAGCATCTAGGTCGAGATACAAGGTGGTATCTTCGCTATTCACCTCTGCAGCCTGAGTCTCAATCATAAGAGGCTGGCCAGCGATCTCTGTTTTAAGAAGTATGCTCGCACCAAGAAGCTCTTTATCTTTGATCGCCACAGGAATTGGCAATACGCGGTCATGGTCTACCTGCTCTGCACGCAGGTGAATGTCCGTTGGGCGAACACCAAAATGAAGATCCACATTCTTTGATGCATGTGCCTTGAAGCGCTCAGGCAGTGGGATAGTGATATCGCCAATCTGCACCTTCCAATCACCATCTTGATCCACCAACTTGGCATCAAGCATATTCATAGAAGGGTTACCGATAAACTGAGCGACGAACTTGTTCGCTGGGCGCTGGAACACCTCGGTTGGTGTACCCACCTGTGCCACATAACCATCTTTAAGGATCACGATGCGATCAGCTAATGTCATCGCCTCAATCTGATCGTGGGTTACGTAGATAGTGGTGGTCTTTAGCTCGCGGTGAAGCTGTTTAATCTCTTCACGCATCACGCCACGCAGTTTGGCATCTAGGTTGGATAGAGGCTCATCGAACAAAAATACCTTAGGAGTACGCACCATAGCGCGACCCATTGCTACACGTTGACGTTGACCACCTGATAGCTCTTTAGGCTTACGATCTAGCAATTGCTCAAGCTCAAGCATCTTAGCGGCTTTACGTACCTCAGCGTCGATATCCGGCTTAGACATGCCCTTTAGCTTCAGAGCAAAAGCGATGTTCTCGTATACCGTCATATGTGGATACAAAGCATAGCTTTGGAACACCATAGCCAAGTCACGATCTTTGGCATCAATCTTGTTCATCAGCTTGTCGCCCACATAGATATCACCTGAGGTGATGCTTTCTAGGCCTGCTAACATGCGTAGTGTGGTTGACTTACCGCAGCCAGATGGACCAAGGAATACTACAAACTCACCGTCTTCCACCGTGAAATCAAACTCTTTAACGACCTCTACATCACCAAAGGATTTTTTGATATTGCGAAACTCTACCTTAGCCATTACTTGTTCTCCTCTGCGCGCTCTAGAAGCATATTTCGATAAGCAATAGCGCTGTTTTTCAATGTTCTTTTTTGGGTTGCATAGTCCACGTGCACGATGCCAAAGCGTTGGCGATAGCCGAAGGCCCACTCGAAGTTATCCATCAAGCTCCAAGCAAAATAACCATCAACACGCACACCTTCTTTTATCGCTTCATCCACCGCATTTAGGTGCCCTTGGAAGTAGCGCACGCGCTGTTCGTCATCAACTTCACCATTCTCAACCGAATCGTTGCCAGCGGCGCCGTTTTCTGTGATGTACATAGGTGGGATGTTGTCGTAGCGGTTGTGCAGACGAATCAGAAGGTCACGCAATCCGTCAGGATAGATCTCCCAACCGATGAAAGTGCTCTCTGACTCTTCCATCTTGATGGTCTCAACATCGCCTTGCTCATTGAATCGTGCCACGCTGCGGGTGTAATAGTTGATACCTATGTAATCCACAGGTGCTGAGATAATATCTAGGTCACCCTCTAGGATCATCGGCATGGCATCGGCACGCTTTTCCATTACCGCAGCTGGGTATTCACCTTTTAACACTGGGTCAATGAACCAGTGAAAGTTCTCAGCTTCGCAGTAATCCGCCGCACCTTGGTCTGCTTCGGTAAGTGGGTAAGACGGTGTTGCGTTAAACACCACACCATGCATAGCGTTAGGTGCGTTCTTACGCAGCACTGGCATTGCCAAGCCATGACCTAGCATCAAGTGGTGAGACGCAAGGTAGCCTTCTTTTTCGCCCTTGATGCCCGGCGCGTGCTCGCCCCAGCGATAACCAAGGAAAGCAGAAACAAACGGTTCGTTTAGCGTGGTGTACACATCAATCTTGTCACCAAAGTGCTTGCTCACTACCTCTGCATACTCAGCGAACTTGTACGCGGTTTCGCGATTTAACCAGCCGCCCTTGTCTTCTAGGTACTGTGGTAGGTCCCAGTGATAAAGGGTCACATATACCTTTAGTCCACGCGCATGACACTCATCGATGATCTGCTCGTAAAAGGCCAAACCTTCAGGGTTCGTCTCACCATCACAAGGCAGAATACGGGGCCAAGCCATAGATAGGCGATAGGCATCCACCCCTAGAGATTGAATCATCTCGATATCTTGCTGCCACAATTCATAGTGATTACAAGCAATGTCGCCATTATCGGCGTTATCTACCGCACCAGGTTTACGGCAGAAGGTGTCCCAAATAGATGGAGTGCGACCACCTTGGTCGGCTCCACCTTCGATTTGATATGAAGAGGTCGCCACGCCGAAGGTGAAGTCTCGGCTACGCAATTTTGAATCTTGAGGAATGTGATACTTAATCATAATTGTCTTTTAACCTTTCACCGCGCCCGACGTTAAGCCGCTGATCATTTGGCGAGATGCAAATAAGTAAGCTGTTACTAGTGGAAGAATTGAGATTGTGGTGCCAAGCATTACCGCGCCCATGGGGTGTTTGGAATGCCCTGTACGCTTCGAAGCGCCTGAGTAATTACGTAGTTTTCTGGTGAGGTCAGCACTACAAGAGGCTGCATGAACATGTTCCAGAAGAAAACGAATTGCACGATAGCTAGAGTCGCTAGTGCTGGCTTCATCAGTGGAAGCACAACGCTCCAATAGGTTCTGAACTCACCAGCACCATCTAGCTTGGCAGCTTCAAGCAGCTCTTTAGGAATAGAAGCCACCACGTGCTGACGCATCAGGAAGATACCAAATGGCGTAGTAGTAAACGGAAGCCATACCGCTAGGTGGTTATCGATCAGTCCTAAGAACTTCACTATCATGAAGTACGGGATAAGGCTCAGCACCGGCGGGATCATCATAGAGCCACCAGCATGCCAAACAGCAGTGACTTGCCACGGAATTTATATACCGCAAACGCATAGCCACCCATGCTACAGAACAGCAGCGAGATACTGGTGCCTAGGAATGCCACGTAGATAGAGTTAAACATGGCTTGCCAAAACGGCATGATCTCTAGAAGGCGCTCGTAGTTGTAGCTAAGCTATCGCCGATGGCTAGGCTGATGCCAGTACCGAAGATCTCACTACGGT
This sequence comes from Vibrio ishigakensis, assembly GCA_000830475.1. Classification (GTDB taxonomy): domain Bacteria; phylum Pseudomonadota; class Gammaproteobacteria; order Enterobacterales; family Vibrionaceae; genus Vibrio; species Vibrio ishigakensis_A. The sequence continues at coordinate 137,115 of BBSC01000001.1, read as the reverse complement.
CACGGGTAGACAAAAGCGCAGACCAGACAAACGGGAATACCGTAATGATTGCCGACACTATCAGCAGAGTGGCTAGGGCAACCAAGAGTATCTTGGTTGCGATCTCAATAGCTCGGTCGCTCGGTTTAAATACTTGAATAGACACCTTATTGCTCCCCTAAGCCTTTCTTACCAAAGAAGAAGAATTGAACTGCGGTACAGGCCGCGATAAGCGTAAACAGTAGCCATGAGATTGCCGAAGCGGTTCCCATCTCTAGCCATTCCCAACCCACCTTGTACAGGTACATAGAGATGGTTAAGCCTGACTGACCAGTACCACCGGTACCTCGGGTCAGAACGAATGGTTCTTCAAACAGCTGCAGGTTGCCGATGATGGTCATGGTTACCGCGAAGAAGATAAACGGGCGAATCATAGGCAGTGAGATGCTCCAGAAACGGCGCCATGCGTTTGCACCATCCATACGCGCTGCTTCAAGGATCTCTTTCGGGATAGTCATAAGACCCGTGGTGTAGAGCACGATGTTGAAGCCGGTATATTTCCAGAACACCATGATGGCGATAGATGGCTTGATCATGGTTGCGTCTTCTAGCCAGCGGATAGGTTGATAGTCGTTAACCCAACCGAATGCCCAGCCAAATAGTGTGCTGTCCGCCAGCGCCATCAGGCTTTGGTTGATGATGCCTGAGTTTGGCGAATACATATTGAAGAAGATAAGTGATGCCGCCACCGTTGAGGTGATAAACGGCAAGAAATAGGCTGACGTTAGCCAGTGACGCAAGCGATCACCCAGTGAAACTAGGATGTAGGCCACAGGCAGAGCCACAAGGTGCTGCGCCACACCCGAGGTGATAGCAAGCCACAGCGTGTTCTTTAGTGAGCGCCAAAGCCAAGGGTCTGTTAGTGCTAGGTGATAGTTCTCTAACCCCACATATTCCATGGCACCAAGGCCTTCCACTGGGTTCCACTCATGGAAGGAAAGGAAGATTGAAAACAGCAATGGAAAGATTCCAAATACTGAAAAAATCACCAAAAATGGCAGTAAGAAGCCGTATGGTGTAAGCGCTTTCAAGTTAAGCTTTAAAAAAAGGCTGGGACGCCCATTGTTTTCTAATGCTTTGCTGGCAGCTTGGTTCATTGTCTATGACCTCGTGTCAGATACAGGGCGCTAGGGCGCCCCGAATTACAGCTTAAAGGTTGCGAGTACGGCGCTTGATTAGGCGCTCTGCGTCTTTCAATGCAGTCTTGATGTCTTTGCCTTCGTCTAGCACTTCCATCAGAGCATTTTCTAGGATGATTGCGCGAGCAACGTGGTCGCCCTTAGCTGGTGCTACTGGCTTGATGTTTTTAGCCACATCAGCAAACAGTAGGCGAGCTTGTTGACCGCCAAGGAAATCTACTTTCTCAGCAAACATTGCGTCATCGTAAGTAGTCACGTTCGCAGGGAATGCAGCAATGGTTTCAAAGTGCTTAAGCTGAACGTCGCGACGAGTTGTCATGTACTCGATTAGCTTCCACGCTTCATCTGGGTTCTTAGATTGAGTAGGGATAGAAAGGAAAGAACCGCCCCAGCTGCCATAGATGCCATCAGGTAGGTGATCAACGCCCCACTTGCCGCTGTGTCTGGTGCGATCCAGTTGTTTAGGTGGCCAAGTAGCCATGCGCCAGAAAGCTGAGTTGCGAAGGTGCCGTTACGGAAGCCTTCATACCACTCGTTCGACCACGCTAGGATGCGGCCATCTAGACCCTTGTCGCGGATCTCTTTCGCTACGGTAAATGCGTGAACGAAACGCTCAGAGGTTACTACTGGGTTGCCATCCATATCGAAATACAGGCCTTCACCCTCAGGTACGGTAGTGAAGATGATTGCTTGAGCTACGTCCGCCGCTGATGCTATCAGTTTTACGTTTTGCTCTTTAAGCTTCTCACCCGCCGCTATGTATGAATCCCAATCTTTAGTCGCAGCATCTACATCGATACCTGCTTTTTCGAAGATGTCAGTACGGTAGTACATAACGCCTGGACCAAGGTCTACAGGGATACCGTAAACACTGCCATCTGCGCCTTTACCTTGCTCCCAAGCATATGGTGCAAAGCGCTCAGCGTATTTATCTGCGCCATATTTTTCAGATAGGTTTACTAGACCGCCTGAGCCGACAAAAGGACCGATTTTTTCAACGTCAACTACGATAACGTCACCCGCACCTGAGCCCGTTGCAAGGTTAGTTGTTAGCTTAGTGTGGTGGTCACCGTGGTTATTCATCAGGTAATCAACCTTGATACCTGTCTCTTTTTCAAAGTCAGGCAGAATCACTTTTAGGCTGCTATCGAAATCTGGAAAGCCGTCAAAGCGGATGCTTTGGTCTGCCGCGTTAACTGCGGTTGCCAGGCCTAGGCCAGCAGCGACTGTCAGCGATAACGTTTTTAGTTTCATGATCAATCCTTAAATCGTTTGTAGAGTATGTGGTAAGACATGGGTGGAATTTCTCAGCATCAGGTTTGGTTGAAGCTTAAAATTCACGTCTAGTTTGTTTTTATGTAGCTTTTGAATAGCGAGCTGAACTGCTTCTATGCTCATCTGTTCAATGGGAAAGTTCACCGTAGTGAGGGCTGGAGTCAGATATCTTGCAAACAAGATGTCATCAAACCCAACCAGAGAAACCTGTTCAGGGATTTTATAATTGGCATCGCGTAGCACCTCAAAAGCGCCAAATGCCATGTGGTCGTTACACGCAAACAGAGCGGTAAAGTCACAGCCTCGGCGAAGCAATTTCTTAGCTGCGCTGTGACCGGTTTCTTCAGTGAAACCCGCCTCGATTACTAAGGTTTCGTCGTAATCGATACCTGCTTCTTCAAGGGCTGCGCGATAGCCTGTAAGCGACCTCTCGCATCGGATTTCTCCAGAGGACCTGTGATACACGCAATACGGGTATGACCGCTATTAAGCAGGTGCTCGGTAGCCAATTTGCCGCCGTACTCATTATCAATTTCGATGCAGCTTTGCTTTAGCTCAGGTACGAAACGGTTAATCAGCACAAACACCACACCTTGCTCATCAAGGTTAATGAGATAGTCATCGGTAAGGTGCTGGGTATGCATGATAAGAGCATCCACACGACGGCTAAGAAGGAACTCAACCGACTCTTGTTGCTCTCGCTCTGTATTGCCACACGCTGTCACGATAACGTGATAGCCATATTGGCGAAGCTTGCTCTCGATGTTGTGTAGGATGCTTGAGTAAAAAGGACCACCGAGCTCAGGAACCACAACGCCAATACTACCGCTTCGGCTTGAAGCCAATGCCTGTGCGATAAAATTCGGACGATAGCCCAGTTCTTGGATAGCCTTCTCTACTTTGAGCTTTTTGTCATGGCTAACACGACTGGTGCCGTTGATCACTCGCGACACGGTCGCCTGTGATACACCTGCATGCTCTGATACTTCTTTGATGGTTGCCACTTCAAAACTCCAATTTCGAGAAACCGCTTTCAAGGGCTATTTTGGGTAAAAGTGCCCTTGTTGGATGTGAGTAAAATCACATCGAAATAGGCGTTTTTTGGCAATTATTCAAACTATGAATAAACAGGAAGTTTTTCATGAGCCCATGAAACAGTTTCATGAAAGGGCTTTCACGATCACGAAAGTGAATACTTATTTGAGTGAGTTTGTTTCTAGACGTAAAAAAAAGAGCACTGCTAAGCAGTGCTCAAAAGGGTTTGTCTCTAGCTTTATTAGGGCAAGCTAAGCCTTAAATAGGGAGTTAAAGCTAACTTTCTAGGATTTGGCTTGGTTTACCACCACGCTCGAACATTGCACCGAAGCTAACTGTATCAACGGTTTCAGACACATCAGCTCGCGTAGACTCTACGTCACCCACTGTTGCGTAGAAGCGAAGCATTGGACGACTCCATGGTAGACCACCAAGGGATACGTTTTGCGATAGCGTAACCTTCCAACCTTGGTCTTCATCATCGTTTGCATAGTCAACGTATGCATAACCCGCTTCTAACCAAGTAGAATGTACGCTGTTCCATTGATACTGAGGACGAACAATGGCTGAGTACTCACTTGCTTCTGTTGCATCATCACCACTGATATCTTTGTACGAACCTAGGTAATCGATAATGAAGTTATCGGTTGCCGCATAAGCACCTTCCAAGCTCACATAGATAACTTGTTTATCACCGGCTAGGTCAAATACAGAGTCGTCCGCACCATCGGCGTATTTGGCTACGATACGGTTGCTATCACCTAGCCCCAGTACTGCGCCCACTTGCCATGCAGTCTCTTCATCAATCTTATCCGTTGGTGCGTCATTCGCATCGTCTGAGGCAAAACCATAGTTCGCGTATAGCTCTAGACCACCTATGCCTAGGTCAATACCGTGGATCTTAGAGGTCACCGCATAACGACCGCTATCATCACCCAGAGCACCACCATCATCAGCAACCTGACCAACAAAGCCCATATCTAGCTTGATTCCACCTAGATTTAGGTTGTAGAAACCAGCACCTTGACCATCGTGTGACATCCAGAAGTAGTCATTGATGCCCTGTTGTGGACGCTGATGGAAGTCACGACCAGCCCACATATAAAGCTCAGGTTGGCTTTCAAATACATTGGTTACACCTGCGTACATCTTCTTCAGGTTAACGCCACCTTCTGAGCCCCAATCACTGTTTGACCAGTGATCGAACATCAACACTAGGTCCCACTTTGGTCCATCTTCAGCATCAAATACCTTAGCAAACTGGAATTCACCACCGTTTGATTCGTTACCTAGACGACCTACAGAGCGGCCTGTGGTACCAATGTCTACGTAGCGTGAGTCACCCGCTTTGTAGTGTGCACCATAGCGCGCATAACCTGAGAAAATGATTCCTAAAGGTGCTTCGAAGTCAGGCGTTAGGATGGCTGGTTGCTGGTCGTTTTGGTAGGTAGTTTCAGCGCGAGATTCGAGAGTCGCGATTCGATCTTCTAGTGCTTGTAGATCGGCTTCTGATGCAGCTGAAGCTGCAAAAGCGCCTAGGTAGAGGCCACTGCTAGGGTTAGTGGTAAGACCTTGAATGCTTTCATTTTTTTATTTCCCTATCGATTAGATTGGTTCGGGTTTTGAGGTCATTCGATATTCGATATCTCGTAGAACGAGGCTCGTTTTCTCGATAGGAAAATTCTAAAAAATGAAACAAGTGAAAGATTTAGTGCCGCTCACATCTAGATTTGAGCCGAGTATTCATGAAACTAATGTGTTGAACAAATAGTTTGCCAAACCTTTATAGATAGGGGTTTACGAGAGAGATATTACAGATTATTTCATCGTGAAAGCGGTTTCGTTTCATGGGGAAACAAGAGTTTTGTCACGCATCAAGATGCATTTTTATACATTTGGGTACGCATTAGTTTCATAGCTTTCAAATCTATGAAAACACTCAGTGATCGAGATCTACTTCGGCGTATTATCGATTCGGACGATATCCTCGCCCGAGGAAGGAATCTCAAACCAAGACCAGAACATGTCGAGCATCTCTGGGGTCATCTCATAGGACTTTCCTTGAAGGTCTTGGTTGCGATTTGTAGCCTCTGTTTGCAAACCTCAAAGGGAACATCTAGATAGTGAATCTCTGCATCAGCTCCCACCTCATGAGCCCAGTCCATGATGCTTTCTCGCTCTGCCTTGCTCCAGAAGCCAAAATCAAAGATAACCGGGACATTGAGCTTAAGAAGTTGTAATGCAGAGTCTTTGAACAATCCTTGTAGGGTCGCAAGTCTCTGGTCGAATACCTCTCGCTCCATATGTTCTCCATACAGAGGGATCATCCATTCATCCATAGAGAAACGAAACGCGTCTTTGGACTTTGCTAATTCCTTGGCATAGGTGGTCTTGCCTGAACCGATAAAGCCACAGATAAAGTAGATCTTAGCCACACACAACTCCTAAAGCAGTCAGCAAACAACCATTAAAATACCATCTAGGCTTATCGCCCACAGCACTGGCAGTGCGAAAAAGTGAACTTTGTAGAGCGCAGATAAAAAAGAACCCGCTCAAAGTTGAGCGGGTTCTAGAGGCCAATAAACAACGTTTATTGGTCAAGCTTAAATTTGTAGAAGCTTACCTTGGTGTAGTCACCCGCTTCGATGCCGTTGTTCGAGCAACCGCTTGAGCCAGTGTTACACTGGTTGTAGGTACCAGCTTTGAAGTACATCCAGTCGTTAGCATAGCCTTGGTCATACTTGTCGCCTTGATAGTTACCCTTAGCTAGGTCGATATCGAACTTCTTGATCTCTTGGTCAGGCTTGCCAGGATTTTTAGTAAAGGTTAGGTGCATGATGTCACCTTCAACATTTACGTCATAAGAGAAGATTTCACCTAGTAGGATACCGTCTACCGGATCAGCATCGCCTTTACGCAGGCCTGCTTTACCAAATACCTCATGCATGATGTCGCGACGGTTGCCGTAGTCATCACCTAGAGCATTGGTTTCATAGTTCCAATATAGAGAGCCGTGTTTGTGCTCAGGAAGCTTACGATACATGATCTTCAGAGGTTCGTTCTTAGAGCCGTGGATCTGACCGATTACAGTAGCAAATGCGCCGTTCTTCTTATAGTTTCCGCTGGTACTTACCCAATCAACAGAAAGGGTTGCGCTCATTTCACCGCCGATAGCGCCATATTGGTCAGCGTCTTTAGTAGAAGCTACGGTAAAGTTGTTATCCTTTGAGCCGTAGTCATCAGAAAGCATTGCACGTAGCTCACTGCGAGCATTCTTAGAGTTAGGGGTAGTCATCGCCTTGTTTGGTGATGCAAACACCATAGCGCCTGTTACAGGGTCTGTGTAGAACCACTCAGGGTCAGAGAAAGGGTTCGCCTTGTCGTTCAGCATAGGCTTGTAGATTTCCATGACCTTACCTGCACGCTCTGGCTTGTCGTCATCACGTGGCGTGTTCAGTTTGAACTTAGATAGATCAAAGTTCTCTGCTGGCGCTTTGGTCACATCAAGGTTGTATTGTGCCGCTAGAGCAGCATCGTGTTGAACCACATTTTGTGTATTGCCATTGTCGGAAGTGGTTGAACAGCCCGCTAGGCCACCTGCTAGAGCAGCCAGAACCAGCATCGAAGTTTTATTCAATTTCGGCATCAGTCGATTCCTCTGGAAGTTAGTCGAACCCTACTCGCGAGTTCTTGTAATCAAGTGACACCTATAATGCATTAATATAATAAGACAAATATTGAAACGCATCACAATCCAGCCAAACATTTTGTTACATCAGGGTAATCTTATCTTTCACTGCAAGTTTCTAATTGCTCCCCGCCTTTGCCCGCATGAAACAAAAAAGCCAGTGATCTCACTCACTGGCTTTATGTATTAGATTTTAGTGCTACTGGCTTTCAGCAGCCTGCAACTTCTGTTTCTTCTTCATCTTCATGGTTGAATAGACAGAGAAGACAGCAAGCAATACGAATGCTAGAGCTATTGGTCTCTCATACAAGAATGACCAGCTATTGTCATACATCAGCAGTGCTTTACGCAGATTGGTTTCTGCCATAGGACCAAGGATGATAGCCAGTAGAATTGGTGACGACGGTATCTCCAACTTACCCAATACAAAGCCAAGTATGCCGAACGCAATCGCAATACCAACATCAAACATAGAGTTGTTGATAGCGTACGCACCCACCACTGATAGGAATAGGATCACCGGAATCATCAGGATCTTTGGCACCTCAATGATGCGACAGAAGAAGCGAATACCTAGCAGGCCTACCAAAAGCATAACCACGTTGGCCACCAGCATAGAGCTGAATACGCCGTACACTACCTCTGGGCTATGAGCAAACAGCAGTGGCCCTGGAGTCAGGCCTTGAACAATCAAGGCACCAAGAAGGACTGCAGCTACTGCATCACCCGGAACGCCAAGGGTTAGAAGTGGAACCAGAGAGCCACCAGTAACACCATTGTTACCCGCCTCCGCAGCAGCTAGACCGCGTACCGAGCCCTTACCGAACTCATCAGGATTCTTAGCTGAACGCTTTGCTTCGTTGTAGCAAACAAAGGCTGAGATATCCGCACCGGCGCCAGGTACTGAACCTATGGTTGTGCCCATCACGCCGCTTTTAACCGCGGTCGGCATCATCTCTTTCAGGTCTTTCTTGCTGAGGAGCTTGTGGTCAAACTTAGGCACTTCTGCCTTTTTCTCTTTTAAGATCTTCTCAATCTGATTAATAGCTTCTGAGAGGGCAAACAGACCGATCAATACAGGGATAACATTGATGCCGCTATACAAGTCCATCACACCAAAGGTAAAGCGTGGTACCGAGCTGATTGGGTCAAGACCCACAGTCGAGATAAGAAGACCGATAGTACCGGCTAGCAAACCTTTAAGAATGTTTTGCGAAGATACGCTAGCAATAATGGTCAAGCCAAACAGAGCCAGAGCAAAGTACTCAGGGGCGTTAAAGCGCAAGGCAAAGTTTGCCAGAAGCGGCGCGATAGCAATCAGAACAATAGTACTGATAAGGCCACCAGTGAAAGAGGCCACCGCTGAGATAGATAGCGCACGGGCCGCTTGCCCTTTGGCTGCCAATGTATGTCCATCAAGAACCGTGGCCGCAGAAGCAGGCGTTCCGGGAGTTTTTAGCAAGATAGCCGCAATTGAGCCGCCGTAAATACCACCGATATACACACCGATCAGCATTACCAGAGCCGCGGTTGGCTCCATACCGAAGGTAAAGGGTAGCAATATGGCTACACCCATGGTCGCTGTAAGGCCAGGCAGGGCGCCGAGCACGATACCGCCCACAACACCAAAGATAAGAATAGGTAAGACTTCAGGGCTAAACGCCGTCAGCAAGCCATTTAATAGATGTTCAAACATAATGGCTCCTAATAAAACATGCCTTCAGGCAGTGCGATGTAAAAGACTTCACCGAATAAGTAATACACGCCATACACGAACGACCAAGCGACTGCGTAGTAAAGCGGTTTTTTCACCTTGAAACAGATGAGGTAGAGGGTAAAGGCGACAAAACTCGCGTACAGGTACCCAACTACTGTGATCAAGAAGGCGTATCCGATCAGGAATGAAATTCCAAAAACCGCCATCTTTGAAATAATTTGTTGCTCTTTTTCTGACTGAGCTTTCTTTATTTTGTGCTGAATGAGAAGCGCCGCACAAATAATCATTTGAATAACTGCTATTGCCGTTGGAAAGAATTTAGCATCCACGCTCGCATCTTGAAAACGCGGCTCTGCAAATTGGCCAACTAAGAAAAGTACTATTGCACTAAATACAATTATTAGAGAGGGAAATATAACGTGTCGATTTAGCATAACGTTCACCCTTATTTATTATTTTAAATAAGGGAAGGACCTTAGTCCCTCCCTTTATTTGTCTTACTAATTAGTCGATAAGTGTTGCAAGAGATTTAGCATCTTGGTCAACAAACTGAGTGAACTCTTCAGCGTTCATGTTATGGATAGTCATAGCGCCTTTTTCCATAAACTCCTTGAATTCTGGAGTTGCCATTGCTTGGTCAAACGCCTTACCTAGAGTCTCGATAACCTCATCTGGAGTGTTCTTCGGCGCACCGATACCACGCCAAGTACCAGTTACCACATCAACGCCCTGCTCTTTTAGAGTCGGAACGTCTGGGATATAAGAGATACGCTCTTCAGACATAACACCTAGAGCCTTAAGTTGGCCTGAGCGTAGCTGTGCGATTGCTTCACCTGGAGTAACCATGGTCACGTCAGTGTGCTTACCAAGTACCGCAGGAATTGCTTCAGCTGCACCGTTGTAAGGGATAGCGTTTAGCTTGATGCCTTGGTCTTTTTCAAGAGCCATCAGATAGAAGTTTGGCGCTGCCGTTGAAGCGAACTTAACTACACCATCACCCTTCTTCGCTTCTGCGATTAGGTCATTGATGGTGTTGTATGGGCTGTCAGCTGAAACCAGTACAACTGCAGGATCAAGGTTAACCATACGGATCAGTTTGAAGTCGCTTGCATCGTGCTGCATCAGGCCCATTTGTGGAAGAGATGCAATCTCACGGGTTACTACCGTTAGGGTGTAACCATCGGCGCGTTGCTGAGCGCCAAAGCTCATACCCACAGCGCCAGCACCGCCAGTACGGTTCATAACAGCAATGTTTTGACCCAGAATATCTTTAGCTGAGTTAGCCAAGGTACGACCAACTGCATCAGTACCACCACCAGCACCAAAAGGAACGACAAGACGGATGTTTTTGCTTGGGTAGTCTGCTGCAACTGCGGTTGCTGAAACCATGATACCTGCGGCTACAAGTAGCGATTTAAGTAATTTACTCATGATGTGACCTTTTGTTTTCTAGATTTAGTTTCTGAACGTTTGTGTAGGGTTTGAGATTTTATTGTTTTGGTATTCGCTCATGCACAGCTGTTCGATTGCGACCGCAATCCATCCACTGATGAGCATGTCATACCATTGTTCAACGCCACTGCATGCCACGACGACATCGCCGTAAACAAAGGAGCCGTAGAACAAGAGGTCCTCTTCTCTCAAAGAAGCGGTGTGTTGGGTTTGGTTAGTGATGTTGGCACCAGAATTGCGCCATGCTTGCTCGGCTTTTTTGCGGGCAAACTCATCGAATGGAATGGTCCACTGCTCTGGATTGCCCAGTTGCGCTTCGCATAAAATTGCTTCTTCGAAATCACGCTCCCAAGGCTTCACTCTTGGATCCATAACCACAATATGCAGCTCTTGGCGATTAGTGCGCTCGAATAATCTTTCAATGGCCGGCTTAACCAGTTCGATAGCATCTAGGGCTATCTCCTTATGACTTTTCATCGCTGTGCCTGTGTATTAACTAATGTATACACTGACTATATTGTATGACATGGAAGTGAAACAGGCGCTCATTCGTCAAATGATATATTGATCACCTGTATGCATTAAAAAGAGTGCATGAGATCCCATAAAACCTGGGTTCATTAAAATTTAACTAGAGTTAGCTCACATTTAATTTTTAGATAAAAATTAAATGTTCCGTATTAAGGTATTAACTTAACCTTTCATTTGGTAATAAAAATATAATTGCTCTTTACGTTTAGAAATATAAAAACAAAAAAGCCCCTAGATAGGAGCTTTTTGTTTATAAATTGTTCAGCAATATTATGCAGCTTTAAGTGTGTACTTCTTCTTCAGTGCCACATTCACCAAAGCAATCAGTACTGGCACCTCGATAAGAGGACCAATTACACCGGCAAACGCCTGATCTGAGTTGATACCAAACACCGCGATAGCAACTGCAATCGCTAGTTCAAAGTTATTGCCTGTCGCTGTGTAGGCAATAGAAGCATTCTTGTCATACTCGATGCCCATGCGCTTACCTACATAGAAGCTAGTAAAGAACATCACCACGAAGTAGATAGTCAGTGGAATTGCCACACGTACCACATCCATTGGAAGCTCTAGGATCATCTCACCCTTTAGGCTGAACATAAGTACGATAGTGCCTAATAGTGCGATTAGCGTCATTGGAGAGATGCGCGGGATAAACACCTCGTCGTACCAAGCCTCACCCTTGGTAGCGACAAGATACTTACGACCAAGGAAACCAGCAGCAAAAGGGATACCCAGATAGATAGCCACGCTTTGTGCGATCTCAGCCATTGAGATATCTACAATCATTCCCTGATAGCCAAAGATTGGTGGTAGAACAGTGATAAATAGCCAAGCCATGAAGCTGTAAGTCACAATCTGAAAAGCACTGTTAAGGGCAACTAGCGCAGCACCGTATTCACGGTTACCGCCACCGATGTCATTCCAAACCAGAACCATAGCGATACAACGAGCTAGACCGATTAGGATAATCCCCACCATATAGCCGGGATGGTCACCTAGGAAAGTAAGTGCCAGCACGAACATCAGAATAGGACCCACGATCCAGTTCATGAATAGAGATAGCTTAATCGCCTCACGGTCTTTGGTTACCTTGCCAAGCAGGCCATAGTCTACCTTAGCCAATGGTGGATACATCATCAGAATAAGGCCGATAGCTAGCGGGATATTAGTGCCGCCTACTGACATTGCCTCATTGATTTCAGCCACTTCAGGGAAGATTGCACCTATGCCTACACCCACAGCCATAGCTAGGAAGATCCATAGGGTTAGATATCTATCTAAAAAGCTCATTTTAGGAGCTGCGGTTTGTGCTTGACTCATCAGGCCACCTTCGTTAATCGTCGAATTACGATTGATATTGTTAAAAAACTGCCGCTTAGTACAAAGCGGACAAAATTTGTTTATATTGCGCCACCGTCTCGAGCTCGACTCGGTAACACACCTTTGGAGGCTGAGGTTCACTACGAATGAAGCCCGCTTCCCTTAAGATTCTCAAATGCTCAGATACCGTAGATTGCGCGAGTCCAAGCTGACCAACTAGGTCACTGTTTAGACATCCGCCGCAAGATTCTAGCTCCATCAACACCTTTAAGATGCGAACGCGAGCGGGATGCGACAATGCCTTAGATAGACGCGCAAAATCGGCCTCAAGCTTAAGCTGATCTTCACTACTAGTGAGGAGATCATCTGCCATGCTTTTACAATTTGCCATGTTTAGATACAGGGTTAATCGCCGAATGACGATAATCATACTCCTGAAACAAATTATTTCAAGTCATGAATAAGAATTAGTTTACCTGCTCATTCTATAACCCATTTGTGACCAATCCCCCACCAAACTGCTTACATCTTGTCACAAACCCATATTTGAAAACTTATATTTATGGAATAATCACAGTGATAGAATGTATTCACACAGAGCATCAAATTATTTGATACTCATTCCAAGCTCCATATTTACTCAGTTTATGCCTATCTGAGTTTTATCGGCGCTCAAGTCGTTGTTTCGGGAGGAGTTTATGTTTAAGTATTCGTTAAAGCAGATTGCCGTGTTTGACGCGGTTGCTAGCCAAGAGAGTGTCAGTGCCGCTGCCAAAAACTCTCGATGACCCAGTCTGCGGTTAGCATGTCTCTCTCCCAACTCGAGTCGGTTCTCGACCGCCCCCTTTTCAATCGCCAAGGTAATCGATTAGTGCTAAGTCATTGGGGACATTGGCTTAGACCTCGCGCCAAGAAGCTTTTGCAACATGCGCAGCAGATAGAATTTGGTCTGCATGAGCAGCATCTGATCAGCGGTAACCTAACCCTTTGCTCTAGCCAAACCGCAGCCAAACACCTACTTCCAAGCCTTATCAGTAAAATTGATAATGACTTCCCTGAAATGCGAATTAATTTGATGGTTGAGAATACCGAGAATGTCATCGAGGCTCTGCTTAATTACGATTGCGATCTTGGCATTATCGAAAGTAAGAATAGTGATAGCCGACTTCAGACCGAACACTGGCTGGATGATGACCTAGTTGTTATTGCCTCCCCGAACCACCCTTTTGCTCACTACAAGCAAGTCACTCTTGCCCAACTTGAACAAGCTAAGTGGGTACTGCGAGAGCCAGGTGCAGGTACAAGGCGTATCTTTGATGGTGCTGTGCACGGCCTTATCGACAACATCAAGGTATGGAAAGAGTACGAGAGCGTGCGCGTCATCAAGTCAATGGTGGCAAATGGTAGCTACCTTGGCTGTGTACCTTATCTGGATATCGTTCAAGAGCTTGAGAACAATCAGCTAAAGATCCTACCAACACCACAGCTTAATATGCAGCGAGAGATTTCATTTATCTGGAGAACGGACAGTGGTGAATCACCATTGAGGGAATGTTTGTTGTCTGAGGCGAGAAGATTAACCCGAGGTCGATCTTTCAAGCCACACAAGAGCGCTACTCTCGTGTGACCCAAAAACTTAGTTGTGCGTTGTTTAAAGGCTTACGCCACCAAAGCCTTGCAGCCTTAGGCTACAGAAAGCTCTTCTTTCTGCTCAGCCTCTGGCTGATAGAAGTTAGCAATCCATGCTGCAATAGCATCACGCTGAAGAAGCCCCACATAGCGACCGTTGAACACTACTGGATAAGAGCTTGGCATCTTACTTGCCGCCTGCGCCAAGCGCTCACTGAATGATTGCGCTGCCCCCCCATATAGAAACCATTGCTGTTCACCGGATACAACACATCTTGGTCAACAATCATTGGCTCTAGAGCGTCAAGATACTCTGCTCTGGAGATAGCGTACAGACAGGTGTCTGCATAAACTCTTTCACTATCATCACAGCTTCTAGGTCAAAGTCTTGGCCCCAAAGTGCACGCAATAGGTCTTGCTGTGAGATAAAGCCAATCACGGTCTCGCTGTCATTCAAAACAGCCGCTCCCGCTTGGTTATTGTCGATAAGTGACTTAAGCGCAGAAACGCACGTTTGTTTCTCATGACAAGTAATTTGATCATCGGTAGCCAAATCCGCCACGCGCAGTTGTTTTAGTTTTTCTAGCATGTTGTGCTCCAAAATAGATAGGTTCGTATAGTGATAGGTGTTGACGGACTGCAATCCGTTGTGGGTTTGGTTTTCGATACTCCAGAATGCAAGTCCCACTAGCACTGCACCACCGAAGATATTGCCCAAGGTTACGGGTATTAGATTTGCCGATATAAAGGTCGCCACATTTAGATGTTCGATATGAATACCGGCATCGATTGCTGCATTTAGCATCTCAGGACTGGCCATCGCTTTAACCGCAATACCCAGTGGCACCATAAACATGTTGGCGATACTGTGCTCGAAGCCGGAGCTGACGAACATAGCCACAGGAAGTAATACCAACAGGGATTTACTCGCGCTCTCCTTGCTACTAAAGCTCATCCAAATACCAAGACAAACCAATAGGTTACATAGCACTCCAAGAGAGAAGGCCTGCCACCAGTCATGCTCTAGCTTATGGGTCGCGATATACAGGCGTTTAGTCCCCAATTGCCGTGATCCAAAAGGTGCATCTTGGCCATCATGATCAGGGAGAGCATCAACATGGCACCGAGAAAGTTGCCAGCGTAGACTCGCGCCCAGCAGATAAGCAGTTGCTTGGTATTGACGCGTTTTTGTGCCCAAGCGATGGAGCTGAGCACAGTGCTTGTGAACAGCTCACCGCCACACACCACCACCAAGATAAGCCCAAGACTGAATGCCAAACCGCCTACTAGGCGTGTCATTCCCCATCCTTGTCCCTGTGCTCCTGTGGTTACCGTGATATAAAACACGAAGGCTAGAGCGATAAAAGCGCCGGCGAACATGGCCAGAACCAGAGATTGTTTAAACGGCTTTAATACCTTCTTGTGCCCGTAATCGGCCGCCACTTGAGTCAGGTTTGGCGCTGACTTTGCGCTCTCAACCTGAGCCAATTGCGGCTGTGGGCGTTTCAATGACATTGGTCTCTCCTCTATAAAGGCAGCTTAGTGCCTGTTTCTAAATCGCTGCTCTGTGACAGCCAATTCAGATTATGAGAAATAAGATTCCAAATATATCGAGTAATTCTGAAGGGGATTTTCAGGCAATTTGATGCATAAAAAAGCCTCAACTGGAGGCTCATCAGACTGCTGTAAGGTGTGATATCCGGAATAGATCCGGGTGAAGGTGGTGAACCAACACAAGGCTCCGAAGATGTAGGCGATAAGCGCAAAGTGTTGTGGCACAAGGCATAGCAATATAAAGCAGGCGATAGTTTCCGTGCCTTCGGTCAGTCCACTCATGTAATAGAGGGACTTATGCTTATATACAGGATTATCGATACCCCGCTTTCCAGCCATAACGGCAAAGGCTAAAAAACTGCTTCCAGTGCCAATGAACGAAAAAATTAGGAAAGCGCCGGCAATGGCATTCGCTTCTGGGTTTGCCAGAACAAATCCAAATGGCACTAATGAGTAGAACAAAAAGTCGAGGCTGATATCCAAAAAGCCACCAGCGTCACTGATCCCCTGCCTTCTAGCCAGAGCGCCATCAAGTCCGTCGAAGATTCGATTAAGCACAATAAACACTAGTGCCACTGTGTACTGCTCAAGGGCCAACATGGGTAGCGCCATACAACCTATCAAAAATCCTGTTAAGGTAATTTGATTGGCAGTTGCACCGCACTTATCCAAAAGCTTGGCCGATTGCGCCAATGGCCAACGGATCAGCTTGATGCTGTAACTATCCAACATGACGTTTCTCCCATGGCCAGCTCAAAACGCGACTTCCGACCGGAATGTCTTGATCATCATGAGTCACCATAAGCGCTGGGATATTGGCTTGCTTAAGCTGCTCAAACACCCAATCACGAAACTGAGCGCGAAGCGCCTTATCAAGTTTACTGAAGGCTCATCTAAAAGGGCCACTTGAGGTTTAGCCAATAACATACGCGCCAGAGCAATACGCGCTCTTTGACCACCAGAGATCTGCTCTGGGTATGAGTCTTTCAGTTCAAGCAGTGAGATATTTTGCAAAGCTACCAGAGCCTGCTTTTTTCTCTCAGCCCCCTTTACCGACTCAGGAAGTGCAAAGGCGAGGTTTTCCCAGATATTAAGGTGAGGGAACAAGAGGTCATCTTGAAACAATATCCCAACCTCACGCTTGTGGGCTGGCAAATCATGAATATCGACCCCATTTAGGGTGACTTCACCGTCATAGGTAAACTCATCGTTCAGATGCCCTGCAATGACATCCAGCAAAGTAGATTTACCGCACCCACTCGGCCCCATCAGAGAAACAACCTCTCCGGGTTCGACCAAGATCTCCACGTTTTTAAACAGTGAAGTTCGATCTTTGTGCCTAGCGTCGGCACGCTTATAAACGCTGAGGGCGTTTAGATACAGACTCATTAGCATCAAATCCTTTTACAGAAATACGGCGAAGCTTAATTCGACTCAATAGTACGGCTAGGGTAAAGAACACCAATGGCAACAAAGCTTGCCACAGCGCATAGATGGCGGTTACTCGGCGATCAAAACCGCTAGAAAGTGCAACTGCTTCGGTGGTCAAGGTACTGATACGCCCAGCCCCTAGAATCAGAGTTGGTAGATACTGGGTTAAACTGACACTGATGCCTATCGCCCAAGCAAACAATACCGCCGACAGCAGCTGTGGCAGTTTTACATGCAAGAACACATGCAGTGGGGACTTACCCAAGCTAAGCGCTACCTGTGTCATTCTCGGGTTATAGCTGCGCCATGGCCCATCCAAAGCCAGATAAACAAACGGGAAGGCAAACAATACATGCGACCAACATACCCACAACCAGTGATAGTTGCCTTCAACAAATAGAGTCACCACCTGCAGACCAAACAACATGGAAAGCTGAGGGATCAGCATAGGCAGAGCAATTACAATACCGGGAATACTCCATCTGTGCTTGATGCGATATTCGTGGGCGATTAATGCAAGCACTAGAGCGATAGCCGAAGAGACCAGAGCCAAACTCAAACTTTGCTGTATGGTCGATATGATTCCTTGCCACTCATACTCCCAGAAACGAAGGCTATAGCGGCTCGGTAAAAGGTCCGGGAAGCGCCACCTTTGTGCAAAGCTCCACACAAACATCAAAGGGATCATACTCAGGTACAAGGTAAGGAGGCCGAAGATAACCGTCTTACCCGGTAGGTTAAGGCCTGACCGACCTGAAACCTGCCAGGCTCGACACTGCTTAGTGACCAAATATTCCATGACGCGGGCAAAGCCCAGCACCAAACAAGTCAGCGCAAACAGCACCACAGCACCGGCCGAAGCCCTTGGCAGTAGAGATAGGTCAGGGTCGTTAAACCACTGCCATATCAGTACGGCAAAGGTAGGTGGATTTCCTGGTCCAACAATAAGAGCAACATCCACCACAGATACGCTGTAGGCCAGTACTGCAAACATAGGAAAACGCAGCTTGACTATCCACTGCGGTAGCAAGATCTTCCACCACATCTGTGCAGGGCTATAACCCAGTGAGGCTGCTACTTTGGCGCTTTTCTCGACATCCAGTTGCTTCAGGATAGGGATACTCATCAAGAGCAGGAAAGGCACCTCTTTTAGGGCCAACATTACCACTAGCCCCAGTGCATACGTCCTGAATCAAGAGCGCATGCTGATCGCCACTACCTGCGGTGAGGTCATGACCGGTCAAGGCATGCAGTGCGCGAACACCTAGCCCCGTAGGAAAATAGGAAGCGAAGCGATAGCGAAAGCCACGTGTGGCAAGGCAAGAAGTGGTGATAGTGTTACTTCGATTCTTCGCCACCAGCGACTCTGCCAACAAGACATCAGCACAGCAAACGCTAACAAACAGGCGATATAGCTACTCAGTAGGGCTGAAAACAGGCTAAGGGCAATAGAGCGCTCCACCCCATGCCAGGAAAATACCTGCTCAAACGCCCCGAGAGAAACCTCGCTCAAACCCAGAGGTGGAATAAAACTTAGAGACGAAGCGGTTACCCCCACCATGCCTGGCACTATGGGGAGAATGCATACTGCGACAACCAAGATGTACAACAAACGTAGCATGCGAAACGAGCCTAGGTTACTGACTGCCGTAGCGTTTTAGCCACTCTTGCTCAAGCGAGTCTGCCAACTAGGGTGCGGTTCAGCTACAGATTTAAACTGCTCAGAGCGCTTAGCACTTCCAGTCAGATATTGCTTCTCAAGTACAGATGGGTCACCCCAAATATCTAGATCCCCCTTGCGCGATTGTGCTTCAGGCTAAGTAGAAAGTTGATCGCCACCATAGCACCCTCTTTAGCGGTTGCGTTCCAAGGAATTGCTAAGAAATGGATATTTGATAGAGCCCCCTCTTCCATCGCATACACACGGGTAGTATCTTCAAGGTTACCTGCAGATTGCGCAGAATACACAGCATTTGGGTTAAAGGTAACCGCAAGATCAAGTTGACCGTCATCCAGAAGACGCAGGGTTTCTGTAGTACCTGATGGGAAGTGTTTTCCGCCACGCCAAGCAACAGAGTTGAACTCGTCTAGATATCGCCATAGTTGAGGCGTTAAGTCATTGAAGCTTTCTTCAGTCACTGGTTTTTGCAGGCGCGAGTCATTCTTTGAAAGCTCAATCAATAACGCTTTGATAAAGCTACTGCCATGAAATTCAGGCGGTTTAGGGTAGCTTAAGCGGTTCGGATGCGCCTTGGCATAATTAAGAAGATCGCTAAAAGACGCAGGAGGATTGCTCAGCTCCGCAGAGTCATAAATAAATACTAACTGCCCTACTCCCCAAGGCGCCTCTAGGCCATCTGTAGGCTCAGAGAAATCCACATCCACTGGCAGGGATTTATCTACATACTGCCAACTTGGTAAGCCTTCAACGAATGGACCATACAGCAGCCCATTATCCTTCATGGATTTGAAGTTTTCGCCATTGATCCACACCATATCGACACTACCGCCCTGCTGTTTACCTGCGGCTTTTTCAGCGAGCAAGCGCGAGCTGCTCTCAGCGATATCGGTTACCTTGACGTGCTTTAGGGTCACACCGTTTTGGCGTTGCAGTTCTTTCGCTGCCCACTGTAGGTAGCGGTTGATTTCCTGACTTCCACCCCAAGCATGAAAGTAGACAGTTTGCCCCTTGGCCTTTTGTTCGATCTCTTTCCAAGACTGCTTAGCGTCATTATCCGCTGCGCTAAGGGAGAAGGCAGCACAAAGTGTCAGTGCTGCGGTGAGAATTCTTTTCATACTGATTTCCGTTATTTTCCTTGGCAATGCTGTAACGTTAAGTCGAGCTGCGCTTAGAGCACAGTTCTACTTTCACCATGGTAATACGACTGCTAGGGTGAATGTAACCAATAGTTGCATTAGCCATCCAAGGCTGTGATTTAAAACGGCATTGAACAGACCAAGACCAGACAAAATCTGGATAAATTCCCTTTAATTGTATGAAACTGCGCTGAATGCCCAAATTATCGGCAATAAAAAGGCAGCCAAGCTGCCTTTTCATCACCACATTAGGTCGTCTGGTACGACGAAATCTTTGTATGGGTCGTCTTCGTCTACCGTTTCTTCGGTAGGTTCAGCGGTAGCAACCACTGCTTCTGGTACACGGGTAGCGATCTTTTCAGCCACTACTGTCGGGATAACGGCGTATCCTTCACCGTCACAAGCCACACTCAAGATGCCTTTAGACAACTGGGTACGGATCAGCTCTTCCACATACAACGCTTTAACTAGAGTGCCATCAGTGAAATTGTATTTGATCTCGCCTTTGGAGATATCGATACGGTTCATATCGATAAGCTGTTTTACCTGAGCCTTAAGCTCTTTGGCTAGACGTTGCTGCTCACGCTCTTGGTTGATCTTTTTATCACGCTCTTGCTGAGCGATACGATTCTCTTCGGCTGCTGCCTTAGCTTCACGAGCTTGAACGCGCGATTTCTTCGCGCCTTTCTTCGCTTTCTTTAGCTTCTTCTCGTTAACTAGGCCAGCTTTGAGCATCTGCTCCTGAAGGGTCAGTTTTGCCATCTTTTATACTTCTGTTTAATTTCTTTGATAGTTAATTCTCGCACGCCCAGTATGATTTTTCCTAGGCACAAATAAAAAACCCGCAGATAACTGCGGGTCTTTGCATTCTAACGAGGGATTATTCCCACTCGATGGTCGCTGGCGGCTTACCTGAGATGTCGTAAACCACGCGAGAGATACCATCAACTTCGTTGATAATACGGTTCGAAACCTTACCAAGGAAGTCATACGGTAGATGTGCCAATGAGCAGTCATAAAGTCGATAGTCTCAACTGCACGTAGAGATACGACCCAATCATACTTACGGCCATCGCCATTACACCTACAGAGCGAACTGGTAGGAATACGGTGAACGCCTGAGATACCTTGTGGTAAAGGTCTGCAGCGTGAAGCTCTTCGATGAAGATAGCGTCCGCGCGACGTAGTAGGTCACAGTACTCTTTCTTGATCTCGCCAAGTACACGTACACCTAGGCCTGGACCTGGGAACGGGTGACGATAAAGCATGTTGTATGGAAGACCTAGCTCTAGACCGATCTTACGAACTTCATCTTTGAATAGCTCGCGCAAAGGCTCAACAAGACCCATTTCCATATCGTCTGGCAGACCGCCAACGTTATGGTGAGATTTGATTACGTGTGCTTACCAGTCTTAGATGCCGCTGACTCGATAACGTCTGGTAGATAGTACCCTGCGCTAGCCACTTAGCATTCTTAAGCTTCTTCGACTCTTCATCGAATACGTCTACGAATACGTGACCGATAGTCTTACGCTTGTCTTCAGGATCAGACTTGCCTTCAAGTGCTTTTAGGAAACGCTCTTCAGCATCAACCTTGATAATATTCAGACCGAAGTGGTCACCGAACATATCCATAACCTGCTCGCCTTCGTTTAGACGAAGTAGACCATTGTCTACGAATACACAGGTCAGCTTGTCACCGATTGCACGGTGAACCAGCATAGCTACTACAGATGAATCAACACCACCTGATAGGCCTAGGATTACTTCATCATCACCTACTTGCTCTTTAATACGAGCAACAGCGTCATCGATGATAGATTGAGAAGTCCAAAGCTTTTCACAGCCACACACGTTGAGAACGAAGTCTCTAGCATGCGAGTACCTTGGCGAGTGTGCGTCACCTCAGGGTGGAACTGCACGCCGTAGTATTTCTTCTCTTCGTTTGCCATAGCAGCGTATGGGCAAGTGTCGGTTTCAGCGATCTTGGTGAAGTCTGCTGGGATCTCAACAACCTTGTCACCGTGGCTCATCCAAACGTCTAGAAGCGCGTTGCCATCTTCAGCGATAGCATCTTCGATGTTGTGGAAGATAGAAGACTCTTCAACCACTTTAACCTGCGCATAGCCGAATTCACGCTCATCAGAACCAGCAACCTTGCCGCCCAATTGCTCAGCCATGGTCTGCATGCCGTAGCACACACCAAGAACTGGCACGCCTGAATCGAATACGTATTGAGGTGCACGTGGAGAGTTCGCTTCCGTTACGCTCTCTGGACCACCAGATAGGATGATGCCATCTGGATTAAATTCACGAATATCAGCTTCTTCTACATCCCAGCTCCAAAGCTCACAGTAAACACCGATTTCACGCACACGACGAGCTACAAGCTGAGTGTACTGAGAACCGAAATCTAGAATCAGAATACGCTGATCGTGGATATTTTTAGTCATTAGAAATCTCGACAATATTAGGTGGATGGAGGCAATCGCCTCCAAAGCTTTAAATAAGTTTCTTAATAAAGTTCTAGGTTACATTTAGCTAAGCTGAGTGGCTTTGTAGCAAGGAGAAGGCGCACAGTTTACAAGTGGTAAATGAGCACCTTCGACGCAGATACAGAGTCACTCAGCAACGATAAATTAACCTAGGCGGTAGTTTGGAGCTTCTTTGGTAATCTGTACGTCATGCACGTGAGACTCATTAAGACCCGCGCCAGAAATACGTACAAACTCAGCCTTGGTGCGCATATCTTCGATAGTTGCGCTACCAGTCAAACCCATGCTTGAGCGTAGGCCACCCATTTGCTGGTGAACGATCTCTTTTAGGCGACCTTTATAAGCGATACGACCTTCGATACCTTCTGGAACCAGCTTGTCAGCTGCGTTATCAGTTTGGAAGTAACGGTCAGAAGAGCCTTGAGACATAGCGCCAAGAGAACCCATGCCACGGTATGCTTTGTAAGAACGACCTTGATAAAGGATAACCTCACCCGGCGCTTCTTCAGTACCTGCGAACATAGAGCCAACCATCACACAAGATGCGCCAGCAACGATAGCTTTACAGATGTCACCAGAGAAACGGATACCGCCATCGGCGATTACTGGAATACCGAACTCAGCTGCAACCTCAGCTGCATCTGCGATAGCAGTAACTTGAGGAACACCAACGCCAGTTACAATACGAGTAGTACAGATAGAACCAGGGCCGATACCAACCTTAACTGCGCTCACACCTGCTTCGATAAGAGCACGTGCACCTGCGCCAGTTGCAACGTTACCACCGATAATTTCTAGCTCTGGGTATGCCGCGCGAGTTTCGCGGATACGGTTTAGAACGCCTTCAGAGTGACCGTGTGAAGAGTCTATAAGAAGTACGTCAACACCAGCTTCTACTAGAGCAGCAACGCGCTCTTCGTTACCAGCACCAGCACCAACAGCAGCACCAACGCGTAGACGGCCACGCTCATCTTTACATGCGTTTGGTTTACGCTCTGCTTTGTGGAAATCTTTTGCAGTGATCATACCGCGTAGTTGGAAGTCGTCGTTTACAACAAGAACCTTCTCAACGCGCGCTTCGTGCATCTTCTCTTGAACTTCTTCAGGAGATGCGCCCTCTTTAACCGCAGCTAGGTTTTCCTTCGAGGTCATTACTTCTTGAACTGTCTTAGATAGGTCAGTTACGAAACGAATGTCACGACCAGTGATGATACCTACAAGCTCTTGGCCGTCGGTAACAACTGGGAAGCCTGCAAAGCCGTGCTTTTCAGTTAGCTTAAGTACTTCTTCGATAGACATTTCAGGACGAACGGTTACTGGATCAGAAACGATACCCGCTTCGAAGATCTTAACCTGACGTACCATCTCAGCTTGCGCTTCGATAGACATGTTCTTATGAATAAAACCGATGCCACCCTCTTGTGCCAGGGCAATCGCTAGACGAGCCTCGGTAACGGTATCCATAGATGCAGAGATCATAGGGATGTTCAAGTTGATGTTTTTCGTCAAACGAGTGCGAAGATCGGCAGTGTTTGGGAGAACGGTGGAGTGTGCTGGGACCAATAGTACATCATCAAAGGTCAGCGCTTCTTTGGCAATACGTAGCATTTGCAATATCTCACAACATAGGTGGTTAAAATAAAGGTATCCAACGCCTAACAGGAAGTTAGTAGATTGAGTTGGATTGATATTGCGGAGGGATTATACGCAGAGCGCAAACGGTTGGCTACTCATTTTTATGATTTTTATTTGCACTCTAAACCTTGATGTGTATTATATTGGCGCTATCTTCCATACTCACGTCTAGCGAGTCCGAATTTGCCCTCCCAGCAAAACAGCAACATCTATACCGTCTCTCGTCTCAACTCAGAAGTCCGCCTGTTACTAGAAAACGAAATGGGCATAGTTTGGCTTATCGGTGAGATATCTAACTTCTCGGCTCCCGTTTCAGGACACTGGTATCTGACCCTTAAGGATTCCCGCGCACAGGTAAAATGCGCTATGTTCCGTGGCAATAACCGTCGTGTGACATTTAGACCTGAGAATGGAAAACAAGTCTTAGTAAAAGCGCGCCTCTCTTTATACGAACCTCGCGGTGATTATCAGCTTATAATCGAGTCGATGCAGCCAGAGGGTGATGGTCGTCTGCAACAAGAGTTTGAGAAGCTTAAGATGCAGCTGGCAGCAGAAGGTCTGTTTGCTGAGTCAAACAAACTTCCAATTCCGGAACATCCAAAGCGTATCGGCGTAGTTACCTCTTCCACTGGTGCTGCCCTACACGATATCTTGCGAGTGCTTAAGCGTCGTGACCCAAGCTTGCCAGTAATCATCTACCCTACTCTGGTTCAGGGTGAGCCAGCAGCTTTTCATATTGCTCAAGCAATTGGTCTTGCCAACGAGCGCAATGAGTGCGATGTGCTGATTGTTGGCCGTGGTGGTGGTTCGCTGGAAGATCTATGGTGTTTCAACCATGAGGTGGTGGCACGTACTATTGCTTCTAGCCAGATCCCTATTATCAGTGCTGTTGGCCATGAAGTGGATGTGACCATTGCAGACTTTGTAGCGGATATGCGCGCAGCCACTCCATCAGCCGCAGCTGAGTTGGTTAGCCGAGACCAAAGCCATAAGAGCGACCAACTAGGCAACAAGCGACGCCAATTGCTTTCAGCCATGCAACAGCAGTTATCTCTGTTTAAGCAGCAGCTACTGACTCAGAAACATAGACTAGAGCGCCTTCATCCAAAGCATCAACTGCAAGAGCAGAGCCAGCAGTTGGATGAAAAAGAAATACGTCTTAAGCAGGTAATGCGTGACCTGTTGGTTAAACGCCGTCAGCAAACCCAGAATCTTGAGCATAGACTGCAGTTAAGATCCCCTGATACTCAGGTTGCAGCATCTAAGCAGAAACTTTCCAACCTTGAGCAGCGTCTGCAAAGCGCTATTCAAAGTCGAATGACCCAAGAGAAATACGCCCTTGGTCTATTAGCAGAAAAACTGGACGCTGTAAGTCCGCTTGCCACCATGATGCGCGGTTACTCGATCAGTTCGGTAGATAAAAAGGTGGTCACACAGGCGAGCGAGGTGAAGGTAGAAGATACCCTGACCACTCGATTTGCCGATGGTCAGGTTACCTCAAAGGTTATCTCCGTAGATTAAGCCTTTTGAAACTCGAAGCGAGCTCGAGATTTAGACTTGAGCTCGTTACAACTATTGCAGAAATAACTCGCCGAACCGCAGGCTTGCAGTTTTCCATCTCCGCATCGCAATCTGGACAAAAGCCGATCTTTTTATAGTGCTGATCGCACTTGGCGCAAAAATATTGACCATCCCATTTTAGGTCGCTATCACAGCTTGGGCATTTATTCTCGTTCAAGCTAAACTCCTCAAATCGTATTGAAAGCCTTGATATCTCTTACCTTGATATGGGGTTTATCACTAAAAATCTCAATATCAATGATTTGAACTGTAAGAGCTCTATTAAGTGATCTTTCGCAGATCTTCTCCTTTGTGTTCCGTGATCAGCGATCTACCCTAAAAAGAACATTTATATAACCACACACCGAAAGCATAAGTTACATGTGCTGTTTTTGGATTTTATACAGACAAAATATCTTCTCAGGAATCCATAAGGTAAATTTACAGGATTTTATAAAACGATCTCTTTTTCACCTAAATCGAAATACAGGCTCATGTAAAACAACTCATGCTTCCATATTTGTATGTTTTCAGGCACAAAAAACCGCGTTTCCGCGGTTTTCTTCATTATTTCTTGCTTCTGCCTTTTAGCATCTGGTCTAGGCGCTTCTTACGACGCTCTTGTGAAATCGTCAGCTTGTTTGACTTACCCTCAAATGGGTTCTCACTGTTCTGGAACTGGATACGGATCGGCGTGCCCATAATCTCCAGTGAACGACGGTAGTAGTTCATCAGGTAGCGCTTGTATGAATCTGGTAGGTCATTCACCTGGTTACCATGGATAACTACGAGCGGTGGGTTATAGCCACCTGCGTGTGCGTACTTAAGTTTCACACGGCGACCGCGTACTAGTGGCGGCTGGTGATCATCGGTAGCCATCTTCATGATACGGGTTAGTACTGAAGTACCAACACGAGTGGTTGCTGACTTATACGCCTCTTGTACCGACTCGAACAGGTGACCAACACCCGTACCATGCAGTGCAGAGATGAAGTGGATACGCGCAAAATCAACGAAGCCAAGACGACGGTCTAGTTCTTTCTTAACGTGCTCTTTCACGTCCATATCCAGACCATCCCACCTTGTTTACCGCGATCACGATAGAACGACCTGCGTTGAGGGCAAAGCCTAGTAAGCTCAAGTCTTGATCTGAGATGTTCTCACGAGCATCGACAACCAGAAGAACCACGTTAGCATCTTCTACTGCTTTTAGGGTTTTAACCACAGAAAACTTTTCTACAGTTTCATTGATACGCTTACGACGGCGTACACCTGCAGTATCGATAAGAACGTATTCGCGACCATCACGCTCCATTGGGATATAGATAGAGTCACGTGTAGTACCCGGCATATCGTAAACCACCACACGCTCTTCACCGAGAATACGGTTGGTCAGGGTTGATTTACCTACATTTGGACGACCAATGATAGCCAGTTTGATCGGCTGATCTTGCAGGCGCTTGAACTCGTTTTCCGCTTCTTCTTCGGTGTATTCAAGCTTCTCTTCTGGCGCATCTTCGATGCCGGTAAGGTCTTCAATCTCACCTTGCTCTGCAAGTAATTCTTCAGCAAATGGGTTTAGAGCACGGTCGATCAATGCACCTACGCCACGGCCATGTGCTGCCGCAATCTGGTACATGTTTTCCACACCAAGCTGCCAAAATTCAGCACTTGCTGCGTCTGCATCGATACCATCTACTTTGTTTACCACAAGCATGGCTGGTTTTTCGATCTTGCGTAGATGTTGCGCGATAGCCTCGTCCGCTACGGTTAGGCCAGCACGGCCATCAACCATAAATAGAACCACATCAGCTTCATCGATCGCAGCCAGAGACTGCTCAGCCATCTTGGTCTCAACACCTTCTTCGGTACCATCGATACCGCCGGTGTCGATCACGATAAACTCATGCTCGCCAAGTTTAGCCTGACCATATTTTCTATCGCGCGTTAGACCTGGGAAGTCCGCAACCAAGGCATCGCGGGTGCGAGTTAATCGGTTGAATAGCGTAGATTTACCTACATTCGGACGCCCTACGAGCGCAACAACTGGAATCATAACGACCTCAAAAACTGAAACTGTTCTATTTTATAAACAACAAAAAGCTCTTGACTGTCACCAGCCAAGAGCCGAACGTGAATCATATCACAGATCTTAGTTGATCTTTAACTTCTTAACACTGCCATTTCGAGTGACAATTAAAAATCCGTCATCAAGCTCGATAGGTGCTACGGCAAAACCGCTGTCGTGTTCTTGCTGCTGAGCAATGAAGTCACCACTGCGACGATCTAGCCAATGTAGATAACCTTCGCTATCACCAACGACTAGCTTGCCATCGATGACTGCAGGTGGCGTTAGCAAACGGTATTCAAGCTCACGGTTTTCCCAAAGCTCGGTACCACTGCGTGCATCTACAGCAACAATGTAGTCTTTGTCTGTGATTAGGTAGATATTACGGCCATCGGTGGCCATATCTTGCGCAGATGAGTAGTTACGCTTCCACGCCGGCGCACCAGAGCGAAGGTCGATAGCTACAAGTTGACCGTTGATACCAACGGTGTAAAGCATGCCACCTATGATCAGAGGTTTAGCATCTGAATCGACTAGACGGTCGATCTCAGTAGCACCCTTTGGTGTACCCACTGGTTGCTGCCAGATCATCTGACCGCGCTCAACGATAGCGGCTGCAAGGCGACCGTTTGCGGTGCCCCAGAACACACCACCAGATAGAGCAACTGGAGAGCTAGTGCCACGTAAAGTAAGTTGGCACCTCAGTACTTACGGTCCATGCTTCATTGCCTGTCTCTTCATCAAGAGCCACGAGAGCACCGCGAGATGTGTGTACTAGCACTAGGTTGGAGTCGGTTTCTGGTACAGATAGCACCTCGCCATCCACCTTAACACGCCACTTCTCTTCACCTGTTTCGGCATCTAGAGAGATCATCTCTCCATTTTCGCTACCGATAAACAGCTGACCGTAAGACGCATTAATACCACCAGACAGACGAGCCGGTACATCTTTTTCAAGATCCACAGACCAGATCTCTTTACCTGACTCTGGGTCTAGTGCCGCAACTTCACCGTCACGGCTTGCTACAAATACCTTGTCATACGCATAGGTAGGTGTGAGTTTAGAATAGTATTGGCCAACGCCATCACCGACAGAGGTGGACCATTCCTGAGCGGGTGTGAACTCACTTTGCACTACAGGAACCGGAGCCATCACGATAGTATCTTCTTCGCTAGCACAACCCACGATACCTAGCGCAATAGTCGCAATTAACGCGCGTCCTAGCCACTTTCTGTTTGCCATCTACTAAACCTTACTTCGCTAGGTCATCAAGCTTAAGTTGCAGCGTTTGGCTCGCATCTGCTGCCTGCTGTGCTTCGGTATACGCTGTGTAAGCACCTTCTTTGTCGCCGTTGCGCAGTAGAAGATCACCTTTTAGCTCAGCCATACGTCCTTCCCAACCTTCAGCTTTCGCAGCATCTAGGTCAGCAAGTGCGCCATCAATGTCGCCCATTTCTGCTTTTACGCGAACTGCACGAATAGCTAGAACTGGTGCAATAGCAGTATCTTTAGTGTTGGCTTTCGCCCACTCTAGTTGTTTCAATGCTTCTGCGTAGTTAGCTTCAGCTACTTGAGCTTGCGCTAGTTGCATTGCTGCAAGAACCGCGTATTCACGGTCAGAGTTGCTGTCGATAAAGCTTTGTACTTGATCGGCTGCTGCAACGCCTTGAGTTTGAAGTGTTTGAACTGCCGAGTTATAAGCAACTGACGCTGCTTCTTGGCCTTCAACCACAGAATCTTGATAGTAGCGCCAGCCAAATAGGCCACCTAGACCAATTACTGCGCCTAAAATTACGGCTTTGCCGTTCTCTTGCCACCAATCCTTAATGGCTTCAACTTGTTGTTCTTCGCTATCGTACAGTTCCACGACAGATCCTCTTTATAGTAATTTTTGTAATTGAGACACAAGCTCGTCTTGTGCAACCGTAGATTGCTCGCCACCTTTAAGGTCTTTCACAACTACGTTGTTTTGCTCAACTTCGTTCTCGCCAAGCACTAATGCTACGTGAGCACCCACTTTGTCTGCACGCTTAAACTGTTTCTTAAAGTTTCCGCCACCGAAGTGGTTCATCACGCGCAGCTCTGGTAGTTGTTCACGTAGAGCTTCAGCCAGCTTCATACCTGCCATTAGCGTGCCCTCACCGGCCGTAACAACATATACATCAACCGCTGGACGAACATCATCAAGCTCTAAGGTTTCAAGCATAAGCACTAGGCGCTCTAGGCCCATAGCAAAACCAACTGCATTAGTTGGTTTACCGCCAAGTTGCTCAACTAGACCATCGTAGCGACCACCGCCACAAACGGTACCTTGTGAGCCAAGGCTCTCAGTGATCCACTCAAATACAGTACGGTTGTAGTAGTCCAAACCACGTACTAGGCGCTCATTAACTTGGTATTCGATTCCAGCAGCGTCAAGAAGTTCACACAAACCTGCAAAGTGCGCTTTAGATTCTTTATCTAGGTAGTCAGATAGACGCGGCGCATCACCTAGGATGGCTTGTACATCTGGGTTCTTGGTATCAAGTACACGCAGTGGGTTGGTATGCATACGGCGCTTGCAGTCTTCATCTAGGATATCGATGTGCTGCTCTAGGAATTCGATTAGCGCTACGCGGTAGTTGGCACGAGCTTCAAGAGAACCGATAGAGTTCAGCTCAAGGCGAACGTGCTTATCGATGCCTAGCTCACGCCATAGACGCGCAGTCATCATAATAAGTTCAGCATCAACATCAGGACCGTCGATACCAAACACCTCTACACCGCATTGGTGGAACTGACGGTAACGACCTTTCTGAGGACGCTCGTGGCGGAACATTGGACCATGTACCATAGGCGCTGTTCTTGGTTGTAAAGCAGACCATTTTGAATACCCGCGCGAACACAACCCGCAGTACCTTCTGGACGAAGAGTCAGGCTGTCACCGTTACGGTCTTCAAAGGTGTACATCTCTTTTTCAACTACGTCGGTCACTTCACCGATAGCGCGGCTGAACAGATTTGTCATCTCAACGATAGGCATACGTACTTCACTGTAACCGTATGCGCTTACAACACGTTTAACCGTAGATTCCACCTTCTGCCAAAGTGGAGACTGAGTTGGGAGGCAGTCGTTCATGCCTCGGATTGCTTGAATAGTTTTAGCCACTATAAATTACCGTATCGAGTCAGAGCTTATGCTCTGAGACTATTATTCTTGAATATCGTTGATGTCGATTCGCTGTGCAGGATCCAACTGACTCGCTTTAGCACGAATCTTAGCTTCCAGTTGGTCAATCATCTGCTCGTTGTCGAATCGCTCTTTTTGACGCTTACCGTCAAGGTAGAAGGCACTCTTCTTATTACCACCAGCAACGCCCATATGTGAGACTTCCGCTTCACCTGGTCCGTTTACTACACAACCGATGATAGACACATCCATAGGGGTGATGATGTCTTCAAGACGCTCTTCTAGTGCGTTAACCGTGCCGATAACGTCAAACTCCTGACGTGAGCAGGTTGGGCATGCAATAAAGTTGATGCCACGAGAACGAATACGCAGAGACTTCAGGATATCGAAACCTACCTTTACCTCTTCCACTGGATTTGCAGCTAGTGAAATACGTAATGTATCGCCGATACCTTCAGCGAGAAGCATGCCTAGGCCTACAGATGACTTAACTGCACCAGCGCGAGCACCGCCCGCTTCAGTAATACCTAGGTGTAGAGGTTGATCGATCTTATTTGCTAGTAAGCGATATGAATCCACTGCAAGGAATACATCTGATGCCTTCACACTCACCTTAAACTGATCAAAGTTAAGACGATCTAGGATATCTACGTGACGCATCGCTGACTCAACCAGAGCAGCGGCCGTCGGCTCACCGTACTTCTCTTGGATATCTTTCTCAAGAGAACCACCGTTTACGCCGATACGGATCGGAATGTTCTTGTCACGAGCGCAATCTACCACAGCGCGGATGCGGTCTTCTTTACCTATGTTACCTGGGTTAATACGCAGACAGTCCACACCGTATTCCGCCACTTTTAGCGCGATGCGGTAATCGAAATGGATGTCAGCAACTAGAGGTACATTCACCTGCTGTTTGATCTGCTTGAACGCTTCAGCAGCGTCCATGGTAGGCACAGATACACGAACAATGTCCGCACCAACTTTCTCAAGCGCGCGGATCTGAGCCACGGTTGCGTCAACATCCGTGGTACGGGTATTTGTCATTGACTGAACAGCGATCGGCGCACCATCGCCGACCGGAACATCACCAACGTAGATACGCGTCGAAGGACGACGCTTAATAGGAGATTCCTGATGCATAATTACTCTGCAGTGAAACGTGCAACTTTGCCCGCAGTATACCCAGAAAGGTCGAAGGTTCACCCGAAATTGACAGAGAAGCGGCCTCAGGAGCACCAACTACGAACTTAAATGGCCCCTGCCCTTCAAGTTCCAGTGTTCGACCTGCTTTCATTACCCCAGTAGATAGGGTTTTGCCATTCACATCTTGGATTTGAATCCAGCAATCAGCGCTGAAGCTCATCGAGATTGCAGGCGGAATTTCTGCTGGAAGCTGTACTGGTGTCTCGGTTGCTTGCGACTCTTGTTCTGCTACTTCAGATTCAATTGTAGGCTCTTGGTTTGCAACCCCAGCGCCTGATGCCACAGACTCTAGTTCAGATACCACTGCATTTGACGCTTCTACGGCTTCTTGCTGGTCTAGTAACTCAGCTTGTTCGGCTAATTCTGGTTCTATACTGGCAGGATCAAACTCTTCAACCTGAGGAGCCGCTTCTGCTACAACGGTATCCACGTTTTGCTCGTTCTGATACCACCAAACAGCAGAGATACCCACAATAACCACAAAGATGCCCCAAGTGAGCTTCATGATATTGTTATCATGCTTCTTCTTCTGAGTACCTTGAGAAAAGCTCTGCATATCTTGCTCTGCGCTCTTGCCCACGCCTAAGCTATCGAATGCGTCCAATACTGACTTCTCATCCACTCCCACCAGCTTGGCATAAGAGCGAATGTAACCACGAGTGAAGGTATGAACCTGACCTATTTGAAAATCGTTAGCTTCAATGCTCTCGATGATGGCAACGCGAAGACGCAGTCTATCGGCCACCTCTCGAACGCTGAGGCCTAACGAGTCACGCTTAACTCGAAGCATCTCGCCGAGCATAGGGGTAGGATTTTCTGAAGTGCTTGCTGTATCTGTATTAGTCGAATCTGTGCTCATTTTCTCTAAAACTTTTTCTGAAGTCCGAAGGGGCAGCTGAACTACGTTTGCAGGGCAGTTAATGTCTGCCTTAGCTGTTCAATCTCTGCGGTCATTCCGACTCGAATTTGAATTCTGTCTAGTCTCTGTTTTGCTTGCTCTAAATGACCAAAACGAATGGCCAACTTAACAAGCTCAATATCACTGCGATAACGGTTTGGTTGATGCTGCAAAGACTTAATAAAAAATGCCTCTGCCTTTGCCACTGCTCCATTTTCAATGCGCAGAGGCCGGAGTTTTCATAACTCGCTGCAACCTGGCTATAGCATCTAGGTGTATCGCTTTATCAAATTGTTGCAACGCCTCGGAGTAGCGATGCTGACGACATAAAAAGACGCCAAAATCATTTAGTAGATTGCCATCATAGGGTGAGAGTCTTAGTGCTCTTTGATACCAATCTTCAGCCTGGTTAGTCTCTGAAACTTGTTGATAATAATAGGCTATTGCAGACGCGGCACGAACATATTTCGGCGTATATTGAAGTGCGAGATCTAAATTTTGCTTTGCCCTGACAGTATCGTTCGCTTTGAGGTAGCTCAAACCCAGTTCGATACGTGCGTCGGCAGCTAAGAGGGGGTCAAATTTCGCTTTCCCATCTGCTCTTTTCACTGTAACACAGCCTAAGCAGAGACTGAGGAAAAAAAGTGTGATCGATGCTTTAAACATAGGGTTCTCCGGCGTTGCGCCAAAGAACCCACACTCGTTTATGAAACTCGTTTTATAGAGTTTTTACTGGAATATCACCCTGTACACTCTCTTCAGAGCGAGCTTTTTGAGTACGCTTGGTACGGTCGATAACATCGCCTACTAGTTGACCACAAGCCGCATCGATATCATCACCACGAGTCTTACGTACCGTCACAGTGTAGTCGTATTGCATCAATGTCTTCATGAAGCGGTCAATACGTGAGTTACTTGGCTTCTTATAAGGTGAACCAGGATATGGGTTAAATGGAATCAAATTGATCTTCGCTGGGGTATCTTTCAGCAGTTCTGCGAGTTGTCTCGCATGCTCCATATCATCGTTTACATGGTCTAGCAGGATATACTCGACAGTTACCTTACCGCGGTTTGCATTCGAAGATGCAATATAGCGACGCACAGAAGCTAGGAACTCTTCGATATCCCAGCGATCGTTAATTGGCATAATCTGGCTGCGCAATTCATCAGTAGGTGCATGTAGAGAAATAGCTAGCGCAACATCGATATTGTCAGTCATCTGATCAAGACCTGATACTACGCCCGACGTAGATACTGTCACACGACGCTTTGATAGACCAAAGCCAAGATCATCAAGCATGATCTCAAGAGACGGCATCAGGTTCTTCATATTAAGCAGTGGCTCACCCATACCCATCATTACCACGTTGGTAATTGGACGACGACCTGTCTCTTTCTCAAGACCGATCTCGCGAGATGCACGCCAGATCTGCCCTACGATTTCCGAAACGCGTAGGTTACGGTTAAAGCCTTGCTGAGCCGTTGAACAGAATTTACATTCCAGTGCACACCCTACTTGAGAGGAAACACATAGGGTCGCACGGTCACCATCTGGGATGTACACGGTTTCAACGTCTTGATCACCAACACGCATCGCCCACTTGATGGTGCCATCATTTGAATACTGCGCCTCAGAAACATAAGGTGCACGGATCTCGGTAAGACGTTGCAGTTTCTCGCGCAACTTCTTGTTTAGGTTAGTCATTTTCTCGAAGTCATCACAACCAAAGTGATACATCCACTTCATTACTTGATCGGCGCGAAACGCTTTCTCGCCTAGCTCATCGGCAAAGTACTTGCGTAGCCCTTGGCGGTCAAAATCAAGTAGGTTAACTTTTGCTTTGGTCATGGTGCCTCTCAACGACAAACAACAAATCTTGGGGCGCGAATTGTACAGCCTTTGTGCAATTACAACAAGCGATATGTGATCGCGATCTTATGTTTCAGGCATAAAAATCCCAGCCTGAGCTGATGATTCTCCATACAAAACCTAGGGTTATGGTCTTGCGTGCACCTCTGAAGGTGGGAAGAAGAACTCGATCTCACGCGCTGCAGACGCTGGGCTATCTGAGCCGTGTACTGAGTTGTGACGCATGCTCAAAGCATAGTCTGCACGGATAGTTCCGCAAGCGGCTTCTTCTGGGTTAGTTTTACCCATCAACTCACGGTAGCGAGTGATAGCATCTTCACCTTCTAGTACCTGAACCATGATAGGGCCAGAGGTCATAAATTCTTTAAGGGCCTCGAAGAAAGCTTACCTTCATGCTCCGCATAGAAGCCACTCGCCTGCTCTTCATTTAGGTGCACCATCTTTGCACCTACTACGCGCAATCCAGCCGCTTCAATGCGTTGGTAGATAGCGCCAATTAGGTTACGTTTTACAGCGTCGGGCTTAATGATGGAAAATGTTCTTTCTATCGCCATTTTATTTCCTTATCGCGTTTTTATTATTGTCTTGGTTTTGCCAAATCAGGCTTCCAAATATGGGCTCAAGAGCGAGCCCATGATCACAATCGAATCTATTTATTATTGGCTAACCAATAGGTTAGCTAGAGTGCGGATACCAGTACCTGTACCGCCTGCTGACCATTTGTCATTTGCAGACTTACGATAGGTTGCCGCGCAGTCAAAGTGCAGCCAGCCTTGCTTGTAATCTTCAACGAAGTAAGACAAGAAAGCCGCAGCCGTTGATGCACCTGGTACATAGTCGCCTGTGCTGATGTTAGATAGATCAGCAAAGTTTGATGGCAGCATACCGCGGTGGAAGTCAGCTAATGGCAGTTGCCATAGACCTTCACGCTCTTCCTGAGCACAAGCAAGCGCTTGCTCTGCTAGAGCATCATCGAAGCTAAACAACGCATGGTAGTCGTTGCCAAGCGCATTCTTAGCTGCACCGGTTAGAGTTGCGCAGTCGATGATAAGTTCAGGGTTTTGTTCGCTAGCTAGATCAAGCCATCCGCTAGGACTAATCGGCCCTCAGCGTCGGTATTCATGATCTCAACCGTCTTACCATTCTTATAGGTGATGATGTCGCCAAGCTTAAGTGCACGACCCGAGATCATATTCTCTGCACAACAAAGAATCAGCTTCACGCGCTTATCAAGACCACGAATGATAGACAGACCAAGACCGCCAGTGATGGTTCCTGCACCGCCCATGTCCGCTTTCATTGCAGTCATAAAGCCAGATGCTTGATACTGTAACCGCCTGAGTCAAAGGTGATACCTTTACCAACTAGGCACGCCATTACCGGTGCTTCAGGATCGCCGGTTGGGTTGAAATCCAGTTGTAGCATAGCTGAAGTGCGCTCAGAGCCGCGACCTACAGCATAGATACCTTCCCAACCTTCGGTCAGTAGATCTTTATCTTTTACGATGCGATAAGTCACGTGATCCGGTGCTAGTGATTTGATGAATTCACCGGCCATAGTCGCTAGTTGACGCGGTGCTACTTCTTCTGCGCTCTTGTTGATGATGTCGCGAGTCCAGTTAGCAACCTTGATGCGGCCTTCAAGTTCAACTTGGTCAGCTTCTGCTAGTGCTTGCCACTCAAGCTGGTTGTTTTTCTTGGCGTTACGATAGCCTTGTTGGAAAGACCAGATCTCTTCTAGACCCCAGCCCTCGCCAACTAATGATGTTTGCTTGATACCTTGAGCGTCTAGCTTGCGCCCGGCTTTTTGAATTGCGCCTTGATCGTGGCCTTTACCGATATGAATGGTTGCGCTCTCACCATCAAAAGAAAGAATCGCATTTGCGCCCCAGTGGGCAGCGGCTTGCTCGGTAGACAATTTAACTTGCATTGTAGACATGACTTCTCCTTGCCTTCTACTTTTATAATTATGTGGAGCCGAGGCTCCAAGGGGGTTAACCCATTATGATCAATTAAATCATTATGCCTAGACTAGTTTTCAAAAACATAAAAATCGGGCATGAAAGCCCGATTTTTATTAAATAACTGTTAACTCACTAACAATTAGTCTGCTTCGTCCATCCAACACAGAATAATAGCCTCGAGAATTTTCTCATTGCAGTGGTTTGGGTCATCCTCGAACTCTTCTAGATTCATTACCCAATCACGCAGATCCGTAAAGCGAACCGTCTTCGGGTCTACCTCTGGAAACTGCTCACTCAGCTCAATGGCTATGTCACGACTATCAATCCATTTCATGACTCTACTTCCTCGTTTAGTGGTCTTCTGAAGCGTGGTTCAGCGTGTATTTAGGGATCTCTACCACTAGGTCTTCGTCAGCTACCATAGCCTGACAACCTAGGCGAGACTCTGGTTCCAAGCCCCACGCTTTATCTAGCATATCGTCTTCTAGCTCTTCACTCTCTTCAAGTGAATCAAAGCCTTCACGGATAATGACATGGCAAGTAGTACATGCACAGGACTTCTCACACGCATGCTCGATACCGATACCGTTTTTTAGAGCTACATCTAGTACGCTCTCGCCGGTTTCAGCTTCAAGTACCGCACCCTCTGGGCACAACTCTTCATGTGGCAATACAACAATCTTAGGCATTTTCTTTTTCTCTAAATATCATCTACTGATTGACCAGACAGAGCCTGACGAATCGATTTGTCCATACGGCGAGAGGCAAACTCTTGGCTCGCGTTGTCCGCTTGCTTGATGCCCTCTTCAATAGCGTCTGCATCTTGACCATTGCGAAGCTCGATCAATTGCTCGATAGCTTTAAGTAGCTCAGCGCGCTCTTTTTCAGAAAGAAGCTCGTCACCATCTTGCTGCATAGCGGCAATCAGGCCTTCGATTACTCGGTCAGCTTCTACGCGTTGCTCGGCTAGCGCACGAGCCTGCATATCTTCTTTGGCATGAGTCATAGACTCTTTTAGCATGTTCGCCACTTCGTCATCGCTAAGACCATAAGATGGTTTAACCTGGATCTCGGCATTAACGCCAGTGCTCTTCTCCATTGCCGTTACTGACAGTAGACCATCGGCATCCACCTGATAGGTCACACGAATGTGCGCAGCACCTGCAGCCATTGGCGGAATACCTTTCAGAGCAAACTTAGCTAGAGAGCGACCGTCATCGACCATCTCACGCTCGCCTTGCACTACGTGCACAGTCATGGCCGTTTGACCATCCTTAAAGGTAGTAAACTCT
This sequence comes from Vibrio ishigakensis, assembly GCA_000830475.1. Lineage (GTDB taxonomy): Bacteria > Pseudomonadota > Gammaproteobacteria > Enterobacterales > Vibrionaceae > Vibrio > Vibrio ishigakensis_A. The sequence continues at coordinate 99,329 of BBSC01000001.1, read as the reverse complement.
TGCGCACGGGCCACCGGAATTGTGGTGTTACGCGGGATGATCTTCTCAACCAAACCACCCATGGTTTCGATACCAAGGGAAAGTGGAATCACATCAAGTAGTAGCATCTCTGAATCAGGCTTGTTACCCGCTAGGATATCCGCCTGAATAGCTGCACCAATAGCGACAACTTCATCTGGGTTAATGCTAGTTAGTGGAGTGCGACCAAAGAAGTCACCCACCATTTCGCGAACTAAAGGTGTACGGGTTGAACCGCCAACCATAACTACTTCAAGCACTTCATCGTTATCGATACCCGCATCTTTTACAGCGCGACGACAAGACATCAAAGTGCGCTTAACTAGCGGGCGAATCAGCTCTTCAAACTGATCGCGAGTTACACTGCCAGTCCAATCAAGTACAGATACTTCAGCGACGTCTTGATTAGATAAATCAATTTTCGCTTGAGTAGCGGCGTTAAGCAGAGCTCGAGTTTGCTGTGGAGTCAGGGTTTCAAGTCCCATCTCACTTTGTAGGTGCTCAGCCAAAAGGTGGTCAAAATCATCGCCACCTAGCGACGAGTCACCACCGGTTGATAGCACCTCGAACACGCCGCGTGACAGACGCAGGATTGAAATATCAAAAGTACCACCACCAAGATCATATACCGCAATTACGCCCTCTTGACCTGAATCTAGGCCATAGGCGATTGCTGCAGCGGTTGGTTCATTTAGAAGACGCAATACATTTAAACCTGCCAGCTTAGCCGCATCTTTGGTGCCAGCACGCTGAGCATCGTCGAAGTAAGCAGGAACCGTGATAACCACACCAGTCAGTTCGCCCCCCAAAGTATCTTCAGCTCGTTTTGCCAATGACTTCAGAATGTCAGAAGAAACCTCGATTGGGTTCTTATCACCTTGAGCGGTACGAAGAAGGGGTAAGCCGTTCTCGCTGATCTGCAAGTCATACGGCAGATTCGGGAATCGTTGCTGTACGTCAGTTGCTGAGCGACCAAGTAGACGCTTCACCGAGATAATAGAGTTAACAGGATCTGACTCGGCTGAAGCTAGAGCCTTGTGACCCACGGTGATTTCGTCGGCTTGATAATGAACCGCTGAAGGCAGAATCGCACGACCACTTTCATCAAGCAAGGTCGAGGCTTCTCCACTGCGTACGCTAGCGACCAATGAATTTGTAGTACCTAGATCGATACCTGCAGCAAGTCTATGCTCATGAGGGGCAGAGCTTTGACCTGGCTCTGCAATTTGAAGTAATGGCATGTGCTTCCTTTTACTAAACGACTAGCCCAACAAGCGGTCTTCGAGTCGTTCAATCTCTACATTTAGTTTTTCAATAAATTTCAGCTTTCTAACGCTATCTGCAGCCTGATCCCAAGTTAGATCTTGAAGCTGTTGCTGTACAAGCTTTAGTTGCTCTTTATGCATTTTCGATACTTTGCTCGAAAAATCAAACAGCTGCTCTTCTGCATCACTGCTAGTACCGATATCTTCAAGTTCTTCACGTAACTCCATCTGCTGCATCAAGAACATAGGGTCTTGCAGCGTCTGTTGCTCAGCGCGGATATCTACACCGTTTTCTGCAAGCAGATACTCTGCGCGAGTGATGGGATTCTTCAACACCTGATAGGCATCATTGATGGTGGCAGCTTTTTGCACGGCCATCAGGCGATCACGCTCAGAAGCTGTCGCGAAGTTGTCTGGATGAAAACGACGTTGAAGTTCGCGAAACTGAGAAGAAAGAAGGCTACCATCCAGCTCAAACTGCGTTGGTAGCCCAAAAAGTTCAAAATGATTCATCTGGTTTCTCTGCATCGAGATACAAAAGAAGGGGGAATAAATTCCCCTGCTTAACTCGGATTAAACGTTGAAGCTCTCGCCACAACCACATTCGCCCTTAGCGTTAGGGTTGTTGAACTCAAATCCTTCGTTAAGTCCTTCTTTCACATAATCAAGCTCAGTACCATCAAGATAAACTAGGCTCTTGGCATCGATTATCACTTTCACGCCTTTATGCTCAAATACACTGTCTTCTTCGTTTAGTTCATCAACGAATTCAAGCACATAAGCCATGCCCGAACATCCCGTGGTCTTCACTCCTAGACGTAAGCCGATACCTTTGCCTCGACTGTCCATGAATGCTTGCACGCGGTCTGCTGCGGTTTGTGTCATTGTGATGGCCATACTACAACCTTATTTTCCTGAAACTGGGGAGCGAACTCCCCAACTATTACTCTTGATGTTTCTTTTTGTAATCCGATACAGCTGCTTTAATAGCGTCTTCTGCAAGGATTGAACAGTGGATCTTCACTGGTGGTAGCTCTAGCTCTTCCGCAATCTCAGCGTTCTTGATCGCAGCAGCTTCGTCTACAGTCTTACCTTTAACCCACTCCGTTACTAGTGAGCTAGATGCGATAGCACTACCGCAACCATAGGTCTTGAACTTCGCATCTTCGATGATGCCTTCTGGAGTCACCTTGATTTGAAGCTTCATAACGTCACCACATGCTGGTGCGCCTACCATACCACTACCTACGTTTGGATCTTCTTTGTCGAACGACCCAACGTTGCGTGGATTCTCGTAATGATCAATTACTTTTTCACTGTAAGCCATAATAAATTCCTCTAATCCTCAACTTCCTTGGAATTAATGATGTGCCCACTCAACGGTGTCCAGATCAATCCCTTCTTTAAACATGTCCCAAAGCGGAGACATATCACGTAGTTTGGTCACTGCTTCGCGGATTTGTGCCGCTGCATAATCAACTTCTTCTTCAGTGGTGTAACGACCGAATGAGAAGCGAACCGAGCTGTGTGCTAGTTCATCGTTAAGACCTAAAGCACGCAGTACATAAGATGGCTCAAGCTTGCTGAAGTACATGCCGAACCCGAAGATACCGCTAGGTCTTTTAGTGACATAAGTAGCGATTCGCCCTCAACGAAAGCAAAGCTCACGTTTAGGTTGTGCGGTACACGCTGCTCAAGATCACCGTTAATTGTTACTTCTTCTAGATCTTTAATCTGGTCTAGAAGACGGTTACGCAGGCTAAGTGCGTGCTGGTAATCTTTTTCCATGTCTTCTTTAGCAACACGGAATGCTTCACCCATACCCACGATTTGGTGAGTTGGAAGCGTACCAGAGCGGAAACCACGCTCATGACCACCACCGTGCATCTGTGCTTCAAGACGGATACGAGGCTTACGACGAACGTAAAGTGCGCCAATACCCTTAGGACCATACGCCTTGTGCGCAGACAATGAAATAAGATCAACCTTAGTTTCTTGTACGTCGATCGGCAGCTTGCCCGCTGATTGAGCCGCATCCACATGGAATACGATCTTACGCTCACGGCATAGTTCGCCGATCGAGTTGATATCTTGAATAACGCCGATTTCGTTGTTCACGTGCATGATAGATACCAGCACAGTGTCTTCACGCATTGCGTCTTTAAGCTTGTTTAGGTCAATGATGCCGTTTGCTTCTGGCTCTAGGTAAGTTACTTCGAAGCCTTCACGCTCTAGTTGACGACATGGGTCAAGAACGGCTTTATGCTCAGTTTTGCTAGTGATGATGTGCTTGCCTTTCTTCGAGTAGAAGTTTGCAGCACCTTTGATAGCAAGGTTATCAGATTCAGTTGCACCCGATGTGAATACGATCTCACGTGGGTCTGCGTTTAGAAGGTCAGCAATCTGCTCACGAGCCGTATCCACAGCTTCCTCTGCTTGCCAACCAAAACGGTGCGAGCGAGATGCAGGGTTACCGAAAGTACCATCCATAGTCATAAACTGGACCATCTTCTGCGCAACGCGCTCATCAACTGGGCAGGTTGCAGAATAGTCTAAATAAATAGGCAGTTTCATATTTACTCCAAGTAAAACTGTTGCTCTATGAGCGGACGTTGATACCAATAGTTTCAGAGATAGACGGAACCGCGTGGTTCGCTGCCAACTCCATATCTTGACGTCCTGAAATTTCGAGAACTTCGTTATCCAACATCAACTCACCAAGGGTGATGTTGTTTAAAAAATCACTAATGCGAGAGCTTAAGTCACGCCATAGGGTGTGCGTTAAACACCTAGCGCCTCCCTGACAATCTGCTTTCCCATTGCAGCGAGTCGCTTCTACTGACTCATCTACGGCTGAAATGATGGTGCCGATAGCGATGGTTTCCGCGGTTTTGCCTAGGTTATAACCACCACCTGGACCACGTACACTCGCCACTAGACCAGCTTTACGTAGCTTGGAAAACAGTTGTTCCAAATAGGAAAGAGATATACCCTGACGCTCCGAAATGTCCGCTAGCGGAACTGGGCCGTGCTGAGAATGCAATGCTACATCAAGCATGGCTGTTACGGCATATCTTCCTTTAGATGTAAGCTTCATATCACACTCTTTCCGATTTACTGAATACGGGAAGTCTCCCATACCCGACAAAAACGGTCAAGTATTTATTTGACTAATTTACTCAGGTATTTAACCATTTTGCTGGCATGGTTATTTTTTGTCCGCAATCGACTTCTGAACCGAGCTCAAAACACCCCTAAGGATATTCAGCTCTTGCGCCTCTGGACGCGCACGACTGAACAGGCGTTTTAGCTTATTCATAACCTGAGTAGGTTTGTCCTCAGAGATAAACTGGGTATCGAGCAGTACCTTTTCAAGGTGCTCGTAAAACATTTGTAGTTCGCCGTGTCTAGCGTACTCTGGCTGAGCTTGCTCTGGGTAGGCTGCTTGTTGATGCTCAAGAAAGGCCATACGGATTTCATAGGTAAGGGTTTGTACCGCCATCGCTAGGTTTAGTGAGCTGTATTCAGGGTTCGCAGGAATACAAACATGATACTGGCAGATCTGAAGCTCTTCATTGGTAAGACCGGTGCGCTCGCGACCGAATACTAACGCTACGGGTGCATCCTGCCCTTCTTGAACAAACTTAACGCCGCACTCTCTTGGCGCGAGCATAGGCCAGTCTAGGGTGCGTGAGCGGGCACTTGAACCTACCACTAATGCACAATCAGCTACTGCTTGTTCAAGGTTTTCGAACACCTGGGCATTCTTTACTACATCATCTGCCCCTGCTGCCAATGCCATACTCTGCTCATCCACCTCACATTGAGGCGCGACTAACACTAGTTGTTTTATGCCCATCACCTTCATAGCCCGCGCTGCTGAGCAAATATTTCCTGGGTGAGAGGTTCCAACAAGTACGACTTTGACTTGGTTTAGCATCTTGGTTTCCTTGAACTTTGAAATCGAAGGAATGTTAGCATAATCGAAATGCACAAGTGACCGCTAAATACTCCATGGAGCAATGAAATTCATTCGGGCAAAAAATAACCACTTCCCTTTTGCGGAATTCTTGCTTATACTCCGCCCCGCTTTAGTTCTTTAACATCCGTTGGGTATATAAATATGCATCCTATGCTGAATATTGCTATTCGTGCTGCACGAAAAGCAGGCAATCATATTGCTAAATCTCTAGAAAACGCTGACAAAATCGAAACATCTCTAAAAGGCACTAACGATCTAGTGACCAACGTAGATAAAGAAGCAGAATATTTGATCATCGAAACAATCAAGGCTTCTTATCCTGATCACAGCATCATTGCAGAAGAGTCTGGCCTTCAACAAGGTAAAGATGACGCTGTACAATGGATCATTGACCCACTGGATGGCACCACTAACTTCGCTAAAGGTCTTCCACACTTTTCTGTATCAATCGCAGTTCGTATCAACGGTAAAACTGAGGTTGCGTGTGTTTATGACCCAATGCTAAACGAGCTATTCACTGCACAACGCGGTGCTGGCGCTCAACTAAACAACTCTCGTATCCGTGTTAAGCAGCTTAAAGACCTTCAAGGTACTGTGCTAGCAACGGGCTTCCCATACAAGCAAAAACAACACTCAGAATCTTACTTCAAGATCATGAGCTCACTGTTTAATGACGTATCTGACTTCCGTCGTACTGGCTCTGCTGCTCTTGACCTATGCTACCTAGCGGCTAACCGTGTTGACGGTTTCTTCGAGCTTGGTCTTAAGCCATGGGACATCGCTGCAGGTGAGCTGATCGCTCGTGAAGCTGGCGCTATCCTAACTGACTTTGCTGGCGGTACTGATTACCTGAAATCAGGTAACGTAGTTGGTTCAAGCGCACGTGGCGTTAAGGGTATCCTTAAGCACATCCGCGAGAACGGCAACGAAGCTATGCTTAAGTAATAGCTAGCCAAATTTAGATATAAAAAATGGTCACCTAGGTGACCATTTTTTGTTTTAGCAGTTTTTCTTTAACCACATCGGCGATTCGATTCGCCAAGCTAGCACTAGCTCGCCATCTTCGCCCTCTACCATGACTCGGATAAGAGGTTCTGTACCTGACTTACGCAGAAGTACGCGACCTTTATCAGCAAGTTCTGTCTCAGCATCAATAACTGCCTGCTTAACAATATCCAGCTCCATTGGGTTAGTATCGCCACTAAAGCGAACATTTACCAACTCTTGCGGATAAAGCGTCATGCCTTGAGATAGGTCGAACAGGCTCATACCGCTACCCACGATAGAAGCTAGCACCTGAAGCGCAGCAACGATAGCGTCACCAGTAGTTACCTTATCAAGTAGGATAACGTGGCCTGAGTTTTCAGCACCGATCTTCCAGCCTTCTCAACCAGTTGCTCCATTACATAGCGGTCACCAACGGCGGCACGAGAGAACGGAATACCCAGTTGCTTAAGGCCATTTTCCATACCTAGGTTGGTCATCAAAGTACCAACAACACCACCTTTTAGTTCACCACGACGCAGAGCATCACGAGCAATGATATAAGCGATCTGGTCGCCGTCTACCTTGTTGCCCTTATGGTCAACCATGATGATACGGTCTCCGTCACCATCAAATGCTAGGCCTAAGTCCGCTTTCTCTTCAACAACACGCTGTTGTAGAGCGCGAACATCGGTAGCACCGACTTCTTTGTTGATGTTGAGACCGTCAGGCTCACAACCCATGAGCACTAGCTCTGCACCAAGCTCTTTAAATACGCTAGGAGCGATGTGATAAGTTGCGCCGTGTGCACAGTCCACAACGATCTTTAGAGAAGCTAGGCTCTCGTGGTGTGGAAGGTGCTCTTACAGAATTCGATATAACGACCCGCAGCATCATTTAGACGAGATGCCTTACCAAGCATTGCCGATTCTACACACTCGATGTCTTTATCAAGCTCAGCTTCGATAGCCAGTTCAATGTCATCAGGAAGCTTAGTACCCTCAGATGAGAAGAACTTAATACCATTGTCGTAGTATGGGTTGTGCGAAGCAGAAATAACGATGCCTGCCTCTGCACGGAAGGTTTGGGTTAGATACGCAACAGCCGGGGTTGGCATAGGCCCCGTAAAAGTCGCCTTTAGGCCAGCTGCCGCAAGACCGGCTTCAAGGGCAGACTCAAGCATATAGCCAGAGATACGAGTATCTTTACCAATAATAACTTTCTTGGTGCCTTGCTTAGCCAAAACGCGACCAGCCGCCCAACCTAGCTTGAGTACGAAGTCAGGAGTGATTGGGTATTGACCCACCTTGCCACGGACACCATCGGTGCCAAAATAACGTCTCTTCGACATAATTAATACCTAGTTTTTATTGTAATTTGTGCATGAAGTTTACGATCTTCACTGCATCCACTGTTTGTTCAACGTCATGAACACGAATTATCTGTGCGCCCTTTTGCGCTGCAATTACCGCGCAGGTAATACTACCCGCCAAGGTTTCAGCCGGAGTCTTATCAAGCAACTTAAAAATCATAGATTTGCGCGACATACCTGCCAAGATAGGTAGCCCAAATTGATGGAATTTTTCTAGCTGCTGTAGAAGCTGATAGTTATGCTCCAGCGTCTTCCCAAAACCAAAGCCTGGATCTAGAATCAACTTACTCTTATCGATGCCTACCTCAGCACAAGCTTGAATGCGCTGCTCCAGAAACTCACCCACATCTTCCAGTAAGTCATCATATTGAGGATTGCTCTGCATAGTGCGAGGTTGTCCTTGCATATGCATTAAGCAAACAGGAAGTCCTGTATTAGCAGCTACTTGAAGCGCATTGGGTTCTTGCAAGGCTCGAACATCGTTAATGATATCTGCACCTGCTTCTGCTGCCTGCTTCATTACCTCAGCTTTACTGGTATCGATAGAAATCCAAACATCCGAAACCGCGCGCAGCGCCTTGATAACTGGAATCACACGTTCGAGCTCTTCTTCTAGAGCCACATCTGGGGCTCCCGGACGCGTAGACTCACCACCGATATCGATAATGGTCGCACCATGGGCAATCATCTGCTTGGCATGCTCAATAGCCGCATCGATACGATTAAACTTACCGCCATCAGAAAAGGAATCTGGAGTCACGTTAAGGATACCCATCACCTGAGGTGTGGATAGGTCCAGAATTTTAGAGTTATTGGTCAGTATCATAGTTTTGAAGGGAATATACGGAAAAACCCCGAGCGAGCTCGGGGTTTTTAATTTACGACGGATTATTCAGATTCTTTATCTGCAGACTCTGATTTCGCAGGTTCAGCATCGGCCTGCTTCTCAGCCTCTGCATCTGGCTTAGCTTCGGCCTTTGGCGCCTCTTCTGGCTGCTCAACTGGCTTACTTACTTCGCCCCAACCCGCTGGTTCACGAATAACTTCTTTACGTTCCATTAGGTCGTCAATCTGACCAGCATCAATGGTTTCGTACTTCATCAACGCGTCTTTCATTGCGTGCATGATATCCATGTTTTCTTCAAGGATCTGGCGCGCTCGCGCATAGTTGCGGTCGATAATTTGGCGAATCTCATCGTCGATCAGTTTGGCTGTATCATCAGACATGTGTTTAGTCTGAGTCACGCTACGGCCCAAGAACACCTCACCCTCTTCTTCTGCATATAGAAGTGGACCAAGCTTGTCCGAGAAACCCCACTGGGTAACCATCTTACGAGCAATGTCGGTTGCGCGTTCGATATCGTTGGACGCACCAGTAGAAACCTTATCTTTACCGTAGATTAGCTCTTCCGCTAGACGACCACCGTATAGGCTAGAGACCATAGACTCTAGGTGCTGGCGGTTCATGCTGATACGGTCTTGCTCAGGTAGGTACATAGTCACACCAAGGGCACGGCCACGAGGAATGATAGATACCTTATAAACTGGATCGTGCTCAGGCACTAGACGACCAATGATTGCGTGGCCTGCTTCGTGGTATGCCGTCGACTCTTTGATGTCGTCTGTCATTACCATAGAGCGGCGCTCAGCACCCATCATGATCTTGTCTTTCGCTTGCTCGAACTCGACCATAGAACGTTGCGCTTGTTACCGCGAGCGGCAAATAGAGCAGCTTCGTTCACAAGGTTAGCAAGGTCAGCACCAGAGAAGCCAGGAGTACCACGAGCAATCAGAGAAGGTTCAACGTCACCTGCTAAAGGTACTTTACGCATGTGAACCTTAAGGATCTGCTCACGACCACGAACGTCTGGTAGTCCAACTACAACCTGACGGTCAAAACGGCCAGGACGCAATAGCGCAGGGTCAAGTACGTCTGGACGGTTAGTCGCAGCGATAACGATGATACCTTCGTTACCTTCGAAACCATCCATCTCAACCAGCATTTGGTTAAGTGTTTGTTCACGTTCATCGTGACCACCACCAACACCAGCGCCACGTTGGCGACCTACGGCATCGATCTCATCGATGAAGATGATACAAGGCGCCGCTTTCTTCGCTTGGTCGAACATGTCACGTACACGTGACGCACCCACACCAACGAACATCTCTACGAAGTCAGAACCTGAGATAGTAAAGAACGGAACCTTAGCTTCACCTGCAATCGCTTTCGCAAGAAGCGTTTTACCTGTACCAGGAGGACCAACAAGAAGAACACCCGTTGGGATCTTACCGCCTAGTTTTTGGAATCGGCTTGGGTCGCGAAGATAATCTACAAGCTCTTTCACATCCTCTTTTGCTTCGTCACAGCCTGCAACGTCAGAGAATAGAGTCTTAATTTGCTCTTCACTCATCATGCGTGCTTTAGATTTACCGAACGACATGGCACCTTTGCCACCGCCGCCTTGCATCTGACGCATAAAGAAAATCCACACACCAATAAGAAGAATCATTGGGAACCAAGAGATGAAGATGGTTCCAAGCAGGCTCTGCTCTTCTGGTGGAGTACCTGTTACTTTAACATTTTGGTTGATAAGGTCATCAAGCAGCTTGGTGTCGTACACAGGCATGTACGTCACATTTCGTGAGTTATCACTACGATAGAAAACAATTTCTTTATCGTTGATTTTTGCTTCACGAATCTGGCCTTGGCCAACTTCCTGTATGAATGTGGTGTAATCCACAGTTTTTCCGTTACTGTCTCCAGGGCCAAAGCTCTGGAATACGGACATTAATACTACAGCTATAACTAGCCACAGGATTAAATTTTTTGCCATGTCACTCAAGGTGTAAGCCTCTCGATAACTAATTGTAATTAAAGGTAGATTACTACAGTTTAGAACGTGTAGCTAGATTGTTAAATGTTAGCCTTTGTAGCCAGTTGCAACAACGTATACCTCACGGGAACGAGCTCGCGATGAGTCAGGTTTACGTATCTTCACAACCTTGAACATGTCTCTGCATTCCTTGACATACTGGTCGAAGCCTTCGCCTTGGAATACCTTAACTACAAAGCTACCATTTGGTGCTAGAACTTGTCGACACATATCGAGGGCAAGTTCAACCAAATACATTGCTCTTGGTTGATCTACAGACGAATTGCCTGCCATATTTGGAGCCATGTCAGACATTACTACGTCAACCATGTCCGGTTGGATTCTCTCAAGTAGTGCATCAAGCACAGATTCTTCTCGAAAGTCACCCTGCAAGAATGCCACACCAGCTATGGAATCCATAGGCAAAATGTCGCAGGCTATGACTTGCCCCTCATCCCCAACAATTTTTGCTGCGTATTGAGACCAGCCGCCTGGTGCAGAGCCCAAGTCCACTACTGTGTGACCCGGTTTTATCAGCTTATCTTTCTCTTGAATTTCATCAATCTTAAAGAAGGCGCGAGAGCGATAGCCCTTTTTTCTCGCTTCATTAGCGTAGATATCGTCAAAATGCTCCTTCAGCCAACGGCAGAACTTGCAGATCGTTTTTGTTTACTCATTAAATTCCCAGAAATCGGTGTTTTTTCTATCCCTAATAGCTTTATTAAAGGCTAATAAATCACTTGGGTATAGTCTTGATACAGATATGAAGCTAAAATAGGATTTTTCAACCCTTTAAACTAAGAATTTGGCCGCGATATGAACCTAAGCACCAAACAAAAGCAGCACCTAAAAGGCCTAGCACACAACCTTAAGCCGGTTGTGCTAATGGGCGCAAATGGATTGACAGAGGCTGTTCTAGCGGAAATCGAAATCGCTCTCGACCATCATGAACTGATCAAGGTAAAAGTTGCTTCAGAAGATCGTGAGACTAAAAACCTAATCATCGAAGCTATCGTTCGTGAGACTGGCGCAGAAAAAGTACAGACTATTGGTAAGACCCTAGTTCTGTATCGTCAGACCGAAGATCGCAAGATTGAACTTCCTCGCAAATAATCGCGACGGTAAGAAGAGAAAAGGCTGCGTAATGCAGCCTTTTTGATATCTATTAGATATATTCGACTTGTTCGATTTCGAAGTCTTTTACACCACCCGGAGTAGTGATAGTCACTTCATCGCCTTCCATTTTACCGATCAGGCCACGAGCAATTGGTGAGCTTACAGAGATACGACCAAGCTTAATTTCAGCCTCATCATCACCAACGATTTGGTATTTGAACTCTTCTTCAGTATCAACGTCGATAAGGGTTACGGTAGTACCGAAGATTACCTTGCCGGTGTTATCCATCTTAGTTACATCGATAACCTGAGCAACAGATAGCTTGTATTCGATATCACGAATTTGTGCTTCACAGATGCCTTGCTCTTCACGAGCTGCATGGTACTCAGCGTTCTCTTTTAGGTCACCCAGCTCACGCGCTTCTGCGATAGCCACAGAAATTTGTGGACGAAGCTTTAGCAAGCGATCGAGTTCTTCTTTTAGTTTCTGCTCGCCACGAACAGTCATAGGTACTTTTTGCATAATAACCTCTATGTCCAAGCTAAATTAGGACAACAAAAAACCTATCGAGCGGAGTGCTCAATAGGCAAATATTCAATTGGAATGCTTCAATTGTATCGAAAACAGTAAAAATTTTCACCTAAATTCATCTGTGCAACCAAGTTCAGTTTCGTGACATCAATCACATCTAAATCACTGATTAACTGCGTGTTTTTTAATCTAAACTATAAAAACTACTAAACAGCTCACTATTCACTGATTTTTATAACAACCACTAACCTATTGAAATAGTTGAATATAGCCACCTACACAAACCTTTAGATCCAAAAAGTTCCATATCTTTACATCATTTTACTTCCGACCCCTTACTGATCTAGGTCAAAATCCTTCAACGGAACGATTCTGGTTACGCATTAAACGTTACGAATAACAATAACTTAGTAACGCGCCTGACTCACTGATTCGGATTCGGGAAATTTTAGGGCACAGTGAACACGCCCATTTATGGACAAAACTTTTAGGATTTGGAAATGAACAAGAAAATCATTGCGCTAGCAGTTGCTGCAGCGGCATTCGGTACTCAAGCATCTGCTGTTGAGCTTTACAACAACGACGGCACAACTTTCTCTATCGGTGGTCACGTATCTGTAAGTGCTAAAGGCAACTCTAACTCAGATGCAGAGTCTCTAGACATCATCGCTAACTCTCCACGTATCAACTTTAACGCTACTCAAGACCTAGGCAACGGCTTCACTGCTGACGCTAAAGGTGAGTGGGCACTTAACCTTCTTGACGGCGGTGAGAACTCATTCACTACTCGTCTAGGTTACATCGGCGTTTCTCACGACACATTTGGTCGTGCTGTAGGTGGTACTCAATGGTCTCCATACTACGACGTAGCTGGTATCGCTGATATGCCAATCGCATTCGCGAACGACTTCCTATACGACAACCACAACGCTCTAGGTACTGGCCGTGCAGAAAACATGGTTTCTTACCGCAACGACATCGAGCTAGGTGACAACCTATCTCTATTCGGTGGTCTAGGTTACCAAGACAGCTCAACTACTGGTTTCGACAACCGTGGTCAAGTAACTGTTGGCGTTAACTTCGCAGACTTCATGGTTGGTTACGCATACAACGCTGGTGACCGTACTCTAGGTGTAGTAGGTACTAAAGAAGCAACTTCTCACGTAATCTCTGCTAAATACGGTTCTTACGGTAACGGTCTGTACGTTGCTGGTGTTTACTCTATGAACGAGTACATGCACGGCACTTCAAACTACAACACTGGTGCAAACGTTGGTGGTGACACAGCTCTTAAAGATACTGACGCTATCGAATTCATCGCAGCATACGCTTTTGCTAACAGCCTAAACCTGTCTATCAACTACGAAGCAGTTGAGAGCAGCGACAAGTCTATCGTAGACGGTACTGTATACAGCCAAATGGCTTTCCAAGCTGAGTACAACATTACTCCATCATTCGTTACTTTTGCAGGCTACCAGCTTGACCTAGGTTCTGACCTATACAAAGAAGAAAACGACATGTGGAACATCGGTGTTCGTTACTACCTATAATGGTATAACCACCTAAGTTCTATCGAAAAACACCTGCCTTTTGGCGGGTGTTTTTGTTTATACTGGCAACATATCTCTTCGCTGTCAGGACCACTATGCGTCGTCTACTCTCCCTAACTCTCAGCTTAGCTCTCACACACTCAGCTTTTGCATCCATCGCCACTTATGATCTTCTTCCTGAGGGCAGCTCATCGTCCATTTTAGTACGAAATGGCACCTCAGAAATCGAGTCTCACAATGCAGAGCAACTCATGCCACCAGCAAGTACACTCAAGGTAGTGACCGCATTGGCAGCCAAACTGCAGTGGCCAAACAATGAGTTTCGATTCAGTACCGAGCTTCTCAAACAAGACCAAGACTACGTTGTTAGATTTAGTGGTGACCCAAGCCTTTTAAGAAAAGACCTTGAAGCACTGCTTCACCCATTAAAAGGCAAAACCCTTTCTGGTGACCTTATCTTAGATAATTCTATCTTTACCGGTTACACCCGAGGTGTGGGCTGGCCATGGGACGTGCTTGGGGTCTGTTATGCTGCCCCGGTTAGTGCGGTATCCTTGGAAGGCAACTGTGTTCAAGCCTCTATTTCCACCAATGAGGATGGGAGTAGTCGTATTTATGTGCCTTCGTTTCAACCAATTGAGGTCGTTGGCAACGTAAAGAGCCTCACCAAAGAAGAACAGGAGCAAAGCTTCTGTGATTTAGAATTAACCACAGCTCCAGATAACACATACACCCTCTCAGGTTGCCTACAAAAACGTAGTAAGCCTCTACCTCTTAAGTTCGCTCTGCAATCGCCAGAGCTTTACGTAGAAAAAATCATAGGGCAGATATTTAAGTCTTGGAACACCAAACTTGAGGGCCAGATTCGCGCAGGTAAAACAGAGCGAAGAGCTAAGGTTATTGCCTCTCATCAATCGGCCCCAATCGATGAACTGCTTCAAACCATGCTTAGAGATTCAAATAATCTTTACGCGGACGCAATTACCAAGCGCCTTGGTCACGAGATGTTTGATGTTTCAGGGAGCTTTGAGAGCGGTACAGCAGCACTCAAACTGATACTGAATGAGAAAGCCAATATCGACCTTAGCACGGCGGTTCTAGAAGATGGTTCTGGGCTATCACGTAACAACCGTATTCAAGCCTCAAGTATGATGCAGGTAATGGAATATATTCAGGCTCATGACAAAGAGTTAGGACTAATAGCCCTGCTACCGACCTCAGGTGAAAACGGCACTCTTAAATACCGCCCGAGTATGCGTAAGGAGCCTATCAAGGGCAATATTCACGGCAAAAGCGGCTCACTGTTTGGCACGCACAACATGGTGGGATACGCATTGGACAGCGAAGGTAAAATACAAAAAACCTTCGTGCAGTTTGTCTCTAATTACCATCCGCCAAAGCGTGAAGGTGTAGAGGCACCTATCGTCAGCTTTGAGAAAGACTTCTACAGCAAACTCATCCAGCAGACAAAAAAATAGCGGGTCTCAGACCCGCCACTCTTTTCTAGGCTATACCCAAGAAATAATTCACTACGCTGAAGTAGATCCACATACCTGAGATATCTACGATAGAGGCCAGCACTGGGCTTACCAAAACCGCAGGGTCGAGCTTAAATGCTCGCGCAATAATAGGCAGTACACCACCTAGCGTGGTTGAGATAGTGATCTGAATAAACAGTGCCACTGCAACCGCTAGAGCTATGGTATTCAGGTTATAACCACCTGTGCCAACTCCATCACTGAATAGCAGGATACGACCTACTATCACTACTGCGATAACAAAGCCGATGCACAAAGCTACGCGACTCTCTTTCCATAGAACAGATAACCACTGTCTTTTTTAAGCTCCCCAGTAGCCAAGGCTCGAATAACAAGCGTTGCCGACTGAGTACCTGTATTACCGCCCGCTGCCGCAATCACCGGCATATAGATGGCAAGCAGAACCAACTGGCTGAGAGTATCTTCATAGCTTGCAATGATAAGACCCGAAACGATCCCCATCAGGCCAAACCAATAATCCAGCCAATACGCTGTTGTACATGCGCCAAAACGCTGGTTGATAAATAGCCTTATGTGGCTCAGCCTCAGAGCGAATAAAACCAAGCTGATGAGCAAAGTGACGTGCACGCACATCCTCTCCACACAACTCTAGCTCGCTGATCATCTTCTGCACATAGGCTACCGAGCATTGGTTTAGTACACCAACAGCTTCTTCGATTGGCATTTTTTGAAGCAGTGCCAACTGCTGTTTTTCATCATATTGTAGAAATGCGCTAGTTGCCGCGCAGATCTCCTCACGTGAGAATGAGTTCACATCGTGAGCAATAGTAGTGTTCATTACCGTCATGGCGAATCTCCCGATTAGCTGTGCGAAAGCACGGTAACGACCATCGTAATAAAACGCATAAATCCACAGCTAAACGCCAGGTTCAGTTTTATTTACGGCTAGATATCAAGGAGAAAAATAGAAGAGGAAATAAGAAAAGGACTCCCTACCACTGTTGGCAGAGACGTTACGAATCACACCGACAGAGGTTATTTTTCTCCCTTGCTACTAGGAGGATGGTCGGTAGTGTTCATAGTTATCTCCAAAATCTGCTGGATTGGCCCAGCGGCGCGTAATATATCAAAAAGCCATTTATGGATAAATACAAAAAGAGCGCCAAAAGGCGCTCATTAAAACGGCGTTACATATTACAGTTTTACTTCAGTGTAATACGTGCAAACTTGCGCTTGCCTACTTGGAATACAAAAGTACCCGCTTGTGGAACAAACTTGCTGTCTGCTACCTTCTCGCCATCAATTTTGGCTGCGCCTTGCTTAACCATGCGCATAGCTTCAGAAGAAGAAGCACATAGCTCAGCTTCTTTTAGAAGGTTGCTTACAGGGCGACCTACTTCGAATTCAAACTCAGGCATCTCATCTGGATAGCACCCTTCTGGAAACGGTTGATGAACTCTTGCTCCGCCGCATCAGCGTCTGCTTCAGAGTGGAAGCGAGCGATGATCTCTTTCGCTAGCAAGATCTTCACATCACGTGGGTTTTTACCTTCCGCAATATCAGTTTTAAACTGCTCAATCTCAGTTAGAGGACGGAAAGATAGGCACTCGAAGTAGTTCCACATTAGGTCATCAGAGATAGACATGATCTTACCGAACATTTCAGTCGGTACGTCAGTCACGCCGATGTAGTTGTTGGCTGACTTAGACATCTTTTTCTCGCCATCAAGACCAACTAGCAGAGGCATAGTCAGTACAACCTGAGGCTTTTGACCATTGGCTTTTTGCAGTTCACGACCCATTAGCAGATTGAACTTCTGGTCAGTACCACCAAGCTCAACATCAGTCTCCATAGCTACTGAATCGTAACCTTGTAGAAGTGGATACATGAACTCGTGGATAGCAATAGGCTGGCCATTGTTGTAACGCTTTTTGAAGTCGTCACGCTCTAGCATACGAGCAACCGTCTGGTTTGCCGCTAGACGAATCATGCCTTCAGCACCTAGCTCGCTCAGCCACTCAGAGTTGAAAGCGATCTTGGTCTTTGCCGGATCTAGGATCTTGAAAACCTGCTCTTTATAGGTCTCAGCGTTGCGCAGTACGTCTTCGCGAGTCAGCGGTGGACGTGTAGTGTTCTTACCTGTTGGGTCACCTACCATGCCGGTGAAGTCACCGATAAGGAAAGTTACGTCATGTCCAAGGTCTTGGAAAGTACGTAGCTTGTTTAGGATCACAGTGTGACCAAGGTGAATGTCTGGTGCTGTTGGATCGGCACCCAGTTTAATACGTAGAGGGCGATCCTCTTTCAGCTTGGCAATCAATTCTTCTTCTGGAATCAATTCATCTACGCCGCGTTTGATCTCAGCTAGCGCAGTTTCCAAATTCGCCATGTTATGCTCCCACAAAATCAGGAAAAAATTATCCTGACAGTGTACTTGAATAGCGAACAGATTTGAAAGCCGTTAGACTAATCAAATACGAAAATTCACTATTTATACCCAGTTATCTAACGAATCGGGCTATGCTGACCATTTTTAAACGTTTACCCCTTTTGCACCGAGCGTTAATTTGCCTTTTTACTGCCATTATTTTGGTAGCCTTGTTCCTTCTTCCTGATCCTCGAGAGCTTAGAGATGAGAAGACCAACTACAAGGTAGGCAAGCTATACTCGCTGCCCATTGATGCTGATCTTTTGAAGAGCCAGCCTAGCCAGAATCAAACCCGTGTCGCTCGCTGGGCCAACTACAAGGTGCGTTCTGGCGAAAGCGCGGCTGTCCTATTTCAGCGTATCGGTCTCTCCCCTGGCCTGCTTCATCAATTGGTTACCAGCAACGATGACATCAACAAGCAGTTATCTCGACTGCGTCCAAACGATGAACTTCATTTTGGCTTCGATGCAGACAATCAACTAGTGCAGATAAGACGCAGATTGAGTGCCTACGAGACCTTTGTGGTAAAACGCGAACAATCAGGCTTCATCTCCAGTATTGAGAAGAAGCAGATAAACGTGCAGCTCAACTATGCAGAGGCAAACATCACCTCTAGCTTCTGGAACGCGGCAATCGATGCCAAGCTCACACCAAATCAGATCATGAGTGTGGCTGGTATCTTTGGCTGGGATATCGACTTTGCCTTGGATATTCGTCCTAACGACAGCTTTAAGGTGTTGTACGAAGAGAATATTGTCGAGGGTGAACGAGTTGGCAGAGGGCGTATCTTAGCTGCACAGTTTACCAACCAAGGCACCACCTTCAAGGCGATCCTTGATGAGAAGAGCGGTAACTACTACGACGAAAAAGGCCGAGCGATGAAAAAAGCCTTTTTGCGCTCTCCAGTGGATTTTCGCCGTGTAACCTCCAATTTCAATCCTAACCGTCGCCACCCGGTAACGGGCAAGATCACCGCACACCGAGGCACCGACTATGCCGCACCTGTTGGCACGCCTATCTATTCAGCCGGTGATGGTATAGTCCTAAAGTCTGGCTACAACCAGTTCAACGGTAACTATGTGTTTATCAAGCACAGCAATATCTACATCACCAAGTACTTGCACCTACAAAAGCGTAAGGTCAAAGGGGGTCAAAGGGTAAAACAGGGCCAAACCATAGGCACGCTAGGCGGCACAGGACGCGTTACTGGACCTCATCTTCACTATGAGTTCTTGGTAAATGGTGTTCACAAGAATCCGCGCACGGTAAAACTTCCAGAGGCTAAATCTTTGACAGGCAACAAGAAGAAGGAGTTTATGCAGGTAGCGGAAAAACGCCTTGGTGAACTTGAGCGTTATCGAACCTTGCTTACGGCTAAGGTTGATTGATTAAAAAAGCACAGCATTTGCTGTGCTTTTCCTTTTTTAGGCAACGCCCTTTTCTGGCTCTTTATCCATTAGCGACTTTGGGACGGTATCTTCTGCCTCCTGCTTCACCTTATCTCGGCCAAACATGAGTAGGCATGGGGTAAGCACCAAGGTCAGCAAGGTCGCAAAGGCAAGGCCACCTGCAATTGCAGTTGCCAACTGAGTCCACCACTGGGTACTCGGCGCACCGATCTCTATCTTCTGGTTGATCAGATCAACGTTGGTCTGTAGCACCATGGGCATTAGACCTAAGATAGTGGTGACGGTAGTAAGAAGTACAGGACGAAGACGCTGAACACCAGTTCGCAAAATGGCTTCTTCTTTATGCAAACCACGCTTACGAAGCTGATTATAGGTATCGATAAGTACAATATTGTTGTTTACCACAATACCTGCCAAGGCTATCACACCAATACCTGACATTATGATGCCAAATGGTCGCTGGAAGACCAGAAGACCAGCGAAGACACCCACGGTTGAGAACAGCACCGCACTTAGAATCAGAAATGCCTGATAGAAGCTGTTGAACTGGGTGATCAGGATCAGTGCCATCACAGCTAGAGCAGCCATAAACGCCGACTGCAAGAAGGCTGAAGAATTTTGTTGCTCTTCGTTCTGACCTTTGATGCTGAACTCAACACCTGCTGGCAGGTTTAGTTCTTCTAAGGCTTTCTGAATAGCTGGAAGCTCGATGGCGAGGTTATATCCCTCAGCCATATCCGCCACCACATTAACAATGCGCTTTCCGTCTAAGCGATGAATAGTATCTTGCTTAGGTTCAGGTTTAACACGCGCAAAGTTAGTGATTGGCACCAGACCGGAGTGAGTCTTAACTCTAAGCTCATCGAAGCGCCCAATATCACGCTTCTCAGTAGGGAAACGAACCAGTATGTCTACCTGATCATCGGTATCATCTGGCAGGTAATCCCCAACCGTTAAGCCATTGGTCACAAACTGCACCGTATTGCCCACTAGCGTGGCATCAGCACCAAATCTTGCGGCATCGGCTCGGTTTACGTCGATAGTCCAATCAATACCCGGTTTACTAGAGTTATCGCTGATATTGGTGAGCGCTGGATTGCCATCTGCCCACAGACGCACCTGCTTAGCCGCTGCATCAATCTGCGACGGGTCGCGCGCAGTGACCTCAATAACCAAGTCATTCTCTACTGGAGGACCTGCATCTGGGAATTTGTACTCAATCTCCACACCGGCAAATTTATCGGTTCGCTCTCGAAGCTCTTCAATAATGTCTTTAACCGGGCGGCGATATTGCCAATCCACCGGGGTCACTTGGACCGTACCTATCTCTTCATCGCCACCGGTTCGGGTATAGACACTCTCAAGCTCTGGATGCCCAACTATCTCGTTTTCTATCTGACGCATGATGCGATCTTTTTCTTGGATAGAGAGATCGCCATAAGAGCGAGCCTTAACATTAAAATACGGTGGATCTACCTCGGGGAAGAACTCTGCACCTAGCCCAGCCTTGTTGTAGCAAAGCCAACCGCAAACGCCATTAGAACTGCACTCAATAACACCTTGAGTGGGTGCTTTATGGCAATGGCTAAGGTGTGATAGTAGAGCCAAGTAATCCCTGTGGCTTTTTCAAAATTGCCCTCATGGATCTCCTGCATACGGCGCTGAGTCTTGAGGTTCATATACTGCGGTTTACCCACCAGACTGCCCAATACAGGTACGAAGATAAGCGCCATAACCAGAGATGCACTCAAGGTAGCAATAAGGGTGAGTGGCAGATACTTCATAAACTCACCCGTGGTATCGGGCCAAAACAACAAGGGTGCGAAGGCGGCAAGCGTGGTCGCGGTGGAGGCGGTGATAGGCCAAGCCATTCGCTTAGCCGCTTCTCTATAGGCCTGATCTCTTGGCACGCCTTCTTGCATCTTCCGGTCGGCAAACTCAGTGACTACGATAGCGCCATCCACCAGCATACCTACCGCCATGATCAGCGAAAACAGCACCACAATATTGACGGTTAGGCCAAATACAGACAGCACCAACAAGCCAGTAAGGAATGAACCGGGTATCGAGATTCCCACCAACAGCGCTGTGCGTACACCCAAGATAGCTATGATAACGATGACCACCAGAATAATCGCAGAAAGCACGTTGTTCTGTAGGTCCGTGAGCATCATGTCCACGTCTTTAGAGTCATCGTAAGTGTATTTAACCAATAGGTTATCTGGCCATTGGTCGGTCTGCATCGCACGTTCGATAACAGCTTTAACTAAGCCTACCGATTCTATAATGTTCTCACCGGCGCGCTTTTTAACATCCAGTACTACTGCACTCTCACCGTCGAGGCGAGCAAAGCTTTCTGGATCTCTAAACGAGCGACGAATAGTAGCCACATCGGCAAAGGTGATGACCTCTTTGCCATCCACCTTGACCGGAAGCTCCATCACATCCTGCAAAGACGCAAATACCGAAGGCACCTTAACCGAGAAGCGCCCATAGCCGGTATCGACAAAACCAGCAGCAACCACTCGGTTGCTAGCAGCAATCAGGTTATAGATGTCCCCTTGGTCTAGGCCGTAGCTTTCCATTAAAAGTGGGTCAACAATAACCTCAACGATATCCTCGCGGTCACCAGCAATATCCACTTCCAAGATCTGCTTAAAAGCCTCGAGTCTATCCTGTAGCTGACGGCCTATTTGCACTATGGTGCGCTCTGGGACGGTACCGTATAAGGCTACAGACAATACCGGCTGTTCACTGGCTAGAGTGACCTCATTAACCGTAGGGTCGTCAGCATCTTGCGGCAGCTTAGATTTGGCAAGGTCGACCGCCTCACGCACATCTGTCATCGCCTTGTTTAGATCTGAACCTGCGACAAACTCCAGTGTCACTGAACCGTGCCCTTCAGAGGCGGTCGCGGTCATCTTCTTCACCCCTTCGATAGAGCGAAGCTCCTGCTCAATTGGGCGAACTAATAGTCGTTCTGCATCCAAAGGTGAGATGCCTTGGTGCCCTACAGAGACATAGATGATAGGGATGGTAATATCTGGGCTAGATTCTTTTGGGATAGTTAAATAGGTGCCGACGCCCGCGATGATCAGCATCACCAGCAGGGTCAAAATGGTGCGAGAGCGGGAAAGGGCTGCGTCTATCAGAGCATACATACTACCGCTCCCTATTGACGTACAGCGATAACGCGGTCGCCGTCACGTACAAAGCCTTGTCCTGTGGTGACTATGTCTACCTTGTCACCCAAGCCGGAGAGCCATACCCCGTCTTGTTCAGCTTTTACTATCTGGATAGGTACAAACTTGATCACGTCTTCCTGCTCAAGGGTCTTAACGCCCAAGTTACCCTCTTCGTCTAGTGCGAGCATGGCTGGGGTGATTTTAACTGCCATCTTGGTTTCAAGCTCAAGCCCCACTTCAGCACTCACGCCCGAAGGAATCATCTGATCCGCATTGGCTATCTCGATTTCAATAGGGAAGGTGTTAGTTGCAAGAGATGAGTTGCGAGAAACGTATCTCAAGGTGCCCGAGATTTTTTCGCCGCCTAGCAAGGTAATGCTAGCAGACTGCCCTTTTTTCACCTGTTGGATATGGCGCTCACTAAGGTCAGCCTCGATAACCAGTTTCTCAAGGTCGATAAGGTGGGCCACCTCATCCCCGCTGGCCACATAGTCACCCACCTCAATGATGAGTCTATCTACCACACCTGCAAATGGTGCGCGAATCACGCTGTTGCGAATAGCCAGTTTTACATTTGCTACTGTTGCCTTGGCATTAGCCAGTTCAGCCTCTGCGGTGGTAAAGGCAACCTCGTTCTGCAACCCACGTTTTTTCAAAGTGGTAGCAGCTTCATACTCTTTTTGCTTTACACGCAATAAAGCGTTGGCACGAACCAACTGGATCTCAAGGTCACCCTTGTCGATGGTTGCTATCACCTGACCGCGCTTGACCATAGCGCCTTTTCGAACGCGCAAGCTCTCGATAGTGCCTGCCAGTTCCGCACTCAGATGGACATCACGATTGGGCGCAGTACGACCGTATAACTCAATCTTGCGAGCCACAGGTTCAGCGTCAAATGAAGAGACAATCACCCTAGCAAGAGGGACATCTTTCTTAGAGGAAGAGGCTTGGGAAGATTCTTCTGCTCTTAGGGCACCGGCGCCAAGCCATGCCCCTAGAGCGAGAATCAGGATTAATGAGATGATCCACGGGCGCTGCGAAATCGCTCGCCCTAGCGTTGAGAATGCCATAAAATCCTTTTCTAGTAGTTAGGCTACATCAGTGTATTTGTTAACTACTACGACTAATCAATTCAATCTGATTAGTATACAAAGTCTCGCTTTGTAAGTCTGGGCAAGGGATCACACACTAAATGAAGCGCCACAGCCACAAGTGGTGGTCGCATTCGGGTTATCGATAAAGAAGCGCGCGCCTTCTAGGCCTTCCGTATAATCTACGGTACCGCCAATCAGATATTGTAGCGACATAGGGTCAACAACCAGGGTTACCTCGTCTTTTACAATTACTGCATCGCCTTCGTTTACTTTCTCATCGAAGGTAAAACCGTATTGGAAACCACTACAACCACCACCGGTGATGTAAACGCGCAGTTTCAACTCTGGGTTTTCTTCTTCTGTAATCAGAACCTTAACGCGTGCTGCTGCCGCGTCCGAGAAATTCAAAGGTACATCTAGTTCACTCACTGGAACTTCTCCTACAAACCATGTTGTCGCTAAAAGATCCGTTGATTATGTAATACCCGAGCAAAGTGTTCAAGTATTCTGAGAATTTGCACCTTGTCTCGCCTTGTAAGTTAAGTTGCGTGTACAATAGCGCCACTTTTCGAATGCAAGGATTCATAGAATGAGCAAATCAGAAGAACTGTATCAACAAGCTCAAACAGTTATCCCTGGCGGTGTGAACTCTCCAGTTCGTGCCTTTAATGGTGTAGGTGCTCGCCACTATTTATTGAGAAAGCGGACGGCTCTCGCATCTATGATGCTGACGGCAAAGCTTATATCGACTACGTTGGCTCTTGGGTCCTATGATCCTTGGCCACAACAACGCCGCCATTCGTGACGCGGTAGTTGAGGCAGCACAGCGCGGTCTTAGCTTTGGCGCACCGACTGAGCTTGAGATCGAGATGGCAAAACTAGTATCTCGCATCGTTCCTTCTATGGAGCAAGTTCGCATGGTGAGCTCAGGTACTGAAGCAACCATGAGTGCCATCCGTCTAGCTCGTGGCTTCACTAGCCGTGACAAGATCATCAAGTTTGAAGGTTGCTACCACGGCCATGCTGACAGCCTACTGGTTAAAGCAGGCTCTGGCGCCCTCACTCTTGGTCAGCCAAGCTCTCCTGGCGTTCCAGCAGACTTTGCTAAGCACACCCTTACTGCAACCTTTAACGATATCGAGTCAGTAAAATCTCTGTTTGAAGCAAACAAAGATGAGGTGGCATGTATCATAGTTGAGCCTGTTGCAGGCAACATGAACTGCATCCCACCAGTAAACGGCTTCCTAACCCAGCTTCGTAACGTATGTGACCAATATGGCGCACTACTGATCTTTGATGAAGTAATGACGGGCTTCCGCGTAGCTGAAGGCTGTGCTCAGGCATACTACGAAGTAAAACCAGACCTAACCACACTAGGTAAGGTTATCGGTGGCGGTATGCCAGTAGGTGCCTTCGGTGGTAGTAAAGAGGTAATGCAATACATCGCACCAACCGGTCCTGTTTATCAGGCGGGTACCCTTTCAGGTAACCCAATCGCTATGGCTGCTGGTTATGCGTGTCTGACTGAGCTTACCAAAGAGGGCAACGAACAGCGCCTATCTGAGGTAACCGCAAAGCTTGCGAATGGCTTTAAAGCTGCAGCAGATAAACAAGGCGTGCCACTTCTTGTAAACCAAGTAGGCGGCATGTTCGGTTTCTTCTTTACTGATAAGAGCGAAGTTACCTGCTACCAAGATGTGGCTGAGTGTGACGTTGAGCGCTTTAAGTCTTTCTTCCACCTAATGCTAGAAGAAGGCGTATATCTGGCGCCATCTGCGTTTGAAGCAAGCTTTACCTCTCTTTCGCATAGCGATGAAGATATCGAAGCAACCATCGCGGCTGCTGAGCGCTGTTTCGCTAAGTTAAAGTAATTTAATCAAAAAATAGCAAAGCACAGGGCCTTCACCCTGTGCTTTTTTTGTGCTTGGGTATATGATTTAGTCACTATATGAACTCTGGTTTCTAATGTGCAAGTGCCTGAAAAAAATAAGCTAAATTCTAGTCAGTGGTTACTTATCGTTGCCCTTATCGCAGCAGCGTACGCCTGTTACACCCTGATCACCCCTTACATCAACTCCATAGTGATGGCCTTCATCATCTCACTATTGATGTTCCCTATTCATGAAAAGCTAGAGCAAAAGATGCCGAGTATGCCTAACACCACAGCACTGCTCTCCTGCATCATCTTGACCTTTATCGTGGTTATCCCGCTGCTGTTGGTGTTCACCGCTATTGTCCAGCAAGGATCCAGCTTCTCTCAAGATGTCTATCGCTGGGTAAGCGGAGGCGGTATCCAAGAGATGTTCTCTCAGCCATGGATAGTGAAAGGTTTAGACCTAGTTAATAAGTATCTACCGTTCGATACCCTGGAGCCATCAGAGATTGGACAAAAGATTGCAGAGCTTGCATCGACTTTTGGTAGTAACCTTGTGGCTATCAGCGCCACAGTTATCGGCAATGCCACCAACTTCCTGCTCAACTTTGGTTTGATGCTATTTGTTCTTTTCTTCCTACTGCGCGACCACGACAAGATCATCGCTGGCATGCGTCACATCCTACCTTTATCTCGTTCTCAGGAAGACAGGCTATTAAATGAAATTGAGCAGGTATCTAAGTCTGCGGTAATGGCTCATTCCTAACGGCTATCGCGCAAGGCTTTGCTGGCGGTATCGCCATGTGGCTATCGGGCTTCCCTGGCCTGTTCTGGGGCACCATGATGGGCTTCGCCTCTTTTATCCCTGTTATCGGTACCGCGCTTATCTGGTACCTGCTTGTATCTATCTACTGTTCATCGGTGAAACCGGTTGGGCCATCTTCCTGTTGGTTTGGTCTGTGGCTATCGTGGGCTCTATCGACAACATCTTACGCCCTCTTCTTATGCAAGGTAGCGCGGGTATGAGCACGCTAATGATCTTCTTTTCTCTGCTTGGCGGTTTGCATGTGTTCGGCTTAATTGGTTTAATCTACGGCCCGTTGATCTTCGCCATCACCTTGGTGCTGTTCAACATGTATGAAGAGGAGTTTAAAGACTTCCTCGACCAACAAGATCAAAGATAATCACGAGTTAGTTTTATGAGTGCCTACACTGCCCCAAGCCAAATTGCCGAGCGTCAACTTGATTACTTTTCAGGAAAGCGCGTGGTGGTTGCCGGTGAAGCGGAAGACCTATTTCCAAAACAACTGGCACAGGTTGCCGAGTCGGTAACCGTATTCACCACCCATTTTGGCTACCACCAGCAGATGCAAAGCCAAGGTATCTCAAGCCAATTCGGAGTTGAGTACGACAACGCTGACAACAGCGACATGGTTTTGTTGTACTGGCCAAAAGCGAAGAGCGAAGCTCAGTTTCTGCTAAATATGCTTCTTAATAAGCTTGGAAATGAGACTGAAATCGTGGTCATCGGAGAAAACCGCTCTGGAGTGAAAAGCATCGAGAAGATGTTTAAGCCGTTTGGTCCTATCAATAAATACGACTCGGCAAGACGCTGCTCTTTTTACTGGGGTATCTGCCAAGATGCGCCGAACGAGTTCGATCTCGAAAGCCACTTCAAGTCATACCCTGTAAGTCTTGGCGATCATAAACTGGATGTCATCAGCATGCCTGGCGTATTCAGCCATGGTGAGTTTGACCTAGGAACTAAACTGCTTTTGGATAACCTGCCAAAACTCTCCGGCAAGGTTCTGGATTTTGGTTGTGGCGCAGGCATTATCGGCACTGCAATGAAGCTGGCGAACCCTGATATTCAGGTTGAGATGTGTGATATCAGCGCCTTCGCTCTTGAATCAAGCAAGCGCACCCTCAAGGCTAATGGTGTTGAAGGTAAGGTATTTGCCAGTGATGTCTATTCG
Organism: Vibrio ishigakensis; assembly: GCA_000830475.1. Classification (GTDB taxonomy): domain Bacteria; phylum Pseudomonadota; class Gammaproteobacteria; order Enterobacterales; family Vibrionaceae; genus Vibrio; species Vibrio ishigakensis_A. The sequence goes on along the minus strand of BBSC01000001.1, from coordinate 72,173 downwards.
CACACTAGCGATGACTACCGCTTTATCGTCAGTAATCCACCTTTCCACTCAGGTCTAGATACCAGCTACAGCGCCACCGAAACCCTGCTAGAAAAAGCGCCAAGCAAGCTAGTAAAGAGCGGTGAACTAGTTATCGTAGCGAATAGCTTTTTGAAGTATCCGCCTATAATTGAGAAGGCTTTCGGCAACAATACTGTGCTGGATAAAACCACCAAATTTGCCATTTACCACGCAAGTAAGTAATCCACCGCATATAAAGCTGCACCCAATCACTCAGTGCGCCTTCGCCTACGATGGCGTACACTATCCAACTCTGAGCGAGTACGTAAAAACTTATTTTTCGTCGTTAAAAATGTGTGAGGCAACACGCTTTTCCAACGACTCACTTTGTCAAAGCCTTTAGCAAGGGTACATTTCAAGACATCTTGGGTTATATGTGTCTTGCTTTTCATGTCTCAAAATTCCACTGCGCCAAAATTTAAACGTATCAAAAGTAACCTGATGGCCATCTTCTTGGTGATCAGCTTACCCCTATGTTGGTGGTTGGATACTTCTTCCTTCGCTCTCATAGTTTGGATCTCACCGAGCAGAGCACGCAGTACCTGATCGCTACGAGAAATGGAGCGAGTCAGAAGGTATCTACTTATTTCAATAACCTTGATGCTGAAGTCGTAGGCTTTGTTCATTCTGAGCTTGCTTACTCCAGTGGTGGCCGCTTCTATGGGTTGATAGATGCCTTTCGTCGACTCGGTGAGAATGTTGAGGAATCTCGTGAGATAGGACAAAAACGCTATATCCCAGGCTCAGGAGATGTGATTAGTCAGCCTACTACACGTGAATCATCGAACTATGTGGGGGTTGAACGCTACCGCCTGATTCATGCCCGCTATCAAAACACCTTCTTAGATCTTTTAAAGCGCTCAGATTTTGATGACATCCTATTGGTAGATCTAGACGGCAACGTTGCCTATTCGGCCCTTAAAAACGACTACTATGCCACCAACCTAGACTCAGGGCGCTATCACAACAGCGAACTGGGTAAGCTGTTTGAGTCCTTAAAGAGCACCATGTCGAACAAGCAGAAAGACCTGTTGGACTATAACGACTTAGTGTTGATGAGTGACTTTAGCCAGAACACAGGCAAAGACATTAATCAGAAGGTTGTGTGGTTTGCCGCACCGATTATTCAGCAAGCTACCTGCACAGCTACGCCTTTGCCCGTCTGCCTATAGAGCGACTAAGCAATCTTATCGACAGCGATCCAACAGACAATGTCAGCATCATGCTATTGGATCAGCATCAAAACCTGCTTGCTGGTAGTCCAGATCCGTTAGAGGAGATCATCGCCCTCAGTCAAACTGAACCTCAGGCGGATCTTACTCAGTACGTGGATAACGACAACGAAACCATCATGGCTTCATTCGCACCTGTCTCAGTGCACGGTATGCAGTGGTCGGTATTCTCTCAATCCCCTGAAGACCTTGCCTTCGCGCGCGTTTCCAATCTACAGATGCTGTTTGTGGGTATCGTAGTGGTGGCGCTAGTGTTAGTTTTTATCACCTCGGCCTACCTATCGAACCTGATAACCCGTCCACTGCTTAAATTGACCTGGGCGGCAGAGCGCATCTCAGCCGGTCACCTAGAAGAGAAAGTAGAGGGTGCTGAACGCGAAGACGAGATTGGTCGACTGGCCGTTAGCTTTGAGCGTATGCAGCGCTCAGTTCGTGAGAAAATCGAACTGATTGAAAAGCAAAAGCAAGAGTTGGAATACAACCTTCAGACCATTGCTGAGCAAAACCAAGAACTGCAACTGGCAGATAAATTAAAAGATGAATTCCTAGCCACCACCTCACACGAACTTCGTACCCCACTGCACGGTATGATAGGCGTAGCTCAAACGCTTCTCTCTGGTGCACACGGAGATATCCCGAGTGCACAGCGATTCCAGCTAGAGATCATCATCAACAGCGGTAACCGACTGTCTAATCTGGTGGATGATCTGCTGGACTATCACAAGATGCGCTATGGGGATCTCAAGCTAGATCAACACGCGGTATCGGTCGCTTCATCGGCACAACTGGTGGTCGAACTATCTAACCACCTTATCGAAGATAAGCCTGTGCGCCTTCTAAACCATATAGACCCTCGCCTACCTATGGTGAGCGCTGACCCGCAACGCCTAGAGCAGGTGCTGTATAACCTTGTCGGGAACGCTATCAAGTTCACCAACGAAGGTAAAGTGGTGCTAAATGCCACCGAGCAAGACAACAGCTTAGTGATAGAGGTCATCGATACTGGTCGAGGTATCCCTGAACAAGATCTTGAAACCATCTTTGAACCCCTGATGCAGAGTCAATCGGCGCGCTATCAACACGGTACAGGTCTTGGGCTTTCCATCAGCAAGCGTTTAATTGAACTGATGGATGGTGAACTTAGCGTTAGCAGTCAGCCTCTGCTAGGCACTACCTTTAGGCTAACTCTGCCCCTAGCGACAGAAGAGCAGCTCAACCAGCAGGTAGAGGGCACCCACTTTAAGGCAGAAATCACCGAGCGAATAAAGCTATCTGAAGAATCAAGCGCACTGCCAGAGAACCCAGATGGCGAACTGATCCTGATTGCCGATGATGAACCGGTAAACCTGAAAATCCTAGAGAGTTTCCTTCGAATCGAGGGCTATCGGGTTGAATGTGCTAGCGACGGACAGCAAGCCCTAGATAAAGTGGCAGAGCAAAAACCGGCAGTGCTTCTATTGGATATTATGATGCCGGAGCTCAGCGGTTATGAGGTGTGTGAGAAGCTCCGCACTAAATACTCTCGACATGAACTTCCAATCATTATGCTCACCGCCCTTAACCAGACCGAGGATAAGATCAAAGGCTTCGAGTGTGGTGCCAACGACTATCTAGTGAAGCCATTTAATAAGCAGGAGCTATCAGCGCGTATCGGTGTACACATCGATGCCAGTGTTTCTGAAGAGAGGAAACAGCAGAACCTAGTTCTAAGCCACGAATTGTCACAACTAGAGCAAACCGAGGCGATCCTTCTAGATACTCAAACCAGACTGCTTGAGCAGCTAGAGAATACCCCTGAGGCGATCGTCTGTGTCAACGATAAGCATAAGATCAGCTATGCCAACCAAACCGCCACTCAGCTGTTTAAGCGCTCCATAGAGCAGCTCAAGCGCTCTAGCATAGAAGAGTTTATAGGACCGAAATATCTCAGCTTCGACCAGCCACACCGCAGTATCGATATCGATATATTCGTGGATGAAGAAAAGCAGAGCGTGCCGAGCGACATCTTCACTCTGCCTTTAGAGACTGGTATGCGTGGCATGTTTATCTTTAACAATGACCCACATAAGGTTAATCAGCGCGTCGCAGACCTAGAGGTCGCTCTAGATGCCATGTCGCATTACGCCTTTGCTGGTGACAAGTCACAGCTAGACTTGATTCGCGAGCTTGGGGGCGACTTCTCTAAGCTCGTAGAAAAGGTTGAGGGAGAGAAGAACGGTAAACAGCAAACCCTAAGGCAGCTATTGGTTGAATGTATGACCTAGCCATAGAGTATTGGGAAAGCCACGAAGGGCAGACCAAGTTTACCTTTGCTGAGCAGAGTGGATTATGGCGTGTCTACCTCGATAGAAGCACCTTGCAGACCCGCACCCTAGACAAATACCTAAGGGTTGAAACCCTGCCTAAAACGCCGCGCTGGCGCACCGTACTTAACTCGTTAGATTTCATCCTAACCCACTCAGACAGGGACGATGCACAGCGTGCACAGTTGCTTTCACTGCGTGACCAACTCCAATACCAGGTCACGCAGAATTAAGTCTCATCCAACCGCATAAAGCCCCTAGCGGGGCTTTTTTATTGCCACAAATAAACCTCAATAATCAGTGCTAAATAACAACCCAAAACTCGGAAAAAAGCCCGTTCCAACTGGGTCAATCGACGATTTTATCCATTATTGAGAGTGTTATCACAACATTACAAGCAGGTTAATTTTAACTCGCAAACTAAGTCCTAGAAATTGCTAACATCGAGATCTCACAAGATTAAAAATAGATATAAAAGCAATATATTTAAATGCCAAAGAGGTAAGTAAGCACCAACAAACAATCCAGTATCTAAGTTAATAGCCCCCATAATATGAGGTGAATATTGCATCACAATCACGAGATTTTTAACGATTTTAACGGGGTTCGAGGGTGTTTTGACGGTTTTAACAACTAGACAAATTGACGATTTTTACAGGAAAGACAATTCTACAAGCAACCAAAGGGTTTGAGCCCCACTGTCCCCCAAGACGAAAGCAGTGATACCGGCGGAAAGAATCAGTCAGGCTCAAATGGATTGGTGGCAATACAAAAACAATTAAGCAAACTGAAACAAAGGACATACCATGCTTGCTCAAATAAAAAAAACTGCCATTGCAGCTGCGATTATCGCAACCACGGCAACTGCAGTTTCGGCGCCAGCGTTAGCTCGCTCAGAACTGACTATCGTCCCAGAGTTCTACCCAACTATGGTTCGCAACTTCAACCCTTACCTTGCGACTAACCTGCGTACCACCACCGACTTCATCTATGAGCCTCTAGTTATCTTCAACGAGATGCACGGCAACAAGCCTGTAATGCGTCTAGCTGAAAACTTTACTATGTCAGACGACCTTAAGACGGTTACCTTCGATATTCGCAAGGGTGTGAAATGGTCTGATGGCGAAGCCTTCACCGCTGATGACGTTATATTCTCTTTCAACCTAGTTAAGAGCAAAACCGAGCTAGACCAAACGGGTATCAACAAGTGGGTAGCTAAGGTTGAGAAGCTAAACGACTATCAAGTACGCTTCATCCTAACCGAAGGCAACTCCAACGTACCTTACGAGATTTCAAAGGTACCAGTCGTTCCTGAGCATGTATGGTCTAAGGTTGATAACCCAACTTCGTTCACTAACGAAAATCCAGTAGGTACAGGCCCATTCACTGAGATCGATACCTTTACTCCACAGCTTTACGTTCAGTGTCAAAACCCGAACTACTGGGATGCAGATAACCTAGAAGTGGACTGCCTTCGTGTTCCTCAGATCGCAAACAACGACCAGCTTCTAAGCAAGATCGTAAACTCAGAGCTTGATTGGACTTCATCTTTCATCCCTGACATCGACCGCACCTATAAGTCGGTGAATCCTCACCACGGCTACTGGAACCCACCAGCGGGTACTCAAGCTCTGATGGTTAACTTCAAGAACCCAGATCCAGCGAAGAAAGAAGCACTTACTAACGTAGACTTCCGCCGCGCTATGAGTATGTCTATCGACCGTGAAACCATCATTGATATCGCGTTCTACGGCGCAGGTACAGTGAATGACTTCGGCTCTGGTCTTGGCTACGCGTTCGAAGCTTGGTCTGACGAAGGCGTACACAACAAGTACAAGCAATACAACTCGTATGATCCAGAGGGTGCGCAAGCACTTCTTGAAAAAGCGGGCTTCAAAGACACTAACGGAGACGGCTTTGTAGAGACTCCATCGGGTAAGAAGTTTGAGCTTCTGATCCAATCTCCAAACGGCTGGACTGACTTCAACAACACAGTTCAACTAGCAGTTGAGCAGCTAAACGAAGTAGGCATCAAGGCGCGTGCTCGTACTCCTGAGTTCGCGGTATACAACCAAGCGATGCTTGAGGGTACCTATGATGTGGCTTACACCAACTACTTCCACGGTGCAGATCCACACCTATACTGGAACAGCGCTTACAACTCAGCTCTACAAGACGGTAGTGGTATGCCTCGTTTTGCGATGCACTACTACAAAAACAACGAGCTAGATAAGCTACTAAACAGCTTCTACAAAACAGCAAGCAAGACAGAGCAGATGGAAATCGCTCACAACATCCAACGCATTATCGCAACGGATCAGGTGACCATCCCAGTAATGTCTGGCGCAAGCAACTACCAATACAACACTACTCGCTTCACAGGCTGGTGGAACGAAGATAACCCTCAAGGCCGTCCAAACATCTGGGCAGGTATCCCTGAGCGTCTTCTACACGTATTGGACCTAAAACCAGTCGAGTAATCGATATACGAGCGGCGCGTTCCGTGCCGCTCTTCTTCCCCTTAAATGAAACTTAGGTGCGTAAGCGCCCTGGGAGCACTCGCTTCCAATTTAGAGTATCTGTATCCGTATTAGGTGTAGGCATGGGATATTTTCTTAGACGATTATCGTTTTATTTTATGGCGCTCTTGGTAGCTGCCACTATCAACTTCATCATTCCGCGTGCGATGCCAGGCGACCCAGTAACTATGATGTTCGCCAACGCGACGGCTCAGGTTACTCCAGAACGAATCGAAGCAATGAAACAATTGCTTGGATTTGTGGATGGTCCTATGTGGATGCAATATCTCACTTACATCAAGAGCATTCTTAGCTGGGAGCTAGGAACCTCTATCAAATTCTATCCGCTTAGCGTAAACGACCTGCTAGGCAGTGCATTCGGCTGGTCTCTATTCCTAGCTGGAACCGCAGTTATCCTGTCTTTCTCAATAGGCTCTATCCTAGGCATCTTTGCCGCATGGAAACGCGGCAGTAAGTACGACACCTTTATCACCCCTGGCATGTTGATTATCCAAGCCGTGCCTCAGGTGGTTATCGCTATGCTGGCGATGTTTATCTTTGCCATCGGTCTAAAGTGGTTCCCAACGGCTACGCCTATACCGCAGGTACTTCACCTGACTGGACCTCATGGGCCTTTATTAAAGACGTGGCTTATCACGCAGTGCTGCCTCTGTTTTGTGCCTCTATTGTGCAGATTGGTGGTTTCCTCGTAAACATGCGTAACAACATGATCAACCTGCTGGCGGAAGACTACATCACCATGGCGAAAGGCAAAGGTCTTAGCGAGAACCGAGTTGTATTCAACTATGCGGCCCGTAACGCGCTGCTACCAAGCGTGACGGCCCTCTCTATGTCACTGGGTATGGCTATCGGTGGTCAGCTTATTATCGAAATCATCTTCAACTACCCAGGTCTTGGCACTGTACTGTTTAACGCAATTACAGCCCGTGACTATCAAGTGCTGCAAGGGCAACTGCTAATCATGACCCTATTTATGCTGTTCTTTAACCTTTTGGCGGACATGCTTTATGTACTGCTTGACCCTCGCTACGTAAGGGAGGCAAATAATCATGAAAGGTATCTTTAACTGATTCGAGGTAACACGGTCGCCATGATTGGCGTGTCCATCCTCAGTATTTTCCTCTTTATTGCCATCGCCGCGCCTTTGATCACTGGCCATGCTCCAGACAAGCGCACCGGTAAGCCACACGAATACCCTGCAGCTGTGGTGAAAGCGGCTCAAGCTAACCCTGATGGTTGGGTAGCGCAAAATTTAGCGACCGATGCTCGTACTATGCGCATGTCTAAAGATGCAGAGCACGTACTCGGCACAACACGTATGGGACGTGATGTTTGGGCACAAGTAGCTTACGGCGCACGCGTTTCCCTAGCAGTTGGCTTTGGTGCAGGTCTGACAGTGTGTTTCCTAGCAACGGTTATCGGTGTTTCGGCTGGCTACTTTGGTGGCAAGGTAGATGAGTTCCTGACCGCAGCAATGAACATCATGTTGGTTATTCCTCAGTATCCGCTGCTGTTTGTTGTGGCTGCCTTTATCGGCGAAGCAGGACCGCTGACCATAGCCCTAATAATCGGTATGACGTCCTGGGCCTGGGGTGCTAGGGTTGTACGAGCGCAGACTCTAGCCCTTCGAGAGAAAGAATTCGTTAAAGCCGCCGAGGTTCTAGGTGAGTCATCGTTTCGCATCATCTTTGTAGAGATACTTCCGAACCTTATCTCTATTGTGGGTGCCAGCTTCATTGGTTCGGTTATGTACGCCATCATGATGGAAGCGACCATCTCCTTCTTGGGCATGGGTGACCCGAACACCATCAGCTGGGGCATCATGCTGTACAACGTGCAAACCTCTTCTTCAATGCTAATTGGCGCTTGGTGGGAATTGCTGGCTCCATGTTTGGCTCTAACTCTACTGGTAACGGGTCTAGCACTGCTGAACTTTGCCGTAGATGAGATTGCTAACCCTCAGCTTCGCTCTCATAAGGGTATGCGTCGCTGGAAGAAGCTAGCCAAACAAGACCAAAAAGAGCGCAAAGACACCATAGAGAAAGCGCCTACCCACCCTATTATGCGCGGAGAATAGAACATGACTGAACCACTACTATCTGTCCGCGACCTTTGTGTGGACTACATTACCGATGCAGGCGACGTGCGTGCCTGCAACAACGTTAGCTTTGATATTGCACCAGGCGAAGTCTTCGGCCTTGCCGGTGAGTCAGGTTGTGGCAAATCTACCGTAGCCTTCTCACTGATGCGCTGCATAAGCCACCCGCGTTTATTACTGGCGGTGAAGTGCTGTTTAACGGTGAGAATATCCTAAAGTACAGCGATGACCGTATGCAGGGTTTCCGCTGGAGCCAGATGTCTATGGTATTCCAGAGTGCGATGAACGCCCTAAACCCTGTGCTTACCATGGAAGAACAGTTCTGTGATGTGATCATGCGTCATACCAATATGACCCGCGCTCAAGCTAAAGTACGTGCTGAAGGCCTACTAGAGATCGTTGATATACACCCGAGCCGCCTTAGCGACTACCCGCACCAGTTTTCTGGTGGTATGCGCCAGCGTCTGGTTATCGCCATCGCTCTCGCGCTTAATCCAAAGATGATCATCATGGATGAGCCAACCACGGCGCTTGATGTGGTTGTTCAACGAGAGATCCTACAAAAGATCTATGCGCTTAAAGAAGAGTTTGGTTTTTCTATCCTGTTTATCACCCATGACCTGTCGCTGATGGTGGAATTTTCCGATCGCATCGGCATCATGTATTCGGGCGAGCTTATCGAGGTTGCGCCAGCCAAACAGATCCTAGAAAACCCGTATCACCCTTACACTAAAGGCTGGGCAGTTCATTTCCTCCTCTAACAGGTCCAAAGACCAAGCTTACCGGTATTCCAGGTAACCCGCTTAACCTTCTTGAAGTGCCGCAAGGCTGTCGTTTCCAAGCGCGCTGTGACCGTGTACATGAGGCGTGTCGCACGACCTCGACCCAGCTAAGACAGATTGAACACAGAAGATTTTCCAATTGCCATCTATATGGCGAGCCAATCATTCAAACAGCAGTGAGCTAAAGGAGAAGTAACATGAGTAAACCTACAGGCGAGCTGTTGATCGAAGGCAAAAACCTAATCAAAGATTTTCCGGTTAGCAGCACAGCGCTAAAGAACCCTATGATGCGCGCCATTAATGACGTGTCATTCAAAATGTATAAGAGTCGTGGTCTTTCTGTGGTGGGCGAATCTGGCTCAGGTAAATCTACCACAGCTAAGATGATCGCTAAGATGTATGCACCCACTGGTGGCAGCATCGAATACCGTGGCCGTGATATCCAGACCATCAACAAGAAAGCCGACTTAATGCACTACCGTGAAGGCGTGCAGATGGTATGGCAGGACCCATTTGGGTCACTAAATCCAACCCACAATATCTTTCACCATATCGCTCGCCCATTGATCATCCATAAGAAGGTCAAGCCGGGTAACAAGAAAGAACTGCAAGAACGTGTATATGATCTTTTAGAACAAGTAGGTCTGATCCCACCAAAAGAAACCGCAGAAAAATTCCCTCATCAGCTCTCTGGTGGTCAGCGTCAAAGGGTAAACCTAGCGCGAAATATCGCTGTGGGTGCCGAGGTAGTCCTTGCCGATGAGCCGACATCAATGCTGGATGTGTCCATCCGTGCCGGCGTTCTTAACCTAATGGAAGAGATGAAGTTCGAGAAGCAGATGTCACTTCTATACATTACCCACGATATCGCCACTGCGCGCTATATCGCCGAAGACATTGCTGTTATGTACGTAGGACACATGGTGGAATGGGGAGATACCGATGAGGTCATCGCCAATCCTCAGCACCCTTATACTCAGCTGTTGATCTCTGCGGTGCCCGATCCATCTAAGTCTATCCATGAAAAACTCAAGGGTAACAAGGGCGAGATCCCATTGTGGACACCAGAATCAGCAGGTTGTCCGTTTGCTGGTCGCTGCCAGCACGCAACCGATAGATGTAAAGAACAGCTCCCAGGAGTGACTCAGCTGTCCGAAAACCACTTTGTTCGTTGCTATCTGCACGAGCAATAACCACCAATTTCACTCCTAGTTTTGCCCCTCCAGTTTGAGGGGCACTTTTTATATGAGACACGTATGAAGATCCTGATTAATCATCTAGGTTTTCCACAAACAGCCCAAAACATGGTGTTGTCATCAGCGATCAGCCACTTATCTCTAAATGTGTGCAGCTGATCAGAACAAGTGATCACAGCATCGCCCTGCAGGTGCCACTAGATGAAGCACAACTGGTGGATAATTGGCAGGTAGGTTATTGCCATAGTTTTGATTTTTCGAGCCTTAATGATGCAGGTGAATACTACGTCAAACTAGATTCGACGCACTCGCACACCTTTAGCCTAGAGACGCAACTGCTATTCAAGCGCACCTTTTCTGATCTGCTTCACTACTTTAAATGTCAGCGCTGCAGTGGCATTTATGAAGAGAGCGATAAAAACGCCAAGGTCTATGGCAGTGATGAAACCCGAGATGTAAGTGGCGGTTGGTATGATGCCTCGGGGGATGTGAGTAAATATCTGAGCCACCTCTCCTACGCTAACTACCTGAATCCGCAGCAGATACCCTTGGTCGTCTGGAGCCTAGTCCAGAGCCTAGAAGCCATAGAGCATACTGAATTTGAACAAGCCTTTACTCGCTTAAGACTTATCGAAGAAGCAAAATTCGGTGCAGACTTCTTGATTCGAATGCAGCACGAGTCTGGCTTTTTCTACATGACCTTGTTCGACAAGTGGAGTAAGGACACGGAGCAGAGAGAGCTGTGCGCCTATCAAACCCAAGATGGACATAAGGGAGCAGATTATCAAGCAGGATTTCGCCAAGGTGGTGGTATGGCTATCGCAGCCCTTGCCGCGACCTATCGCATAAGCCAAGAGAGTAAGTATCTGGAGAGCGCCGAGTTAGGCTATCACCATCTCAAGGAGTACAACCTTAAGTACTTGGATAACGGCGAAGCGAATATCATAGATGAATACTGCGCCCTGCTTGCCTGTATCGAGCTTTTCAAAGCCAGCGACAAACAAGAATACCTAGCGGAAGCACGAGGTTGGGCAAATGCTCTAATGGCTCGTCAGCAAAGCGATGCTAAACAGCAAAATTTCTGGAGCGCCTCTCCCGAGCGCCCTTATTATCACGCCTCAGATGCTGGTCTACCTGTAATTGCCTTGTGCCATTATCTAACTGTAGAAACCGATGACGCACTCAAACAAGAGTGTCAGCAGGCTATACAAAGGGCCATTGCCTTCGAGCTTGAGATTAGCCAAGAGGTCGCCAACCCCTTTGCCTATCCACGTCAGTACGTAAAGGATGTGAATAGCGAAAAACGCTCCTCTTTCTTTATTTCACAGAATAACGAGAGTGGTTATTGGTGGCAGGGTGAGAATGCTCGCCTAGGTTCTCTCTCCTGTATGGGACTTCTAGCCAAGCCTTTGCTGGATGACAGCTTACAATCAAAGACTTCTGGCTATAGCAGTCAGTGTCTGAACTGGATTCTAGGTGCAAACCCATTTGATATCTGCATGCTCGATGGCCATGGGCGTAACAACCCAGACTATCTTCCAGAACTTGGCTTCTTCAACGCTAAAGGTGGGGTCTGTAATGGCATTACAGCAGGCTTTGATGACCCAAATGGCATCACCTTTAAGCCAGAACCTCAAGCTGAGGATATGGCACAGAACTGGCGCTGGGGCGAGCAATGGATACCTCATGCAGCATGGTTCATGCTAGCGGTAGCACTGACAGCCAAAGAGGAAGCCCAATGACCTATCTCGTTGGAATCGATGGTGGCGGTACCTCCTGTCGAGCAAGGGTGATAGACCACAATGGTAATCTGATTGCCGAAGGCAGAAGTGGTAGTGCCAATATCCTACTCGGAGCAGAACCTGCACTAGACGCCATCATTGGTGCACTGCTGGATGCGGGCATTGAAGAATCACAGTTTGAATCACTACATATAGGAGCAGCTCTGGCAGGAGCTGAGCAAAAGTTGGCATGGGATGCTTTTATGAGTCAACCCCATCCGTTTGCTTCTATGATCCTAAATACCGATGCCTACGGCGCTTGTCTTGGTGCTCATCAAGGGCAAGATGGCGCCATCATGATTGCTGGTACTGGCAGTTGTGGCATCTTGCTTAAAGACAGTCAGCAACATGTTGTCGGTGGTCGAGAGTTTCCTATTTCAGACCAAGGTAGCGGTGCAGTTATGGGGCTAAGGCTTATTCAGCAAACCCTGTTAGCTCATGATGAGATTCGTCCACATACGCCATTGAGCCTGCATGTGCTCGAGCATTTCAATCAGGATATCGATGCCATCGTTGATTGGTCTAAATCAGCACTTCCCAAAGACTACGGTCAATTCTCACCGCAGATTTTCTCGCTAGCTAAACAGTGTGATCCTCTGGCTATCGAGCTCCTCACCCAAACCGCGCAAGATATAGAGACGTTTCTCTGGGCTTTGCACAAGCGAGGAGCAAGACAGATCTGCTTGATGGGTGGTATCGCCGAGCGCATCCAAGCTTGGCTAACACCGGCAATACAAGAATTTATCGTCCCTGCCAAAGGCGACGCTATGGATGGCGCACTGATGTTGGCAAATAACCCTAAACACAACCTGTATTCACGAGGCTAACATGACTCACCTATCACTATCCCAAGACGTGGTGCAGACCGACTCGCACACAGCGCAGTTCACTATTACTCTGCACAACAATAGCTCAAAAACACTGAGTAATTGGGATCTTATTTTTTCGATTACTCGTTTCCTCAAATCCGATAGCATCAGCATAGGCACACTATCTCAACTCGGCAGCCTTTGCTCTGTGACTGAGCTTCCCGAGCTTGCTATCGATGAGTCCATATCCTTTACCCTAGAAATGGAAACCCCGCCACTCAAGCTACAATGCGACACTATCTTAGAGGCCTATGTAGACATCAATGGCGAACGACTCGACATAGAGATATTGCCCACAAACATCGGTAGCGCCTACAATGAGCCAACCAAGGTGCCCGAGGTTGACGCAAGTGCCATTGGTCTTATTCCTAGACCCAACGAGCTGACGCTTCTAGAGGGTGAGATCAAACTGGGGAATATCTGTCACTACGGCATTCAATCCGAAGTCGCAGAGCCATCCGTTGCTTGGCTAAAACAAGCTGCTTCTCATATTCAGTTCGAACAGTCAGAAAATGATGCCCAGCTCGTTTTTGCACTCTTAGATAACCTGGATGTTGGCGCTTATCAGCTTGAGGTTACCCATGATCAAATTACTCTATGCGCTTGCGATAGTGAGGGCTTTAGAAATGCTACCGCTAGCCTATTGCAACTGTTGGGCTCAAGTAACACCCTCGAATGCCTACAAATCAGCGATGCCCCTCAATACGGCTATCGAGGCATGATGCTCGACTGCTGTCGCCACTTCCATTCACTGGAAACAGTGAAGAGCGTTATAGACCAGCTCGCTCGCTATAAATACAACCACTTTCATTGGCATCTGACAGATGATGAGGGCTGGCGAGTGGAGATTAAAGCCTATCCAGAACTGACCGATATCGGCGCGTGGCGCGGGCCTAAAGAGGCGCTTTGTTCTCAGTTCAAGCAAATAGGCAAAAAATATGGTGGCTTCTACACCCAGCAACAAATAAAAGAGATAGTGGAGTATGCCGGCGTTCGTGGTATCACTGTCATCCCAGAGATAGATATTCCTGGACATTGCCGTGCGGCTATTAAATCACTGCCACATCTGCTTGTAGACTCTGAAGATAAGTCAGAGTATCGCAGTGTTCAGCACTACACCGATAATGTGCTATCTCCTGCTCTGCAAGGCACCTATGAGTTCCTTGATACGGTTATGGAAGAGATCGCCGAGTTGTTCCCTGCCCCTATGGTGCATATCGGAGCCGATGAAGTGAGAGGGAGTCTGGACTCAAAGCGCACTGTGTAAGGCGCAGATGCAAGAGCTTGGCCTTAATTCAACCAAAGAACTACAAGGGCATATGCTTCGTCATGTGGAGAAGAAACTGGCTCAACTAGGTAAGCGTATGCTTGGCTGGGAAGAAGCGCAATATGGTGACAAGGTCAGCACGGATACCATTATCTACTCGTGGCAAAGTGAGCAGGCTGCTATCGAATGTGCTGGAAAAGGCTTCGATGTGGTGCTTCAGCCAGGTCAGTTTACCTACCTAGATATGGCCCAAGACTTTGAACAAAATGAGTCTGGTTTCTACTGGGCAAACGTGATTCCACTAGAGCGCGCTTACCATTATCAGCCTCTGAAAGAGATCGCCTCTGATAACCCAATCCGAGACAAGGTGCTAGGGATACAAGCTGCTCTATGGTGTGAGCTGGTAGATACTCCAGAGCGCCTGCAATATATGGTTCACCCTAGCTGCAAGCCATCGCCGAAGTCACTTGGACTCAGCCTCAAAACAGAGATTGGCATGACTTCTTGGCTCGATTGAAAACAGATCTAGCGCAGCTTGAGAGTCGCGGCATCAACTACCGAAATCCTTGGTAAAACGTAAAAGAGTCGCTTTATGCGACTCTTTTTTAGGCAAAAGCCAGAAGCTGAGTTGCGTGAGTTTTACATCCACTCGACTGCCAATATCCAGTTTTTCTACCGAACTCGACAGCAATCTGTGCCCTTCAAGCTCAATAACATAGCGGAAATGGTCACCCATGAACTGCTGCTCAAGCACCTGGGTCACCCCTTCCTCATTCTCGCTCAATAATAAATTCTGTGGCCGTAGCAAAATATTCGCACGCTCTGCTGCTTCCGCACCCTTAGCGGTAGCATCCACCACACCCAGTGCGGTTTGATACTTACCTTCACCGAGATTCAGAGCAGGCAGATAACTGCCACCACCTAGGAAGTCAGCCACAAAACGACTGGATGGGTTGTGATAAAGCTCAGAGGCACTGCCAAACTGCTCGATCACACCCTTATTCATGACCGCCATCTTATCGGCAAAGGCAAACGCCTCTTCACGCTGTGGGTTACAAAGATCGCCGTAACACCCGCTTCTTAAAGATATCGCGGATCTGAGAGATCAGCTTATGACGCACCTGAGTATCGATATTAGAGAAAGGCTCATCCAATAGCAGCAGGTCCGGTTTATAGGCCAAAGAGCGAGCAATAGCGACGCGCTGTTGCTGACCACCTGAAAGTTGGTGTGGATAACGATCACCCAAGTCTTGCAGATGAACCATCTCTAGCATCTGTTCCACACGCTCTTTTTGCACCTCTTTAGCAAGATCACGGATACCAAAACAGATATTTTCAGCCACCGTCAGGTGCGGAAATAGAGCATAGTCTTGGAAGATCATACCTATGTTACGCTGCTCTGGTGGAGTCCAGTGCTTCCCATCGTCAATGACATTGCCATTGAGCTTAATTCGACCAGCAGACAATGGAAGCAAGCCAGAGATAGCCTTAAGCAAAGTGGTTTTCCCACAGCCACTAGCACCAAGCAGACACACGATCTCACCTTTCTTAACCTTAAGGGACAAGGACTCAAGTACCACTTGATCCTCATACTTACAGGTTAGGTCTTTAACGGTTAGGGTACGACTCATTAGTGTGCTTGCTCCAAAGAACGGTTAACGATAATTAGTGGGATCAGGCCTACCAAGACTAGCAAGACCGCCGGCATAGCCGCCAGTTCCAATTGCTCATCTGAGGCAAAGTTATAAACGTAGGTAGCTAGGGTTTCGAAGTTAAATGGTCTCAATAGCAAGGCAGCATTGAGCTCCTTCATCGACTCGATAAATACCAGCAAGAAGGCAATCAGTGCACCACGCTTAATAAGCGGTATATGCACGCGACTTAGCATCTGAGTGCTGTTGCATCCCATGGTGCGAGCCGCCATATCTAGCGATGGTGATATCTTGTTCATACTACTTTCCACCGTGCCTATCGCCACCGCCGAAAAGCGCACCACAAAGGCAAACACTAAAGCAAACATAGAGCCAGAAAGCACTAGGCCAGGTCTGCCCCAGTCCATAAATTTAGCTACATCGTTTATCCAGTGATCAGCGGTCAATACTGGCACCATCACCCCGATAGCCAATACCGTTCCAGGCACTGCATAGCCAAGAGAGGCACCACGCACAAAGGCATTACCTAATCGAGAGCTCGAAAGACGCTGATTGAAGTTAACCAACATCGCCACAGCAAGGGCAATCGTTGCAGCTAGGATAGAAACCTTCAGACTGTTCATTGAGAAACGGAAGAAATCACTAGTCCAGCTCTGCTCGAAATAGCTCATCGCATAAGAGGCCAGCTGAAGTAATGGGAAAACAAAGGCTATTGCCACAATCGACCAGCACCATGCTACTGCACCCCACTTTTTCCAACCTTTGAGTTCATAGCGGAAATCTTCATGGCTAGTGAATTGGTTTTGAAACAGTTTTTGACGGCGACGGCTATATCGCTCCGAACCAATCAATAAAATGATGAATAGCAACATCACAGCAGAGATCTTAGCTGCTGCACCAAGATTCGAGTAACCAAGCCAAGTATCGTAAACCGCGGTGGTTAAGGTATTCACTGCAAAGTAGTTCATGGTGCCAAAGTCACCAATTGCCTCCATCGCCACCAACGACAGACCAACAGCTATAGATGGGCGAATCATAGGTAGAGAGATGCGCCAGAAGCTTTGCCAAGGCGAGCATTTGAGAAGGCGTGCAGATTGCAAGATATTGACGCTCTGCTCCATAAAGGCTGCACGACACAGAAGGTAAACATAAGGGTAAAGCACTAAAGACATGACCCAGATAGCACCGACCAAGGTTCGCATATCAGGGAACCAATACTCTCTTGGTCCCCAACCGGTAATATCTCGCAGCCAAATCTGGACTGGGCCAGCAAAATCAAACCAGTCGGTAAATATGTAGCCAACGATGTAGCCGGGCATAGCAAGAGGGAGAACCAAAGCCCATTGCAATATGCCAGCACTTGGCAAGCGGCACATCGCCATAAACCAAGCGGTTGGAATGCCAATCAAGAGCGAGAGCAGCATGACCCCAACCAACAGCCACAGTGTATTACTGGCGTAGGTAGGCATCACCGTCTGTAGCAGGTGTGAAAACAGATCGTTGTCACCACCAAAGCTGGTGTAAAAAATAGCTAATATAGGTAAAACCAAAAGCAGTGCCACGAGGCCACTGGCGGTTTTAAATACTGGATAATTTTCTTTCATCTAACAGGTTCTATTGACCTTTGAGTCTACCTTTGAGTTCTTTCCTGCTTCAGTCCCTAAAAACAGCAAAAGGCGTTCAGTCTGAAAGACTCAACGCCATGTCGATATTCGATTATACGGAGGATTCCTCCCCCTGTGTGTATTTTGGGTCTGATTTACAGATCAAACTTAACCTGATCGAGCAATTTAACCGCAGCTGCATGGTTATCAGCAATCTTCTCTAGAGCAATTGTATCTGCTTTGAAGTCACCCCAAGAAGCTACTAGCTCAGAACGCTTAACGCCTTCTTTAACTGGGTACTCGTAGTTTACTTCTGCATACATCTGCTGTGCTTTATCTTCGGTTAAGAATTCCATCAGCTTAACTGCGTTATCACGGTTAGGCGCGTACTTCGCCATTGCCATGCCACTTACGTTTACGTGAGTACCGTTAGCGTTCTGGCCAGGGAAGTTGATATATACAGACTCAGCCCATGCTTGCTGTTCTTCATTCTCAAGCATCTTACCAAGGTAGTAGCTGTTGCCTAGTGCTAGGTCACACAGACCCTCTTTCACTGCTTTAACCTGTGCACGGTCATTACCTTGAGGCTTACGCGCTAGGTTAGCTTTTACGCCCTCTAGCCAAGTTTTCGCTTCTGCTTCACCGTGGTGCGCAATCATAGAAGCCACTAGAGATACGTTATATGGGTGCTTACCGCTACGAGTACAGATTTTGCCTTTGTATTCCGCATTCGCTAGGTCTTTATAGTCAAAATCAGCACCAAGCTGGCCTACGCGGTCACGAGAAGAGTAAACATTACGAGTACGAAGGGTTAGAGCAAACCACTCATTTTCACTATCACGATACTGAGCTGGAACATTGCCACTGATTTCTTTACTTTCAACAGGTTGAACAACTTCTTCGTTAGCCAACTCAACCAGACGGCTGATGTCAGTAGTAAGAACTACGTCAGCTGGGCTGTACTCACCCTCTTTTTTAAGTTGCTCTGCAATACCAGTCTTTGAGAACTTCACGTTAACCTTGATACCGGTTTCTTTAGTGAACTCATCGAACATAGGTTGAACAAGGAATGGTTGACGATAAGAGTATACGTTTACCTCTTCTGCAGCCATCGCGATTGGAGAGAAAACACCGCCAATTGCAGCCGTCATAACCAAGAGTTTTTTCATTTTTGCAGTCCTACTTAAGTGAGAATAGTTATCAACACGTTCATTATATGTAAATATTTTTCATTTAAGTACATCACTTGGTGCCATATTCCTCACCTTGTTTTAAATTTGTGATCCGACACTTACAATTGAGAATAATTTTCATTACTTAAGATTGTTTATTCATATCTAGAAACAAAAAACCTGCCCGAAGGCAGGTTTCTTAGAGTGAAAAATCCTTATTTCACTGTCATGAACTCTGGGTAAGCGCCGATACCACAGTCGTGAATATCCATACCCTCAATCTCTTCTTCTTCTGTTACACGGATACCCATGGTAGCTTTTAGTACGCCCCATACCGCTAGGCTTGCTAGGAATACCCAACCGAAGATTACTGCCGCACCTAGTAGCTGTGCACCGAAAGTAGCGTCTGCGTTGTTTAGTGGAACAACCATTAGGCCGAAGAAACCACACACACCGTGAACTGAGATAGCACCTACTGGATCATCAATCTTGATCTTGTCGAAGCCAACGATGCTGAATACTACGATTGCGCCTGCTACTGCACCAATGCTTACCGCTGCTAGTGGTGATGGAGACAGTGGATCTGCTGTGATAGCTACTAGACCTGCTAGCGCGCCGTTCAGAATCATAGTTAGGTCAGCTTTACCCCAAGTAGTCTTACACACTAGTAGCGCTGCAATTGCACCTGCTGCTGCCGCCGCGTTGGTGTTCAGGAAGATTTGACCTACAGCTGTTGCGTTCTCGAAATCAGAAACCATTAGCTGAGAACCGCCGTTGAAACCGAACCAACCGAACCAAAGGATGAAGGTACCTAGCGTTGCTAGAGGCATGTTCGAACCTGGATAGGGTTAACCGAACCATTTTTACCGTATTTACCCTTACGAGCACCCAGTAGGATTACACCTGATAGCGCAGCTGCTGCACCTGCCATGTGAACAATACCTGAGCCTGCGAAGTCACTGAAGCCTGCTTCAGATAGGAAGCCACCGCCCCAAGTCCAGTAACCTTCCATTGGATAGATGAAGCCAGTTAGCACTACTGTGAAGATTAGGAATGCCCAAAGCTTCATACGCTCAGCTACCGCACCCGATACTACAGACATAGCCGTTGCAACGAATACTACCTGGAAGAAGAAGTCTGACTCTAGGGAGTGGTCTGCGCCCTCACCTTGAGTACCGATTAGGCTACCAAAAGATGGCAACCAGCTGCCTGAAGCATTGTCTACGTACATAATGTTGTAACCAACAACCAGATACATGGTACATGCAATCGCATATAGCAGACGTTTTTAGTTAGGATCTCTGTGGTGTTCTTGGAGCGAACTAGACCCGCTTCTAACATGGCAAAACCAGCTGCCATCCACATTACCAATGCGCCTGAAATTAAGAAAAAGAAGGTGTCTAGCGCATAACGAAGTTCAGTTACTGTTGCTGCAATTTCCATAATAAAATCTCTCGTCCGTGAATTCTTAAAGGGCTTCTGTGTCTAGCTCGCCAGTACGGATACGTACTGCTTGCGATAGGTCGTAGACAAAGATCTTGCCGTCACCGATCTTGCCGGTGTGAGCCGCTTTACTTACTGCCTCAACTACGCGGTCAACGTTCTCAGCTTGAGTAGCGATCTCTAGTTTTACCTTTGGAAGAAAATCCACTTGATACTCAGCACCACGGTACAACTCGGTGTGTCCTTTCTGACGACCAAAACCTTTAACCTCGGAAACGGTCATACCTTCGATACCTACATCAGACAGTGCTTCGCGCACGTCATCCAGTTTGAAGGGTTTGATGATTGCATTGATAAGTTTCATAGCTTTTCCTTTGCGTAATCAATTCAGTAACACTGTTACTAATACAAAGGGCGTGCCAACTTTTTAAAGCATTGATATATAAGGATTTAATGTATAGAGGTGGGTATAGGTGGGAATCGACGCACAATCTTGGTGCATCGCACTCACCAAAATTGAACAGATTGTTAAAAAATGTCACCAAATTGTGCAAAGCTGGTGCTTTAGATCACAGTCCCGTGGTGACAAATCTCTGCCATTGCTGAATTAGGCCTCAAAATCTTCTAATCCACACACGGCGTAGCTTTCACTATCGTACAACTCAAAATCCGGTTCAAGATCGTGTTCTGTCTGTAAAAACAAGGCGTTATCTTGCACAAGCACCTCGCCAGACTCGATAGAAAGGGAGATTTCATTGCCTTCGAGTTTGTGATTCTCACCAATTGATGCTTCGCTTGTTCGGTAAGATCTAAAACTTGCTCTATTTTGGTTAAATCGCGACCTATCTCTTCTTGAAGCCAACGACCGATGATCTCGTGTCCCATGCTGGTCTGCACGCTGTATTCACCAAATCCGCGCTTAAATTCAAATTCCATAGTCGCCTCAACCCAAAACAGTAGTGGACGAATTTTACCTAAAAAAAACCGCTGCAAAGCAGCGGTTGATTATTTTTGACTAAGTTAGCCTTAAGCCGGCTCTTGGAAGATAACCTCATCGGCCTTCTTCACATAGTCCTGCATGCGGTGGAAGTTCAGATAACGGTAGGTATCTGCTGCCGTTGCATCGATCTGAGAGGCGTACTCTAGATACTCTTCCTTAGTCGGGATACGACCTAGGATAGCACCTACTGCCGCTAGCTCTGCAGACGATAGGAACACGTTCGCGCCAGTACCTAGACGGTTAGGGAAGTTACGCGTAGAGGTAGACATTACGGTTGCCTTGTCTGCAACACGGGCTTGGTTACCCATACAAAGTGAACACCCAGGAGTCTCGATACGAACCCCAGCGCGGCCGAAGATTCCGTAGTAGCCCTCTTCAGTTAGCTGATCACGGTCCATCTTAGTTGGCGGAGCCACCCATAGACGTGTATCCAGTTGACCACCGAAGTTTTCTAGAAGCTTACCTGCAGCGCGGAAGTGACCGATGTTGGTCATACACGAACCGATGAATACCTCATCGATCTCAGTGCCCTGAACCTCAGATAGAAGACGCGCATCATCTGGGTCGTTTGGCGCACAAAGGATAGGCTCATCGATTTCAGCTAGGTCAATCTCGATGATGTGTGCGTATTCTGCATCCGCATCCGCTTCCATCAGCTCTGGATTCGCTAGCCACTCTTGCATCGCAACGATACGGCGCTCGATAGTACGAACATCGCCATAGCCCTCAGCCAGCATCCACTTAAGCATAGTGATGTTAGAGTTTAGGTACTCTTCGATAGACTCTTGAGATAGCTTAACGGTACAGCCTGCAGCTGAACGCTCTGCTGATGCATCCGATAGCTCGAACGCCTGCTCTACGGTTAGCGATTCAACACCTTCAATCTCAAGTACGCGACCAGAGAACTCATTGATCTTACCTGCTTTCTCAACGGTCAGTAGACCCTGCTTGATACCGTAGTAAGGGATAGCATGTACTAGGTCACGCAGTGTGATACCAGGTTTCATCTCACCCTTGAAGCGAACCAAGATAGATTCAGGCATATCCAGTGGCATAACACCCGTCGCTGCTGCAAATGCAACCAGACCCGAACCTGCTGGGAATGAGATACCTAGAGGGAAACGAGTATGCGAATCACCACCTGTACCTACGGTATCAGGCAGTAGCATACGGTTTAGCCATGAGTGGATTACACCATCACCCGGGCGTAGAGAAACACCGCCACGGTTCATGATGAAATCAGGTAGTGTGTGGTGCGTGTTCACATCGACTGGTTTTGGATAAGCCGAGGTATGACAGAAAGACTGCATCACTAGGTCTGCTGAGAAGCTAGACACGCAAGGTCTTTTAGCTCATCACGGGTCATAGGACCGGTAGTATCCTGAGAACCTACGGTTGTCATCTTAGGCTCACAGTACTGACCTGCGCGTACGCCTTCAACGCCACACGCCTTACCAACCATCTTCTGAGCTAGTGTATAGCCCTTGTCTGATGCCGATGGGTCAATTGGCTTAGCAAACAGGTCTGTTTCTTCTAGACCAAGAGAGGCACGAGCGCGACCGGTTAGGCCACGACCGATGATCAGTGGAATACGACCACCAGCACGAACCTCATCAAGCAGTACTTTGCTCAGTTCAAAGCTAGAGATCTCTTCATTGTTCTTGCGCACAACACCTTCATAAGGGTAGATGTCGATAACATCACCCATATTCATGTTCTGTACATCTAGTTCGATTGGCAATGCACCTGAGTCTTCCATAGTGTTGTAGAAGATAGGAGCGATCTTGCCACCTAGGCAGATACCGCCAGTGCGCTTGTTCGGTACAAATGGGATATCTTCACCCATAAACCAAAGCACTGAGTTAGTAGCTGACTTACGAGAAGAACCCGTACCCACAACATCGCCAACATAGGCTAGTGGGATGCCATCTTTTTGTAGCTCTTCGATCTGCTGGATTGGGCCAACTGTGCCTGGTTCATCAGGATTGATACCGTCACGCTCCATCTTAAGCATAGCTTTAGCGTGCACAGGGATATCTGGGCGAGACCAAGCATCTGGTGCTGGAGATAGGTCATCGGTGTTGGTTTCACCGGTTACCTTAAATACTTTTACCGTGATCTTTTCAGCGACTTTCTCTTTTGAAGTAAACCACTCGGCATCAGCCCAAGATTGAATTACTTGCTTAGCAAACTCACTACCCGCTTTTGCTTTCTCTTCTACATCGTAGAAGGCATCAAACATTAGTAGGGTGTGAGACAGGGCCTTAACCGCGATCGGTGCAAGCTCTGAGTCGTCAAGAAGATTAATAAGTGGCTCGATGTTGTAGCCACCTTGCATTGTACCTAGTAGCTCGGCCGCTTTAGCTTTAGAAACTAGTGGTGAAGAAACTTCCCCTTTAGTAATTGCAGTCAAGAATCCAGCTTTTACATAGGCTGCTTCATCCACGCCCGGTGGGATACGATTCTCTAGCAGGTCTAGGATAAAGGCTTCTTCGCCTTGAGGGGGATTTTTAAGTAGTTCGACAAGACCGGCAACTTGCTCAGCGTCTAGGGGCTTTGGTACCACTCCCTGCTGCGCACGCTCGGCTACGTGTTTGCGATAGGCTTCAAGCACAACTTCATTCCTCTGATTTTTGTCCAAGACAAGGTCTTAGACGTCCTTTGATCAGGCGCCGACTCTGTTGTAAGAAGAGTGCTCCTGCTTGCATAAACAGGAGTGAGCGACGCCAAATGGTGAGTCGAGGATACCAAATTTAACCTTAAATTAAAATCTCACCAATTTGACCAACATAGCAAGTTGTGATGAAAATTCTTTCAATTTGTGTCTATTTTCAGCCCGTTAGCGGAATGAGTTACCGATGATGAGGTAAACTGCGCTCATGCTGTCTTCGGTTTGACCATAACCTAAGAACACCGGTCCGAGCGGGGAATCGATTCCGGCAAATACCGAGCCAGCCACAAACAGAGGCAAGTCACTGAAGCTTCGATCTAAGTCATTAAATACCCCACCATATTCAGCCGATGCGCCCAGATAGATAGGTGACTGGAACATGCCAAAATCATTTTCAAACCAGCGATAGCGGTACACCAACTTACCGAATACCTTGTTACTACCAATGAGTGAGTTGCGAGGGATACCTGAAAGGTTGTGGAAACCACCTAGGTCATAAGGATCAATGGGCAAGTCATTGTTGTCCGAGTCCAACAGACCCATCTCAGCATCGAGAACGAAGGAATGTTTTTCCGCAAAGGTATGAGCCAGCACAAAGTTGGCCTTGTACTCATCTACCCTTTCATCTTCTGCTTGCAGATTTCCTGTAGCATCCACCCTGTCGAAAGAGGTCATATACTCGAGTCTTAATAAAGAACCATCGGTAGGAAGCGCAAGGCTGTCTAGGGTGTCATGCAAATACCTTACGTAAAACCCCGTTCGCTGATAATCAGCGCTTCCCTGCGAGGGCGCAAAGGAGATCTCAGCATTGCCATAGGCGTACCTCATGCCCACCTTCACCTCATTCCAAAGGGCAGGTTGCAGACCCATACCGAGATCTACCGAGAACTCTTTGTAGGTCAGAGGGATATAATCCTTGGTCTCTCTCAGATCCTCGGTCTCATTGCCGCTGGCGTTGTTCACCGAGACATTTCGACCCTCATCTGTATATTTCAGGGTAAGGGTATTGAACAGCAACTGGTTAGCAAAGAAAGGTGCATACAAGTCTGCGGCTACTAGCTTGTCTGTACCTAACTCAAAGCTGGTTCTCAACTCTGCACCTTGTCGACCAAGGTCGGTAAAGTTAACCGAAGCACCCAAGCCATATTGGCTTTCAGTAGTGAAGTCATCCTCAAGGAAGAAACGGAAGTTCAGATAGTTAGGGCCCCAATCTTTTTCATCCACATCCACCACGATAGCGTTTTCAAACTCGCGCTGTTCGTATTTGTAGGTGATACGCTCGAAACGGTCTAGGGCATACAGCCTATTGATGCCGGCCTCGATCTCGTCAGAGCTCGGCTGGCTCTCAGGGTCAAGATTAATGCGCCTTATCAGTAGGTCTTGATTGTAGTGACTCTGATTACGAACCTCGATGCTTTCGATAGGTATCTCATCACCAAAAATCATCAGCTCTTTTTTGATGGCTTTATCGGCCTCGTACTGTGCGTACTGCTCTTCAGAAACCGAATAACGCATCAGCTCCTCTTTGTGCTGCATAGCGGCTTCGTAGCCAAGCTGATAGGCTTCCGGCATAGCACTGAAGTCAGTAGTGCCTATATCCCCAACTTCGGGCTTGATATAGGTATCTTGGTCGGTAAGAAGCTGAGCCTGTTCCACAGTACCGCGCTGAACAAGGAAGTTAGAAAGCTGCCCGCCCACGTCTAAAAAGCTACGGATCTCTTCTTGGTCTTTGTAGTTTGAGGAGATGTCCACGGCGATGATGTAATCTGCGCCCATATCCTGAGCAAGATCCACTGGCATGTTATTCACCACGCCACCATCAACCAGAAGCCTGCCATCTATCTCGTAAGGAGGAAGTGCACCTGGCACAGACATAGAAGCCATCATGGCATCGACCAGATATCCGTGGTCTATGGTCACCTGCTCAAGTTCAACGATATCTGAGGCAACGGCGCGATAGCGGATAGGCATATTGTCAAAGCTATCCATAGCCAGAGGGTTACCCGAGGTTTGGCGCAAGATACGAAGCATGCCCTGCCCCTGCACCACACCCTTAGGCGTTTTCAGAGTACCCCAGCCCACACCAAGGTCGGTATTAAGCTGATATCTGTCTTCATATTCTTTGTCGCGCAAACGGCGGTCGGAGCGGTCTACTTGATCGCGATAGCCGGAATACCAGTCTACTGTAGTGAGGTAGCCCTCTATCTGCTCGGCACTTTGACCAGAGGCGTACAGACCACCGACATAAGAGCCCATACTGGTACCGGTAATGATATCTACCGGTACGCGCAACTCTTCCAGAGCTTTCAGCACACCGATATGCGCGGCACCTTTAGCACCGCCACCTGCTAGCACAACGGCTATGGTGGGACGTTTGGCCTGAGTAGGTTGGGAAGAGGAGGCAGTCTGCGCAAATAGTGGTAGTGATACCACGGCTAATGCGCAGACAGTTAGAGCTCTATGTAGCAACTGCTATTCCTAAAAATCCGTTTCGAGAATAAAATAAATTTAACCTAGTATCAGGGACTTACCAAGGTAAAATTTTCTTAAACCAAGGCTTAGCCTGATCCTCACAGCGCTTAAGTAGCTCTCCTGAGTCATCCCATACCGGTAGTTTGTATTGACTACTGCAATCAATGCTTAGGCTACCATCGCTATTTTGACGATAGCCAAGAGTGCGGATCCTTTCGGCCACGGCAGGCTCAATGCCTCAGGCTCACGCTTACCCAAATAGTCTGCGTAAACCCGAAGTGCGCCAGAAGAGCCAGTAAGATGCGCGGCCTTATTATCATCACGCCCTACCCAAAGGGTAACCACCTCACGACCATCTACACCAACAAACCAGCTGTCTCGACCATCGTTACTGGTACCGGTTTTTCCCGCCAGCGCATAGGGTGAGTAGTTCGCTTTCAGGTAGCGCCCAGAGCCCTCATTCACCACCATCTTCATCGCATAGGTGGCAAGCCAAGCGGCCTGTTCAGGTACCACTTGCTGCGCCTTAGGAAAGGATTGATAGAGGATGTCACCATCTTGGTTTCGCACCACACGCAACGCACTCAATGGTACCTTGCGCCCTGAATTGGTGATGGTTTGATACATCTGCGCCACTTGAATTGGAGTCAGAGAAAATGCCCCAAGGAACATAGAAGGCACAGGACGCACTTCATTCTGTCCAACACCTAAGTCTTCCATCAGGTGCTGCACGTTCTTAATACCAAGCGTCATACCCAGCTTAACCGTGGGCACGTTTAGGGAGTGGGCTAACGCGCGATACAGAGGCACATCACCACGGAATTTTCGGTCAAAGTTTCGCGGCGTCCACTCGCTTCCTTTGTTGCCTTTCAGTGAGATAGGCTCATCCACCAGGGTCGTGGCTAACTGGAATTTCTCTGGCTGCATTAGCGCATCCAAATACACAGCTGGCTTAACCAAGGAGCCAATTTGCCTTGAAGCACTCAAGCGCGGTTAAAGCCATCGAAGCCTGTGCGTCTACCACCCACCATAGCGCGAATTTCACCGGTCTGACGGTCCACTGCAATGGCTGCAGCTTCTAAGTCCGAAGGCGCGCCTTTCTCTAGACGAGGTAAGGTTTCCCGTACGGAACTCTCGAGCATGGTCTGAGAAACAGGGTCCAGAGTAGTGAAGAGCCTCAAGCCTTGGTGCTGCTCAAAGCTGTCCCCTAGATTCTGTTTCAGCTCATGGGTTAGCTGCTGAAAATACGCTGGCTGACGACTGGCAATGTGCGGGTTCTCTTGCAAATCAAGGTCACGACTGATGGCCTGTTGATATTGGTCAGCATTAAGAGTGCCCTGTTCAAACAACAGTTTGAGGATAAGGTCGCGACGCTCTTTAGCACGTTCTGGATTACGAACCGGATTGTAGTAAGAAGGCCCTTTGACCAAACCCACCAGCATCGCCAATTGATCTAAACGAAGCTCTTCCACCGGCTGACCAAAGTAGAAACGAGCCCCCAGACCAAAGCCATGGATGGCCTGCCCTGCACTTTGTCCCAGATACACCTCATTAAGATAGGCCTCTAGGATGCGGTCTTTGTCGTATTTGTGGTCGATAATAAGGGCAATCAGCGCCTCACGGACTTTACGCCATAGGGTTTTTTCGCGACTCAGGAACAGGTTTTTACTAAGCTGCTGGGTCAAGGTACTGCCACCCTGCACCGCTCTGCCTGCTTTAAGGTTGGCAACGAAGGCTCGCCCAATGGCAGTAGGAGAAACCCCATCGTGCTGATAGAAATCTCTGTCTTCGGTAGTCAGCAGTGCATCTACCAAGAATTCGGGATACTGCTCACGAGGCACAAACAGCCTCTGCTCCACCACATCCTTTTCCAGCATACCCAACATCTTTGGCTCGAGACGAAGGAAACCTAGCTCACCTCCTGAATCTAAAGAGCGAATACTTCGAATGCTGTTGCTATCAAAGGTAAGCATCACATGACGCTCAGGCTCGGGACCATCTTGGAATTCAAACGGACGACGGATAAGCTCAATCTTAGTGCTCGAGGCAGAGTATTCTCCTGCAAACTTAGGGTCTCGCACCTTACGATACTTGAGCACGTCAAGCTCTTTGAGCATTTGAGAATGAGTGATCTCTGTACCTGGGGCTAGGTTAAGCACGCGAGCGTAAACCACGGTAGGCAGGTCAAATAACTGCCCCTCAAAGCGGCGCTCCACCACGGTATTTAGATAGAAGATCACGAACACCAACACCGCAATACCTACAAGTGCGAGCTTCCAGCCAATGCTCCATAGCTTGTGCCCGATACTGGCTTATTGCGTTTTTTCGGCGCCCTTTTACGTGGCTGAGCTTTCTTTGGCGCTGCCTTGCGCTTGGTTGTAGTGGTTTGCTTCTTTGTCACTGTGAACTTCCAATCACTTCGAATTTAGTTGACGCTTGGTTTTACTGGTTGCTACATGGGTAGCTGGGTCATCGGGCCAAGGATGCTTGGGATAACGCCCCTTCATCTCTTTTTGCACCTCTATGTAGGCGCCACTCCAAAAACCGGCGAGGTCTTGGGTCACTTGCAGTGGTCTTTGGGCTGGAGATAACAGTTCTAGAGTTACTTTGACTCGACCATCTGCCACAGTAGGAGAACTTGGCTGACCAAACATCTCCTGCATCTTTACTGATAGTTTCGGTGACTGACCGACCTGATACTCCAACCGCTTGTTTGCACCGCTCGGCACCGTCAGTTTTACCGGCAATAGTTTGTCTATGTCTTGATTTAACGGCCAGCCAAGATGCGCATTTAATATCTCAAGCATATTTAGTTTTTTCAGCTCTTTAAGGGAGCGGATAGAGTTGAGATACGGCTCAAGCCATGTATCTAGGTTCTCGACTAGCACTTGACTGCTCCAATCAGGCCAACCCATCTCAGGTAGCCACTCACTCGCGCACATTACTCGAGTCTGCAGACTAAGGGATGCGTCACTCCACGGAAGCGTATCCAGACCTTGCTGAGTGATATAATCAAGCACACCACGCTTGATCAGCTCATCATCAATCTCGCTATTGGGTATCATATCTCGGCTTAATACCAGAGCACCGAAGCGAGTCTGCTTCTCGCCCCGCATACCCTGCTTGTCCTGATCCCAAACAACACTGGTATGCTTCTCTATCTCGTGATGCTGCTCTAACATTTCTTGATCAAAAGGCGCAGCTAACAGCACTCGACTGTCGGCTTGATTACCCCTTTGTACATTTACGACCACCAGCATCGACTCTCGATTAAGAGTGCTGAGCTCGTCTACAAATGCACCTACCCCCGAGGCTAACCTATAGGTATTGCTCTCTTTACCACGCTTTATTGCAACACGGTCTGGATAACCAAAGCTGAGACATAGCCCTAATTTAGAGAGCTCTACCTGCTGTGCTCGATACTCAGTCCCGATACGCTCGGCTAAGCTCTTGGCTCGAGTTTGCAATCGCTTTTGGTACTGGTGTTTCCCTTGAGTAAACAGGAGCACTTGAGATTGCAGGTCATCACTGTTGCGCATCGGCTCTTCTGAAACTACGGCGCAGGCAATGGCGGTAGAACTTAGCACCTGTGGTGCCCTTAACAGTATGGCCGCCAGTCTGGGTTCTAAGCCTAAGTGTAGGGCTCGCTCGCCTTCTTGAGTCAACGAATGGTCAGAAGCGAGTAAACTTAATCTCTGAAGCAGTTCTCGCGCACATTTCTCCGCTGCATAGCTAGGTTTATCAAGCCATTGCAGTTCACCCAGTTGTCTAGCCCCCCAACCGCTCGCCTCAAGTAACAGAGAAGAAAGGTCACTACGCAGT
This sequence comes from Vibrio ishigakensis, assembly GCA_000830475.1. Classification (GTDB taxonomy): domain Bacteria; phylum Pseudomonadota; class Gammaproteobacteria; order Enterobacterales; family Vibrionaceae; genus Vibrio; species Vibrio ishigakensis_A. Next base: position 42,209 of record BBSC01000001.1, on the reverse strand, counting down.
ATCTCAGGAGGCGTATGAAAGGCGCTTTGATTGAACTGAGATTCAGAGTAAAGCCTGAGACAAATACCCGCTTGTGTACGACCGGCACGACCGGCTCGTTGGATAGCTGACGATTGAGAAATACGCTTTTGCTCGAGCTTAGTCACGCCACTGGCAATATCAAAGCTGCTTTGATTCTCAAGCCCGCTATCTATCACCATACGCACCCCATCGATAGTCAACGAGGTTTCAGCGATATTGGTGGTCAAAACCAGCTTACGGCCCCCCTCCATTGCAGGACGAATCGCCGCCTGTTGCGCCTTAAAATCCAAGCTTCCATGAAGAGGCAAGACGGACATATCTTGTGGCAGTTCTGGATGAGAGGTTAACTGCTCCAAACAAGCGTTGATAAGACCTACACTTGGCAGAAATACCAGAGCAGAGCCGCTTTCTTGATTGACGAGCTTTAGGGTCTGTTTGCAGATATGGGAAATAAGGCTAGCGTTTGCCGGAAGCGCGGCATATCTCTGTTCGATGGGAAAGGTGCGCCCCTCAGATTCCAGCACTAAAGCATCTGGTAGCAAAGTATCTAAACCCAGTTGGTCTAATGTTGCAGACATCACCATCAGCTTTAGCTCTTCGTTGAACACCTGCTGCACTTCCAAAGCCAAGGCAAGGCCAAGGTCGGCATGCAGGCTACGCTCATGAAATTCATCGAAGATGATCATACTGATACCACAGAGCTCAGGGTCTGACTGTATCAAGCGCGTCAGTATTCCCTCGGTCACTATCTCGAGCTTTGTCTCTTTAGAAATTTTCGCTTCACCGCGAATACGGTAGCCTACTCTCTGTCCTGTTTTTTCATTGAGCTGAGAAGCTAGAAACGTAGCAATGCTCTTGGCTGCCAACCTTCTAGGTTCAAGCATGATTATCTTGCCCTCAAGCTTTGCATTTAGTAGCAATTGCAGTGGCAGATAGGTTGACTTACCCGCCCTGGTGGAGCCTTAATCACAAACTGATTTTGTGTAGGAATTGCCTGAAGAAGAGGAGAAATTATCTCCGCTATGGGAAGAGAGCTTTGAGCTTGTGTCACGCAGTCGCCTATGCCAAGATGTCCGTTTTCGACAATTCTACTCAAAAGCGATAGAAATGGAATTTTCCCCACCACTGAAAAGTGGCATTTTGATTAAACGCTACAAGCGCTTCCTTGCAGATCTCACCCTAGACTCTAATGAAGAGCTCACTATCCACTGTGCCAATACTGGCGCAATGACAGGCTGCGCTGAACCTGGCAGTAAGGTGTGGTTCTCTACCTCTGACAATCCAAAACGCAAATATCCAAATAGTTGGGAGGTAACAGAAACGCCTGCCGGACATAAGATCTGCGTGAATACCATTAGAGCAAATACACTAGCGGTGGAAGCTATCCAAAACGGCATCATTTCTGAGTTGTCTGACTATGCCGAGCTGAAAACTGAACAAAAATACGGCAAAGAGAACAGTCGTATCGATATAAAGCTCACGGATGACGCAAAGGACGATTGCTATGTAGAAGTAAAAAGCGTTACCTTGCTTAGCGACCCAGAATCTGGTTGGGACAGTTTCCGGATGCAGTGACGACTCGCGGGCAAAAACACCTACGAGAACTGAGTGAACTTGCTAAAAGTGGTCAAAGGGCAGTACTTTTATTTATTGTTTTGCATTCTGGGATTGAAAAAGTTTCCCCTGCGCTCCATATAGATGAGCGATATGCGAAATTGTTAAACCAAGCCCAAAAATCCGGCGTAGAAATTCTCTGCTACAAAGCGGACATAACTGTGAATGATGTAAAGATCTCTCACAATTTACCGTTTTTCGACGCATAAACTGACGATATGTTCACACTTATTCGTACAGATTCGGAAGCAACATCGGAGTTATGTTGCCTACTAAAGGACTTTTTGGTATAGATACCCGCCTTAAAATTGAGCCTTTAAAGCTCAACAAGGTTAGTTAGGAGATGCGGTATGCCAGAATCTAAGAAAAAAGCGCTAGGCATTCTAGCCATAGCAGGCGTTGAGCCGTACCAAGAAAAAGCTGGTGAAGAGTACATGTCACCAGAGCAAGTGGCTCACTTTACAAAAATTCTAGAAGCGTGGCGCGACCAGCTACGTGAAGAAGTTGAACGCACAGTAGTTCACATGCAAGACGAAGCTGCAAACTTCCCAGATCCAGTAGACCGCGCGTCTCAGGAAGAAGAATTCAGCCTAGAACTTCGTAACCGTGACCGTGAGCGTCGCTTGATCAAGAAGATCGAGAAGACGCTAAACAAGATCGAAGAAGACGAGTTCGGCTTCTGTGATTCTTGTGGTGTTGAAATCGGTATTCGCCGTCTTGAAGCTCGCCCAACAGCGGATCTTTGCATCGACTGCAAGACCCTAGCTGAGCTTAAAGAAAAGCAGATGCAAGGTTAATTCGACTAAACTACTAGTCAGTTAGATTTCATAAGGGAGCTTCGGCTCCCTTTTTCGGTTAAGACTTTATGACTCAATACGTTGGACGATTCGCCCCCTCCCCCTCAGGTCCGCTTCATTTCGGCTCCCTTGTGGCCGCCCTTGGTAGCTACTTTCAAGCCAAATCTCAAAACGGTAAGTGGCTGGTACGCATCGAAGACCTAGATCCTCCTCGTGAAATGGTAGGCGCCAGCGAGCTTATCCTTGAATCACTAAAGGCCTATCACCTTAATTGGGATGGTGAGGTGATCTACCAGAGCAATCGCCACCATAGATATCAGCAGCAGATCGACAGCTGGATCGAGAAAGGGCAAGCCTACTACTGCCAGTGTACTCGCAAGCAGATCAAAGCTGACGGCGGCTTTTATCTTGGTCATTGCCGAGACAAAGGATTAAACGACGGAGCAGTGCGAATCAAGATTGAGTCTGGAATAACCGAGTTTAATGATCTCAAGCATGGTTCTATTGCCATCCCCCAAGCCATCGCCGAGGAAGACTATATCGTTAAACGCCGTGACGGCCTTTTTGCCTATAACCTAGCGGTTGTGCTGGACGATATAGACCAGGGGGTGACCGAGGTAGTGCGAGGTGCAGACCTTATCGAACCGACAGGTCGTCAAATCTCTCTATATCAAATGCTCGGCAAACAGCCGGTTAGATATCTACATCTGCCACTGGCAGTGACAGAGAACGGCGCTAAGCTCTCCAAGCAAAACCATGCCCAACCGATAGATATAGAAAACCCTATTCCTACCCTTTTGCAAGCCATGGCATTTTTAGGATTTAACATTCCAGAGGCAATTAAGGGTGCGGAAATTGAGAAAATCATGCTTGGGGCGAGCAGAACTGGAGCCTAAGCCAGTTACCAACTGAGACTGAGATTACAACTCTGTTCTCAAATAGAGCAAGCTAAGCTATTATGTGCACCAATTCTTGAGGTTTAGTCCCTCTTCGTAACCATCAAACATACCGACAAATTCGATGACAACAGATTTAGATAGCCAAAACTCGATAGGCAAGATCGACCTTAAGATTTATCCTCGAGACAAACACAATATCTCGCGTCAACACATCAGTGAAAACGCACTGAAAGTGCTGTATCGATTGCAAAAAGCGGGTTATGACGCCTACCTAGTAGGTGGTGGTGTACGAGACCTTCTACTGGGTCAATCACCAAAAGATTTCGATATCGCTACCAATGCGACTCCAGAGCAGATCAAAGCGACCTTCCGCAACTGTCGTCTTATCGGTCGACGCTTCCGTTTGGCGCACATTATCTTTGGTCGCGATATCATTGAGGTAGCCACCTTCCGTGGCCACCACCAAGAGCCTGAAAAACAGGTTTCTCAGCAGTCTGACCAAGGCATGCTGCTTCGCGATAACGTGTACGGCACTATTGATGAAGACGCAGAGCGTCGTGATTTCACCATCAATGCCATGTACTACAACATCTCTGACTTCTCTATCCACGATTACGCCAATGGTGTTAAGGACCTAGAAGAAGGCATGGTGCGCATGATTGGCGACCCAGAAACTCGCTATCGTGAAGACCCGGTTCGTATGCTTCGCGCTATCCGTTTTGCTTCTAAGCTAGACATGGATATCAGCTACGAGACCGCAAACCCAATTAACTATCTGGCACCTCTACTAGCCAGTATTCCAGCAGCTCGCCTTTACGAAGAGTCGTTGAAGCTACTGCAATCTGGTCACGGTCTAGATACCTATGATCTACTGCGTGAGTTCAGCCTATTCGAGCACCTCTTCCCTCAGGTTTCTGAGTTCTTCACCGAAGAAGAAGAGTCCAAGACCGAACGCATGATTGAGTTGGTGCTTGAGTCGACCGATGCTCGTCTGGCTGAAGGCAAGCGTGTAAACCCAGCGTTTATGTTTGCCGCTATGCTGTGGTATCCGGTTGAGGCCTATGCCCAACGTCTAGTAGAAGAAAAGGGGATGACCCTTTACGACGCTATGATGACCGCAGGCAACCATGTTCTTGATGAGCAGGTACGCAGTACAGCGATTCCACGTCGTCATACCGCAACTATCCGCGAGATCTGGCAACTTCAGAGCCGACTAGAGCGCCGTTCAGGCAAGCGTGCATTCCGCCTGCTTGAACTAAACAAGTTCCGCGCTGGCTTTGACTTCCTAGAGATGCGTGGCGAGGTTGAAGGTGGAGAGATCCAAGCATTGCTAAATGGTGGCATACCTTCCAGCACTCTGGTCGCAATATGCGTCAGGCAATGGTGACCGACCTTGCTGGTGGAGGCTCAAAATCAGGCACGCGCCGTCGTCGTTCATCGAGCAGTCGCAATAAGAAACGCACCAAGAAGCCAAGCCAATGATCACCGCCTATATCGCAGTAGGAAGTAATTTGAGCGACCCTGTCGCCCAAGCTGAGCTTGCTATCAAGGCCTTAGAAGGCATCCCTAGCACTCGCGTACTTAAAGCATCGTCTCTCTATAGCAGTACCCCTATGGGGCCGCAGAATCAGCCGACTATATCAATGCCGTGGTTAAGATAGAGACCGAGTTAGCCCCTATCGAACTTTTAGACAACACCCAGAAGATCGAACTAGAACAGGGCCGAGTACGTAAAGATGAGCGTTGGGGACCGAGAACCCTAGATCTAGATATCTTGCTTTATGGGGAGCAAATCATAGATGAACCAAGACTGACCGTACCGCATTACGGCATGAAAGAGCGTGAGTTCGTCCTCTACCCGCTGCAAGAAATCGAACCAAATTTAACACTTCCCGACGGGAGCACACTTGAGTCTCTAATAGAGAACGTTGACCGAAACGGTCTGCGTGTGTGGGGCGAGTAGCCACTCCCAAACAAAGGCAATAAAATGAAAAAAGTTACCATTAGCACACTTATGAAATGGAAGGCTGAAGGACGTAAATTCGCCTCTTCAACCGCATATGACGCAAGCTTCGCTCAGCTATTTGAACAGCAAGAGATGCCAGTTCTTTTAGTGGGTGACTCGCTGGGTATGGTTCTACAAGGCAAGCCAGACACACTGCCTGTAACCACAGAAGAAGTGGCGTATCACACTCGCTGTGTGCGCGCTGGTAGCCCAAACAGCTTGCTAATGGCTGATATGCCATTCATGAGTTACGCAACCCCAGAACACGCATGTATGGAAGCCGCTAAGCTAATGCGCGCTGGCGCTAACATGGTGAAACTGGAAGGTGGCGCTTGGCTTGTGGAAACCGTGCGTAAGCTAACCGAGCGTGCTGTGCCTGTATGTGCACACCTAGGCCTTACTCCACAATCGGTAAACATCTTTGGTGGTTTCAAGGTTCAAGGTCGCGAGCAAGAACAAGCAGACCAGATGGTAAAAGATGCACTAGAACTGCAAAACGCAGGCGCTCAGATCATCTTGCTTGAGTGTGTACCAGCTGCCCTTGCAGAGCGCATCACTAACGTGCTGTCTGTACCAGTTATCGGTATCGGCGCAGGCAACGGAACCGATGGTCAAATCTTAGTAATGCACGACATGTTCGGTATCTCAGCCAACTATATGCCGAAATTCTCTAAGAACTTCCTAGCTGAGACTGGCGATATGCGCACTGCAGTAACCCAGTACATTGAAGAAGTGGAAAGCGGTGACTTCCCTAACGCTGACTATACCATCGCGTAGGTTCTAAGATGCAAACGGTACAACTTCCTAGCGAGCTAAGAGCTCAGATCAAAGAATACAAACGCCAAGGCAAGCGCGTTGGTTTTGTTCCAACCATGGGTAACCTTCACCAAGGTCACCTAACTCTGGTTGAACGTGCCAAAGAACACGCTGACGTAGTGGTAGTGAGCATCTTTGTAAACCCAATGCAATTTGGTAACCCAGATGACCTCAATAACTACCCTCGTACTCTGGAGCAAGACCTTGCTAAGCTAGAAGCGATCGGCACGGCTTTGGTATTCACACCAACCCCAGAGGTTATCTATCCTAAAGGGCTTGAGAATCAAACCTTTGTGGAAGTACCTAAGCTATCAAGCATGCTTGAGGGTGCATCGCGTCCTGGTCACTTCCGTGGCGTAGCAACGATCGTAACCAAACTGTTCAATTTGGTTCAGCCAGATGTGGCCTGCTTCGGCGAGAAAGACTTCCAGCAGGTAGCGGTCATTCGCCAGATGGTTGAAGACTTAGCTATGGATATCGAGATCGTCCCTGTACCAACGGTACGTGAGCAAGATAACCTTGCCATGAGCTCTCGCAACAACCGTTTGACTGCTGAGGAGCGCGCTATCGCACCAGGCCTGTCAAAGGTGATGTTTGAGATGGCGGACGAGTTACTCAAAGCCCCTCTTGAGACAGAAGCAGTGATTGCAAAGGGTGAACAAGCGATCAAGGCTGCCGGTATGCAGGCAGATGAACTGTTTATCTGTGATGCTCGCACCCTTACCGAGGTGACCTCAGAAACCGAGGAAGCGGTAATTCTAGTGGCGGCTTTCTTAGGCTCAGTGAGGCTTATCGACAATACGGTTGTTAAGCTCGCTTAAAACGCATCAGCATTAAAAAGGGCAGTCAATTGACTGCCCTTTTTTGTATTAGCTGCGAAGGCCTATGCCTCGGTCGACTAGGTAGTAAGCCACAGCAAACAGGCCTACAACGAACACGCTCAATACCGCAAATGAGCTCACAATGTTCACATCAGACACACCCAAGAAGCCGTAGCGAAAGGCATTCACCATATACACGATAGGGTTCACCTTAGACACGTACTGCCAAAATTCAGGTAGCAGGCTGATTGAGTAGAATACACCGCCAAGGTAGGTCAGCGGGGTCAACACAAAGGTCGGGATAATAGAGATATCATCGAAGGTGCCAGCAAACACAGCATTGATAAGACCGCCTAGGGCAAAGACCACTGAGGTCATAAATACTGTGCCGATCACTACGCCCCAGTGCTGCACCTGAAGGTCAACAAACAGCAAAGAAACAAAGGTAACTATGGTGCCTACTAGCAGGCCACGTACCACACCCCCCATCACATAACCGGCAATGATCACATAGGTTGGGATAGGTGCAACCAACAATTCCTCAATGTTCTTTTGGAACTTAGAGCTGAAGAATGACGAGGCCACATTCGAGTAGGAGTTGGTGATCACGCTCATCATGATAAGACCCGGCACTATATATTCCATATAGCTAAAGCCGCCCATCTGACCGATGCGAGAACCGATCAGGCTACCGAAGATGATGAAATACAGGGTCATAGTGATCGCAGGTGGTACCAAGGTTTGCACCCAGATACGAGTAAAGCGGTTAATTTCTTTGCCGAGCAGGCTCTTAAATGCCGTCCAATAGATCGCGTACATTTTATTTCTCCTGATCTCGAACAATGGTTACAAACAGCTCTTCAAGGCGGTTGGCCTTGTTACGCATAGAAAGCACCTTGATGCCTTGCTCTGATAGCTGACTAAATACGTGGTTCAGTCCCTGCTCTTTTTGCAGCTCTATCTCAAGGGAACCATTCATCAGATTCTGGCCTACAACGCCTCAAGTAATTTAGGCTCAACACCAGCTTCTAGGTCTAGGATAAAGGTCTCCACCTGAAGCTTGTTCAGCAGTGACTTCATGCTGGTGTTTTCTATCAGCTCACCGCGGTTGATGATACCGATGTTGCGACACAGCATCTCAGCCTCTTCCAAGTAGTGAGTGGTTAGAATGATGGTGATGCCTTCTTGGTTAATCTTCTTCAAGAACTCCCACATAGAGCGGCGAAGCTCGATATCAACACCTGCGGTTGGCTCATCTAGGATCAGAAGTTGCGGTTCATGCATCAAAGCGCGGGCAATCATAAGGCGTCGCTTCATACCGCCAGAGAGGCTACGAGCACGCTCTTTACGCTTATCCCATAGGTCTAGCTGTGTCAGGTACTTCTGCGCACGCACTTTTGCATCAGCTCGAGATACACCGTAGTAACCCGCCTGCTGAAGCACTATCTGCTCAACCGTTTCAAACATATTGAAGTTGAACTCTTGCGGCACAAGACCAAGGTTTTGCTTAGCCAGCTCAAGCTCTTTATCTATGTCGTGGCCAAAGACCTTAACACCACCCGAGCTCTTGTTCACCAAAGAGGAAATAATGCCTATAGTGGTGGACTTGCCTGCACCGTTTGGGCCAAGCAGGGCATAAAAGTCCCCTTTCTCTACGCTAAGAGAAATCCCCTTAAGCGCCTCGAATCCCCCTTTATAGGTTTTTCGTAAATCTTCTATCTCTAATGCGACCATGCTTTCTACCGATTGAATGAGCTATTGGAATAGTTTGATATTTCCAATGATATCGAAAAATATACAGATGATACTACAAATGATGATCTCAACGTCGTTTTTCAAGCGCAATGATTGAAATCATCAATAAAAAAGCGAGCACGCCATTGGCAATGCTCGCTATAACCATAGTTAATATTCTTTAGAGCGTGGCTTGATACGCCGCTTCCAGTGCCTGTTCACGCTGAGTATAGATATTCTCATCTGGCACTAGGTCAATCACGTGGAATTTATCTAGTTGTTTACGCGTCTGCTCATTAGGACAAAGCAGATACACATGACAGTTGGCATCCTTGGCATCCTTGATGGCGTTCTCGAGTGCTAGGCCTACAGTCACATCGATCATAGGTACGTCAGATAAGTCCAAGATCATCGCTTCGTATTCATCGATACTCGAGTGCTGACGGGAGATCGCCTTAGATACGCTGAAGATCATAGGACCAGATAGGTAGAAGAACAGCACCTTACCTTGTGCCTTATCTAGAATACTTCTCTGCTCGGTAGTCAGAGGCACATCGTCATCATCAGCATCACTTATGGCCTTAACATGTCGTTCCTGAGCCAGACTCAAGCGCTCGATGATAATGATATTAGAGATAAACACCCCAAGTCCCACAGCCACAATAAGGTCAACAAATACTGTCAGCAGCATCACCCATACATGATGCCCATACCTGCAAGGCTCACCTTGTGTGCGCGCTGGATAAAACTCCATCTAGGATATTAAAGCCAACATACACTGCGATACCGGCCAGCACTGCCATAGGGATAGGCTCGGTTAAGTCACTGGCAACCAAAACCACCAGCGCAAGTACTAGGGCACGAATCACACCCGATAGAGGCGAGCGTGCTCCCACTTGGATGTTAGTTACCGTGCCCATTGTTGCTCCTGCGCCTGGCAGTGCACCAAATAGACCTGCAATCAGGTTAGCTAGACCCTGCCTCTTAGTTCTTTGTCTGAGTCGTGTTCTTTACGCGTCAGCGAGTCACCAATAACCGCCGTTAGCAGGGTATCGATACAGCCAAGGGTACCTAGCACCAGGCATCGATCACCATGGCAGTTAGAATCTCGCTATTAAAGGTCGGCATGACTAGGCTCGGAAGACCTGCAGGGATCTCACCGATACGACGAATGGAGTCATTATCAAAGATAAGTACAGACAACAGGGTTACTGCGACTAGCGCCACTAACTGAGGCGGTACGTGCTGGCGATACTTTTTAGGTAGGAAGAACAGGATGCCTAGGGTTAGAAGGCCCAAAAATAGCTCTTTGAAGTCGATATTAACGATTAGCTCAGGTAGTGCCTTGATAGTGCCAATAACGCCACCTGCTGGAGCAGCTGAGCCCAGAATCGGCGCTAACTGTAATATGACCAGTATCACCCCTATCCCCGACATAAAGCCAGAGACCACGCTATAAGGCATTAAGGTGACGTATTTACCAGCTTGAGTGTGCCGAGCAGTATCTGAAAAGCACCCGCCATCATCACCACGGTAAAGGTCATGGCAAGACCGGTTTCAGGGTATTTGGCCATCATACTGGTGAGCACGGCGGTCATGATCACCGTCATTGGGCCGGTAGGCTCAGAGATCAGGGTCGATGATCCACCGAACAATGAGGCAAACAGCCCCACCATGATAGCACCCCACAGGCCAGCTTCCGCGCCAGCTCCAGATGCCACACCAAAGGCTAACGCCAATGGCAGAGAGATGATGGCCGTAGTAACACCGCCAAACAGATCCCCTTTAAGATTTAGATCCTCAAATCTATGTACCAACTTCATATCAATCCGTTTAAAAGCAACTGCAAAACTGGCACATGTTAACAAATGAAACAATTTGAATAAAAGGGTAACGAACTTATAAGTTATAAGCAGTGGATATGGTTTATGTAAGCGATTGATTAATAGAGATCTAACAGATCTGATCAGCGCTTTTTTCGGGATCAAGATCTCAGCTAGGTGTATAGTAGACCGAATTAATTAAGGGAATTGTCATGCCAGAGATTAAACAGTTATTTGAGAACAACTCTAAGTGGTCCGAGTCACTCAAATCAGAAAAACCTGAGTATTTTTCTAAGCTTGCTGAAGGCCAGTCACCAGGTTTCCTTTGGATCGGTTGTTCTGACAGTCGCGTGCCTGCCGAGCGTCTAACCGGCCTTTATTCAGGTGAGCTGTTCGTACACCGAAACGTAGCCAACCAAGTAATCCATACCGACCTTAACTGCCTTTCTGTAGTGCAGTACGCGGTAGACGTACTCAAGGTTAAGCACATCATAGTTTGTGGTCACTACGGCTGTGGCGGTGTTCAGGCTTCTATCGACAACCCTAACCTAGGTCTTATCAACAACTGGATCCTTCATATCCGTGACCATTACCTAAAGCACAAAGAGCTTATCGACTCGCTGCCACCAGAGAAGCAAGGCGACAAACTGGGTGAAATCAACGTTGCTGAACAGGTGTATAACCTAGGTAATTCAAGTATCTTGCGTAATGCTTGGGAGCGCGGCCAACACGTTGAGATCCATGGGGTTATCTATGGCATCGGCGACGGCAAGCTTACCGACCTTAAGATGAACTGTGCCGACCATGCGAGTCTAGAGCAGACTTATCAGGAAGCGATGGCGAAAATTGTGGCCTGATAGCTTTAAAGATACCGGATATATTCTGGCGAATATTCCGGTATGACGGATGTAAAAAAGACCTCAATTGAGGTCTTTTTATTATTCTTGCGGCACTACCTTGCCAATGTAAGGCAGGTTGCGGTACTTCTGAGCGTAGTCGATACCAACACCTACTACGAACTCATCTGGGATCTCAAAGCCGATCCACTTAACGTCTACCTTCACTTCACGACGAGATGGCTTGTCTAGCAAGGTAGCGATCTGGATAGAGTTTGGCTCACGAATCGCTAGGATTTCACACACCTTACTTAGGGTGTTACCTGTGTCGATAATGTCTTCCACCAGCAGTACGTCTTTGCCTTTGATGTCGTCATCTAGGTCTTTTAGAATACGTACGTCACGAGAGCTTTCCATGCTGTTGCCGTAGCTAGAAGCCGTCATAAAGTCCACTGTGTGGTTTACGGTTACGGCACGTGAAAGGTCAGCCATAAATACGAATGAACCGCGCAAAAGACCAACTAAAACAAGCTCTTGGCTGTCTTTGTAGTGCTCGTTAATCTGGGCACCCAGTTGTTGGACTCGCTCTTGCACCTCTTGCTCAGAGATCATGACTTCTACGGTATGTTTCATTGTGCTTTCTCGCTAATGGAATATAGCTTCAACTATAGGATCAAAAGGGCGTGCATTGTAGCAGACAAAACTTGTTACCGAAAAACAAAAACCCGACCTAAGGCCGGGTTTCATTTTATTCGTTCAAAGAGAAAGAATTACTTCTTCTTTTTAACCGCTTTCTTGTTTGGTAGGTCAGTGATCGAACCTTCGAACACCTCTGCCGCAAGACCAACAGACTCGTGTAGAGTTGGGTGAGCGTGGATGGTTAGCGCGATGTCTTCAGCATCACAGCCCATCTCGATTGCTAGGCCAATTTCACCTAGTAGTTCACCACCGTTAGTACCTACAACAGCACCACCGATCACGCGGTGAGATTCTTTGTCAAAGATAAGCTTAGTCATACCGTCTGAACAGTCAGATGCGATTGCACGGCCAGATGCTGCCCATGGGAAGCTAGCAACTTCGTAGTTGATGCCTTCTGCTTTCGCTTCTTTCTCTGTCTTACCAACCCAAGCAACTTCTGGCTCTGTGTACGCGATAGATGGGATTACTTTCGGGTCGAAGTAGTGCTTCTTACCAGAGATAACCTCAGCCGCTACGTGACCTTCATGCACACCTTTGTGAGCCAGCATTGGCTGACCTACGATATCACCGATAGCGTGGATGTGAGGAACGTTAGTACGAAGCTGCTTATCTACGTTGATGAAGCCACGCTCATCAACTTCGATGCCCGCTTTTTCTGCGTCCAGTAGTTTACCGTTTGGTACACGACCGATAGCAACAAGTACTGCATCATAGCGCTCAGCTTCAGCAGGAGCCTTCTTACCTTCCATAGAAACGTAGATACCGTCTTCTTTCGCTTCTACTGCAGTAACCTTAGTCTCAAGCATTAGGTTGAACTTGTTCTTGATACGCTTGGTGTAAACCTTAACGATATCTTTATCCGCAGCTGGGATTACTTGGTCGAACATCTCAACAACGTCAACCTTAGAACCTAGTGAATGGTAAACCGTACCCATTTCTAGACCGATGATACCACCGCCCATGATAAGTAGTTTTCCAGGAACTTCTTTCAGCTCAAGTGCATCCGTTGAATCCCAGATACGTGGGTCTTCATGTGGGATGAATGGAAGCTTGATTGGGCGAGAACCCGCAGCAACGATAGCGTTATCGAAGTTAACTACAGTTGACTCACCTTCACCCTCTACAAGGATAGAGTTAGGGCTAGTGAATTTACCGTAGCCGTTTACAACCTTAACTTTACGCATCTTAGCCATGCCGTCTAGGCGCCAGTCAGCTGATCAACAACCTTCTCTTTCCAGATACGGATCTTGTTGATGTCTGTAGTTGGCTCACCGAAAACTACGCCGTGGTCGGCCATAGCTTTAGCTTCTTCGATTACTTTTGAAACGTGAAGAAGTGCTTTAGAAGGAATACAGCCAACGTTTAGACATACGCCACCTAGGCTGCTGTAGCGTTCGATAAGTACAGTTTCAAGACCTAAGTCCGCACAACGGAAGGCAGCAGAGTAACCAGCTGGACCTGAACCTAGTACGACAACTTGGGCTTTAATTTCATTGCTCATTGTGACCTCTTTTAGTCATTATCCCTGACAGGCTAATTGTATTTAGCTGACGCTCAGTTTACAAATTTGCAAACTCAGTGAAAACTAATTCCATTTAGGCTGTGAGCTATACAACACTTCCGCTCATCGCAGACCAGCATTGCATATAAAAATCTTAAATAGCCCGGACAAACGGGCGAGAAAAAGCAGCTCTTTCGAGCTGCTTTCTAGATTACATTACCAGACGACGGATATCGCTTAGGCATTGGTTTAGGAAGGTGATGAAACGCGCACCTTCTGCACCATCGATCACACGGTGGTCGTATGATAGAGACAGTGGAAGCATTAGGCGTGGTTCAAACTCACTGCCGTTCCATACTGGCTTCATCTCAGACTTAGATACACCAAGGATACCTACTTCTGGTGCATTCACGATTGGAGTGAACGCAGTACCACCGATGCCACCTAGGCTAGAGATGGTGAAACAGCCACCTTGCATGTCAGCTGCAGTCAGCTTACCAGAACGTGCTTTCTTCGAGATTACTGCTAGTTCTTCAGATAGCTCGTAGATGCCCTTCTTGTTCACATCCTTGAATACTGGAACTACTAGGCCGTTTGGTGTGTCCACCGCGATACCTACGTTCACGTATTTCTTCAGGATGATGCTCTCACCGTCTTCTGATAGAGAAGAGTTGAATGCAGGGAATGCTTCTAGCGCTTTCGCTACTGCTTTCATGATGAATACAAGCGGAGTGATCTTAATACCAGAATCTTTCTTCGCTTCGAACGCGTTCTGCTCTTTACGGAACTTCTCAAGCTCAGTGATATCTGCGTTGTCCCACTGTGTAACGTGAGGGATCATTACCCAGTTACGGTGCAGGTTAGCGCCAGAAATCTTCTTGATCTTAGAAAGCTTCTGAACCTCAGTCTCACCAAACTTGCTGAAGTCCACTTTTGGCCATGGTAGTAGACCAAGAGCACTGCCGTCACCTTTACCAGATGCTGCGCCAGCACCAGCTTCAAGGCGTTTTAGAGCGTCCTTAACGAAGCTTTGAACGTCTTCTTTAAGGATACGGTTCTTACGACCAGTACCTTTAACCTTAGAAAGGTTAACACCGAATTCGCGAGCTAGGCGACGAACAACTGGAGATGCGTGTGCATAGTCGTGGTTCTCTTGGAACTCACCCGTTGCTGCTGGAGTCTCTGCTACTGGAGCTGAAGGTGCCGCAGGCGCTGGTGCTGCTGGTGCCGCCGCAGGAGCTGCAGCAGGTGCTGGAGCCGCTGCTGGAGCAGAACCTGCCGTTTCGAATACCATGATTAGAGAACCAGTGGTTACTGAGTCGCCTTCAGCGATCTTGATCTCTTTTACCGTACCTGCGAATGGTGCTGGTACTTCCATAGAAGCCTTGTCGCCTTCTACAGTGATTAGAGATTGTTCTTCTTCAACGCTGTCGCCAACTGAAACCATGATTTCAGTAACTTCTACTTCGTCACCGCCGATGTCTGGTACGTTAACTTCTTGTACAGCAGACGCAGCTGGTGCCGCAGGTGCAGCTGCTGGAGCTTCTGCTGCAGCCGGTGCTGGCGCTACGCCAGAACCTGCCGTCTCGAATACCATGATAAGAGAACCAGTAGAAACAGAATCGCCTGAAGCTACTTTGATTTCTTTAACTGTACCTGCGAATGGCGCTGGTACTTCCATAGATGCTTTGTCGCCTTCTACAGTAAGAAGAGATTGCTCTTCTTCAACTGTGTCGCCAACTGCAACCATGATTTCGGTAACTTCTACTTCGTCACCACCGATGTCTGGTACGTGAACTTCTTTAAGCTCCGGAACGCCGGCCGCAGCCGCCGCAGCAGGAGCAGCAACTGGTGCCGCTGCTTCAACTGCTGGAGCAGCAGGTGCTGCTGCAGCACCCTCCGCTTCGAAGATCATGATTAGAGAACCAGTGGTAACTGAATCGCCTTCAGCGACCTTGATTTCTTTAACGATACCCGCTTGAGATGCAGGAACTTCCATCGAAGCCTTGTCGCCTTCAACAGTGATCAGTGACTGCTCTTCTTCAACCTTGTCACCAACGTTCACTAGAATCTCAGTTACTTCAACCTCATCAGCACCGATGTCAGGTACATTAATTTCGATTGTCATTGTTTATTTCCCTTAATAAATGGAAGTCTTATGCGTATTGCGGGTTAATTTTGTCTGCGTCGATGTTGAACTTAGCAATTGCTTCAGCAACTACTGACTTCTCAACATCACCACGTTTCGCCAGTTCAGTTAGGGCTGCAACTACTACGTAGCCAGCGTTAACTTCGAAGTGACGACGTAGGTTTTCACGGCTATCAGAACGACCGAAGCCATCTGTACCAAGAACCTTGTAAGACTCAGAAGGCATGTAAGCACGTACTTGCTCAGCGTAGTTCTTCATGTAGTCAGTCACTGCGATTGCTGGTTCATTACCTAGAACTGTAGTGATGTAAGGTACTTGCTCTTCAGCTTCTGGGTGAAGCATGTTGTAGCGCTCTACTGCTTGACCGTCACGAGTTAGTTCGTTGAACGATGTTACAGAGAATACGTCAGATGCGATGCCATACTCTTCGCTTAGGATTACCGCAGCTTTACGCGCTTCGTTCATGATAGTACCAGAGCTCATTAGCTGAACTTTAGCCTTAGTACCTTCGTGAGACTCAAGCTTGTAGATACCCTTACGGATGCCTTCTTCAGCGCCTTCTGGCATTGCTGGCATTGCGTAGTTCTCGTTCATTACTGTTAGGTAGTAGTAAACGTTCTCTTGCTCAGGACCGTACATGCGACGGATACCGTCTTGCATGATTACCGCTAGCTCGTAAGCGAACGTTGGGTCATAAGAAATACAGTTAGGTACAGTGTTCGCCATGATGTGCGAGTGACCATCTTCGTGCTGTAGACCTTCACCGTTTAGGGTTGTACGACCTGCTGTAGCACCTAGTAGGAAGCCACGAGCTTGTTGGTCACCTGCTAGCCATGCCATGTCACCGATACGTTGGAAACCGAACATAGAGTAGTAGATGTAGAACGGAATCATCGGCAGGTCGTTGGTGCTGTATGAAGTTGCAGCTGCAACCCAAGACGCCATTGAACCTAGTTCGTTGATACCTTCTTGAAGAACCTGACCAGAGGTTGCTTCTTTGTAGTAAGAAACGATGCCTTTATCTTCTGGAGTGTAGTCTTGACCGTGCGGGTTATAGATACCGATCTGACGGAATAGACCTTCCATACCAAAGGTACGTGCTTCATCACAGATGATAGGAACGATGTTCTTACCGATGTTCTTGTTCTTAAGCAGGATGTTAAGAGTACGAACGTACGCCATAGTCGTTGAGATTTCACGCTTCTGTGCGCCAAGTAGAGGAGCGAACTCTTCTAGCTCAGGAACCTGGAATTCTTGAGTGAACTGAGGTAGACGCGCTGGTGTGTAGCCGTGAAGTGCTTTACGACGAGCGTGCATGTACTCGTATTCTGCTGTGCCTTCTTCTAGCTTCAGGTAAGGAAGCTCAGAGATTTTCTCATCAGATAGAAGGTCTTGTAGGCCTAGACGGTCGCGTAGGTGCTGAACATGAGTCATGTCCATCTTCTTCACGCCGTGTGCAATGTTCTTACCTTCAGCTGCGTCACCCATGCCGTAACCTTTAACAGTTTTAGCTAGGATTACAGTTGGCTTGCCACCAGTTTCTTTCGCGTTGTTGAATGCAGCGAACAGCTTAGATGAGTCATGACCACCACGCTTAAGCGCGAAGATTTCGTCATCAGTCATGTCAGCAACTAGTGCAGCTGTTTCAGGGTACTTACCAAAGAAGTGCTCACGTACGTATGCGCCATCTTTAGATTTGAATGTTTGGTAGTCACCATCGATAGTTTCGTTCATTAGCTGAAGAAGCTTACCTGATGTGTCTTTCGCAAGTAGTGAATCCCAGTTGCTACCCCAGATAACCTTAACAACGTTCCAGCCAGCACCCTTGAATAGGCCTTCTAGCTCTTGGATGATGCTGCCGTTACCCATTACAGGACCGTCAAGGCGCTGTAGGTTACAGTTGATTAGGAAACATAGGTTGTCTAGCTTCTCACGCGCAGCGAAAGAGATAGCACCACGTGATTCTGGCTCATCCATCTCACCGTCACCTAGGAACGCATATACGCGCTGTGCAGAAGTGTCTTTCAGGCCACGACCCTCAAGATACTTAAGGAAACGTGCTTGATAGATAGCAGAGATTGGACCAAGACCCATAGATACAGTTGGGAACTGCCAGAACTCAGGCATTAGTTTAGGGTGCGGGTATGAAGGGATACCTTTACCGTCTACTTCTTGACGGAAGTTGTCTAGCTGCTCTTCAGTTAGACGACCCTCAACGAATGCGCGAGAGTAGATACCTGGTGAGATGTGACCTTGATAGTAAACTAGATCGCCACCGTCCGTCTCATTCGGAGCACGGAAAAAGTGGTTGAAACATACTTCGTAGAAAGCTGCAGCTGACTGGTAAGAAGCCATGTGACCGCCAAGGTCTAGGTCTTTCTTAGAAGCGCGCAATACGATCATGATTGCGTTCCAGCGGATGATTGAGCGAATGCGACGCTCAAGAGTTGTATCACCAGGGTAAGCTGGTTCTTGGGCTGCTGGAATGGTGTTGATGTAGTTGGTGTTGATACCGGTTGGCATATCTACACCGTCTAAACGAGCTTTGTCTAGAACTTGTTCTAGCAAAAATTGAGCGCGTTCAACGCCCTCTTCACGTACTACTGACTCAAGTGCTTCTAACCAATCTTGAGTTTCCAGAGCATCAACGTCATGCTTCATGTCAGACATGGCGAACTATCCTTTTATATTAAGTTAGGTCAACTACCGGGCGGTTTAGCCAGAAAAAGCTTACTATTTATTCTGTTGGGTTCGACGTAGTGAGCGAGCTCTGCGGCCCTGCTCCTGAGTCAAATCCGACAATGTTTCATCGATAAATGCCAAGTGTGTGTGCGACATCTCGCTCGCTTTCTCTGGCTCGCCAGAAACGATCGCATTCACTATCTTAGCTCGGTGTTCATTCAGCTTTTGCAGAGCATCTTCGCGCTCAGACAACAGCTTTAGGTTTTGTAAAACGTTCTGCTCTAACAGTGGAGAGAGGCTCTTCACTATGTGCAGTAAAACTACATTGTGAGATGCTTCAGCAATGGCAGTTAGAAACTCCATTACTGCCTTGGCTTCTGCTTCAATATCCTCAGCCTGAAGTGATTCGTTCATTGCTTGGTGACATTGAGAGATTCGTTCGAAATCTTCTTTGGTGCCTCGAAGCGCAGCAAAATAAGCTGAGATGCCCTCTAACGCATGACGCGTCTCAAGCAGGTCTCGTTGCGTATCCGCACGGCTCGACAGCAGGTTCAGAAGTGGATCGGACAAATTAGAAGACAGGTTTTCATTAACAAAGGTTCCCCCTCCTTGACGACGAGTCAGCAAACCTTTGGCTTCTAGCCTTTGGATCGCCTCACGTACAGAGGGTCTAGACACATCAAATTGCTTCGCCAGTTCACGCTCAGGTGGAAGCTGTTGTCCTGGGGACAAGATTCCATCCAAGATTAAGCTCTCCAATTCACGTTGAATCACGTCGGAAAGCTTTGGTTGGCGAATACTTTTAAAAGCAACTTTCTGCATTTAGTTCTTTGCGTCCTGCACAATGTAATTTGGTAATACGTTAATTGGTATTACCAATTTTTGATTTGGCGCAAAGTTAGCACGCCTTTCGTTTTCCTGTCCACCAAAAATTGATTTAAATCATGGAATGGAGATCACACTAACAGGAATTCAAATAAAATCCGTTTCTTTGTAACTTGATTGTTACCAGCCATGGGGATATTTAACTGGTTAACTTGTATGACAAATTAAACCAAAGTATATGAATTGGTCAAATGCTCATTCAAATTAGATATGTTTTAGTGACTGTCTAAAATATCGCCAATCGAAGCATAGGCCAGGATCGGACTTTCTGTAGGGCGCAATATATTGGTGCCCAGTGATCCGATGAGGGGTAATAGCAGGATACGTGGTGGTTATGAATTGGGTTAACTCAGACAGAGATTGATACTGCTCTGAAGTGAAAGATTGAGTGTCGGTTCCTTCAAGCTCAATACCGATAGAATAATTGTTACACTTTTCTCGACCAGCAAAGCTAGATAAACCAGCATGCCAAGCGCGTTTATTGAAGGGAACAAATTGAATGATATTGCCACTTCGGGTGATCAAGCAGTGTGCAGAAACCCGCATCTTAGAAACTAATGCCAGATAAGGGTGTGCTGAGCCATCTAATTTGCCCTGAAAAAAGCCTCAATATGACCATTTTCAAACTGTCCCGGCGGCAAAGAGATGTTGTGCAGAACCAGCAAGGAGACATCATTTGGGTCATCCCTTTCATCGCAAAACGGTGATAACACCACTTTTGCTTTTGGATACCAGATATCTTCCATGATTTGCCTGCTAATTTGCTGATCGAGATTGGTATTATATTCAAAGCAAGAGTATCATTCAGCACAATTCCCAAATAGATAAACTATCAAGCCTGTGACTATGAAAAACACTCACGACAGCGAAGCTAGACTCGCCTATCTAAAACAGCAACTTCCAGTAGAAGTAACCCGTGCGGTTGCGGATACCCTAAAAGAAGACTTGGGCGGTACGCTAGACGCATCAGCGGATATCACTGCCAGCCTAATTGCAGCAGATACTCAAGGCGTAGCAACCATCATTACTCGTGAACACGGCGTGTTCTGCGGTCAGATGTGGGCTGATGAGGTGTTTAAGCAGCTTGGCAGTGAAGTCTCTATTGAGTGGCACGTTGCCGACGGCGATACAGTCGAGCCAAACCAGACTCTATGTACTAACCGGCCCTGCTCGCATCCTGCTAACGGGTGAGCGCAACGCTATGAACTTTATCCAAACTCTATCTGGCTGTGCCACCGTTGTTGCTGAGTATGCGAAAGCCATAGAAGGTACTGGTTGTCGTCTACTAGACACTCGTAAAACTATCCCAGGCCTACGTAGTGCTCTTAAATACGCAGTAGCCTGTGGCGGCGGTTACAACCACAGAATTGGCGTATTCGATGCATACCTTATTAAAGAAAACCACATCATTGCCTGTGGTGGTATCGAGCAGGCTATCTCAACGGCGAAAGAGCTAAACCCAGGTAAGCCTGTAGAGGTGGAAACTGAGAGCTTGAAGAGCTGAAGCAAGCTATCGAAGCAGGCGCAGACATCATCATGCTAGATAACTTCACCCTAGACATGATGCGTGAAGCCGTTGAGATCAACCAAGGTCGCGCAGTGCTAGAGAACTCAGGTAACGTAACTCTAGAGACTATTCGTCCTATGGCGGAAACTGGTGTGGACTTTATCTCTGTAGGTGCACTAACTAAGCACCTTAAGGCTATGGACCTGTCTATGCGCTTCAAGTAAGGTGTTTTAAACCCTATCTAAGGTCAGCAGATGCTGGCCTTTTTTGTATCTGAGCATTACAAGTTGTGATATCTAGTCACATTTATGAGCCTTTCTCTCCCAATTTTCATTTCTCTCTTCGACTGAACTAGTAAAGCTAACCTCCACCCTTCGACGCTCAAGCTTCATCTTTGTAGATTTACTCAACCCCAATCAGTTGAGAATAATCATGCGTAAACATCAATATGGCTTCACTCTGATAGAACTGATGATAGTAGTGGCTATCATAGGTATCTTGTCCGCAGTCGGCGTACCCATGTACCAAGACTATGTAAAGAAATCTGAGCTTGCCTCTGGCACTGCAACCTTAAGAGGCCTAATTACCAAAGCCGAGCTGTACATGCTTGATCACGGCAGTTTTCCAGCCAACCTTTCTGATATACAAACCAGTTCCGCAGCAGGTGGCACCTTAGGCACCATATCTATTCAAGGAAGCAATCAGCTTCTGTTCTCTTTTGATAACAACAATAGCGCCCTTGCCAATGCCAGCGTCGCTTTTTCCAGAGATACCACCAATGGTTGGAGTTGTAGCATCAGCGGTGCGGCGAACGTCACCCGACCTAAAGGTTGCCAGTGAAACATTATCTAGATGCGCTAGAAGAGGCGGGGCTTATCAACTCTGCCCTTTATCAGCAAGCAGTCGAAGCATCGTTAGAATTAAAAGAGGTAATAGAAAGCACGCCTCAGAGTATTTGGCCTATCATAGGCCAAATACTTTCAAAGCTGCACAAGTTGCCTTTCTCTAAGCAGATTAGCTATGAGGAAATTGAGCTAAAAACGGCTCGCAAGCTTTATAATATAAGGGATAAGTCATTAATCGCCATTGATAGGGTTGGCGACAAGTTGCACTTGGTCTCATATGATCCAAAAGCTGTACAAGCCTGCCAAGAGCTTGGCTTTATCCACCAACTTGAAACCCAGTTCACTCTCATCTGCTATTCAGAATTTAAGCGCATAAAAGCGGAACTGAGCCCTAACGATGAAAATTTATTGGAACAAATACTGCGAGAAGGGCAATCTAGCAGAGCTTCCGATGTGCATATCCAGCCAAGAAAAGAGCAAACAGATATCCGATTTCGTATCGATGGACTACTGCACCCTTGGAGAAGTATTCCCCATCAACTCTCCACCACTCTAGTTAGCCGTATCAAGGTACTGGCCGATCTAGACATCACAGAACATAGAAATCCACAAGATGGACGACTGCACTGGCACAATCAGGATATCCGAGTATCTATACTGCCAACCATATGGGGTGAGAAAGTAGTATTACGGATGCAAGCCAAACAGCAGGTTCCTCACCTAGATAAACTTGGATTGATGGATGTTCAGCTAAAACATTTAAAACAGACACTGCTAAGCCCTCATGGACTCTTTTTGGTTACCGGTCCTACAGGAAGCGGTAAGAGTCTCACGCTTTACTCTTGCCTAAAGCAATTACAGACGCCCAATCTTTCAATCTGCACTGTTGAAGACCCTGTAGAGATACAAGACGCAACTACAATCAGGTTCAGATTGACCCCAATATCAATTATGG
Organism: Vibrio ishigakensis; assembly: GCA_000830475.1. Lineage (GTDB taxonomy): Bacteria > Pseudomonadota > Gammaproteobacteria > Enterobacterales > Vibrionaceae > Vibrio > Vibrio ishigakensis_A. The sequence continues at coordinate 19,619 of BBSC01000001.1, read as the reverse complement.
CTTCGCAGAAGCACTGCGTTCCTTACTACGCCAAGATCCTGACATCATAATGCTCGGTGAAATCCGAGATTCCGAATCAGCCCAGATCGCCATACGCGCAGCTCAAACCGGTCACTTAGTCCTCTCTACCCTACACACCAATAGTGCTCGAGAATCCATTCCGCGACTGCTGAGCCTTGGGGTGTCTGAGCTAGATGTTCGCACCACGCTCAAACTAGTCATTGCCCAAAGGCTAATAAGAAGGGCTTGCCTGTCGTGTACAAGTGGATGCCCGCATTGTAATGACGGCTATAAAGGACGTATTGGGCTTTTTGAACTCTACTCTCTTTCCGAACAAGAGATGGTTGGAGGGTTAACGCTTCACGATGCAGGGAAACACTGGCAAGCATTAGGAGTAACCACCAAAAGTGAACTGGACAGAGTTATTGGTCATGAAGCATAAGCTGAGATGTTTCCATTGGTTCGGTAGGCAGGGGAACTCAGATAATACCTCAGGCAGTTTATATGCCTACTCTCGAGATCAGCTAGCCCTATTAGCGAAGAGAGAGAAAATACAAATTCAAAAGATCGCCGAAAGCTCAGTATCTAGCTTCTATAAAATGCGTTTTGGCATTAAAGCTAACCAAGTAAATGGTTTTATCCATCAGCTAATTACTCTGCTGGAGTCTAGCTTTCCTATTACAGAGGCACTCAGTCAAAGCCTTAAACATAGAGAGAAAAATGAGCTTGGGATTCTTATCCATCTAGTCAGAGAAGAGGTACTAAATGGCTCAAGCCTTTCGCAGAGCTTGAGTCGATTCGATTGTTTCGACCCCACCTTGCTTCAATATATCCGGATAGGCGAGTCTAATGGCAAGCTTGCTGATACCCTGAGATGGGCACTAGAGCAAAGAACACGTAGCATGAATATTAAACGCAAATTGCGCTCCGCCCTTATCTATCCGACCTTAGTATTTCTGGTTGCACTAATTGTACTGGTTATCATGCTGATATTTGTGCTTCCTCAGTTTGAGAGCCTGTTTGCAAGCTTTGGTGCGGAACTGCCAGCCCTTACACAATGGACTCTAGGCTTGTCAGTCTGGACACAAAACTACGGCCTATACCTGCTCATGGGAACAACGCTATTCACGCTAGTTATCACCACGCTACTTAGAAGTGGAACGCGATTGAGATACAGGTTCGATGCCCTGCTCCTTGGTCTACCCATAATAGGAAAAGCGTTACGCTCAGGCGAGTGGGCTAGATTTAGCCTGATACTCGCATCTAGCCTAGGTGCCGGATTGCCTATATTGAACGCTTGGCACAATGCCACCCGTGTGGTGGAGAACGGCTACCTAAACCAGCATCTAAGTAAGGCTCAACATAAAATAAATCAGGGTATGCGCCTGTCTGACGCTATGGCCGAAGTCCCTAATTTGCCCTCTGAGCTGGGGATGCTCATTAGCATAGGTGAAAGCAGTGGTCGACTAACCTCGCTGCTAGAAAAAGCGTCTCTAGACCTCGAACAGCAACTCATTGATACCACAGATAATCTAGGTAAGCTTATTGAGCCCTTTGTTATACTGCTACTCGGAGGCATGGTAGGCACACTGGTGCTGTCCATTTATCTGCCCATATTCAGTCTGATGAATAGCTTACACTAGAAGATTAATATAAAATAATTCCTAGAATTTCATGTACATGGGCCTCTGATGCTCGAATATTACTTCATTCAATTCCCTGCCCTCTTCCCAATTATGGCCACGATTCTCGGTCTTATCATCGGCAGCTTTCTCAATGTAGTTATCCATAGACTGCCTATCATCATGGAAAGAGAGTGGAAGACAGAATTTGCAGAGGCCTATCCGGAGCTAAAACTAGACAAGCCAGAGGGTAACTTTGGACTAAGCCTACCACGCTCACGCTGTCCTAAATGTGAAACCCCGATCAAGATTCGAGACAATATTCCTGTACTGGGTTGGCTGATGCTCAGAGGTAAGTGCCGAGCATGTAGCACTAAGATAAGCCCTCGCTACCCTTTGATAGAGCTTCTCTCTGGCGGTTTGTGCCTTATTGTGGCCCTGCAATTCCAACCAAGTTTGTATGCCGTTGCCCTGCTTGGTTTTACTTGGGTACTGATCTGCGCAACTTTTATCGACCTAGATACCATGCTACTGCCAGATAGCCTAACTCTTCCTCTAATGTGGGCAGGCATAGCACTGGCACTAACGGGTATTGGACCTATAGGTCTTGAACAAGCCATTGTCGGTGCAATGGCGGGCTACCTGTCACTGTGGAGTGTGTATTGGCTGTTTAAGCTCATTACCGGTAAGGAAGGTATGGGTTATGGCGACTTTAAGCTTTTGGCTGCTCTCGGGGCATGGCTTGGCTGGCAGGCATTGCCACTTATCATCTTGCTCTCTTCTGTGGTCGGCCTCATTTTTGGCATCATCCAGCTGAGACTCAAAAACAAGGCATAGAAAAAGCCTTTCCGTTTGGCCCATATCTAGCTATCGCGGGTTGGGTGTATCTGATTGTGGGTGAGCAAATCGTTAGCTGGTACCTCAGCTTCTATTTCGGAGGTGCCTAATGACACTTGTAATTGGTCTAACCGGCGGCATTGGTAGTGGTAAAACCACAGTAGCCGATCAGTTTAATCACCGTTTTGGCATAGAGATCGTCGATGCCGACGTGGTTGCTCGCGAAGTGGTAGAGCCTGGCACTGAAGGGCTCAAGGCTATCACAAATAAATTTGGTGAGCAGATCCTTACAAGCGATGGCACTCTAGATAGAAAGAAGCTCAGAGAGGTTATCTTCTCAGATGAAAGCGCAAAGACGTGGTTAAATGAACTGCTTCACCCTATGATTCGCCAGCGCATGCTAGATCAGATTGAACAAGTTCACTCTGCCTATTGTCTACTGGTTATCCCACTTATGGTGGAAAACGGACTGCAACGCCTTGCGAATAGAGTTTTAGTGGTAGATGTCTCAGAGCTGACACAAATTAACCGAACAATGACGCGTGATCAGGTCTCACAAGAGCAAGTTGAATCTATACTAAAATCACAAGCAAGCAGAGCCGAACGGCTGGCGATTGCAGACGATGTGGTCAACAACGACGGCATCGAACCACTGGCCGAGCAGATAGAAAAATTGCACCATCAATATCTAGCGATGACAGAGGCAAGCCATGGAGAGTGAAGCGCAACTGAAAAGCAGGATGCTCAGTATGACAATTCAAAAATACGAACACCCGCTCAATGAAAAGAGCCGCACCTATCTGCGTATTGAGAGCCTACTCAGGCAAGCTCAGCAGTGTGCGACCTTCTCTGATCCTCAGCATTATCAGGTACTGTTCCGATCTATCTTCGATCTGTTGGATATCTTCGAACAGATCCAGCTAAAACCAGAACTGCTAAAAGATCTTGATAAGCTTAAGCTTACCTACTCCAACTGGCTAAATGTGCCGGGAGTGGATCAGAAGCGCCTACAGGGCCTGTTGAAAGAGCTGGATATGGTGCATGGAGAGATCATCAAGGCGCAGCGCTTCGGTACACTGTTGAAGGAAGATCGCTTTCTTGCTTCCATACGCCAACGCTTTAATCTTCCTGGCGGCGCTTGTTGCTTCGACCTTCCTGCATTGCACTTTTGGCTACATCAACCACTAGAAAAGCGCATGACGGATGCCCAGCGCTGGTTAAGTTCGCTAGCACCACTTAATCATGGTCTGCAGCAGTGGCTCAACCTAACCCGTAGTTCCAGTCAAATGAAGTCCCAGATTGCTCGTGGTGGTTTTTTCCAGAGCGATGCGGAGGAAGCCAACATGGTCAGGCTACAGTTCAGTCAAGATTATGGGGTCTATCCTATGGTTTCTGGACATAAGAACCGCTTTGTGATCAAATTCATTAACTTTGAAACTGGGCAGGCTAGCAACCAAGATATTGAGTTTGAGCTTGCCGTTTGTAGCTGAGAACACCATGAGTAAACCAACCATAGTTAAGTGCCCGCAGTGTGGCAATGATGTTGAATGGGGAGAGCAAAGCCCTCATCGTCCATTCTGTAGCAAAAAGTGCCAGATGATAGACTTCGGCGAGTGGGCCGATGAAGAGAACTCGATTCCAGGCGCGCCGGATATGTCTGATTCGGACGGTTGGTCAGAAGATCAATATTAAAGCTGGTTACAAGCTCTAAAAGCAGTTTTTGGAATGATAACGTAGAGATTTTGAAGGCTAACAAGGCGGAGCCGCGCAGTGTGCACGCGCACATGAGCAGTGACAACGCAGTTAGCGTTCAAAATAACCAGTTATCAAACAAATAAAAAAAACGGGAAGCCAATTGGCTTCCCGTTTTATCTATGAGAAATGCAGGTAATGCATTACTTCTTAGCAAGTTTCTCTTTAATACGAGCTGACTTACCAGAACGCTCACGTAGGTAGTACAACTTGGCACGACGTACTGCACCACGGCGTTTAACTTCAATGCTATCAACCATTGGAGAGTGAGTTTGGAACGTACGCTCAACACCTTCACCGTTCGAGATCTTACGAACTGTGAATGCTGAGTGAAGGCCGCGGTTACGAATCGCGATTACAACACCTTCGAACGCCTGTAGACGCTCACGGTCACCTTCTTTTACTTTAACCTGTACAACTACAGTGTCACCTGCACCAAATTTTGGCAGGTCAGATTTCATTTGCTCTTGCTCAAGAGCTGCGATGATATTACTCATTTGTATATACCCTAGAATAAACTGAATCTAAATATATGATTACTTGCGACTTTTATGTTCATTTATGAACTCGACAAGTAATATTTCCTGTTCGTCAGTCAGAGCTAGGTTTTCCAGCATCTCTGGTCTTCTTAGCCAAGTACGGCCCAGCGATTGCTTTAATCGCCAGCGACGAATGTCCTTGTGGTTTCCGGACTTAAGTACCGCTGGTACTTCAGTGCCATCTAACACCTCAGGACGCGTGTAGTGAGGACAATCCAACAGGCCATTTGCAAAGGAGTCTTCCTCTGCAGACGCAAAATCTCCCAATACCCCAGGTACAAACCTAGATACTGAGTCGATTAAGGTCATGGCTGGTATCTCACCACCCGTCATCACAAAGTCTCCGATTGACCATTCTTCATCAACCTCAGACTGTATGATGCGCTCATCTACCCCTTCGTAGCGGCCACAAATAAGAAGCAAGTTCTCATTGGTTGCCAGCTCTTCTACCCCTTGTTGGTCGAGTTTTCGACCTTGAGGGCTAAGATAGATAACCTTCGCCTTACCCGGTGCGGTTTTCTTTGCTTCATGAATAGCATCGCGCAAAGGCTGAACCATCATTAGCATTCCGGGGCCTCCCCCGTAAGGTCTGTCATCAACAGTACGGTGTTTGTCGTGAGTAAAATCACGAGGATTCCACGTTTGTACCGTTAGTAGACCTTTTTTAACCGCTTGACCTGTTACTCCGAAATCAGTGACAGAGCGGAACATCTCTGGAAATAGCTAATTACGCCAACCCACATAGTTCACTCTCTAATTTTGGACTAGAAGCCAGGATCCCAGTCAACTTCGATCCGTTGAGCATCGCGATCAACATTAATGATCACTTGCTCTTCAAGGAACGGAATTAGTCGTTCCTTTTTGCCAAAAGCATCTTTTAGGTTAGCCTTCACCACCAAAACATCGTTTGAACCCGTCTCCAACATATCGGTGACTTCGCCAAGGTTGTAACCTTTAGTAGTTACCACTTGCATTCCAAACAATTCACGCCAGTAGAACTCATCTTCTGACAGTTCAGGTAGAGAAGCAGCATTTACCGAGATCTCAAAGTTGGTAAGCAAATGTGCGTCTTCACGTACATCTACACCTTCAAGCTTACAAACATAGCCTTTATTGTGGCGTTTCCAGCTCTCTACTTTGTACTCAACTAGGCTGCCGTTTTGGTTAAGAAACCAAGGGCTGTACTGAAAAATGTTTTCAGCGTTGTCTGTAAAGGAATGAACTTTAAGCCAACCACGAATGCCATAAGTAGCACCAAGCTTGCCTACAACAATTTTTTCGATTTGCTCACTCATTCGTTCTTTTCCTTTTACATCGAGTGCCAATTAAGCCGCTTTTTGAGCGTCTTTAACTAGCTTAGCTACGCGGTCAGAAACTGTAGCACCTTGTGAAACCCAGTGGTTTACACGGTCTAGGTCTAGACGTAGACCTTCTTCTTGACCTTTAGCAGTAGGGTTGAAGAAACCTACTTCTCGATGAAACGACCAGTAGCTGCACGACGGCTGTCTGCTACTACGATTTGATAAAATGGACGCTTCTTAGCGCCGTGACGTGCCAAACGAATGGTAACCATGTCGTCCTCTTTGCTTTCTCAAAAAAAATTTAACCCCAAACTATTCTTTCCGCAGAATTGCATGGGGTCTCGTGCCAAAATAAAGCTCCGGAATTTTACTCTTATTCGGAATCTTTGCAAGGGGTTTAGTTACTTTTTAGCCAACTAATTGAATGTGAGCTGGGTAACATTTTGAAAATAAACCAAGAAATAAAAAGGCTCTAGAAATCTAGAGCCTGATTCTAAGCATTCATTGTGACTAGCGGGCTTATCGGCCGAATGGGCCGCCGAAGCCACCGCCGCCCATACCGCCCATCATGCCTTGCATGTTGCGCATCATGCCGCGCATGCCACCCTTCTGCATCTTCTTCATCATCTTCTGCATCTGAGTGAACTGCTTGAGCAGACGGTTTACGTCCTGAACCTGAGTACCTGAACCCGCTGCAATACGCTTCTTACGAGAGCCTTTAATAAGCTCTGGGCGCTGACGCTCTTTCATGGTCATAGAGTTAATGATGGCTTCCATCTGCTTAAACATCTTATCGTCGACTTTATCTTTTACGTCGTCCGGTAGATTGTTCATGCCTGGTAGCTTATTCATCATACCCATCATGCCACCCATGTTTTGCATCTGACCTAGCTGCTCACGGAAGTCTTCAAGGTCAAAGCCCTTCTTCTCTTTGAACTTCTTCGCCAGTTTCTCAGCTTTTTGGGTATCTACGTTGCGCTGCAGGTCTTCGATAAGAGACAGCACATCACCCATACCTAGAATGCGCGAGGCAACACGATCTGGGTGGAAAGGTTCTAGAGCGTCGGTTTTCTCACCCACACCTAGGAATTTGATCGGCTTACCTGTGATGTGTTTTACCGAAAGGGCAGCACCGCCTCGGGCATCACCATCGACCTTAGTAAGGATTACACCGGTAAGTGGAAGCGCATCACCAAAGGCTTTTGCCGTGTTCGCCGCATCCTGACCTGTCATAGCATCAACACGAACAGGGTTTCAACTGGGGTAATAGCATCGTGAAGAGCTGGATTTCCGCCATCATCTCTTCATCAACGGCTAGACGACCCGCGGTATCCACAAGAAGTACGTCATAGAATTTCTTCTTAGCGTGGTCGATAGCCGCGTTTGCGATATCGATAGGCTTCTGGTCGGCAGAAGATGGGAAGAAATCTACGCCAACATCACCGGCTAGGGTTTCTAGCTGTTTGATCGCTGCAGGACGATAAACGTCGGCAGATACGACCAATACTTTCTTCTTATCACGCTCTTTTAGGAGTTTAGATAGCTTACCTACACTGGTGGTTTTACCCGCACCTTGTAGACCCGCCATCAATACAACTGCTGGAGGTTGAGCCGCAAGGTCTAGACCTTCGTTGGACTCACCCATAACCGCTTCAAGCTCAGATTGAACAATCTTGATGAACTCTTGACCCGGTGTAAGGGATTTGGAAACTTCAACGCCAACAGCGCCTTCTTTTACGCGCTTGATAAAGTCGCGAACTACCGGAAGGGCAACGTCCGCTTCCAATAGGGCCATACGCACTTCGCGTAGGGTCTCTTTAATGTTGTCTTCAGTAAGACGACCCTTACCACTGATATTCTTCAGTGTCTGGGACAAACGATCTGTTAAGTTATCAAACATCTTGTTCTCTAAGCTGACTAATTCGGTCAATTACCCAAAGTATACCGCAGAGGCGTATTGAACAAAACCTTGCCAGAGCGTGAGTAAGCGAAACTGAGAATTGACCTAGATCTAAACAAATGTTTCCAGTGTTCAACTTAACTATGCTTATGGGTATAATTTAGGATTATATTTCAGAACTAGTATCGAAAAATTATGAACTTAGTAGTGGTAAGCTCAAGTGTAGTCTTATACCTCGCCGCCTTATTATTGATACTCCCTGGCCTTCTAAATAAGACAGGTATCAACGCTAAGGGTGTGCTAGGTCTGGCATTTGTTGCCCTGCTTCTGCATTTTTCGACCCTAGTGGGCACTGTGTTTAACCCCGAAGGGCAAAATCTTAGCATCTTGAACGTCACCTCTTTGGTGAGTTTCCTGATATCGGTTGTGCTAACCTGCGCCATGTTTAAGACCCGACTCTGGTTCTTGCTACCTATAGCCTACGGCTTTTCTGCCTTATGCCTTTTGGTCGCCTCTTTCGTGCCGAGCACCTTTATCACCCACTTTGAGCATTCACCAGGCTTGGTTGCACATATCACCCTAGCGCTGTTCTCTTATGCGACGCTAATGATTGCCGCTCTGTACGCCTTGCAACTGGCATGGCTGGATTTCAAGCTAAAGCAAAAGACCTCGCAGGCGCTGAACCCAAACCTGCCACCTCTGATGAAGATAGAGCGTCAACTGTTTAACATCATTCTTATCGGTAACGGTCTTCTTACCCTTACCCTGATGAGTGGCCCACTGTTCGTGGATGATTTCTTCTCTAGCGGTAAGACACACAAAGCCGTGCTGTCATTTATCGCTTGGGTGGTATTCAACGTTCTTCTGTGGGGACACTACAAACAAGGCTGGCGCGGAAAGACAGTGACCTGGTTCTCTATTGTGGGCGCTTTCCTGCTAACTCTCGCCTATTTTGGTAGCCGATTTGTGCGCGAAGTCATACTGACTTAACCAAACTCAGCTAGTCTCAACCGGCTTGAGTTGACAGCTAGCTCAATATCATTCATTTTTTGAACAGCACTAACTAAGGATTTACGACGTTTGGATGACATATCAACTGGGTTGCTGTTTGGCCTCCTTGCATGTCTGATTATCATTTCAGGTTATTTTTCAGGTTCAGAGACGGGCATGATGTCTTTGAATCGCTATCGCTTAAAGCACTTATCGAATCAAGGTCATAAGGGTGCGCGTCGAGTAGAGAAACTACTCGACAGACCGGATCGTCTTATCGGTCTGATCCTTATCGGCAACAACCTAGTCAACATCCTTGCCTCGGCTATCGCAACCATCTTGGGTATGCGCCTATATGGCGACTTTGGAGTGGCCATCGCAACCGGTGTACTCACCTTAGTGATTCTTGTCTTTGCTGAGGTAACACCAAAAACTTTGGCAGCGCTCTACCGGAGCGTGTTTCCTATGCCAGCAGTCTATTGCTACGTATCTTAATGAAGCTCTTATCACCACTGGTGATATTGGTGAACTTCATCACCAATGGTTTCTTACGCCTACTTGGTATAAACGCCTCCACCAGCAAAGATGACCACTTAAGCTCAGATGAGCTTCGTACTGTGGTAAATGAGGCGGGCAGTCTCATTCCAAGCCGTCACCAGGACATGCTTATCTCTATCTTGGATCTAGAAACAGTGACGGTGAATGACATCATGGTGCCAAGAAACGAGATCACCGGCATCGATGTTAACGATGACTGGAAGTCTATCGTGCGCCAATTGACCCACTCTCCCCATGGACGTGTGGTGCTTTACCGCGACCAGATAGATGAAGTAGTAGGCATGCTAAGGCTGCGTGAAGCCTATCGCCTGATGCTGGAGAAAAATGAGTTCAACAAGCAGACGCTATTAAAAGCCGCTGACGAGGTCTATTTCATTCCAGAGGCGACACCGCTTAATGTGCAGATGCTGAAATTTCAGCGCAACAAAGAGCGCATCGGACTGATAGTAGACGAATATGGTGACATCATAGGACTGGTTACTCTAGAGGATATCCTTGAAGAAATCGTGGGCGAGTTTACCACCTCTATGGCTCCAAGCCTTGCTGAGGAAATCACCCCGCAAGCAGATGGTAGCTATCTTATCGAGGGCAGTGCCAATATCCGTGATATCAATAAAGGCCTACAATGGACACTGCCAACCGATGGTCCAAGAACCCTAAATGGATTGATACTAGAGCATTTAGAAGATATCCCAGAGAGCCATATAAGTATGCAGATCGCCCATCATAGGATGGAGGTGATCGACTTCTCCGAGAACAAGATCAAGATGGTACGGGTCTTCCCCGCCGCATAGCAAGCATAAAAAACCGGAACATCGTGTTCCGGTTTTTATTTATCTGGTGGCTAATTACACCTTAAGTGTTTTTAACATCTCTTCTGGAAGCGCCAACTCGTCGTTCTTGTTTACCGAAATACCTGCATCGATAATAGCTTGAGCAATCGCTTTTGCATCTTCTAGAGAGTGCATAGCTGCAGTGCCGCACTGATACTCATTCAGTTCAGGGATCTTGTTCTGACCCTCAACCTTAAGCACGTCTTGCATAGCTGCTAGCCAGGCTTCAGCTACTTGGCTCTCAGTTGGAGTACCGATAAGGCTCATGTAGAAACCGGTACGGCAACCCATTGGAGAGATATCGATGATCTCAACGCTGTCACCGTTTAGGTGATCACGCATAAAGCCAGCGTAAAGATGCTCAAGGGTATGAATACCCTTCTCTGAAAGCAGCTCTTTGTTCGGCTGAGTGAAACGAAGGTCGAATACAGTGATGGTATCGCCACCCGGAGTCTGCATTGTCTTCGCTACGCGCACGGCTGGTGCGTGCATCTTAGTGTGGTCGACAGTAAAGCTATCTAGTAAAGGCATGTTGCGCTCCGGTTTATTTTAAATAGTCAAAGTAGTTTTCAAGGAAGTGGTCAAAATCTAGGGTATCACCCGCTTCCACTTGCTTTTGTTTCTCGACAGAGTCACGAACCTCGTTCTCCATCATCTGTTGATTGTACACCTGATACTCGCTCTGTTGATACTGAGCCAGGTAGGCTTCGCCTAGAGCTTCGCCTAGAGCACCGTTACCACCGTGCTCTTTAATCGCTTTCATCATCTGACCAGACAGTGTTTTTTCTGGAGAGTCGATCCAAGTACGAAGCTCATTGCACACCTCGATGTAGGCATTGCTCTGATGCGCTTCATCCATCGCTTTTGCAATCTGATCGAACTCATCAAAGATACGATGTGTCCATTGCTGCAGAGTGAGCTTTTCGCCATCACAGCCAATGGTCAGGTCAACGCCATCACGGCGGCCTTCAGTAATCACCGACTCCCAATTATGCTTCCAACACTCAAGCTCACAATCATCCATATTGGCGGATTCACTTAGCGCACACCAAGTTAGGAAAATATCTAGGAAGCGGATCTGCTTTTCGTCGATACCGATAGGGCTGAATGGGTTCACGTCTAGAGAGCGCACCTCAATGTACTCTACGCCACCACGTGATAGCGCTTCAGATGGTTTCTCACCACTCTTTGCCACTCGCTTAGGACGGATCGGTGCATACAGTTCGTTTTCGATCTGCAGAACGTTAGTATTCAGCTGCTTGTACTCACCCTCTACCTTTACGCCAATCTTAGAGAACTTCTCCGATGGGGTGCGGATAGAGCGATTTAGACCCTCAAGGTATTGTTCAACGCTGTTGAAACCAATCTTAAGTGCGCTTTGTTCGCTGTTGGTGTAGCCAAGGTCACTTAAACGTAATGAGGTCGCGTAAGGCAGATGCAGTGTGCCGTTTAGTTTCTCAAACGGCAGGTTCGTTTTCTTGCCCTGCAGGAAAGACTCACAGATAGCCGGAGATGCGCCAAAGAAGTATGGAATCAACCAACCGAAGCGATAGTAGTTACGGATCAATCCAAAGTAAGCATCCGATTTAGTCGCTTGGCGCTCTTCTTCTGTTTGCTCACCATGCAACGCATCCCAGAAGCTCTCAGGGAAAGAGAAGTTAAAATGCACACCAGAGATGATTTGCATCAGGCTACCGTATCTGTGCTTAAGTCCCTCGCGGTAAAGCGTTTTCATCTTACCTGAGTTAGAGGTGCCGTACTGAGCCAGTTCAATATCATCTTCACTGTGCACTTTGCATGGCATAGACAGAGGCCATAAGCGCTCACCATCTAGCTTGCTATGCGCAAAATGGTGGATGTCCGTGAGCTGTGATAGCAAGGTTGAGATATCACGAGATACCGGAGTAATAAACTCCATCAGAGACTCTGAAAAGTCAGTGGTGATCCACTCATGAGTCAATGGTGAGCCTAGGGTATTAGGGTGTGGTGTAGTCGCCAAGTACCCGTCTGGGTTATAGCGAAGCGTCTCACGCTCCACGCCACGTCCAAATTGTGTAAACGCCTGCTTATTTGAAGCTACTTGTTGCAGGCGAGAGTTAAAACTAGTCAAAACGAAACCACTTTTATGTTCTCTCCAAAGCCAAGGCCTGGAGATGGAAATCGGCATATTGCCTGTAATAAAAGAGTCCCGCGCAAAAGCGCAGGACGCGTATTTTATCTCTTAAATTGGTTCATCAAGGTTCAATTTCAAGGGTCTTGATGGGCAATTTTAGTTTCTGCAATTGAGGCGTTATCTTTTCAGCGTCCCCGACCACCACAATTTGGTAGTCATCCGGGTTAAACCACTTATTCGCCACCTCATTTAGGCTCTGCTTAGAAACATTGGCTACGATATCATTGCGCGTCGACAGATAATCGTAGTCTAGATTGTAGGTAAGGATTGCGCCAAGTAATGAGGCCTTTTGTCCCGGAGTCTCATATTTCAAGGCATCCTGCTGGCCTACAGCCAATCGCATAAACTCAATCTCTTGGTCGGTAAAACCATCCTGAGCCGCGCCTTCCATCTCTTTGATTAGCTCAACTAGAGCATCACCCGTAGAGTCCGCACGAACCTGAGCGGTTGCAACCAAGGCACCTACCTCTCTGTTAGCTGCAATATAGGTGCTCGCACCATAGGTGTAGCCCTTATCCTCACGAAGATTCTGGTTAATACGACTATTAAAGTTACCGCCCAAGTTGAAGTTAGCCAATTGAGTCAGATACATCTCACCGGTTGCGTCAAATGGTAGACCTCGGCGAACGAGACGCACTGTGCTCTGTGGCGCTCCCGGCTTATCCACCAAATGGATGCTGCGCTCTTCCTGCTGCGGCAGGCGCTGCTTGCGTAGGATCGGTGGCATATCCCCTTGCCAACTCGCCAGAGAATCTAGGCTATCTCTGACCTTAGCTTGCTCTAGATCGCCCACTATCACCACCTGAGTTCCTTTAGGGGTGTAGTACTGCTTATAAAAGTTCTTCACATCGTCAAGGGTCAAGCCTTTTACTGACTCAATCGTGCCTGAGCTCGAGCGACCATAGACGGTATTTCCGTACAGCACCTGACGAGTGGCTTGAGAAGCAAGCCAAGAAGGCGTTTGGTGCTCATAGATAACCCCTTCCAACATCTGACGCTTAACGCGCTCGAAGTCTTGTGGATCAAATTTAGGCGAAGATAGCGCCTCTTCTACCAACTTTAGGGTTGGTACAAAGTTCTTACTCAATGATGAAATAGTTACCGTTGAGCGATACTGCCCCGCATCTAAAGAAGCACTACTACCTAGCTTATCCAACTCAGCTTGAAGCTCTTCACTAGACAAACGGGTACCACCTTCAGAGACCATAGAGGCGGTGAGCGAAGCCAGCCCCTCTTTGCCTCGTGGCACATAACGATTACCTGCCGGCATCTTTATCTGCATCACTACAGTCGGGGTTTCTGAGGTTTGAGTGCCTAGCACCTCAATATCGTTGTCCAGATGGAAGCTATACAACTCCGGCATAGTACCGTGTACCGCCCTTGTGCTTCAGGCACCTTAGAACGATCAAAGGTATCTTCTACGAAGCGATAGTCTAGCTCACTGTCAAGGATAGGCTTTTGCTCTGGCAGATTACGCGGTGGGGTGTCAAAGGTTGCCTCACGCGCCGCTAGCTCAAGCTTACCTCTTGGCACAACTGAAAGCGCCACCTTGTGCTTGTTTGGGATATAGGTCTGATATGCCTTGTATACTGAATCAGGAGTTACCTTACCAAGCTTATCTAGCTCGGTTTGCAGTCTATCTGGCTGATCGTAGAAGGTCTGGTTAGAGGCTAGCTGGGTCACCTTTCCGCGAACACTTTGTAAGGCGAAAACCGAGTCAGCTTCCGCGCGACCTTGCACTTGCTTAAGAAAATCAGGGTCAATGTCTTCTGGCTTCAGGCCATCAAGGATGCCCATCACCTCGTCATAAAGCGGGCTTAGATCTGCTCGTTTAGAGGAGTCCGCCATTACATACACAAAGAAATTACACGCAAGCTCGGCACACTGGTGGAAAGCTCCGGCATCGAGTGCCTTTTCAGTCTTCACCAGCTTTTGATACAAGATACTGTTACGCCCACTACCTAGTACCCTAGCGAGCATATCTATATTCTCGTTACCCTCAGCACCCTGATAGTTAGTCGGCCAACCAATAAGAAGCATAGGCTGTTGAATCCTATCTTCTGTGGTCATGTAACGATCTTCAGGTAACACAGCTGGTTGTTTTGGTGCAGACTCAACCTCTGGGCCACGTGGGATAGGACCAAAGTATTTCTCGATCCACTCTAGCGCCTGCTCTTTCTCGAAATCGCCACCTATGGTTAGCACAGCGTTGTTGGGGCCATACCAACGCAGGAAGAAGGCTTTTAGGTCGTTTACATCCACCCTATCTAGGTCTTCCACATAGCCAATGGTTTGCCAAGAATATGGGTGATCCGATGGATAGAGAGCCTCGCCCATACGCTCCCACATAAGACCGTAAGGACGGTTTTCATAGTTCTGTGCACGCTCGTTCTTCACCGTGTCGCGTTGGATCTCAAACTTGCGCTGAGATACCGCCTCTAGCAGATAGCCCATGCGGTCCGATTCGAGCCACAAAACCTTCTCAAGTTGGTTCGAGGGTACGGTTTCAAAGTAATTGGTACGGTCACGGTTGGTGGTACCATTTAATGAACCACCCGCTTCAGTGATCATCTTGAAATGCTGTTGATCACCTACGTGCTTGGAGCCTTGGAACATCATATGTTCAAAGAAATGAGCGAATCCAGATTTGCCTTCCACCTCACGCGCGGAACCTACGTGGTAAGTAACATCCACGTGAACCAAAGGATCAGAGTGATCCGGTGCTAGGATAACGGTCAAACCGTTCTCAAGTTGATATTTAGAATAAGCAATTGAGGCCTTACCTGGGGTTGCAGGCACCTCTTCAAGCAACTGAATTGCAGGCTTGGGTAAGACGGAGATCTTTTCTGCGGTAGTGCAAGCGGCTAAGCCCACTACTAGGCCAACACCAACAAGCATCTTAAGCTGGCTTTTAAGCTTTTGAGATATCATTGCCTTTCCTTACAAAGTTCCGAATCCCGCGAACAAACCCACCAGAGCGGCGTATCGCAAGAGTTTGCCTATGGCAATTAAAATGAGACAAGGGATAAAGCGCATGCGTAGCCAACCTGCAGCTAAGCATAGGGGATCACCTATGACCGGCGCCCAACTAAAGAGTAGCGCCCAGTAGCCATATTTATTGATCCATTGTAGAGCTTTATGACCATGTTTTTCGTCTTGAGTTCGATTTGGGATCCACAGCCCAAGCCAGTAGTTAGTTAATCCACCTAGGGTGTTACCTAGGGTCGCAACCAGGATAATACTGGTCACAGAGTATTGATTCAGGCTCAAGGTAGCGAGTAGAGCCGCCTCTGAGCCACCGGGCAATAAGGTTGCACTTAAAAAGCCCGTAACAAATAGCAAGGTCAGGGCTGAATCGGCAAGCCACACACCTAGCTGTTGAAAAACCGTGTCCATTAAATTCTTAAATGAAAAATCTATTCACTCATACTACCCAGATACTGACCAAATATCATGAGTTTAGTGTCAAAAAAAGGATGCCATACAGCATCCTTTATCTGATGAATGATTCGAGCTTAGCCAACCAATGCTAGCAGAATACCAGCGGCTACCGCCGAGCCCAGTACGCCAGCCACATTTGGCCCCATAGCATGCATAAGCAAGAAGTTTTGCGGGTTAGACTCTAAGCCAACCTTGTTTACAACACGTGCGGCCATAGGCACTGCTGATACGCCTGCAGCACCGATGAGTGGGTTGATGTCTTCCTTGGAGAGCTTGTTCAGCATTTTAGCCATCAAGACACCAGCGGCAGTACCTATGCTGAATGCCACAGCACCTAAGCCTAAAATACCAAGCGTCTCAATGTTCAAGAACTTATCTGCTTGAAGCTTAGAGCCAACACCAAGGCCAAGGAAAATGGTCACTATGTTGATAAGCTCGTTCTGAGCCGTCTTACTCAAGCGGTCCACAACACCGGCCTCACGCATCAGGTTACCCAAGCAGAACATACCTACCAGCGGGGTTGCTGATGGTAAGAACAAGATGGTCATCAGAAGTACGCCGAGCGGGAACAAGATCTTCTCTGTTTTACCTACAGGCCTTAGCTGAGCCATCTTGATAGAACGTTCTTTCTCATTGGTCAGCGCTTTCATGATAGGTGGCTGGATAATTGGCACCAAAGCCATATAGCTGTATGCCGCTACCGCGATCGCACCCAAGAGATCAGGTGACAAACGACTGGCCAAGAAGATAGCCGTTGGACCGTCAGCGCCACCAATAATCGCAATGGAGGAAGCATCCGCTAGGGAGAACTCCATCCCAGGTACGTAGTTAAGCAAGATAGCGCCAAACAGAGTAGCAAATATACCAAACTGAGCCGCAGCACCTAGCCATAGCGTCTTAGGGTTTGCGATCAGAGCGCCAAAATCGGTCATTGCACCGACACCCATAAAGATGAGTAGCGGGAACACACCCGTGGCAATACCTACCTCATAAACCATATACAGCAAGCCACCAGGCTCGGTAAAGCCAGCATTTGGAATGTTAGCTAGGATGCACCAAAGCCAATAGGTAGCAGTAGCAAGGCTCAAAGCCCTTGCGAATAGCGAGAAACAGCAGACCACATCCGACCAAGATCATGCAGATTTGGCCAAATTCAAAGTTAGCGATACCCGTCTCTTCCCAGAGAGTTAATAAACCGTCCATGTATCGCCTTCCTTAGGTCAAGCTAAGTAGAGGTGAGCCAACAGTAACTGCGTCGCCCTCTTTAACGTGCAGGTCTTGCACCACACCGCTACGTGCAGCACGTACCTCGGTTTCCATCTTCATTGCTTCTAAGATAAGCAGTACATCGCCCTCTTCCACAGAAGTGCCACTGACTACATTTACCTTGAAGATGTTACCAGCAAGAGGTGCTGGCACGTCTTCAGTTGGGCCTGTATCTACAGGTGCTGCAGCTTGCTGAGGTGCTGCGTTAGTAGCTGGAGCAACAGAAGTAAGCTCACCTTGCGGGCCAACTTCTACATCGTATACCTGACCATTAACCTTAACGCTGTATGCCTCAGTCCCCTTGCTTGAAGCTTGAGCAACAGGTGCTGCTACTTGCGCTTCTGCGGTTGGAGCTGGCTCGAACGCATCTGGGTTGTGACGGTTTTTCAGGAATTTAAGACCAACTTGTGGGAACAAGGCATAGGTAAGGACGTCATCCTCAATCTCTTCAGCTAGAGATATGTGCTCTTGCTTCGCCTTCTTCTGAAGCTCTTGAGTTAGGCTATCAAATTCGGACTCCAACAAGTCTGCTGGACGACAGGTAATAGGCTCAGCACCCTCTAGTACCTTAGCTTGCAGTTCAGCATTTAGCTCCGCTGGTGCTGCACCGTATTCACCCTTAAGTACACCAGCGGTCTCTTTAGTGATGCTCTTATAGCGCTCGCCAGTAAGAACGTTGATCACCGCTTGAGTGCCCACGATCTGTGAGGTTGGAGTCACCAAAGGGATGTAACCAAGGTCCTGACGTACGCGAGGGATCTCTTCTAATACTTCGTCTAGGCGATCAGCAGCCCCTTGCTCTTTCAGTTGGCCTTCCATATTGGTCAACATGCCACCTGGTACTTGAGCAATCAGGATTCGTGAGTCTACGCCTTTAAGTTGGCCTTCAAATTTGGCGTACTTCTTACGCACTTCTCTAAAGTAGGCAGCGATAGGTTCGATCTGATCAAGCTTTAGCTTGGTATCACGCTCAGTGCCTCAAGCATGGCAACGACCGTCTCGGTCGGTGTGTGACCATAGGTACAACTCATTGATGAGATAGCCGTATCTAGAATATCCACTCCTGCTTCAACAGCTTTAACTGCAGTTGCCGTACTTAGACCTGTGGTTGCGTGACAATGAAGCGCTAGCGGAACATCACAAGACTCTTTAATACGGGTAATCAGCTCTTCAGCCTCGTAAGGCTTAAGAAGGCCAGACATATCTTTGATACACAGTGAGTGACAGCCAAGGTCTTCAAGGCGTTTAGCAAGGTCTACCCAGGTATCAGCATTGTGCACTGGCTAGTGGTGTAAGAAAGCGTGCCTTGAGCGTGTGCGCCCACATCCACTACAGACTTCACTGCCTTCTCGAAGTTACGTACGTCGTTCATCGCATCAAAGATGCGGAATACGTCCATACCGTTCTTATGCGCTCGCTCTACGAACTTTTCCACCACATCATCAGCATAGTGACGGTAACCCAGAAGGTTCTGACCACGCAGCAGCATCTGCATCGGTGTATTTGGCATTGCCTTTTTAAGTTCGCGTAAACGCTCCCAAGGGTCTTCACCCAAGAAACGAATGCATGAGTCAAAGGTTGCTCCGCCCCAGGTCTCTAGAGACCAGTAGCCGACCTTATCCAATTCTGCAGCGATAGGAAGCATATCCTCGAGACGCATGCGGGTAGCAAACAGAGACTGATGCGCATCACGCAACACCACATCTGTAATCGCAAGTGGCTTAACCATAATTTAACTCCTTCTAAATCTTTTTTATTGCGAGGCTGCTGTTCGATACTTATGCACGGCGACAGAAATAGCCGCAACCACATTAGGGTCGACGTTATCAGCAGACGGGGCTTTGGTAATCTTTTGAGAATTCGTTGGGCTGGTTTGCGGTTCGACAGGCGCAGGGCCTACCAATTTAGACATGGTTTTAACCACAAACACTAGAAGCGTTAGAAAGATAAATACCATGGTCATTCCTAAGACCATGATTGAGGCTGCCTCTTGCAGCACTTCTACAATATTGTCCATATTTTCATCCTTGTAATCGTCATCCTGACGGCTGCATGAGCAGACATTGATTAGCGATTATCTAATTTGGTGAAAGTTTGTCAATTTTGTTTAACGCAAAACCAACAGTTTTGTGCACCAGTAAGCATAAAAAGTAATCGATTGCGTATTTTAAAACTGCGATCTGACTAGAAAACACTATATTTTCGAATGAAAACAAGGAGTTAAAGTTAATAAAATGATCAGATTTTGTTATGAAGAAGTTACAAAAAAAGCCCTACAGATTTGCAGGGCTTGGAGATAGTGGCGCGTCCTGGAGGATTCGAACCTCCGACCGCCTGGTTCGTAGCCAGGTACTCTATCCAGCTGAGCTAAGGACGCGCAATGCTTCTTTCGAAGACTTTGTAGAAC
>BBSC01000002.1:0-632547 GCA_000830475.1 Vibrio ishigakensis | reverse complement strand
TTATTGGGGGTCAGTTCAATATGTCTTCGACATTCCGGGATGACGGAGCGATGTGAGGGAATGTTTGTTCTGTATAGATGTACAATAAACCCCCGCTGTAAGAGGCCAGTCTTAAGCAGTTTGAAGCAACTTCTTCAGCTTATTTATCACCAACTCTGTTTGCTCTTCCTCAGAATGCAGATTACAGGTTGTGCACTTAGCCTTACCTTCTATCTTGTACTTTAGACAGCAGGTTTCACGCCTTACATAGATCTTCTTAAAGCCGTTGAAGCTCACTTCCTTGATCTTATTGAGTTGGCCACCTTTAGGCAGTGCTTGCTCAAATACAGCACTTTGCCACTCTTGCAGAAGGGAAGTATCTAGGCTGTTATCTTCTGCGATAGGCTCATGAGTCAGCTTCGAAAATGCAAGGTTGCAGGCATATAGGATGTTACCCCAATAGACTCGCGGGTTTACTCTTTGGCTCTTGTAGAACTGAGTTAAGGGCGTAGACAGTTCTAAAATTACTTCGACAAGCTTTTGGTCTAGTTCCTGCTGTGAATCAACATTTATTCCTGTGTCATCGAGCGAAAAGAATGGGGTATCGCTTGAGATAAATAGATTCGAAACCCTGTGGTCGTCTCCAATCGTTAACCTAACGTCTTTAAGTGAGAGCTTTGGCACTCGATTGAACACCAAGCGATGACCTACTAGTGAGGTAAAGAGAATAGCGTTATACACTTTTTGCCAGATAGGGGCGGAAAAGGCGGTTTTGGTATCCAAGGAATCTGCGTACGCTTGCAAAGTTTCTTCAGCACAGCCTTTAAACCAAGTTTCAGCATCCGTTCCAACGACCTTATCGTTGATAACTAGACGAAAGAAAGGTTCATGCTTGTTCAGAAGCATCTGCTGCTGAGCCAGTGTGAGGGTTGAGGAATCCGCAGGCAGATCAAACCATTGCAGTAACTGTTGTTGAAGCTGTTCCACTATGCCTCCTCTCGAACATAGGATTGTGGCAAACAATAGGTGAAGCCATCGATATTGGCCATTTTGCTTTAACTTTAAATACGCTCTCAAGGGTTTCTTCGGTAAGCACCTCAAGTGGCGAACCTTGCTTTAGGATCTTACCCTTTTTCATCAGTACCAGTTCATCACAGAACTGTGCTGCTTGGCTGAGTTCGTGTAGGACGTACACTATGGTCAGATTGCGACTCTTGTTTAGCTGTTGCAGCACCTCTAAAAGCTCTAGTTGATGGCCAAGGTCAAGATAGCTGGTTGGTTCATCCAACAGCAGCCATTGCGCTTCTTGTGCTAAACACATTGCAAGCCAAACACGCTGACGTTCACCGCCTGAAAGGGTGCTTACAACGCGGTCTTCATACCCTGCTAATCCAACACTCGAAAGCGACTCTTTGATCACTTCAATATCTCGTGAGCTGTTACCTTGATACCACTTTTTGTGAGCAACGCGCCCTAACGCAACAAGCTGTTCAACGGTAACCCCTTCTGGCGCAGTTGGATGCTGAGGCAAGATAGCGATGTGTTTGGCCAGTTCTTTGAGTTTCCAATCACTAAAGGGTTTTCCTTTGAAGCTGACGTTTCCCGAGCGTGCTTTGATTGCTCCAGTAAGGGTCTTCATCAAGGTCGATTTACCACACCCATTTGGACCTACGAATGCGGTAACCTTGCCCTCCTGAATCTTGATATCGACACCGTTTAAAATAATGGTGTCCTGATAGCCAGATACTAGCCTCGGCCCTGCAATGTATTTGAATTCATCAGGAGTTTTTCCTTAGTAGAAATAGGAAGAAAGGTACGCCGCACAACGCTGTAATCACACCAGCAGGTATCTCTGTTGGATAGAGTAGGGTTCTTGCAAAAAGATCCGATACGGCAAGAAACAAACTGCCTAGTACCAGAGTGAGAACCAGAGATTGACCAGGACTATTCTTGCAGATGAGCCTTGCCATATGCGGAATTACCAGCCCAATAAAGCCTATTGGACCTATGGCGGAAACTGCAGGGGCAGTGATCAGCGCTGTGCCGATCAAAATAATAACCCTGAGCTGAGGCCCTTTGATGCCCACCTCTGAGGGTTGAATCATCATATCGAACCCACTTTAACGGGATAAACATTAGAGCAATAAAACCAAGGGCGAAGATAGCCCAAGGTAGCAGATACAGCACTTGCTCCCAGCCTCGGCCATACAAGCCACCGGCCATCCATTGTAGAGCAAGATCGGTGCGACCTTGGCCAATAGTGAAAATTAGCGCGGAGCTACAGGCGCTCAAAATAGCGGTAACGGCAACACCGGTTAGCAGGGTTAAGGACGAGCTCGATAATCTGCTTACGATCAGAATTGGAACTGAGCTGAGTAAGCCGCCTGCCATAGAAAAGGCGATGAGCGCGTTCTCCGCTGAAATAGACCAGCCAAACCAACTTGGTAGCAGTAGCGCGCAAACCGCGCCCAATGAAGCACCCGCATTGACACCCAAGATACCGCTGTCGGCCAGTGGGTTTTTTAATGTGGTTTGCAACAGATAACCAGATGCTGCCAACATAAAACCCGCCAGCAAGGCGAGGATGATTCTTGGTAAACTCAAAGACCAAAACGGGTGATAGGTTCCGCGCTCGATAAACGCGAGTCCGGAGCTCATTAGCTCTTGCGAGGTTCCGATGTAAGCCAATGGAGCAAAGAGCATTAAGCGGCAGATCAGATAGAAAGGAATACTGCGGACCATTAGCGGGCCATCCTTAATTTTCCAAGGATAAGATACAGAAACCATGGGGCGCCAATCATAGCGGTTAGGACTCCGATAGGTAGCTCAAGAGGCATAAGTAGCGTGCGCGCGAGAAGGTCTGCGGTAATTACAAGGCTTGCCCCGATCGCCGCTGAGCCGATAAGGCCAAGACCTAGCATGCGGGCTAAGTGAGGAGCGACCAATCCGATAAAGCCAACAGGACCAAAAGCGCCAACAGAAGCGGCGGTTAATATTACTGAGATAAAGCCGAACAGCAGGCGGTAGCTGTTTATTGGGATGCCCAAGCCTCGAGCCACTTCATCGTCTAGCTCAAGATAGGAGCGCTGACGATAGCTCATGATTAACAAGGCAAACATAGGTAATGTGGTAAACAGTAACGGCCAAAATGCATCCCAGTTAGCTCCCGCGTTACTCCCGGTTAGCCAAAAGAACAGTGCTTCGCTGTCTACTCGGTCAGACAGAAGAATGTAGGTAATGGCGGCCTGACAAAATGCATTTACAGATACGCCAGCAAGTGCAAGACGACTTGGAGTGATACCGTTTTTCCAACTAATAGACAGAGTTATCACACCGCCGATAAGCCCGCCAGCGATACCCCAAAACAGAGAAGAGAGAGGCAGTACAAACATAGTTGCAGTTAGCACAGCAAAGGCCGCACCAGACATTACCCCGGTTAGGTTAGGGGAGGCCAGTGGGTTCTTTAGCACGCTCTGCATGATATGACCGGCTGTAGCTAGGGCAGCCCCACCAAATAGAGCAATCAGGGTTCTTGGTAGCCTTAATTCCCAGAATACAAGATATTGGCTAGTCTGTTGCTCGTTTAGCAAAAACGAATGTAAGTCCGACAACGAAAACTGATAGATACCGACGCTGAGAGACAGGTAGATAACAACTATTAAGGTGACCGAGGAAAGCAGTATCAGTGTCAGGTATTTACTGTTCAGCGACACAACGCCTCCTCAACTTTTTCTTTTGAGGGAGCATCGAATAGCTCTGGATACGCTTTATGCGCAATATCCATGCTTACCCATAATCGAGAGTATGGGCCTCCGGTTCGCGCCAAGCCATGCTGACCTCATAGACCCGATTGTTTTTTACCGCGGAGAGGTTTTTCCAGATCTTTGAGTCGACAAATTGTGGCTTAGAACCTTGATACATAAAGATGATGTCGGGATTTAGTTTGATCAGCCACTCCAAACCTACTTGTCCTGAGTAAGGTGTTTTTGCTGAGTAAGGCGATGGGCCGTTCGCGCTCTCAATATTCAAGCGCTCCATCAAACTCACAGTCATAAAGTGCGAATAGTAGGCTCTTGGCGTAACGCCTGCGCTTGTAAGAAACAGGCCACTGAGTTTTTGGTCACCTATTTTGCTGTGCATTTTCTCAAGTGTTTGTTCGAAACACTGGTTGATGCGTTTTCCTTCAGCTTCTTTACCTAGCACTTTGCTGGTTTGAGCGATAGCTCTATTACTGTCGTCCACAGTAATTAAGTCATAACCAAGGGCAGGGGCGATATCTGAATAACGCTGATAGTAAGGCTCGATCATACGGCCTAGTCCCACGATTAGGTCTGGTTTTGCCGTATAAAGTGCTTCAAAACTGGTTCTCGACCTAGGACCAAGCTCAGAGGCCTGTTTTAGCTCATTTAGATATGAGAGGAAACCGCAGGGTAGTTTGAAACAGCGACTGGAACCTCACCTAAAGCAAGCGTAACCTCACCGCCAAATGTCGAAACACTGGCCACTCTTGGAAAGGATTTTGTCTCAATTGTAGGTAAGGCTATGCCCAGGTCATCTGTGTGCTCATTTGCATAAACTTGATCTAGAACAAAGACAAAGCTAAGCAGAATGGTAGCTGAACGGCAAATTGGACGAAAATGCTTCATAAAAACACAAATGATAACAATTATTGTTTACTTCATTAAAAGGAGTGCTAGACTACCACGCAATTAAATGCCTCTCAACAGCACTAAAACCCTTTTTTAGCCCTTATGCCAAGGCGAGGCGTTGTCGTAAAACGGAAATGGAAAAATGAAACTTACTAAGCTGAATGTCGCCATTATGGGCGCATTAACTTTGACAAATTTCAGCGCTCAAGCTGAAGAATCGTCTCAAACGGAACAAATGGAGACTATCGTAGTTTCTGCAAGCCGTAGTCAGCAAACTCTAAACGAGGTTCCTCGTTCAGTAACTGTAATCAATCAAGAGCAAATCTCTGATGCTATGAAGCAAAGTCGTAGTATTAACGATGTGCTTTCAATGTTGGTTCCAGGCATGGGTACCTCTATCCACGGTAACCTAAGTAGTAAGGGCCAAAACAACATCCGTGGTCGCCGTGTGCTGCTACTTATTGATGGTGTAGCGCAAAACAACAGCTTCCTAGACTTCGGCCAAGAGCTTTCTTCTATCGACCCTGAAAATGTAGAGCGTATAGAGGTTATCCGTGGCGGTTCTGCGGTATATGGCCTAGGTGCACAGGGCGGTATCATTAACGTTATCACTAAGATGCCTGAAGCGGGCGAAACCCAATACCGCACTAAGTTTGGCACCAACTTCCAAGAGTTTGGTAGCGACTCATTTAGCTGGGATGTATATCAAGAAGCGCAGGGCGGTGACGATAAAACCAATGGCGTATCGGTCTAGGCTACGAGCAACGTGGTGGTAGCTTTGATGCAAACGGTGATCTCTTCCTTCGGTAAACAACGAAGACGACATGGACAACATCAACGTTAATGGTGTGTGGAACCACAACATTGATGCGGATCGTTCGCTGACCTTTAGCTTTGGTGTTCGTAACATCACAGATAATGATGGTTGGTGTGCAACAGGCGCGGATCCAGAAAACGGTATCCCAGCGCAAGCAGAGCATTGTGGTCCGGGATACAACAATGGTGTAGCAGGTCAGCCGGGTGCTGAGCCAAACGATGTAAGCCGCACCTTTGCTAACTATCAGGCGCGCTATCAAGATTATGGATTTGCACTTGGTATGTTGGACGTGACCGGTTATTGGATGACTCAGGATACTGAGACCTTTACCCTTAAGATGACCGATTACAATCCTAATTCACCAACATTCGGTCAAACCCTTTATGGTCATAACGAGACTGACTTCGATCGCTACGGTGCGAAGATCAATATCTCAAGTGACACAAACTGGGCTGCGGTAACCTGGGTCTTGACCTAGAAAACCAAACCTTCAAGCAACCTAACAGCGTCGGTTTTGTAAACAATACGCCAGACGTAGATCAGTTTGCCATTGCTCCGTTTGCTCAGTTCTCAAGTGACATTACTCTAGACACAACCGTTTCTTATGGTGTTCGCTATGAGTACGTCCGCCTGAGCGTAGATGACTTTACTGTAGGTAATACATTTAATGGCACCGCGGGTAACAGTGTAGAAGGTGGTAACCCAAGTTTTGATGAGTTTCTTTTCAATGTGGGTATTACGCACTATCTAACTCCAAACCATCAAGTGTTTGCGTCATTTGCACAAGGTATGTCTACCAACGAAGCACTTCGCGATATCCGCTCAGGTGGTACAGCTTCTAACCCGCTAACTAGCGTTGATGGCGCGATCAACCCAATCAAAACTGACAACTATGAGATTGGTGTTCGTGGTTTGATTGCTCAAGCTGACTATACCCTTGCAGCGTTTTATAGTGAGTCAGATTCAGGTGCGACACTTAGTCTGAACGATGTAACTGGTAACCTTGAAAGTACCCGTGCACCAGAACGAGTATGGGGTGCTGAAGCAACTCTTGGTTTCAATATCCTTGCAAATCTTCGTAACGACAACACAGTGTCGTGGCAGGAAGGTGAGCGTAAGCTAGATGAAAACAGCGATTGGGAACCTCTAGATGGCACGCGTATTGCGCCTCTAAAAGTAACCTCTATGTTTATCTATGATGCCAATGAGTTTGGTCGCTATAACATCAACTTTATCTACTCTGGTTCACGTGATAAAGAAGACGAGATTACTCAGGGTGCGAAATACGCGGTTGATAGCTTTTTCCTAGCTAACGCGGGTATGGATTATGACTTGCCTGTTGGTACAGTAAGCTTTGCTATCGAGAACCTGTTCAATGAAGAGTATATGACGCCATATGCTCAGTCAGAGCAGAATGCTTCTCGCTACTACAATGCACCAGGTCGTCGCTTCTACTTGAATTATGAAGTGAAGTACTAATCGAAAAGATTTAAAACAAGCCGAGCCTAGCTCGGCTTTCATGCGTTTTTAAGGCGCCAAAAAACATTTGGTTACCTTATGAAAGAAACTGCGATTGATTGATGATATGGTCAATACAGTTTGAAGAAAAGATACATAAATTCAGAGAGTTAATGAAAGTCTATGAATATTAAAAATAAAGCAGGCTACCTATTGCTAGCAGGCTTAACAATGAATAGTGCATCAGCCTTTGCTAATCAGCAGACGACATTGCAGAAGTCTCAAAATGTTGAAACTCAAATCACCAACAATGCAGCAAACAGCCAAAAGAAGATTTCTGCAAGCAGTGATAAAGCGATGCAGCTAGAAGCTGATATTGCTGCGCTGAAGCAAGAGGTTAACAACCTAACGGTTTACAACACTCACCTTGAAGGTTTGATTGCTAGCCAAAATTCTGAGCTAGAGGGTTTTGATTCTCAGCTTTCACAAATCGATGATACCCGTCAGGCCATCGTTCCTTTGATGTATGAAATGCTAGACGGTTTGAAAAAGCTGAATGCTGAAGACCGTCCGATTCGCGTCGATGCTCGTTCAAAGCGTCTTGAATCTCTGAACGAAATGATGACTCAAGCAGACATCAGTGATGCTGAAAAGTACCGCCGCATCCTTGAGGCGTATCAGATTGAAATGGACTACGGCACTAAGATGGGTGCGTACTCTGGCACTATCGAGTTCGACGGTAAGCCTATCGTTGCTGAACAACTTTACCTAGGGCGTGTATCTCTAGTGGCGCGCTCGAATGACCGTCAACGCTACTGGGCATGGAACGACAATCAAAATGCATGGATCGAGCAAGACCGCAGCGTAGGTCATTCAATCGATAAAGCATTTGATGTTGCCGCTAAGCAAGCTTCTCCAAGCCTGCTTGATCTACCCGTTTCGCTAACTCAAGGTGAGGAGAAGTAATTAATGAAACGTCACCTAGCAAAGGTTAGCTTAGCTCTAGCCGCAGCCCTGTGTGTAATTCCAGCGCACGCCAGCCAAGAGCTATTAAACGATACCAATAAAGCCAAAGCGGCTGATACCCAGCACAACAAAGCTCGCGAAGGCGAGTTTGCTTCTCAAGAACAGAAGCTTCAGGCCCAGTACAATGCACTTATTAAACAGCGTACAAACCTGAATAAATCTATCGATTCTCTGAGCGCTAAGTTCCAATCTAATGAAGAACTGCTAGCAGACAAAGAGAAAGAACTGACTCTGGCTACAGGAAGCTTGGGTGAGATCTTCGGTGTTGTACGCCAAGCAGCGAAAGATGTTCAACTAGAGCAAGAGCGTTCGGTTGCTACCATCGGCTTGGATGATGATGTTGCGGTTATCGATGAGATCATCGAAGCTAAATCTATCCCATCTAAAGACCAACTGTACGGTCTATGGCACTCGTACCAGCACCAGATTGACGCAAGCTCTAAAGCCAGCAAGATCATGGTTCCTTTTGTCGATGGCTCAGGTGAATTGCAAAAGAAAACAGTTGTTCGTATGGGCTCATTCGCACTGGCGGATGATAATGGTTATCTAGCTTGGAATGCATCTAAGCAGATTGCAACGCCATACACGGTACAACCTAAACTAACACTGACATCGTCAACTGATCTAACTAGTGATTTACCTGTAGTAGCGCTAGACGCAACTCGCGGTGCACTGCTTGAGCAGTTGGCTAACAACCCAACCCTTTCTCAGCGTATCGAGCAGGGCGGTGTAGTAGGTAAGATCATTATTGGCCTACTACTTGTGGGTCTTCTGATCGGTTTTTATCGTGCGTTCGTTCTTATGTCTATCAAGTCTAAGATCAATAAGCAGTTGAAAGACGTATCCAACCCAACCGACAACAACCCACTTGGTCGTGTAATGCTGGTTCATAAAGAAGATCAGAGCCCAACGATTGAGGCCCTTGAACTTCGTCTTCTTGAAGCGGTAATGGATGAGCAAGAAAGCTTAGAGCAGGGCATCTCGACCATCAAGCTTCTGGCAGCACTAGCACCTATGCTGGGTCTACTGGGTACAGTAACCGGTATGATTGATACCTTCCAAACCATTACTCAGTTCGGTAATGCAGATCCTCGCATCATGCAGGCGGTATCTCTATGGCACTTATCACGACCGTTCTTGGTCTAGTGGCGGCTATGCCTCTACTACTTGTTCACAACATGCTATCTAGCCTGTCTGAGGGCATCCGTAATGTCGTTGAAAAACAAGGTGTTGGCCTAGTAGCTGAAAGCGCAGAGCGCAAACAAGAGGCTACTGCATAATGACTGACTTCGCATCCTTTTGGGCGATGCTCACAGACGTACCCCTAGTCGGCTCTATCGATGAGCTGATGGTTCGAGGTGGTCCGGTTCTGTGGTGGCTCGCCGCTGTGATGCTGGTCTTTTGGATTTTGGTCCTAGATAGAGTCTTGTACTTCTTTTGGTTATTTCCAAAGTACCAGCACCAATGGGTTCTTCAGTGGCAACAACGCTCTGACCGCCATTCTTGGTACGCGCTCTCACAGCGCACCGCTTGGTTATCAGCTTCGGAGTCGAGCCTGAAGCGTTCACTGTCCTTAATGAAGGTGCTTGTCGCACTGTTTCCGATGCTAGGTTTGCTCGGAACCGTTACCGGGATGATCTCGGTATTCGATGTGATGGCAGCCCAAGGAAACAGTGAACCGCGCCTAATGGCAGCAGGCATCTCTATGGCCACTATCCCAACAATGGCCGGCATGGTAGCAGCCTTGTGGGTATGTTTGTTTATTCGAGATTGTATGGATTGGCAGAGCGCAAACAATTGCACTTAGAGCGCATGCTGCGAATCCATAATTAGAGGTTTTTACAATGAGATTAGGACGACGTCGCGAGCGTAATGAAGAAGCACAGGTCGATATGACCTCAATGCTTGATATCGTATTTATCATGTTGATCTTCTTCATCGTTACTAGCTCTTTCGTGCGTGAATCTGGCGTAGAGGTAAACCGTCCTCAGGCGGCTAATGCTACGAGTCAGAAAGATGCTGGCATCTTTATCGCGATTACAGACAACAACCAGGTTTATATTGATAAACGTTTGGTGGATGTAGAGCGAGTTCAAGCAACACTTGAGAGCATGGTAATCGACAAACCTGATGCATCTGTAGTGATTCAGGCAGACAAGTTTGCCTTTAACGGTACGGTTGTTGAGGTAATGGATGGGGCGAAAGGTGCAGGGATCGAGAAGATCGCTCTGGCTACAGCCGCCAAATAGAGGCAGTAAATGAAAAGACTATTTATAGCACTGCCTCTTGCCTTGTTGATGACCTTCTTTGTGTTTGGGTTTATGACTTGGTTGGTCAATCTGGGTAAAACGCCACTGCCGGATCAAAAGCCGCCAGTGCGCTTTGATATCCTCCAAGTCGAGCAGGATAGCGCTACCCAGCGCCGTCAACGTCAATTGCCGGATACACCAGAGAAACCACAACAGCCACCTGAAACACAGGTGAGTGACCCTACTAATGTGTCTGAGAATTCAATCTCAATGGATAGCTTGGATCTGCCTCAGGTTGCTCTAGACACAGGGGTTTCAGGCTTGGCGATTTCTAATCCAGGTCCGATGAAGATTGCGCAGAACCAACAGGTGATGCCGCTGCACCGCATGGAGCCAAGGTATCCGCCACGTGCTTTGAATCGTAAGATTGAAGGTTACGTTGTAATGAGTTTTAGCATCAACGATGTGGGCACACCTGTAGATATTAAGGTAGTAGAGGCCGAGCCTGCACGCGTGTTTGACCGTGAAGCTATCCGAGCGCTTCAACGCTGGAAATATCAGCCGATGGTAGTCAACGGCAAGGCACAAACCCGTGAAGGGCAAACCGTTAAGTTGGAGTTTAAACTGCAAAAATGAACAAATCAGTTATAACTTTAGCCCTAATCGCTAGTCTATTTACCGGTACAGTTACTGCTGAAGAGTTAAGTCGCTCGGTTGCTGGTCGTGTGCATCAAGCGTTTGAGCTGCAGAGTAATGACAAGAATGCCGAGGCCATTGAGACACTTGAAAAAGTAGATTCGAGCCGAGCGTTTGATACCTCTTATGTACAGCGTATGTTGGGTATCTTGTATTGGCAAGAAGACCAGATGGATAAAGCAGAAGCTGCGCTTGCTATGAGTGTTAAAACTAATGGCTTGGAGCCTGAACAACACATCGAAACTCAGCGCATGTATGCGGATATCCTGTTGTCTAATGGCAAGACTAAGCAGGCTCTCGCGAACTACAACGAGGTGATGGCGCAGAACAAAACCTTGAATGTTCTGAAGGCTGACACTGTGCAGCAGATCTGGCTCCGCATCGGTCAAGCCAACTATCAGATGGAGAGATGGAAAACAGTGCTTGGCGCGGTTAACAGTTACTATTCAGCAGGCGGTAAAACAACGGTACCTGTACTTAATTTACGCCTAGGTGCTGAGTTGTCTCTGAAGCAATGGAGTAACGCCCTAAAGACAACATGGGCTTTGCGTGGCTTTGAACCTGAGCGAGAGAGTTGGTGGACACAAACCATCAATCTTTATCTTCGTGTAGGAAACTATTCTCAGGCTTTGGCAACACTCAAGCAGTATGAGCGTGCAGGCTTTGAGTTAAGTAAAACTCAACGCGCATGATGGCTCAGCTTTATTCTAAGCAAGGCGTGCCTGAAAAGTCGGCTCAGATTTTCCATGAGCTAAATAAAGCCTCGGATGTTGAAGCAAAAGACTTAGCGGTTGAAGCTCAGTACTGGCAACAGGCGAGAGAGTGGGAGCAGTCTTTGAAAGCTTGGGCGAGAGCTACAAGCAAAGACAGCCAATACCGTTGGTCTTACATCAACTTACTGATGCAAAATAAGCAGTACAAGACAGCTCTAACTCAGCTAGACAAGCTAAACTCGAGTGCTCGTAAAGAGCTAACCAGTGTTCAAGCTTACTATCGTTTAGGCGATAAAAAGAAAGCCCTAGAACAATGCTCAAAAGGCTAATCAGATAAAATCTGATCAAGCGACGATTAGTTGGATTAAGTATTTGACTCAGGCGAATTAAAGCTGGCTACATACAAAACAAAAATAGGCGCTATTTAGCGCCTATTTCTTTATCCGCTGGCAATTCACACCATCTGCGATACCAGCAAGAACCCGCCAAAAGCAAGCCCAAACAGCATCATTACATTGCCACCTTCAGCGGCATAGCTGTCCCTTAATGTATCTGTAGCTCTTAGCTTATAAACCATGGCCAGTGGCACAAATACCGCTAGGAATACCAGTATGATCCCGGCGTAGGCAAGAACCGATAGGAACTGGTCTGCAGCCATGATCGCGCCTATGAGAGGCAGTATAAAGGTAAGAACATAGGTCACGACGCGGTTTTGCTTGAAGGTGTCGCTGTTTTGATCGAACAGTGACATCGCCACACCAAAGAATGATGTGAGTAGAGCAAGGCCGGTAAATAGAGAAAGCACTGAACCAATCCAAGGCGCTTCGTGCTCGAAGCCTGCCATCAGTTGAGAAACGCTAGAGAACTCTTTTAGTTGTGCTGGTGGTAGGTTGCCAACAACTGCGAACAGCCAACACAAGTAGCAGAAAAGCGGGATTACTGAGCCTAGGATAACCATGTTTCTTAGCTGTTTATGGGAGGCATCGTTGTTGTATGAAACAAGGCTTGGGATCACTACCATAAAACCAAAACTAGTAAATAGTACTGCACTGGTTTGAATCAGACCTAGGTGGTCATGGTTGCTTACTTGAGTCAGGTTTTGCGTCGAGAAATGTGGAAGCAACACAAATAGAGTAATGATTAGGCTAGCAATCATTACCAAGAATAGCAGGCGGTTTAGCTTATCAATAACACCTGTACCACAGGCTACAATCGCGCCTGCTACTAAGGTAAACAGAATCTGGCTTTGGGTGAAACTTAGGGTTAAACCGAGAGAGGAAGCCCCTTTAGTTAATAGATCGGCCGCGCCCAAGATGTAGGCCATTAACAGGCAAATGAGAAGGGCGTATAGCAGACCATTTGAGACGAGTTGTCCGCCTTTACCAAGCGTTTTACGAGCGATGGTATTAAGACCCAGTCCACCACCTGATTTTATGGTTGCTTCGAGTAGAAGTAGTGCTGAGTAGGTGGTGCCAAACCAGATGAAAGCCATCAGAAGCGTTCCGTAGAACAGACCAAATTGTGCCAACACCATTGGGATTGCAAGCATGCCAGCGCCAAGTGCGGTGCCAGAGATAATTAGGGCACTGCCCAGTAGTTTCGTATTCATTTTCTATAAAACCGTTAAATTATTAAATTTCGAAATTTGCGCGTGCGCGCAGGTGTATTGAAGGGGGAGGCTCAATACGAAAAATAAAATCGAGAAAATGAATATCGCGTGGTGGAGGTAGCGAAAAAGCGTGAGGTCTTGAAAGGGGAGTTAAAGGCAATCGAGGGTTTTGAGGCTTTGTGTGGCGACCCTTCAGTAGGCTCCAGAATTGGAGTAGTGATCTTGAATATCATTGAGATGTCCTAATGTAAAAAGACAATCCTTTGGAACTGACATAGTAAATCCTAAACTATGCATCTCGAAATGAGACAATCCCATATTAACTAGGACGATGATGATTGCAACGTACTGTTACTTAAGCGCCTAAATAAGCACCGATAACTGTTCAAAATGGGGTGCAAGCATAGTTTTCAGCATAGGATACGATTATTTACACATTTCTGACTTGAATAGTTGATCAAAATATATACAATTTTGACCGACATCTTAGCCATGCTTATGACGAAAATGAATAATCAAAAGCGCCTGGTTAAGCGACCTTCAACATCTATTGCCGAGTTGTATCATTGAAAGTGAAATCGTTATTTATTCTTTTGTCGACGCTAGTTTTGTCGACCGCAGTAAGTGCAAACACAATCGAAAACACAGCCCAAGAAAACAAAATTGAAGCTAAGTATCATACCATTGGCCTTGAAAAGGTAATGGACTTTGAGCTTTTCAAAGATGCCTATCAAGCGTACATAGCGACGGATGGCGCGAAGAAACCAGTATTGACCATCATTGATTACAACCGCCCGTCAACTGAAGACCGCTTCTTCGTTATCGACCTTGAAAAAGAGAAACTGGCATTTAAAACGCACGTAGCTCATGGTGTAAACAGCGGTGGCAAGACAGCAACCGAGTTTTCTAACACAGTAAGCTCACGCCAAACTTCTCTGGGTGTGTTTCTCACTAATGAAACCTACTATGGCAAACACGGCTACTCTTTGCGTCTAGACGGCCTTAGCAAAGGTATGAACGACAAAGCTCGCGAGCGTGCTATCGTGATCCATGCCGCAGAGTACGCGACGCAAGATTTTATCAATAAGCATGGTTATCTTGGACGCAGTTGGGGCTGTCCGGCACTTTCTCCTGAGATCAATAAAGACGTTATTGATATGATCAAAGGCGGCAGTGTTATCTACGCCAGCGCTTAATTCTTAACCCTATTTCTCGAAAGCCAGCGGACTTTGTTCGCTGGCTTTTTTGCGTCTATAGCAACCACTTTTCATGAGAAAAACTTGAGTCTCAATTTTGTTTATGAAATTTGCTCATGTTCGATGTGAAACGAATTCAATATTAATCAATAAGTTAAACCAGTATAAAAAAGACTGCTCTGGTGTTAGGTACAGCGGTTTTTAGTTTGTCTATTCGTCGTGAAAGGCGACCCGAGCAAGATTATGAATTCAAGGAAATAGGACATCACGATGAAGAACGATTTAACCTTTGCTATCAACAGCATCACCTTTGATGAGAACTACCAACCATCGGACAACACCCGTATTACCACCAACTTTGCCAATCTTGCGCGTGGTGATAGCCGAGAACAGAACCTTCGCAGTGCACTGCGAATGATAGATAACCGCTTTAATGCTTTGGCTAACTGGGATAATCCACATGGAGACCGATACTCTGTTGAGCTGGAGATCATTTCTGTTGACCTAGATATTAAGGGTAGTGGAGAAGCATTCCCATCAATAGAGGTGCTAAAAACCAATATTCTGGATCG
The DNA here is from genome assembly GCA_000830475.1 of Vibrio ishigakensis. Lineage (GTDB taxonomy): Bacteria > Pseudomonadota > Gammaproteobacteria > Enterobacterales > Vibrionaceae > Vibrio > Vibrio ishigakensis_A. Next base: position 617,583 of record BBSC01000002.1, on the reverse strand, counting down.
AAAAACCAACGAGCGTATCGAAGGTATTGTTGGAAATAACTTTTCTTCTTATGTACGTGATTACGACTTCAGTGTTGTGCTTCTCGAACACAATAAGAACCAGACTCGGTTCAGTGTTCCAGACAATTTTGGCGATTTGCATGGCAAGTTGTTTAAGCACTTTATCCAGTCAGACTCTTACAAACAGCACTTTAAAAAGCGCCCAGTCATTTGCCTGAGTGTTTCGGACAATAAGATCTATCAACGCAGCGAGAATCATCATCCTGTATTGGCTATGAATATCTGCCTAACGAGTCTTCTTTGACCGAACAGTACTTCCAGAAGATGGGTTTGCAGGTTCGCTACTTCATGCCGCCAAATAGTGTTGCGCCGTTAGCTTTCTATTTCTTTGGTGACCTACTTAACGACTACACCAATCTTGAGCTGATCAGCACTATCAGCACAATGGAGACCTTTCAAAAGATCTACCGCCCAGAGATCTATAACGCTAATGCAGCGGCGGGTAAGCGCTATAAACCAAATTTAAATAATTCGGATCACTCACTGACCCAGATTGTGTATGACCGAGAGGAGCGTAGCCAACTCGCGAAAGAGCAGGGAAAGTTTGCTGAGGAAACCTTTATAAAACCTTACCATGCAGTGCTTGAGCAGTGGTCAGCTAACTACGCGTAAACAAGATGAAAGGAATCACAATGAAAACACTATTGCCAACCTCAACTGCTGGTAGTCTACCAAAGCCATCTTGGCTAGCGCAGCCGGAAACGCTTTGGTCACCATGGAAATTAGAGAATGAAGAACTTGAGAGCGGAAAACGTGACGCTTTGCGCCTTTCATTGCATGAGCAAGAACTGGCCGGGGTAGATATTGTTAGTGATGGAGAACAAACGCGTCAGCACTTTGTGACAACATTCATCGAAAACCTAGCCGGAGTAGATTTTGAAAACCGCAAGACGGTCACGATACGCAACCGCTATGAAGCGAGTGTCCCGACCGTAGTAGGGCCAGTGAGTCGACTACAACCTGTTTTTGTCGAAGATGCTAAGTTCCTGCGAAAGCAAACCAACAAACCAATTAAGTGGGCCTTACCAGGCCGATGACGATGATCGATACCCTTTACGATGACCACTATGGTAGCCGAGAAAAATTGGCATGGGAGTTTGCCAAGATCCTCAACCAAGAAGCAAAAGAGCTAGAGGCTGCAGGGGTTGATATTATTCAGTTTGATGAACCGGCGTTTAACGTCTTCTTTGAAGACGTAAACGAGTGGGGGATCGCTTGTTTAGAAAGAGCCATCGAGGGCCTTAAGTGCGAGACCGCAGTCCATATTTGCTACGGGTATGGCATTAAAGCTAATACCGATTGGAAGAAAACCCTAGGTACCGAATGGCGTCAATATGAAGAGGTATTCCCTAAGCTTCAACAGTCGAATATCGATATCATTTCTCTGGAATGTCACAACTCTCGCGTGCCTATCGAGCTTTTAGAGCTAATCCGTGGCAAGAAGGTAATGGTAGGTGCCATCGACGTCGCCACCAATGAGATCGAAACTCCTGAGGAAGTGGCCGAAACTCTTCGAGCTGCACTTAATTATGTAGACGCAGATAAGCTGTATCCATGCACAAACTGCGGTATGGCGCCTCTTGCAAGGGAGGTTTCAACGGCTAAGTTGAATGCGTTAAGAGCCGGTGCTGAATTGGTTCGCAACGAGCTATCTGTTTTAGATTAATCATAATATTAAAGGCAAGAGGTGACTCTTGCCTTTAATATCCTAATGACTATTTCCAAAATCCAAACCTCTATAACACTCAGATTTTCATCAGAAATACTCAGAAAAATTTGAAGATGAATCATGAACTCCTATCTTGCCTCTAAACAATAGGAGCAGTGTATGAGCGATTCGAAACAGTGGACGATGAAGGGGTTATTGCTATTAGGAGGGGCAGGGATTGTTTTCCTCATTTTTGCCTTCTTAATAACAAACATGCTGCTCAATCAGCAGCAAGATAGACTCAATCAGCTCCAGGTTTCTATTTCTCAGTCGTCTAATCAGATGTTGATGTTACGCCGTCACGAAAAGGACTACATTGCTCGTTTAGATTCAAAATACCGCTCTAAACTTCACACCGAAGCTGAGCTATTGAAACAGCGCCTGCTTGATATCGAGATGATGATAAATGAAGTGGGAGTGATTTCCGACTTTAGTAGCTTAGATTCAATTAATGCCGTAAATAATTACCTTCAGAGCTTCGATGATATTGCTGACACCTTAATGCGCATCTATGGTCAGGATAAAACGGATGGGCTGGTGGATGACCTGCAAAAAGAGTCCATTCGCTTTCAAAGGCTAATCCTAAGAGAGAGCAACACAGCACTTAATCAGCAGATGTTGGTGATACAAGAGAGCATGTTTAACCTGTTCCGAGATTTGAGTTCTGAGAACAAACAGCAGGTTGATAGTGATTTGCAAAAACTTAAACAGCTGATTCTGGAAGTTCCTGATAGCTTGGTGTTAGAAGAAGAGTACGCACAGTTTGATGATGCCTTTTTGGCATTGCACAATGAGATAGAGTCTTTTGGTTATGACCATAACTCTGGCCAATTGGGCGCCATGCGAGAAACCATTCACGGGGTTGAGCACCAGCTTGAAGCGCTATATGTGAATGTGCCTAAGCTTATTATCTCCAAACTAGAGATGTTTCGTCTCTATTACTACGCCATTGCTACCTTGCTTTGCCTGTCTATTGTTGTGGTAATTGCACTTGTAATACGCTCTATCACTAAGCTAGAAACGGGCTTAGTTACTTCTCAAAAGCGAGAGCGAGATGCGAACAAAGCGAAAAGCTCTTTCCTCGCGAATATGTCACATGAGATCCGCACACCGCTTAACGGGATCATCGGCATGACTGATATACTCAATGAGTCTCGATTATCACCGGTGCAGAAAGACTATCTCACCACGATCAACTCGTCATCTCAGACTCTTTTGATGCTGATAAACGATATCTTAGACCTCTCTAAGATTGAGTCCGGCAATCTTGAGGTCTGTCCCCACACCTGTGCTATCAAAGAGGTTATCTTTGATACCGCTGCTTTGATTGCGCCTAAAGCCCAACAAAAGAACGTTAAGATTAAGATAGAGATGGATGAGGATATTCCAGGTTATGTTCGGGCGGATGAACAGAAACTAAGGCAAGTTGCGATGAACCTAGCGTCCAACGCCATCAAGTTTACAGAAGCGGGTGCCGTGACCTTTAAGCTTAGGGTCGAAAATCGAAGTAGCGACAAAGTCTCACTCTATTTTGCGGTCAAAGATACCGGTATTGGCATCGATGAGAGCAAGCACGACCAAGTGTTTGAAGAGTTCAAGCAAGAGAGCAGCCAAACATCCAATGAATTTGGCGGTACAGGACTAGGGCTTGCTATCTCTACCAAGATGATTGAGATGATGGGGAGTAAGATAGAGCTGACCTCAGCTAAAGGACTCGGATGTGAATTCTACTTTACCCTAGAGTTGGAATTAGAGCAGGAGCAGCAGGGTAGCAAGTCTTTATCTTATAACCTTCCTCAGGTGATCTACTGCAGTGAAAAGCCGTCTAAGATACTGACTCAAGAGCTCAATTTCTATCACTACCCGCTGGAGGTGGTGCATACCATAGAAGAGATCCTCCCGCATATTTCTGCCAAGGCGATTATCATCCTTGATGGCACTATTGATATTTCGTACTGCACCGAAAAATATTCAGACAACATAGTAATTGTGGTGCGAGATAACAGTGAGGAGAAGGTCGACTTTGGTGACTCCGTTGCAGGCTATATAACCTTGCCTTTGCTTGGTCACCGTTTAGATCACCTACTAAAAACTATACAACCGACTCAGAAGCAGGTTGCCGATGCCCCCAAAACGAAGCGTACTAGTGAGGGCATGATTTTGGTGGTTGAAGACAATAAGGTAAACCAGCAGGTAGTCGCGGTGAACCTAAAGAAACTGGGCATCGACTACAAGATTGCCAACAATGGTGCTGAAGCGGTTTCACTTTACAAAGAGCACTATGAGAAGATCACGCTGATTTTAATGGATTGTATGATGCCGGTTATGGACGGATTCGAGGCCACGTCTACCATTCGAGCATTCGAAAAAATGGAGTCACTCGAGGAAACCTATATTATCGCGCTGACCGCCTCCATCCTAGACGATGATATCCAGCGCTGTTTTGATTCGGGTATGAATGACTATCTGCCAAGCCATTTAGGAAAGCGGTGCTAGTTGAGAAGCTGGAGAAGAATATAGTGTTCCAATCTAACGCTTCACATCCTTCTAAAAACGAATCAGCATCAAGCACAGTAACACGCATTCACAGTAGCTAGCACGGCGCTTATAAAAGCAAGCTACAAAATATTGAAGAGGTCGTGCGAGATTGCTACATGATGTTATTTTCGAGCGGCACAGCGTGCAAGGCACGCGCTTAAATGAGTGTCGCTTTTATAAAAATGGTGAGATGAGTGCTGATCTTGTGCTGTAAGAGGAAAGAGGACTTATTTTATAATCTCCATTCGGCACTTCATCTAAGACACTCCATTTATGACCCTTTATCAGCAGATCGCGCAACAGATAGTCGAACAAATAGAGAATGGGGTGTGGCGAGTCGGAGATAAAATTCCTTCGGTGAGAGCGAGTTGCCAAAACTTTAGTGCAAGTAATAGTACGGTTTTAAAAGCCTATCAGATACTCGAGTCTCAAGGATGGATAACGGCGAAGCACAATCTGGCTACTATATTTCTCGCCAATCTTCCTTATCCGCAGGTGAGTTCAATACTTCCCAGAATAGTGTATCGTTTAAGGACAAACTGCTTCAGTTTCTTAAAGCGAGTAATTCTGAAACTGCTTTGCCTTTTAGCTCAGCTTTCCCAGATCCTACTCTGTTTCCCATGGCTGATCTTGCTAAGAGTCTAAGCAACGCCGCCAAGAAATTAAATCCCTCTCAAAACAGACTACACATGCCACCTGGCAACCCAGACCTTCGCAGGCAAATTGCTCAGCGCTATACAAGGCGCGGCGTTCATATTGGACATCAAGATATTGTCATTACATCTGGAGCTATGGAGTCTCTGAATTTGTGTCTGCAAGCGGTTACTCAGCCAGGTGATAAGGTGATGGTTGAAACCCCTGTTTTTTACGGCGCACTGCAGATCATTGAAAGATTAGGGCTAGTTCCTGTTGAGGTGTTTATCGATAAACATCATGGCCTAGATATAGAGCAGATGGAAAGAGTGCTAACCGAGCACGACATAAAAGCATGCTGGCTGATGTCTTCATTCAATAACCCTACTGGCTGAGTTTGTCTGATGATAAAAAGAGAGCCATAGTGGAGCTTGCCAATCTGTATGATTTCTACATTGTCGAAGATGATGCTTATGGGGAACTCCAGTTTACAGAGGGTAGCGCTCCCAAATCCATAAAAGCGTTTGATTCGGAGGATAGGGTGCTGTCTTGCAGCTCTTTCTCTAAGAGTTTGTGTCCAGGTTATCGGTTGGGGTGGCTGATAAATGGACGCTTCAACGATGAGATTCAAAAGATCCAGTTACTATCGACGCTTTCTACTAGTGCTCCTATACAAGCAGGGTTAGCCCATTACCTTACTTATGAAAGCTACGATAATCATCTGCGAAAACTTCGTAAGGAATTGCACCTTCGCTATATTGCGCTTCGAGATTACTTGTTGAGCGTTTTGCCGAGTAATACAGTGCTGAGTGACCCAGAAGGAGGATACTTTATTTGGATGTATCTACCAAAGTCACTGGATATGCTGAGCTTAAACAGCAAATGTCAGAATACGAATGGCCGTTAGCGGTAACGGAGCTGTTTGTGCCTCGCCAGGAACTATCTAGTGAAGAAGCATTGCACGGATTGCGGCTAAACTTTTCTTATAGTCTGACAAATGAACGTAAGAATGCACTACTTTATCTATCAAAGGTGATAGCAAAGATGTCGGAAACTGTTCGGTAAATTGACTGCCAAACTGTACGCATACAGTTCACTATCCTCATGATTAAATGACTAAAAATAGTCAGGAGGAAGACAATGGACAATCGTATCAGACATGAAACTCGACTCATTGGGGTAGCAATAATCTGTGCGCTACTATTAATCTTGGGTCACGTTTATTTTATTCAAATCCTTTGTTGAATATGACGTTGTCGAACCATTATCCGCGGCGATTCCATTCGTTTTGATGGGGATATGCGTTTTTGCCATTCGTGCAGCGATGAAAAAGTAATTTTTGATTAATAGATTTGTTTTTTTCGTCGAGCTCTGAACAGAAAATAGTCTAGCTAGATTTTCGCACCTCAGTATTGCTTATGAATTACACTCGATTGATCAAATGAACCTAAGTTCATAAAGTTTTCTTGTATTATTAAATTACTTGATCTGGATAACAGATTTACGAAAAAGAGACGTGATCGCTAACGATTTTTAAATCATACAATTGCCCAGATATGTCTCTTGTTGCTAGTGTGCCTTTCAACATATTCCCCCTACAAAAAAGAGAGAGTCATGAAAAAGGCACCCATTTTATTAATCGCAGGTTCTTTACTACTAACTGGTTGTATGTCGAATCAAGGCAGCACTGAACTGGTAAAGAAACCAACATTAGTGATGGTAGATCAAGGCGTTAGTATCGCTTCGATGCAACAGGTTCTAGAGCTAAGAGAGAGCATCTTAAACGCTCAAGACGGTGATGTGATCAGCATTAAAGCAGGTCACTACCGCGACCTAGGTAGCGTTACCCTAACTGCTAATAACGTAACCATTAAGGCAGAACAGCAGGAACCGTTATCTTCAATGGCTCTACTCAGTTCATCGTTAAGGGTGATAACAACCTAATCGAAAGCCTTGTATTTACCGATGGTGGTCCAACACTAAGCACTGTTAGTCATGATGCAAACATCATGGGTGTATTCGGTATCTTCGGTAAGAACAACACGCTAAACAACTCTGTGATCTACAAGTTCAATGACTATGACTATGAGCCAGATGCGAAGGGCAAATACCCTAACATCCGCTGGGTAACTGTTGGTGGCGAAAACAACAAGATCACCAACAACACCTTTGAAGGTAAATATAAGCGTGGCGCTATGCTAGTGGTTGCGACCTCTGACAAGCTAGAAAAGACGCTTATCGAAGGCAACATCTTTAAAGACCTGACGGCACTTGATATCGAGCTAATCGAAAACTCTGATCCTAAGATGGTTCGTACCAACCGTAACGACCGTCAAGCTATCCGCATCGGTGATAGCCACAACTCATTGTTTGAATCTCAGAGTGTTGTGAAGAACAACTACTTTGACAACATCAGTGGTTATGTTGGTAAGAATGGTTCCGGCGAAATTGAATTGATCTCTGTAAAAGCGAGTGATGTAACCTTCGATGGAAACACTATCCGCAACAGTACTTCGATGATTTCACTGCGTCATGGTCATAACAACACGGTTACTAACAACGTTATCCTGCCAGGCAATACCGCTAACTCAGGTGGCATCCGTATCTATGATGAAAATCATCGCATCGAAAACAACTACATCGAGGGTACGCTAGGTAAAGGCACCTATCGTGGTGGCCTAGTTCTTAATACTGGTATCATTGATGTAGCAAACGGTGAAGTGCTAAGCAAAGACTCTACTGAAGGTAAAACACTACAGAAGCAGTGGACCCCTAAGGATGTGATCGTTAAGAACAATACCCTAGTAAACAACACTCAAGGTATCTTTGGTAGTAACGCCGTTCACCGCGTGAGCCTAACCGACGATACTCGTGCTGAGACCATTTTCCCTGCAGTAGATACCCTGTTTGAAAACAACCTATCTATCGCTGCAGAGGCTAATACCAATGCATTCCGTCAGTTCGATGGCGAGAAATTCAAGATGGTTGGTTCTGAGTTTAAAAACAACATCTTCTACGGCCAGATCGAAGGCCTAGATGAGCCACTACCGCAAGGTATCTCAACTGAAAAACCAGCAATGGAACGTGATGAGCAAGGCCTTATCAAGGCAGTAGGTACTGTTGGTGCAACTAACCTAACGGTACTAACAGAAGACATGGTTGGCTCTTCTATCGAATTTAAATCGTAAGAAAAGCTAGCCGATAAAAAGGGGCAGGACGTCCTATTTGCACTGGTGTGCAGATGGGATGACTGCCCCTTTGTCATTTTAAGTCTCTGTAGCTTGTTCATCCTTTGATACTAATTGGCTTTGGCGAAAAGTAGACGTGAGTTGAAATGGGAATGAAAATAGCTGAATAAAAGCTTCTATTAGCTATACAATACTGCCGTTTAACCTACTCATTCACAGAAAACTCCAAAGTAGCTAACTATGTCCAAAGACTTTGTCTTCAACACCGAATACACATTAGATAAAACCTTTTTTGCTGAGTGTTATGACCAAACCAGCCGTCCTGCAAGGTTTCCCCATGACTATCTAAAGGCCGTGCTTTTTCTTGTTTTTGGTTCGGCTCTGGTGAAGTTTGAGTTACTGCCAAGTAGCTACGTGGGTTGGTTCTTTATTGTCTTGAGTTTTGTTGAGGCTCTTAGTGTTTATTACAAGAGACCTTGGTGGATTTGGCGTCAGTCGATTGGGGCTAGTGCGGGTAGTAAGGTGGAGCTTCAGATTGATTCTACCGGTGTAAGCTATAAAAACCGCAACAACACCAACATAATCACTTGGACTCAAATTGACCAGGTCGAGCAAAGCGACCTAGGGTTTATCTTTCATATAGGTAAGCATCGTCAATACATTAGTAAGACGTGCTTGAATGAAGAAGCGATTGCTTTCATTACAGAGCAACATGCAGAGTCGAGAGCGAAATAACTTTAATCGGCGTAAGCGCTAATTTAAGGCGTAACTTAAGTCTATAAAAAGCAGCCAATTAAGGCTGGCTTTGATCTATTTAGGCTTCAATTGGAGTGAGCGCCCAGAACATCATTGTGGTGACACTTGGAATGTTGAGGTGTGCGAAATCAAATGAATCGTACAGATAGGTTGGTGGTATATCTTTGGCTAAGTTAGTTTGACCATCAATAAAAACAATGTCGTTTTCGAGCTTTTCAGCGTAGATATAGTGGCTGTTGTCCCGAATAAGATCCTCTTGCAATCCAATCGCTACGACAAATCGAGTACCATTTGGATAAGCACTCATTTCTTGCCAAGCTTTTGATGCTCTCACATCAGTTTGATCAAGCTGTTGCCACTTGCTCCCCGAGGGAGTAGATAATTCGAACGGCATCTCTTGAGACTTAACAGATAGGTAGTTCGAAATCCCAACGAGTTGTTGTTCTACTGTAGGGCTGTGCTGTCCCCAAAAGTGATCGCTGGTATTTACTAATAGCTGTTCGGCTTCGTCCGAAACCGATGCTGTTGTTTGTCTGGTTAACAGACCGGTTGCATTCAGTGAACAATTAGAAAGTAAGCGTGACTCATGGCCTGTTACCAAGGCTACGTTAATCATCTCTCCAACTTCATTTGAAATTTTGCTCGTTGGCGCCAATAGGTCAGGATTCTGTTCTGCGAATGCGTTGTTTTGTACTTCAACGGCACTAATTATAGCGGGCACTCTTTGATCTTCGATCTCAGATGAGGTTAGGGCGTAAGCAGCAGGAGCCAATGAACACATAGCGATAGTAAGTAGTTTTTTCTTCAACATTATAATCCTCCTTTATGTTGTATGTACAACAGAGCAAGGAGCGTTCCAGTATAGTAATTTTGAAGTGAATGGAGTGTAACAAGCTGTTTCTATGGAGGTTTTTGAACAAAGTGCATCAGATTTCACAAGCTTCCTTATTAAATATGGATTGTGGTTCCATAAAAAACTTAGCTTGATTTAGCCTGAGCCTATTCAAGATAGTTGGCATTGGTTGCAGACTATGCACCATGTTGGGTAGTGCTAGCTCTCTTGATGCTCAACCATGGTGCATACTGGCTGAAGTATAAAACCAAAGGTTTATCTTGATTCGTGTTCAATCATTAAAAATCTTTAATCTTCGAAAGCCCTAATACACACGCTTTTTTCACATTTCTGTTGATACCTTGTCTTGCAACTAACCCAGCCGTTTGTTGTGAGACGACTATGAACAGAAACCTAAAGCTCTGTCTGAGCCTTGTCATCGTTACCTTATTGATCCCGTTAACCATATTGCAGGTTAATCTTCCTACTATTGAATGGCCTATGTTCTGGCAGGTGCGCACGTACTTGGTGAATTACTCTGGTATCGCATCCATGATACTCATGTCTTTGTGCGTCATTCTGTCGGTGAAGCATTGGCCTTTGGAGAGATATCTAAAGGGGTTAGATCAGCAGTACCGACTACACAAATACCTTGGTATATCAGCGGTTTTCACGGCTCTTTTTCATTGGCTTGCCTTTTTGAGTGACGACTTTGCAATGGATATGGGCTTTGTGGCGCCAAAGGATGAGACTTTTCCTTTTTGGAAGCTCATCGATGTTTTAGGCGATCCTGCACAACTGATAGGGGAGTATGGCTTTTATTTCTCAGCAGCGTTTGTACTGATCGCCTGGATAAAAAAGTTCAAGTACAACGTCTTTCAGTTTACCCACAAGCTATTTCCCTATCTCTATCTAGCACTTGTCCTGCATATGCTGATTTTTTTGAAGTGAGTATGTGGCTCTCTGGTGTGGGTGCCATTCTTGCGGCAGTGAGTGCGCTAGCAACTATCGGCTGTCTTATCACTATCTTGGGCTATAACGGCAAAACTAAGCAACATGTGGCTCACATACAAGTGGTTAAGCCAATCACTAATGGACTAGACATTAGGCTAAAAGCTGATGATTTCTCTTATAACCCAGGACAGTTTGCCTTTGTCGGCTTTGGTGATAAAGAAAAGCCACACCCATTTAGCATTGCCTCGGCTCATCAAGAAAGTGGTGAGGCTCGTCTTTTGATTAAATCGAGCGGTGACTACACACAAACCCTCAAGGACAAACTTAAGATTGGACAAGAAGTAACAATTGAAGGCCCTTACGGGTGCTTTAACTTTGATGATAATTGCAAACAGCAGGTATGGATTGCAGCTGGTATTGGTATCGCGCCTTTTCTTAGTGCTATTGAAAGCGTGGGTAAAAGTAAACAAGTGACGTTGTTTTATAGTTATCGAGAAATAGATACTGAATTGCTTGATGAGCTAAAGAGTAGGGCGATACAAGCAGGTGTTAGGCTCTATCTACGAGATACATCAGCGGATGGTAGATTTAATCAGCTAGAAATAGTGGATAGTGTTATCGAGCCGTCTAGGTGCAGTGTCTGGTTTTGTGGGCCAAGCAAACTAGGCACGGAGCTTGAGAAGGCCTTTAATCATGTGAATGCCTTTCATCGGGAACTGTTTGAGTTTAGATAATAGATTAAACCGTTATTATGAGCCCAAGGTGAACGCCTTGGGCTATTTGCTTTCTAGGACCTGTTCCATTCGCTCTAAACTCTCGTCGAAATAGGGATTGTAGGTTAGGCGAGCATGGATTTTTCCTTCTTGCGTATAGCCATAAGAGGAATACCAAACCTCATCACCGGCTAAACATTTAGCTTCCAGTTCTGGACCTTGGCCGTTGTTACAAAGGCGGTTCTTACCATCGATACCATATTCCGGATTGTCTGGCGAGAAAAGACCTCCCATGTGTGAACCTTCACTTATGCGCATTTCAGGCAACTGCATGTTATAAGCGGTGGTGCGCTCTTTGATAGGTGGATTGCTTCCTAGCCAAACCAATTGAGAATTAGGGTTGTCAAAGTGAGTCGCGAACTGATCCACCGCAAAGTGCTTATCCACTACGGTATCGCCCTCGCTTATTAGCATGAACACTGGCTTGGTGTATTTCGGCGTTGTGTTCAGAGCCTTCTGCACCCGCTGTGTGGTCTCGTAGTAGCTGGCGGCTGCGGCCATTGGCAGAGAGTCATAGCGAAGATAGTTAGTCTCTGGGTCTTGGTCCGCCCATTCGATAACGTACTGAGCATATTTCGCCATAGGCAGAAGATCTGAACTGCCGTTAAACGCAGGGGAGTAGAGGATCAAACCCTTGATGGAATCATCGGTTAGCGCGTAACTGGTAACTAGATTAGCCCCGGTAGAATACCCCCCAAGCCAAATATTACTGTACTCGCTTTGCAGTAGTTTTATCTGATGCTCGACACTCTGTTGCCACATATCTGCAGAGACCAATTTTAGGTCTCCAACCTTTGAGCCATGCCCAGGAAGCAAAACGGTTCTAACTAAATAACCCTTATCACTGAGTCTTTTGGCAATATCAGAGAACGAATAGGGCGAGTCACCCAATCCATGAACCAACAAGATGGCTTCACCATTAGGCTCTTGAGGTTGGTACTCTGTAGGCGAGTTAAGCGCAATCTCGCGGTCGATATCCTCGGTAATGAAGTTGCGCTCTAGCTTTAACCAGTCCTGAGTTTCTAATACGTACTGCTCAAAGGTCGATTGTTGATATGGGCTAAGGGATTTCGCGTGCTGGTAGTGATAGGGTTCATCGCTACTGGTACCGCAGGCCGTAAGCGATGTGATTATTATTGGTAAAAGAAGTCTAGTCTTGTTCATAGGTCCATCAGCGCGTCGTTAACAGCTTTATACGGTCTGTCATCGCACCTTACTCAAATTTCCTTTTTGATGTTTTCAGTGTATCTGACTGCGATGTCGGAATATATGGATTTGGGTGTATAAAGTGAAAAAGCACCGGTTATCAGGTGCTTATCTAGGTTAGTTGATGCTCTTTATGTATTCGAAGATATCGTTCACATCTTTTTCGGTAAGCGTATCCTTAAACGCAGGCATAACGCCGTTCTGGCCATTATCACCCTGAAGCACAGAGTCGATAAGCTCAAACTTCATACCAAATGAGTTGGTCAGTTCAGCGTGTATGTTGTCAGGTTTTACCTCTAGGCTTTGTGCGACCAAGCCATCTCCGTGCCTTTATTGCCGTGGCACACCATACAGTTATTGGTAAATTGAGTTTTGCCATTTGCTAGGTCCGCCTCTCCATAGCGATTATCCATGTAGGCTTTAACACCAACGAATCCGCCGGTTACAAGTACAACACCAAGCAGTAGATATAATGAGATGGTTTTCATAATGGGCTCCAATCGACTTTTGACCTAGTTATACCGATTGGAGCGTGAACAAAATGTGAACAATAGCGCCACAGTATGAGATCTGCAGCGCGTGTTGGATGTTTAGAAAGTAATAAATGTATTGATAATGAGTGCGTTAGCGATATCGATAAAGAAGCCACACACTAGGGGCACGATAATGAACGCCTTGTGGGCTGCACCGTGCTGCTGGGTAACCGCGGTCATGTTTACTATCGCGGTTGCGGTAGAGCCTAGCGTAATGCCACCGAACCCTGAGCTGATCACCGCTGCCTCATAGTCTCTACCCATAAACCTAAACACGATCCAGACGGTGAAGAGTATCGAAAGTAGCACTTGGAAGAACATCACTAGGGTCAAAAATGCGATTGTGCTTTGCAGTTGCCACAGTTGTAATCCCATTAAAGCCATGGTTAAAAACATACCTAAGCAGATGTCTGAAATAAGTGCATGGCCAAGTTTGGCGTTTTCGCTTTTATTTTTCTTTAGCAGTAACGATTTTCCATTACCAATTAAAATACCGGCAATTAAGCAGGCTACAAACATAGGAAGTTGCAGGCCAATAGTCTCAAAACCAATATTGATAAAGTAGCCAAAGATAAGACTTAGGTTCAGCATTAGCCAAGCATACAAATATCCGAAATGGTCTAGCTTGGTAGTCTCATTGTGGCAAACACCTATATCTAGGTCATGATCAGAGTTTGGGGTTAGTCGGTGTTTCTTGATCAGATAGTTAGCAATAGGACCGCCGACCAAACAGGCAGAAATCAAGCCTAGCGTATTTGCGGCTAAGCCAACCTCAGTAGCGCTCTCCATACCCATTTCTGTAAAAGTCGGTGACCAGGCCATGGTGGTTCCAACGCCACCAATCAGAGAGATAGAGCCTGCCATCAAGCCAAGTAGTGGCTCGAGTCCGAGTATGGACGCAATGCTAACACCGACGATATTTTGCAGAACGATGTAAGTCACTGCGAGAGCAGTAAGAACCAATAGTGGTTTGCCGCCCGATATAAGGGTCTTAAAATTGGCACTTAGACCTATACCAGCAAAGAAATAGAGTAAAAGGGTATCTCTAATACCAAGATCAAACTCAAGGGTAAGGTCAAAAAAAGCATACAGCACGGCAACGACTATGGCGCACAGAAAACCACCAATCACAGGCTCTGGAATGCTGTATTTCTGCAATACCTTGTATCTTTGTGTGGCGAACTTACCGATAAATAACAATACAATGGCTAGCGTAAAAGAAATAAAGCCATCGATTTCTATAATTTGCATTTTTAAATTACCAATTAAGCTAAATAAGACTTCTAACTAAGACATAAAAGAAAGTTAAGTAGGCAGAAAATATAAGAATTGCAGGAATATAACCCTTCATAATTGACCTCGTTTGTAGCTGTTGCGCGAATTGTGTAGCAGAGGAGAGTCAATAGGTATGAATAAGAGTTATTCATTTGCGCGTATACAGCGAAACCAAAAATGAATATCTGTAACCCTTAGTGAATTTCAGGTGCTTCCTTTAATGTTTCTTCCGAGAGTGTTTACTTTGAAGGAGAAGCTTATGCATTATCTTAAACAACTCATTTCCGTACTTGTTTCAATGAACTTTTATAGCACCAGTAATGACCTGCTATCGGATCATTCTTGTCCAAGTTATCTTCAGTTTGTGTCTGAAGACAGTAATAAATAGCCCTAAGATGCCGAACAAAATGAGAGAATCATGAGCTTTATTTCTAGTCCCACGGGCAAGCATTGCACCTTGAAAAAGGCATTGAAAATAAACGTTAGTCAGATAGCAGACCTTAATCGTGGGTTAAGACTGCTCTCTGATGCGGGCGGTGATTATGAGCACACTATCTTGGCGTTAACCACACAGCGAGACAAGTTGGAGTCTCAAGCCCATTTTATATTGTGTGAACTACTGAAGAGTCCCTCACGAGCATTGGATTATGGCGAATGTATCTACTCACACCTGGAAGCTGATCATGAGTAGAGATATGTTTGCAGCAGAGCTAGCAAGAAACTTAGAAAGGCTAGCTGATGCAAAGTTGGAATTGGAGGCTGTCTCAACTCAGAATAATCTTTTACTGAGTCCAATTTCTATATTGATTTCAGCACTATTGTTACTCGTTACAAGCGCTTTGATACTCGTGAGCCTAGATTCAGGAAGTTCACTGATTGCTGTGGTTGGGTTGATCTCAATCGTGCTTAATTCTGTCGCGCTCTATCACTTTGTTACTGCACCCAAGCGACATCAAGTACAACTGCTTGAGCAGCAAATCGCTTGGCATTCCCGCCGAGTCAATCTACTTCAATCCTCTATTACCAAAAAGGGTAATTAGCCAAACCTCTTCTCTGGTATGTCTCCAAAATTGGCAGGCATAGGGAATCTATTCACTCCAAATATGAATATCTGTTAACCGTCGTCTTTGCGCATCAAATCCTTAAACTGCGCAGCAGAAGGAAGACATCAAGGGACGAATAGCGTGATGACAACGCAATTAAACAATGAATTCTTTAGGAGATGGTTGTGAAAAACTCAAACTTAGCAAAGCAGAAACTGCGAATCACCACGATGGCACTGGCTGTTTCTCTTTTGCTTACTGGCTGTGAATCCGAAATCCAAACTTCAGTATCAGAACCTGTTGTTCGTCCTGTTCTGGTTGAAGTTGTTTCCGATGAAGCGGTTGCGGATCTCTCATTTAATGGTGTTATCCAGTCGGCCAGTCGCGCTGATCTCTCGTTCCGAGCAAGTGGTCGCATTATTGAGATGTTAGTTCAAGAGGGTGACACGGTAGAAAAAGGTCAGTTGATCGCAAAGCTTGACGCTAAAGATGCCGAAATTGCCCTTACTTCTGCACGAAACGAGTTGAACAATGCTCGCTCTGAGTTTCAGCGTGCCAAAGTAATGTTTGAACAACGCAAAATGATGTCGAAGAGTGAGTTCGAAGAGTTCACATTGCGCTTTAATCTGGCGCAAAACAAGTTTGCTGAAGCGTCTCGTCGTTTTGAAGATACCAATCTTAAAGCTCCTTTTGCAGGTGTGGTGAGCCGTACTTTTGTAGACAACCATGTATTGGTGCAGAGCAACGAAATCATTGCTGCTATGCACGATCTGAATGACCTAGAAGTAGTGATCAACGTACCAGACAGTTTGATGACAGGTGACGGAGACGGTAGCAAAATCTCAGCGCAGTCTACTATCGCCCCATATCAAACCTTTAACCTTGAATTGAAGAAGTATGAAACAGAGCCAGATCCTGTGACTGGGACCTATGCGGTTACATTTGCAGTAGACGCAACCAAGGAGAGTCGCTTGCTACCAGGTATGAATGTGCATGTCTTTTCCGACGACACTCGACCTGGCAACAAAGCGATTCAAGTTCCACTGACCGCAGTTACGCCTGACAACCTAGGCAATCAATATGTATGGGTTGTAGACGAGCAAAATATTTTGCATAAGCGCGAAGTAGTGACAGGCAGCCTTAGTGGCGAGCGTGTGCAAATTGAAGCCAATCTGAAGCAAGGTGAGAAAGTGGTCGTGTCGGGTACACAGAATCTTAAGCAAGGTATTGAGGTACGTCCTGAATTGGTAGAGGTGCAGTAAGATGAATATCGCACAAACGACTATCGCAAAACGCACCAGTGTCTGGGTGATGGTTGCCCTGATGTTGATTGGTGGTTACATCAGTTATCTGAAGCTAGGCAGATTTGAAGACCCAGAATTTGTAATACGACAGTCAGTTATTGTAACCCCATACCCTGGGGCGACAGCTCAAGAAGTGGCGGATGAGGTGACAGACGTTATCGAGGGCGCTGCTCAGTCACTGCAAGAAGTAGACGAGATTACCTCAGTATCAAAGCAGGGCGTCTCTGAGGTTACTGTTGAGATTAAGCGTGAGTTCTCAAATAACGAAGCTGAACTGCAACAGGTTTGGGACAAGCTGAGAAGAAAAATAGAGGATGCCCAGCGCTCTCTTCCTCCAGGCGCGGCGCCTTCTATCGTTAACGATGATTTTGCAGACGTATATGCTCAGTTCTATGCGGTAACTGGTGAGGGTTATAGCGACAAGCAACTACAGGATTATGTAGATGGCCTGAGAAGAGAGTTAGTTCTTGTTCCTGGTGTATCGAAAACAGCGACCCTTGCCGAAAAGAACGAAGCCATTTTTGTTGAGATCTCTAGCGAGCGTTTGGCGCAGTTCGGTATGTCGGCTCAGCAAGTTGAAGATGTACTAGAGAAGCAAAACGTGGTTACCGTAGCTGGTGCTCTGGATACCGATGGTATGCGTGTATCGGTGATGCCTGCAGCCAACATTAGCTCTTTTGAACAGCTAAAGGCGCTACAGATTGCTCTTGGTGACAACAACACTGTGGTTCGCTTGCAAGATATTGCAAATGTTACCCGCGGTTTTGAAGAGCCAGCAAATGTATTGATGCGTTATAACGGTATGCGCGCCGTGGGTCTGGGTATCTCAAACGTTGCCGGTGGTAACGTGGTTGAGATGGGTGATGCGGTTAAAGCGCGCATCGCTGAGCTTGAGAGCCAAAGACCTATCGGAATTGAGCTTCATGAGATCTCAATCCAGTCTGACTCGGTTCGCGACTCTGTTTCAGACTTCATCAACAACTTGATTGCTGCGGTTGTAATTGTATTCGTGGTTCTATTGCTGTTTATGGGACTTAGAACCGGCATCGTAATTGGTTTTGTATTGGTGCTGACCGTTGCGGGTACCTTGATTGTGATGCTCATCGATGACATCGCGATGCAACGTATCTCGCTAGGTGCGCTGATCATTGCTCTAGGTATGTTGGTAGATAACGCAATCGTAGTAACTGACGGTGTGTTAACCAGGCTGCAAAAGAATCCAGACGCCGATAAGCAAACGGTAGTCAATGACATTGTAAATGAGACTAAATGGCCCCTTTTGGGCGGTACTATTGTTGGTATCTGTGCATTTAGTGCAATCGGCTTATCGCCATCTAACATGGGTGAATATGCGGGCTCGCTGTTTTGGGTAATCCTTTACTCTATGTTCCTGAGTTGGGTGTTGGCGATTACGGTCACTCCGCTACTGTGCCATGACTTCCTGAAGGTCAAGCAAGATCAGAAAGAGAGAGCACCGAGCAAAATATCAACTCGTTATAAAGCGACTCTAGAGTGGGTATTACAAAACCAGAAGAAAAGCCTTGGTGTAGTCATTGGCCTGTTCTTTTTGGGTGTGACTATGTTCGGATACGTGCCTCCTGGCTTTATGCCAGAGTCACAAAGAGAGCAGTTCGTTATCGATGTATTCATGCCTCAGGGTACTGACATTCGCACAACGGAAAAAGTGCT
Source organism: Vibrio ishigakensis (assembly GCA_000830475.1). GTDB lineage: Bacteria > Pseudomonadota > Gammaproteobacteria > Enterobacterales > Vibrionaceae > Vibrio > Vibrio ishigakensis_A. The sequence continues at coordinate 599,091 of BBSC01000002.1, read as the reverse complement.
TCTTGAAATCGAGCAAGACGTTCAGGCAAAACAAGGGGTAACTAACACAACCAGCTTCATCGGTTCAGGTGGTCTGCGTTTTATGCTGACCTATTCTCCTGAGGCACAGAACACCAGTTATGGTCAGATGCTGGTGGATGTCGATAACTTTGATGTTATTGAGCCTATTATTGCTGAGCTGCAGGTTGAACTGAGCGAACGTTACGAGCAGGCTTCAATCAATGTATGGAAATTCATGCTTGGACCAGGTGGCGGTAAGAAGATAGAAGCTGCGTTCAGTGGTCCTGATAGCACTGTATTGCGTCAGCTTTCTGAACAGGCAAAGCAGATCATGAATGAGACGCCTGAGCTGATGGCGATCCAGGATGATTGGAGACAGCAAGTGCCTGTAGTACGCCCTGTGTATGCCTCAGAAAGAGCGCAGCAATTTGGTCTAACAACCCAAGAGCTTAACCAAGCACTAGAACAATCTCTGGTAGGTAAGAACGTCGGTGTTTATCGCGAAGGTAACGACCTGATTCCAATCGTGGTGCGAGCTCCTGAAAATGAGCGTACTCATGACCGAAGCATTGAGAACACTAGGGTGTTTAGTGCAACTGCTGGTGGGTATCTACAACTGGCTCAATTTGTCGAGCGTGTAGAGCTAGATTGGCAAGACTCTATGCTACGCCGTATCAACCGCGTACCTACTATCATGGCGCAGGCGGATCCTCGCTCTGGCATTTTAACTGCAGAAGCACTTGAAGCGGTAAAAGAGAGAATCGAAGAAATGCCGTTGCCGGTTGGTTACACACTTGAGTGGCATGGTGAATACAAAGATGCGAAAGAAGCAGACGAAGGTCTAAAGATCTCTGCACCTTACGGTTTCGCAGCCATGGTTTTGGCGGTAGTGTTTATGTTTAACGGGATTCGTCAGGCGCTAGTTATCTGGTGTACCGTACCGCTAGCGGTACTGGGTGTAGCGGTTGGCCTTGTAGTATTCCAAACTCCGTTTGAGTTTATGGCAACCCTAGGTTTCTTGAGCTTGGTGGGTATGATGGTCAAAAACGCGATCGTATTGGTAGATCAAGCAGAGAATGAGATAAAAGATGGTAAGCATGCCTATGATGCGATTATTGAAGCTGCGATGAGCAGGGCGCGTCCGGTAATTCTGGGTGCAACCACTACCATCTTAGGTGTGGCACCACTGCTTGTAGACCCGTTCTTCAAAAGTATGGCAGTAACCATAATGTTTGGCCTTCTATTTGCTACAGCGCTAACGCTGATTGTGATACCGCTAAACTACGCTCTGTTCTTTAGAGTGAAACCAAAAACGGTGTAAATACCATTCAAGTTAATTATTGAGCCCAGTTTAGACTGGGCTTTTTTATGCCTACAACTTCACTGAAATTCCAAAATTGAATAGCTGTTAAACATATAACCAAGGCTTTTGAATAAATACAATTTGCCTTGAAAGGAAGCGGTGTAGCCAATTTAGGTTGGTGAATCAAATAAAGGAGAAATGAACAGTGGAGTGCGCCTTTGCACTCATATAAATATAAGAGTCAAAGATGAAGTGCAAATATTTAGTTTCCTTGTGCATGCCATTCGCTGTATTGGCAAATGAGCCGATTCAAGAAGAGAACTGGGGTGTGGGTATAGGTATCAGAAGTGCCTCTATGCCGTTTAAAACTAACGGAAACACAGTCAATGATGTCGTGCCTTTACTGTTTTATCAGGGTGACAACGTCTATCTAGAGGGCGCTTCAGGCGGTATTCATTTCTATCAAAGCGATACCTTTAGCCTTGGCTTTGCTGCAGGGTTGCGTTTCTTTGATATTCCAAGATATGCACAAAATACCATTCAGGGCAGCCAAATCGATGTGGGTGGTAGAGTCACTTGGCATTATTCTCCAAAGCTGGATTTCAGCCTAGATCTAATGAGTGATAATGACGGCAGGATCTATTCAAACCTGACTACCGATTACCGAATTGATGGTGAAGGCTGGGATGTCTCCCTCTACGCCACGCTAAGGCAAAATCTGCACGTTTTAATGATATATATTACGGCTTGCAGATGGAGGACATTGGTTCCGCGGTGGATACTCAGTTTGGAGTGAGAGGCCGTACGCAAATCTATCGTAATCTGTATGCGGTGGCGCATTTAGGTGCAACGGTATTTGATCACGATACCTATTCCAGTCAAGCGATTGATTCCCATACACAATTTGAAGGTTATCTTGGATTTGCTATGTTTGGCAGTTCACCTGCTAATAGCGCCCCACAATTGCCAGAAGGTTCATATTTCCGCTTGGCTAGTGGTATAGCAACTCAGTCAGGACCAACCGAAATCATCAGGCTAAAAAACGATACAGATCCGGATAGAAACCAGCTCACTTCTGTTTTTATGGTCACCCATTGGCGGGTAGTGTTTTCGGCTGGCCGTTGGATTTTTACTTAACCCCTGGTTATGTGTATCACCATAGCTCGGACGTTCAGGGTTCATTTGATGAGTACGTTCTCGCGATTAAGGCTTATTACACCTTTGATTGGTCGGTGAGAACTAGGCTAGGTTTTGCAGAAGGCATCTCTTACAGCACTAAAATAAGCCATATTGAAGCCAAGAATATGGAAGAAAAGGGCTACCAACCGAGCAAACTAATGAACTATTTGGACTTTAGCCTGGATGTTAACGTGGGGGATATCTTTAGTAACGCAAAGTTAGATAACTTATGGCTTGGCTACAGCTTGCACCATAGGTCAGGAATTTTCACCACGTCATCCGCGTTTGGACGAATAAAGGGTGGCAGTGATTACAACTCCCTTTATTTGCAGTGGCATTTCTAATCTAAAATCAAACCGTCAATTTGGCGGTTTTTTATTTTCATCTCTCACAAACGAGCGTTAATACATGGTGAATCCTAGCTATGTGTTATTTTTATTTAAGTATTTAAAAAAGGGTTTGCTCAAATATGCAAAAGAATCTCGACAGCCTAGATCTGAATTTGTTGCGACTACTGAAGGTAGTGGTGGAGACGCATAATACCTCGGTGACTGCAGAGGTGCTCGGTATTTCACAAACCAGTGTGAGCCGTGGTATGGCAAAATTAAGAGATACTTTTGGCGATCAGCTGTTTATTCGCAAAGCTCATGGCGTTGAACCGTCAGAATTGGCAGAAAAGCTGGCTGAGGCGGCTGAGAATATGCTGACGCCATTTACCCAGGTTCTTGACGCTTACCAGGACTTTGACCCTCAAGAGTATACTGGGACATAGTCGTCGGAGTTGAGTTGTCGCTTTTAGATGTATTTGGTCGAGGTCTGTTTGAGTCTTTATCCAATGCGTTGCCTAAGGCACGCTTTAAGCTGGTGTATTGGCAACAAGGATCGTTGCAAGCCTTGTTGGACAGACGCATTGATTACATGCTTCATTACACCTTGTATCAGTTACCTCAGGATGTTTATACCCATCACTTGTCGGATATTAACGTCACCTTAGTGGCGAGAAAGGATCACCCAATCTTAAGCAAAACCTCTGCTTGGGAAGATATTCATAATATTCCTTGGTGAAATATGCCTCGGATTCAAGTGTGGGTAAATATGACACTTATGATGAGCAGTTCTTGGCTAGAGGGTATGAGCCTAATGTGGCCTTACAAAGTCATAGCGTACCAGTCTTGATAGACAAGTTAGTTAGCTCTGATGCTATGGCCTTTAGTAGTAGCTATATTCTAAAGCACAATCCTGAATTGGCCTGCTATGCGTTGCCAACCTTCCCTAAGCACCTGACTACTATCAGTATTACCGGAGGCTATTTACAATCGAGGCGAGGTTACCCGCTAAACCAGTGTTTGCACCAAGCGGTTCAAAGCTTTTTTAACTCTATTGTCCAACCAGAGAGTTAGGGAAGGCAGGGGGACTTTTCTTATAGAAGGTACGTTTTACTAATCTGCAGATACAAAAAATCCCCCATTTTTCTCATCCAAGTGGCTTAAAAATGGGGGGATTTGGAAACAAACTGTCTTTGTTTATTTAGAACTTATAGCTAACACCTACTGACGCTAGGTACTCTTCATTAGAATAGAAATTGATATTCGAGTCGTTGTAATTCACGCCAGCGAAAGAAACTAGATTCCAGTTTTCTAGACCCGCAATGTTGGCATACTCGTAAGCTAGGAATAGCTTTGAACGGTTGTCCGAACGTGTCTTGCCGTAGATTGAGTTTTGTCCATCGTAGTCGCGATATGCATAGCTACCTGTTAGTGCGATAGTATGTGCGTTGTGAACAAGGAAATAGCTAAGCTCAACTTCATATTGGTCGTATGTTTCTGCTTTGCCCTCTGCATCATTGTGCAGGTAGCCAAGGCTAGACTTTAGTCCCATGTTTGGTGCTAGGTGAGTCAGGTATCCTGCCTTTGCATAGTAGATGTCAGCGTCACGGTGTAACTCCTTGTCAGCGATTTGCTCATCATCGATTTCAGTCATTGCATAGGCCATGTCTAGAGAGAAACCTGTTCCTGCAATGCTGTTCAGTTTTAGTCTGAATGCATGACCATCTACATCCGTCTTGCTACGGTCTTTGCCAGTAAGGTACGGGTCTTTCCATGCTTCACCAGAAAGCACAGTAGGTAGGTAAGCCACATCAACTTGAGTGCCGTTTTGTATGTCATATTGGTAGCCGATTTCAAATGCTAGGTCACCAACAGCTAGGTCGTCTCGTGAGGTACCTAAGTAGACGCGTTGGTTGCGTTGTTCGCCTAGGTCGTAAGCGATGCTACCCAGTGGCATTACAATGAAGTCGTCGTTGTGTGAGCCTTTCTTGGTGTTGTCTTTAAGGAAAGAGTCACTCTCGGTGCTTAGGTTAGAGTTGCTAGACATATAGCCAGTGGCGAAGATGATTTCGCCGCTAATGCGTGATGAATCGAAAGCAAACGCGCTCCCCGCTAGTGAGGAAAGAATTGCTACTGATAGAAGATTTTTACCGTTCATTTTCATAACTCGTTTTAGGTGTTTAACAATCCCTTTTGCCTTAACGCTCCGTCTCGATGGGGCATATATTAGTTTTTGAGATTTAAAATAATACGGTTAACTGTTATGCATTTTTGAACGGTAAATTGACGCGATATGAATAACTCTTATTCGTTCTTCTCTTTTATTTATAAGGATATGGTTTGTTAATACTGTAATTTTGGAGAGAGACTATGAATCTGGGCTTGTTCTTAAAAGAAGAGCAATATCAAAGTACAATTTATTTAAACGATAGGGTATATGATGTGTTAGATATAGGGGAGGGAAAATCCATGGTCATAGTTGTGACCAGTATTCAGGATTACATGGACGAGAACCATAAACTTGACCCTGAGCATCGCTTGATAGTGGTGGACATATCAAAGACTTTGCAAAAAATGTCTGACAACCTCGCATTGTTCGAACTGATCCTCGCCAATGATCTTCACCTTTTGTTTGATGTGTTTTGGCTAGAAGAAGTAGAGGTTCGCTGTGAAGTCGACTCTCTTAATATGAATGAGATACATAAGGTAGCAAGAGCTCGTAATTACTCTAGAGCCAATTAAACAAGGGCTAGAGTAATTAGAAATTAGTGTCTGATATTCTCAGACCGATATTCCGAAGGTGTAAGGCCTACTTTATTCTTGAACAGACGAGAGAAATATTGTGGATATTCAAAGCCAAGTGCATAGGCGATGGTTGCCACAGAATCCTTGGTCGAAAGCAATAGATCCTTAGACCTGTCGATTAAGGCTTTATGAATCCAATCTTTGGTGGTTCTTCCGGTTTCGGCTTTAAGAGCATCGCTTAGATAGCGACTGGTCATATTCATCGATTGAGCAAGTTCTTCGACCTCAGGGATTGAGGTGGATTCTTCGATAATGGATTGCATACGTTCATCCAGTACAGCAGAAAACCTATCGTACACCGAGGTATCCGCGTCTTTGCGCATCAAGAACTGTCTGTGATAGTAGCGGTTGGTGTACATTAGCAAGGTGCTGAGCTGAGACAGAATAAGCTCTTTGGTGAAAGCATCTAGGTTGTTGTGATATTCACCTTCTATTGCATCGAACAGTGCCGCCATTTGCTTTTCTTCTTTTGGAGAAAGGTGCAGGGCCTCGTTTACCGAGTAGTTGAAAAAGTGATATTTCTTTAGCTGCTCTTGCAGTTCATGACCTCGGATATAGTCCTCATGAAAGCTGATAGTACGCGCCACGGAATCTACTTTTATCCCTACACCAGATAGCTCCTGTTCAGGGGCGATAAACAACATGGTACCGTTGGAACAATCGTATTTGGTACGCCCGTACATTAATTCACCAGAGGTGATGTGCTTCATTGAGATAGAGTAAAAGCTGGAAGAAATGGAAAAATCTCCTTCACAACTGAGTGGATTATCGGAACCTTTTGAGCTCATCTTGATGACGTCAAAAAGAGGGTGCTCCGGCGGACGGATACCCAACATCTGGTTCTGTTCGGCTATGTTATTAAAGTGATACTTCTTCATGCTTCAACCCATGTGGCAAAGTGGCAGGGCGACCCCACTACTTAACTTAATGCTTATGCTTGGCTATCAAAAAACGAAGCGATTTTCTCAGCCGCCTGGCTCACATATTCTTCTACATCATATAAGTCTACATGAGATGCGCCAGGTACTCTAAACAGCTCCTTGTGTGAGGTAACCTTGTCGTAGAATAGCTCTGTCGCTATTGCAGTATCGGCTTTTTCACCCACTACACCCAAGAATGGTTGAAGCATGCGGTCAGCATATTGTTCACCGATATTAATAGGTGCTGACTCGTAGATATTGCTAAGAACTTGATTTGAGAATCTAGAGTAGGTCTCGCTACCAGCACGCTTGGTACCATAGAATTCATAACCTTCTAACTGTGCACCCGACAGTTGTGGGTTGTTCTCAAGATAGTTCGGATCGTCATAACCAAACAGGTCAAAGTTTTCGCCTTTTTGTGCTTCGAACATACGTTGACGTGCATCGTTAGCAGCGGTGACCATGCCTTTGTATGCAACGTTGTCGCTAAAGAACATGGCGTCGGTAGCCAGCATAGCGCTGATTGATGCAAATGCTTTAACGCGTAGATCTGAGATGATCACACTACTCATGATGTTGCCACCACCGCAGATGCCTACACCATAAAGCTTGTCAGTATCAACATAAGGCTGAGCGCAAAGGAATGAGATGGCGTTACGCAGATCTTCGTGTTTGCGAAAGCTGTTTTCGTCGTTTCTGAAATCAGCGCTGTAGCCTTCGGATTCCCCTTTGCTGTTGTAATCAAAGGCAAAGAACACAAAACCAAGATTCGCGAAAAGTGGGCCGTATACAGTTGGTGTTTGTTCTTTAACTTGGTGCGCTGGTGGAGTAACGATTATGGTTTTGTATTGCTGGTTTGCATCAAAACCTTTTGGCAGGTAAAGGTTTCCAACTAGATTCAGACCAAGGCTTTTGAATTCTACTTTTTGTACTTTCATCACGTTATCTTTGTTTGTGTTGTTGATGTGATAAATGTACGCCTCGCACACATTTTGGTCAGTGCACAAAACACCGCAATCTGTATACAAAATTACATGTGGTGTTTTGAGATTGGATATAAACACTAGCGAAGATTTTGATACTTCCAGTCTGAGCGTTGATTCTGTCTGTCAAAGTGAACTTGATTGAGCACGCTTTGGTAACTTGTCCATCCAATAGCCCATACACAGGCGATGCAGGTGAGGGTGATGCTAAGAACCAGGTTCCCTTTAAATAGCATTACTCCCGAAAAGGCAACTAGGAAGACCAGAACAGAGAGCGCCAAGGTTACCAAGCGATTGAATTGTGTGAAGAGACGATCGATCTCTTCGTTTGAACGTTTATCCAAGCGGCGACGTAAATGGGTTCTCATTGTTCTTCCTTATGATGAGACAAAGCTAATCTGAATTCTTACAGTATTTGGTAAGTGTGAAGGCCGTATTGCACTTGCTATTCACGGCATCGATAAACTGTATCAAGCTGTATTCATAAGGAAATATACTAGGGTCTGTTGTCCTTTTGAGTTCGTTTTTGTAACGAGTTGTTGGGCGTTTATACAAGGCAGGCACTTTTAGGTGTAGTGGTTCTACATGAAAAGTGTCTAACGCGGTAGAAATGCCCAACAAACGTTACCCGAAGGGCTCGGCTAGAAACGATTTACTCTTTGTTGAGCCCCTTTTGCTTAGGTGACTAGGCTACAAGCTCCTCGCCGCGATTAAATCGTTTCTAACTCGAGCAAAATTCAAAACGCAAAAGGTCAACAGACCCTAAATAACCTGTTGTTACTATTAAGATTTAAATGTGATGAGCAATAAAAAGGTAATAGCTTCAGTTAGTAACGGGATAACTAGAATAAGTAAGATTCTGTTTTGGTGGGTTTGTAACCAATAAAGAGAAGGCACCATAAAGTATGGTGCCTAATAAGCATTATTTAACCGTTACCTTATTAATCATAACGGTTTCTGCTGGTACATCATCATGTCCCATACGCGACAATGTATGCACTTCAGCGATGCGGTTTACCACATCCATACCTGCGGTCACTTTACCAAACACAGCATAGCCCCAACCTTGATTATTCTTGCCAGTAAAGTCCAAGAAGTCGTTATCGTCTAGGTTGATAAAGAACTGAGCGGTTGCTGAGTGAGGCGCATCGGTACGTGCCATAGCGATTGTACCTACAGTGTTCTTCAGGCCACGGTTTGCTTCGTTTACGATAGGTGCACGAGTTGGTTTTTCATCCATAAGCTCGTTCATACCACCACCTTGGATCATGAACTTTAATTACGCGGTGGAAAATAGTCCCTTCATAAAAGCCGTCTTCGCAGTATTTCTTAAAGTTCTTTGAGGTAACCGGTGCTTTATCTAGGTTGAGTTCGATCTCGATATCACCGTGGGTGGTGTGGAATATAATCATTTCTAAAGTATTCAGTTTGTTTATCTTGCGAGGATTATAAGGGCTATTTGAGGGGATTACATCTTCTTCAGTTTGGTCAAAGATAGACTGAAATTACGAAGCGCTAGATGAGAGTGTTTTTTGAAATGATTGGTAGAAATTATCCATCAATACCTCTTATGTGAAGGGATATAAATCTCGTTGGCGTTATCTAAGTAAGACACCTGAACGTAACTGGTAAAGTACACCTCTAGGCACTAGGGTTATAGCCGATATGATGGAGAATAGAGGTGCTGAATATGGATTTTATGGGCGCGGCAGAACCAATAATTGATGAAGTTAGAATTAACAAGAGGGCACGTACTGCTTTGTGGATTGGCGTGATGGTGAGTGGAACAGTCTCGATAATCATGTTCTTGTTGTATTTCTACACTCATACGTTTGGAGACAGGTCGATAAAGATCACTCCTAGCGAGGGGCAAGCGGGAGTCTTGTTGAGCTTTGCTCTCGCAGCCTATGGTTTTCTATGCTCAGGTCGCGCCGAGACTGACAGGCAAAAAGAAGATGCAGACAAGGAGATTCGTCAAGGTGAGATTCTCTATGATGATGACGAACTAGCAACTACTGAGGTGCACGATGAGATAGCTCGGCTTCAGGCGACGGTCGAAACATTGCAGATGGAATTAGTCAAAGCGCGGAATGGAGAGAACGCTAACGCTGCTGGTGAAGACGCTCTGTATGAGTCGAATGTAAGTAAGGGGTATGGTGGTATTGATGAAGATGAGGAGCCGATTGAGGAAGCTGTAGGCGACCTTCATGTAACAGACTCAGGCGATGCAGCTCGTGAAGAGGTACTGCGGTTCTTGAGTGCTTATCCTACTTGGGGTTTTAACGTGCCCAGAATGCAAAGCTGGGGTGTAAAACAAGGCTACACTGAACTGTCAAGGAGTAGGATAAGTTCTTCAGAGCTTCATGAAGTAATTAAGGAGTTGGTGCAAGAGCACAGGTATACACTCGATTCAGTTCAACAGGCAGTACCCTTTACCAGATTGCGCGATAGGAAACAGATAGAACTTCAAGCTTGAACCTTATTGGGAAGAGGGTGCCAACTAGTCGGCACCCAAAAGGATCAAGCCTTAGTCAGCTTGCGATTGACGGATTTGGTCATAGTGAAAATGGTCATTAGCACTGCCACGTAAACGATGAGTTGCATCAGACTTGGCTTTTCCGTGTATCCAAGTAGGACATGCATCACTAGGGCAAGCCAGTTACTGTGATGATCGAAATATGGCGTAGTATCCCAAACTTGTGGAATGATAGCCGGAATCACATCGATAGCGGTGAGTTTAGAAACCGCATTGATGGCCATTCCTGCTGAAAGAAAGGTCATGAACACCGAAAATACGTCGAATACCTTAGCGATATTCACCCGAATCAGACCTAGATACATAAGTACGCCAGTGACCAGAGCGCCCAATGCTCCAAGGAACTTCCCACGAGTATATCCTGAGTACTGGTGTCATTCTGGCTGACCAATCCGAGTAGAAACAGTACGACTTCGCTACCTTCGCGCACTACAGTTAAGGTTGCCACAATAGCTAGGGACAATAGGGGAGACTTGGCACTTTCAAGGTCAATATTGGAAAGTTTTCTGGCTGAGTTTTTTACCCTCAGATTTCATCCAGATCACAGTCCATGCGATAAGTAGGCTTGCAAAAATGAGTATGAAAGCGCCGGTCAGTTTAGCTTTCAAAAGAGAGTGAATAGCGTCACTACTAAGAGCTGCGAATGCGAGCATTATTGATAGTAGGACACCAAGTGTGCCGCCTGAGAGTATCCATTTTTTAGCTGAAGCGACCTGACGGGTAGCGGCTAACAGTATGGTAATTACCAGTACCATTTCAAATCCCTCGCGGAATACTATTGCGAGACTTGCAAACATGTCTAAATCCTTATGTAAATGATATTTGTTTGCATTATCAATGGTCTGTAGATGTTAAGAAATAGCCATTTATTGAAGTTAAGGTTTTATCAATACTAAGCAACTGATGGGGTATGAGTACTGTTTAAAGTAGCCTGTCCTTAAGCTGTTTACGCTTTACTGCAATACAATGAGCTTGGCACATTTTCTTACCGCAGATCTTTAAGCACATCTGCCACACCGTTTGTTTACTCTCACTGTTTAAGCATCTAATTTGAGAGGCGCAGATGTGTCCTTCTTGTATCAGTTGTTCTAGTTTTTCTGTTGCTTAATTCCACTTGCACTCTATTGCTACTGTGGTCCATAATACCGCCAATTACGCTAATGATAATCATTCTCGATAGTAGCATTGTATTGAGTAACGAAAAACCTTCAAAAAAGTAAGCTTTAATCCCCCTGTGACTAGAGATGCCAAATTTTGAAATTATTAGCTCGATAATGCGCTCGATCATATTCACTTCGTTGAATTTCGTTAAGCTGAATACAAATTATTATCAAACACCTGAGGGTGTTTTTTTAGGCTCTGATGAGCCGCAAGATTTAGGATTTACCCGCAAAATGAGACTCTCTCATAACGACTATTTGAAGATTGCCTTTCCATTCATCGTTTCTACCGTAACTCAACCTTTGCTCGGCGCTGTGGATACTGCCGTAGTAGGGCAACTGGGTGTGGCTGAGCTTATCGGTGGTGTGGCGATTGGTACGGTTATCATGAATACACTGTATTGGTTGTTCGGTTTCTTCAGAGTCAGCACCACAGGTCAAAGTGCGATTGCACTGGGTAAAAACGATGTACAGGAGCAGGCAAGCAGTCTGCTGCGCCCGTTCATGCTTGCCTTGATGGTCGGCTTGTTTTTCATTTTGATGCAGCCCCTTATCTGGCAGGGTGCCATGCTGATCATCTCTCCTGAAGAGAGTGTTGCGGTTCACGCTAAAACCTACTTCAGTATCATGATCTATGGGGCGCCTTTCGTGCTTCTTAACTACGTATTGATCGGCTGGTTAATGGGGCAGGCTAAAGCTAAAGCGACCTTGTTTACTCAGGTGTTTGGTAACGTCCTTAACATAGTGCTAGATATCGTTTTTGTTTATTACTTTGACCTAGGCGTTGCGGGTGTTGCTTACGCTAGCTTAATAGCTCAGGTGACCACCTTTGCCATAGGTACCTACCTAGTGATAAACACCTCCAAATTCTCACTGCGTCAGCATATATCTCTGGTTAAGATGTCACGTGCTGACTTGGGTGTGATCATGAGTTCAAACATGGACTTATTGCTTCGCACAGTATGCATTTTGGTCTTTTTCAACATGATGGCGCGTGTGGGTTCTAGCCTAGGTTCAGATGTTTTGGCAGCAAACGCTATCATGATGCAAGTGACCTTTATCGTGAGCTATATGTTCGATGGCGTAGCCAACGCTTCGAGCGTGTTTGCAGGCAAGGCGGTAGGCAAGAAAGATGCATCGCTACTTGATGATGTGATCAAATTGAATACCCAATGGACCACTGGCTTTGTTGTAGTGCTAACACTGCTTACGTTCTTGTTCAAAGAGCAGATCGTGTTGTTGTTTACCGATATTCCAGCACTGCTTGAGATCTACCTAGATATGTCTATCTGGTTGATAGTGTTCCCGCTAGTGCAGGCTATGGCTTAACCTTCTATGGCATTTTTACTGGGACGGGAACGACACGACCGGTTCGCAACTCAAGCTTTATAACGCTAATGGTTTTCCTGGTGGTTCAGTTTGTTGCTGTAGGACTATGGGGCAATCATGGTCTGTGGCTGGCCTTTACTTTGTTCTACATTGGTCGATTCGTGTTCTTGTATCCTTATATCGGACAAATTAGGGATAGGTGTTTGTCCTGATATGTTATATCATTCGCAGTCTCCAGGTATTAACCTTAATGCACTGCTTAGTTAGACATGAAACCAAACACACCTTTGCTTGAAGTCACTGATCTTAAGATTTTTGATGACAGCAAAACCATCTTTCAGAACATCAGCTTTACCCTAGAACAGGGCGAAACCTTGGCCATTATGGGGCCTTCTGGGATAGGTAAATCGATGCTGTCGAAGGCAATTGCCGGCTTTATTCCATCGGATGTGTTTGTTTCCGGAAGTATCAAGCTAGCAGGGGTAGAGGTTTTCAGTCGCTCCTTGTTACAACGAGAATCAGCGCAAAGGCCTGCAGTTATCTTCCAAGATGCGTTGCAGGCACTTAACCCACTAGCCACTATTGAAGCACAGCTTAGCCTTGCTCTGAGCTCAAATCGTACTCGCTTAAAAGACGCTGACCTTGAGCAGATCATTCAGCTTTTACTCAAACTCGGTTTCGATGAGCCAGAGAAAACTCTAGCTTGCTATCCAAGCCAACTTTCTGGCGGTCAAAGACAGCGTATCTGTATTGCTATCGCTCTGCTTGGAACCGCACAACTTATCATTGCCGATGAACCTACAAGTGCTCTCGACCCAGTAACAGAGAATGAGATTCTCAGTTTGTTTAGAAGCAGTGTTAAAGAGCGCAATCTTGGTGGCCTACTTATCACGCACGATCTGCCTGCGGCACTGGCGTGCGATAAGCTCGTCGTGATTGATGATGGTGAGATGATTGCCTATGGTACGCCGCATCAAGCTATCCATGAGAGCGAGCATAGATTCTGCGCTCAAGTTCGTGAACTGATCGGGTAGAGAAAACATGGCACATCAACACGACTTATCAGCCGACATCCGCTTCGAGGGTGTTTGCGTTCATTACTCAGCATCGCGATGGTCTAAGCGCGAAACATTCCGTGCACTTCATGGTTTAGACCTAGCTATTGGCACCGAAAATCTCGCAGTTGTAGGGCCATCAGGTGCGGGTAAATCTACCTTGATTGAACTTCTGTTTGGCTTGAGAAAGCCAACATTGGGAGAGGTGTATATCTGCGGAATGGCGCTATCTACCTCTTCTATAAAAGACAGGATGGAACTGTGTAAGCATATTCAGCTTATTCCTCAAGAGCCGCATACCAGTCTGAACCCTTATTACACCGTTCGTCAGGTCTTGGTTGAGCCTATGAATAATCTAGGTATAAACGACGGTCAAGATAAACGTATCTCTGAAGCTTTGGAAGCTGTAGGTCTAGATCTTAAGCTTCTTGATTACAAGCCAAAACAACTTTCAACAGGTCAAGCACAGCGCGTTGCGATTGCACGTGCGTTAGTGGTTGAGCCTTGCGTACTTGTTGCTGATGAGCCAACCAGTAGCCTTGATCCCATCAGCAGAAAGCAGGTTCTAAACCTACTTGAAGAACTTCAAGACAAGCGCAGTATGCGTTTGATCTTGGTTACGCACGATTTAGACGCGGCGCAAACCTTATGCGACCACGTCCTAGTGCTAGATAAGGGACGCCTAGCCGAGTATGGCACCTTTGATAAGGTATTGGGCAACCCTCAGCACGCTACTACTCAATCTCTGATTGAGGCACAACAACTTTCAAATTCAACACATTCAAACACTTAAAAGAGAATTCTTATGCGTTTTAACATGAGTAAAGTCGCAGCAACCATCGCTTTGATCCTTCCACTTTCTGGTTGTTTCGATTCTGGCTCTGAAAAAGAGACTGCAGCGGCTACTGAAGCACAAACGACAGAAATCCATGTTGCTATGATGCAACCGCCACGTACTGGCCTATCTCCGCTTTCTGATGATGCGTTTAAGCTATCTCGTTGGAGCACAGCAGAGACGCTAGTTAACCTTAGCGATCAATCGGTAGCTGAGCCTATGCTTGCAACTAGTTGGGAGCAGGTTGATGACCTAACTTGGCAGTTCGTTATTCGTGAAGGCGTTAAATTCCACGATGGTGAAACCCTAACAGCTGATTCTGTGGTGAACTCTCTAGAGCACGCTTTGAAAGCTGCACCTAAGCCTCGCATCCTAGATGGCATTACTTGGGAAGTAAGCAAAGTTGATGGTAACAAGGTTCAAATCAAGACAACCTTTAACGATCCATTGCTACCAAGCCGCCTGTCTAGCCCGCAACTAGCGATTCTTTCTCCAGAGGCTTATCAAGATAACGGTCGTGTAGTTCCTACGCGCCGTGGTACAGGTCCATTCGTTCTTACTCAAATCAATGGCACAACTAGCGCAAACCTTGAGCGTTTTGATGATTACTGGGGTGAGAAGGCTAAGATCGAAAAAGTAGTCGCTGAATATGTGCCAGACGGTTTTGCACGTGCAGCCGCGCTTCGCACGGGTAAAGCAGACATCGTTGAAGCAGTGCCAGTTTCTCAGCTAGCCAACATTGATTCTGAGCTTCTTCATGAAGTCGCTATGCCTCGTACTAACACTATTTATCTAAACAGTGAATCACCGGTATTTAAGAACATTGAGCTTCGTAAAGTAGCGGCAAGTGCGGTTGATCGTGACCAGATCATTGAGATGGTTTATGAAGGCCACGCGGATAAAGCACAAGGCCTGCTTGGTCCTGCTCTAGCATGGGCTGCGCCTATTCGTGGTGAAGCTGCGCCAGTGGATCCAAGTCTAAAAGCGAACGGTGAAAGCATCACTATTGGTACCTTTACCGACCGTGCAGAACTTCCAGAAGTAGCAGCGCTTCTTAAGCAGCAACTAGAGGCTGCTGGCTTTAAGGTTGAGCTAGACATCCGTGAATATGCTCAGATTGAAAACGATGCACTAGCGGGTAAGTTCGATGCCTTTATTCTGTCTCGCGCAACCGTGCTTGATTCAGGTGACCCAGTTGCTTACATGCAAAGTGACTTTAGCTGTAAAGGTTCATTCAACCTAGGTCAGTTCTGCTCTGAGTCTGTAGACAAAGCATTGGAGCACGCTGATCTCCAGCAATTAGGTGAGCCACGTCAGAAAGCAATCATCGAAGCTGAAAAAGCGATTCTAGATGATTACGCTGCAATCCCACTATTGCACGAGCGTGTAATCCAAGGTGAGAGTCTACGTGTTGAGAACGCACAACGTGATCCACGTGAGCGTCGTCTTGTAGACCAGCAAACAGCGGTTAAATAAAACAAATGAAAGAGTTAGGGATAGTTTCCTAGCTCATCTTGTTAAGCTTGATATGATTATCTGCCAGAGAGGCATTAGCTGATCTGGCAGTTTTGTTTATAAACTTCTGATTCATTTCACTTTATTTCTCGAAGCTGAGGTTAACTACGCTATATGTCTGGTGCAAATTCGCGTATGAGTTTTGATTCGCTCATGCCTTGGATCTCGCGAATATTCTTCTTGTTTGTGGTTGCTGTTCTAGTTGGTCTAATGCCCGATCTTGCCGGTATTGATCCAACACAAACCATATTGCGAGCTCGCTCTGGTCAACAACAGTTGATGACGGCAGAAGCTTTGCAAGCTGTGCGAGACGAACTGCAACTAGACCGTTCGACAGGGGAGAGACTGTGGGACTGGTTGGCGTCGGCAATGCAGGGTGACCTTGGCACATCTTGGGTTGATGGAACCTCAGTAGCAGAGGGCATTCGTGCTACTGCATCTACATCCTTGCTGTTGATGACCAGTGCAATTGTGCTAACAGTTCTGTTTACCACGGTAAGTTTCTACTACACGGTATGGAACTGGAAGAGAGGCCGTCTTTCAATGCAGCACAATAGTCTGAGCTCGGTGTTGGTTGCATTGCCCGAGTACGTGATAGCCTCAATTCTGATATTGGTATTCGCTATCTGGCTTGAGTGGTTACCACCATACGGTTGGCAAGGTTGGCAAGATCTATGGCTACCTAGTATCGCCCTTGCGATTCCGGCGACAGGTTTGCTTAGTCGACTGCTAAACGACAGTTTAAGACGTGTTCTTAATGAACCTTGGGTTGTGACTTGGCTTAGCGCCAATATTTCTTATTTCCAGATCACTCGTTTTGCCTTCAAGCGGGCGATTAGTAATTTGATACCACAGGTTGCCATGATCATGATCGGCTTAACCGGCGGTGCGGTTGCGGTAGAGCTTATCTTCTCCATTCCAGGGATCGGGCGCATGATTCTGGGTGCGGCTAAGTCTCAAGACCTACCAATCCTACAAGGTGGTCTGTTGGTATTGCTGGTGTTCTCTATTCTGATAAGCAGCACTAGTATCCTTATACAAAAGCTGATGCTTGGTCAGATGCTAAGTAGCGGCAAGCTCATCAGCAGTCACTCGTCGTTTAGCTTTACCAAAAGCAAAGCGAAACTGTACAGCGCCATTGGAATATTTGCTTTTCTTATTATCTTTACTGTCTGGGCGATGCTACGTGACCCTTATACAACGCAGTTTGGTCGCTTGATTGCACCGAGTTTAGAGGCGCCACTTGGTTCAGATGCTATTGGTAGAGATCTCTTCGCTCGTGTGGGGGCGGGTATGCTGACCACGCTTAAGGGCGGCATTATGGCTACCTTCTTGAGCCTGGTAGTGGGCGTTATGTTAGGTTTCTGTACTCGTTACAGTCAGGGGCTTATCGAGATCACTAAGGGTGTACCATACATCATGCAGGTCTTTTAGTAGCGGGTTTGACGGGTATGAATCCGAACAGTGCTTTGATTGCTATCGTGCTGACTTCTTGGGCTCCATTGGCCGCTCACTGTGCAAGTCTGCTTTTGGAGGCGAGGGCACAGCCATACACGCATTTGGCTCCAACATGGGGTGTGAAGTCGTGGAATATGTATCGCTATTATCTATTGCCTTATGTCTTGCCACCGCTTCTACGTCATGCGCTGTTAAAACTACCAGTGATTACCTTGAGTTTGACTTCTCTGAGCTTTATCGGCCTTGGTGTTAAGCCGCCAGAGCCGGAGTGGGGTCTATTGATCTCAGAAAACCTAGCTTATATCGAGCGCTCGCCATTTGGTGTGATAGCGCCAATTGCAGGCCTAGTAATGCTGGGGATTGCGGTGAATCTGCTATTTGATGATTGATATACAATCTGTATGCATTCAGAAACGAAAAAGTCCGCTTAAGTTAGCGGACTTTTTTATTAGCCAAGGAGTACAGATGTCTCAAGTAGATGAGGCATTTCACTTTGTAAGTGAGGTTGAGAGTTGACGATGTATTTGAATCTATCGTCCATCGACTCCAGACCGACAAGTGCGGTGAATGTATCGATCGCTTGCTGAGGATTATCAGAGATAATCTGTGTCAGCTTCTCTAACTTAATGTGGTTTACCTTTTCCACTTTGCTTACTGCCGAGAGCAGTTGGTGTGTGGTTAGTTCAGGCATTTCTGTGCTTCCAAAAGAGAATGGTATTTGTCGTTTTACCCGAGATAGTATCTCAGGTTTGAGGTTCAAGAATTGATAAAGGTCATAGTGTAAGCGTATGTAATTAACATGAAGCAAGTGTCAGTTTGGCATTAGAATGAAATATTCATGCGGTTTATGGATAATTATGCGTACTAGCGCATATACTTACCTTATGCACTGAACAAGGATGGTTCATCGCTATGGGAAGCCTATTTGAAAAAATGGTGTTCCTTCATGATCTTGTTAAGGAAGAACAAGTGTCAGACGAGCACCAAGTCGATTGGCAGGTATCTGAAACTGCCATGCAAATCACCAAGCACCTCTTCGGTATCGAGCTTATGATCACCTACGCCCAACTAGAGGGTAACTCTGTAGTAGTAGGGGACGAAGCAAGCAACTGGTTCATGTCTATTAGCCTTTATGAAGGTACTAAGCGCAAAGCGTGTCAGATGTATATGGTTCGTAATGACAGGACTGTGTGTGAATTAGACCTAAATCGTTATCACTAGAGCTAACGTAACTCATCTGATTTGAGCGCTTAAGATAAACAAAGAGCAACATATGTTGCCCTTTGTTGGTTATGGAGTGGAGGAAGTTTGGCATACCGCGTTTGGTGGAGGATCAACTAATGTTCCTGAATCATTCACATAGGCCGATAGACTCCCAGGCTTTCGGAAGGGAGGGTTGTTTCGAAGGCATCTATATTGGTGAGCGTTCCGAATAAACCTGCTAGCACTGAAAATGAATAACTAAATCCTGAGATCCTAGCTCTTACATAGCGAATAGTACCGAAGCCAGACTCTGTAGTTGGGCTAGAAACCGAACCACCGGCTTCATCAAGGTAATCAATGTCCAAGGTTAGGGTAGTCAGATCAATGGGCGAGTTGTAGGTAGAGCCGAAATCGGTGGTATTGAGTGTACTGTCATCAACGATGAAACAGACAGTAGCCAGCCTTGCCGCTTTGCGCGTTATCTCATTTAGCATTTGTAGAGAGAAAAGGAATCTCCCTATTTCTATTATTCCGAATAGGAGCAACAGCAACACCGTACTCACTATCGTGAACTCGATTATTGCTAGACCACCTTCTTTTTGTTTTTTAATGAATGTCATGTGCCGGTCCTACGCATCGACGCAGACGCAGTTAGGTCCATAGAAAGAGAGGTGTTAGTGAAAGGTATCTTGGAAAAGATGGGGACATATGAATACACAGCAGAAACGGTAACGTGTTCAGCGTCTGATGAGTCAACAGAAACATCACTCGTGGATATGCCTGAAAGAACCTTTTGTGATTCAGTGCCGGATGATCTCATACCATAGACCACTACGTTTTTGATTTGAGAATCTGGTGCTAAGGCTCCTTCTGGTTGTGAGCCGTAGATATCAACTAAAGCATATCTAGCACCTGCTTGGACTGCTTTGTTCAAGGTTGTGTATTGTATGAAGATCCTGCTGATTTCTACGATACCTACCAATAGAATTAGTAGTACGGGTAGAACTAGCAACATTTCAACCGCTGCTACGCCCTTTACTTTTGAGTTCGAACTGTCCATGTCACGAAGCTCCTGTCGCTAAGTCTCGGTATAGTTGGATTTTGTAAGGACCAGTCGCGGTAGGGTTTAGACCGCCACCACCACTAGGTACAGTACACCCGCTAGTGTAGAACTCACCCCAGATTACTTTTTCCTGTTTGTCATACTGTTGTGTTAAGAAGAAGCAAGCGAAGCCTTTAATAGTGATAGGTTTCGCACCGTTAGTACCCTCTGAGCAGTCAACAACCGGTACGACGAATGTTCGCCGGCCATTACCATTGCCAGCGTTAACATAGTCCGCATAGGTTGTAGAGGTGGTATCCGTATCAGGGGCAGGAAATCCATCTTCTACATTCCATCGAGAGTTAAAACCGGTAACGGGTCCATTGTTAACCCCTGGCTTGGTATCTACTGTTCCGTCGATGAAGTAAACGCCTGTTTCTCCATCAGAAAATTCACCGGGTGCTTTACCGCCTATTGCATCACCAAGACCATCAGCCCGTTGCCGTAACCATCTAATCTCAAGTAGTTGTAATTACCTGAACCGATATCGCCGGAGTTTGGTGCTTCTGGTTCGCATTTGTTTTTGTTCTTGCATTCACCACTACCACCGCTGTTGCCCTCGGTTTTACCTGCCAACTGGTATTCCGTTCCAACATCATAGCCAAAGGTTGTGGCCCCTTGTTCGCAAATACCGACTGGAGCAATGTTTGAGCTGTTTTGTATGCCCGAACTGCGACCGGCTACAGCACTGGCTTTAACTGATTTACTTAAACCGAATACTTGAATAAGAAAACTTTGCAAACCGTGTCCCTCTACTGCAACACGGGTATAGATGTCCAAAGAGGTGCTAAGTGCACTAGCAGCCGGAAAGGTAATAGGATTGTTACTGAACTGCACAATAACGGATGTGCCATCGCTTGATTGGAAAGTGAACTCTTTTGTCGCTGCTGAATTTGCTTGGGCGCCAACTACATTTAAGTCAAGTTCATCGTTACCGGCGGCTGATGCCATCGCTTTAATGGTATCAATAGCTGCTGTGGCTGCTTGTGATACAGAAGCGCCATTCTCAAGCGCAAGAGAAGCAGACAATGCCGCTGAATCTACACCGTTTTGAACGCGTGATTTGTTCAAAATCATGTGGTTGATATCAATGGCAAGTGCAGCGAACCCGATTAGAACCAATAAACTTAAAGTAAATAGAATTACGACTAGCCCACGTTGCTTCCTTTCTCCGCGGTATTTTCTATTGATAACTCTCATAATTCCCTCTCTTAACAGCTATCAAACTATCAGGGGAACCCCCGTAGTAGAAAGTATAGCCTAAGGTCACGGGTGATTGTTTTTTGTACAAGACTTGTCGTGTTAATTTAACTTTTGATGATGTGGATGTTACGTATTAGCTCGCTGAGTCGAAGAGTAACACAAGATTGCTCATTAAAGTCCTATGCCTGACAGTCGATATTGCTAGGAGTATTTAGGTACTCCCCGTTGTCAGCCCGATAAGGCCTGTAGACTCCCAAACTCTCAGAAGGGAGTGTGGTCTCAAAAGCATCAATGTTAGTTAATGTGCCAAATAAGCCCGCAAGTGTCGAAAAGGAATAGCTGAAGCCTGAAATTCGAGCTCTCACATACCTAACACTGCCGAAGCCAGACTCTGTAGTAGGATTCGATACGGCTGAGCCAGACTCGTTCAGATAATCAATATCCAACGTAAGAGTGCTTAGGTCGATAGGAGAGTTGAAGGTTGAACCGAAGTCTTTAGTGTTTAGCGTTGAATCGTCGACTATAAACAAACTGTGGCTAATCGAGCTGCTTTTCGAGTTATGTCGTTCAGCATTTGAAGTGAAAATAAAAAACGGCCAATCTCGATAATTCCAAATAGTAATAATAAAAGTACCGAACTTACTATGGTGAATTCTATTACCGCTAGACCACGTTGTTTGTTAGTTTTTTCGAACTCATGAGCCTGTCCTGCGCATCGTCGCGGATGCTGTTAAGTCCATAGATAGAGAAGTATTAGTAAACGGTATCTTGGAGAAGATAGGCGTGTATGAATAGACAGCGGAAACAATAACGTGCTCAGCATCGGAAGAGTCAATTAAAACATCAGATGACGAAAACCCCTTTAAGATCTTTTGCGCTTCAGTTCCGGTAGTACGGATGCCGTAGACTACGACGTTCTTTATCTGTGAGTCGGGTGCTAATGAACCCGTAGGCTGAGAACCATAAATATCGACTAGCGCGTATCGAGCGCCAGCTTGCACCGCTTTATTCAGGGTGGTGTATTGGATGAATATCCTACTTATTTCTACTATGCCAACCAATAAAATAAGAAGAACTGGAAGAACGAATAGCATCTCAACAGCGGCTATCCCTTTTTGCTTTGATTTAAAGCCGTCCATGTTAGGAAGCCCCTGTAGCAAGATCACGATATAGTTGGATCTTGTAAGGGCCAGTAGCAGTAGGATTCAGACCGCCACCGCCGTTAGGTACAGTACATCCTTGAGTATAAAACTCTCCGTATATGATCTTGTCCTTTTTGTCGTATTCTTGGGTTAAGAAAAAGCACGCAAAGCCCATAATAGTCACCGGCTTGGCACCATTAGTGTTACCTGAGCAGTCAACCACGGGAACTACAAAAGTACGACGCCCATTGCCGTTATATTCGGAATAGTTAGTCGCAGTAGTATCTGTGTCAGGTGCTGGGAATCCATCCTCTTGATTCCAGCGAGAATTGAAACCAGTAACTGGACCGTTGTTAACACCAGGTTTTGTATCTACTGTTCCGTCGATGAAGTAAACGCCAGTTTCACCGTCCGCAAACTCTCCTGGAGCCTTGCCACCAAGTGCATCACCAAGTCCGTCAGCTCCGTTACCATATCCATCCAATCTAAGATAGTTGTAATTGCCTGAACCTATGTCTCCTGAGTTAGGTTCTTCATCACACTTGTTTTTGTTTTTACAGCTACTATTTCCGCCACTATTTCCTGAAGTCTTACCTGCTAATTGATACTCAGTCCCTATGTCATATCCGTAGTTTGTTGATCCTTGCTCGCATACTCCAATAGGAGCAAGGTTCGAGCTGTTTTGTACGCCAGAACTACGCCCAGAAACAGCACTCGCTTTCACAGACTTATTGATGCCAAAAATCTGTATTAAAAAGCTTTGCAAGCCGTGCCCGTCTACAGATACTCGCGTATAGATATCTTCTGCGGTGCTAAGAGCGTTAACAGCGGGGAAAGTGATAGGGTTGTTGCTAAATTGAACCGTAACCAAAGTGCCATCATTTGATTGATATTTGTATTCTTTGGTGGCTACCGAGTTGGATGACAGTCCAATCACGTCAAGGTCTAACTCATCATTGCCGGCAGATTTAGCCATTGCCTTTATCGTATCCACAGCTGCTTCTGCTGCTTTTTCAACTGTAACGCCTTTTTCTAACGCAATAGAGGCTGAAAGTGCTGCGGAGTCGACACTATTTTGTACACGAGATTTATTAAGTATTATGTGGTTGATGTCGATGGCTAAAGCTGCAAAGCCCATTAATACCAACAAACTTAATGTGAATAGCACGACTACAAGCCCACTTTGCTTCCTTGTAATGGGTTGCCGTGTCTTGATAACTCCCATAAATCCCTCTTCAGCTAGTCATCAATTTAAGCGTAGAAATATGACGATAACATCGCACATTCAACTAGTTACTATATTGAGTGTAGAGGGTTTGGTTACATGTTTGTTAATTTTGAGGCGATCGAGATAACAAATTTAAGTGAATGGCGTATTTAAAAAGGTATTGTCGATTAAGTGTTTAAAATCATTCATGAAACAGGGGGAGAACATTAATGTTTAATGCTCTAGATGAATGAAGATGGAAGGGGGGTATGACTAGCCCCCCTTTGTATTTCTTCAAACGTGTTATTCAACTCTTAACGTAGCAGCCTCAGAAAGCGTTATTGGAGATGGTATCGTTGGATAATCTATTATGGTATTGAACTGCCTAGTAACAGTAACGTCAATATACATTTCAAACCCATCACTGCATGAGCTTTTCAAAGCACAATCATAGTTTGAGTTGTCTGGTGAGGCACAAACACAGACTGAATTTGCAGTTACCGAGATAGGACTGTCGGCATCTGTAATAAAGTCATCTTCTTGTGCAAGGTTGGTTAGAAGGGTTGTATCTGTAGCATAGGTAGCGCCACGTGAGCCCATCGCAGCAGCATTTCTTGCCGCAGAAGCAGTTGAGATGGAATAGTACATAACCCTACCAAAATCGACGATAATTACGAACAGTAGGATGAGGATAGGGGTTACGATAACCGTTTCTACAGCGGCAAAGCCTGTTTGGTTAGTTTTTCTACTCATAATCTACTCCACCAAAGCTACACCAGAGTTACCCTTTAGGGGATTCATATCATCGGCTGGGCGGTTTAATGTCACCTGAGAACCACTGGAAAGGGTCAGGTATTTACTAATCAAGATAACGTTGCTATCCAAACCACCAACCGAACCACTGGAAAATTCCATATTGTGTTTTGGAGCATATATCACCCCATCAAGAGTTACATTACTGCCACTCTCGAAGGTGACTATCGGTTTTTCATCGTCGTTGAGTTTAGTCTCTTTGTCGCCCGCGGACCAAAACAAGATACCTTCAGTCCCGACACACCCTCCAGAGCTACATTTAGGCGCACTTAGATCAAGGTTGAACCTGACTGAACGCCAATAGGGTTTTGGCAATCACTGCTACAATGGGAAACAACGGTTACACCGTCACCAGAAACGTTGGCGCCGTTGGAAACAATGAAGTCTCCATTTTCCATAACGTAGGTGCCAGGGTCCATTTCGAAGTACCCGCTATCTAGCTCTAGTCCTTTGCAGTAGTCTCCGGCAGTTACCTTTTTAGGGTTGTTCTTTGAACCACCGTGATTTTCTTGGTGCTGGAACATGAACCTGTGGACATGGGTAGTTCTAATCCTTCTAGGGGATCTGAAGCTGGTGCAGACATTTGAGCAAGGCAGTTATCTGTACCAGTACACTTTACTTTGCCCTCTATCTGATTGTGTTTGTTGGACATAGTTTCTATGGTGGTTGCCTCAAGATGCGTATCACTGTCCATGTAAAGTCCACTTGAGCCTTTTAGATTGGCAACGATGCCACATGTGGCAATTAGGCTTGATGGGCTACTGCTCAAATAGAACATTTTTTCTACATTATCTTCACCCAATACATAAACGCAGTCTCGTTTGCTTCACCGCCAACCAACGCGGTTGCGTTGGCAGAGTATGTGAGAGTGTCCATACCAACAATTCCCAAGAAAAAGGTATCGTGGGTGTATTCAACTTCAACTTGAACCGCCGAAGTGTTGTCTATGTAGTGGCCGTATGTAGGAGGCCAGTTCATGTCGACATCTACATCATCATCCCCATTTCTAAATCCATGTGACTTAGTCGAGGCTCTAGCTTTCTTTCTTATATCGTTGTTTTCGCCACCAGCCATCAGCGTGTAAGCACCATTAAGGGCGGCTGCATCCGCTGCAGTTTGGAGCTGTCTCTTCTTGTAGTACGCATAACCGGTATCTAGAACTAATCCAGCGATCGCCAAAAATACAAAACATAGCTAGGGTGGCAAAAACAACAATCAATCCTGATTGTTTTTTGTAGCTCGCTGACGAGCGAGAGGGGAG
This sequence comes from Vibrio ishigakensis, assembly GCA_000830475.1. GTDB lineage: Bacteria > Pseudomonadota > Gammaproteobacteria > Enterobacterales > Vibrionaceae > Vibrio > Vibrio ishigakensis_A. The sequence goes on along the minus strand of BBSC01000002.1, from coordinate 573,756 downwards.
AAATCGCATAAACACTCCTTGTTTAGAATTTCTTTTCTATAAAACTGTAGTGTTTATCTCAGACTGAAGCGAATCGATCTATGGGTAGAGGTTCCATTAGATTCATATGTATCTGTTTTTGAGAGTTAGCTAGAAGGTTAAGCAGGTTAAGTTGACATGTAGTAACACGGCCACTAGGTGGAGAGTGAGCCGAGGATCACTCTCCTATGGCAAGCTATGTAGAGTTATTCTGTAAAATTCGCTTCGGTTGTTTCGCTTTTGACGACAGAAATATTTTGTTGGGCCTGATATATCAGAAAATCTTCCAAGCTGTTTTCAACGTCGTCATCTGCATTACAACTGTAACCTAGGGAATAGATCCCTGCTCCAAGGAACCCAACCTCATAGGAGTAGGTGTTAGTATCTTGATCGAAGATTACATTGGCTGATGTGGTAGGTGCTACTTGATTGTCTACTAATTCATCGTTGAAGCCTTTCATATTTTCTAGGGCAACAGTCCCAGAGTAGGCATACACTGCATTAACTGCATCGTCAGGTTTCCGCCTGCACAGGTTGATACTACGTTGACATCGACTGTACCTGAGACGTGTCCAGATTCTACTTCGTTTATTAGCTGAACAGAGGTGCGCTGTATTGTGTAGTAATCTTTGTTGCCAACGGGTGCTTTCAATCCTCGACGTAAATCAAACTCAGCCACAAAGTCATTATTACCACTGTTCACACTGAAGGTTTTATTGAAGAAAAGGACGCCTACACCGTCTTCTTTACCTACACCTTGCGGACAAGCACCGTCACCTTGAACTTGTAAAGGGTAGTGTGTGCCGGTTTCTAATTCGCCTTCTATTACGTGTGAGTAACGCTCGTCTTGTTCAACTCCGTCCAGTACAAACAAGCAAAGCTTATAGTCACCTGCAGGTACCTCTACATCAGTGACAAGTGGAGCGATACTTGCTCCTTGATAATCCAACAGCTCGACACTGACATTGCCGTTTTCGTCTACATCACCAGTTGTAAAGTCAAGCTCGATAGGGTCACTACCATCTTGTGGGAGTAATACTGCGCGGTTATACACCGCAGTTACCGAAGAAACATCATCAATAGGAGCATCCGATACCCCGAGGCTGAATTTACCGGTAGTACTATTGCCACTGTCACTATCGCTACTACAACCTGTAAGTGCTAAGGCTAACCCTAGGCTTATTGCTGAATATTTAAACAGTTTCATTTTGTTGTCCCTTTGCACTGCTCGTTTTTAAGTTTAGTTGCATATGATGCGGGAGAGTGTAAAGGCCTAGGATCAAGGCATGTCATGTACGGGTTAGCGGTGTGTGAGGGCGTGTTTCTAATTGTTATATATGAGACCAGTGGTTATCCCAAACAAGCGCCGGACCGTTGTAAATAGACACTTTATCGCGATTAGTAGAGATGATCTGACCCAAGTAATTATTAGTGTAAAAACCGCTATTAGTCGTCGCAATACCACAGGCTTCACGCTGATTTAGGCTTGTTATCTGTTGACCACTAGCCTTATCAAAAACAAGCAATAGATTGGTACGAGGCGCACTGGCAACCACCGTTTTTTTAGTCACCCCAATGCTACCGATATAGTCAATTTTGTTGTGTAATCTATTTGAAATTAGAAGCTGTTTAGCTTCTTGATTACCCAACTTATGCCTCATTATTAGTTGAGGGTGTGTTTCAATTGCTTCTCTTTGCAATTGCTGAGCAAAGAACACCTCGTCTTTATCATCTACCGCTAAATGGCGAATAGATAATTGGTGATCTGAGAGTGACACGGTTTGCAATACGTTCCCTGATTGAGGATCTAGGTAGACTAGTTGTGGTTTCATCGAGCTGAGATTTACTTTGTCTCGTCCATGAGTCTGGATTCCGCCAACCGCGATTACCAGAACCCCTGAAGATAACTTAGCTATTTGATGAGGGCCAATACCAAAGCCTTTCCACTCTCCAATACGTCGATACTTGTTTGAAGCATCATAGATACCAATTACGCCTTCGCAAGTGTCAGTCACTCCCTCGGTTGTATACAGAAGTGAGCTTGCGTTGTCATATACACCATGACCATAGAAAAAGCGGTCTTTCGGTGGTTCTAAACTTTGTAGTTGTACACCTGAATCTGCGTCTAGGATATCCAGATAGTAACCAGGTCTTCGCGCAAAGACGCCTAGGTGATTTGTTTTCTGGCTATGTGCTACTGAATGTCCTCGTGAGGTTAGCGGATGGGTGTAAAGAAGCTCGCCACTGATATTAGTAGCTGCAAGCATATAGTTACCTTTACCGTCGGTGGCGCAGCCTACAAGTTTGGAGCTGGTGGTAGGTTTTGGTCCTGATGAAGCACAACCGGTAAAAAGGGCGATACCGGTTAAAGCACTTAGTTGCAGGAACTCACGTCTACTGTGTAGGTTAGTCGCCATCTGTGGAATTAAACCCTACTACTATACCAAGCTCTTGTGCCGCCTGTTCATTGATGAGGTACTTTAACTGATCAATCTTGTTTAGCTGGGATAGAGCCAATTTATACCCTTGTTTGGTTTGTATGCTTTCAAACAGGGAGTCCTTTTTTGGCCATGTGGCAATCGTGTCTGACAAGGTCGATGCGATCAAAGTCGATAACCTTGGATCTTTGGGCTCTAGTAGAGTCATTAGACCGTTATCAGCGTGTAGTAAGTCATCTAACGCGACTAGATTAGAGTAAAGGTTTTGATAAGAGACCTGTGAGCGCCAAGATTCAGCAAAGTAGGGTCTCGGGTTACCCAAATTTGCTAGTGGCAGTGACAGCTTCTTACTCATTCTATCGAGTTTATCGCTAACTAGGCTCAGGTATTGTTTTTCCCACTGTGCCTGGCTTAGCCCTTTCCACGGGTTGGTAAGCAAACTCTGTTTATAGCTAGCTGATGTGTCGACTAAACTGGAGGCAACTGTGGTTGCTAGGGAGCAACGGTCTTGGTCCAGTTGTGCCTCGTATAGAAGCCATTCGAGCGCAGTTAATCCTTGAAGGGTGGCGCTTTGATTCTTTAAGTCCGCAAGGTTGATATTTGGATTAGTGCTGAGTACAGACTTTAACTGTCGACCCGTGGTGTCTTTCTTATCTGGCCAAAATTGTACTTTCCACGTCAAGGCATCTGCCTGCGGAACGTTAATGTTTCCGCCTTGCAGGGACATCCAAGTTTGCATCGTCTCAGACCATTGAGTTTTTGCAGCTAGAGGGTCTGAAAGGCACTTGTTTGTAATCTGTTGACTAAGCAGTTGAGCACTGTTTTCGAACTTGGTTGCATTGGTAAAGTAGAGCTCATATACACCCTGGCTTGGGTGCTGTGTTTTCTCGGCAGTTGCTGGTGCTGTTTTGTCAGTTTGTTCTGTTTGTGGGCTAGAGCATCCACTCAAGACTGCTACGGTAAACATAGCGATGAGGCTTTTATTCATGTTTTGTATCCCTATAGCGACTGCAAGAAAGCAATCAGTGCATCACGCTCTTGTTTGTTGAATTTAAGAACGGTTTGTTTGCTGTTTTCTGCTTCGCCGCCGTGCCACAGCACAGCTTCCATTAGGTTTCGAGCACGGCCATCATGCAGGAAGTAGGTATGTCCATTTACTTCCTCGGTGTAACCTATGCCCCATAGAGGAGGAGTGCGCCACTCTTGTCCGTTGGCAATAAATTCACCGCGATTGTCAGCAAGACCTTCTCCCATATCATGCAAGAGTAAATCCGTGTAAGGGTGAATTATCTGTTCGGAAAGTGCAGGTTTATCGTCAACTTTAGCCGAGGTGACGTCTACTTTATGGCATGATTCACAACCAGAATTTGCAAAGAGTTGTTGACCTTTGACGACTTGAGGATCGTCAACATTACGCCTTTGGGGGACAGCTAGGTGCTGTGTGTAGAACTCCACGAACCCAAGGATCTTATCGCTAACCTCTGGCTTACCACCATTAGGAAGTTCGTTACAGATGCTTTGGTTTTGACTGCAGTTTTCTGCGGTAAACAGTGAGGTTGTCAAACCAACATCCCCGTTAAAGGCTGCAGCATTTTGTTGGTTAAGTGTCGGTTGACCCGCTTTCCAGCCAAAGCGCCCAACTGTTGTTTGCTGGGTTTCTACACTCCAAACCTGATTAGCACGACCTGAGATTCCATCATCGATAGAGGCTTGTTGTTTAGCCCAATTGAGAATTGTTTCTTCAGGAATAGCCTCCAACAAGCCTAATCCGATCATTGGTGGTGCCACTCGGGCTGACATTTGTATGTCTTTGGCAATTGGACCGTAGGCTAGGTCGACAATCTCAAGCTTAGGTTTTCTAAGCTCTTCGGTATGCCCGTCAGAGAATGTTTCGACATGGGTGGTGTAGGTGATTTTAATTTGACCTTCAGGTTTGGCGCCTGTGGTTGAGAAATCTTGTAATTGCCCGCCATACGTTGGGTCAGGAATATTGCCATCGGTGATCAGTCGAGCTTTCTCTTGTTCTGTTTTGGCTGGAACAGATAGTCTTACTAGCATTGAAACAGCGTTGCGGTCATTTAGCTCAGGCGGGTGGCCACGGCCATCCTTGATGTGACAGTTTTGACAGCCGTTAGTGTTGAATAGCGGTCCTAAGCCATCCCGTGCATCGGTACTAGCGGGGGCTTCTACCCAAGGGTTTCTGAAGAAGCTATTACCGACACTAAAATCTAAGCGACTGGTCATAGGCAGATTAGCTGCGGGAAGAGAGTAGGCGTTGGCTCCTTGCTGTTTTACCGTAGTGGCACCGCCGGAGCGAGTATCGTAGGCATGAGAAAAAAGGTTGCGCCTAGGGTTGCGCAAAGTAAGGATTGGCGAGCTAGTTTCATGCTGAGTTCCATTCAAACGACAAAAGGGCTCGCAGGGAGCCCTTAATAGATAGAGACAAATTAGAATTCGTGGTCGGCTGTATCAGGGTTTAGTGAATTGATACCTACGATACTCGCGGTACGTTCAATAGCACCAGTTTGAGCTACCAACGCATCGATAGAGCTGTTTACTAGCTCGTTGCCTTCTGTGTTGCCGGTTGCAATCAACTGGTCAAAGTAAACGCCTTGTTTTTCAGCAGAGTAAACGAGTTGGCGTACTTCGTAGCGAGTAACATCAAATTGCTTTTGGATTTCGAGAGCAGAATCTTTGTCTGATTGCGCTACCAAATCGTGCAGGCTTGGGCCTTCAAGTAGGGTGCCATCTTCACGCTTATATAGGCCGGTATACACGTTGTAGATACCTTGCTCGTTATAATAGTGTGAGTTGTGGGTGTTATCAGAGAAACAATCGTGTTCATCTTCTGTTGATCCCGCCTCAAGAGCAACCTTCATACGCTCGCCAGCCAGTTCACCTAGAGAAAGAGAGCCCATACCAAACAGCATTTTACGCATACCATTTGTGCTTGAATCCGCTAAGAAGGTTTCGCGATAGTTATTTGAAGCATCGGAAGACCACTGTTTTTCCATCCACTCAAGGTCGTTTACTAGTAACTGAGCAGCCGCTTGTATGTATGCAACACGACGGTCACAGTTATCATTAGTGCAAGCTTCACCAACAACGAAGTCTGTGTAAGGACGCTGACCGGCACCGGTATTTGTGCCGTTCAAATCTTGGCCCCAAAGCAGGAATTCAATGGCATGGTAACCCGTTCCCACATTCGCCTCTGAACCACCAATTTCGTTAAGATCTGCAATCAGCTCAGGGGTTATCGTGCTTGTATCTACTTTTTGGTTACCTACTTGAATTTCAGTGTTCGCAACGATGTTTGCCACAGCACCTTCGTTACCAAGCTCATGTTGATAATCAGCGGCTACATAGTCAATCAGCCTTCGTCTAGAGGCCATGCATTGAGTTGTCCTTCCCAGTCATCAACTACAGGGTTACCAAATCGAAATACTTCAGATTGTTGGTAGAAAACACGAGCATGCAACCAAGCTTGTTTGGCATCGCTTAGTGTTTGCTCAGATGGAGCTGCAACTAGTGCGTCGATTTTTTCTGGAGTTCTTCTGCTGTGATGCGTGAGTCTTGGTATACCGCATGTGCGATATCAGCGTAGTGTTCTACGACTTGATCTTGGGTAACTTTTGTTTGGGCAAGTGCGGATGTTGAAGCGAGTGACATCGCAATAACAAGGGGTAGACGCTGCATTATTTCTTCCTTGAGTTGGTTAATTTGTAAATGCGTGTAATTATCATTTTCAGTTGCGTAGTCTAAGCGTTCGGTAAAATAATGCAAGATGTAACAAAATATTTTTTGTTGTTATCACTTAAAGGTCGCATTTGTAATCAAAGTAATATAAGTGCGCTAGCTCTTAACTTGTGATTTTGAGAGTGGTATTAACCTAACTTACTGATACAGTTGAACTGTTAGTCAATCATCAAGGAGTGAGTCATGAAACTATACGAAGCGGCACCAACCCCAAGTAGCCGTCGTGTGGGTATTTTCTTAAAGTTGATCGGTAGCGATGTAGAGCGTGTTCAGCTCGACCTTAAAGGCGGTGACAACCTAGCCGAAGATTTTCAGAAGAGGAATCCTAGCGGGACAGTGCCAATGCTAGAGCTTGACGATGGCACCTGCATTAGTGAGTCGGTTGCTGTTTGTCGCTATCTTGATGCGACAGTCGAGAATGATAAGGCTTTGTTTGGTGAGGGTGCCCTTGAGCAGGCTCAAGTAGAGATGTGGCATCGTGTAGTTGAGTTGCAAGGCCTGTTGATGGCATTTCAAGGGTTTCGCAATATCTCAGGGTTTTATGCAGATAGAGAAAACTGCGTGAGTGAGTGGGGTGAGGAAGCCAAGTCTCGTGCGATAGCTTTTTAACTAAACTAGAAAACCGTTTAGGTGAGAGTGCATTTGTTGTTGGTTCGAGATTAACTATTGTCGATATCACCGGCTTCTTGTTCATCAACGTAATGAAAATGGCACTTAAAGTCGAAGTAGAAACCGAGTATCCAAACATTGCAGCTTGGCATGGGAAACTCGCGGCTATGCCTGAGTTTCAATAGAAGACACTTTTAGGGGCTCAACTGAGCCCCTTTTATTTGATGTGTTTAAGAGGTTAAGAATTCCAGTGGTAGCGTTATTATTTGTGGAAACGCAATGAACATACCCAATACCAGTAAATAAGCGAACAGAAACGGTAGTACCCCAGCGACAGAATCCTCAAACTTCATTTTTCCAACGCTAGTAATTACGTTCAAGACACTTCCAACAGGTGGAGTAATTAGGCCTATTGCACAGTTAAGAACGAACATGATTCCAAAGTAGGCTGTATCTATACCGGACATCTTCACTATTGGTATCAAAATAGGAGTAAGAATCAAAATAGTTGCGGTTAGGTCCATTACCATTCCTACCAGCAGTACTATACCCATGATAACCAGCATCAATATTCTCGGGCTTTCCACCAAAGGTGTAAGTAAGTCCGCAACTAACATTGGTAACTGAGCGATACTGATAAGCCAAGAAACCACCATAGCGGAAGCAACCAAGAACATAACCGTAGCCGTCGCGGTTCCTGCGTTTGATAAGGAGTTATAAAGCTCGCTGTAAGACAACTCTTTGTAAACAACAACTGAGATTACAATTGAGTAGACCGCAGCGACTACAGCCGCTTCAGTTGGGGTGAATATGCCGGTTTTTATCCCACCGATAATGATCACGGGAAGTAAAAGTGCCCAAATACTTTCCTTGAAAGCATGCCATTTTTCTTCCCTAGTGGCTTTACGACTGGGTTTGATATCTTCTTTGTTTGTTATTAGCTTCCATACGACTACTAGGGTGATCCCCATGATAATTCCGGGGACAATCCCGGCCATGAAGAGCTTTGTAATCGAAATTCCACCAGCAACACCAAGTAATATCAAAGGTATGGAAGGAGGAATAATAGGTGCAATAATTCCCCCTGATGCAATAAGACCTGCAGAACGACCGGCAGGGTATCCTGCTTGCTTCATCATTGGTAATAGAATACAGGCTAGAGCGGCGGTATCAGCTACAGCAGATCCAGACAAACTTGCTAGAACCATAGAGGCAAAAATAGCAACGTAACCTAGTCCTCCTTTTTTGTGCCCAACCATAGCCATCGCAAAGTTAATGATCCGCTTAGATAGTCCCCCTGCGGACATCACTTCACCAGCGACTAAGAAGAAAGGGATAGCAAGTAAGGTGAAGCTATCTGCACCGTTGATAAGATTCTGGGCGAGTATTTGACTATCGAAAAAGCCCAAGAAAATCATTAGCGCTAATGCACTAGCAAGTAATGCAAAAGCGATAGGCAAGCCCAAAGAGATCCCTCCCAAGAGCGACCCTAGAAAAATAGTAATTGTCATGCGCTTTTACTTTATAGTTTTTTGAAAAAAAGTCGGTGAAGGATTATTATCAACATTAATGTTCCGGATATTACTCCTGCGACATAAAACACACCGTTTGGTACCTTGCTTATGGGAGATATATTGGTCCAGTTAATTACCGCCTGCTTATAACTTCCATCTATGAATAAATAACAGAGATAACTCATTAAGATTAATGTCGCTTTATCTACTAAAAAGCGAAGTTTAGCTGGAAGTCTATCTACTAGTGTTCTGACCGCTAGATGTTCGTTCTTAATGAGGCATTCACGGCGCCAAGGAAGCAAAGCCAAACAAATAGGAATCGAGATAGCTCAACGGATACCGATATACCGCTGTTAAAACCGTACCTTAGAACAACGTTAGTAAAAACTAATACAATCATAAATAGCAACATCAAAACATTAATAGCATTCAATGTTTTAAAAACCATATTTTCGAACTTGGTATAGAGTGATTCTGATTGACTAGTTGGGATGTTAGAGGTTCTGTCCATGTTCACGCTCAATTAAAAGGGCAGGCTTAGAGCCTGCCACGTTTGGTTAGCCTTTTAATTCTTGATCAAAGTCGCTGATCACACTTGGAGAGATAATTGCTTCATATTTTTTAATAACTGGCTGCAGCGCATCTTCCATTTTGATTATTTCTTCGCTTGATAACTTGTTTACCTTAGTTTTGGTTTCAAGTTGCTGAAGAAGTTCTTGGTTCATAGAGCGCGCAATGTTTCTTTGGTAGATAGTCGCTTCACGGGCAGCATCGAGAACTTGTTGTTTCTGCTCGTCAGAAATCTTATTAAAGAATTTCTGGGAACCAAGTAATACTTGTGCATCGTAAGCATGCCCGGTCAAAGATAGATATTTTTGGACTTCATAAAAGTGTTGAGCATTGATAACGGTAAATGGGTTTTCCTGTCCATCAACGGTTCTAGTTTCAAGTGCAGTAAATAATTCATTTACTGGCATTGGAACTGCGTTGGCATGAAGGCCATTAAACAGGTCAATGTAGAGATTATTTTGCATTACTCGAATTTTTAGTCCGTCCATATCCTCTAAGGCGTTAATAGGTCTTTTAGAGTTCGTAATATGGCGGAAACCATTTTCCCAGTATTGTAAGCCCACTAGATTTTTATCATTTAGAGTATCAAGAAGGTCTTGGCCTGCTTTACTGTCGAGTACTTTGTCAGCTTGTTCATTGGACTTGAACAGGAAAGGTAGGCTGATAATACTAAAATCTTGGTTCAGACTAGCAAGGGTAGCTGTAGATGGAGCAGTAAAATCTAGCGTGCCCGCTTGCAACATAGACGTCATATTAACATCATTGCCTAACATGGCATTCCCAAATACTTTGACTTTAATTTCGCCGTTGGTTTTCTCTTCAACCAATTCAGCGAACTTTTTTGCTCCAAGTGTTTGCGGGTGAGTTTCTGGCAAACTGGTGCCCATGCGAGCTGTAATTGCAGATAGAGAAGCAGCACTGAATAATAGGCCGACAGAGCCAGGGTTGACGTTAACAGTTTCATTGTGTTTCCTTTTCACGTTTTGTAGGTTGTTTATTGGTTTTGTATATATTTGTGGCGTTCAGATAGAACATGTTCAGCTTCTCTTGTTCTGAGAAGTCAGATGTGATTGTTTTAAAGCAATCAAATAGGGTTTTATAATCTACGCAAAGGCTATCAACAGGAAAGTTACTTGCGAACATCACTCTACTTGTACCGAACAGCAGAATAATGCTTCTGATAAGCTGACCATTTCGCTCAAGTGTCCAAGGGTGGTTTTGCTCACCAATTCCTGACACCTTGATAAACACGTTGGGATATTCCGATATCACTCTCAGGTTGTCGTACCAACCTTTTAGTGTTTCGGGTTCTCTATCCCCGGGAACACCAGCATGATTAATAACGACAGTGGTGTCTGGATATTTTTCAAGGAGATGAATTAAATCTGGTAAGTGCCACCAAGGAGTTTGCAATTCAAAAAGAAGATTATGTTTGGCTAGAAGGGCATATCCTTTTTCCCAATGGGGGCAATTCATGGACCCAGGTAAGGTGTGCTCTTTGCGGTAATTATTAAGTTCACACCATGCTGGCTTATGGCGAATGCCTCTCACCAACGGGTAGGTTGCTATTGAACTTAAGTAGTCCTCTATATCTTCCTCGTTAAGCCAAGCTTGCGCTATCATGCCGACCGGTTGACCCGATGCCTGATGTAAAGAGTGAATCCATTTTACTTCGTCGAGCCCTTGACTAGGGTGCCATTCCGCTTCCATATACACGGTGTCTAACACCAAATGATTGTCTAACAGTTGCTTGTAATCATTTGGCATAAAACTCGTGCAGATAGCCGTATAGTCTCCATATCTAAATGGGATCAGAGGCTTTTCACATAACCATGGATGATAGTTCTCCTCGAGGTCCCAGTAGTGCATATGTGCATCTATGATAGGGAGATCTTGATCTTGTCCGGTACTAAGAAATTTGTCGAGAATGCCTTTGCGCGTCATTTGAACTAAGAACCTTTAGTTAACTGTTTTTTAACAATATTACATATGTTCATTATAGTGAACATATGTATCTTGCATATTATTCTTCATGTGAATGTAATCACGATTATTTCGCCTAACTAATCAATATAATTGACGTGTGCCACGTATTTAGTGATTTGAGTATTTTTACTGCGTCTGTTTGTGTTGATCATATGTTCGTTCTGCGTGCATATGTTTGCCTGTTTGTGATTGGTTCTATCAATTCATCCTTCTCTCATTTAATGGTTTTGCATGAATAGATCGTATTGCTATGCTCTGGTTGTATTTTGCGGTTACACTTAGCGGCAATTGAACGGTTTAAGGCGAAGAACATTGTCGTACGATGAACACGAGTTTGACTCGGAAGAAGAAATTGAGATTGAAGCGATTGGCGTTGAGGTAACCAACGAGCCTATCGAGCTGTATAAGGTTCTTAAGATGCTAACGCAGTTGGCGGTGGCGGTGAAGCTAAGCAAGCTATCAGCCAGGGCTATGTTGCGGTAAACGGCGAGCTAGAGATGCGCAAGCGTCGTAAGCTAGTTGACGGTGATTTGGTTCAGTTTAACGAGGAGTTCTACTTGGTTATTCTAAATCCAGACGCACAGCCAGCTGAATTCGAACTTCCTGAGATTGAAGAGGTAGCTCCTCAACCTAAAAAGGAAAACAAGCCTAAAAAAGAGGCGAAGCAGAAAGAACAACCTCGTGATGCAAAATCAGGTCGTAAATCTATCGATTTCTTTTGATTGAGTTGATTAGACATAAAGAGGGCAGCCGATTGGCTGCCCTTTGTTTATATTATCCTTTATCAAGAATATCGTTGAATTTACTTCTCCATACCCATTGTGATTGGTCAATGTTCACATTGTTTTCTTTTACTCCACCAACACTATGCGGGAATATTGAAATGATACCGATTCCGGGATGTATAAGTACGGTTGCTTTGTACGATTCAGAGCCGTCATCAAAGAGAACAAACTGGTCGAATTCATAAGCTTCGTAAGTGTCGTTTCCGATAGTTGTATCAAAGTATACTTTGCGTCCTGTTTGATCTAACTCTACTTCGATGTCAGTGCCAAATGCATTGTTGGCTGCAGGTATTTTACAACTGAGGCTGAAATCAGTTCGATCCATATCATCTTGGTCTGCAATATAGTTACACAACGTTTGGCCAGAGCTTAGTTTTTCTGTAGTTAGGCTTGTATAGCTCGACATAGTAGGTAGAGAATCTGAACCGTCTTGTATAAGCGCCATCGGTAAAACCAATTGTGCATAAACTGCACGTTTCAATTCGAGCTCTGAAGATGGATTAGTGTGTCCTTTCCAGCTAGTGTGAGAAATCTCAGCTAGTACGTTTTTAAAGTGCTCATTTGCATTGAGCATATCTGGAAAACTAACTTTAGTAACTTTCTTGTCACCTGTGGCTCATAGCCGTCTTTGGATGTGTTGTAAGCAACGTTACGCCATTTATAAGCAAACGTTTTTTGAATATCTAGTCCAGTAGTATTGTCTACTGTAAATGGTTTTTCTGGATCGAACCTGTGGACCAATAATTCAGGAGTACCTTCTAATTTTTGCTCGCTACTTGAAGCAATTAAGGCCCAGTCATTATCTTTCAATTCAGCAGGTACTTTTACTTCTTTAATAACTTGCTCTGGTGTACCAGACTCGCCGCCACAAGCTGTTAGACCGATTGATAGAAGTGCAATAGGCACTAGTTTAAGCATATTCATAAATTCCCCCTTACAGAAACAGTGATACGCAAACGTTTTAGTGGGCAGAGTCTATGCCTTTAAATGAGTACCGCAATAACACAAAAATGGAATCTAACTTTGGATTGGCGTGGCGATGATAGGTTTAATTCATACAGTAATGTGAGTGTTGATTCATAAATGAATTCGTAGTTTAAGGAACGCAGTGCTTAAAAAAGAACAGCAAACGAAAATAGGTGACTCGTTACAGTCTTTAACCTAAATCATTGAATATATGGGGTTTTTAAAGACTAGGATGAATGATCAACAAGAAGTGTCTTCAGTAGAGTGCCTTCAGAATGTGGATTGTTCTGATTTTAAAGCTACAAAACCTCTAGTGAATAAAAGTTCAATTTTTAAGCATTAAATAAAAATGGCTATTTGTATGATTTTATTTTGGTCTTGTTTTTATCAATATTACATTTCATGCAAACTGAAAAAGCCAAGATACAAAAAAAGACCCTCAGAAGAGGGCCTTTGTGAAGTTAGTGCAATTACTTAATCGCCGACTCTAGGATCTTTTCAGATTCTTCTAGTGTGATCGCTTGGCCTTCGCCAAGAGCTACTAAGCCATGAGACTTAAGCTGCTCTAAAACAGAAGCAATAGCGCCAGGCTTGTCTTTACCATGTTCTGTCAGTTGGGTTGCTACTTCTAGGCTGTGGTAGAAGCTCTCGATCTCGTTGATGGTGCGCTCTGCAAGGTCGTCACTTTGCTCAAGACCAAATACGTTTTTACCCATTTGCTCAAGCTTCGCGCGCTTGGACTTGATTTGGTTTCGAAGTAGAGACGGCTGGATGATAGCCAGAGAACGTGCATGATCTACGCCCCATAGCGCAGTTAGTTCGTGGCCAATCATGTGCGTTGCCCAGTCTTGGGGTACGCCAGTACCAATTAGACCGTTAAGTGCTTGGTTTGCGCTCCACATTAGATTTGAACGCCACTCATTAGAGTCACGGTTATCAAAGCTATCACCCAGTGCCTTTAGGTTCTTAAGCAGGGTCTCGGCATATCCGTCCTGCACCATAGCTCCAGAAGGAAGAGTAATGTACTGCTCACAAACGTGTACCCACGCATCGACAATACCGTTGATAAGTTGACGCTCTGGCAACGTCTTCATTGCATCTGGGTCAAGTACAGCAAATTTTGGCTGAACGAACGGAGACAAGAAAGCCAGTTTGTCTTGGGTTGCCTTCTTTGTAATTACTGCGCCTTGGTTGGACTCCGACCCAGTCGCAGGCAGGGTAAGAATTGCCCCTAGTGGGACTGCATCAGAAACTGTATGTTTGCCAATCAGAATATCCCAGCCGTCCCCATCGTATTTAGCTGCTGCAGCTACATATTTAGAGCCGTCTATCACTGAGCCGCCACCTACAGCAAGGATGTAGTCGATACCTTGCTCTTTAACGATGGCGACTGCTTTATCGAGAGTCTCTGCTGTTGGGTTAGGTTCAACGCCAGAGAACTCTTGCCATTGGTGACCCTCAAGGGCTTTACTCACCTGGTCATAGATGCCGTTTTTCTTGATTGACCCACCGCCATAGATCACTAGTACCTTGCTGGTGGAAGGGATAGCAGAGCTGACAGCGCTGATTTGGCCTTGACCGAAGTGGATTTGTGTAGGGTTTACATAACTAAATTGCATGACTATTTTCCCTGTTTGCTTCTTTTATGGTTGTCGTCTTTCGCGACGGAATGTTTTGGGTGTGCAACCGTACACGGATTTAAAGGCTGCACTAAAATGTGCTGCTGTTTTGTATCCGCATGCGTCTGCAATCTGGGTGATCGGGGTTCTGCCTGCTCGCAGTAACGTCGCTCCTCTGAATACGCGTTTATCTCTCACAAGTTCACTGAAAGTATGCTTTTCTGATGCTAGTTTTCGTTTGACTGTGGATTCAGACACACCTAAGTATTGAGAAAGCATAGGAAGTGAAATCTCGCTTTCCAACTTGGACTCGATAAAGTTTATAACGCGGTCAAGAAAGCCAATCTCTAGCGACTCTTTGATAAGGTTAGAAACCATCGGATTAGCCATATAGGCTTGGGAGAGCAGGGCATTAGCTAGGAGAACCTGAGTATGTGTCGCGCACTCATCGTTATCCTGGCTACGATAAAGCATCTCTAAAATGTGGATATCGAAGCTACTGGCTTTCGTTACAGGGTAACTATCTTGTGTATTTACAGCGCTAGGAATTTGGTTGAGGAATCGTGTTAGTAACTTGGTGTCAAAGAAAAACAGTCGACACTCAAATTCAAGACCTGACTCTAGGCTCTCTTTTAGAAACAGCGAAGTGGACTTAAAAAAGCAGAACTGATTTTCTAGTATCTCACCAAGCTCGCTACTGTGACGAAATAACATACTTCCCGAGGTGACCCATAGGATACCTGCGGTTTTGGCTGGTAGGTCATAGGTAGCGGTATTTTGCTTAGAAGAGAGGCTGACGCAGTTAACTGAAGACACAAACGTCTCCGATCTGTTTTGATGAAACTATGTTAGCACGCAGAGTTGATAAAAGTGGCAATGACTTTTTAAAAAAGAGGTATAGATAGAAAAAAGGCTACCTAGTGGTAGCCTTCTGAAATTTATGCAGTTTCTTCTTTTTCTGGTTTAACCAAGTCGGCAAATACCTCTACAGGCTTTGCAACAAGGTTACGTTTTTCAACGTCAACCTCTACTAGGTTAACCTCAAGAACGTCAGCTAGTTTGTACACTACCTCATTGTCGATAGAGAAGGTGCCTTCATCGTTGCTGGCTTGAACGCGTTCTTTGTTATCCATGATCAGTGGAGATGGGATAAACGCTGATGCGCCGTTTTCAAGGAAGCGAACACGCATACCGCCACGGCTGATATCAAAGATCTCAGCGGTGAACTTGGTCTTAGCTTCTACATCTTTCTGTAGGGTGCGAGCATATAGCCAATCACTTACTTTGCGCTCAGCAATCTTGTGGTGCTTACGGTGTAGAGCCATTTCTTCACCTACTGCATCGTCTGGAGTTTGCACTGGTTCTTTATTAAGGATCACGGCTTTAAGAAGACGATGGTTGATCATATCGCCGTATTTACGAATTGGAGAAGTCCAAGTCGCGTATAGATCCAAGCCCATTGCAAAGTGCGGAGCAGGTTTGTTGCTGATCTCGCTGTAGGTTTGATGCTTACGAATACGGTTGTCTAGGTACTGTGTCTCTTGCTCGTTCAACCAACGGCGGAGTGCACTGAAACCTTCGATTGAAGATACAGCTTCAGCGTCAAACCCTTCTGCGCCATGTTTAGCAAGTAGCTCAAGTACGCCCTCTAGCTTGTCTTCTTTAATACCGCTGTGAGTGTTGAATACACCAAAGCCTAGCTTTTCAGACAGAACGCGACCGGCACAGATATTTGCGCTGATCATACACTCTTCAACCAACTTGTTTGCAGAGCGACGCATGTCAGCATGGATTGCGATTACGTCGTTATCTTCGCTCAGTTCAAAACGGTAGTCTGGACGATCAGGGAATAGAACTGCATTCGTTTCACGCCACTGACCACGAGCTTTAGCTACTGATGCTAGGTCGGTAACGACTTTGGCAATCTCTTCGCTTGGTTGCCATTTTTCTGAAGAGCCATTCTCCAGGAAGTCAGACACGTTATCGTAAGCAAGACGTGCGTGAGATTTGATGTTTGCTGCAAAGAAGCGAATCTCGTCAGAAATAGTGCCGTCAGCCAAGATTTTAGTCGTACAGCAAAGCGCAGGGCGCTCTTCATTTTCAATAAGTGAACAAAGGTTGTCTGCAAGATCACGTGGAAGCATTGGAATGTTGCGACCCGGTAGGTAGATAGTGAAGCCACGCTCGCGCGCTACCTTATCCATATCACTGTCTGGAGTGATGTAAGAAGTTGGATCAGCAATCGCAATGCTAAGCTCAAAGCTGCCATCTTCATTCGCTTTAGCAAACAGAGCATCGTCCATATCTTTAGTAGATTCACCATCGATAGTAACGAAAGGCACTGAAGTTAGGTCTTCACGAATAAGATCTGCATCATCGTGCATGGTCCACTCGTCGATGCCAGCCGGCTCTGAATTTGGAAGGTCGTTCTCAGCAAGGGTTACCCACCAAGGAGCAATCTTGTCGTTTGCGTCAGTGATCTTCTCTGTGATTTCCACAAGGAAGTTGTCTGCACCTTTAAGAGGGTGCTGGATAAGGTTCGCAACTACCCAATCGCCTTCTTCGAACTCATCACGTTTAAGACCACGCGCGGTCTTTGCTTTAAGAGAAAGCTTACGCAGCTGCGGATGATCAGGAACAACATTTAGGCGGCCTTTGAACAGTTTAACGCGACCGATAAAGCGCGTAACAGACTGCTCAATGAGTGTGTCTGGTTCAGCCAACTCTTTGTCATTTTCAGTGCGAATAACAGCAACCACTTTGTCACCGTGCATTACTTTCTTCATGTACGGTGGTGGGATAAAGAAACTGGTTTTGCTATCGACTTCTAGGAAGCCAAATTTCTTGTCAGTACCCTTGATGGTACCTTCTTTAGTAGGAAGGGTTTCTTTGATCTGCTGTTTTAGTTGTGCAAGCAACGGATTATCTGCAAACATCTATAAATTGATTTTCTTAAATAGTGGCTGATTCGGTACGGCAAGCTTTTACACTTGGGTGTAGGTGGCTGCGGTTATTGGCGGCTATATTACCCACAAACCGTGTAAATGTATAACTGAGCGGGTTTAAAGTTTTGTTTCAATCCGCCACATGCAGAAGAATATGGATCTTTTTGTCCTTGTGAGCGTAAAGAGTAGGGCATGTCGCAATTGAACAGGGAGAAAAGCGATGAAGATCTTGCTTGCAACACTTTGTGCACTATTCTTGATGGGCTGTGCACATAACAATGACAAAAGCAGTATGAGCATGGCCGAGCGTCAAGAGCTACAGAAAACCACTCATTCTAGTATGGCTGGACGTTCTTATGGTGGGCATGGAAGTTACAGATAAGCCAAAACTGGGGTAACGAAGTCACAGTGTTACCCCACAAAATGCATCGCATTAATGAAGCGATTTGGGGCTATTTTGTGATCTGTTTCAATTTTTTCTGGTAATTATCCTGAAATTAAGGCAGAATTCGCGTCCTTATTTTGTCCCTAGCGGCTTGATGCGTTTTATATGCTTATCCGTAACCACAATGGATTGATGCATATGCTGGATTTGTGTATGAGAATTAGAAAGCTCATGGGACCGTTTTTAATGATTAGTAAACTGGGATCCCAATGCAAGAATCTGAAATTAAGTTCAGCGATTTAGACCTGAAGCCTGAAATCCTTTCTTCTCTAGAAGGAATGGGCTTTGTTTCTCCAACTCCTATCCAAGCAGCCTCTATTCCTCTTCTTCTAGAAGGCAAAGACGCTTTAGGTAAAGCTCAAACAGGTACAGGTAAAACCGCGGCTTTTTCTCTTCCTTTGCTAAATAAGTTAGAGCTGAAACAGCGTAAACCACAGGCGATCATCCTTGCGCCTACCCGTGAACTTGCTATTCAAGTTGCGGCAGAAATCAAAAACCTTGGTAGCAATATCAACGGTCTTAAAGTTCTAGAAATCTACGGTGGTACTTCTATCGTTGATCAGATGCGTGCTCTAAAGAACGGCGCACACATCGTTGTTGGTACACCTGGTCGTGTACAAGACCTTATCAACCGTGACCGTCTGCACCTAGACGAAGTTAACACCTTCGTACTGGATGAAGCAGATGAAATGTTGAACATGGGTTTTGTTGACGACGTAACTGCAATTCTTGAGCACGCTCCAGAAACTGCACAGCGCGTACTGTTCTCTGCAACCATGCCTCCAATGCTTAAGACCATTGTTGAGCGTTTCCTACGTGATCCTGCTTACGTTGACGTTGCTGGTAAAAACCACACCGTTGATAAAGTAGAGCAGCAGTTCTGGGTAGTGAAGGGCGTAGAGAAAGACGAAGCTATGACTCGTCTTCTTGAAACTGAAGAAACCGATGCTTCTATCGTGTTCGTACGTACTCGTCAGGACACCGAGCGTCTAGCAGATTACCTATCTGCACGTGGCTTCAAAGTAGCTGCACTTCACGGTGATATTCCTCAGTCTCAACGTGAGCGTACTGTAGACAACATCAAGCGCGGTGTTATCGATATCCTAGTTGCGACTGACGTTGTTGCACGTGGTCTTGATGTGCCTCGTATTACTCACGTGTTTAACTACGACATCCCATTCGATGTTGAGTCTTACATCCACCGTATCGGCCGTACTGGTCGTGCTGGTCGTAAGGGTAAAGCGATCCTATTGGTTCGTACTAACCAAATCCGTATGCTTCGCACTATCGAGCGTGTTACTAAGTCTTCAATGGAAGAGATCCAACTTCCTCTACGTGACAAAGTAGCTGAAGCTCGTGTAAACAAGCTTGGTCTTGAGCTTGAAGCGGACAAAGAGAACGCATCTCTAGACAAGTTCGTTGAGCTTGTAGATACGCTACAAACTAGCCTAGAAATCGATGCTGCTACTCTAGCTGCAATCCTTCTTCGTCGTCAGCAGGGTAAACGCCCGCTATTCTACATCGGTGAAGATCCGATGATCGCTGCTATCGAGCGTGATAAGAAGCGTCGTGCAGAGCGTCGTGACAACCGCCGTGAAGGTGGTCGTGATGGCGGTCGTGGCTTCGGTCAGGACAACAAAGAGTGGGATACTTACCAACTACAAGTTGGCCGTGAGCAAGGCGTTCAGGTTAAAGACATCGTTGGTGCACTTGCGAACGAGCTTGGCCTAACTAAAGGTTCTATCGGTGCAATCAAACTAGCACCTGAGCACACTTTTGTTCAGCTACCTAAAGCAATGAGCTCTGAAACTGCAGGTAAGCTTAAGAAGCTACGTATTCGTCAGAAAGAAACTGGCGCTGTAGTATGTGACTTCGATGACTTCCGTGAGTCTCGTGGTGGTCGCCGTGACGGTGGTCGTCGTGATGGTGGCGGTTACCGTGGCAACCGTGAAGGCGGTCGTCGTGAAGGTCATCGTGGTAACCGCGATGGTAACCGTGAAGGCGGTCGTCGTGATGGCGGTGGTTACCGTGGCAATCGCGATGGCAACCGTGATGGTGGTCGTCGTGACGGTGAGCGTCGTTTTGATCGCAACCGTGGTGGCGATAACCGTGGTAACTACCGTGGTGAACGTGGTCACAACCGCAGAGACGCGGAATAAAAATCTAAGAGCGGCGCCAATAGGCGCCGTTTTTTATGTCAAAATTTTTGAGTGTGTAGCGGTTTCATATTCAATTTTTTTTGAATATGGAAAATCACTTACTAATTTCAGAGCTAAAATAAATTATAAATATGATCCATCTCAAAGTTTTTGCGATTTGTCATACTAATGGACTTAAATAAATTTGAAATCGATTAAAAATATTTGATAATCGGATGCACGAAACGCATGAACAACATGCGCCCCGCTCATATTAGGATTTTTAAACATGGCAAACAGAAACGTACTTGTTATCAACTCAGGCAGTTCTTCTCTGAAGTTCGCTGTTATCGACTCTGAGTCAGGCGAAGCGCTAATCAGCGGCTTAGGAGAGTGTTTTGGTTTGCCGGAAGCGGTAGTTGGCTGGAAGTACAATGGTGAAAAGACTGAGGAAGCAATCACAGCTCCTGACAACCACCATGCTCAAGCTATCAACCGCATTGTTGCTCTAATGGAAGAGCTAGGCTTCAGCGACAGCATCGTTGCTGTAGGTCACCGTATCGTTCACGGTGGTGAGAAGTTCACAAGCACTGTTCGTATCGACGACGCTGTTCTAACAGAAATTGAAAACCTTTCTGATCTTGCTCCGCTCCACAACCCAGCAGGCGCTAAAGGTATCCGTGCAGCGATGGAAGCATACCCATCTCTACCTCAGTTCGCTGTATTCGACACTGCTTTCCACCAAACAATGCCGCAAAAGGCGTTCACTGGTGCAATCTCTCACGAGCTGTACAAAGAGTACGGCATCCGTCGCTACGGTTTCCACGGCACAAGCCACTACTTCGTAAGCCGTGAAGCTGCGAAGATGATTGGCAAGAAAGTGGAAGAGTCAAACTTCATCACTGTTCACCTAGGTAACGGCGCATCGGTATGTGCTATCTCTAATGGTGAGTCTGTTGATACTTCAATGGGCTTTACTCCACTTGCTGGTCTAATGATGGGTACTCGTTCTGGTGACCTTGACCCAGGTATCATCGAATTCCTTATGAAGAAAGGTTGGACTCCAGAGCAAGTATTCGAAACTCTGAACAAGAAGTCTGGTTTCCTAGGTGTATCCGGTGTAACTTCTGATGCTCGTGGCATCCTAGAAGCAATGGAAGACGGTCATGAAGGTGCTAAGCTGGCGTTTGAAGTATTCACATATCGTGTTGCTAAGTACATTGCTTCTTACCTAGTACCGCTAAACTCTCTAGACGCTATCGTGTTCACTGGTGGTATCGGTGAGAACGCACTAGACATCCGTCGCGAAATTCTAAATAACCTAAAAGTTCTAGGTTTCGTTGAAGATGCAGCGGGTAACGAAGCAGCACGATTTGGTGCAGCAGGTCAAATCGCTGAATCTGAGCTACTAGGCGCTAAAGCTCTAGTTATCCCAACAAATGAAGAGTTTGTGATTGCTAAGCAGTCTGTTGAACTACTGTAATTCATAGCAATACTTGATTGTGAAAAGCGAGCCCAGTGCTCGCTTTTTTCGTTTTGGCTCGTGATTGATGAGTGGGTGGCGCAGGCTATTTGTTTTTGGAGCGATAATCTGGGTCTGTCCAACAGCGGGGGAGTTCTTCACCCGACATAAAGACTAAATCGGATTTCTTGAACAACTGCGGGTCTTGCTGCTCTTCTCCTGCTTGGAATCGTCCCTCGACACTGTCATGAAATAAATTGCTCAGATTGGTCATATCCACAACGTCCACTAGGTCGCCGCTCTTTCTTTCTTTTAAAAACATTTTCTTACCCTCAATCGAAACGATCACGTCTAATTATAATGGCTATTTCATTATTGAGATCATGTAGCGCCTTTAGTTAGCTTGACTAAGAATCGCCGGTGGTAGGATTATCAATAACTTAATAGAAGTAGTAGACCTCATTTTTCCATGGATTACGGAGCCTTTATGTCGAATACCTTAGTTGCTAATAGTGTCAGTGAACTCATCGGTGATACTGACATTGTCAGAATCAATAGCCTTTCCGAAATATCAGGGTGTGAGATCCTTCTAAAGTGCGAACATCAAAACCCTGGCGGTTCAATAAAGGATAGGGCGGCACTGCAACTTGTTACCGACGCAATTGAATCGGGTAAGCTCAAGCCGGGAATGACCATAGTAGAAGGTACTGCAGGTAATACAGGTATTGGGCTAGCACTGGTGGCTAAAGCTTTAGGTTATAAGATGTTGGTGGTAATGCCAAAGGGACAGGCCCAAGAGAAAGAGCGTATGATTGCGCTACACGGCGCTGACCTTCTATTGGTCGATCCTTGCCCTTTTTCTAACCCTGAACATTTCTATCATACCGCCAAGCGCATTGGTGCGGAGAACAAGGACTACTGGTGGGCCGATCAGTTCGAAAATCTAAGTAACTATCGAGCGCACTATCTAAACACTGGGCCTGAGATCTGGAAGCAAACCCAAGGCAAGATCGATGCCTTGGTCTCTGTAGTAGGTACTGGTGGCAGCATAGCAGGCAACTCACACTATCTGTCTGAAAAAAATCCCAATCTTAAAACTTGGGCTATCGACCCAGATGGATCTGGGATTTATTCCTATCTAAAAAATGGTGAGTACAAATCATCAGGAAGCTCGTTCACCGAAGGCATTGGTATCATGCGTGAGGTGGAAAATTTCAGACAGGCCAAGATTAATCACGCCATCAATTTGCCTGATCAAGATCTTGTAACTATCTCGAGGTTGGTTGCTGAAAAAGACGGTATCTTGCTGGGAAGCAGTTCATCGTTAAATGTGGCCGGTGCGCTCTACGCAGCGGCCAGAATGGGCAAAGGCAATACCATAGTTACCTTTAGCTGTGATCTAGCTGAGCGCTCTTATTCGAAACTCTACAACCTAGAATTTTTAAAGGAAAAGGGTATCCAGCTAGACAAAGAAACTCTACCAGAGCTTTGGGCACGGTATCAGGCCGACGGTGATGAGAAGGTGGTGAATGTATAACGGATAGTCAAAATTCTGGATATCAAACCTAATAGAGCTTCTTTCGGAAATAATTACATAAACCGTCCAGTTGGGCGGTTTTTTACGGGTAAAAGTCGGTAGAATAACGCCGTTTTTTCTTTCCTCTATTTGGATGCGCCATGCTTAAGAAGTCTCTTCTTGGTTTGTTTATCTTTGTAACTATCAGTTCTGTCTACTTGTTCTGGTTGCCAGTAAAGATATTGGCTAACTCTGTAGTACAAAGCGATGCACTGACCGAAAACATCATGGCGGAGATACGAGAAGAGCTAATCAGCCAACCAAGTTTTCTGGATAAGCTTGAAAATCATAAGGGTGACGCGAAACGGTATCTGCATCGAACGCCGATGACCGCATACACCACGTTAGAGCTCGGTCTGTACGATGTCTACGCCACTTATATTAACGATGACAAAGAGTGGGTAGTTCGTTTGGGGATCTATCCTGATCGCAATGCAGAGATATTCTTTCCTATGCAGGTGGGAGGCGTTGTTGGCTTTGCTATTGGTAATGCCATGTATGTCATCAACAACCTAATTGAAGCGGGTATCTTAAAGCCCATGCTTTATCACATCACCGATAAGCCAGAGACCAGTTTTGTGAGTCCTGAGTATCAGAGCGTACCAAGGTTAGTAAAATAGCTAAGAATGAGAAGAGCCACCTAGGTGGCTCTTTACTTATGGAGTTTTACTTGTAATCAGTTGATAGAGCCACCGGCTAGGTATTTTAGCTCTCGACCACCGTACACATCGTATTGAACATCTTGTGAAGCACCGTAGTTGCGAACCGTGTAGTTAAAGTCTTCACCGTTTGTTTCTAGGTTGTTTGGTGCATTTTCACCACAACCAAAGCTGATAGTGACTGTGCCGTCGCGGTTTTTATCCCACTCATAAGAGTTGATTGAGAACCTTTCTGTATCAAGCATATAGCCCGCTGCATCGTATAGCGTGATCGAAGTGAAATACTTGTTGTCCGGCTCGTCGAATGTGGTTTGCTGACACTGAGAACCATCAAACTGCTTGGTGTTTCGGTAGATGTTTGAAACACCCACTTCGATTGGCATACCGCCCCAGCCTTGAGCGTTTGAACGCATCTGGCGACCATTGTTTGCATCTGCACTGTCTGAGCTTGCTACATAGAAGAAGTCTTCACCTGCGTTAAGGAAGTCTTGCTTTAGCTTCTTAGTCATTGCTTCACGCTGTGCAACATCATAGTTTGGCGCGATGTAACCTTGTGGCGCGTACTTCTTGGTCGCCGAATAATCTACATGGAAGCGCGATTGTGCGGCTAGGGCGTTGGTTAGGTCAGTTTTATCTTCTACACCGGCACGGAAGATGATAAACGCAAAGTCGGTGTCGATTTTTACTGAATATTTACCTGGGCCAACTTTATACATAGGTGACGCTGAGTTTTCATCTAGTACGTGTACCGAGGTATAAACGTCTTCTGTGCCTGGTTCATTTTCAAACTCGTCGATAGTTACATGGATATAGCCATCTTTGTCCGCATGGGCAATGGCTGATGAATAGAGCGAGTCTTGGTTCATTCGCACTACTGGCGCTTTATCACCAGCTGGCACTAGGATAGGCAGGTGTACTATTTGTTTGTCCGCACCGCGCTTGTCCCAGTTGTTCATGTATTTGGCCGCAGCGGCTTGGTTGTAGTTGGTTTCATCGACAGGGATGGTGTTGTTAGCAGCAAAGACCAGAGGTGTTGCAGCAATCGCAAGGCTAAGAGTTGATAGCTTGATTAGATGTTTCATGTTATCTCCGAATTTCATTGTTCAACGGGTTTAAAGTTGCTCGGTTTCCATGAGCTATCGAACTGGATTTCCTTAGAGTCTCTTCGGTTAACTGCTAACAGTTATTTCCTAAGAGCGTTTTGTGTATGGGGAGATAATAAGCAGTTGCATTATTTGCGTCTAACGACTTATTCTTATATATAAATATGATTAAAGTGAATAATGCGCGGTGGATTATGAATCGAACCTTGGCAAAAGTTGACCTAAATCTTTTGGTGACTATGGATGTGCTTCTCAAAGAGAGAAATGTATCCAGAGCTGCCGAAGTGCTGTTTGTTTCGCAATCCGCGGTGAGTAGAGCACTTGCGAGACTCAGAGATACGTTTGATGATCCTTTGTTTACTCGTGTATCAACTGGGCTTGTTCCTACCGAAAAGGCGCTTGTTTTAGAGAAGCAGTTGCTTGATTTGCTGCCTCAATTACAAGAAGTGTTTGGGGCGGAAGTGTTTAACCCACTTGAAGCGGATAATGATTTCGCTATCTCACTGCCGGCGTTTTGTCTAGTGCACTGATACCAAAACTTATGGGCCGCTTGAAGCAGATAGCACCTAACGTGAGGATATCCGATCATTCAGCTAAAGCTAACCCGTTTCCTGCTATCGACCAAGGCTATATTGATTTCGCGTTTCACTTTACAGAAGAGCCAAGCCCTAAATATGTTTCGAAGCACTTGGGTTCTTTGAGACCACAAATGTTCGCAAGGGTCGGGCACCCATTAAGTACAAAAAAGGATGTGTTGCTAAAAGATACCGTTGATTATCCGATGATAGGGATAGTGGTTGAAGAAGATCAATACCGCTCATTTAGTGCGCCAATATTGCAGATCTACAAAGATATGATGTTAGAAAATCGTCCTATTTTAAGGAGTTCGCAAACCCAAGTGTTGGTGGATGTGATGGCCGAATCTGACGCGATTTTGTTTGGAACAAACAGTGTTAGAGCACTGCGAAGCTATGGTGAGAAGTTTGTACAACTTCCGTCTAAAGAGCTCGACGAACAGGATGCTTTTTCTGTTCCTGCTTATCTTATCCATCACCAGCGTAGTGCGAATAGTGCTGCGCATCAATGGATGCAAGAGATTCTGATTGAAGAGTTAACCGAGTTGTTGCGATAGCTAAACGACTAAAGGAAGCACATGTATACCCCGAGAAAATTTAAACAAGAGAACATCGAACAGCAGGTTGAGCTTATTGAGAATTATCCATTCGCTACGTTAGTGGTGAATACTTCTGATGGTGTTGAAGTGAATCATCTCCCTATGCTTTTAGAGGAGCAAAAAGGACGTTTATTGCTCAAGGGGCATATCGCTAAGGCAAATCCTTTTTGGAAAAGGGCGGAGGAGGGAATTGAGGTAAAGGTCATTTTCAATGGTCCTCATTGCTATATCTCTCCGAATCATTATCCGTCAAAGTCTGTTGATCATAGGGTGGTCCCAACCTGGAACTATGCTGTTGTACACGTGACAGGCTTTATGTCCTTTAGACACGATAGTAGCTTCTTGTATGAGGTAGTCGAAAAGCTGACCGATCAGCATGAACAGAAGTCAGCTAAGCCTTGGTCAATTTCCGACGCTCCTGAACCGTTTATAGAAAAGATGCTGACTGCGATTGTTGGAATAGAGATAGCGGTATCCAATATTGAGGGCAAATGGAAGCTTAGCCAAAACCAGTCCGCTGAGAACCAAGACGGCGTCGTGCGCGGATTGGCAAAGCTTGATGATGCGATGTCTAAAGCGGTTTCCGATATGGTGAAGAAAGTTTAGATGCACACCATACTGCGCACTTTCGCGTGTACCTCTTCTAGGTCGTGCAAGCTGCCTGAACTCATGATTTCCAATGGCTTTTTCGTTGGAAATAGGGCACTTTTATTTTTCTTCGCCATAAACTCAACTCGACGTTTTTGTTCAGAAAAGAGCAGCTCCAAACATTCTTGAATAGCAATGATGTGTTTGGTTCTAGCTTCAAGCTCGCTTTGAATAAACTCTGAGGTCAGAATAGCCTCGACTTGTGAAGCATTTGCGCCCCATGCGCTTAGGATCTGTATCGATTTATCTAGCTGTGATTGCATACTTCAATCTCTTAACGGGAACTGTTTTTAGTGTATATGTTAAGCATCTCACTGAGAATGACGTAGGAGTGAAAACTATGTGTACTGAAAATGGTGGTATATAGCAGATAGTAAAAGCCCCACCAATAAGGCAGGGCTTTCTAATTGGCTTTACTCAGCCATCTTTAACCAGGTATCAACCACAGTATCAGGGTTTAACGATACTGACTGATGCCTTGTTCCATCAACCATTTGGCAAGATCGTCGTGATCCGATGGACCTTGGCCACAGATACCTACGTATTTACCTGCTTCATTTGCCGCATCGATGGCCATCTTCAGCATGGCCTTAACTGCAGGGTTTCGCTCATCAAACAGGTGAGCGATATCTCCTGAGTCTCGGTCTAGACCTAGGGTTAACTGGGTCATGTCGTTAGAACCGATAGAGAAACCGTCGAAGTACTTTAAGAACTCGTCAGCTAGTACCGCGTTAGATGGTAATTCACACATCATGATGACACGCAGACCGTCTTGACCACGGCGAAGATCAAACTTAGCCAGTAGGTCAATAACCGAAGCCGCTTCAGCAGGTGTGCGAACAAACGGGATCATGATCTCGACGTTCTTCAGACCCATCTCGTTGCGAACTCGCTTGATAGCTTGGGTTTCCAGCTCAAAGCAGTCTTCAAATACCGGAGAGATGTAACGAGAGGCACCACGGAAGCCCAGCATTGGGTTCTCTTCGTGTGGTTCAAACTCTTTACCACCTACAAGGTTGCTGTACTCGTTAGATTTAAAGTCAGACATACGCACGATAACGCGCTTAGGCCAGAAGGCTGCTGCTATAGTCGCAACACCTTCGGTTAGTTTGCTCACATAGAAGTCTACTGGATCTGAGTAGCCCTTGATGCGCTCTCGGATCTCGGCTTTAAGCTCATCAGATTGAGCATCGAAATTGAGCAGTGCTTTCGGGTGGATACCTATCATCTTGTTGATTATGAACTCAAGGCGAGCAAGTCCAACACCTTCATTTGGGATCAGTGCAAAACCAAAGGCTCGGTCTGGGTTACCCACGTTCATCATCACCTTGGTATCTAGAATAGGTAGGGCATCTACCGCAGAGCGCTTGATTTCAAACTTAAGCTCACCCTGATACACATAACCTGTCTCACCCTCAGAGCAAGATACCGTCACTAGTTCGCCATCGTTTAGTGTGCTGGTGGCACTGCCACAGCCAACAATCGCGGGAATGCCCAGTTCACGAGCAATAATGGCAGCATGACAGGTACGGCCGCCTCGGTTGGTGACGATTGCAGAAGCCTTTTTCATTACAGGCTCCCAATCAGGGTCTGTCATGTCAGTAACCAGCACATCGCCTTCTTCAACGATATTCATCTCATCGAGAGAAGACACTAGGCGCACTTTACCGATACCGATCTTCTGACCGATAGCGCGACCCTCAATAAGCACATTAGCTTTATCCCGCAGTTGGAAGCGCTCGATGACATTGCTTTCAGCTTGTGAGCACACAGTCTCAGGACGAGCTTGGACAATATATAGCTTGCCATCCAAGCCATCTTTTGCCCATTCGATGTCCATTGGACGACCGTAGTGCTTTTCAATAATGACGGCTTGTTTTGCGAGCTCTGTGATTTCATCGTTGGTTAAAGAGAACTGGTTCTGCTCTTCGTTCGTGGTATCGATGATCTCAACCTGCTTACCCATTTCAGACGAGTTCGCGTAGATCATCTTAGTGAGTTTAGAGCCGAAGGTTTTCTTAACAATCGCCGGGTGACCTTGTTCAAGTAGCGGTTTGTGTACGTAGAATTCATCAGGGTTTACCGCACCCTGAACTACCATCTCACCCAGGCCAAAGGAAGAGGTGACGAACACTACCTGATCAAAGCCTGATTCGGTATCAAGCGTGAACATGACGCCAGAAGCGGCCATGTCCGAACGAACCATACGCTGAATACCTGCAGACAATGCTATTCCTTCATGGTCAAAACCTTGGTGCACACGATAAGAGATGGCACGGTCATTAAACAGAGAAGCGAATACGTGTTTGGTGGCTTCGAGTACAGAATCGATACCTTTTACATTTAGGAAGGTCTCTTGCTGACCCGCAAAAGAAGCGTCTGGCAAGTCTTCAGCAGTTGCTGAAGAGCGCACCGCAACAGACAGTTCTTCATTGTTGTCGACCAGTTCTGCGTAGTCACGACGGATGTTTTCTTCAAGCTCAGCAGGGAAGGGAGCATCAAGAATCCACTGGCGCAGGGTCGCACCTGTCTCGCGTAGAGCGTCAATGTCTTCTACATTAAGTTTATTCAGCAACTCGTAGATGCGGTCGTTTAGTCCGTCATGCTTCAGAAATTGTTGAAAGGCATAGGAGGTAGTGGCGAATCCGTTAGGGACACTCACTCCCGCATTAGCGAGGTTAGAGACCATTTCTCCAAGGGAAGCGTTCTTACCGCCCACCTTGTCGACATCGTTCATGGATAAGGTATTGAACCATAGGGTTAGATCTTGCATCACTTTCTCCTGAGTTTCACGCAAGTAGAGTATTAGCAATCGATTGCCCAAAATGTCACCATAGGGGAACATGGTGAGGGTATCGTCGCTGTTTGTTTTTCTTATAATGAACCCAGTTTACTCAAATTTATTTTAAAGTTTCAACATAATATGCAGTCAAAAATTAAAAAAAGAGATGTTTTCTACGTTTCTGATGCAACAGCCATCACTTGTGAAACATTGGGACATTCAGTTTTAGGACAATTTTCATTCACACCGGTGGAGAAAACCTTTCCCTTCATTGACAAGATAGATAAGTTGCTACCGTTAGTGACAGAAATTGAGCGATCTTTTGCTCAAAGCGGTGAGAAGCCTCTCGTTTTCTTCTCTATGGTAGTGCCTGAGCTTAGAGAGCAACTTTTAGGTGCGAATGCTCATTTTTATGATGTTTTAGATAGCATGGTGTCTAAAATAAGCCGAGATGTTGGCTTAGAGCCCAAACCAAAGCTTCAGCGTTCACACAGTGTAGAGAAAAACACCGAAGGTTATTTCGACCGAATTGCCGCTATCGAATACACATTGGCACACGATGATGGTGTCACCCTTAAAGGTTTGGATGAGGCAGATCTCATCTTGCTTGGGGTATCTCGAAGTGGAAAAACGCCAACTAGTCTCTATATCGCGATGCAGTTTGGTTTGAGAGTTGCGAACTATCCATTTATAGCCGAAGACATGAAACAACTAAGGTTGTTACCAGAGTTTGAAATGAACCGTCATAAGCTTTTCGGGCTTACCATAGACGCAGAGCGATTGTCGCAGATACGAAATACGCGATTAGAGGGCAGTGAGTATGCCAGCAATGAGCAGTGTGAGTCAGAGCTGAAAACGGTTGAGAAGCTTTTTAGAAGGGAAGCCATCCCTTTTCTAAATACTTCTTCTATGTCAGTCGAGGAAATTTCTACTCGAATCTTGGAGCAGACAGGATTAAGTAGGAAGAACTTTTAGACAGGCATTTCTTGCATGCCGAGTCCGTTTCTAAGGGCAAACTGAATCAAGGCATTGTGGCTGTCGAGATTCAGTTTATCTAACATCCTATATTTGTGTGACTCTATGGTTCTGTGGCTCAGGTGAAGGTGTTCGGCGCACTCTTTAGCACTCATTCCTTGGCACAGCAGGCGCAGTACAGAGACCTGTTTTTGGACAGCAGTAGAAGCTTCTCGTTATCACTTTGCATGGAATCTTGGTCGTGCTGAAGGTTGCGAGCGAGCATCAGGTGTTGCCAGTGACTGAGCCAAATTTCACACAGTAGCTTCAGCCTAGAGATCTCTTTTTCAGAAAACCCATTGAAGCCTTCGCTGAAAATTGTAACGCGAGGCGCCCAGCGCTGACCAAACATCTGTAGCGGCAAGATGGTATGGAATCGACCGCCATCGTAATACAGAGTGCTTACTACCGAGTTGCGGGATGCTTTCATCTGAGCGGCATTAAAGCTGATATGTGGCTTGTTGGTACGCAGCAGTTTTAGATAGTCGATATGCGCGCAGTGTTCAAAGTCTTGTTTCTCAACTGGAGGGATATGAGGCCGTGAGACTGAAACGGTGCGACCCTCCTCAAACAGCACCATAGAGTTTGGAAATAAAGTCAACCTGTCGATACCAAACCAGACTAAGGCTTCTTGTAGGCAAGAGCGCCAAGTCATCGAAAACTCTGTTGGATCGCAGGTGTTTAGTGCTCGAGATTGACGAATCAATAATCCTTCAAAGGTGTTGCTGTCTGACAGTGTTTGCATGCTGGAAAATAGTAGTGAGTAAGTGGCATTGATTTAACCAAACACTATCTGGGTCATATACAGTAAAATTACCTAATTCCTGCTGACCCAACTTGGTATTTCTACTGCATACGACAGGATAGGTTTAAGCCAACATTGCCTCGTTTCTTTTCCAGATGAGGTAATTACATTGCACACACAATCAATAACAAAGCTGGCAGTTGGCGCCATTCTGGCACTTTCCACAACGTCTAGTTTCGCTACCACGGATATGAGTCGTCCAAACATTCTTGCAATCTGGGGTGATGACATAGGTATCGATAACATCAGTGCTTACACCAGAGGGCAAGCTGGGCATTGGACACCGAACATTGACCGTATCGCCAACGAAGGCGCTATTTTTACCGATTTTTATGGAGAGCAGTCTTGTACTGCTGGTCGCAGCGCCTTTATTACTGGGCAGCATCCAATCCGCACCGGTCTTACTAAGGTAGGTATGCCAGGTTCTACCCAAGGAATGCGCCCAGAAGATCCAACTATCGCTACCATGCTTAAAGATAAAGGCTACGTAACAGGGCAGTTTGGTAAGAACCATTTAGGTGATCGTGATGAACAACTTCCGACTCAGCATGGTTTTGACGAATTTTTCGGTAACCTGTATCACCTAAACGCTGAAGAAGAGCCTGAGCATCCAGATTACCCAAAGGGTGAGGAGTTTAAAAAGCGCTTTGGCCCACGTGGTGTTATCCACTCCTATGCTGATGGACGTATCGAAGACACTGGTGCACTAACCATTAAACGCATGGAAACCGTAGACGAAGAGTTTCTAGAAGCTTCTTTGGCATTTATCGACAAAGCACATAAAGAGAAT
This sequence comes from Vibrio ishigakensis, assembly GCA_000830475.1. Classification (GTDB taxonomy): domain Bacteria; phylum Pseudomonadota; class Gammaproteobacteria; order Enterobacterales; family Vibrionaceae; genus Vibrio; species Vibrio ishigakensis_A. The sequence continues at coordinate 541,954 of BBSC01000002.1, read as the reverse complement.
AAGCCTTTTTTCCTCTGGTTTAATGCCACTCGTATGCATGTGTGGACGCACCTAAAAGAGGAATCTAAAGGCGTCTCTTTGCGTGGTGGTTTGTATGGCGATGGCCTAGTGGAACACGACAACATGGTTGGTGAACTGCTAGATAAGTTGGATGATCTTAAGATTGCTGAGAACACCATAGTTATCTACACCACAGATAACGGGGCTGAAAAATGGTCTTGGCCAGATGGCGGTGCCTCTCGATTTAAGGGAGAAAAAATACGACTTGGGAAGGGGGATTTAGGGTTCCGGCCATGATCCGTTATCCTGCGAAGATCCCAGCAGGTCAGGTAGTAAATGAGATTGCGGCTCACAATGACTGGGGACCGACGTTCCTAGCAGCAGCGGGCGAAGACAAGATAGTTGAGAGACTAAAGCAAGGCACGACCCTCGATGGAAAGGAATATAAGGTACACCTAGATGGCTACAACTTGCTACCCAAACTCATAGAGGCTAAGTCTACTACTGCGCATGATAATGCGGACTGGCCACGTAAGTCGTTTATTTATGGCACCGATGATGGAGATATAGCCGGTGTGCGTGTAGGGGATTGGAAGATACTCTACACCTACCAAGAGTGTCACGGTATCGATGCCTGGAGATGCCCTCTAACAAAGGCACGCATGCCATATATATTCAACCTAAGACAAGACCCGTATGAGACGGCTCCGTTTGAGGCAGGAGAGTACGATCAATGGATGGTTGAACATCTACCTTTCATGTATTTAGGCTCAGCAACTACCTTTGAATGGTTACAATCTTTCCAAGAATTCCCGCCACGTCAAGTTCCTGGCACTTGGTCTATTGACCAAATCGTTGAAAAGATGCAAATTTGGCAACGTGCTCAATACAAATAATTAACACGAGCTAAAAATCTGGGTGGTAGAAATGCCACCCTTTTCAAGAACTTAAAGTTGGCACTTTATGAATAAAATTCTGTATGTACTCGCATTGGTATCCAGTGCAGCCTGGGCACATCCGTATACTATTGACGGTGATCCTCACGAAAACGTCGAGTCTGTTCTGCCAAAAGAGAAGGTAGAGCCTCTCATTAATGACTCATACGCATTGCTTTCAACCGCGTATACCGACTTTGCAAAACTATTCAATGTCTGTCAAAAGACACCTAATAATCCTGTCTGTGATGACAGGTATAAGGTGGTTGCCAGTTGTTTTAAGAAGGTGGAGTCAAACAATACAGTGCTTAAAGCGCTGACCTCTGATGACATGAAGCCAATCCATTTACCTGAGTTTCAGCTCATAGAACTGCAGAAGAATCTGATAAAACTTGGCTACATGCCTGAGACTATCGATGTTCATGAATTGGATAGAACGGGCTTACAACTTGGATTAGATAACTGGCTCACGCCAATGATCTTCCTGATGCAGATTCAATCTATTTGATGCATCTGATGTTGGTTCGCTCGCAGGTATTGGCGTTGGATATGGCTGAAGCAAGGCTCAACTACAAAGACGAGTAATCTAAACTCTCCTCAGTTGCATGATTATTCTAATTGGGATAGTTTGCAAAGATTGATCTTGTGAATAATAAGGAAGCCAATGGATACGGCTGAGTTGTGGGTGTTTATCCTACGTTTCTGTTTGTCTCTATCACCAGGGATGTGTATGACACTTGCTCTTGGGCTTGGAATGAGTATCGGGTTTAGACGAACCTTATGGATGATGCTGGGTGAGGTAGTAGGGGTTGCAGTAGTGGCGATCAGTGCCGTTCTTGGTATCGCTGCGGTGATGATCAAAATGCCGACACTGTTTCTCGTATTTAAGGTTATAGGTGCTAGTTATCTTGCTTATCTTGGGATACAGATGTGGCGCTCAAAAGGTAAGATGGCCATTTCTGAGGACAGTTTAGAATCATCCGATGCTTCGAACTATGCCTTGATGGCACAAGGCTTTATCACAGCTATCGCGAATCCTAAGGGTTGGGCTTTTATGATAAGTCTGTTACCGCCCTTTATTTCGCAAAACTATGCCTTGGCGCCTCAACTTCTGGTGCTGGTGGGTATCATAATGATCTCAGAGTTTGTGTGTATGTCTATCTACGCCACCGGTGGGAAAGGATTACGCGCACTCTTGGCGAATAGCGATAATGTGAAACTGATGAATCGTATTGCGGGTAGTCTGATGATGATGGTCGCAGTCTGGCTGCTGCTTGGTTAATTCGATCCCGCTAAAAGACTAAGCCCATCGCTAGAAAAGGGCTAAAAGCTCCTGATTAACGTAGTTTTCGTTTACACCCAAGCTTTCTATCCCAGTACACTTCCCTGTAGAGAAATCGCTCCCACCACTTCGTTTGAGCCTAATAATCGAAACCCTCTCCATGAGTTGTTATTCCGTGAGTGATGAATAGGAATACTAGTCATGGAAAGGGCGTTAAAACATGAACTTATAATAAAATTCAGTTCACTGTTTAGGGTCTCTAACTTAGCTAAATGCTTGCTCTTTGGTCACTAACGGCACACGTGACGAAAGTGCGTGCAGTGCGATGTTATGTAGCATTTCATCAACTGTTGTTGTGGCATCCACCAGCACAGATACTTCATATTTCTCAGCTGCTTTTGATAGTGCGGTGTGGGTGACGCAGTTTTGCGTCATCATGCCGCATAGTACTAGATGTGTTACGCCGTTTTGCAGTAGAACCTGCTCAAGGTTGGTTTGATGGAAGCTATCTGCATAGGTTTTTACAACCACTTCGCCTTCTGGTGCTGCAGCCATGATGCGTGGATGGATCTCTGCGCCCTCAGAGCCCTCATTAAAGAATGGCGCTATTCCCATAGCCGGGTCAGCTATGTGCTGTACGTGAACGATCAGCGCGTCATCCGTTTTTGCTAGATCTATAGCAGTTTCAATGTTCTCTAGTGTTTGTTCGGTATTCCAAAGAGGGTATTTTCCTTGTGGGAAATAGTCGTTTTGTAGGTCGATGATAACTAGTGCTTTCTTTGACATCTTTATGCTCCGATATTTTTGGCTCTGCGCCCTGTTCGATTTGATGGAGCCATTATGTCGGTTCTATAATCACACCACAGTAGTCATAAATGACATAAATAGTGGTAAAAGTGACAAAGCAAGTTTTCTCGATAGCACTGCTCGCGTATCCAGACGTTTCGCGCTCGGCCTTATATGGTTTGGCTGAGTTGTTTGAAGTGGCGAATTTGGCTGCAGAAGAGCAAGGGGTAGAGATCAAGTTTGAAACCCGAATTGTTCAGGGCGAATCAGAGACATTTTTTTGCGAGCTTATCTTGATCCCACCCAGCATAAGCCTGATAGACACTACTTAAACCCTGATATCTGGACAACCGACTGGCTTAAAAAATCACACAGTAAAGGAACGGTATTGGCATCAGCGTGTGCGGGTGCTTTTGTGTTAGCCGCGTCCGGAGTCATAGAGGAGCGCCGCGTTACTACACATTGGGCTTTGGCGAGCCTATTTGAGAAAAAATACCCTAATATCAAGGTGGACTCGGAGCAGATCTTGATTAGTCATGGTGACATTGTCACTTCAGCGGGGGTTATGGCATGGCTAGATCTGGGACTTGAGATGGTTTCTCGCTTTGCATCACCTGCGGTCATGCGTCAGGTGGGAAAGCTCTTGGTTGTGGATACCGGAGGAAGGGAGCAGCGTTACTATGCCCAATTTTCTCATGCAATGAATCACGGTGATGCTCAGGTGGTGAAAGCGCAGCTCTATATCCACTCCAACTATTCCAACTCAGTTGCTATAAGTGAACTTGCTGATGAGTGTCATCTCACTAGTCGTACCTTATTGAGGCGGTTTAGCAAGGCGACTGGCTATAAACCGTTGCAATACCTTCAAAGATATCGAATTCAGATGGCGTGTAACTTATTGGAGTCGAGTAACTTGAGCTTTGATGCAATTGCACATCAAGTGGGATACGAGGATGTGGGAGCATGCCGGAACCTATTTCAGAAAATCATAGGTTTGACCCCTAAGATGTTCCGGCAGAGATTTGTGAAGAGTTAGCCTAGTTTTGCAATCAGGCTTTGCTTCACTTCAAGACTTGCAAAGCTTTGCTCTACAGATTGAAGGTAAATAGCTTTGTAGTCTTCTTCAGTCAGTTTGAAGTTCTCGATGACCTTCTGAACCTCTTTGGTCATAGTGGTATTCGACACTGTGCGGTTATCTGTGTTGATGGTGACTGGCAGGCCCTTGTGATAGAACTCAGCAGCAGGGTGCTCGCTTAGATTAGCCACTGCCTTGGTTTGCACGTTACTGCTAGGGCAGGTCTCAAGTCCGATGTTGCCATCTTCTACCGCTTTATAGCCACCCGCGTGGTTCTTAATATGAATGCCGTGACCGACTCGCTGTGCGTGTAAAAGCGTAATCGCATCTTCTACATTTTGCCCTTCACCTTGCTCACCCGCATGGATGGTGATGTTAAAGCCTAGCTTGCGTGCATACTCAGCATGTTCCACGAAGTCATGGCAGAACCCCGGGAATTCTGCTCCCGCTAGGTCGAACGCACATACACCCTTGTTCAAGAATGGCTGACACTCATCGAGCATTGGTTTGATGGTTTCAGTAGGCATGGTACGCAGGGCGCAGACAATAATATTGCCGTGAATATCGAAATCCTGCTCTGCACGCTTCAACCCTTTAACCACTGCTTCGATTATTTGGGTAACGGAGAGGCCTTGGTTGGTATGCAGCAGCGGGGCAAAGCGCACTTCCATATACTTTACGTTTTCTTCGGCTGCGTCTTGATAAAGCTCGTAGGTAATACGCTCTAATGCTTCGACGGTTTGCATTACCTTAAGAGGAAGGTCAAAACGGGTTAGGTATTCTTGCAGGTCGTTGCAGGTTTCGGGAGCGATCATCATTTCGCCAATTATCGCCTCATCTTGGCTTGGAATTTCTGTTTTTTGTATTTGAGCCAAGTTGATGATGGTGGAGGGGCGAACACTACCGTCTAGATGGCAGTGAAGATCAATTTTTTGAAGTTCGAAATAATTCATTTGATGAGCTTTTTGTCAATGATTTTGTACCGAATAATTCTAACAATTTGAGGTCAGTGATACAAATTGTCTAAGTTATTCATAAATTTACACTTAATAAAATCAATAAGTTATTTGTAGTCTTGTATGACAAATACAAAAGGGGGTATTTTTTTGGAAATTGATTTAGATCAATTCTGCATATCAGTGCATACCTAAAATCGCACGCAGTTTAGTTATATAAAATTAAGGAACCGCTATGAGCAAGATGAAGCTAGTTATCATCGGTAACGGCATGGTGGGACACCGTTATATTGAAGATCTGGTTGAAAAAACAGATGTCACAAACATGGATATCACCGTGTTCTGTGAAGAGCCAAGAAAGGCTTATGATCGTGTTCACCTTTCCTCTTATTTCTCCCATCACACTGCGGACGAATTGTCTCTTGTAAAAGAAGGTTTTTACGAGAAGCATGGTATCAACATGCTAATCGGTGAGCGTGCTATCAACGTTAACCGTGAAAAGAACATCGTCTATTCAAGCACCGGCCGTGAAGTCCAGTATGACAAGCTCATCATGGCAACAGGCTCATTCCCATTCGTTCCACCTATCAAAGGCCGTGAAAGCAAAGACTGCTTTGTTTACCGTACTATTGAAGACCTAAAAGCTATCGAAGCATGCGCTAAGAAGAGCAAGGTTGGTGTGGTAATCGGTGGTGGTCTACTAGGTCTTGAAGCTGCAGGTGCGCTAAAAGCTCTAGGTGTTGAGACTCACGTTGTTGAGTTTGCTCCTAAGCTAATGGCCGAGCAACTTGACCAAGCTGGTGGTAATCAGCTTCGTCAGAAGATCGAAAGCATGGGCGTGCAGGTTCACACCAGTAAGAACACTCTAGAGATCGCTCCTGAGGGTACAAATGCACGTAACGTAATGCGCTTTGCTGACGGCACTGAGCTTGAGACTGACTTCATCGTATTCTCTGCAGGTATCCGTCCTCAAGACAAGCTAGCGCGTGAAATGAACCTAGACATCGCTCCTCGCGGTGGTATCGCTATCAACGATAACTGTCAGACCTCTGATGAAAGCATCTACGCTATCGGTGAGTGCGCATCTTGGAATGAGATGTTCTACGGTCTAGTCGCTCCTGGCTACAAGATGGCTACCGTTGCGGTTGATCACCTAGTAGGTAACGACAGCAAGTTTGAAGGCGCTGACATGTCTGCGAAGCTTAAGCTTCTGGGCGTAAAAGTTGGCTCTATCGGTGATGCGAACGGTCGTACTCCTGGTTGTAAGAGCTACGTTTACCAAAACGAAGAGCTTGAAGTGTACAAGCGTCTTATCGTTTCTGAAGACAACAAGAAGCTTCTTGGTGCGGTAATGGTTGGTGATACCTCTGACTACGGCGATCTTCTACAGCTAATGCTGAACGAAATCGACCTTCCAGAGCACCCAGATACGCTAATCCTTCCAGCGCACGCTGGCGCAGAGAAACCAACTCTAGGTGCAGATGCACTTCCTGAGTCAGCGGTTATCTGTTCTTGCTTTGACGTAACTAAGGGCAAGATTGCGGAAGCGGTAGCTCAAGGTCACCACACTATTGGTGATATCAAAGCAGTAACAGGCGCGGGCACTGGCTGTGGCGGTTGTATCCCACTAGTGACTTCTGTTCTTAATGCTGAGCTTGAGAAAGCGGGCGTTGAGGTTAAAGCCGACGTATGTGAGCACTTTGCTTATTCTCGTCAAGAGCTATTCCATCTAGTACGCATCGGTGAAATCAAGTCGTTCGAAGAGCTACTTGAGAAGCACGGTACGGGCTATGGCTGTGAGGTTTGTAAGCCTCTAGCTGGTTCTATCCTAGCGTCAGTTTGGGGTGATCACATCCTTAAGCCGTCTCTAGTTAAACTGCACGATACCAACGATAACTTCCTAGGTAACATGCAAAAAGACGGTACTTACTCTGTGATCCCTCGTATGGCGGGTGGTGAGGTAACTCCACAAGCTCTAGCAGTACTTGCTGAGGTTGCGGCTGAGTACAACCTTTACACCAAGATTACTGGTGCACAGCGTATCGGTCTATTTGGCGCGCAAAAAGATGACCTTCCAGCAATCTGGAAGAAGCTAGTCGCTGCGGGCTATGAAACCGGTCAAGCGTATGCGAAAGCGTTGCGTATGGCTAAGACCTGTGTGGGTTCTACCTGGTGTCGTTACGGTGTTCAAGACTCTGTAGGTCTGGGCGTAATGATCGAGAACCGTTACAAGGGTATCCGTACTCCTCATAAGATGAAGTTCGGTGTATCGGGCTGTACTCGTGAGTGTGCGGAAGCGCAAGGTAAAGACCTTGGCATCATTGCAACCGATGCTGGCTGGAATATGTATGTGTGTGGTAACGGCGGTATGAAACCTCGTCACGCAACACTACTTGCAGGCGACCTAGATCAAGAGACCCTAATCAAGTACATCGACCGCTTCATGATGTTCTACATCCGTACAGCTGCGCCGCTACAGCGCACCTCTACTTGGTTCGAGAACCTTGAAGGTGGGATCGATTACCTACGTGAAGTGGTTATCGAAGACAAGCTTGGCATCAACGATCAACTAGAAGCGGATATCGCGAAACTAGTAGAAGAGTTCCGTTGTGAGTGGACTGACACTATCAACGATGAAACTCAACTTAAGCGTTTTGCTCACTTCGTTAACTCTGACGAGCGTGACGACAACGTGGTATTTGTTTCTGAGCGTGATCAACACCGTCCAGCAACGTTCACTGAAAAACACCCAGAAGCGAAGGGCGATATCCTTCACGTTGAATTGGTGTAAGGGGAGACGACATCATGGCATTTACAAAAGTTTGTAAAATCGAAGACATCATCTGGCACGGGCGTAGTTGCTCTGCTGAACGGTGAACAGGTTGCAATCTTCCGTCCACGTGCGACTGAAGAAGTGTTTGCAATCAACAACATGGACCCGTTCTACAAGTCGAACGTACTTTCTCGCGGCCTTATCGTTGAGCACGATGAGCAACTTTGGGTGGCTAGCCACTTAAGAAGCAGCGCTTCAACCTAGCGACAGGTGCCTGCATGGAAGACGAGAGCTTTAGTGTGAAAGCATACAAAGCGCGCGTGACTAAAGGCCAAGTAGAAGTTTCTGCATAAGAAATTTAATAGTCGAAGCGTTTTCGACACTAGGGTGCGCACAAGTGGGGGCTTTGGTGCGCATCCGACCTCGGGAACGCTTACCTATTCAATTTTAACTTTTAACTTTTACATTTTTAGGAAAGAAAATGAACGATCTAAAACCTGCAGAATTTGTTCAAACCATGATCGATGTTGGTGAAGCGAAAGTAAAAACCAGCACTCGTGACCTGATCCTTCGCGGTACTATGGCGGGTATTATCCTGTCTCTTGCGGTAGTAGTAGCTATCACTACTATCACGCAAACCGGTATCGGCATCGTGGGCGCACTCGTGTTCCCAGTGGGCTTCTGTATTCTTAGCCTTATGGGTTATGACCTAGTAACGGGTGTATTTGGTCTTGCTCCTCTAGCTAAATTTGAAAACCGTCCAGGCGTTACTTGGGGTCGTGTACTTCGCTGCTGGGGTCTTGTTGGTCTTGGTAACCTTATCGGTTCTCTTATCGTTGCATACCTAATCGCAGTATCTCTAACGGCTAATTTCTCTATCGACCTAACGCGGTAGCTCAGAAGTTCATCGCAGTTTCTACAGCACGTACCGTTGGTTTTGAAAACCTAGGTGCTGATGGCTGGATCACATGTTTTGTTCGCGGCATCTTCTGTAACCTTATGGTTTGTCTAGGTGTTGTGGGTAACATGACTGCACGTACCGTTGCAGGTAAGATTGCAGCAATGTGGCTACCAATCTTCATCTTCTTCGCACTAGTATTCGAACACACAGTAGTAAACATGTTCCTATTCCCACTAGGTATGATGCTAGGTGCTGATTTTGGTATGGCGACTTACCTAAACTTCAACCTTATCCCAACTATCCTGGGTAACCTAGTAGGTGGTCTACTGTTCACTTGTATCCCACTTTACCTAACTCACGCTAAGACTGCGCCAGCAATCGATGCGGAAGAACAAGTTGAAGTAAAGCTAGCTGAACAGCGTTAATTTCGATTTATAGATGCTTGCCTCACCTAAGGGTGGGGCAATTGTTTATAACCAGTAGCCCGAATATGACGGGTTACTCGTTATAAACAATTTAAGTGCAGACCCGTTCTGCCCAGATATAGCGAGTTATCACTATGACAATGACTACAACTACTGCAAATCAAGGTGGATTTGTCTCTTTGGTCGGAGCTGGCCAGGTGACCCGGATCTACTGACGGTGAAAGCGCTGCGCTTGATCCAAAAGGCAGAGGTTGTGGTGTACGATCGCTTGGTTTCTGACGAGATCATGAGCATGGTGAACCAAGATGCTGAGCTTATCTACGTGGGTAAAAAACTTGACCACCACTGCGTCCCTCAAGACCAAATCAACCAAGTGCTGGTGGATAAAGCTCAAGAGAACAAGCATGTAGTGCGTCTTAAAGGCGGTGACCCGTTTATCTTCGGTCGTGGTGGTGAAGAGCTAGAAAAGCTTGCCCTTGAGTCTATTCCTTACGAGGTGGTTCCAGGTATTACTGCCGCAGCAGGTTGTACCGCGTATGCAGGTATCCCTTTAACTCACAGAGACCATGCACAAAGTGTTCATTTCATCACTGGGCATCTTAAGAAAGAGGGCATGGATGTTGATTGGAATGGTCTGGCAAAAGGCAATACCACCCTTGTGTTCTATATGGGGCTGAAAGAGAGTCCAAACATTCAAGCTAAATTAATGAATCACGGTTTAAGCGGCGCGACATCGGTTGCTATCATTGAGCGCGGCACTACGCCAAGACAGCGCGTGTTAACCGGAACACTCGATGGCCTTGCTGACTTGGCAACTCAGGCGATCAGTCCGTCACTTATCGTAGTGGGCAGTGTGACAAGTCTTCATAAAGAGTTAAACTGGTTCGACAACTAGATTTAACTCATCTATTGTTATTGAGTATGCCCGAGCCCTTTAGTGTTAATGGAATCAACCTAAGCGACTCGGGTATAAAAGTGTAAAGGCGTCAGGAAGAGGCCAGTAATGCTTTAAAAAATGGCGTAAGCCAATTAGCAAGGAATGCTATATGAAACGACGATTGCGGGGTATCGCAACCCTCTCAAGCCTGTCCTACTTTCTAGTGGGATTGCTGATTGTCACATCACTCTCGTTTTACCAAGGTTATGTGGCAAAACTAGAATCTGCGTCCTTTGTCAGCAATAGCGGGCAATGGATAGCCTCGATCCTATTTTCTTGGGGTCTACTTCTTATCTTCTTTACCAGTGCGAGACGTACCATCAGGGCCGCTTGGGCTTTGGTAGTGATCATACTTGCACTTGGTGTTGGTCGTTTCTTTTCTACGCAATCGAATCAAACCCAATATATAGAACCGATTTTCTCGTCGGGTATGAGTCAAAGAGTGATTGTCGACCAGGGCAATAGTGGCAGTTTGCTTGAGGTTTCAGACCTTAATCAAAGCTATCAGCAAGCGGTATTAGAAGCAGGTTGGTACACCATTTTGGATATATCTCGCCTTCAGCAGGACACTGACCTTGTTGAGAGTTATTTTATTATTGAAGAAACTCGCCAAGCCATTTTGCAGCACCTACTGCAAACTCAGCAGAGAGTTCACGAGTTAGAACAGCAACTGTATGACTCTGAGGCAAGCGCAAAGGTTGAGACTGAATATATCAACGATCTGATCGTTCAGTCACAACTGCAAAAAGAGATCTGGAAGTCGGAGTTAGCGGCATTAAAAGAAGTAAAGAGCATCATCACTATGCTAGATGCGGATCGAGAAGCCTGGACGATAAAAGACGGGCAGTTGTTGTTTTATTCTGAAGCGGATAAACAGAGATTCGAAGAGATAGTCGAAAACCTAAAAGCCATCTCGGCAGAGCAAACGAACCTTAATAGCTAGAATAGCGAATAGTTTTGCTGGGGAGCAATGGACTCAACTTCACTGGTAAAGGAATAATCAAGGCCTTTCAAGGCTCTCTCTCGCCAGCTGATCATTACTTAACCATGCCTTCGCTTGGTCAATGTGGACGAGCATAGGCATTCTGTGATGATAGGCTTGATACTCGGTTGTTGGCTTGCGTGTCAGGGTGACAAACCGTTGGGGCTCTACCTCTAAACCAGCCATTAAAAACTGCGAGTCATCATTGGGTGAGAATAGGGTTTTCTGTTTTCCCGATGGTGTATTACACCACTCGTACCATCACTACAGGGAACCAAGACTCGACGTTTAAAATGGTTGGCGAACAAGGGTTTGCTGAGCAAGGTCTCGCTACGTGCATTGATAATGATTTTATCGGACCAGTTTGGATGAATGCCCCAGTTCGAATCATGAACGGCTAAATCTGCACTGATCAGACGCGTCGATTGCGTAGGCCTGAAATCATGGTTGGCCTGGGAGCGAAAATTAATGCCTAAGTTTTCGCTGATCCAAAGCGCGAGCGGGTCATCAGTAATGTTCATTCTGCCACACACGTTGCACTCCTTTCTCATTATCAATGCTCTTTAGACATTGTGCGAAAGGAAATGCGCCAGTTCAAGGTCTAAACAAGGGAGAGCCTTCATTGGAGGAAGATTATGCGCACTCTTACCTTGTTGCTTGCCCTAGCACCATTGAGCCTGCTTGCTCAGACTTGGAGTCATTCAGGACAACCTGCTCAATTAGTACAACTCTTCACCTCTGAAGGGTGTTCCAGTTGCCCGCCCGCTGATAGATACCTTTCTAAGTTCAAGGGAGACAGTGGACTTTGGGAGGAGGTCATCCCTACCGCCTACCACGTTGACTACTGGGATTATATTGGTTGGAAAGACAGATTTGCCAATCCTGCATTTAGTCAGAAGCAAAGACTGTATCGCTCTTACGGAGTACTGAGCAGTGTTTATACGCCTGGGTTTGTAGTTGATGGACGAGAGTGGAAGGGGTTCTTTTACCGTAGCCAGCGAAAACTTCCATTATCTTCCGCGCCTGATGCCAAAACATTGAAGCTAGTGAATCAAGACATGAACTATAGCCTGAGTTTTAGTGACAGAAGCGAATACGTTGCCACCATAGTCTGGCTTGCCTTGGATGAAACCACAGAAGTTAAGCGCGGTGAAAACCGTGGACGAACCCTAAGCCATGATTTTGTGGTGCTAGAAGAGCAGCAGAAACTGGGCAAGGGTGAGTGGACTTTTATGCCGAATGACATTCAAGGTGCCGACGCGGTTGCGGTTTGGCTGACAAAAAGAGGGGAGTTCCAACCGGTTCAGACCGTTGCGGGTTACCTAGATCGCAACTAGACCATTATAGTTTTGTGAATCCATTCTTATTGCGGGCTTTTCAGTTTAGAATCAGATAAGAGATTCAAACTAAAGAGCCTTATCTATGGAACCAAAACTAGAACAATATCAAGCCATTATCTTCGATATGGATGGCACGCTTATCGATACTATGCCTACACATGTATCTGCTTGGGAGCAAACCGCTGAAGAGTTTGGTTTTGATTTCGATGCAAGTTGGCTGCACAGCTTGGGCGGTATGCCAAGCCCAAAGATTGTTCTAGAAATCAATCGTCGCTTTAATCTTGAACTCGACCCAATGCAGGTGTCTGACTTCAAGATGTCTCGCTTTGCTGAGGCAGAAGAGAAGGGCGACCTTATTGCGATCACGCACAAAGTGCTTTTAGATAATATGGAACAGAAGAAGGTGGCGATTGGTACTGGATCACAGCGCATGAATGCAGAACCGCTTCTCGAATCTAAAGGGGTTATTGATCACTTTGATACTGTTGTGACAGCGACAGAAGTAGAGAACCACAAGCCTTTCCCTGATACCTTCTTGCTTGCGGCTGAGCAGATGAATATTCAGCCAAAAGACTGTGTGGTATTTGAAGACACGCTTTTAGGTCTTCAAGCAGCACATGCGGCAGGGATGGATTGTTACCTTGTAACGAAAAAAGGATTTGAGTTTAGGCCAGTTCTAGAGTCGGCCTACACAGAATAAAGAAAAGGAAGGATCGTGTTAAAGCGATCCTTTTCCCTTTTTATGCCTCAATAAAGATGTGTTGTTCCTCGCTAGTAACCAGTGTCGCCTTTTCTTTTTCAATAAGTTGAGCCGCGTAAGATGGGGTTACGGCACTAATATCGCCCTTGAATTTAATCTTAAGTGGATCCCAAGCCTGATCCTTATACTTGCCTGTTTGTGTGTACTTAATTAGAACCTTCATTGGTGTCCTCGTTTGTTGATGAATGAACTGTTGAATAAATCACCTTTGAGGTTACTTGGTAGTCAATTTCAGGTCAGTAGTGAAAAGTGAAACGTTAGATTCGTCTTATGTGGAACATTCCCAAAAAGCCTTGTTGCAACGGGGCTTTGTTACTTTTTAATCAGTGACGAATAATGAAATCTTAGATATCTTGTTGATTATTAATGGAATAAGTAAACGAGTTGCATATGTCTAACCCAAGATTACTCTCTGCCAAGGTTGTCGATATTCAATGTGGCGAACGAGTCACCATCATCGAGCCTGCCAATGTCTATGGATGCCAATTAGGCGATGATGTCTTTATCGGTCCCTTCGTAGAAGTGCAAAAAAATACCCGAATTGGAAACCGTACCAAGGTGCAGTCGCATAGCTTTATCTGTGAGTATGTAGATATAGGCACGGACTGTTTTATTGGTCATGGCGTGATGTTTGCCAACGACCTATTTAAGTCAGGCTCTCCCGACGCAGATTCAGGTTCTTGGCAACGAATAACCCTTGGCGACAAGGTTACTGTGGGTTCGAATGCCACTGTGATGGCGAGCATCTGTAGCGGGGCAGTTATTGGTGCAGGCAGTGTGGTAACAAAGCAATATTGGAGAAAGGAATTTACGCAGGTAACCCAGCGAGAAAGTTAAGAGACCTCTAGTCTAACTTGCATTAAAAAAGGGCCGATTGGCCCTTTTAAAGTTATTTGATGTCTAGCAATTCAACATCGAAGATAAGCGTTGCGTTTGGCGGGATAGGACCGTACCACCTTTACCATAACCAAGTGTGCTAGGGATAAACAGACGGAACTTGTCACCCTTAGTCATCAGTTGTAGGCCCTCTTGCCAACCATGAATTACCTTGTTTAGAGGAAACTCGATTGGCTCGCCGCGGTCAACTGAGCTATCAAATACAGTGCCGTCGATTAGAGTGCCGTGGTAGTGAACCTTAACCGTGCTCTTAGGGCCAGGGTGTACGTCACCTTCGCCTTTAACTAGCACTTCATATTGCAGACCGCTCTCGGTAGTGGTTACCTCAGAGCGTTGACCATTTTGTTGCAGGAAGGCTTGACCTGTTTTGAAGTTTTCCTGTCCTAACTTGTGGTTATTCCAAACTCGGTATGCCATGAATAGGGCAAGTACCAATACGATCGCTGGGAATAAGAACTTTGACATTAGTGAGTTTATCCTTGGGTCAATAGATAGTTGATGGTGTTAGCAATAGCGTCTACATCGTTATGAGCTGAGGTCAGAACCATGTATTTGCCATTAACAATGAATGTAGGCACAGAATTAATCATGCCTTTTTCAGAAATCTTGATAGCGTCGCCAACGCGTGCAAACAACTCTTCTTGTTGTTCCTTCGAAAGGTCATATGGAGAAACCATACCGCGCTCTGTGTACGCTTGTACAAGTGATGCTTTGCGCTCATCTGAACTCTTGTCCTGATCAGCATGATAAATGTTAAACAGGTCATGCATCATTTCAGGAGCTACCTTGCCGTCTTGTGACTGCATTTCAGCGGCGTAGTAGAACATAGCGGCCATTTGGGCACTTTCGTTGAAGGTTACATGAACTTTACCGATAGGCTGGTCGATGCGTGTTTCAATTTCAGGAAGGAATTTTTCCATCTGCAGGCAGTGGCCGCAGGTTAGAGAGAAAACCTCAACAACTGGCTTGTCTAGCATATCGCTAAGATCATTTGGCAGTTGAGTGTATTGCTTGTTTAATTCTGGTGTTGAGTTCTCACTGCAAGCGGTGATGAAGAAAAGCGAGCAGATGAGTAGGGCAAAGGTTTTTGTTATTGATTTCATAGTCTTTTGCTTTAGTAGGAGGCTCCGTAGAGCCCTATTGATTAAATTATTATCTATCCCAGTACACTTCTTCTAGGCTGTCTTCACGTTCAGGCAGAGATCGAGAAAGACGCGCTGAGTGTTGGGTTAGCAACTCATAGCTAACACGGTTTGCGTACTTACAGATCTGTGAAAGAGAAGAGTAGGTCAAGAAGTTCGCGGTATGCTTTTGAGAGGTTGGAACATTTTGCTTGTGATAGGCGTTTGCCGCGATATCGTGAAGTACCGCAGACAGTGCACCATCGCCAGCGCCGTTAGTGTTCTTGATCTCAAGTGGGCCACCTAGATACGGTGCGATATGTGAATAGACGCGCACTGGGTCTTGGCACTCTTTGTAGCGCATAGCGCGGCTGAACTCATACTTATTAAACTCAGGGATGTTACCTGGTAACAAAGTGAAATCAGTCTCTCGCTTATTGCGGTTATCAACGTATCCCGCCATGTAAAGGCCTACAGGACCTGCGGTACAAAGCACTAGGTCTACCCAATTAAGCGCCTTATCTGCAGCAAGCAGAGGATCTTTCTCACCAGTCAGTGATTCAGCTTCTTCCTCATTCATTGCAACTACGGTGACGTTGGCTTTAAGGAAGTTTTGCCACCAATCGGCATTGCCTTCGATAACATATTTGGTACCAAGGGTAAGGATAACCGGCACGTCATTTTCTTTTGCCAGCTGCACAGCACGTTGCACTGCTTGTGGCATAGGGTCTTCAGGTTGACCGCGCATTAGGTAAGAAGAGATTACTAATGCTGACGCCTTTTCAAAGACATGCTCAGGGATGCTTTCTGGAAGCAGCTGGTTCATATGGCCTTCGTTAATTGCAAAGGTGCGCTCACCATCATCTGTGATCAGGGTGTAGCAGCGACCGATTGGGCCATCCACGGTTTGCAGGTGATTTAGGTTTACACGAGATGAGTTCTTACAAAGATAGCGATATGCGTAAGAGCCAACCTCGATGTTCTTAGACATAACGCCAAGTAGAACCGATTTGCTGTCCGCTAGCACAGAGTAGTTGTGAAGCGTATTGCCTATGGTATCTCCAGGATGTTCATGGGTGATCAAATCACGCTCGATAAGCTCTTTATAAAGCTCATCGGCTACTTCCTGCTTAACAACTAGCGAGTGTCCCTTACTCAGGTTGTACTTATCTAGAAACGCGAGATCAACGCGAGCCTCGATATCAACAATGGTTTGACCTACGCCGACGATTGTTGGTCTTGCTAACCTTGGCGTTTGACGGATCTGATTTGCAAGTGGATCACGCAGTTCGGTTGGGAAATAGTGTTTAGATTTTCTCTGGCCAGGAAATTTCATTGGAGGCTCGTACTTGGGGTAATGGGCAGAGTATACCATAGGGCTTAGTCTGCAACTCGTTTATGACGCTTGATTTATGAGCGGTTGAGCGACTAAAAGATAGGGTCGCTGCTTTTTTCGCTCTCGTCTTCAGTCGTCATGCTTGGTTGTGAAGTGCTTGATTCAGTCACTTCAGGAAGCGTCTCGTTGGCGACAAGGGCAGCATACGCTTTCGTGCCCCACAGTGGCACGGTCGAAAGGCTGTGTTTATAACTTCCTGAGGTCTCTTTGGTCGAGTAGGACACGTACATTAAGGTTTTAGATTTCTCGTCGTAGATACGGCGGATTTTCATAGTCTTGAACAAGATACTCTTCGATTTTTTGAATACGATTTCGCCAGACTTAGAGCGGTCTACATTGGCTAACATCTCAGGAGTGATTTCGCCGGTTTGACGACAAGAGATAGCCGAATCAGATGGGTCTGCAAGGTCAAGGTCTGCCTCAATACTTGCTACGTGGCAGGTAACGCCAGTAACCTCTGGATCGACCAGGGTATTTATCTTGATATCCTTAGTGGTGAACAGGCCAAGAGAGACATCGCCAACCTCGTTCTTGTCGCAACCCACTAGGGTCAGGGCGATAAGACAGGTTCCTAAAGTCGCTAACTTCTTCATTGAGTTTCCTTGTTAAATCTATGCGCTTTGGTATGAAACGTATATAGTCTAACACAGCATGGTTCTCCCAAGAGTTAACTGGTTGAAATGAGTACTGAAATTTTACAAAAGAAAATTAATTGGATGCTGTCGCATGTAGAAGTGGATTACCCGACACGTGAGAGCATTTTAGGCAAAGCCGTATATCTAGACCTGATGGATAGCGCATCAGTTATGCCCTACAGCAGAGGCGATGCTAATTCTAGCATTGAGTGGATTAAGGTCGACTTTCACAAGATGACGGTGATGTTTGCCCACTTCTTTGCCAATAACGCACCAGTAACCGAAGAGAGTCAATCGGTGCTTCTAGAGTTCATGGCACAGATTACCCTAGACGAAAACCCATCTCTATACCTTGCCTTCGACAAAGGCGAGACAGTCACCACAGCCATAGTCACCGAATCTGAAAGCGAGATATTGATTTCAGATTTCCACAAAACGTATACAACAGACTCTGCCATCGATGCATTGGTTTCTCAGCTAAATCCCCAGCAAAAACAGGTCTTTATTCAAGCTTGCGGATAATTACCCGAGGAGTCGTGATCTGCCTCGATTTTTTGTACACCGAATGTCGAACACTTAACAGAATGGGATTCATGTAATACTAAGTAACAACTTGTTTCGCTATAAATTGAGGTGAGACAAGGAGAATCTTATGAATCATCAAGCTGTTAAGTGCGTAATTTTTGATTGCGAAGGAACGCTGGTAGATAGCGAAAAATTGTGTTGTCAGGCCTTGGTGAGTGTATTTAATGGCTATGGCGCGAAGTTGAGTATGAGTGAAGCGCTCAACCATTTCGATGGCGGCAAGATGTCCGAGATCTTGCTACAAACCCGAGACCGTCTTGGTCTAAAAGTAGATGTGGACGAACTCGAGCCCCTGTACCGAGAAAAGGTGAGGGTGCTCTATCAAGACCAACTTCGTCCAATGGCGCATGCCAAAGAGGTACTTGAGACATTAAAGCAGAACGGTATTGAGGTATGTGTGCTATCAAATGCGACGACTTCTAGGATTCAAAATAAGCTCTGTTTAGCCGGTCTCGAAGAGTATTTTACAGGTCGTATGTTTTCTGCCTTTGATGCCAATAGCTGGAAGCCCGATCCCGACTTGATTCAGTATGCGGCAATGAGCATGGGCTTTATGGCGGGTGAATGTCTGTTTATCGATGACACCAGCAAAGGTGTACAAGCAGGTGTGAATGCGCATATTCGAACGGTTCACTTTAAACCGAACGAGCTCTCCCCTGAGGTCTATTTTGAAGAAGTTCCCCAGATCAATGATCTCAGAGAACTCCTTACTATGGTTGGGTTAAAACAACCTGAGAGCCGTCCCCGGCAAACTAGCCTAGCATAATTGAAAAGCCCCTCTGTTGAGGGGCTATGTCGTTATAGGTTCTGCGTAAGCCACTGCTGAAATTGCTGTTTGGGAAGGGCGCCACTAATAGAAGCGATCTCTTTGCCTTGTCTAAAGATCTTCATGGTTGGGATACTTCGAATTGCAAAGCGCGCCGCTAGTTGGCTTTGAGCCTCGGTATCGAGTTTTACGAAGCGAAGAGGCGTGTCCCAAGTTTGCGCCGTTTCTTTGAAGATGGGAGCAAAGCTCATACAAGGTCCACACCAACTGGCCCAAAAATCTACCACTACAGGGATCTCGCTATTGATCAGTGCATCGAAGTTGTCTGAGGTACCTTCGATAGCAGCGTTATCCAGAATAGGAGATTTACACTTACCACAAGTAGGGCTTTGAGCCACTTTCTCTAGTGGGATTCGGTTAAGGGCTGAACAATGAGGGCATCGGCTCACAAAATTTGACATGAAATTTCCTTGTAGAGGCAAGAGTTAGCGTTCCTAAAAAGCGTTTTATGCTATGGTCAGATGAGTATGGTAACAAATTTGTAGCAAGAGGAAATATGTCTCTCCAATACGCAGAAATCACAGGCTGGGGTAAGTGCCTTCCACCAGCGAGTCTCTCAAACGATGACCTTAGCACCTTCCTAGATACCTCGGATGAATGGATCAGACCAAGAACAGGTATTGCTGCGCGTCGAATCAGCCATGTTGAGACATCTGATTTGGCAACCGTAGCGGCACAGCAAGCTATGGCGTGTGCTGGTATTGAGGCGAGTGACTTAGACCTTATCATAGTCGCAACCTGCTCCCCGGATACCCTGATCCCTAATATCGCGTCTAAGGTTCAAAACAACCTTGGTGCCTTGAAATCTGCGGCTTTCGATCTTAACGCGGCGTGTACAGGTTTTGTGTATGGTCTAGAGACAGCTACTCGTATGATCCAAGCAGGCTCTTACAAGCATGCTTTGGTTATCGGTGCAGAACACCTTAGCTTTTTTATCGACTGGACCCAACGCGACACTGCCGTTCTTTTCGGTGATGGCGCAGGCGCAGTTGTACTTTCGGCAACGGATCAAAAAGTTGGCCTTCTGGAGAGTAAGTTAGGTTGTGATTCGGAAGGGCGTAATATCCTAGCTGTACCAGCTTTTGGTACTTCGATGGACAGATTTGCAGTCGACAATGGTTATTTTGAGTTTAACTTTGTTGGTCGAGAGATCTTTAAGCGCGCGGTTAAAGGAATGGGCGCTGCCGCTCATCATGTACTTACCGAAGCGAAATTGGGTAAAGATGACATTGACCTAGTGGTACCACACCAAGCAAACGTACGCATTATACAAACCCTTTGCGATGTAGCGGGTATCGAGCAAGACAAAGCCTTTGTAAACATCCAAAATTACGGTAACACTTCGGCAGCGACTGTGCCGATTGCCCTATGTGAAGCGGTAGAGCAAGGGCGCGTTAAGCCGGGTGCTGAGATCCTTACTGCGGCCTTTGGTGCTGGACTAACTTGGGGTGCAGGCCGCATCAAATGGGGTGAGCGCACTACACCTATCAAAGAGTCCGATGCTAGCCTTCCGGAATGCAAAGAGAGTGCTCTTGAGCTATTAGAAAAGGCAATTGAACACTGTAAAAACAAGCCGGTTTAATCTTGATACCGGATTTCGTCGTAGCAAGGGTAAAAGGAGAGTGTTATGGGCCAATTTACCATTTTCTACGACGGAACCTGCCACTGTGTGTGAAAGAGATGACCGCACTTCGCAAGCAAGATGAAGACAGGCAATTGCTGCTGGTGGATATACACGAGCAGCAGTTTTTAGATTATCCCTATATCGATGGCAACGAGGCTTCGGCAATGCTGCATGCGTTGGACGAAGACGGAAAACTGTTGCTAGGTTTAGATGTGACCTATCAGGCTTGGTCTAGGGTTGGTAAAGGTTGGTTGTACGCACCAACTCGTTGGAAACTGATCAAACCTTTGGCCGATAGATTCTATCTCTTCTTTGCCCGCAATCGCTATTCTATCTCTAGGCTGCTTACCGGCAGTTCCAAGTGCAAGCAGTGTAAACTGGAATAAAAATAAAGGAGCTGATATCAGCTCCTTTAACGTTTTTAGGCCTTAGCGAACTTATAGGTTCTATAACCACCAATTAGGTTTCGCGCTTTAAAGCCATTGTTGACTAGTTGTCGATAAGCTACGTTACCTCGTAACCCGACCTGACAATAGATTACTATCTCTTTGTCTTTTGGTAGCTCATGCATACGCTCCCTTAGCTGATCAACCGGAATGTTAATCGCGCCTTCAATAAATCCTACGTTTTCTAGCTCGGCTGGATTACGTACATCCAGTAGAAGCTGCTCTGAATTTAGGTTATCGATTTCATCAAAGTGGATCGGTGTTGCGTCACCCTTGATGATGTTGTTCGCCACGAATGCCGCTTGGTTAATTACATCTTTGGCACTACCAAATGGTGGCGCGTAGGTGAGCTCTAGATGTTGAAGTTGCTCTACCGTCATACCTGCACGCTGTGCTACTGCTATGATATCAATGCGCTTGTCTACGCCGTCTTTACCGACAGCTTGGGCACCAAAGATCTTATCTGTTTTCGGTTCAAATAACAGCTTAAAGGAGACTATCTCAGAGCCAGGATAGTAGCTTGCGTGGCTTGCTGTGTGCACGTAGACCTTCTCATAGCTGACTTGGTCGCGCTTGAGTTGTTTCTCGTTTTTACCCGTTGAAGCGACTGCTAAGTCGAAGATCTTAACGATAGCGGTACCTTGAGTACCTTGATAATGCACGTTTCTGCCAAGCATATTGTCTGCAGCCATGCGGCCTTGACGGTTAGCAGGGCCCGCCAGTGGAACCAAGCTGGGATTGCCGGTTACAAAGTCTTCTTCTTCAACCGCGTCACCAACAGCATAGATGTAAGGGTCACTTGTTCTCATAGTGCTGTCGGTCCAGATACCGCCAAGTTCACCAAGTGCTAGGCCTGCTTTCTTAGCGAGCGAGGTTTCCGGTCGAACGCCTACGGCCATGATCAGAAGGTCGGTTTTGAGAGTCTCGCCACTGGTCAGGGTAAGGTTCAGGCTACTGTCTTGGTAGTCGACGGCTTCTAGCGCATCACCAAGACGCAGGTCGATACCGTGGTCACGAATAGTTTGATGTGCGAAGCCCGCC
This sequence comes from Vibrio ishigakensis, assembly GCA_000830475.1. Lineage (GTDB taxonomy): Bacteria > Pseudomonadota > Gammaproteobacteria > Enterobacterales > Vibrionaceae > Vibrio > Vibrio ishigakensis_A. The sequence goes on along the minus strand of BBSC01000002.1, from coordinate 520,231 downwards.
ATTTCGGGGTCGACCGGTGTCATTACCTGAGGTGCTAGCTCTAGTAGGGTGGTTTCTATACCTAATTGATGAAACGCTTCCATCATCTCAAGACCGATAAAACCACCACCGACGACCGTGGCATGTTTTGGCTTGTTAGTTTTGATTGAACTAATAATTCGATCCATATCTGGGATGTTTCGTAGGGAGTGCGTTAGCGGGTTATCTATACCTGAAATAGGCGGGAGAAGAGGCGCCGCCCCTGGGCTCAGCAGTAGAAAGTCATAACTCTCTTGGTACTCTTCGCCCGTCATCAGGTTTTTTACTGAGACTAGTTTTGATTCTTTGTCGATATTGGTCACCTCGTTAAAGGTGCGCACATCCACGTTAAAACGGGCAAGAAAGCTCTGTGGGGTCTGAAGAAGCAGCTTATCTCGCTCCTCAATATCACCACCGATGTGGTATGGAAGGCCACAGTTTGCGAAGGATACAAATTCGCCACGTTCAAACATTATAATCTGTGCATCTTCGCTTAAACGGCGTGCTCGTGCTGCCGCCGATGCGCCACCGGCTACGCCGCCAACGATAACTATCTTGGTCATTTCTTGCCCCTTGAACTAATGAATTGGCGTAACGATAACATATTATTTAGTAATTACTAATTTATAATTATCTTTTTTTGAAAGTTCTAATTAAGAATTGACTAATTTAACTGTGTGACATAGTTTATTAGAGAAATCTTAATCAAAGGTGATTCAATTGAACGCGCAAAAGTCACTCGACAACCAGATGCAGCAGCAACTGTCAGATATGACTCAAAAGGCCAAGCTAGTCTCAGCAACGCTTAAGGTGCTGTCTCATCACGAGCGTTTATTGGTTCTGTGTCAGTTGATTGAAGGTGAGAAAGGGGTAGCTGAACTGCAAGAACGTTCTCCGCTAAACCAGTCTGCATTGTCACAACACCTAAAGGTATTAAGGGACAACAACCTAGTTGCGGTGCGTAAAGAGTCGCAAATGGTATTTTATTCTTTGAACGATCCTCGAATCACTCAGCTGATCGAGTCTTTGTATAACATCTATTGTGTAGAGGAGTCCTAGCGTGACTTTTACTATCCCTTGGGATTCATTGTTTGGCGGTATGCTTTTAGGTGTATCAGCTCTATTGCTTCTTTTATTTAGCGGCAAGATTGCGGGTATCAGCGGTATTGTCTCAGGCGCTCTGAAAAATCAGGCGGGTGATCGCGTGTGGCGCTGGCTCTTTATCATTGGCATGGTGCTGGGTGGCATCCTTGGCGGAGTTGCCTTCTCCGCGGGCATCCCAACCGTCTATGACTCCAGTCTTTGGGTATTGCTGCTTGCCGGCTTTTTTGTTGGCTTTGGTACCAAGATAGGAAATGGCTGTACTTCAGGCCATGGTATTTGTGGTATCGGCCGCTTCTCAACACGCTCTATCGTAGCTACCTGTGTGTTTATGCTAGTGGCGGGTATTACTGTTTTCGTTCGACTGCATTTGGTGTAGGTGATGACTAAGTTTATTTCACTTTTTTCTGGTCTGTTATTTGGTTTAGGTATGGCCGTATCGGGAATGGTTGATCCGCACAAGGTGATTGCATTCTTGGATGTGGCAGGCAATTGGGATCCAAGTTTGGCGTTTGTGATGGGGGGCGCTAATGGTGTTTATCCCTGGTTATCAATTCCTTATCAAAAAGCGCACTGCACCTATCTCGGGAGAGAAGTTTTCTCTTTCGGTAAACAAGCATATAGATAGCAAGCTATTAACCGGCGCTGGGTTCTTTGGCTTAGGTTGGGGTTTGGCAGGTATTTGTCCTGGGCCCGTGGTGTCTTCTCTAGGCGTAGGGAATGGTCAGGCATGGCTGTTCTTGGTCGCTATGCTCTTGGGTATGCTGGCAGCGAATAAAGCTCAGAAAGCGTAAAGGAGGGTTGCCCCTCCTTTTTTACTGGATTTTGCCTTGCAGTGGGCAGTGGTCACTGAGTTGATAATTCAATACGTGATTCTTGCTATAGTTAAGCTGGCTTACTTGGCTTGCTGTTAACTCGCTGCTCACGATATGTGGTCGATGAGATTTCGGTATCTATGGGTCTGTTTAGGGTTACGATTCGAGCGAACCTCACAACTTGCTTTAGTGCTTGATGTTGCAAGGGATGCTTGATTGCCTTTGCTTAGTACCGCCATTAACCAGTCGCCTCGGTAAGCCAGGTTGTGGTTAAAATCTCCCATGATCAGATAGCGTCGCCATTTGCTTCTCTCTCTTTTATCCAACTATTAAGCATTTCCCCTTGAGTACGAAGGATCTGACAGGAGCGGTTGTTTCTTTCTTTAGCTTGGCAACCCGCTTTAAGGTGCACAGATAGGGCATGGATAGCCGGAGCGTTAGGTCGTTTCACTTCTATATAGGTCGCAAACCTTAACTTGCCGTTTCGTTCGGTATTTAGGTTTAGGTCCTTGTGCGCTTTTACTTCCAAGCTCTTGTTGACTGCAAAGCCCGTGTATTGGTTGATGTCATCGAACTGATGACCTCTATACCGCCAATCGCTTCGCTGTGACAGATAGATATTGAAATCATCGCCAACTACTTTAGAAATAGCCTCGGCACTGTTTACTTCTTGAAATGCGAGAACATCTGAGTTGAGTTTATCGGAGTAATAGGAGAGCCTTTGCCAGTCGTCTTGATTACGAATGCTCTCTGAAAACTGTGGATAACCCGTTTCTGACAACCAAGCGATGTTCCAACTCGAAACCTGCAGACTGCTCGCATATGCAACGTGAGTAAAGGTTATCGGGGACAGCAATATAGACGTAAATGCAAGGCATTTTTTTACGGTTTTGATGTTCAAATTTTCAATTTCCTCTCTGTTGCCCATCGAAAAAGGGCTTCGAAAAAAGCAACCCATTTAGAAAAAATTTTGCCATTTTTTTCGTTTCGAATACAGCTCAAGTTATGCAAAAAAGATCGGTTACATTAGGCACCACTCTGACCCTTTATTGATCCAGATCAACTCTCTGCCTTGGTGGTTTTCGTTAAATACGCCCACAATATGTAGTGTGTAATCGTCAGTTAAATACCTATATAGTGTATCTGTGTATATGCTGTGGGTAAGGAGAATATGTGAATCCAGTTGTGCTAAAAAGAGATGGCTCTCTTGCCCCGTTTACTCGGGACCGCATTGTGGCAGCAGTGGAAAGCGCCGCGACTCAAATCGACCTAGAGGCGTCTGAATACGCTCAAAATGTAGCAGCGTCGGTTGAGAGTCAGCTGGAAGGGTGTAAAGAAGTCGACATCCAGCAAATCCAAACGCTTGTTGAGAATGAACTGATGCAGGGCGAGTTTAAAGGCCTAGCGCGTTCATATATCGAGTATCGTCACGACCGTGATATCGCTCGTGAGAAGAAGTCTGCGCTTAACCAAGAGATCCAAGGCTTGATTGAGCAGTCGAATGCGGACCTTCTAAATGAGAATGCTAACAAAGATGGTAAGGTGATCCCAACTCAGCGTGACCTACTAGCGGGTATTGTAGCTAAGCACTATGCAAAAACGCATATCTTGCCTCGAGATATTGTTCAGGCACACGAGCAGGGTGATATTCACTATCACGACCTAGATTACGCTCCGTTCTTCCCTATGTTTAACTGCATGCTGATCGACCTTAAGGGTATGTTGACGCATGGCTTTAAGATGGGTAACGCTGAGATTGATACACCTAAGTCTATCTCAACTGCAACCGCAGTGACTGCGCAGATCATTGCGCAGGTGGCGAGCCACATCTATGGCGGCACTACGATTAACCGTATTGACGAGGTTCTAGAGCCTTATGTTATGTGCAGTTACGAGAAGCATCTTGAAGTGGCACGTGAGTGGGATATCCATGATCCAGAAGCGTTCGCCCGTGCTCGTACTGAAAAGAGTGTTATGACGCATTCCAATCTCTTGAGTATGAAGTAAACACACTGCACACGGCTAACGGTCAAACACCATTTGTGACCTTTGGTTTTGGTCTAGGTTCGTCTTGGGGCTCTAAGCTTATCCAACAATCTATTTTGCGTAACCGCATTGCAGGCCTGGGTAAGAACAAGAAGACAGCGGTATTCCCTAAACTGGTATTCGCTATCAAAGATGGTTTGAACCATAAACCAAACGATCCTAACTACGACATCAAGCAGCTAGCTCTTGAGTGTGCGTCTAAGCGCATGTACCCAGATATCTTGAACTACGACAAAGTGGTTGAGGTAACGGGTTCGTTTAAGACGCCTATGGGTTGTCGTAGCTTCCTAAACGTGTATGAAGAAAACGGCGAGATGATCCACGAAGGTCGTAACAACCTTGGTGTGGTTAGCCTTAACCTTCCACGTATCGCGCTACAAGCGGGTGGCGATGTAACACGCTTCTATGAACTTCTTGACGAGCGTTTGGTTACGGCACGTCGTGCACTTGAAACTCGTATTGAGCGTCTAGAAAACGTGAAAGCACGCGTTGCGCCAATTCTATATATGGAAGGTGCGTGTGGCGTTCGTCTGAACCCAGATGACTCGATTGCAGATATCTTTAAAAACGGTCGTGCTTCGATTTCCCTTGGCTACATCGGTATCCACGAAACCATAAATGCGCTATTTGGCACGCAAGAACACCTTTACGATGCACCTGAGCTTCGTGAAAAAGCACTTGAGATGATTGATTACCTGAAATCTAAGGTGAATCAGTGGACTGAAGAAACTGGCTACGGCTTTAGCCTATACGGCACTCCGAGTGAGAACCTATGTTCGCGCTTTGCTCGCATCGATACTAAAGAGTTTGGCGTGGTTGAGGGCGTAACAGACAAGGGTTATTACACTAACAGCTTCCACTTAGATGTTGAGAAGAAGGTGAACCCGTACGACAAAATCGACTTTGAGATGCCGTATCCGCACATCTCCAGCGGTGGCTTCATCTGCTACGGTGAATTCCCGAATATGCAAAGAAACATCGAAGCGCTAGAAAACGTCTGGGACTACTCATACACTCGCGTTCCTTACTACGGCACGAACACACCAATCGATGAGTGTTACGAGTGCGGTTACAACGGCGAATTTGATTGCACCAGTAAAGGTTTTACCTGCCCGAACTGTGGTAACCATGACTCAACTAAGGTTTCAGTAACCCGTCGTGTATGTGGTTATCTAGGTAGCCTGATGCACGTCCATTTAACTTCGGTAAACAAGAAGAAGTTAAGCGTCGCGTTAAGCACCTTTAATCACGTATCTTGAGTTAAGTAGAGTAGAGCACTGATGAATTATCACAATTACTATCCTGTTGATGTTGTAAATGGGCCAGGTACGCGCTGTACCTTGTTCGTGTCGGGGTGTATTCATCAGTGCCGTGGTTGCTATAACCAATCTACTTGGTCACCGAGCTCTGGTCATCTGTTCACGCAAGAGATGGAAGATCAGATCATCAATGACCTTAAAGATACTCGTATCAAGAAAAGGGGGTTGTCTCTATCAGGCGGGGACCCTCTTCTTCCATCGAACGTGCCACATATCCTAAAGTTGGTTGAGCGTGTAAAACGTGAGTGTCCAGATAAAGACATCTGGATGTGGACTGGCTATTTGCTTGCTGAGCTAACACCAGAGCAGCAGGAAGTGGTTAAGTATGTGGATACGCTTATCGACGGCAAGTTTGAAAAAGACCAAGCTGACGCGCGTCTTGAATGGCGTGGCAGTGCAAACCAGGTCATACATTACTTTTCAAAAAATGAGCTAATGGACTGATTGAACTGACTTTCCTATTTAGATTTTGTTTCGCAAGTGATAACGTGATGACATCTAAATGGAATTCTTAGGGCAGTTTTTTCATGTTTGCTAATCTACCGTCTCCTCAACAGGACCCGATCCTTTCTCTTTCATTGGCCTATCGCCTAGACCCACGCCAAGACAAGGTTGATCTTGGTATCGGTGTATACAAAAACAGTGACGGTGTCACGCCAGTTATGCGCGCTGTTCTTAATGCTCAGCAAAAGATGCTGGATGAGCAGACTACCAAAGCTTATGTAGGCATGGCAGGGGACGAAGAGTTCAATGCTGAAGCGTTGAAACTTCTGGTTACCGATCAAAGTATCATCGAGCGTTCTACCTCGGTTCAAACGCCAGGCGCCAGCGGCGGTCTGCGCATGTTGGCTGAACTTATCGCGTTCTCTGAGCCTGGTGCAACCGTATGGCTGAGCAATCCTAGCTATGTAAACCACCAACCTGTAATGGAAGCAGCTGGCCTTAAGGTTAAGCACTATCGCTATTTTGACGTGAATACTAAGCAGGTTGATGTGTCAGCAATGCTGAGCGATCTTTCTCAGGCGAGTAGTAAAGACGTTGTCCTACTGCACGGCTGCTGTCATAACCCAACCGGTGCGGATCTGCCTATCGAGGGTTGGAAAGCCGTCACTGAGCTTGCCCAGAAGAACGGCTTTACTCCTTTTATCGATATCGCATATCAGGCTTTGGTGATGGACTGGTTGAAGATGCGTTTGGCGTGTCTCACATGGCGGCCAATCTTCCTGAGCTTTTGGTGACCAGTTCGTGTTCTAAAAACTTTGGTCTATATCGCGAACGTACGGGCAGTGCGATTGTGATCGGTCAGAGTGCGACCCATGCTACAAACGCTCGTGGTAAGCTGCTACAAATGGCTCGTTCAACTTATACTATGCCTCCTGCGCACGGAGCGTCTATAGTTAAAACTATATTGCTAGACAATGACTTAAGAGCAGATTGGGTGAGTGAACTAGAAGATATGCGTCTTCGTCTGATTTCTCTTCGTGAAGGTCTTTGTCGAGAACTCGCCGAGCGCTCTGGAAGCAATGAATTCGAATTTATCAAACAACATAAGGGTATGTTCAGTGTGCTGGGTTACAGTGCTGAGCAGATGATCAAACTTCGTGAGCAGTTCGCTGTATACGGTGTTAACGATGGTCGTATCAACATTGCGGGCCTTCGTGAGCAAGATCTTCCTTATGTAGCGCAAGCTATCGTCGACGTAAAATAAACAACCAGGTGGATTGGATGAAACATTGGAAATATTTGGCAATCGCTATCGCGGCAATCTCTCTTAGTGCATGTACCAGTGCACCAAAGCCAGACGAAAACACCGGAGTAACAACGCCTCCTACTTTTGAACAAGAGACCGAAGAAGGCGTTGAAGAGGTGGTAGAGGTGGAAGAGCCTGAGGTGAAGGAGGAAGCACCTGAAGCTAAGCCTGCACCATTACCAACAAAGACTAAAGATGGCATGCTGATCCTAGGTGAGAAGGAATGGGTGTATTTCCCTAAATCTAAATCTAGTGTTCGCGCACGAATCGATTCCGGTGCAACAACCTCATCTCTATCTGCTGTTGAGGTTAAGCAATTTGAACGCGATGGCAAAGAGTGGGTTAAATTCAAGCCTGCTTTTAACGGCAAGGTAGGTAAAGAGATCAGCCTTCCTGTGGACCGCTGGGCTAAGATCAAGCAATCGAGCACAGATAAAGCCGACCGTCGAGCAGTGGTTTCTGTATGGATTCAGGTTGGTGACCTGAAAGCTAAGACCGAATTCACGCTGGTGGATCGCTCACACCTTAGCTACCCAGTGCTACTGGGACGTAGTTTTGTTCGCGACGTAGCCATCGTAGATGTTGGCCGCAAATATGTTCAACCAAAAGTCACTAAATAATTGATTTATAATAGATAGGCGCTGCTAGTCAGCGCCTTTTTCGTTTCTGCAATTTGAAGTTTTATGTCTAGATTTATCGTTTTATTTTCGGTTCTGTTTAGCGCTTTTTCGAGCGCAAAACAGGTTGTTTATGTCTATGCCGCATCGTCGATGACGGAAGTGGTGCAACAAGCGCAGCTGCACTTTAAGGGGAGCGACATTGAGGTCAAGGGCGTGTTTGGCAGTTCTGCCTCTCTTGCCCGCCAAGTTACCCATAAAGCTCCTGCAGATATCTATATCTCTGCCAATAGTTTGTGGATGGACTACGTAGAAAATAACCTAGAACTTAAACAAGAATCTCAAACACTGGCTTCTAATAGCCTGGTGTTGGTTTCTCCAACAGCTTCTGATGCTAAAGTCACTGATATAACTGAGATCGAAACTTGGCAGGAATTAATAGGAAAAGGTCGCTTAGCCATTGGCGAGCCAAAGACCGTACCCGTGGGCATCTATGCGAAAGAGGCACTAACGAAACTTAACGTTTATAGCGAGCTTAAGTATGCGCCTATGAAAAACACCCGAGCTACATTAGCTATGGTTGAGCGTGGTCAAGTGCCAGCCGGCATTGTCTATAAAACCGATGCAGTTCAATCTGACAAGGTAAAGGTTCTCACTGAGCTTCCTAATGACCTGCATGAGCCTATTACTTATCCAATTGTCCAACTATCTCAAGACGCAGAAGTCATTGATGTATATAATTATTTTTTAAGTGATGAGATGCACGCGAAGATCCTAGAGCTAGGTTTTTCTTCCGCGAACTAACTGGAGAACCTGTGCTAACCGAATACGAACTAACAGCACTATTACTGAGTCTTAGGGTTGCACTGGTGGCATCCTTGGGTTTATTGCCTGTTGGTATCGGACTTGGTTGGCTGTTAGCGAAGAAGGAGTTCGTGGGTAAATCCATCCTCGATGGCTTTGTGCACCTTCCTTTGGTGCTTCCTCCTGTTGTGATTGGTTATCTATTGCTAGTGCTGTTCGGCACACAAGGCCCAATAGGCGCATTTTTGGATAGCACTTTCGGGATCAGTTTTGCCTTTAATTGGCATGGCGCGGCTTTAGCCTCTGCCGTGGTTTCACTCCCGTTGATGGTCAGAGCGATTCGACTCAGCATCATGGGTATTGACCCTAAACTTGAGCAAGCCGCTATGACATTAGGGGCAAGACCTTGGAAGGTGTTCACTACCATTACTTTGCCACTAACCATACCCGGCCTTATCTCTGGCTTTTTACTCGCCTTTGCACGTAGCCTTGGAGAATTCGGTGCCACCATTACCTTCGTCTCCAATATCCCCGGAGAAACACAAACCATACCGCTGGCTATGTTTAGCTTTCTTGAAACGCCGGGGGCGGAGTTTGAAGCTATGCGCCTTTGTATCATAGCCATAGTGATTGCCCTAAGTTCACTCTTTATCAGTGAGTGGTTGGCGAGACGTGCGCAGAAAAATTTGGGGTTTAGCTGATGCTCAAAGTTAATTTCTCCCATAGTTTCGATACTCAAGAATTTGATGTTCAAGTCAACATCCCAGCTAAGGGTGTCACTGCCGTGTTTGGTCGCTCAGGTAGCGGTAAAACCACATTGCTTAATGTGATTGCCGGTCTGCTTACTCCTGAATTAGGTGAAATAACCCTTTTTGAGCAAAAGCTGTTTGATAGCAAAAGCAGAGTAAACGTCCCTACTTGGGAGCGAGAATGCGCTGTGGTGTTCCAAGATTCTCGCTTGTTCCCACATATGACGGTAAAGCAGAACCTTAATTACGGTCGGCCGCCAGAGGTGAGCAATTCTGAATACCAAGAACTGCTCAAACTACTCGATATCGAGCACCTAATTCAGTCTCGACCACATCAACTCAGTGGTGGTGAAAAACAGAGGGTAGGCATAGCGCGTGCCTTGTTGTCGCGCCCTAAGCTTTTGTTAATGGATGAGCCTTTAGCAAGTCTTGACCTTCCTCGAAAGAGAGAGGTGCTCAAGTATCTTCAAAAACTGGCTCAGAACATCGATATCCCAGTGGTTTATGTAACCCACAGTCTAGAAGAGGTGATGAATCTAGCGGATAACTTATTACTGCTCGAGCTAGGTAAGTTGGTTCAGTTCGGCACAGTAGAAGAGGTATGGAACAGCGATTCTTTGTCCTTGTGGAAGGGCAATGAGATGCAAAGCTCCCTTATTAACGTCGAGGTGTGTGAACGACATTCACAGTACGCAATGCGCAGACTCAGTGTAGATACGCACTCGCTATGGGTGCCTGATACAGACTTTGAGGATCTGCAGGGTAAGCACATGCGCCTTAGAGTCAATGCCAGTGATGTATCTGTTACCCTGTCACGCAACAAGCAAAGCTCAATACGGAATATCTTGCCGGTTACTGTATCTGCTATGCATCGCACGAGCGAACACGCTTACCTTTTAGAGTTGGAACTTAGTGCAGATGTAAGAATTAAGTCTTCGATAACGGTTTGGGCCGCGACAGACTTGGAGTTAGAGGTGGGTAAGTTGGTTTACGCTCAAATCAAGGGTGTGAGCTTTACTCAACAAAAGTTAGCCTCCCACTAGGGTGAGAGGCTCGCGATTGATTAGCGCTCGAATACGCTGTTGAAGTCGCGCTTTAGGATAGGGTCACGACGTGCTTTTTTAACCTGTTTAACCATATCTTTGATGCAGTTGAACAGTACTTTATCAAGCAGCTGCGCCTTATATGCGTTGGTATCTTCTTCGCTCATATCGGCTGGTAGGTCTAGGTTAGGGAACTCCTCTAGAAGGCCCACACCTGCAAAGGCTTGGCTTACAGAGGTTAGAGCGTGGAATTGCTCGAAGCTATCTACAACATTTTGTGCACTTGCTGGTAGTTCATCCCAAGCTTTGCGGACTTCTTCTTCCGCAGTTTCATGGATAGAAACCACCATTTGATACATTTGCTCTGGTACTTCGTCAAACTCGATCACCTGACGCAGTTCTTTAGATACTTCGGCTAGGTCGATTGTTTGGATATCTTGGGTTTCTGACATGATTTTTACCTATGTGATGTTACAAGGACATCGTATGAAACCCAGATTTAAAGTCAATAATTAGCGTAGAAATCAGTGATAACTGGACAATAATTAGATTAAGAGTTGTATAAAGGATTAAATAACGTGCGAAACAAGGTAGTTTTAGCTTTAGGGTTGAGTGTGCTTTCACATTCAGCGTTCGCAGTGGATGAGTTTAGAGAAGGTTTGGAGGCAAACTTCGCCGCAGCCGTTTTATTCAGTGACAGCAATGCTATATCACTAGGCTTTCAAAACTTTGACCCCAACCGAATAGCGGATATAGGCGATGATTTTGGTAATCAAGGCTCGCTTGACCTAAAAAAGAATCTCGGTGTAACAACCCTGCCTTATACCTTTGATCTTCCTACGGTTACGTTTGATGATAATTCTGTGTTGGAACAAAGGGTAAAGGTCCTGTTTTCTTATCTGAAGCAAAAGCAAGACGTCACATATCAAGACTTTCCTGTCTCAGACACTCTCAAGGAAGAAATCTACACGGTTGCAGCTCATTACTCGGTGACGCGTCCATGGAATGAGCATTGGAGTGTTGGTGCAGGTATCGGCACTAATTTAATGTATTTGAAGAACGATTATACCTATAGAGGCTATTTTGATGAGAGCGAACAAGATTTTCTAAATGGTAATTTGGTTAATACCTCAGCTTGGTCGCAAACTTTTCAACCCAACGTAAACCTTCACTACAAACACCCGCAAAGTTGGGGACGCTGGGAAGCGTTTTCTGATCTCAACTACTTCTATGGTTATGGCGGCGGAGAGGCTAATGGTGGAGATATTGGGAATCCAGAAGGCTTGTATTGGATTAATGGGTTAAAGGGTTTTTATGATATCACTCATTGGGGTGGTTATGGCCAAACCCTGTTTTCCAGTATTAGACACATCAACATCAATGGTGACTTGAAAGATTCGCTTAATACTCGCGAGTACTGGGAAGCGAGTATCGGTTGGCTGGTATCACCGCCATTTCTTAGAGATTATGTGGACAACATCGGGATCGGAATAAACCTCAACTATGGCAGTTCACTGAGTGGTGGAACGATCATTTTGTTGTTCAACCAGGACTAATTAGCAACCTGAAACCACTACATTTAATTCTGCAGCCAGAGTCGGGCTAGTTGCGGGGAAGTACTCTACAAAGCAATCATCTAATACTGACATGCGGGATGGGTGACAAAAAACTGCTGTTTTGCAAACACCACTATACCGAACTCGTTTCCAGCCTTTTCGCTAACTCTTTTCAGCGATTCAGTTTCTAATAAAGTCACATGGGAAATGTCTTGTGCGGTAATATCACTTGTTTTAGCCACCCCAAGATTTCCGTACTGAAGCTGTATGTCTCTACCTTCTATCTGAAGAGTAGTGGTTTGTTCGCGCTCCAAACCATCCACTGCAGCAAGACCTATCAACATATGATTAAGAGACGACAGGGTAGCGCCAACACTTTGCATGGTGTTACTGCGCGCATCGTGCTTAAGTTTGATAAATCGCGGTGCTGCGATTGCAGAAAGGATAGCCAAAATCACCAATGCGATAACGAGCTCGATCAGTGTAAAACCTTTCTTAATTCTCATAGTGATTCTACCTATACCAAAGTACGACATACGGTAACAATTTGAGTTAACTTTTCCAACACAGAACTAACGTTCTACATCCCATTATTGGTAATTCCAAACAGCGTGTTTAATGAGCTTTCTTGCTTGTTGGTGCTGTATTTTTTCTTCAAACTCCCTTGAATACAATTACTATTCGATACTTTTTTGAGCCAGTCACAATCTGTCATCAAAATTTGTATATGTTGATCAAACATTTGCAGTTAAATCTCGCCATTGTGTTCGCTATCCCTTAGATTTAGTTGAATAGAGATTTATTTTATTGAAGGAAAAAATTATGGGTTGGTTGAGCCGTTTGTTTGGTGGGAATAAAGAGCAGAAACCGGTCGAGGTAGAGCCGGAAGAGTATAAAGGCTACCTCATTTACGCTGAACCTATAGCGGAAAATGGTCAGTATCGCATTGCCGGTCGAATTACCCTTGGTGAGGGTGAAGAGATGAAACTCACCGCTTTATTCGTTCCGATCTTTTGATCAGTGAAGCCGACGCTAAAGAGTTGATGCTTAAAAAAGCGCAAATGCTTATCGACCAAATGGGCGAGTCTCTGTTCAACTAACGCTGGTTAGACCTTTTAAGGGGAGACAATTCATAGTTTTTATACAGTCGAGGTGCAAAATCGACTGTAAAGTGATTGATTTATCACACGTTTGTTTTGATGCCTGCAGTTTAGGGGTAGCGATAGATCAGTCCACAGGAATTTTGTGATTTGTATACAAGGAGTATGCACTAATGATTATCGGTGTACCGAGAGAAGTACTCGATGGAGAAACCAGAGTCGCTGCTTCACCCAAGTCGGTGGAGCAACTGATCAAACTGGGCTTTGACATCAAGGTAGAAAATAGCGCTGGCGCACTTGCCAGTTTTGATGATGCCGCCTTTGAAGCTGCTGGCGCAACGCTAGTTGCAGCGGATGAGATTTGGCAATCAGACCTTATTTTGAAGGTCAATGCTCCAACTGATAGCGAAATTGAAGCTATCAAAGAGGGGGCTACACTAGTGAGCTTTATCTGGCCGGCTCAAAACCCAGAGCTGATGGAAAAGCTAACCACTAAAAATATCAATGTAATGGCAATGGATGCGGTTCCGCGTATCTCTCGTGCTCAGGCTCTAGATGCACTGAGTTCAATGGCCAACATTGCTGGCTATCGTGCGGTCGTGGAAGCGGCTCACGAGTTTGGTCGATTCTTCACTGGTCAAATCACCGCAGCAGGTAAAGTTCCGCCAGCGAAAGTGCTGGTTGCAGGTGCAGGTGTTGCTGGTCTTGCTGCAATCGGTGCTGCAGGTAGCCTTGGTGCTATTGTTCGCTCGTTCGACGTTCGCCCTGAGGTAAAAGAGCAGGTTGAGTCGATGGGCGCTGAGTTCTTGGAGATAGATTTCCAAGAACAAAGTGGCAGTGGCGATGGCTACGCAAAAGAGATGTCCGATGAATTCAACAAAAAAGCGGAAGAGCTTTACGCTGAACAAGCGAAAGACGTTGATATCATCATCACAACGGCATTGATCCCAGGTCGTCCAGCGCCGAAGTTGATCACCAAAGAGATGGTAGACTCAATGAAACCGGGCAGTGTGGTTGTAGACCTTGCTGCGGCTAACGGTGGTAACTGTGAGTACACAGTGGCTGACAAGGTAATTACTACAGACAACGGCGTTAAGATCGTTGGCTATACCGACATGGTTGGCCGTCTTCCAACTCAATCGTCTCAGCTATACGCAACTAACTTAGTCAACCTTCTTAAGCTTCTGTGTAAAGAGAAAGACGGCAATATCGACATCGATTTTGAAGATGTGGTTATTCGCGGTGTAACTGTGGTTAAAGAGGGCGAGGTTACTTGGCCTGCGCCACCAATCCAGGTTTCAGCACAGCCTGCGGCTCCTAAACAAGAAGCTAAGGTAGAAGAGAAGAAGCCAGAAGAGCCGACTTCTCCAGTTAAGAAGATCATTGGTGTAACAGCCGGTGTCGCTGCCTTTGGTTGGGTTGCCTCGGTTGCGCCTGCTGCATTCTTGGCGCACTTCACCGTATTCGTACTCGCTTGTATCGTTGGCTACTACGTGGTTTGGAACGTTACGCACGCACTGCACACACCGCTTATGTCGGTGACTAATGCTATCTCAGGTATCATCATCGTTGGTGCTCTTCTGCAGATAGGGCAAGGCCACGGCTTTGTGAGTTTCTTGGCATTCATCGCAGTGCTTATCGCAAGTATTAACATCTTTGGTGGCTTTACGGTGACCAAGCGCATGTTAGAAATGTTCCGTAAAGACTAAGGGAGTAGCAAATGTCTGCAGGATTAGTACAAGCAGCTTATATTGTTGCTGCTGTTTTCTTTATTTTGAGTCTAGCCGGGCTTTCTAAGCAAGAAAGTGCACGTAGTGGTAACTACTACGGCATCATCGGTATGGCAATCGCGCTTATCGCAACTATCTTTGGTCCTCACTCTGAGGGTATCGTTTGGATCGTTATTGCTATGGTTATTGGTGGTGGTATCGGTATCCACTACGCCAAGAAAGTTGAAATGACAGAAATGCCAGAGCTTGTGGCAATTCTTCACAGCTTCGTTGGTATGGCAGCGGTTCTTGTAGGTTATAACAGCCTATTAGACGCACCTGAGGCGGCAACGCATGCGGAGCACGTTATTCACCTTGTAGAGGTGTACCTAGGCGTATTCATCGGCGCGGTTACTTTCACCGGTTCTGTGGTTGCCTTTGGTAAACTTCGCGGCATCATCTCATCATCACCGCTGAACCTTCCACACAAGCACAAGCTAAACCTTGCCGCTATCGTGGTTTCTGCGTGGTTGATGAACATCTACCTAAATGGTGACGGCAGCCTATTCCCACTGTTTATCATGACACTTATCGCATTTGCCTTTGGCTACCACCTTGTAGCATCTATCGGTGGTGCAGATATGCCAGTTGTGGTTTCAATGCTGAACTCATACTCAGGTTGGGCAGCAGCAGCGGCAGGTTTCATGCTAGCAAATGATCTGTTGATCGTAACTGGTGCGCTAGTAGGTTCTTCGGGTGCCATCCTGTCTTACATCATGTGTAAGGCGATGAACCGCTCATTCATCAGTGTTATTGCAGGTGGTTTTGGTCAGGAAGTATCGACCGAAGGTACAGGTGAAGAGTACGGTGAGCACCGTGAATCGAGCGCTGAAGAAGTAGCAGAAATGCTGAAAAACTCTAAATCAGTAATCATCACCAGGATACGGCATGGCCGTAGCTCAGGCTCAGTATCCGGTGCATGAGATCACTGAAAAGCTACGTGCACAAGGTATCGAAGTGCGCTTTGGTATTCACCCAGTAGCGGGTCGTCTTCCTGGTCACATGAACGTACTTCTTGCTGAAGCGAAAGTACCGTATGACATCGTACTTGAAATGGATGAAATCAATGACGATTTTCCAGAAACAGATACGGTATTGGTTATCGGTGCTAACGATACAGTTAACCCAGCTGCCCTTGAAGATCCAAACAGCCCAATCGCTGGCATGCCAGTGCTTGAGGTTTGGAATGCACAAAACGTGGTTGTGTTTAAACGTTCAATGAACACAGGTTACGCTGGTGTTCAAAACCCACTGTTCTTTAAAGAGAACTCTTCGATGCTGTTTGGCGATGCGAAGGATTCCTGCCTCAAGATCATCGAACATCTGTAATCTGTTATGATTCTGTCAAAGGGAGCTTCGGCTCCCTTTTTTCTTGTCATTATTCCGTCAGAAACACAGGCAAACTTGGTATGCTGCACTGTTTATGGGTATAGTTAGCTTCATCAAAATTTATAAAATGTTGTTCTCTTTGCGTTTTTCGTTACTTGTTTTAGTACTCATGTTTGTATCGCCAGTGCTGCAGGCTAAGACCCTGCCGCAAAAACTGGACGTGCTGACGAGCCTGTTTTCGTTTGACGACGCAAAACAGATGTACGACATGCAAGAGATACAGGTAAATTTTCCGACTGCGCTAATAAGTCCCGACTCCATGTTGCCGCAGACAAGTAAATATCCTCTTAAGGATATCCAACTTCTGTATCAACTAGAGCAAAAGTGCAAAGGGAAATTACCCCTGAGTCCTTTGGTTACAGAGCCATTAGTGTTTACCCGAGCTATGTGCCGCGGAACTAAACTGCCAGTAAAATGGTTCTCACGTTCAGACCATATTCATCCAGGCGGTGGCACCTATGCAGCTCGTTATGTGTCGGTTCATCCTGAGATGTTTGAAGATCTGCAGCAGTACATGCACATCAGCGAGCGTAACCTTGCAGAGCCAGATACACTTTTAGGCCGTCTGCAACTCATGAACCGCGATTCGGTCACAGCCTTGATAGCGGGTGCACCAATGTTTTTGCAGGGTGAGGAATTTTGGCTGCGTAAGGGCGATAGCTATTTCATTTTTGACTATAAAACCCTAGAGACAAATGCTGACACGGCAGAGCTCAGTTTCACTCTTAGCAATCAGGTAAACGAGTGTTTCTTTGAGCGAGGAAACATCTGTTGGAGTCAGAAGAGCGACCAAGACCTGATAAAGCAAGCGCTCTATTTTTGGTGATCCTGAACTTCTTCCTGATTACCGGTTGGGCCATTTATCGTTGGAACAGCAAGAGACAAGAGCTTCGTAGTCGCATGTTGGTTCTGCAGATCTTAACCCATGAGTTGAGAACGCCGATTGCGTCGCTTTCAATGACAGTGGAAGGGTTTAGACGTGAATTTGAGCACTTGCCTGAGTCGGTTTATGATGAGTTCCGCCGTCTGTGCGAAGACTCAAGACGACTTAGACAATTAGCCGAAGCGAGCAAAGATTATCTTCAATCTGATAATCAGATGCTGGCAACAGAACATCTTCCGTCGATGCAGGAATGGTTGATGTACAAGCTCGAAGAGTATTCCGCTCCAGTAGTGTTAGAGATGCCGGAAGATTTGGAAGCAAACGTAAATATTTATTGGCTAGGTAACTGCATCGACAACCTGGTTAACAATGCAATTAAGTACGGTGAAGCGCCTGTTAAGCTTTCCGTAGTGACTAAAAAACAGAACTTACTCATAACCGTTGAAGACCAAGGGCAATTGAGCTCTAAAGATTGGAAACAACTTCGTAAACCGTTTGTGAGTGAAGCCGGACTTGGCCTAGGTTTGACGATTGTCGAGTCTATGGTTTATCGAATGGGGGGCAAGATGAGATTAGAGGGCCCACCTACAAAATTTATAATGGAGATCCCAAGTGGAACAGACACTTCTTCTCGTTGAAGACGATAAAAACCTGGCTGATGGTCTTTTGGTTAGCCTAGAGCAAGCAGGATACAAGTGCCTGCATGCCGAAACCATCGCCGAAACGAAAGCGCTGTGGCAACACGCTGATCTCGTTATCCTTGATCGCCAATTGCCTGATGGTGATTCTGTCTCTCACATCGGTGAGTGGAAAGGCATTAAAGATGTGCCAATCATCCTACTGACTGCGCTAGTTACCGTAAAAGACAAGGTAACTGGGCTAGACATGGGTGCTAACGACTATCTGACTAAGCCCTTTGCAGAAGCTGAATTGTTTGCTCGTATCCGCGCAAACCTTCGTACTATTAGCAGTGGTGAAGAGGCACAAGACGATTCTAAGGTTATCACTCAGAGCCTAGTTATCGATAAGGCAACTCGTGAGGTGGCCTATCGTGGTGAGGATGTGACTCTTACGCGTACCGAGTTTGACCTTCTTATGTTCCTTGCGAGCAACCTAGGTCGAGTGTTTACCCGTGACGAACTACTTGATCACGTTTGGGGTTACAACCATTTCCCGACGACACGTACGGTTGATACTCACGTGCTTCAGCTTCGTCAGAAGCTACCAGGTATTGAGATTGAAACCTTGCGCGGTGTTGGTTACAAGATGAAGGCCGAATGAAACCAGCCAAGCTGATTCTAGCCTGCGCAGCGTTAGCTCTACCGTATTGTTCCGTTCAAGCTAAGTGGTTTGAAGAGAGTAATACGGTATCCAAGATGCACGAGAGCCTGTTGAATGATGACCTAAATGGCATGTTCGACCTAATGGTGCAGGTTTGGCAACAAGAGTCTGAGGATTATCTACGTCCTCATCTTGATGCTTTGTTAGAACAAGCGGTCGAGAAAGACTGTGGTAAAAGCTTGATGACCGAGGGTTTCCCAGCTTGGTTAGACAATGTTGTCATCAACAAAAACACCATTCAGAGACCAGGACGTACCTCTTACAAGGTTCGTATTAATATCGAAAGTGAATCCACGATTAAGGATGTAAGCCTTTTACGTTGGCCGGATTCACATATCTCTAGCGAGAAACAGATCTCGCAAAAGGTAGATATTGATACTGACAACGAAAGACAACTCCATTACACCAGTAAAAACTACAGCTTAAGTAGTGACCTTAAAAGCGGTCTTTATCAGATCATCATTAGCGATGTGAACGGTGAGAGTTGGAAGAGCTGGGTTATTCTCGATTCTATAACGCCTGCTCAAGAGGTAAGGTGGGAATCGCGTGATAGTTGGGCTGTTGATAAGAAAAAGCTGCTCAACCCATCTTGCCCACTTCCAAGACAGACGGTCGAGGTATTAGAATACTCGGAAGGTAAGTACAGTCGCGTTTGGCAAAAGAGCTATGAGTCTCGCTATCCAAAGCAGCTACCTAAAAATTCTGTTGAACCGAATCGCTATTTGGTAAGTGTCTCCATGGTCAACTCACGTTGGCAGGGGCCTATCATTATTCAAGAACAGAACACGATTAGTAAAACCATTGACCTTACAGAAGAGTAGGGTAGAGAGGAAAAGTAATGTTAGAAGATTTGCCACCGCTCAGTCACGAAGAGCAGCAGAAGGCGGTAGAGGAAATCCAGAAGCTGATGTCTGAAGGAATGAGTACAGCACAAGCTATTAAGGTTGTAGCTGAACGAATTAGAGCCGAATATAACAAGAAGCCTGAATAAGGCTTTTTTAACAAATGCCTAGCGCACTATAACTTAACAATGGCGCTCGTTAAAAAGTCCAGCATATACATTGTGCGATAATAACTCTGATTCTACAGTGAGCTAATGGTTGGCTTTTTTATAAATAGTTGTTTTTATTCAATGACTTATATTTATAAGGAGGGCTGTACGTATTCAACATAATGTAAGTTGATTACAGGGGCAGAAACGGCACAGAATAATTCACTGCACGATAGGCAAACGTGACATAAGTCGAAAAATACGGGCTTCTAACAAGCGCTGTGATGGTGTAACTTGTTATTTATTAAAGAAGTTTTGGAACTAGACCATGAATATCGAGACTTATCAGGTGGATGCTTTTACCAATCAAGCATTTGCAGGAAATCCGGCTGCTGTGTGTATAACTGAAGAGCCACTTAGTTTAGATCTGATGCTAAACATAGCGGCGGAAATGGCTGTGTCTGAGACAGCATTTTTATCGCTATCTGATATGAACTTAAAATGGTTTACACCTGAGATTGAAGTCGCACTGTGTGGACACGGTACTCTAGCAACAGTAGAGGTTCTGAGATCAAAGGGAATCGTTAGTGATGGAGAAGCAGTGTTTTTCCACACCTTGTCTGGAGTGTTAGAAGCTAGGGTATGCGGCGATGAAATCACTCTAGATTTTCCGGCGCCGGTTATAGATTTTAAAGCTAAGCCAAGCTTAGAGTTGATTCAAGCTCTAGGTATAGACTCGAGTGCAATAGAGGAGTTTGCGGAGTTCGATACTAAGCAACTTATCGTTCTATCTACAGAGAGTGACGTGTTATCTGTAAAACCAAACTTTGATTTGCTCAAACAGTTGCCAGGACGCGGTGTTGCCATAACGGCAACTTCTTATAACAGTGAACTGGATTATGTTTCTCGTTACTTTGCACCTTGGGTTGGTGTAAATGAAGATCCAGTGACGGGCTCAGCTCACTGCGCGCTGACTAAGTATTGGAGTGGAGCTTTAAACCAAAAACAGTTTAAGGCATTTCAAGCATCTAAACGTGGTGGCTATTTAAAGACAGAGCTGCGTGGTGACAGAGTTTTGCTTACAGGCCATGCAAAGTTGGTTTTGTCTGGGACATTGCATTTATAAGATAGGTTGCGTGTTGATAGCTACACGAAAACGTGCTGAGTTTTTAAACTAAACGAGCTATCTATGTGTGCGCTCGAATTTTAAAATGTTGAGGCATAACTCAGCTAAGCCTTGAAGATTTCACGTACGCGACGACTACTTTGATTGTGTTTATGCTTTTGTAAACCAAGAGATGACGCCGCAAACTCGCGATATAAGCGAGCCAAAGTGCCAATGTTAATAAGCAATAATATAGTGCGCATAATCAATGTTATGTTAAATATGATTTTGTGAACGCACTATTGCGAACTAATTTATTACTGGTGTTCCCCTCATCTCCCTGCTCTAAGATATCCTACGACTTATAGATAAGGTCTGCATAAAGCTTTCCTCGAATCTCATACGCGTCTGCAATTCTTTGCTCTAAGTTGAACCCGCACTTTTGCAGTACGCGCTCTGAGGCAACGTTTCCTTCTGTCACTACCGCATTAAAGTTTTGAATGTCATGTACATCACGCGCCCAGCGCAATACTTCTCTAAGTGATTCCGTTGCGATGTTTCGGCCTTTAAACTCTGGCTGAGTAAAAAGCCGACTTCAGCGCCGTCTTCATTCAACACAAATCCAGTGACGCCGACTTTTTGGTTGACTCGCTTATCCAAAATCGACAAACAAAGCCAGTGTTCCGAATCCTTGCGCCATTTAGGAAGCCTAGATTCAAATCTTTGCTTAACCTCTTCTAGGCTTGGCTTATCAAAGCAATACTTAATTACTTCTTCATCGGTACTCAGATTATGAAAAAGATCAAAGTCGTCTTCTGTCACTTGTACCATTACTAAGTTTTTAGTCTCTAAACACACAGTATTCACCCTTGGTATCCAAATCTAGCTAGGTAATGCCATACCTTTTTAACGTCTTGCTCATCATAACCATCTTCATAAATGGCCTTACTTAAAAGAAGCGGGTGAATAACCCCATCTTCTGCAATCTTGTGCGCCAAGTTCACAAACTCTTCCCCTCTGTAATCATGATGTTGATCTAGGCCGATACCTGCAGGCGAAAGCCTGAATGAAAACGAACTTCAATTCCAAGGGCGTTTGCTTGCTTCTCTATATCGGTATTTTTGTAAATTGGGTCGAGGACCAAAGCCTCAACATCATTTTGAACGCTTATTTCGCCATGAAACTGCGCTTCTATGTAGTTATCCAATAGGTCTTGAGAATCACTTTTCGCTAGTTCGACTAGATGCATTAGGCCTTGGTGAGACGCAAAATCTTCAGGAAGAAAGAAGCTATCTGGGTAGCAATAAGTCGTTCTTTCAGAAATCTCTGGTTTTAGTAGAAAATACGACGAACCGAACCTAGGAGATGCGCCAAATCCTTGATTTAAATAATTAAATCCGCCGTATTTGGGTCTTTGATGCGCAAGAGATTCGTCATATATACCGTCGAACACTCTTTGTTCCCAGTCATATCGGTCACCGCCTACAAAAGCGGTTAGGCCGCCATTACTGGTTCCGGTCTCATACTGAGATTTAAGAATTCCATCGAGAGCAATGGCTGATAATAAAGGTCTACCATCTTTGGTAAGCCTATCAGGATGAAAGTTAACGGTTAAATCGCCAGAGACGCTGGCTTTTCTACTTGCTTCGCGACTTTTAATCGAATTGATTGCTTTAGTATGTAATGAATTCAAACCTGTAACCCCTTGAATAACATACTCTAGATTACAGGATTGCAGAAATTATGCGACTTTAAAAACTAAGCTTCGACTCAAGACAAAATTAGACAACATTCCAATCAGTATTCCACTTACAAAAGCTATGGCTACACCCATGTTATTTTGCCAAAACAACATAGTAACTAGTTTAAAAACCAGTAGATTCGGGATAGCCGAGAAACTCGCGACAGCAAAGTACTTAATAAACTGAGCCAGCCTATCCTCGCTCTTGTCTTGGAACGTAAACAGTCGATTTCCTAAGTAGGTTGCAGTTGCGGCAGCAACGAAGGCTAATACTCTTGCCGGTGCTAATGGGAGTTGGTAGTAGACTAACAACAGTGAAAATACCATGGAATCTACTACGAACCCTCCCACTCCCACTATAGTGAACCTAACTAGTCGGTTATCTAAGATGAGGTGTCGCACTTGTATAGAGACCTTTTGCTTTCAGCCGTGTATTCAATCACACAGTTCATTCTTTTATCAGAAATCACCTCATCTACAGCATCTTTACGCCCGACCAATTGCACCGTCTTGTACTGATCAAGGTCTGTTGTTTCTTCAAATAATTTCGCTTGTCCGGCACTGTAGAACTGACCAGAGAATGGACGTTTACCTACGTAGAAGGTTTCGATTTCCGGGTTCACCTTAGTCAACAGCGATTTTTCGCTGCGCTTATCGCCAACACCTAGATTAAGGACGACTGCGGTAACCACCAATGCAAAAGGAATAATCGCAGCCGTAATTTGGAACCACTTTTTATCTGTGTCTTCTTCAGAGACCAGCATGGCAATGAGTAACGCAAGGGCCGGTATTCCTGGAAGTACGTATGCTGGCAAGATATTCCCTGCAAAAGTGAACAGAACCATAGGCGATACCAACCAAAATAGAAGGAAGGTAAACAGTCCATCTGATGCGACAGCTTTTAAAGAGCCACGTTTAAGCCACATAAGAACAGGCAGTACCAAGGACCAAGGAGCCGCTGAAGATACCCAGAATAACCAGATGGTTCCTCGCACCTCATCATGAGCGCTACCATAGAGATCCCCTTCCCAACCACTGACCAAGAAACGTTTGAAGTGCTCTCCTACTATAAAATAATCGATAAAACCCGGTGCCGCTTGTTCAGCCAGATAGTACCAAGGTAGCGCTATCGCCAGCATCATCAAAGTTCCGCTTACCAAAGGAAACCGCTGCCAAAGCACTACAAATGCATTCTTAAAACCATGTTGAAGAATAAGCCAAGGACCGACTGCCAACCCCATCAAAACAATAACTAAAGGCCCCTTTGCCAATAGACCTATAGCAAGGCCAAAGAAACCTAAGTAGCCAAAAAGCTTTGTTTCCTTTCCAAGCAAGGTAAAAGCCCGTCATGGCCAGTGTCATACCAAGAGTGAGCGCCATATCCGTCATTACAGCTCCTGAAGAAACCGCAAAGACCCCACAGGTTGCCAGCACCAAGCCGTGATCATGCCGCTAAAATCAAAGCGACGAGCAAACAGGGCCATAACCATGATGGTTAATATGCCCGCTAACCAGTGAGGGACGCGAACTGCAAACTCGTTTACACCAAAGGTTTCAATGCCAACCGCACTCATCCAGGTAAACAAAGGCGGTTTACCCCAAAATGGAACGCCATAGTCGAACTGAGGCGTTATCCAGTTGTTGGTCTCAATCATTAAACGAGCCATCTCGCCATAACGTGCTTCAGTTGTATCCATAAGTGGATAAGTACCTAGACTCAGAAGACGGATAAGCAGAGCCATCGCTAAGATGACCCAAAGATTCATTCTTAGCGACTTCATGCGATTTTCTCCGCTGTTGGCAGTTTCTTAAGCTCAGCTCTACGCTCTACAGATTTGATCAGATAAAGGGGACGCTGCTTGGTTTCGATAAAGATCCGCCCTATGTACTCGCCAAGTAGTCCAATACTAAGGAGTTGTAT
Source organism: Vibrio ishigakensis (assembly GCA_000830475.1). GTDB lineage: Bacteria > Pseudomonadota > Gammaproteobacteria > Enterobacterales > Vibrionaceae > Vibrio > Vibrio ishigakensis_A. The sequence continues at coordinate 496,173 of BBSC01000002.1, read as the reverse complement.
ACCGCCTAGAGCTAGTTGTACTATCATCATCGACGGATAACCAGTGACAGGGTCACCAAAAAGTACAGTTTTTACTAGTACAATCATGCCGTAAATAAAGGCACTTGATGCAATCAAGGCACCCGCAATGGTAGCAAGACGAAGAGGTCTGATGGAAAAAGATGTAATACCGTCAACAGCAAGACCAATCAGCTTAAAATAATTCCACTTAGTCTCGCCGCTAAACCTTGGGTCACGGTCAAACTCCAACGTTGCTTGTTCAAAACCTGGCCAAGAAAAGATACCCTTCATATAGCGATTACGCTCGGGTAAGTTGTTTATATGATTAACAACTTCGCGGCTAAGAAGACGAAAGTCTCCTACATTCTCGGGAATCTCAGATTTAACTAAAAGATTTAACAGCTTGTAAAAACTCGCTGCAGAAAAGCGTTTAAACCAAGATTCACCAAGACGCTCACGACGTTTCATGTTCACCACGTCATAACCTTGGCGCCACTTTCTCAGCATGTCAGGGATCAGTTCCGGCGGGTCTTGCAGATCCGCATCTAGCAATATCACCGCCTCGCCTCTGCAATGTTTAAGGCCTGCACTCATGGCAGGCTCTTTACCGAAATTGCGACTAAGGTCAACGCTCACTACGTGACAACCCATAGGCGCAAAAGCGTTTACGATTTCGAGACTTCTGTCCTTGCTACCATCGTTTACATAAACGATTTCACAGGACTCAGGCAGTGCTCTCAATACTCGAGTCACTCGGGTGTGGAACTCTTGTAAAACTTCTTCTTCGTTGTAGTAAGGAACAACTATGCTAAGGGTAATTGATTCGTGATCACTAAGACTTACTGCGGATACGATGCCCATTTTGTTCACCAAGTAATTGAATAACTGAGCGCACAGTAGCAACAGGTGTGTGAAAATGATGTTGTTCACATTTTTTTCACGGTTTTACTGCCAAAATTCCATACGAAATAACCAATAAAACTCGTAATGACCAAGATATTATTAGTAGAAGACAATCGCGACGTTGCTGGAATCCTTTTTGATTACTTTGAGTCAGAGGGACTAGAGCTCGATTATGCCGATAATGGCGAATTAGGTTTAAAACTGGGGTTAGAAGGCAATTTTGACCTCATACTTCTTGACCTTATGCTCCCCAGAATGGACGGTCTAGAGGTGTGTCGCCGTCTTCGTGAGGCTGGTGTATCGACACCGATCCTCATGCTGACGGCTATGGACAGCAAAGACGACCAACTTACCGGCTTTGAACAAGGTGCAGACGATTATCTTACCAAGCCCTTCGATCTAGATATCTTGCATGTCAGGGTTCAAGCCTGATCAAACGTTTTCAAGGAAAAGTAGCAAGCCATCGCCTTAAATATGGCAGCTTAGAGGTAGACCAAAAACAGCGTTTAGCCTATCGCGATTCACGCAAACTTGCTTTAAACCCGACCACCTATTCAATTCTGGAGCTGTTGTGTAAAGCAGCGCCGAATGTGGTTACAAAGCAGGAAATTGCTGAAAAGATCTGGGACGGTGAAGAGATCAATGCCGATGCCCTTAGAAGCCATATCTATCAACTTCGAAATCAACTGGATAAACCCTTTCCAACGGCCATGCTAATCACCGTTCCTAAGGTTGGCTTTAAACTCGAGGAAGTCTAAAACATGGTTCAAGCGGTTAACAGCAAGACTCTTACCAGTAGGCTTGCACTGTTTTTCACGGCCATTTCAGTGGTTATTGGCGCTATTATCTTCGCATTGGTCATTGGCGTTCTTCGCTGGTCAGAAGACCGTGTTGGTGAACGACGTATCTCTATCGATAGAGACGCAGCAATCGAGCGTTTTCTCGATGGCGAGCAAGGGGCGATCCAAGTCGATAAGTTAACCGTTGCCTATAACGATTTATCAAAAGTCCCAGTGCCCTATCAGGAGTTTCTGCAAGATAAAGAGAACTTTGTTGGTGAAGTTGGCGATTATCTCGAGCCGTTATCGCACATGGTCTACAAGGGTTCATATATCGATCGTGGAGTAAAGAAACCTATTGTTCTTTTGACCCTGATAGATGCGGTTGAATTTGGCGCTTATGAGCTGTTTTGGGCGGGATTCCTTATCTTGGGTGTGGTCTGCTTACTAATGGTCACCTTTGGCACCCTACTTCACCGCCTTTCAAAGCACCTTATCGAACCCCTAAATGAACTAAGCTATCAACTAGAGAACAAGTCTGGTGACGTTAAGAGCTCGTTCACCATTAACGAACAAGCGGCCCAAGAGTTTCAGCTTCTCACTAAATATCTAAATACCTACCGTAGTGATCTAGACAAGACCCTGAAGCGAGAACAGGCTTTTGCCCGTTATGCAAGTCATGAGCTTAGAACACCGCTCACCATAGTCACTGGTGCGACCAAACTGCTAACTAAGCAAGAAGTCAACGATTTTCAGTCTAGACAACTAGTACGTATCGGTGATGCGACCAATCAGATGATTACCATGGTAGATGCTCTACTCTCGATCGTTCGCTACGAAAAAAGTGTCGACTCAGCGCCGCCACGAAGTTTTGATAAAGACGAGATGATGGATATCCTCGCGCTGAACTCGCAACACGCGATATCTAAGAATAACCGCGTTTGTTTGGAGTTCATTAGCGAACCGCAGGTACGTGCGACGCCGGCGGTAATGAATATGCTTATTGGCAACCTACTACGAAACGCCTATGCCGCGACGCAAGATGGACAAGTGAATGTGAGTGTTCATTCGAATCAGATTGAAATAAAAGACAATGGTTCAGGTCTTTCAAAAGGTAACTCTGAAGGCCATGGTTTGGGGTTGATGATAGTAGAAGACCTTTGTCAGAGATATCAATGGGCTTTCAATCTCTCTGAGAACGATAAGGGCTGTACTGCCACTATAAAATTAAGTGACAGTGTGACTTGACTTTGAATTGCGAGCCTTAATGTAATCTATGATGTGCCTGATCTGACTATGTGCATGCCTTCTGCCAAGATAATAGGCATACATGATTCGAGTTCTAGGCACCATCCCTCTACAGTCACCTCAACCAAGTCATCACTATCTATCATGGATTTGGGAAGCATCGCCATATACTTACCGCTTTTTACCGCATGAAGGGCTAGCCTAGGTCATCTAAGGTTAATCCTGCATTGGGGGTTAGCCTGATCTCTTGTTTTTCGTGGTCTAAAAATGACCAACTAAAAGCAGGTTTGGTCACCACGGATGGCAATTTCTCGAGGTACTGTTTATTTATACAGTTTTCGGTAATTTCATGCTCAACGAGATAATTCCTATGTGCAACCACCTGATATGGAATATCCCATAAATGCAACGCGATAGCAGAAGAATCCATTAAAGGTCCGACTCTAAACGCAAGGTCGATCTCATCTTGCACCAGGTTTTTATTGGTATTGGATAAGGACACTTCAAGATCGAGCTCTGGGTGCGTTGAAGCAAAATCAATAAGCCAAGAGCCCAGAAAATCAATACCCGCCCTCACAGGCATAGACACCTTGAGCTTTCCTCTAAATTCAACCTCTTCTTCTACTGCAAGATCGATAGAGCCTTGAATAGATTCAAGCATTGGCGAGCAATCGTCGTAGAGCTGCTGTCCTCTTTGAGAAACTCGAACTTCTCTTGTCGTTCGGTGTAGAAGCGTCAAACCTAAGCTCTTTTCTAACGACTCGATTCTTCGGCTAACAGTACTATGAGGAATCGCTAACGCTTCCGATGCCCCTTTTAGGTTCCTTTCTCGACCACGGCGCAAAACACACTTAGATCATCCAATACTCTCTTCATGAATCGGTCTCTACTTTTTACAGACATTTAATATTATCCCATTTATGAGATTATGAAGTGCAATCTTGGCAATTTTTTCTTCTGCGTGAGTCGCCTAATATCTTTCTTAACCAAACAGAACACCCAATCGGAGATTCAGGCATGAAAGCAGTTCTACTTACTCAAACTGGCGGCAGCGACAAATTGGTATATCAAGAGACTCCAACCCCAAGCCTGCGAGAAGGCCAGGTTTTGGTAGAAATCAAAGCCGCACCAGTTAACTTTATCGACACCATTATTCGTGAAGGAAACATGCCTCCAGGCATGAAGCCAGAACTGCCATACATCTCTGGTGTGGAAGCGAGTGGTATTATCGCAGATGCCAACGGCACTGAACTTAAAGAAGGTACTAAGGTTGCATTCCTTGGACCTATTGGCGCATCAACCTATGCTGAGTTTGCTGCCGTAGATGCCGATAAATTGATTGTGTTGTCAGAAAGCTCAGACCTAAACGAGGCGGCAGTACTGCCAGTGAATTACTTCACCGCTTATCACATGCTTCACAATGTAGCGCGAGTCGAAGAAGACAAATTTGCTCTTGTTTATGCTGCATCAGGTGGTGTGGGTACAGCTCTTATCCAACTGGCTAAGATTGCAGGCGTCAAGGTTATCGCTATTGAACGTAAGCAGGAGAAACTGGCCAACGCACTGGAGTTAGGCGCTGACTTCGCTTTTGCCTCTCAGGGTGATTGGATCGATGAAGTAAAACAAGCAACAGGCGGCCGCGGTGTAAACTACATCTTCAACCCGATTGCAGGTGACACTATCGTGCAAGACTTCGAAATGCTGGCTCCGCTTGGCCATGTAGTTATCTTTGGCCTGCTGGGCGGTTTGGGTGAAACCAACCTACAAGCGGAAGCTATTAAACACTTCTCTAAGTCGCCTACTGTCTCCTACTCAGAGATCTACGCAACCTACTTCAATAACTACCCACTGGTAGAGAAGTCAATGAAGGCACTGTATAAACTACTGGATGAAGAAAAAATTAAGCCAATCTACTCCACATTGCCACTAGAAGAGGCATCTAAAGCTCACGATCTAATTGAAAGTGGTCAGGTCAAAGGCAAAATGCTCCTTATCCCTTAATCTATTCAGCCAGTGCGAAAGCACTGGCTTTTTACCGTCTGCATCTCTGTAATGTTCGGTTGTTAACTATAAATGATATGTTATAACATATCAGTAGTTACGCTTTTTAAATAAAGCTTCGCATCCGTTCAATTAGTGTACAAAGAAAATGCAAAACACTCTGATCAAAAACGCTCGAATCGTAAACGAGGGCAAGGTAATCGAATCTGATGTGCTAATTAAAGGCCAAAGAATCGAAAAGATAGCCCGCTCCATCAAAGTAAATCCTACTGACCATGTCGTTGAGGCTAACGGCCTCTATCTACTACCAGGCATGATAGACGACCAAGTTCACTTTAGAGAGCCAGGTTTAACCCACAAAGGCAATATTTTTAGCGAGTCACGTGCAGCGGTCGCTGGCGGTATTACTAGTTATATGGAAATGCCTAACGTAAGCCCGTCGACTACTACAATAGAGGCACTTGAGCACAAATTTGGCCTCGCCTCACAAAATTCATTTGCTAACTATTCGTTCTATCTAGTGCTACCGAAGATAACCTAGATGAAATCAAGCGACTTGACCCTACAAAACATTGTGGCGTTAAGGTGTTCATGGGTGCGTCTACAGGTGATCTGTTGGTCGAACATCCTGAAGCACTGGATAAAATCTTTGAACAGGCCCCCACTCTGATTGTGACCCACTGTGAGAGCAGTCCTTTGATCGCCGAGAACCAAAAGCGTCTGTTGGAAACCAAGACCGAGCTGGAGATTGAAGACCACCCTACTGTTCGTGACGTTGAAGCCTGCTTTGCCTCTTCTTCTTATGCGGTCGAGCTTGCAAAGAAATATCACAGCCAACTGCATGTTCTTCACATTACAACTGAGAAAGAGCTTTCGTTGTTTGAAGCGGGACCAATCGAGAACAAACACATCACTGCCGAGGCCTGTGTGCATCACTTGTGGTTCAGTGAGCAAGACTATCCTTGGCTTGGCAACCGCATTAAATGCAACCCTGCGATTAAATCGGTTCAAGACCGAGATGCCCTGTTGGATGCCGTAAAGAACGACCGCATCGATATCATTGCAACAGATCACGCGCCGCATACATTTGAAGAAAAGAATCAAGCTTACCCTAAAGCGCCTGCCGGAATGCCTCTAGTACAACACGCCCTTTCTAGCTTGCTAGAGCACACTAAGCAAAAAAGACTCACCCTTACCGAGGTTGTACAAAAGAGCGCGCACAATCCTGCGATTCGCTATGGCATTAAAGAGCGTGGCTTTATCCGTGAAGGCTACTTCGCCGATCTAGTTTTGGCTGACCTAGATAAACCGCAAACCATTACTGATCAAAACAGTCTGTATAAATGTGCATGGACACCATTCGATGGTCAAACCTTCTCAGCAAGTATTGCGGCTACTTGGGTTAACGGCTTTATGGCCTTTGACGGCACCAATGTGACCCAACAGCCTAATCAAGCTATGTCCCTTCAATTTCAACCTAGCAGATAATCAAGATGATCAGAAGAAACCCAACCGGACACCTGCCACAGGTCTCAGAAAAAGCCTTTGTTGATCCAACTGCAATCTTGTGTGGAAAGGTTATCGTTGAAGACAATGTATTTATTGGTCCATACGCGGTAATTCGTGCTGACGAAACCGATGAATCGGGTGACATGGAACCGATTATCATTAAGCGAGACACCAATATACAGGATGGAGTGGTGATCCACTCTAAATCTGGCGCCGCTGTAACTATCGGTGAACGAAGCTCAATCGCCCACCGCTCTATCATTCACGGCCCGTGCGAAATCGGCAATGACGTATTTATCGGATTTAACACCGTGGTGTTTAGAACCGCGATTCAAGATGGTTGCGTAGTAAGGCATAATTGCGTCATCGACGGCCTTGACCTACCTGAGCGTTTTCATGTGCCACCTATGACCAATATTGGGCCGCACTTTGATTTAAACTCTATCTCAGAGGTGCCACCAGAATACTCCGCCTTCTCGGAGTCAGTGGTTTCTGCAAACCAAGAGCTAGTGCAAGGCTATAAAAGGATAGCAAATGAGTTCTGATAAACAGCCAATTACGGCGGTTCCAACCAACATTATCACCGGATTTTTGGGTGTGGGTAAAACCTCGGCCATCCTGAATCTTTTAAAGAACAAGCCTAACAATGAGCGTTGGGCTGTATTGGTGAACGAGTTTGGTGAAATTGGTGTCGATGGTAGCCTGTTTGAAGGCCAGCACACTAATAAACAAGGCGTATATATCCGTGAGGTTCCTGGCGGTTGTATGTGCTGCACTGCTGGACTTCCAATGCAAATAGCTCTTAATCAACTGTTGAGTGAAGCAAGGCCGGACCGATTGCTTATAGAGCCTACCGGCCTTGGACACCCAAAAGAAGTACTACAGGTTTTAACCACCGACTACTATCGTGAAATCCTGAATCTTCAGAAAACCATCACACTGGTTGATGCACGCAAACTCGCGGATTCGGAATATGCTGAGCACGACACCTTTATTCAGCAAGTCGCTATCGCAGATACTGTGGTTGGGAACAAAGTAGACCTGTATAGCCAAGGTGAACTTGAGAGCCTGACCTCTTTCGTCGCTCAGCACGGTCAACCGGAGACGCCAGTGCTAGCGACCGAGCAAGGTAAAATTGAGTTCACTGAACTTGAAGGGGAAAGTCGATGGTTGGGCGCACCTGCTCATCACCATCATCACCACAAGTCCAAACCTCTTGCCTGCGAGTTGCTATCCCAGAGTCTGGCTTTATTAAGGCCAATAACCAAGGCGAAGGATTCCAAAGTGAAGGCTGGAGGTTTGCTCCTGACAAGGTGTTCAGCCACTCCAAGATCAAGGCGCTTCTTGGCACCATTGATGCAGAGCGCATCAAAGCTGTCTTTATCACCTATGACGGTATCTTTGGCTATAACATTACCCAAGATGCTATGACCAAACTTGAACTGGATGACTGCTCTGAAAGTCGCATCGAGGTAATAGCAAAAGAAGTCAGAGAGACATTAGAAGCCGAGCTTCTTGATTGCCTCTCGTGATCGACAAGGCCTAGCTTTATGCCAGGCCTTTCTTGTTATGGCAAATCAAAGATTAATGCCGTTACCTTGTCACTACCGCTATTCTTCAAGCTGAGTTTTGATTCGTTAGATACCTTAGCGCCATCACCTGGTTTTAGCTCTGTGTTATTAACACTTAACCCTCCCGAGATCTGGTGAACATAAACCTGTCTGCCACCTTGAATGTCAAAATCAATCTCACTTACTGGCTCTAGAATAAGCTGATGCAGACTCGCATCTTGCTTGATGGTTAACGACCCTTCTCTTCCATCCGGTGTTGCTATGGTGGTGATCCCCGCCTCTTTACCAAACTGTTTCTGTTGATAATCTGGCTTACCACCAAAGGTGTTTGGCTCAATCCAAATTTGTAGGAACTTTAGAGCCTCATTAGAGGACGGATTAAACTCACTGTGATAAATCCCCTTGCCTGCTGACATCAGTTGGAACTCTCCAGCTGGTAAAGTTTGAACGTTACCCTCACTGTCCTTGTGCGCTATGCTACCTTCAAGCACATAGCTGATGATCTCCATGTCTCTATGACCATGGGTATCAAAACCCGCTTCTGGAGCGACAAAATCATCATTGATCACGCGTAGTGCTGAGAATCCCATCTCTTTTGGATCGTAGTAGCTTGCAAATGAAAAGGTATGTTTACTCTTCAGCCAACCGTGGTTTGCATGACCTCTTTGTTCAGATTTGCGTACTGTAATCATGGTATCTACCTCCAGAAATTAAGCTTGTTTATGAGCGATAAAGTTATCTACTGAAGCACTGCCCGCTCCAGAAAACACTAGAGAAACACTTGCTGCTAGTAGCGCGAGACCAAATTCGTAGCCGTTATTAGCCATAAAGAGTCCGTTTTCAAAGTGCACTGCAAATATTGCTACCAACATGGTGATTGCTAGGGCAAACGCAGCTGGACGAGTCAGAAGACCAATCGCAATTGCTAAACCACCAAAGAATTCACCGCTACCCGCTAACATGGCCATCCAGTATCCAGGTGCCAGGCCGATAGACTCCATCCATTGACCTGTCCCCTCTAACCCGTAACCGCCAAACCAGCCAAATAACTTTTGTGCGCCATGGGCCATAAAGATGATACCTACTGGAACTCTTAGAGCTAATGCTGAAAAGCCCGCGTTGCTTGAAAGGATGTTTTTAATTGATACGTTCATAGTTCACCTCAAATTATTTAAACCTAGCGTTTCGCTAGAAAGCCTCTGTATTTGGCTGTTGAGATTAAGTTTAGGTGTGCTAGCTTTATTAAAAAATCGGAAAGATCTGACAGTTACATTCAAAATTTTTGAATAGGAACGAATATGTATAACAACATCTCAATGGATGCGTTAAGAGCCTTGGACGCAATAGAGAGAAAAGGTAGCTTCGCAGCGGCGGCTGAATCCCTATACAAAGTCCCTTCTGCTCTCACCTATACCATCAAAAAATTGGAAAACGAGATAGGCACTCCTCTGTTTGACCGCTCCGGTCAGAGAGCCACCCTCACCAAAGCAGGCAAGTTGGTTTTGGAACATGGTCGCGAGATTTTACTTGCCAGTAATCGACTGTATGACTCAGTACAACAACTAGAATCAGGATGGGAAAGCCAAATAAGGATCGCCAGAGACACCATTATTCCCGAGAGTAAGATCTTTCCTGTAATTCATAGATTCAATCAGCTAGAGCAATCGGTTGATGTAAATCTTGGGGTTGAAGTGCTCGGGGGCGGATGGGATGCCCTGCACAGTCGCAGGGCTGACATTGTTATAGGGGCAAGCGGTGAGTTGCCTAAAGGACTTTTCACAACTCATAAAATTGGTGAGATCGCTTTTATCTTTGTAGTCAGCCCGCATCACCCGCTGGCGAAACATCAAGGCGCTATTGATAGTGACCAACTCAACCGCTATCCATCTATTGTGGTCGCAGACACCTCTCAGGTTTTACCGGTTAGAGACAGCGGTCTTTTCAAAAGTAGACAGATAGTGCGAGTCAACTCAATGGAATCCAAGATAGCGGCGCAAATTGAGGGGTTAGGTGTCGGCTTTATTCCTGCACACTTAGCCAAGCCGTATATCAATAACGAAATGCTGGTGGAAAAAGAATGCGCTATTCCTCGCCCGACCCAAGATGCTATATAGCTTGGCACAAAGATCAAGATGGCAAGGCACTCCACTGGTTCGCAAAGCAGCTGTGCAATATAGAGTGGGATTTGAGTTAAAATACGCGAGGCGATTGCCTGCGTTTTCCTTTGCTTGATTATGACATGAGGCGATAAAGGCTGTTCGAACGACATTTGTAACCATTCAAAAATATTGAATGATTTTGTCAATATTTTCCGATTTTTGAATTCAGTTTCCTTGGTTAGACTTGTTTACAAGCTCCAAGAGCAAACAACGAATACAAAGAAATTGAAGGAAAGTCTTATGTCTAACACCCTAGTACTAAAATCAAGCCTACTTGGCGACAACTCTCAGTCTAATCAACTAATCGAGCAAGCAATCAAAGGCAAAGAAGTCGTGGTTCGCGACCTAGCTGCTAATCCAGTACCTCAGCTTGATCTCGATGTAATGACAGCGATTAACTCGCCTATCGAGTCTCTAACGACCGAACTGCAACAGATTCAGAAGCTTTCTGATGAACTCATTGCCGAGCTTAAAGCGGCGGATACCGTTATCATTGGTGCCCCTATGTATAACTTTAGTGTGCCAACTCAACTGAAAAACTATTTCGATATCTTGGCGCGTGCAGGAGTTACCTTCCAATACACAGAAACTGGGCCTCAAGGTTTGATTGGTGATCGCAAAGTAATCATAGTGACAACTCGTGGCGGTATTCATAAAGACCAAACAACTGACACAGTTACGCCTTACCTAACATCTATCCTTGCCTTCTTTGGTATCACTAACGTTGAGTTCGTTTATGCTGAGGGTCTGAACATGGGTGATGAGCAAGCAAACAAGGCACGTGATGGCGCACTTGCCGAGCTAGTCTAGTAATTAGCATTCAATATAGAAAAGAGCTCAGTATTCACTGGGCTCTTTTTTGTCTATATAGTAGCCGTTCCTCTGCGCCTTATTCCCTATGCGCATATAAATCCGTATCAACCCCTACCTTTTAGTATTACAAATAAACTTAAATGCGCCCTCAGATTTTGCTCTATTTGTCCGATTATCCGCTATCATCTAAACGTATTTCATAACGACTCGGTAGTTTGAAATCGACTACACACTCGTTTGTGTGATTTTCATACGACCCTCGGTAAATACAGGGTTTTACTTGGTAAAATGAAGAATTAGTTACAAGTTTTGTAGGTGTTCGCGATAAATAAATCGGATCTATGTATCATTTTTGGTAGTTCTATCATTGCTTAAATCTACTCATACAGTTATCCTATCGGCAAATAGTCATACAATAGTATATGTATTTAGGAGTTAGACATGACTAAACCAGTAATTGGTTTCATCGGCCTTGGCCTTATGGGCGGCAACATGGTTGAAAATCTTCAAAACCGTGGCTACGAAGTAAACGTAATGGATCTTAACAAAGATGCAGTTGCAGCTGTTCTAGCTCGTGGCAACGCATCTGAAGCAGCTAACGGTAAAGAACTAGCTGAGAAAAGTGACATCGTTATGCTATGTCTAACAACTTCTGAAGTTGTTGAGAAAGTAGTTTACGGCGACACAGGTATCCTAGCGGGTATGTCTGAAGGCAAGACTCTAATCGATTTCGGTACTTCTATCCCAGCTTCTACTAAGAAGATTGGTGCTGACCTAGCTGCTATCGGCGCTGGCATGATCGATGCTCCTCTAGGTCGTACTCCAGCTCACGCTAAAGATGGTCTTCTAAACATTATGGCTGCTGGCGACATCGAAACTTTCAACAAAGTTAAGCCAGTTCTTGACGAGCAAGGCGAAAACGTATTCCACCTAGGCGCTCTAGGTTCAGGTCACGTTACTAAGCTAGTTAACAACTTCATGGGCATGACTACTGTTGCAACTATGTCTCAAGCGTTCGCAGTAGCTAAGCTAGCAGGCGTTGACGGTCAGCAACTATTCGACATCATGTCAGCTGGTCCATCTAACTCTCCGTTCATGCAGTTCTGTAAGTTCTACGCTGTAGACGGCGAAGAGAAACTAGGCTTCTCTGTTGCTAACGCAAACAAAGACCTTGGCTACTTCCTTGCTCTATGTGAAGAACTAGGCACTGAGTCTCTAATCGCTCAAGGTACTTCTACTAGCCTACAAGCTGCTGTTGACGCAGGCATGGGTAATAACGACGTACCAGTAATCTTCGACTACTTCACTAACCTAAAGAAGTAATTCGAGATTAGCTAAATAGCTTTGAAGAGCCCCGTTTTTGACGGGGCTTTTTTCGTTTTACGGTTTGTTTAGTTTTCAATATCTTAGCTTTTCGCTTTGTCAAAGCTGGGTAAAAATCCACCATTTCGGATTGCAACCTCATATTCACAAGGCTTATAGTTCTTCGTTCAGAGCGGTCTTAACCGCCGATACATGGACAAAGCATATGAGGTACATAGTATGCGACTACTAATTCTGCCCTTAACCAGCGTATTTTTATGGGGATGCGGCTCAAGTTCAAACGAATCTAGCACGAGCAATTCCAACCCAAGCGACACAACTATTCCAGACAGCGGAAATAACGAGACACCTGATGTCCCCCTACCGCCTCCTTCTGATAACGAACCTATCCCTGAACCCGATGCTAACTTTGCTGAGCAGATGCTAGAAGCGGTAAATGCTAAGCGCGCAACCGCGCAAATCTGTGGCTCTACGGAAATGCCAGCGGTTCCTGCACTCACGTGGGATCACAGCCTAGAAGCTGCGGCATATGTTCACTCGAGTGATATGGCCAATGGGGATTTTCTCTCTCACACTGGATCAGATGGAAGCTCACCTAGCGACCGTATCTCAGCGCAGGGTTATACATGGTCAGCGTGGGCAGAAAATGTTGCCGCCGGGCAATTTGGTATAGATGCAGTGATGAATTCATGGATGGCAAGTGAGGGGCACTGCAAGAACATCATGAATGCCAACGTCACACAGATGGTGCAAGCTTCGTTGAAAACAGCGACACTCGATATGGTATTTACTGGACTCAAGCGTTTGCTAGGCCAAGATAACTAGATTTCCCGACTCCGCATTTCAGAACGGCGCATTGGCATAGCATCAATCTTGTTAAACAAGGTATTAAGCTCCAACTCATTTTGTCTGTGTTTGATGCCGCCGTCTTTACCTATTAGTACCACACCATAGTCAGAGTCAAAGTAATCATTAAGAGCTGTGCGAGTAAATGAGCTAGATATCTCGCCAACATGATTAGACTGCAATTGTCCATCTGAGATAACGAACCAGGTAATGTGCCTGTCATCAATCTCGTAGCTGTTCTGCTTGAGCAGTGCAATCACATCCTTTGGCTCGCCTGAGTGAATGACAAAGACTCTTTTCTCCCACCTTAGCTCAGCGATATCCTCAAGCTGAGATGAGCCGGTCGCTACACAACTCATCAACAGTGGCATCATCAACAATAATCTTTTCATCGTTCTAGCCTCACTCACGTACCCAACAAGATTACGCGCATCGAAAGCGATGTGATCAACTAGTGCCCAAACACAAGGTTATTTAGAACCAAGAACACTATCATGCTCAGTACTGTGGTCAGCAAGACATTCTTGGTTTTATAGATCACCAGTGTGGCAAGAATGGCACAAATAAGATACGGATTTTTCGGTGCTATCCACAAATCACCGTGCGGGGCAAACACAATTGGTGCGAGAATTGCGGTAAGCACAGCAGGACCTGAGTAACTCAAGATTCTTTGAACCGAGGGAGCTAAACGAATTGGCAATTTAGGCTCTAGAAATACATAGCGGCTGAAGAACACCAAACCGGCAAGGATAAAGATAATTACTAGATTCATGCCTTACCTCCCTTTAGCGTCTCAACAGCGAATCCTGTTAGCATGCCACCTAGGCTTGCGATCATGAGTGCGCCTTCAATCTGAGCGAGGTTTAATACAATAGAGAGCACCAGTGAAACCAAAACAGCTGCAAGGGTTGGCGAGTTCTTCACGGTAGGAACGACCAAGGCAATAAAGGTAGCGGCAACCGCAAACTCCAAGCCCAGATCTCCCATTGCAGGAATATAGCTACCCGCCACAATGCCAACTATGGTGGCAAGATTCCAACATAGATAGAAGCTCAAACCAGCACCGAGGGCATACCAGGTATTAAAGCGTTCTGGGTCTTGATTACCACACACAGCAAACAGCTCATCGGTCAATAAAAATCCTAGGCTTAGCCTCCATTTAAGTGGCAAAGGGCTGATCTTCTCACGCATTGAAACACTGTATAGGAAGTGGCGAGAAGTAATAAAAAGAGTGGTCAGAAGCATAGTGGCAAGCCCCGCCCCTGCTTTCATCATGCCGGTGACAACCAGTTGAGCAGAGCCTGCAAAAAGAATAGCCGACAGTGCTTGGCTTTCAATAGGTGAGAGTCCTGAGTCAATGGCATAAGAGCCAGCAAGCAAACCCCAAGGAATTACGGCCACACTTAGCGGATCATAGCCACTGTTCCCTGTAAAAATAGTTTTCGTCGACTTTGCGTCGTTTCCATCAAAATATCCCTGTTATTACTTAATACAGCACGCTGTTTGTTATCTAAAGTCCATTAGTATCACATAAGGGACAGCAAGCGATTTTGTTATTCTTAGTTTGAATATTTGCACCTTAGTTGTTGCCAAATCAAGGAGATCTTGAACTGTTCAAAAATTAGCTTGAAATACTCACGCAAACGTTTACTATACGCGCCAATTTACATATCGAAGCTGTATATGTGAGGTGATTTGGACCTCTCGTTTCTACCTCGGAACCTAATTCTGAGACTACAGTTTTATCCAGTCTGCACGCTATGGCTTCGGTGTATTTTTATCTAAGTAAAAAGGTTACATCGTGAGTCAAGAAACGGTCCTTCAAGCACCAAACAGTGAACAATCACTGATTGAACGCCAATTTAAAGTTGCACAAAGAAAATCCACAATCGGTACTGAATTGTATGCTGGATTTATCACCTTTTTGGCAATGAGCTACATCCTAGCCGTTAACCCAGCAATTCTGGGCGATATTCCTGGAATGGACCGTGGTGCTATCTTCACCGCAACAGCGATTGCAGCGGCTGTTGCAACCCTAATCATGGGTGTATTTGGTAACTACCCGGTAATGCTCGCACCTGGTATGAGCATGAACGGCTTCTTTAAAGGCATGCTATTTAGTGGCTCTGTAGCGCTACTGTGGAACGAAGCCCTATTTGGTATCTTCCTGTCAGGTATTATCTACCTTGCGTTCTCTATGACCAAGGTTCGTAAGACCATGATTGAATCGATCCCAGAGGATTTGAAACTCGCCATCACAGTCTCCCTTGGTTTGTTCATTGCTTTCCTAGGCTTAAAGAACGCTGGCATTATCGTTTCTAACCCAATCATCTTAGTAAGCATGGGTAACATCAAAGACCCACAGGTTCTGATTGCTTATATCAGTATCTTTATCGCTCTTGGGTGTATGATCCGCGACATCAAACTAGCGACCTTTATCTCTTTCGTATCTTCCATCGTACTAACGATTGTGGCTGATATGATGCTAGGCACTGCTAACGCACCTATCCCAGATTCACTGGTTTCTGCACCACCGAGCCTAGCTCCGAGCTTTGGCGCTATCTTTGACTTCTCAGCCTTCACCGCAGATAAACTGTTTGACCTGCTGTTTATCGTCATTATCTTCTTTATCGTCGACTTCTTCGACGGTCTGAGCACAATCGTAGGTGTTGGTCGCGATGCAGGTATTATCGATAAAGACGGTAAAGTGCCAAACGCTAAATCTGCACTTGTCGCTGATGCGGGCGGTACAGTTATCGGTACTGTGCTTGGCACAACCTCGATTACTGCATTCTCTGAGTCAGGTATCGCCTCTTCACAAGGTGCGAAGACTGGTCTTGCTGCAGTAGTAGTATCAGGTCTGTTCTTACTATCCCTATTCCTGTACCCACTTTTCTCTATTTTCTCTACCGCTATCGTAGCGCCGGCTATGGTTGTTGTTGGTATCTACATGGTAGGACGCTTGGGTAACATTCAGTGGGAACAAAAAGAGTCTCGCATTGCAGCCTTCTTCACTATCATGTTCACCATCCTTAGCTTCTCTCCAGCAAACGGTATGGCTATGGGCTTTATCAGCTACAGTTTTTCTATGATTGTTGCTGGCCGTGGTAAAGAGGTTCACCCAATCATCTACGGTCTGTCTACTATCTTTATCGCTTACCTGGTGTTGATGTAATAGCGAACCGGCAAACAAAAAGCCCCTGACGCATGTCAGGGGCTTTCTTCATTCTAGGCTCCGATTAACCGCCGGCTAACTTAACCTTCAAGCCTTTTTTCTCAAGGTGTGCTTTGATTTTCTCGCGATTGTCACCTTGAATTTCGATAACGCCATCTTTTAGCGCGCCACCGCATCCACATACTTTTTTAAGTTCTGCCGCCATCAATTTTAGTCCGACATCGTCAAGATCCAGACCTGTTACTAAGCAAACGCCTTTACCTTTGCGGCCCTTAGTTTGGCGCTGAATACGAACAATTCCATCGCCCTTTGGGCGTTCTACTTTTTCTTCTTCAGGCTTAATACGGCCCACTTCTGTTGAATATACGAGACTCATACTCATACCTTATTGCGTGTTTGTTAGTGCAATTTTAACACCCTTTATGCTAAACCTCAGCGTCTGCTTATTATTTTCAATTCGGATTGCTTAGTTAATCCACAAATAAGCACACGCAAGAATATATAGAACCAAATCGTAGCAGCCTTCTCTCCTTGATAGACCTGAACATCGAGATAAGTCTTTGTTAATAGGCACATTCTGGTATATATTCAAGAGACCAAACATTATTAGTTATAGTGCATTATGAGAAAGAAGTGTATCCCAATTACAGACCCAGATGCTAAAAAGATAAGCTCCCGCCTATTCAATAGCAGTGTAACGGTAGAAGATTTCGATAAACTTACCGCTAATCAGTACAGCCGAAACTCTTTGCTTTCCATGATGAATGACTGGAATCACTTGGTGGAGTTTTGCCAACTGAAGAAAGTCAGTGCCCTTCCGGCTTCAACTACAGGTGTGCGCCTATTTCTAGAGAAGCAAACTCAGACTCGTAAATACGCCACCATAAAACGTATGGCCATCACTATAGGATTAGTGCACCGCTTCCACGAGTTTCCTGACCCTTGTAATCATCGCTCTATCAAAATGATCATGGCGCAAACTAGATTAGACAAGAAAGGTGATGCCAAACAAGCCAGTGCATTCAATGCCAATCACCTTAAAGAACTTCAACAGCAACTCAGTAGCGATAGCACACTCAAGCAACTAAGGAATGTCGCCCTTCTGTCGGTGATGTTTGAATGTGCACTCAAACGTAGCGAACTAAGATCCCTATCCTTCGAACAACTACAAGAGAGCGAAAGCTATCAAATTCACTTTGGTGATAAAACCTATCAGCTCTCACCGGCTAGCAGTGACATCTTGCGAAGCTGGATCTTGATGGTACCTGAACACCTAGGCCCAGTATTTCGCAGAATCGATCGCCACGGCAACATTGGTGATATGGCGCTGGATGCCTCATCCATCTATCGAGTCTTTAGAGCGGTTGAGGATCAATTAAAAGTGGATGTGCAATTTACCGGACAGTCTGCGCGTGTAGGTGCAGCTAAAGAACTTGCAAAGCAAGGCTATCATATTTCAGATATTACGGACTTTGGACGCTGGGTCAGCCCTGCAATGCCTGCACAGTACCTAGGCAAACAGGTACTGGCAGACCAAGAAAGGCTTAAGTTTAAGGTGATTAAGCCTTGGGACTAACGCCACGTTTGATCGCTTGTGCCAAGAAGGCAGCGAAATCGTGACCGTTGTTGATAAGCATCTTAGGGAACATAGAGATCGGGGTCATACCCGGGAAGGTATTTACCTCGTTTAGGTAGATCTCGTTATTGTCCGTTAAGAAGAAGTCGATACGGGACAGGTCTTTTAAGCCCATCTGTACAAATACACGACGAGAATATTCAGCAATTTGGCTAAGCTGCTCATCACTCAAACCCTTAGCCTCTACCTCAGTAGTAGAATGCTGTCGCTACTGTACTTCTCTTCATAAGAGTAGAAAGTATCTGACGGCGCCATAACCTCACCCGGGGGCGTGATCACAAGCTCACCTTCAAACTCATAGGCTGCAACCTCTAGCTCTCTAGTGACTACCGCTTTTTCAACCAGCACCTGCTCCGAATAGCCAAACGCATCTTCAATCGCTTGCTGAACACCTTGCTTTTCCGTTACCTTGTAACAACCTACCGATGAGCCCTGACGGGCCGCCTTTACAAATAGGCTTCCCCACTCATCAAAGGCTTTTTTCTGCCTTTTCAACACTTTGTACGTTATTTTGAGTTAGGAACAGATATGGGGTGTTAGGTACATCTATGGCGTCATACCACAGTTTAGAGGTGATCTTATTGAAGCTATTAGAGCTCGCTTCAGGACCACAACCAAAATACGGAATACCAGAAAGCTCTAGCAAAGATTGAATATCTCCCGTCTCACCTGGATAGCCATGAATACACGGCACAATGTAGTCCACTTTCGAACGCGTTTCACCCACAACCAACTCGGCACTGTGGATGTCTAGATAACACTCTTGCTTGTCTTGAGTCACCCAAGTGTTCTCGAGCAGTTCAACTCGCGTCACTTGTAATTCTGCAGTTAAACCTAGCTGTTGCTGCACGTAATCTGCCGATACAAGCGAAACCTCGTGCTCAGATGAACCACCACCGCACAGCAGAAGAACGTTTATTTTTGTCATTGTATTTGTAACCTAGCGCTTATTGGATCGCTTCAAACTTCTCAGCGTCCGCAAGCTCTTTATCTGTAAAGTTTTTCACAAATGGCTTCAGCATTTGTAGTTCTTGAGGAAGAGAAGCGATTGTCGATTTGGTTTGATCATAGTCACCAAAATCGCCCATTAGTACAGAGTAAACCTGCTTCTCACCCACCACTTTAGACTGAAGCCACATTGGCAATTCGGCTTTAAAGCTTTGTGCAAGCTTCACCGCTTTGTCATGATCAGAAAGTGTGGCTAATTGTATCGCAAAACCCTGGCTAGGTGCGCTAGAAACTGCAACTTCTTCAGTTGTTTCTTCTGCTTTTGGTTCAGTTTGTGCCACTTCCTCTTCTACGATAGCGTCTTGCTCTTTAACAACCGGTGCTTCGCTAGCCTCTGCAGTTGCATCTTGTTCTTCAATTGCTTCGCTAGATTCCTCTGCTACCTGCTCAGTTTGATACTGTTCTTGATAGCTTTCAGATTGAACTTCAGTTTGATATTCATCGCTTGAACTACATGCTGCCAGTAGAAGCGCTAATGAGATGATGGCTGTTTTTTTCATTTTTGGAATACTCGATACATGATGTTAACCAAAATCATGCCATCTTCTGTTTGAGAATCAAGGGGATAACCCAAGGATTATGCAAATGCATGTGATCAAAAGCGCACATTTTACCCAGTATTAACAAATACGCCTCAAACCCCATGGGAATTGCCTTAATATTGAAGAATCACGTCATCGCCTACGGACTCTTTATCTATGGACTCTCTCTTCAATCCTCGAAGTGTCGCCGTCATTGGTGCCTCAAATCGACCTTTCTCACCGGGTAACGTCATTATCAAGAATCTCTTGGGCGGTGATTTCACCGGAACCATATTGCCGGTCAACCCTAAGCACGCTTCCGTTGCAGGTATCCTTTGTTACCCTGATATACAAAGTCTGCCTGTTAATACCGAACTCGCCATTATCTGTATTGAAGATTTTATCAGTGAGGACCTGTTTCAAGACCTGCAAAACGCCGGCGTAAAAGTCGCGGTAGTGATCGCCAATAGCGTTTACAACAAACAAGAGTCTAAAGCTGCGGGCACTTTCTAGGGAGTTTAAAGTGAGAGTCCTTGGTCCAAACAGTCTCGGCTTGGTTCTTCCTTGGGCAAACCTCAATGCTTCGCTCTCCCCTTGTTCCGTTTCACCCGGAAAGATCGCTTTTGTCTCACAATCTGCTGCTATTGGCAGTACCGTACTAGACTGGGCAAAAGAGAAAAACATTGGATTCTCAGCCTATATATCTATTGGTAGCATGGCCGATGTAAGCGTATCAGAGGTCATTGATTATCTGGCGATGCACAGCAAAACCGAGGCAATCTTACTCTACGTCGAGCACATTAAAGATGCTAGGCGCTTTATCTCGGCTGCTCGCTCGTGTGCCCGCAATAAACGTATCTTGGTGCTCAAAGGCGCACGTAACGACACAGCAAAAGCCCTCTCAATGCAGCATCATGGCGGAGATAAGTCTCTAAATCTGGTTTACGATTCTGCCTTCGAGCGTTGTGGTTTGCTTCGGGTAAAGTCCACACACGAGCTATTTGCAGCCGCCGAAACCCTAACCCACTCAGTGCCACTTAAAGGCAAACGTCTGGCTATCATCACCAACGGTTCTGGCCCTGGAGTGATTGCGACAGATACCCTAGACCAACTCGGAGGAAAACTCGCTGAGCTGTCTGAGAAAACCCAAGAGTCTCTAAAATCGCTAACCGGCCAAGTTGGCTGGCAACAAAACCCAGTCGATATATCTGGTGACGGACAGACAAACAAAATAGAGAAAGCGTTTGATATTCTAATGGAGGATCAAAGCGTTGATGTCATCTTGGTCATGTACAGCCCATCAGCACTGGCGGATCCAGTGGACGTTGCGACGAGCCTTATCGAGAAGTACAAGATTCACCCACATAGGCGCAGAGTGAATCTCCTCACCAACTGGCTGGGTGAAAGCAGTGCAGCCGAGGCTAGAAAGCACTTCGCCAAGGCAGG
Source organism: Vibrio ishigakensis (assembly GCA_000830475.1). Taxonomy (GTDB): domain Bacteria; phylum Pseudomonadota; class Gammaproteobacteria; order Enterobacterales; family Vibrionaceae; genus Vibrio; species Vibrio ishigakensis_A. The sequence goes on along the minus strand of BBSC01000002.1, from coordinate 475,235 downwards.
CATACCGACCTATCGCACCCCAGAGAGCAGCATAATGGCATTTATGCACTTAGTGCGTTACCGAGCCACTCAGGTGCAGCTAATGGAGACCCCACTCTCTATTACCAAGCCAGCGCATCAGATCAAACGCACTATTGAGCTTATCGGCTCCGAGGCGCGAACCCTGTCTCGAGAAACAACCGAACAGATACTGGGTGATTATGACATCACACTCACCACCTTAATGGCACCAATCCATATCAACCTTATCATGTACAACGACCCTACCTTTGGCGCCGTAATAGCCATCGGAAAAAGTGATGAAATCAGCGATGAGAATCTCACCATAGGATTGCCACCTCTAAACCAGAAACTGGCTCAGACACTTATAAAGAACGGGCTGCGCGAACATAAGCTTTCTCCCCTTAGAGAAGAGATGTTCAACGAGCTCACCCGAAATCTAGTCTCATTCTCACAGCTAGTAGTAGATATTCCAAAGCTAGACAGGGTCAGCCTCGCTGGGACCTTTAGCCCTACAGGCGAGCTTAGTTTTGTGGATGGTTGGATTGAGACCTCTGAAACCGACTCTAGACTCTCAATCAGACCCTACCCAATCGAACTGGAGCAAGAGATCCAGCTCAAGGACCAAAGTCTTGCTTTGATTCGACCTATTAAACCCGAAGATGAGCCTTCTCATGCAGAGTTTATCTCTAAGGTGAGTAAAGAAGACCTCTACAAGCGCTTTTTTAGTGATGTGGGAGAGTTTGACCATATGGCAGTAGCAACCTAACCCAAATCGATTACGACCGAGAGATGGCGTTAGTTGCGGTAGTGGAGGATGAAATCATCGGCGTCTCTCGGATAATCTCAGATATACGCACCAATACCGCTGAGTTTGCGGTGCTGATCCGCTCTGATAAAAAAGGCATAGGTTTAGGTAAAATACTCATGCAAGCAGCCATCACCCACAGCAAAAATAAGGGGCTCAAGCGTCTAGAGGCGTTACCATGCCGACCAACCGCGGCATGATAGGCCTAGCTAAAGCCCTTGGGTTTAGCGTAGAGGTAGATTTTGAAGAAGGTATGGCAGAAATGAGGCTACCATTAAGGTGATAACTGATTAATTTGCCTGATAATAAGTGGGCGCTGTGCTACACTCTGCGCCCTTTCCCTGATCAACCGAGAATATAGAGATGTCTACTAAGCAAGAGCTGCAAAACCTTCACAATCGCATCGACAGATGTAATCGTAAACTTGATGCGGCTAAATCACGTCAAGATCATGAGATGATTAGCAAGTTCACTGACGAGATTGAAAAGCTAACTAAGAAAGCTAGTTCTCTAAAACACAAACAAAGCTACGATCTGAACAAAGAGAGCAAGGCTATTAAAGCGATGGCGTTTTCTCGCGAGATCACTAAGGAAGAGCAAGCGGATATGGGTAAACTAAAGCGCCGTGTTAAAGGCTGATCGTGGTTCACCCAATGACTAAGTTGGGTAAAGCACTGCAACTTAAAGCAATGACAGGTTACGCACCTAAGGCGTTCTAAACACCCTATCGTTAGACGCGTTTTATAACGCGTCTTTTTTGTCACCCCCAGACAATAACCATTATGAACCTTGATACCATGCTCCCTTCTGGCGTGCGCTTTATGCTCTTGTCCGCTCTCGGATTTGCGCTTATGTCTGCGTGCGTAAAATACGTCTCAAACCATGGCATTCCCGTTTTCGAGATTGTTGCCGCCCGTGCCCTTGTCTCCCTTATCATCAGCTATCTTGATGTAAAACGAAAAGGCATCTCTATTTGGGGCAATAACAAGAAGTTATTGGCCCTTCGCGGCATTGTTGGCACCATGCTCTGATGTGCGTGTACTATTCCGTTACCACCCTGCCATTAGCGGAAGCGACCATACTTCAATATGTGCACCCAGTATTTACCGCCATACTTGGATTTGTATTTTTAAAAGAAGCAATCAAACTGCCGACTGTGGTTTGTATTTTACTGTGCCTTCTTGGCCTGTTTGTGATCGTGCAGCCCAATATGCAAGCTGGCAGCACCGAGAGTCTACCGACATTCAGTATCCTTATCGCTTTGCTTGGTGCCATGGGCAGTTCTATCGCTTACGTGATAGTGAGAAGACTGAGCCGAACAGAAGATAGCTCAGTTATTATCTTCTACTTCCCGCTTGTGGCTTTACCTGCATCACTGCTACTGACCTGGAACGATTTTGTGGTACCAAGCTTTGATATTGTGTTGATGCTGATACTGGTGGGTATTTTCACTCAGATTGGTCAACTTGGTCTCACCAAAGCGATGCAAACCCAATCAGCAGGACAAGCCTCTGCGTACTCGTATGTGCAAATCATCTTCTCTGCAGCCCTTGGGGTTTGGATATTCAACGAGACTCCATCGCTTTGGACCTACCTTGGTGGCAGCCTAATAGTGCTTGGCGCCATGTTCAATGTATTTGGTAATAAGCTCATCGATAAGCTTGTTCCAAGTAAAGCTTAAAACAAAACAATGCCGGCGATTGCCGGCATTGTTTTAACTAAATTCGAAATGACAGATCTTAGATAAGTTTCGTATCACCCAAGACTTTGCCTTGCCCATTTGGTTACGCTTCCACGCCATAATTACAGGAGCGGTGAGCTCTTCACTGCCTTCGATTTTCACCAGCGTGCCTTCGGATATCTTTTGCCTTGCAATGTGTGTTGGCAAAGTGCCTATGCCAAGACCTTGTTCAAGCGCTTCTAGTTTGGCCGCAAAGTTAGTCACAGTTAGCCTATCTTGCTTCTCCAGGACATTAATACTGCGCGCCGGTTTACTTCTTGCTGAATCGGCAATAGCAATGACGCGATATCGGGTCTGCGCTTCTATATCAAACTCTCCCGCGCGCTTATGTACAAAGTGATCAGGCGCGGCAACCCAAGTAAACCCAATGCTACCTACAACCTCTGTTTTTGCTTCCGGAAGTACCCAGCCTGTTTGCGGCGCGATAAGTATGTCGGCTCTGTCGTCGCTTAACGCTTCCCAACTACCCGCCAAGATCTCTTCTTGCAGTTTAAGCCTTGTTTTACTCTTGTCAGCGAGTTTATCCACCAGCGGAAAAAAGTGATTAATAGGGATCACACCATCAAAGGCGATGGTCAAATCAAGCTCCCAGCCGTTGGCGATGCTATTCGCCTCTCTCACCATCTCGTCGGTAGCCGCAAGGATAAGTCTACCTTTCTCGAGCAGCAGCCTACCTGCAGGCGTTAGCTCCGCCTTATGGCCAGAGCGGTCGAAGATGATGATATCCAACTCTTGCTCAAGCTTTTGGATCTGATAGCTCAGTGACGAAGGGGCGCGTCTAAGCTCTTCGGCGGCAGAAGAGAAACTGCCGCGACGCTCAATGGCATCGAGGATATGCATAGCTTCTAAAGTGATGGGACTGCTCATTAACTTCCTTATTTATCGCTTATACTGAGATTATTGACTAAATCCCAGAAACTAAAAAGCCAACTCACAGAGTTGGCTTACTATTCGGATAACTTTGTAGCTAAAAATTGTAATTGAAAAGATACAGCTATCAAATGTTTATCGGTTTGCTTTGATTTCTTTTGTGACCATCAATACACATGAAACGATAAACGTAACAATTAACGCTAATTCCATTATTTCCCCACCTGATTCAAGATACTAATTACTTCGGCTCTACCGAAACTTAACTTCGGTGATATTGTATCAATCAGTGGGGAATTTAATTCATCGTTTATTCGGAATTATTCAGGGTAACCATTCGGATTTTCCGATTGCCAGCGCCAAGTATCTTTGGTCATCTCTTCCAGACTACGGGTTGCTTTCCACGCAAGTTCCTGCTCAGCTTTAGCAGGATCGGCCCAACATTCAGCAATATCCCCTGCTCTTCGCGGCGCAATCTTATAAGCAATGGTTTTGCCGCTCGCCTTTTCAAACGCCTTAACCATGTCTAAAACGCTGGAGCCATTACCGGTTCCAAGGTTAAATACGTGAAGACCATCACGGTTGCCTACTTTCTGTAGTGCCGCTATGTGGCCGTCTGATAGATCCATAACGTGAATGTAGTCACGAACACCTGTGCCGTCAGGAGTTGGATAGTCATCACCAAACACAGATAGGAACTCACGACGACCAACAGCAACCTGAGCAACAAACGGCATAAGGTTGTTAGGGATCCCTTGAGGATCCTCACCCAGCTTACCGCTTGGGTGTGACCCTACCGGGTTAAAGTATCTAAGAAGCGTAATGCTCCAATCAGGGTTGGCTTTTTGGAAATCGGTTAAACACTCTTCAACCATCAACTTACTGCGACCATAAGGGTTTGTCGCACTGGTTGGGAAATCTTCAGTAATTGGCACAGTATGTGGGTCGCCATAAACGGTAGCAGATGAGCTAAATACCAGTCGCTTAACGCCCACTTCACGCATTGCGTCGACCAAGACTAGCGTTCCGTTTACATTGTTATCGTAATACTCGAGTGGCTTCTCTACTGATTCACCTACAGCCTTAAGACCAGCAAAGTGAATAACAGCATCAATCTCAAATTTTGATAGGGTTTCTACCATCAGCTCACGATCGCGGATATCCCCTTGAACAAACTCGATATCCTGACCAGTAACCTCTTTTAGACGTCCAATCACACTCGCTTTACTGTTGTATAGGTTGTCGAAAATGATTGGAGTCATTCCCGCCTCGATAAGTTGAATGCAGGTATGGCTACCGATATAGCCCATACCGCCTGTCACTAATACTTTCATTCCATTACCAACTCTTTTGTATTCGTTCTGCTGACTATATTAAGGAATGACATCACTTTTCGCAAAGTTCGTTTTATACTTGTGCGTATATAAGGTCATATAAACAACAACTTAGAGAGAAAAATGAAGCTAAATTGCGATATGGGTGAAAGTTTCGGCGCCTGGAACATGGGTAATGACGATAAGGTAATGCCTATGGTGGACATGGCAAACATTGCTTGCGGGTTCCACGCCTCCGATCCCAACATAATGCAACATACGGTTTCTCTCGCCGAGCAACATCAGGTGTCCATCGGTGCACACCCTAGCTATCACGACCTGCAAGGATTTGGCAGGCGCTCAATTACCTATACACCGCAAGAGATAACCAATGCTGTTCTTTATCAAACGGGCGCACTGGATGCCATTTGTAAGGCTCATCAAACTAAGGTGGACTATATAAAACCCCATGGGGCGCTCTACAACGATATGATGGGCGACCAATCCATATTTGAGGCTCTATTAGTCGCAGCTAAAACTCTCCGGCTGCCGCTAATGATCTTGGCTACCCAAAACCATAACTATGACCACCTTGCCAAAGAACATGGCGTCACTCTTATAAAAGAAGCTTTATCGACAGACGCTACCTCAGTAATGGGTTGCTCTCACCGCGCACAATGGAAGGCTCTGTGATGCATGAGTGGGAAGAGATAAAACATCAAGTGGAAGCCATGTTGCACAATAGATCCTTTAAATCGATTGAGGGAGATGAGATTAAATTGCAAGCCGATACCCTATGCGTTCACGGAGACAATCCAATTGCCGTTGAGATAACCGCCAAGGTAAGAGCCTTATCGATGCAGTTTAAATCCATAGAACCAGTCGGTGAATTTTGCTTTCTGATCCGATTTTCTGAAGCCATAGATCTTAACTTACCGCCGCTTATTAATCAGGCTCGTGAGCATCTGTTACAGCACTATAGAGCAGGCTGGTGCAAGCGGTTCCAAGCTATACTACCTTGCTTCTGGAATTTGCTCCGATTAACTTTGATGTCAATAAAGCTATCGCAGAGATCAGTCAGGTCTTGACCTTAGCAGGCACAGTAACCACATCTAGCTCAGAAGCACGCGTTATTGAAATCCCTACCTATTACGGACCAGAAACCTGCCTTGATATCGCCTTATACCGAGGCCTATCGATACAGGAGATGGCGTCTATTCACAGCTCTGAGCTTTATCAGGTCTACGCTTTGGGCTTCGCTCCAGGATTTGCTTTTATGGCTGAGGTTCCAGAAGCGTTGCAACTTCCTCGCCGAGACGCACCAAGAGCGTCGGTACCCAAAGGCAGTGTCGCCATCGCAGGTAAACAAACGGCCGTCTATCCAGACACCTCCCCTGGAGGATGGAATATTATCGGTAGAACCCCATTAGAGCTGTATACCCCAAATAATAAACAGATCAGTCGTATTCAGGTGGGTGACAAAATTAGGTTCGTTGCAATCAATCGTTCTGAATACCTAACGCTTGGAGGCGAGATGTGAACCCTTGCCTTCAAATTCTCAAAGCCCACTCTGGAACCAGCCTGCAAGATTTAGGCAGAACCAATCACGCCCACTATGGCATTACTCAAGGTGGTGCGGCAGATGAATATGCTTTTAATTGGGCAAATAAACTCTTAGCTAATCCATATAACAGCCCAGCGATTGAGATAACGCTTGGTGGTTTTGAAGCAAAGGTATTAAAGGAAAACACCATTGCCATCACAGGCGCTAAGAATAATGTCTTAATTAATGGTGAGCCTGTCATGAGCTGGCAGTCTTATCGAGTAAATGCCAATGACATAATCAAGTTGTTGCCATCTAGAGAGGGGCTGCGAAACTATCTCGCCATAGCCGGAGGCTTTGACGTACCACTAACCCTAGGCAGTTGCGCCACTGTGTTAAAAGACAAGTTGGGCGGCCTAAATAAAAATGGCAGTCCCTTGGCGGAAGAAGACGTTTTATCTTCGTGCAAGAATATCGGCATTCATAAAGAGACCTCGGTAAGCCCTGCCTTTATTCCTGAGTACGCTCAAGAGGTGGAACTAAGGGTCATTGCCGGTTCTCAAGCTCCACTTTTTGATGAGAGTGAGTATGACAAGCTATTTCAGCATAGCTTTGTCATAAGCCTGCCGCCAGCAAGATGGGCTATCAGCTTAAGGGAGATCCAATACAAATACCCAAGATAGATCTAATCTCTGAGCCCATAGCTATAGGCGCTATTCAGATCCCACCGAGTGGTGAACCTATTATCATGTTGTGTGAGCGCCAAACCATAGGTGGCTACCATAAGCTGGGTCAGGTGGCGCGTATGGATATCTCTAAACTCGCTCAAGCCAGACCAGGGCAAAGGATTCGTTTTGTACCAACTAAGCGAAATACAAGTACTCAAGAGTATGTTTCATGGCTGAAATTTTTCGACTCAGCGTACGATTAATGTCACTTTTTATAACAACTTCTTTTTCATTAAAATTTAAAAAAAGTGCTTGACCGATTTCCTGCAAATTTAACATTTCTGTGTTTGTGCATAACGAAGTGCCGTTAAAGCCCAAAAATAAAGGGCAAACCTAGATATGCCTGCCCTTTATCCATAGTTATCCCGACACTTATCCACAATTGGTGTGGATAATATCGCACAGTTCACTTTATCCCCAAATGTTAACAGCTGTCACTTCTATCAGTTAACACTAGGTTTCATGAAACATCCCTCAGCTTTCATGACGGGGCTATAGTGCACCATTTTTGACTGGGATCAGAAGTTGCCTGATCAAGCTATTCACAACTAGCGCCAATACTACAAAGGTCAAGATCGGTAGAACAAACCAAAGCTGTGGATGAATTCTTGGTGAAAGATCAAACCCAAAATGAAGCAACCCTGCGACACTGGCATCGGCTCCAATACTGGCGATTATCCCCGCAATTAGTGCCATCAAACCATACTCACACCACAGCGTGGTCGATATGCGTTTTTTACTGGCCCCAAGCGTACGATACAAACGGATCTCCATCTGTCTTTGCGCAATGCTGAGTCTCAGAAGGGTAAAGATCAAAAGTAGACCAGCAATCACGCCAAGCACAGCCAATACAGTAATAGACCAGACAATTTGCTCTAACAGTTGCTGGATCTTTACACCCATCTTCCTGATATCTAGAAGGCTAACAGTAGGAAAACTGGCGGACAGTTGCTGAATAAAGGCGTCATCTTTGTCTTCAAGTCGGTATGAGACCATGTAAGCGCCTGGGATTTCTGCTACCAACTCTGGTGCAAAAATAAAATAGAAGTTTGGCTTCATCTCACGCCACTCTACCTTACGGATGGAGTTGACCACAGCTTCGATTCGTTGACTATTGATAACAAACACAAGTGTATCGCCAAGCTTTAGGTTCAATGCCTCTGCTACTTCAGATTCTACCGACACACCATCAGGCCTGCCCCAGTCACCAGAAAGCACTTCATTGTGAACTGGCACCCCTTGTGCCAAGTTAAGTTAAGCTCCCTTCTAGTGGCATCGGTATCGCCGTTGGTTTCACGCTCACGCGCATTCTCACCATTTATCTCACTCAGGCGTCCACGCATGATCGGATAGGCCTCAGAGCGATTGATCCCCTGCTCATCTATCTGGCCAAGATAGTTTTCAACCTCATAAGGCGCAATATTAATGGCGAAGGCGTTTGGCGCATCCGGTGGTAGCGTGCTTTGCCAGTCTTGTAAAAGATCGGTTCTGACCAGCCAGACTATGGCAAGGAGCATAAGAGATAGCCTAACGCACCGAACTGAAGACCACTGGCCATCCAAGAGCGGTTGAGACGACTCACTGCAAGAGCCATAGCAGGTTTTAGCTTGGCTCGCCCTATCAAGCGAGATACTAACACTGCCATTACGGCCAAAAGCACAAACAGCAATACCATGCCTGCAAGGACTATCCATACCAAGGTGTTATTGGCGTAGACAATAGCCATCGGCACAAGAGGAACCAACACTAGCCACCAGCTTTTGCCGTAGTCTGGCTCAGAAGGCTGAAGAACATTCGTTGCAGGGGTCTTTAAAAGATTCAGCATTGGAATGCCAAGCGCAGGAATACCAATCAGGACACAGGTTGAGATAGAGATGATTGTCGGTAACATGCCATAACTTGGTAAAGGGTCAGGCAATAGCCCACCTAGCGGTACCCTCAATAACACCTCAAGTAAATAGCCGATACCTGTACCAAAAAGGATTCCTATTGAGATGAGAAGCAACACCTGAATCAGCAGCCAGCGACCAATCCATTTAGTGCTTGCTCCAATACTCTTGAGCATTGCCACCGTGGTACCCCTGCCACTAACGTAGTGCTGACAGGTAAGAACCAAGGTTGTTGCCGCCATAATCACCACGATGGCAACCGTCAGAGACAGATACTGTGTGGTTCGAGTAAACATATCACCCGTGCGACTGCGAGAATTATGGTCTCGCCATCTATCGCTCGGTGAAAGCTCTATGCCTTGCTTTAGATTTTGCAACACGGCATCTTCACCAACAAAGAATTGCTGATAACGCACTCTAGAGCCATCTGCAGTGCGCCAGTGCGCTCGACGTCACTAGCGTGAATCATAGCGCTCGGCATCTGTTGAAACGGATTAAAGGTCAAGCCCGGCTCTTGGCTGATACGTCCCGAGACTGTCAAGTCAGCATCGCCAATAGTGACAATGTCACCCACATTGACCTTTAGAGCCGATATGACTCGCTCATCAAGCCACAACTGCCCAGGCGCCACATGCGATTGGTTCTGACTACCATCGTTTAATATCAGCTCGCCGCGCAAAGGATACGCATCATCGACTGCCTTGACCGACACTAGCATCATGTCCTGGTCGCTAAACGCCATAGTGGCGTAGGACACCATGCTCGCCATTTCAGCATCACTTGACTCAGCTTTTGCAATCAAAGATTCAGGGATGGGGTTGGAAGAACGATAAACAAGGTCCGCAGTCAGCGCATCTTTGCCTTGCTTAACGATGACCTGCTCCATCCGCTCCGCCAAAGCAGAAAGGGCAAATACACACGCAATGATCAGGGTTAGAGCCACAGATATCGGCCACAACTGTCCAAAGCGTATCTCCTTAAAGCTCCATGCCAACAAACGCCTGTTAAGATTCAGGCTCTGAGTGGGAGGAGACGTAGTTTCTACCTGTTGCATCAAGCCTCCTGAGCGCTTTTTGAGTGCGTTTCAGAGGTGATCTCACCCGCTTGCATGGTAAAAACTCGGTCACATCGTGCCGCTAGAGCGTTATCATGGGTGACCATTACCAGCGTAGTGCCGTGCTGCTTGTTCAAGGCAAACAACTGCTCAATGATATTCTGCGCCGTGTGCTGATCGAGGTTCCCCGTAGGTTCGTCGGCAAACAGGATCTTTGGTCTCAGCATAAAGCTCGAGCCAGCGCCACACGTTGCTGTTCCCCTCCAGAGAGCTGAGATGGCACATGGTCAAGGCGCTTTTCTAGGCCCACGGAGCCGAGCAGTTCAATCGCCCGCTCTTTATCTTCCGGTTCGCCCCGCAACAAACATGGCAAGGTCACATTCTCCAGCGCACTAAGACTCGGAATAAGTAGAAAGCTTTGAAATACAAAACCAATGTATTCCGATCTTAACTCGGCTCTAGCTTCATCACTCAGATGAGATAGAGGGTTTCCCAACAGCTCCACTTCACCACTGCTTCCGATATCTAATCCAGCCAGTAGCGTCATCAAGGTCGATTTGCCTGCCCCCGAAGCACCGACAATTGCAACGCTCTCGCCCGATACTATGTCTAAATTTACGTCCTGCAAGATTGTTAATTGCTCTTGTTTCGTAGAAACTACTTTGGTTAGCGATTCAGCTCGAATTACGGATGTGGTCATGTTACGTGTGTTTTCCTTACTGTTATTAACTCTTTCCTTCACGGCTCAAAGTGCGACTCTGCTCGTGCTGGGCGACAGCTTAAGTTCCGGCTATCAAATGGCGCAAAATCAGGCTTGGCCTACCTTTCTTTCTGATGAACTCAAACACCAAGGTGTCGAGGTAGAAACGGTCAACGGTAGCGTCTCTGGAGACACCACCGGCAACGGCCTAGCAAGGCTCCCTCAGCTTCTTGACCAACATCAGCCAGACTATGTTTTGATAGAACTTGGCGCTAACGATGGTTTACGAGGATTCCCACCAAATCTGATCAAGCAAAACCTTACTCAGCTGATTAATTTGTCTCGCGACAATGGCGCCGAGGTTATCTTGATGCAGATCCAAGTACCGCCTAATTACGGCCGTCGCTATACGCAATCATTTGAACAACTCTATCCTACCCTAAGCGAAGAGAAATCTGTGCCACTTATCCCATTTTTTCTAGCACAGATCATCACAGACGATAGCTTAATGATGCAAGATGGACTGCACCCCAAGCCAGACGCTCAGCCATGGATTGCAGAATTTGTTGCTGAGAATATTGCGCCAATTATCAAGACTAAGCCATGAAAATCCGCCCAAGCATTAAAGGCGTTGTCGCTCGCTCCGCACACCCTGCCGGATGCAATCAAGCTATCCTCAATCAGATTGAAGCGGTTAAAACTGCTAGTAGCGGCACGCCTAAAAGCGATCTGCCAAAACGCGTATTAATCTTAGGCGGTTCATCAGGATTTGGCCTTGCCAGTCGCATTGCCCTTAGCTTTGGTGATGCCAAAGCCAACACCATAAGTGTCAGTTTCGAACGTGGACCAAGTGAAAAAGGCGTCGGAACAGCAGGTTGGTACAACAACATCTACTTTAAGGAATTAGCGGAGCAGCAAGGCCGTATAGCAACCAATATCCTTGGTGATGCCTTCTCTCCTGAGATCAGGCTAAGGTTCTGCAAGCCATTAAAGAGCAGTTTGATGGCTGGGTGGATCTCATTATTTACAGCTTAGCCCCCGGCGTGAGACCTAAGCCGATGGTGACCTATGGCGATCTGCTATAAAACCAGTAGGTGAATCATTAAACGGCGCAAGTATCGAGTTCGAGACAGACACTTGTAGAGCACACCCTTGAGCCTGCCAGTAGCGAAGAGATTGAGTCGACCCGAAGAGTCATGGGCGGCGAAGATTGGCAAGAATGGATCGATACCTTAATCAACGCCGATGCCATCGCGCCCAATGCAAGAAGCATCGCCTTTTCTTACATTGGCCCAGAGTCTACACACGCTATCTATCATCAAGGTACGCTAGGACGCGCTAAGGTTGACCTGCACCAAGCTAGCCACGCGGTTAATCTGAAGCTTGCTCCCTTTGGTGGCAGTGCATACGCGGCGGTCTGTAAAGCGCTAGTGACCAAAGCGAGCGTATTTATTCCAACCTTTGCCCTTATGTGATTTCTCTGTATCGCGCGATGAAAGAGCAAGGTGTGCATGAAACGCCGATTGAGCAGATGATCCGTCTCTATCAAGACAAGCTATATCCAGAAGCAGTTGTCGATGGGGAACGTTTGATTCGTGTGGACGATTTTGAGCTTAGCGAGGAAGTTCAAGCCCGCGTTAACGAGATCATGCCAAACCTCACCGCAGAGAACTTTACGCTACTAGGTGACTACCAAGGATTTAAACAAGAGTTCATGCAATTGAACGGGTTCGAACTTGACGGTGTGGATTACGAGCAAGAGTTTACACTCGAAGATCTGGCTAAACTTACCCCTTAAGTTTTACCCCTCAACACATGGCGACTATCCTTAGTACATGGACAATACGTATCGTCTAGGTAAGCACTCGGACTAAAAAGGCGATACGTGTGTGTAAGCATTCAAGGACAGGATGATTATATGCCTAGGTTGATACACAAAAGCTGCAGATACCGAACAAAACCTACCGCTCTTGGCAGGACATGCTTGAGATATTGGCACAATTTTCTCGAGTACCCATCGCCTCAATAAACCGATTGTCAGCTAATCAGCTAGAAGTGTATTGCGTTAACCATAACCCCAACAACCCTTATCGTGTCGGTACAGCGCTTCCACTAAACGGCGAACAGTTTTGTGAAACCGTTTTAAAGAACGACAAAGTCTTCCGTATCAAGAATGCCCTGGAATGTTCCGATTGGCACAAGAAGAGCCCAGTGGTAAACCTAGGTATTCGCGCTTACCTCGGCATCCCTATTCATTGGCCTAATGGCAGTCCTTTTGGCACCCTATCAATCCATGATGTAAAGCCCAACCAGTTCAAGCCACAGGTATTAGAGCTGCTATCGGTATTCAAAGACTCTGTCGAAGCACAGCTTACTGTTATCTACCAGAACCAAAAGTTACAACGCAACAACGAGGCGCTGATGTCTCGTATCCACAATCGCACCGTTGAGCTTGCAAGCCTTAGCTATCAGTTAGACCAAGAGGCCTCTAGAAGAAAACAGCTTGAACGAGAGGTGCATTATCAACAATACCACGATATCGGCAGTGGTCTGTTAAACGCCAAAGCTTGGGAGCTTGAGAGTAACCGGTTGATCAACCAAACCGACCTATACAACCAAGAGATAGCGGTCTTCTATGTAGGCATAAGCAATGGTGCGAGGATACAAACAGAGCTCGGCGCGGAGGCGCTAGATAATGTCATCAAACAGCTCAAAGAGAAGCTAGGGCGTCTCGGTCATTTCAAACAGATCGTCGCCCGTCCCCACAGTTCAGATATCGCCTATACACTAGTAAACCCCATCTCTAACAGCCAGTATGATTCCACCATTCAAAGGGTGTTAGACACCACCTCACAAGAGTTCCAAGTGGGCGAAAACAGCCTTAGGCTTCAAGCTATATTGGGGTGTCTGTCACCGAACCCCACGCGGGGCAGCGTAATCTAGGCGTGACGGTGCAAGCAAGACAGGCAATGCAAAGTGCGCAAGAGTCAGGCAAACGAATCTTGTTCTTCGATGAAGCGAGCATCGACAGTGGAACTCGCTTTAATCGTATGGAAAGCTACTTTATGGAGTCGTTGCGAGACCAGACCTTAAGTCTGCATTTTCAGCCACAGGTATCTGTGCACAGTGGGCTTTGGGAGAGCGCAACCACCAGCGTACATTGGGAGCACCCTATTCTGGCTCAGTCTCAGAGCTCTCTATCAATCAAATGTGCGATCAGCCGATCTTGCCGATGCCATGTGTCAGTTTTTAGTGCATAAGGCGATGGAAACCGCAGTGAAGTGGCGCAAGCACAATCCTGATTTCCGCATTGCAATCAAGTTAAGTGCCAGTCAATTTGCCTCTAAACTGCTTCCTGAGATACTGCAAACCAATCTCAGCCAGTTCAAGCTTCCAACAGACGCAATAGAACTAGAGATATCAGAAAAGAACCTAGTGGCCAACGAGGCAGCGCTAAGTTCTGCATTGGATGATCTTTCTAAGATGGGGATCACTCTAACCATGAGTGATTTTGGCCACGGCCACGCCTCGTTCAGTTACCTAAAACACAGTCCGTTCAAGCGTATCAAGATAGACAAGAGCTTTACCTACAACCTGCAACACAGCTCTGAAGATAGAGCCTTTCTATACTCACTAATGCAGATCATCGAAAAATTAAAGCTGGATCCTGTCTTAACTGGTATAGAAACTCAGGAGCAGGAACAGTGGTTGATGCAGTTCAATACTCCGTTTGCCGAGGGTGAAAAGTACCAATCACCGATTGATAGCAAAGAATTTGAACAAGCTCTGAGCAGGCAAGCCCTCTCCATACAAACTTATTCAGCAATTCGCTGAAAAAACAGTATTATTAGGGTCTAATGACTAAACAACCCAGCCAATGCTGGGTTTTTATCTTTTCATTCAATCGCATAAGAGTCTCGTATGGATCTGCTGATTTCTAAACTCAAGAAAATCGAAAAACAAAAACTACCGCGCCTATCAACAAATCAAAGGCCAGTACGATTTTAAAGATTTCACCCTCCATATCGATCAGGTTCAAGGCGACCCATATGCATCACCATCAAGACTGAGAGTCGTTCGTCCTTGGTCTGTGACTGGATTGGATTTTCTTAAAGAAAAATCAGCACCCTACCAGATTGCCGCGCGCGATTTCATTGCTCGCAGCTTGGCTCAGTTTACTAAGCAAGATAACGACGTTTCTATCGCCACAACGGGTCAGATCGTGCTGGACAACACCGCAGTGCTATTTACTGAAGAAGGCATCGAGCTTAGATTTCGTGTAAACCTACCAGCAGAAGGTCGCTCTGTGCTGGGCAAGAAGGCAATCAACATGCTTACCTTCTATCTGCCAAAGTCCATCCGCAAAGCCACCCTATGGCGCGAACTGCCACAGCAGGATTTCACCGAGCATTGTGAGGTAATCGAAGACCAAGATGCGCTACGCTCTCAGCTTGAACAAAACGGTCTTATCAGCTTTGTTGCCAACGGCGCTATCCTGCCTCGACTTGCGGGTAACAGTGAGCTTCCGATGAAAGATGCTGTGCCTTTTGAAGCGCCTGAGTCAATGACGGTTACCCTAAACACACCAAACCGAGGTGACGTGTCAGGTCTAGGTATCAAGAAAGGCATTACCCTGATTGTTGGTGGTGGCTTTCACGGCAAATCGACCCTGCTAAATGCAGTGGAGCTTGCTATCTACGACCATATCCCGGGTGACGGTCGTGAGTACTGCGTCACTGATCCTATGAGCATGAAGATCCGAGCCGAAGATGGCCGCTGTATCCATAGCCTGAATATCGACAACTTCATTTCGCACTTGCCGATGGGACGCTCTACTACAGATTTCTCTACACAAGACGCCTCAGGCTCAACATCCCAAGCCGCATGGTTACAAGAATCGCTAGAGGCCGGTGCATCAGCACTATTGATTGATGAAGATACCTCAGCAACAAACTTTATGATTCGTGATGAACGCATGCAGGCGCTGGTAAATAAATCTGATGAGCCTATTACGCCGCTTGTGGATCGCATCTCCGAGCTAAAAACCTCAGCTGGAGTGAGCAGCATCATAGTCATGGGCGGTTCAGGTGACTACTTTGATCACGCCGATCACGTTATCCAAATGCACGACTATCAAGCTCTGGATGTGACCGAAAAAACGAAGCAAGTAGTGGCCCAACACCCTACCGAGCGTAAGAGTGAAGGAGAAAAACCGTTTACTCATATCGCACCGCGCTCATTCAATCGAGCCTGTGTACAAACTATTTTGGCTGAAGGTAAGTATCGCGTCACAGCAAAAGGCACTGACTCGCTACGACTTGGTAAAGAATTTATTGATATCACAGCCCTTGAACAGCTACAAACAGCAAACGAGATCAATGCCATAGGTTGGAGCCTTTTTCAAGTATCGCAACTGCCAGGGTGGAGTAAGGATCTCGGCCAAGAAATCGAGACCATCTTCAAAGATGCAAACTGGCATCAGAGCATGCCAAACAACGGCGACCTTGCAAAACCAAGAAAGCTAGACGCTCTGGCTACAATAAACCGCTTACGCAAAGCTCAGTTTAAACCCGCTCGATAAACCGTGAATAACAAGCGCCATCTAATCTAAGATTAGGTGGCGTTTTTCTACTGCCAAGATATAAATAAATTTTATATCTAGCTCCAAATTTTCAATTATCTTCTGCGTCAGTCAAGGGATATAGTTCATCTCAGTTAACCTATTCCCTAAGGCAGATAAAAATGAAAAAACAGTGGTGGCATGACGCGGTCGTCTATCAAATCTACCCTCGCAGCTTCTGTGACTCAAATAACGATGCATCGGTGATCTAAACGGTATCCGCTCAAAGCTTGACTACCTTAAAGAACTGGGCGTTGATGTACTGTGGCTCTCTCCTGTCTATCAATCTCCGATGGACGATAACGGCTATGACATCTCTGACTATCAAGACATCGCTCCTGAGTTTGGCAACCTAGAAGACATGCAAGCGCTTATTGCAGAGGCGAAACAGCGTAATATTAAGCTGGTAATGGACCTAGTGGTTAACCACACCTCGGATGAACACCCTTGGTTTATTGAAGCGAAGAAATCCAAAGACAACCCGTATCGTGATTTCTATATCTGGAAAGATGAGATCCCTAAAAAAGGCGATAACAACTATTTTGAATCTGTATTCGGTGGTCCTGCTTGGCATTGGGACGAAGAAGCGGGTCAATACTACTTCCACCTGTTCTCGAAAAAGCAGCCAGATCTGAACTGGGAAAATCCTAAGGTTCAACAAGAAGTGCATAAGATGATGAACTGGTGGATTGACCAAGGCATCGGTGGCTTCCGTCTTGACGTTATCGACCTTATCGGTAAGGAGATCGATAAAGGCATCTCTGGTAATGGCCCTCGTCTGCACCCCCTCATCCAGCAGATGAACCAAGAAACCTTTGGCAAGCACGACCTTCTAACCGTTGGCGAAACCTGGGATGCAACCCCTGAGATTGCAAAGCTGTACAGCAATCCAGAGCGCAACGAGTTCTCTATGATCTTCCAGTTTGAGCACATCACGCTAACTTGGAAACATGGTGATAAGTGGAACCCAACCGACCTAGACCTTAAGAAGTTCAAGCAGGTGCTGACTAAGTGGCAAGTAGAGCTAGCTGATGAGGCTGGAACTCTCTTTTCTGGAATAACCATGATTTGCCTCGCGTGGTCTCTAAATATGGCTGCGAAGGCGAGCACAGAGTTCAGTCGGCTAAGATGTTGGCGACCACCATGCATTTCTTGAAAGGCACGCCGTATATCTATCAGGGTGAAGAGATCGGCATGACCAATGTGAAGTTCGACTTCCTAGACGAATATCGCGATATAGAAACCCTAAACTTCTATGACGTGAAAACCAGTGCAGGAATCAGCCACGAACACATGATGGACGCCATACATACCAACAGCCGCGATAACTCTCGCACCCCAATGCAGTGGTCAGCAGAGAGCCAAGCGGGCTTTACAGGTGGAGAGCCTTGGATCAAGGTCAACCCAAACTATCGCGAGATAAACGTAGCGGATGCACTGTCTGACAAAGAATCCATCTTCTATCACTACCAACGCTTGATTGCCCTGCGTAAGCAGTATCCTGTCATTGTGTATGGCGATTTTATTCCAGTGTTTGAAGAGAGCGACACCATCTTTGCTTATATTCGTCAGGATAATGATCACAAGATACTTGTCATCAATAACTTCAGTGACCAAGAACAAAAGCTTCCTCTTCCACAGCAGCTACAAGGCATATCAGGTGAATCATTAGTAGCCAACTATGAAGCTGTAAGTGCGCTTGATACTTACATAGAGCTCAAGCCTTATGAGTCCTTTGCAATCAAGCTTTAATTTAACTGCATCACATCAATGCTCCTTCGGGGGCATTTTTTAGTTGTTAAATAATTGTTTTATAAGATAGAGTTATTTCATAACCTAGCTAAGGACGGCATTATGAAAGGGATCATTTTCACCGAATTTTTAGAGATCGTCGAAGATAACTTTGGCCTTGAGGTCTAGATAAGGTGCTTGAATTGTCAAACGATCAGGTATCTACACCAGCGTGGGTAGTTATGACCACAAAGACTTGGTCAAGCTTATCGTTAACCTAAGCAAGGTGACCGAAATCCCTGCCGACAAGCTCCAAGAAACCTTTGGTGAAGTGGTGTTTGTACAACTGCTCCGTTCACTACCTCCTGCTGCAAGCCTAAACAACAGCAATACCTGTTTCGAGTTTATCCGACATGTAGAAGAATACATCCATGTTGAGGTGAAGAAGCTGTACCCTGATGCGGTACCACCCACCTTTGATTTTATCTCAGAGTCCGAGACAGAGATGGTGATGGATTATCGCAGTGCCCGCTGTATGTCCCACGTATGCTTTGGACTGATCAAGGGTTGCTCTAAACACTTCAATCAAGAAGTATTGATTGAGATGAGCCCATTGAATGACAGCGGCAGCGAAGTAAGATTTAAGCTTAATCTTGTAGCATAAACAGTGACAGGGTCACTCAATGAACCAAGAACCCACAGCTGCCGAAATACGTGCCCTACAACGTAAACTAGCTCGAGAAACGGCCTCTAGAAAGCAGGCCGAGGTGCTACTCGAGCAAAAGAGTTTAGAACTGTATGAATCAAGCCAGAAGCTTGAGCTAGTTGTTGCTCAGCTAGAAGAGTCATCTGCGCAGAACCTAATAAAATTAGAGTTTCAACAGCAGGTGGATGCTCTTCTGATCTACTTTGGTAAAACCTTCCTAAACCAACAACTCGATGATGTTCTACTAGCCAAATATGTCGGCCGTATTAAAGAGTGTGCTGTCATAGCACACTGCTCCCTGACGCTACTCTCGGATTTAAACTTAGGCTTAAAAAAGAACAAGTTTGGTTGCGAGCGTACCAATACCAATGAAGCGACCAAGCCATCATGGAACGAGAACACCTATTCCATTCCACTAGTGGTTAATCGTAAGCGTATCGGGGTGTTGAGCGCAGATATAGAGCCCATAGAACAAGACTTAGAGTTCATTGAGAAGCCTTTGCAACTCATAGCTGATTTGCTTTGTGGTGCGGTAAATCGTCAGCATATCATTTTACGAAACATCGAATCTCGTAAGCGTGCTGAAGAATCAGAACGAGCCACCAGAGACTTTCTGGCCATGATAAACCATGAGCTAAGAACGCCTCTCAACGGTTTATTGGGAAGCTCAGAGCTCCTTCAGATGACACAGCTTAACAATCACCAACAAGAGTTGGTGAGTAACCTGAGTCAATCGGGCGAATTCTTGCGGGTTATCATCAATGACCTTCTGGATTTCAGTAAGATCTCCGCCAATATGTTTACCCTACTACCACGTAAATTTAAGCTCGAGGCGCTGATCACTACCCTCAAGGGTATCTTTGAGACCCGAGCCCAGGAGAAGTCCCTCCAGTTCGAGATAAAAACCGAGGCTGATTTTCCTGCTAGCGTAGAGGGTGACCTTGAGCGTATTACCCAGATCTTTGTAAACCTGATTGGTAACGCGATTAAGTTTACCGATCAAGGCAGTGTCACCCTTACCCTGAAGTGGCAAGCACAGAAGCTCGCCTTTCAGGTTGAAGATACTGGAATCGGTATCAGTGACGAGGCCCAAGAAAAGCTATTCCAACCCTTTATTCAAGCTCATGACTCCAGCGAACGAAATCATGAGGGAACAGGCCTTGGTCTCGCTATCTGTCAGCAACTTGTGTCTTTGATGGGTGGCGATATCAATTTGGAGAGCGAACCAGGTGAAGGCACCACCTTTAGTGGCTTTATTCCTCTTCCTGACGTCAAAGCAGAAGATGCACCCGAGCTTCTGCTGATAACACTAATCAGGCCGAAGAGTTCGCGCATCTGAGCGTGTTGGTTGTAGATGATATCAAGATGAATCAAATCATCATAAAAGAGATGCTGTCTAAGCTCTCCATCAAGCCAGATATCACCAATAACGGTATTGAAGCCCTAGAAGCGGCCAAGTCAAAAGAGTACGACATTATTTTAATGGACTGCCGCATGCCAGAAATGGACGGCTTTGAGGCGACCACCAAACTACGCGAAAGAGCGTTTAAAAGGCCCATCATCGCGCTTACCGCCAGCACCACTAAGACAGAACGTGCATTATGTTTCGATAGCGGTATGGATGATGTGCTTACCAAGCCATATCGAGCCGCAGATCTTCTCCATCTACTGACCAAGTGGTGCCATCCTTAAGCATGTGTTGTTTTATATCGCCAACACTGCCACAATCAGCGCGCAATAAAATACAAGGCAATTACTATGAAATTACTGGTTCGCAATCTTGCGCGCACTACCACAGAGCACGAAGTACGTGTTCTATTTACTGAGCATGGCACTGTTAAGGCTTGTAATCTGGTTCTCGACCAAGAAACTGGACAGTCTAAAGGCTTCGCTTTTGTAGAGATGCCAAATCCAGAAGAAGCTCAGCAGGCGATAAAAGCCCTTCATGAATCTAAGGTCGCTAAGAGCAAGATTCGAGTTAAGGTAGCGAAAGACTGATTCCCCATAAAAGCCAGCAGACGCTGGCTTTCTCATTTCTAAAGACCCGTTATTCTCAGATTGAGAATCACCCTTCTTTCTATTTCCCGCACACAGAATCCCTCTCTCATTTTGAGAATCATCACTTAAGCATCTGATATAAAACAGTTTTAAAAGTTGGCACGCATACTGCAACAGTCTCCGTGAGTTTTATCAAACCGCATGGAGCAAGATTATGGAACTTCGCAAATTTGAAACTAGCCACAACTGTCTAACCCTTTCAGTAATCGGTGACTTTGATGCGTCAAACAGCAAAACAATGCAACAGTGCATCGATGATCTACTGGCGAATGATAACCACCCTCAAATCGAGATGGATCTAAACCAGGTAGAGTTCCTAGATACCTCGGGCATAGGTGCAATCGTGTATCTGTACAAACGCCTAGTAGAGAGCAACCGTGACATGTGCATTCAAAACGCACACGGCCAGCCATTGAAAATGATGGAACTTCTTCGTATCGGTCAAGCAATACCGGTAAACAAAGAAGCTCAGTACGAATACGCACACTAAGCGACACCCCAACGCTCAAGGACGACGCATTATGTTTTCACTTAGATCAAGCTCAGCACTGCTACTAGCCATAACAGCCGTAGGTTGTAGCAGTTACCCGCCAGAGGGAAATGGCGGTTTAGGAGAATACACTGTGCTCAATGACTTCTCTCCGGTTATGCCAGATGAGCCACTAGGACCCGAGCATGGACTTCGTTTTGATTTTCATCTTGCGAAGCTCCAGCTTGATGCCCTGATCACCCAAGGTGCGGAATGGTGTTTTCCAGCCGCTGTTGTTCAGGCTCAAACCAAAGAGAAACGCATCGCCCGTGAGCTTGAATCTGGTTTGCTATTAGATGCTGCTAACGACATTGTCATTCAGCGTAAGCAACTGAGTAAACTAGAGCGTCAACTTGACTACGTAACTGGTGAAACCCGTTGCGAGCCACCACTAAACGATGCCGACTATCAAAATCAAATGGCGATGATCGAAAAGATCTACAACCTTCTGAATATTGATAACCAGTTCGCGAAGGCCTCTATCGAGATCAACCCTAAATACATGGGGCACCTTGCAGAGGCGGCCAACCTTTTAAAACAGCACAAAAGTTTGAACCTAAGCGTTACCGGTCACGCCGACAAGGATGGTTCGGTGGAATATAACCAAGACCTCGCTATGGGCCGTGCTAAACAAGTCGAGCGCTACCTGACCATTTTTGGCCTATCGCCAAATCGTATCCAAACCCAAGCCGTTGGGGAAAGCCTTCCACTGTACCAAGGCGACTCCGAGGCAACCAAACTTACCAATCGCCGCGTGAGCATAGAAGTGATTTCGACAGGAGGTCAGCATGTTAACCGTTAAACACATCATCAAGGCCGTGATGCTAGTTATCCTGCTAACGACCTCCCACTTAGCGCTAGCGAAAGCGGTACAGATCGGTGATTTGGTTCAGGTAAATCTACCCGGGGAAGCATCGCTAAACAAAGGCTTTCAGGTTGATAAGACCGGTCGCATATCACTACCTGAAGTAGGCCCTGTGTATGTGGCAGGGTTTGAGGAAGACCAACTAGAAAAAGTGGTAAAAGATGCCCTAAATACCGCTTACCGCGACCTATCTAATGTGCGTATTTTTATCGCGCAAAAACAGATCCTAGTTTCAATCCAAGGTTATGTACGCTCACCAGGTGAGTACACATTACCTCAAACCGCGACCGTGCAGATGGCCCTGTATGCCGCAGGTGGCCTTCGTCCTGGCGCGCAGTTAAACAAACTAAAACTGCGCCGCAACGGTAAGAGCCAAGAGTTCAACTACAAGGCATTTCTAGACTCAGGCAACGACGACAACCTTCCTAAACTTGAATCATTGGACTCGCTTTTTGTTCCTGCATCACCTCTAGTGGGTAACATCGAGCAAGAGTTTGATGCCTCAAAACTGGCAAATGCAGGTGACAGCGCAGATGCGCGCAAAGCCATCAAGGTGTTTGGTGAGGTTAACGCGCCGGGCTCTTTTAGTTACAAACCCGATACCGACCTGGTCGATATCCTAATGCGCTCAGGCGGTGTGACTCGTTATGCCAGTGTTGAGCAAATCCGCGTAATTTCGAATAACCAACCTACGCTTTTTAACCTTAAACGCTACCTTGATTCAGGGGATTCTAACCTACTGCCAAAACTGCAGCCGGGTGCCACTATCTTCGTGCCTAAGATGGAAGAAGAAATCAAAGCTGGTTCTAACATAGTGTACGTGATGGGCGAAGTAGCCTCTCCAGGTGCATTCGAGGGTAAAAAAGGCGCGACCTTTATGGACATCCTTGCCAACGCTGGTGGTCCAACCCGATTCGCTGAGTCGCGCCAAATCCGCATTATCAAAGCGAGCGGTCGTGTCTTTAAGTTTGACCTTACCGCTTACACCGAAGGCATCAACAGTAAACGCCCTCCTCTAATTCAGGCCGGTGACGCCATCTTCGTACCAGAAAAAACCGACATGAATGAAAAATCATGGCTTAAGGTTTCTCCTGACCGAGCAGTAAGTGTTATCGGTGAGGTGGTACGCCCTGGTCGTATCGAATGGTCAGATGAAATGGATCTAATGGATCTTCTAGCGCACGTCGGTGGCCCAACGCTTCGCGCTGACACCACAACCATCGAGGTGGTTGATGGCGCTGGTACCCGTGAAGTATTCGACCTAGACGCCTTTATCAAAAACGGCGCTCGCAAATCAGAGCTACCACAGATCACAGCCGGTGCTATCGTGCGAGTGCACGACCTACCACAAGACCCATCAGACAATAAATCTCAGTGGGTTCGCCAAAGCTCTGACGCTTCCATCTATGTATTTGGGCAGGTAAACGCTCCAGGTCGCTATCGCTTCACCAAAGAAATGCACTTCCTAGACATCTTGTCTGCAGCAGACGGCCCAACAAAAGACGCTGATATTCACAATATCCGTATTACTCACAGAGACAAGACTTACTCTATGGTGAGCAAACTAAATCTAGCGCTTTACTTTGAAACCGGTGACGAATCACTACTGCCTCAGGTAACCACTGGTGATACCATCTATATCCCAGAGAAAGACAAGAACTGGCTAGACCGTCCTAAAGAGACCACAGTGCGCGTACTAGGTGCAGTGAACAGCCCAGGTCGCTACGTATTTGATGACAACATGACCATTCTTGATTTGCTAGCAGAGGCCGGTGGCCCGAGCGACCAAGCCTTCCTTGAGAAAATCAGTGTGGTGAATCTGTCTACTAGCCAGAGCCAGGCACGAACCTTTGACCTGATTGAATTTAGCAAGACTGCAAACTTTAGAAAGCTGCCTATCATCCGCGCGGGCGACACCATCTATATCCCTCATCAGCGCGAAAGCTTTATGCAAAAAGCCCGTGACGGCCTAGATGATGTACTAAAGATTGCCACCACTATCGTACTAATCGGAGCCCTGTAGCCATGACACGTTCAGAACAAATCTTTATCCAACTGGAGATAAACAGCAGTCGCTGTGTGTGTCTAAGTTCAGTCTCCGCCCACTCTGGCGTTACTGAGATGGCGATGGCACTCACTGAGCGCTACATGCTGGCAGGTTTTCGTACCCTTTTAGTAGACCTAAACCTTGATAACCCTGCCTTTGAATCCATCCATTTTAACAACCAAGGAGGAAAACTACTCATCAGCCATAAAGAAAGCCACCGCCTGTTCTCAGGTATGCCAGCACCCAGCAGTCGCGCCGACAAGTTGATGCTACAAGACCCAGAGACCTTCAAACAATCAATGGCCTATTGGCTAGATGAGTATGACCGCGTGGTGATAGATGCTGGCGCGATAGACAATGGTCATATCTCAACATCCATGCTCAGCAGTCTGTGCTGCAATACAGTTTTAATGACCAATGGCGGTGAAAATACCAATGAGGAAGTAGACCAAGCTATCGAGGCGCTCGCCAATGCCAACGCTAACTTGCTCGCCATCATACTTAATCAGCATCAGGAGTCATTAATAGGGAGCCAGTGGCTAAAGACTATTTCAAGCTTCAAATTCCTACCCAAAGTTATTAAGCGCAAATTAGAGACTCGTATTTCCTCTTTAAGTTTTTGTGCTGAGTCGGTTTAATTTTCTTTTTGTCGAATTTGCGTGAGGTAAAACGTTTCCGCGAGGTTAAAAAAATGATAAAACATAGATTAATGAATATGATAGAGCGAGATGAGGCACCAAAAGACTCATCTTCAAAGAGTAACAAGGAGCGTGCTCATATGTCGGATTCTTTAATCGATACCCAAGTCCTAGATCAGATGGTGGCAGACACCAGTGCCGAAGTGTTGCCCATGCTTATCGATGCCTTCTTAGAAGAGTCCGCTACGCGCATGTCGGAAATTGAATCGGCTCTAACCACCCAAGATGTCAAATTGCTCGAATTCGAATCTCATACCTTAGGTAGCACCGCCCTTGCCATGGGTGCGCGCAGTCTTGGCAATCTCTCCCGTGCGGTTGAAGCGCATTGCATTAATGGCCAGCTTGAACAAGCCTTTAGCAAAGGGGCAAATCTGCCACCGCTGCTTATTCAAACCAGAGACGCACTCGAAGAACACAAGAACTCGCTCTGATCAGAACCAAATTCGCGAATAAGATAAGGATGTTTTATGAGCCCAAGAGTTTTACTGGTAGAAGATTCCACCTCTCTGGCGATCCTCTACAAGCAGTATGTCAAGGACGAGCCCTACGACCTATTCCATGTTGAAACAGGTAAGGATGCCAAAGAGTTCATCAATAACTACAAGCCGCAACTAGTTATTCTCGACCTCAAACTCCCAGATACCACAGGCGAAGAGATCCTTGATTGGATCATGGAGCGCCAATTCCAAACCTCGGTCATCATAGCCACAGCCCACGGCTCGGTGAATACTGCGGTTACCCTGCTTCAAAAAGGTGCTGAAGACTTTCTCGAAAAACCAATCCAAGCAGAGCGTCTTAAGACCTCCGTTAGGTTGCACCTACAAAAAGCCAAGCTAGAAAAGCTGGTCGATAAACTCGAAACCGAGTTTGATCGCGCCAAATTCCACGGTTTTATTGGCTCTAGCTTGCCCATGCAGGCAGTCTACAAAACCATAGATTCCGTTGCGCCAACGACCGCAAGCGTTTTTGTATTAGGTGAGAGCGGTACCGGTAAAGAGGTATGTGCTGAAGCCATACACAAACAGAGCAAACGCGCCGATAAACCTTTTGTCGCCATCAACTGCGGTGCAATCCCTAAAGATCTAATGGAAAGCGAGATCTTTGGTCACGTCAAAGGCGCTTACACCGGAGCCACCAGCGACAGGAAAGGGGCAGCGGCGCAAGCCCATGGCGGTACCCTATTTTTGGATGAGCTGTGCGAAATGGATCTCGAGATGCAAAAGAAACTTTTGAGGTTCCTGCAGCTCGGTACCTTTACCCCCCTCGGAGGCTCAAAAGAGTCTAAGGTGGACGTACGTATCATCTGCGCGACCAACCGTGACCCACTACAAGAGGTGGCCGAGGGAAGATTTCGTGAAGACCTTTACTACCGCGTGCACGTCATTCCAATCGACATGCCTGCTCTTCGCGAGCGCGGTAAGGATATCACCATACTGGCCAGTCATTTCCTTCGTCAGTATTCTAGGCAGGATGGAAAACGCTTTGCCAAGCTCAGTGCTGAGGTTGAGCGCCTGTTTCGAGGGTATGAATGGCCAGGTAATGTTAGGCAGCTACAGAATGTGATGCGCAATATAGTAGTGCTTAATGATGATACAGAGGTAAAGCTAGAATACCTGCCATCACCGCTGAACAAGCTAGTTAACAAAAGCGAATCTGAGCCTTCCACTGCTCCGACCGAAACAACTCAAACAACCGAGAACATTGAGCCACCAGCAACTCCTGTTCCGGTGGAACAAGAAGCCGTTGCCGCTGTAGAGCATGCGCCTGAGCCTATCGTTTCCGAACCAGAAGAGATTGAGATTAAGCCAATGTGGCTTGTTGAGCGAGAAACCATACAGCAAGCTATAAAGCACTGCGATGGTAACGTTCTAAACGCGGCGGTCCTTCTCGATCTCAGCCCTGCTACCATCTATCGCAAGAAACAGCAGTGGGAAGCACAGGCTAAAGAGCAATGAGTAAGTCAGTATGGCTTCTTGTTGATAGCCTCACCTATGGGGGTATAGAAACCCATATCGTAGAACTGGCGCTAGGACTGAAAAGCTTTGACGTCCCCGTGCAGGTCGTGCTTGTAAAACGCTACTCATCCCCAGCCGAGATTATTACCCGCCTTAAATCCCACGGTATCGAATACCACTATTTAGAAGAACTTGGTTCGAGCCTAAGAGAAGCGGCTAAAAACCACTCTCCCAAGGTAATTCATAGCCATGCTACAAAGCCAATATCCTAGCAAAGCTGAGTCTAGCATTCTTAAGGGTAAGACATGTGAGCACCTTTCACGCCGGTGAAACACCGGCTGGAAGGGTTAGACTCTATGATATGCTAGACAGATACACAGCTTTTCTCGCCAGCACCAACCTATGTGTTAGCGATAAAATCCAAGCTAAGCTTCCATTCAATTCATCGGTCATTAAGAACTTTATCCAGATGCCTGAGACCCCGAACTGCGAATCTAAAAACACTTCGGCTTTGTTGGTAGCTAAGCCATGAGAAAGGTCCTGATAGATTTATACAGCTCGCAAGTCAATTTCCTCAATTTGATTTTCATCTTTACGGTGATGGGCCTTTACGAGGCGAACTCAACATCGGTATTCCAAAAAATGCTGTTTTCGAGGGTTTTCAAACTGATATGAGCAGCGTATATCCAAGACTGGATCTCTTGCTTATCACCTCACGCTACGAAGGTCTGCCTATGACAGCCCTCGAGGCAATGGCACATGGCATTCCGGTTGCGAGCCTCGATGTGGGTGATATGAATAAACTGGTAAAGCACAAGCAAAATGGCTTTGTCGTCTCAGATTTAGAGGAGCTTGCAAACTGTCTCTCAAACTGGGAGTCCCTTTCAAATAGAGAAAAACAAGAAATTAAGGCAGCAGCAAGAGATACCATAGAACAGGAATATTCGGCGAATGCGGTTATCCCTGAGCTTCTAAACCACTACCATCTAAAAGTCGACTCTCAATTTGAGAATCAATCTATCTAATCCCCTCTCTCTATATTCTAGACATCCCTTGAAACGCCCGTGATATAAGGCTTAATCAACCTTGGCACTCCCCTTGCAATTGTCACTACAGCAAAGGAGTGTGCCATGAAAAATATTCTGTTCGTACATTATGGAGACAACTGGATCCGAGGGAGCGAGGTCTGTCTTCTCAATCTTGTAAAAAATCTCAGCAGTGATTTTAATCCATTCATTTGGACCAACAATTCAGCCTTATACAGCGAGTGCAATCACCTAAACATCCCGGCACGTTTTTACTCCTTCTCCATTGCCTTTAGTTGGCAAGAGAAAAAGTTCAAACCGTTCAGCTGGTACGAACAACTTCAGCACGCGTTAACCCTCATCGATAACAAGCAGATCGACTGTATCCACATCAATAGTGCGGCGCCCTGCCAATGGGTAACACTAGCAGCAAGGATTAAGGGCATCCCCCACCTTTGTCAGTTACATTGTCACTACAATCTGCACGACCGCTTATCTTTGGGTCTCAATCTTGTACCTAATCTAGTCACCGTGAGTAAGGCTGTATCCCATGGCTTAAACCAAGACGGCTACCCAAAAGAAAATCTCAACATTATCTATAACGGTGTACCGGAAACGACTGCATCTAAGCTCAATCTAAAACAGATCCTGGGGATTCCGAGCGATGCTAAGGTGCTTATCAGTGTTGGTTCTCTGATACACCGAAAAGGTTTTGATCGCATCATAGAGACACTTTCAAAGCTCACCCACAACTGCCATCTAGTCATCATTGGCGAAGGGCCAGAACGAGCCAAACTCAAAGGTTTAACTGTCCGTCTTGACGTAGCACAGCAGGTTCACTTTGTTGGAGAGGTTAACAACGTCAGCGACTATCTAGCTGAAGCGGACCTTTTTATTAGTGGCGCTCGAAGTGAAGCCTTTGGTCTCGTTCTAGTAGAAGCATTTTGGCAACACCTTCCAGTCATAGCTTCCAATGTGGGTGGTATTCCGGAGGTCGTCGAGCATGGCATCAGTGGGCTCTTGTTTGAGACGGAGCAAGAGTTGATTGAATGCATCGATAGAGTTTTAGGTAGCCAAGCACTTTATCAGACACTTGCTACGCATGGATACCAAAGAGCTCAGCAGCGCTTCTCCATACAAACCAATACCCAGGCTCTGGAAGAGCAATATCACTCCATCATGCGTAGCCAGACTAAACCGTCATGGCTGTCGCTCATGTCACCTCTAAAAACCTTGTTTAGCACCCGAGTCCTGAAAGGAGGCAATTATGAAGCTCGCTAGATACGTATTGCTATTTGATCCAATTCCCTTTCACGGTGGATCTAAGGTGGCGACTACTGCCGCGCTGAATCTTGTCTCAGACCAATTGCCAATTGAGGTTCTCTCCTGCCATCAAAAAAGCTGGCAAGAACTTAACTGCCAAAATTTAGCGTCGCTTAAAACACCCGAGTACCTTCTAGAGCAAACACAGGGGCTTGGATACTGGTGTAAGCAGGTCTATTTCTGCATGGCAATAAGCTGGTTAATGTTGAGACTGCTTCTGGTTCGCGGCGCTGCGCCAAGTCAGATCGTGGTCGCGAGTGGGCCTGGTGTTGATCTCGCAGCCTACCTGATGGCATACCTCTTTAACATCAAGCTTGTACAGATGATCCACGGCCCAATAGCTAAATCTAGGTCTAGCCGTTGGTGTCTGAACCAAGGTCATACAACCTTCTATCTACTCTGCTAGAGCGAGTATTCAATTCTGCCTTGACGCTGAGGTGCTTGAGCAAAATTTTATCCCTTTCATCAATGGCCTCTCTAAATGGCCCAAAGCTCAGATAGAGAATAGTCTGCCTATCAGCGTATTTTGGGCGGCCTCTCTTTTGAAATGGAAAGGCCTCGACCTTCTAACAGAGGCTCTGCAAACAGAAGAGCTAAACCACTGTTTACACGCCAATGTCTGCTACATCCAACCTCAGCAAACCAAGCGGAACAAAGCCAGATTAATAACGATATCAAACACATTCATTGGTATGAGAATCCACAAGATCTTGACCAGATACGTGCCACTAGTCATGTGTATGTCTCCACAAGCGTTAATGAACCTTCGGTTTATCAACACTAGAAGCACTTGCCTGCGGTCTTATCGTGGTAATTCCTCGAGATGGTGCTTATTGGGACCGCATATTGGTCGAAGGGCAACACTGCCTAAAATACGAGCCGAACAACGCCCAAAGCCTACATTCAGTTCTAAGAATGGTTCTGCATCGTAAAGAGTGTTTCTGGCATTTAGGCATGAGTGGACAAGCCATGGCTAGACAATATACGGCGGAAAAAGCCTATCACGAAATTGCTCAATACCTATTGGCATCGCAACCCATTGCTAGTCTGGTTAAACAGGATTAAGACCATGAAAGAGAACCCCAAGTTTCAAATGGCTGCGTTTGCACTCTCCATTGCTCTTAGCAAGGGCTTGTCTCTTATCATGCTGCCAATCTTCACCCGATTTTTAACCCCTGCTGAAATGGGCGAGCTTGAGCTAGTTGCTACCACTATGGCAGTGCTTGGCATCCTTATTTCGTTTGCACTGCATGAGGCGCTTTATCGATTCGCCACCAGAAACGGCCTAACGCGCGCAAACCAAATCTTCACCCTCACCTTTGGGCTATCCCTTATTTGCTCGATTGTTGCTCTTGCTTTGGTTTCAGTTGTCGGAGAAGGTCAACTTATCTCGCAATCGAGCCTCTATATTTTGGCTATTTCACTGTCTATCGAGAGCCCACTTGCTATCTGCATGGTATGGTTACGCATGCAAGATAAGACACTTACCTTTATCAAAATCAGCCTAGGCATCTCTCTGGTTCAGGCGCTATGTGTACTACTGGCACTTAACCTTGGTTATGGCGTTCAAGGTGTTTTGCTATCGGCATTTATGGCACATTTAGTTCAGCTACTGTGCTCGTTATACAGCTCAAAGTTAAAGATTACCCGCCCAAGCAAACGCTTAGTTAAGGTTTCACTAAAATACTGCCTACCCCTGAAGCTCTCTGGCTTGGTCGCTTTTGGGCTTAATGGCTCCGAGCGTTGGATCATTGCCAGCAACACCTCTCTTGAGGTACTAGGGCAATATGCCATCGCGGCTAAGTTTGCGCTGGCTATGTGCTTTCTTATTCAGCCCTTTGGCATGTGGTGGATGCCAAAGCGCATCAAGCTTGCAAAAGAACACCCTGAACAGGCGGTGAGTTATACACAAATGGGTATCACCCTAGTTGGGATGCTTGCGATGTGTGTACTTTGCTTCGGGCAGCTGTTTATCCAATACGCTTTACCTGAGATTTATAATCCAAGTGCGCTACTGCTTGTAGGCACCCTTCTCATGGCCCTTGGTAAAGAATGGGGGGAGCTTTTAAACCTTGGCAGCCTAGTTAAAGGGCGCACCTTACCGCTATTTTGGATCAACCTTGGTGTTGTTATCCTAGCGTTAAGCTCCCTGTTTATGCATCAAGAACTGTCCATCTGGACAATTATGCTTACTCTTGGTCTGGCGCAATTGGGCCGCGCCTTAATCATTTTGTTCATTTCTCAGCGTGCTTATTCACTGCCCTTTAACTTGTCGAGACTCTCTATTGCAATGGTCCTTCCGATAGTTGGACTGCTTCTTGCTTATCAAGAAATTACCCTTGGTTGATTTTGCTGGCGCTTGCTCTGCAACTCACTCTTGGGAGAGCCCTAGTACAAAGACAAGGAGTGTCGGCATAATGCCTTATCTAGCCTGATCTATATCGCAGTCATAACCGGAGCCTGGGCGCTTATCCCACATCCGGCCGTAGGTGTGGCCTTAGCGCTTCTACCTATTGCGATATTGGGCGTGGTAAGAAACCTGTTCTGGCTCATCCTGCTATTCGTCATATTCAGCTTTTTCAGAATCCATGAGGTAGTACCAGTCTTAATGCCGTTTAAGTTGCCACTACTGCTCTCTCTCGGTGCTCTTGCTTCCATTGGATGGCACCTAGTGATAAGCAGAAAGCTTAAGCTTTACTGGCATCATAGTCTCAATTGGCTGGTGTTATTCTGGGTTCTAGTGACTTTAGGCATCATCTTCGCCTCAAACCGTAATATGGCATGGAGTAACTTCTCTGGTATCTATTGGAAGATAATGGTGATGACACTGGCCATTCTGTGGGTGGTGAATGATAAAGAGCAACTCACAAAAGCATGCTGGGCCATCATACTCGCAGGCGGACTCGTGGCGATGGTCGCCAACTATAACGCGGCAATGGGCATTGGATTAGTTGAAGGAAGTCGCGTGACCATAGGCCGTCAAATTGGCTCCATGCTTGGCGATCCTAACGACCTAGCGCTGGTGCTGCTGTTCCCGTTTGCCTTCTCGCTATCCATTTCTTTGAATACTAAGCTCACGGGCTTTGCTCGTTTCATTTCAATCGTCGTAGTGTTGTGTCTGTTTACCGCCATCATAGCCACACAAAGTCGAGGTGGGTTATTAGGAATGCTCAGCGTATGCGCTGTGTTTGGTTACCGAATGATCCGCTCAAAGGTTCTGTTCTTCTCGCTGGGCGCTATAGGTGCTTTGGTTTTATATGTGGTTGCGGGGATTGGCTCCCGAGCATCAGGTGGCGCAGCTGAAGCCGGTATCGATGCATCGGCAATGGGACGTTTATATGCGTGGGAAGCCGCAGCCAAAATGGCGGTCGATAACCCTTTTACTGGTGTAGGTCTGAACAACTTTTATGTAAATTACTTCTTCTACAGCTCACACTGGGATGGCCTGAACCACGCCGTGCACAGCACCTGGTTCGGAGTGCTCGCTGAGACAGGTTTTCTTGGCCTTCTTGTATTTATCATTTTGATCATCAGTTTGATACGCACCGCTCACCATAGTCTTCAAAAAATATCAAACTGCGAATCACCTTATCTGTATAGTGCCTCAGGCGCCGTCTATGCAGGCATGATAGGTACTGTGGTTTCAGGCACTTTCCTTACTCAAGGCTTCGTATGGCCTATCTACATCTTGGCCGCGCTGATCATTGCTATCTCTCGGATTGTACAAATCGATTCTCAGAATGAGAAACAAAATGTAGTAAGCGCCCAAACGGCATAATAAAAGCTGGCACGCTTTGTGTAACACCCTTGATAGGAAATAAGAATATCAAGGACGACGCATGACTCTTTTCAACCAACATCAACTTAAGACTTGGCTAAAACAAGGCGACAGTCCCATGAAACGTCGTCTGTTTAATCTGGTTAAATCACTAAGAACCGCGGACTTGCCTCTACCTAGGGTCTACTGCAAGGCAGTGCGCCTTGGGTATCAAACCCTAAGCTCAGCAATAGCCTTTTTCACACAAGCACTGATCTACACACCAGCATTCAAAGGTCGTTGTAATCGCGTAGGCAAACAATTTCTTCTTTATACCGGAACGCCTTTTGTTTCCGGCCCACTAAATATCGAGATTGGGCACAACTGTCGTATATCCGGACAAACCACCTTTTCTGCCAGCAGCCATTATCCAGAACCAATGCTTTTATCGGCAACAATGTCGGCATCGGTTGGCAGGTAACCATAGCTGTCAGCAGTCGCGTCATTATTGAAGATAACGTGCGCATTGCCGGTGGCTGTAACCTGTTTGGATATTCGGGTCATCCTATCGATGCAGCCGAGCGCGCCAGAGGCATGCCTGACACCCTGAGCCAAACCGGAGAGATTCATCTTAAGAAAGATACTTGGCTTGGAAGTAACGTCATAGTTAAATCCGGTGTGACAATAGGCAAAGGCGCAATTGTTGCCGCAGGCAGTGTGGTCACCAAGGATATTCCTGATTACGTGATCGCAGCGGGCAATCCGGCTAAGGTCATCAAAGATATCTCAGGTGAACAGACGGAGGCTCGAGATGCGTGACCTTATCGTATTTGGTGAAGACTTCGGCGGCCTTCCTTCGAGCACTCAGCACCTTATTACTCACTTAAGTAGCGAGCGCAAGATCCTATGGGTCAACTCCATCGGCCTGCGCAAACCGAAACTGACGGTAAAAGATGTGCGCCGTGCATTAAACAAGCTTATGCCCTCAGCCCCTTCAGGCATAACGAGTCGTGTTCCTAGCCACATCAAGGTTGTTAATATTAAGACCATACCTGCGCCAAGTGGCAATGCAGAACGTGTTTTCGCAAAATGGATAATGAAGCAGCAACTCCAAAGTCTTATTGAGCGCCACCAGCTTAAAAATCCAATAGTTTGGTCTTCTCTGCCTACTACTGCAGACCTATGCGGTGAGTTAAATGAATACGCCAACGTTTACTACTGTGGCGATGACTTCTCAGCACTTGCAGGCGTAGACCATAAAACGGTAGCAAAGCATGAACAAAAGCTGGCGCAAAAAGCCGATTTGGTGCTCACCGCAAGCGAAGTGCTTCGCACTAGATTCACCAAAGAAAAGACCCAGCTGTTAAAACATGGCGTCTCTTTTGAACTATTTAATACCAAGGCAAAGCCTGCTACCGATCTTCCTAGCACTAAACCTGTAGTTGGATTCTACGGAAGTTTGTCTGAGTGGCTTGATTACGAACTTATCAACACAGTCGCGCAGTCGATGTCCAATTGGGATTTCGTCTTTATTGGTAAGAATGAGCTATCGGATAATCCGTTTAACGCGCTAGATAATATTCATCTGCTTGGGCCAAAACCTCACCATGAATTACCTAGCTATGTGCAGAACTGGACAGCGAGTTGGCTTCCCTTTAAAAACAACGAACAGATAAGAGCCTGTAACCCTCTGAAATTATTGGAGTACATAACTTCAGGGACGCCGATTATCACCTCTAGCTATCCCGCTGTTGATATATACAGTAGTGAACTAAACATCTATCAAAGCGCAGAACAAATCATCCAGTGGCTACAGAGGCCTAGCCAACTAATCGCCCCAAATCCAGAAATCGCCAGAGCGCACAGTTGGGAAAACAAATCTCAGTACCTAGACATCTTGTTGGAGGCATTATGAGTGAACTAAAGCAAAGATTTCTGCTTATCTTCCTTGCACCTGGCGTCGTAGATGGGTGATTGTTGTGCCTATTTTGGTATTGCCGTTTGTCGCCTTGGGCGTATCTAAGTTAGCACCGCTATCTTACACCGCCCACACTAGCATGCTTATCCAAGAAACAGCCAAGATGAATCCGTTTCTGCAAGACATAGCGGTATCCGCGATGCTTAATGAGCGTCTAAACGCGGTGCAGACTCTATTAAAGAGTCGCCACATTCTGCAAAAAGTTGCCTTGGAACAAGGGTTAATCAACGAAAACACGACGGAAGGGGAAAAAGAGCGAGTCATCCAAAATATTGCCACGCATCTTAGGGTTAATCAGATGGGTAAGGATCTTCTTAAGATCCAATACACCTCGTCTAACCCTGAGGGTATGAAAGAGATGCTTGAGTCCATTACCACCCATTTTATCGAACAGCTTCTAGCTCCTGAGCGCTCTTCTATCCGCGATTCAAGTCAGTTTCTGAAGAAGCATATCGACCAACGATTTGCTCTGCTTCAGAAATCAGAGCAAGCTTTGGCCGACTATACCAATGAGCACTCAGCGCTTACCCCTGAACTTCAATCGCAAACCTACTCGCGTATCGCATCGTTAAAGCAAACCCTTGCCGAAAAAGAAGCGGAACTGGTGGGTGTGAGCAAAAGTTAGGTAGCTAGATCAACAACTGTCCAAGACCAATCCTGTGATTGGCCGCATAGAAGAGAGGATCATTGAGAACCGCAGTGAGCTTACGCTGCTTCGCGCCAAGTACACAGATAACCACAGTGCGGTGCAAGCTAAGCAGAGAGAACTAGATCGCTTAGAAGAAGAGCGCACCCTGCTTTTGAGTTCCGACACGCCTACCCTAAATAGCGATCAATTGTGGGATATGGCCAGTAGCCAAAAGCTACAGATTTCTGGCTCGGTGCAGCCCCTTCTTATGTCTCAACTACAGAGCCTGCAAGAAGTACGCGGCCGCTATGAGTCTTTGAAAGAAGAAACCGCCACTCTGCGCACCATGATTGAAAAGCAAGAGAAAGTGGCGGAAGGATTCGGTGATAAAGTTAAACAGATCCATAGATTGAAACGAGACGTCGAACTTAAACAACAGCTATATGAAGAGCTAGTACAGCGTTATGAGATGGCTCAACTGACTGGCTCTCTAGGTGAATTTGAAGAATCTAAGCGCGTCAAAATAATCGACAGACCTTATACTCCGAGCAGGCCATCAAACCTTCCGTCAATTATATTCGTTATTGCTGGAGTATTTGCGGGAATTGGACTTGGAATTGGGCTGGCTATATTAATGGAGCTATTTGATTCCACCGTACGCAATCCAAGAGATATTAAAGCACCGCCAAAGGTGCTGGTCCTCACTCAAACTTACTAAAGTTAAAACACCTAGCCAATACAAAACTCCCAGCCAAGCGCTGGGAGTTTTGTCTCTATTGATTCTCAATTTGTTGTTTTCAAATTCAAAATGAGAAAAAAATAGTCAAAATCCAGTCATTTAGTTGGCACAGCTCCTGCAATACCTTTAGCAATGGAAAAGTGAGGAGCTTATCATGAAGCGACTGAATCAAGGACGAAGCCTACACATAGTGCAGCATCTACGCCCCGGGGGTATAGAGAGCTTGGCACTAGAGATGCTAAGAACAGGCTCAGGGGACACCTATATCCTAAGCCTTGAAGGAAACAAAAAAGAAGCTCTAGAAGCATGGCCAAGATTGGAAGCTTTTTCTGACAAGCTCATCTTTATGGACAAAGACTCAGGCTTTTCTTTCACTCTTAGCGCCAGAATCAGAAGTGTTGTTTCGAGTTTAGATGTGGATGTGGTGCACTCCCATCATATCGGGCCTCTTATCTATGCAGGCCTAGCATTGAAAGGCTGAACCTTACCCATATCCATACCGAACACGATGCTTGGCACCTAGATAATCCTAAGCATCAGATTCTTGAAAAGCTCTTGCTTAAGATTGCCAAGCCAAGGCTGGTGGCTGATGCTGATTTAGTTGCTAAAAAGCTACAACGTCACTTCCCTACCGTTAAAATCAATACCATCACCAACGGTATAGACTGCAATAAGTTTAAGCCGAGATCTCAAGCCCTTTCACGACAGCTATTTGGCTTACCGCAAGGTAAAACACTAGTAGGTTGTGCCGGTCGACTAGAGACGGTGAAAGGCCATGCACTGCTTATCAAAGCGATGCGCTTTCTTCCTCAAGATATCGCCCTAGCGATCGCGGGTTCTGGCAGCCAAAAAGAACAACTAAAAGACTTGGCTAGTTCACTTGGTCTAGAAAACCGCGTCTATTTTCTTGGGCAAATAGAGCACGTGGACCATTTTTACAGTGCCCTAGACCTGTTTTGTCAGCCATCACAATGCGAAGGCTTTCCTCTTGCCACGCTAGAGGCTCAATCATGTGGCTGTCGCACCGTCGCCACCGATGTTGGTGCCACCTCTGAAACCTTGGCGCCACAGGGCTCACTGCTGGTTAAGCACAGAGGCGTCATAGGCTTATCACAAGCGCTCAAGATAGGGTTACAGGGTAACTCAGACTATCTGAGAGAGTATGTTCAAACTCATCACTCTATCCAAATCATGACGCAAAAATACGCCCAACTTGCAGTTAAGACGGAGTATGCATAATGACCAGTTTGCAAATAGGTTTAGCCTCTCTATTCACTGTAGCGAGTCTCTTAATTATCTATCACCATGTCGGTTATCCGCTACTACTTAAGTTCCTGGTCAGCCGCACTAAACCTAAATCCATTACTTCAGATAGAAACTACAAAACTCAGCACGAAGATAAAGATCTACCCTCGGTAAGCTTCGTGGTTCCTGCTTACAACGAGCAAGAGTGGATTGCAGAGAAAATCCGCAATATTGCTTGCTTGGATTATCCGAGAGATAAACTAAGAGTAATCATATTGTGCGACGGTTGTAGCGACGATACCGCAAGCATTGCGCGTATGACCATACAAGAAGCCATCTGCTCGGATACACTATTTGAAATCTTCAATGACGGAGTCAACCGAGGTAAAGTCGCACGAATCAACCAAGCAATGAGCATGGTGACCAGTGACATAACCGTATTGAGCGATGTCTCAGCACTGGTATCAGTGGACGCCTCCTAGTCTGCGCTAAGCACTTCCAAAATGAGAATGTAGGCGTGGTGAACGGAACCTACACTCTATTGCAAGCAGGTAGCGAGGGTGAGGAGCAATACTGGCGTTACCAGGGGCTAATCAAATGTGCGGAAGCAGACCTTGCCACCAGCATTGGCTCACATGGCGCTTTCTACTCGTTTAGAAGCGAGCTGTTTGAGACCCTAGACGACAACACCATCAACGATGATTTCATTCTGCCAATGCGGATTGTAAGTAAAGGCTATGAAGCGCACTATGAAACCAACGTAGTTGCAACTGAGCTTGAACCAACTGACCTTACCCAAGACTTTAAACGCCGCCTTCGTATCTCAGCCGGCAATATGCAGCAAGCCTTGGTGCTACTTAAACTGTTCCATCCTAAGTTTCGCGCTATCGCCTTCGCTTTTTTCTCTGGGAAAGGACTTCGCCTACTCACCCCTTACCTGATGCTGATATGTCTAGGCACGAGCCTTGCTTTATACGAAGTGACCCTTTTTCAATGGCTGTTCTGGGGTCAGGTCTCTGTATATCTCACAGGTATCTTGGGTGTGGCAGCACCAGTCGTTCTGAAGTTTAAACCACTACAACTGATTCATTATTTGCTATCTGGTCATACAGCCAATTTGATCGGTGGCCTTAGCTATCTAGCCCGTAAACACTAGAAAAGGATTTCTTATGTACGCTTTAACTAATTGCAATAAAAATGTAGGCACCGCCAAGCGCGTGTTTGATCTTGCAGGGGCTGGCCTGGTTCTGCTCATTACGCTGCCACTGTTTCCATTCATCGCTCTGGCTATCGCCATCAACTCGCGCGGCCCTATCTTCTATAAACAGTTGCGAGTGGGCCGCTCTACACCCGAGCAGATGCAGCTTTTTGAAATCATAAAATTTAGAACCATGTATCAAGACGCAGAGGCAAGATCGGGCGCGGTATGGGCAACAGAAAATGATCCTCGCATCACAGCCGTAGGACGCTTTTTAAGAAAGACTCGCCTTGATGAACTTCCTCAGCTAATGAACGTATTAAAAGGTGAGATGTCTTTGATTGGCCCTCGTCCTGAGCGCCCAAGCTTCTACCAAACCCTAGAGACAGAAATTCCATTCTTCGCTGACCGAACCTATGGCGTACTGCCTGGCATTACAGGTCTTGCACAGGTAAACCAAGGTTACGACACCAGTATTGAAGACGTTCGCTCTAAGGTTGGTTATGACCACAGCTACGCGCTCTCGCACGCAAACCTAACCACCTGGTTGATAACTGACCTATCAATCGCCTTTAAAACTCTGATCATAATGGTGGACGGTCGCGGCCGTTAAAGACATCACTCTCTCCTTGTCCCTTTGCCCACTTCGGTGGGCTTTTTTTTGTCCAGTTATCAAACACATTCTTATATTGAGAGCGTCTTTCTCAATTTGATACTGAACTCGGCAAAATCAACGTAAATACTTGGCACGCATATTGAAACCCTATCCATAACTAGAAAACAAACACGATAGGGACATCGACATGAACAAAACCTTAATCTCAAAAGTTTGCCAAGGAGTATTAGTGTTGGGAGCGGCTTCTTTCTTGCCCCACGCCCAGGCTACAGCTTTTGATACCTGCCCAAGTAAGGCATACCTATTTCAAGCAAATCCAGTTCAGGTGTATGGGGTTAATCTCGTAACCGGGCAGACACAGCTTCTCCAAAGTGACACAGGACTTAATGCTAACATCAATGGCGTTGGCTTCGACTTCGATGGCCGCTATATCTACGGCTATGACACGACTAACAAACAGATTGTGCGCTTAGGGCAAAACTTCCAAGCTGAGGTGATTAACACCTCTAACCTACCAACAGATCACACCTTTTACGTCGGTGATGTGTTCAATAGCCATTATTACCTGTATCGCAAAGGAAAAGGCTGTTCAAGATTGATCTGACGCCACTAGACAATGATCCAACGGCGGTGCTACCTGTAGTCAAAATCTCTAGCACAGCAAACATTAGCCTAACAGACTTCGCGTTCCACCCAGATACAGAAAAGTTATATGGTGTAGATAACAACTCTGGCATTTTGTATGAATTTGATCCGGACACTGGCGCTGAAACAGCAATCGGCAACACGGGGGAAACCGGGAACCTTTGGTGCGGGCTACTTCGATGTAAACGGCTATTACTATGTAGCGCGCAATCAAGATGGTGCTATTTATCGAATCGACCTATCAGACCCGCTAAATATCGCTGAAGGTAACGTACCTGCGGTTAAGTTTGCCGATGGTCCTTCTTCTTCGCAAAATGATGGTGCTCGGTGCGCCAACGCACCGATTATCGATGAGGATTCCAACATCGACTTTGGTGATGCGCCTGATAGTTACCTCACCACCCTTGCAAGCAACGGCCCTCGTCATGCTATCGATGGAGTAACCTACTTAGGTACCGCCCCTGATGGAGAGCAAGACGGTCTAGTTACTCCCCTTAGCGATAACTCTACTGGTCTAAATGATGAAGATGGCGTTGGCTTTGTTACTGCTATTGAACCAGGTCTAGATTCCCTTGTTAACCTGCAAGCGTCGACGTCGGGTTATCTATCAGCATGGTTTGACTGGAACCAAGACGGTGACTTTGACGATGAAGGCGAACATGTGTTTCAAGACGCGGAGCTAGATCAAGGTAACAACCCCCTCTATTTTACCGCCCCAGTTAATGCCACCATCGGCAATACTTGGGCTCGATTCCGCTTTAGTCAGCAAACTGGACTGGACTATTTTGGGGGTGCTACTTCAGGTGAGGTAGAAGATTACAGTATCAATGTAACCGGTGAGGGTATCAGTGTCCGTTACTTCCCGAGTGAACAAGGCTACGCAACCCTGGCCTACGAGGACAATTGGCCGTATACCGCGGACTACGACATGAATGATGTGGTCATGCACTACCGCATTACAGAGATATTGCGTGATGGCGAGGTGGTTAAGTCGCGAATTGAAGGACGACTAGCCGCTGTTGGCGCCGATTATCACAACGGTTTTGCTGTTCGCCTACCGGGCATCTTGAGCGCTGACATAGATACTACCTTACTCGCCAGTACCACAACGGAGAGTTGCAAGCAGCATCGGGACTGGAGCTGGATGCTAGCGAAGCCATCTTTGTTGTCGCTAATGATCTGCTAGATAAACATGAAAGTGAGTGCCGTTTCTATCGCACACGTATGGATTGCAAAGAAGACGAAAACTTTGCCTTTGACCTACATGTCTCGTTTGCTCAAACCACAGAAGTAAACAGCACTATGGCTGCGCCGTACGACCCATTCATCTTCGCAACCCCAGGCTACTACCATGGCGAAGGACTGCCTTTCCATCCAGGCCGTCAGTGGGAAGTGCATCTAGCAGATACAGCACCAACAGAGAAATTTAATCAAGAAGCGCTATGGCAACTGGGCGTAGATACCAGTGACCCATCTCAGGGACGCTATTTCAAGACCTCAAACAACCTACCTTGGGCACTATTGATTGTTGAAGAGTGGAAATGGCCAGTAGAGCGTGAGGATCTAGTTCAAACCTATCCAGAGTTTGCTGAATTCGCTGAATCAGGTGGTGAGCGCAAGAAAACTTGGCACAAATTTAGTCGCGGCAACGCTTCAAAAATCTATCAATAATTGAAAAGGAATTTAGTTATGAAATCACATATCGCACTATCATTTATCTCTCTTGGCGTACTAACAGCATGTGGCGGTGGCTCAGGTGGCTCTAGCAATT
This sequence comes from Vibrio ishigakensis, assembly GCA_000830475.1. Classification (GTDB taxonomy): domain Bacteria; phylum Pseudomonadota; class Gammaproteobacteria; order Enterobacterales; family Vibrionaceae; genus Vibrio; species Vibrio ishigakensis_A. The sequence continues at coordinate 433,455 of BBSC01000002.1, read as the reverse complement.
CAGGTGGTGGTGGCTCTTCATCCACCCCTACAGTAACCGAAACCGCGGAGGTAACCACGCCAGCACAAGAAAATGCAGAAACCCGTAAGACTTCAGAACTGGTTGTGCCAGATGACTTCAACTACGACCCGACAGATAAGCTCACTGTCGATGTAGACATAAGCGCCTGACCTCTGACAAAGCGTATCTGTCGGTTTATTCGGAGTTTGATGAGCAAGGAGGTGATTTCAAACCCGACTACCGTCACCGCGTCTCTGGCACACCACTAGCAAATGGCAAAGCAAGCATGGAGCTAACCTTCCCATCGCAGAATCAAGTTCTCCTAGCCGAGGTTTGGTTCTTCGATGGCAGTGAACCATTGCAAAAGCTGATCACTGTCGATGACCCAAGTTTCTACTACTAACCCAAGCTTTTACTACCAATCATAGAAAAACGGCGCCATTTTGGCGCCGTTTCTCTGTGTACGAATTATCTACTCATCCACTCTCTTAACACGTCCTGTCGCCAGTCCTGCTCCAAATAGCATAGCCAAAGCGCCCACTCCCATCGGAAGATAAGCGACATGGCCAACTCTAATATCACTGCTGATCTTTGAATAGTTAGGATCATGTGGCAGATAGGTCACCAGAACATAATCGTGGGTGCGAAAACGACGTTTCAACACGTAGTTTTCGGGTGTGGTTTTAAAGGTCTTACCCGCAACCTCAAACTCAGCCTCGGCGCTATATAGTCGCTTTCCCTCCGAATGGAGTTCATCGAAAGAAACGATCTTGCCTAAGGTTTGGTGACCAAACGCCATCAAAGTAGAGTTATATACCGCAGACTTAGCACCAAACAACATTGCTCCAAGTCCCAGCAGACAAATCAGCAGACCTTTTATTATTGTCATCTTGTATTCCACACAATAAAAAGTACCAAGTACTATAAAATAATTTAGGTCTTAAGCAAAGTCATGTCTAACACGAATCTATATCTAAGCGATATAACACTGCAATACTCTATTAACTATTGAGGGCCTTGAAGTTCACCTAACTGAGATAAAGCCGCCAGTATCGTCTGCTTTTGAGCCTCATGGCCTAAGGTATATTGGTCTCCCTGAACACTTTCATCGGGAAACTCTGTTATCAAGGTCAGTGGACACATAAGCTCACTGTTTTCCTGAAACAACACCGGCAGGCCATTAATGATATCAAAAGAAATTTCCCCATTGTGCGCCTCATAAATGGCTAACTGAGTTTGATTGTACTCGAGCAATCCATTAACAGAGTTTAACTCTGAGGTCACATGATCTATCAACTGCTTGGCTTGGGACTGATAATCAGGCCAGTGGCGCATGATCAGAAAAAACCCTTAGGGATAGACCAAAGATCAAAGTTCTTTGGTATGTACCCTGTTAAAGGCCGTGTCCACTCATGTGCTGGATAGCCATGTAGATTTAAGTGTAAAACGGCATCAGCAAGCTCTAAACCTTTATCGCGAGCCGCTCTCTCAAATCCCTCTTGTGGTTGTTGGTATTCAACATCATTGCCATGAGCAGAATATCTCGCGGCATGATGCATATGGTAAGTATTATCTTCCAGCAGTTCATGATAAAGCTTGTAGCCATCAACATTGTGAACAGGAATTATTGCCAGAGGATGTCGCTCAGTTTGAGACAGGTATTCACTACTCGCCCGTAATAAGCCCACCACTCCTGTGGTTTCGTTCGCATGCTGAGCACCAGTGATCAGTGCGCCGCGTTTCGAAACGGAAGGATTCTCATCATTAAACAGCGCGCCTTGGATGGTTTCACCCAAGATACTCTGCCCCTCAAATTTCTCTCCTTGATAGAGCGACATTAAGCTCTTCAAAGCACTATTCACTTGAGATAGCTCAAGAGGCTTAGAGCACTTGTCCAGGTCTTTTAGAGAATAATCATCGAAAGATGAGCTATGAGAATGTGAATAGTTCTCTAACATGACCCTCACCTTATAATTCTCGCCGTACCGAATATTTGGCACAATCTGACCAGGACGTATATCACGACTACCAGAAGGCTTTCCAGTTAAGACCTGTACCCACTCGAGTAAGCTAAAGTAGTACTCTTCGTGCAGTGCCTCTCGCAAACTTATAATTTCATTACCAAATGCAAGGTGTGTGTCCTTGAACGGCAGCTCAACTTCAATATTTAACCGCTCAAATAGAGGCTCTTGAGGCACAAATTCATGGTCAACAATCGCTAGCATTGATTGCCAAAATAAGCTTTCATAAGGGGTTTCAAAACGCTTATCCAGCTTGCCATCTTCAGTCTTTATCCAACCGGTCGCTGAGCAGTGCTCTTGGTCGATATGGTCTTTATGGATATGGTTTGGTGCAAAAACCTGTCGCCTAACCTGCTTACTCTCGCTCTCTTCCCAACTCACCACGTAAGTAGCGTCATTTTTATTGGTAGAGTAGAACTCTATGTTTGGGTATAAGCCTTTTAACGGATAGGTTTCTAGTAAAAAACGTCGTGACGAAGGGTCCATAGGGTGCTCAGGAACCCCTATCTTGATAGCTGCCAGTGAAGACCAGTTCACATCTGACTCGATAAAAAAATGTACCAGAGGTTTATAGGAACTATAAATCTTGGCTTGAATGCCTAAGCTAGAAAGGCGGTCCTCTAATACCTGCCTTGTGCTTCGGTCGGCAAATATCCACGCCTCGAAATTTTGTCCGATATCGAATAACTCTTGGTACGGGTCAACAAGTTTTTTATCAAAAAGAATCGTCACAGATGTCATCCTTAAGCTGAAGTAGGATCAGTTTTATCACGCAGCCAATCGCCAACGAGGTTGGTGCCTAAAACAGTAAACATGATAGCAAGGCCAGGGAACACACATACCCACCAAGCTGACTGCATATAGCTTCGTCCATCGGCAAGCATTCCACCCCAACTTGGCACACTAGGGTCTGATCCCAAGCCAAGAAACGTCAAGCTGCTCTCTAGCAAAATGTTATTACCTATACTCAGAACCATTAGGATTAACACGGCATTCATACTGTTTGGCAGTATGTGTCTGAACATAATGGTAAAACTGCTAACTCCGAAAGCCTGAGCCGATTGCACGAACTCTCGCTCACGCAATGAGAGTACCGAACTACGAACGACACGAGCAAAGCCAACCCATTGCGATAAGATCATAAAAATGATGATATTTTGGACGCTAGCACCCAGAGTCGCGGTAAATACGATCGCAATAAGAATGAATGGCAAAGCAACTGAACATCACCACAACGCATCAAAATGACATCCCAAAACCCACGGTAATAACCAGCTATCAGGCCTATCAAAACTCCCAATATCATAGCGCCAAGTACTGACAGTACACCTACCATCAAACTTACCTTGCCACCTACTACAATACGAGCCAACACGTCGCGTCCGAGTGGGTCAGTGCCTAATGGATGAGCCCAATCGGTAAATGGAGGTAGCAAGCGATTTCTAAGATCGATCTGCATGCCACCGTCAGGAAACAAAAAGCCTGAGAGTAATACCGCTCCGACTATTACAAAACAGAGTCCAAGGCCGACGTACAACTCGATATCTTTCCCTGAGATTTTAAAGCTCTTTTTTGCCTTCGGTTGTTCACAAGTAACACTTTCCATAGTCGTTACTCCTCACGAATACGTGGGTCTAATACACCGTAAAGAATGTCTACAGTGAGGTTAACTAAAATGACGATCAGAGCTAAGGTAATAACACTACCCTGTAGCACTGGAAAATCACGCTGTGCGATGGCATCAAACGCCAAACTGCCCATTCCTGGGCGAGCAAAAACCTGTTCGATAATGACAACCCCACCCATCAAGTTACCAAATTGAAGGCCAAGGTAAGTCACCAAAGGAATGGCACAGTTTCTTAGGGCGTGCTTATAAAGCACTATTCGCTCGCTAACACCCTTGCCTCGAGCAACAGTGATATATTGTGAGCCAAGAGTATCGAGCATGGTGGTTCTTACCAAACGAATATTCGTGGTTGCCAAGATAATTCCAAGGGTAAATACCGGCAGTATCAAGCTAGCAAATCCGTCATTGCCACTTGCTGGCAACCAACCTAGCGTCACTGAAAAAATCAAAACAAAGATCAAGCCAAGCCAAAAATTCGGAAATGACAAACCAATCAAAGAAACAACTCGCAGAAACTGATCTGGCCAACGTCCTTTGTGAACAGCAGCATAAATACCAGCTGGCAGAGAAATCACCACAGATAAAAGCAAAGAAAGTACCGCTAGCAAAAGCGTGTCTGGTAGCGACTCCATCACCATTTCAGTTACCGGCATTTTGGTATAGAAACTAGTACCAAGATCCCCTTGAAACAGCCCAAAGATATATTGCTGAAATTGCATCCAAAAAGGCTGATCAACACCCAAGCGTGCTTGAAGTTCTGCTAACTCCTCAGCCGAGATGCTTCCTGCCCCATCCCCGAGTAACATCGCGGTTGGATCACCAGATAAACGAATCGCCCAAAACACTATCAAGGTTACGGCGAGTACAACAAACATCGCCTGAAACAGGCGCTTAGCTAAAAACTGACTCATATCGGATAATCACGGTAATAGCAATTTTGAAAGAAAGGTTGCACCTGAAATAACGATCAAGATGCAACCGAGTAGACAGGGTTGAATAATCAGGGTTTGTTTTAGTTCACTGTAACTTGGTTAAAGCGGAAACGGTTATCTGATGGCCCTTGGAAGTTTTCAACACGATTGTTAACCCCATACAGTGTCTTCATACTGTATAGAGGAATCTCGATATACTCGTCTTGAACGAACTTAGCAACTTTCTGCAAGATAGGCAGACGCTTTTCAGGCTCAAAATAGTTACGTTGCTCTTCAAGCCACTGGTCTAGCTCTGCATAGCTGTCGTATGGATTCCAACGCTCTCCAGTGTGATACATCAGATATGCAGTATTGTCGTAATCAAGCGTCCAACCACCCCAAGAGTTTTGATACATTTCCCCAGTTTTACCTTTAGGCATCACTTCTGACAGGTAGATACCTGTTTCGTAAGGCTTAACCGTAGCATTGATGCCTACCATACTCAGGTAGCCGGCAATGGCTTGTGAAACCTCACCAAAGGTAGAGTTCTCTGAGCGATAGTTTATCTCTATGCTAGCCCCTGGTTTGATCCCTGCCTCTTTAAGTAGACGTTTGGCCTCCGCTGGGTCATAGCGCACGATCTCCATACTATCGTCATAACCAAACGACATAGAGCTTTGGAAGCTAGAGATCATCTCTCCTTGCCCCATCAAGATACTGTCTATGATCATTTGTCTATCAATCGCCATGGTCAGTGCTTTGCGAACACGCACATCTTTGGTCAAACCCTCTTGGGTATTAAAACGAAATGCATAAGTTGTCGGACCAGAAACCGCTACAAGTTGGCTCTTACTTGATTCCTGTAATTGAGGAACAAGCGCGGTTGGTACGTTATCAATCACATCGACTCGGCCAGCTTCGAGTTCAGCTACGCGCGTAGCAGCTTCTCGAATAAAGCGAAATCTCACGCTATCAACCTTAGCCACATCACCCCAAAAGTTATCATAGCGCTCTAAGGTAACAGAGGTTTTTGGCTTGTAGTCGGTCATTTTAAATGGACCCGTTCCCACAGGATGACGATTAAAGTAGTCTGTGCCAACCTCGCTAGGTATTTAGGAGGTACTATCATAGCGCCATACCCAGCCAGTTTAGTCAGAATCACAGGATCGGCCGTCGCCATATGGAAATCGACCGTATACTCATCAATCACCTCGATCGAGCCAATAGAAGTATAGTTGGAGCGTTGTGGTCCAGCTTTACCTTCTTCACCTAGCAAACGGTCGAACGTGAACTTAACCGCATCCGCATTGAATTTCTCTCCGTTGTGAAAAGTCACCCCTTCTCTTAGATGAAAGCGAATTCGTTTGTTGTCGTCTAGAACCTCCCATGAGGTTGCCAGTGCCGGCTTAAGTTCTAGGTTGACATCTCGCTCAAGTAGACCATCGTAAACGTTGTTCGCAACCGCGGACCAAGCCACCATATAGGTATCAATTGGATCCCAGTTCCCCCGCATCGGTTGGAATAGCAACAGTCAACTGACCCGATGCAAAGGCACCTGAGGATAGAACTAGAGAACCTGATAAGGCTAATCCCGTAACTAATTGGTTTAAGCTGAACGCTTTCATCTTTATAACTCCTTTTACTAGATTGATTCGGCAACCCAATGATGTTCAGAAATTGCGTTTAATTTCTTAGCTGGTGGTGGATTGGTAACTTCACGAATTGGACTCGGTATTTCTCCTTCGAACGGCACAAATGCTCTGTCGACCTGAGTAGGATCAGCAACCGGCACCGCTGACAATAATTTTTGCGTGTATGAGTGTTGCGGGTTTTCAAATATCGCTTTTCGTGTGCCATATTCGACGAACTGCCCGAGATAAAGAACGGCAACTCTATGACTAATCTTTTCAACCACCGCCATGTCATGAGTGATAAATAGGAACGCCAACTTGTACTTCTGTTGCAATTCCATCAGCAGATTTAGGATCTTGGCTTGAATCGACACATCCAAAGCTGCAATCGATTCATCAGCGATGATCAGTCAGGGTCGCAAGCAAGAGCTCTCGCAATACCTACACGCGCTCTCTGTCCTCCGGACAACTCATGTGGATAGCGCTCAGCGTAACTCTCATCGAGTCCTACCTGCTCCAGAAGCTCAATAAGGCGCTCCTGTATCGCTTGTTTACCTTGGATTAGGTTATGGGTATGAATTGGCTCGACAATACTCTGCCCAATTTTTCTCTTTGGGTTTAATGCTGCAAAGGCATCCTGAAAGATATACTGAATTTTTTGTCTGAGTAGCTTTTGTTTGGCTTTATCGTCACAGTAGATGGACTCGCCTTTGAATTGAATATCTCCGTCGAAGATAGGCAAAAGTTGCTGAATAGCTCGCCCGATCGTGGACTTACCAGACCCAGACTCACCCACTAATGCAAGGGTTTCACCAGGATAGATATCAAAAGAGACCTTTTCTACCGCAAATATTCTGTGGGTAGGTTTACCCCAGAAGTTTTTCTTCACGTCAAAGTAAGTCGATAGGTTGTCTACCTGAAGCAGAGGTCTGGAGTAATCCGCTGTATCTTGAATCGCCTCTTCACCAATTGTTTTTAGGTGGCCATTGTCATACGTCAGCAGTGGCAAACACTTAGGAAACGCTTCACCTTTCATGCTTCCTAGCTTTGGCACTGCTGCCAATAGCGCTTGTGTATAGGGATGGGTTGGATTTAGGAAGATATCCATCACCTTGCCTTGTTCTAGCACCTTTCCTTGATGCATTACCACTACGCGGTCTGCCACCTCGGCTACCACCCCCATATCATGGGTAATAAAGATAACCGCTGTATTAAATTCTTTCTGAAGCTCTCTGATCAGGTGCAGGATTTGCGCTTGAATACTCACATCCAGAGCTGTGGTCGGCTCATCAGCAATCAGCAGTTTTGGCTCACATGAGAGCGCCATTGCAATCATTACACGCTGACGCATTCCTCCAGAGAGTTGATGGGGGTATCGATCGAACAATAGGTGGGCATCCGGCAAACGAACCTTCTCTAATAGACCTATAGTTTTCGCTTTTGCTTGTTCAAAAGACAAACCTTGGTGCAGGAGTATTGCCTCACAGATTTGCTCACCAACGGTTAGAACCGGATTTAGAGAAGTCATCGGCTCTTGATAGATCATGCAATGTCGTTGCCACGCAATGCCTCAACCTCTTGCTTAGACATCTGCAGGATATTGAGCTGGCTAGTAAGTCCAAAATCAATCTGTCCTTGAATGTCTACATTCCCACTGTGTTCGAGAAGCCTCATAATCGACATTGAGGTTACAGACTTACCGGAACCTGACTCACCAACAATGGCCACCGTTTCACCTGGATGTACATCAAAACTCAGATTACTTACCGCTCGAACCTCACTACTTCCAAATGTAATGTTTAAGTCCTTTACGCTAAGCAACGACTGTCCAACACTTTCCATGTGCCTCCCTACTCCCGCATATCTAATCAAATAGTGATCAACAAACCTTGTTTTAATCTCGCTTTAACAACCAGTTACAGCCCGTTTTAAAGGGGTTCATTAGAAAAACAACCAGTATCACCAACATATTTATTCAAATAGTGAATGGAAGATAGAACCATAACGCTGTAATATTGTCAATAATTTACATATAATTTATCAATATGTTAATAATATGATATCGAAACATGGAATGTACGAATTATGAGTAAAACGAACATAGTGTCTGCCTCTCAATTGGTGTCAGACATTTCCCCAGAGCTTTCCGAGCTTGAGTTTGGACTAACCATCTTCCATCACACCTACGAGAGATGGTTAACCCGTTGCATGCAAGCTGCTGGCGGGCCTGAAATGACACGCATAGAGGTGTTGATCTTGCATCACATTGCGCACAAACAATCATCAAAGCGCGTAGGAGATATCAGTTTTGTATTGAATATCGAAGATACCCATGTGGTTAGTTACGCACTGAAAAAGCTACTAAAAATGGATTACGTAGATACCGAAAAAGTCGGTAAAGAAGTGTTTTATTCGATTACTCCATCTGGTGAAAAGCTTTGTAAGAGTTATAGAGAGGTACGAGAAACATGTTTAATGGACATACTCAATGAGTCTGGTATTCCCAACACCAACATTGGTGACAGTGCTCGCCTGCTACGCACCCTAGCCGGTATCTACGACCAGGCCTCTCGAGCTAGTGCATCTCTATAAGGAACAAACTCAACATGGAACGGACATCGAATATCCTCATCAACTGCGATATGGGCGAAAGCTATGGAGCTTGGACCAAAGGCAATGACAAACAGATCATGCCCTATATCGACCTTGCCAACATAGCTTGTGGCTTCCACGCGTCAGATCCATTAAACATGGAAAAAACTGTCCTGCTAGCAAAAAAAGCCAATGTAAAAATTGGTGCACACCCTAGTTATCCCGACCTTGTCGGATTTGGACGACGGAATATGTCTGTCTCTAGTGATGAGTTAAGGGCTATTGTGGCTTATCAGATAGGCGCACTGCAGGGCATCTGTACCATGCATCAAGCACAGGTTGAATATGTAAAACCCCATGGTGCGCTCTACAACACCATGATGAAAGATTTTACTGTGCTTAAGGCAATTATGCTGGCGGTGAAAGAAACCCTAGCCGATTGCCCATTAATGGTAATGGCTACCCCGCAATATGAAGCTGTGGAGCGTCTTGCACAAGAGATAGGCATTCCCCTGTTGTTTGAAGCCTTCTCTGATCGTGCCTATACCGATGATGGCTACCTAGTGGACCGTACCCAACCTGGCGCCGTGCATAACAGCGTAAATAAGATCGTTTCTCAAGTTCAAGAAATTCTACAAACAGGCAACGTAACCAGCATCAATGGGAATTCTATAGCGCTTAAAGTAGATACCATATGCATTCACGGAGACGGTGAACACGCCACGGCTATTGCAAGGGCTGCAAGTAACAATAATGGGGTCTAGGGTGCGTATAGAAACAATAAGTGAATGCTGCTGCATCCTTTATTTTGGTGAAGACATCAATGAGGGAATTTCTAATCAGGTCAATCAAGCGTCAATCGCCCTGACGAAGGCTCTTGGCCCAGTATTAATAGACCTAATACCCTCTTACACATCCATATTGGTGCATTTCGATCTTACTAAGACCGATCGCTATGACATTAAGCAGCGCATCAAAACTACCTTGAAACAGGAATCGCAAATCAAGGGGCTCAGAAGTAAACACAACATCATTGATGTGCCAGTTTACTATGGACCTGAAACAGCTCTGGATCTTAACGAAGTGAGCAAGATGTGCGACTTATCACCTAGTGAAATTATTAAGCGACATTCACAAAAAGAGTATCGCGTATACGCTATCGGCTTTTCACCAGGTTTTGCCTACCTCGGAAGCCTTGATAAAGAGATTGTGGTACCACGCAAAGCTACACCACGTCTTAAGGTTCCTCAAGGCAGCGTTGGACTTGCTGACAACCAAACAGCCATCTATCCCAGCACTAGTCCGGGTGGTTGGCAGATCATTGGACGCACACCTAACAAAATGGTCGATTGGCAAAACTCATCCCCTACGAAGATAAAGGTGGGTGATCAAATTCGCTTTTGCCCCATAACCAGAAGGGAGTTCGAAACACTGGGGGGCATCTTATGAGTTTTATAGTTCACCATCCGGTATGCTCTCTTTATTACAAGACGTGGGACGTAATGGCTACCAACACATAGGCATCACCCAAGGTGGCCCAATGGATGAGCATGCTTATCACTGGTGCAATCGCCTTCTAGGGAATGATCACAGGGATACCGTACTTGAGATTACCTTTGGTCTGCTACAACTTGAGGCCCTGAAGCCAACAACTATTGCTCTAACCGGTGCAGACCTTGGAGCGCGCTTAAACGACCGAAAGATTGGCCCATGGAGCACCTACAGCATAAAACCAGGAGACCAACTGAGCTTTGAACAACCTATTTCGGGGCTAAGAGCCTACCTTGGTGTCAAGGGCGGTTTCCTATGTTCTAAAACCCTTGAAAGCAGTTCAACGGTTTCTAGAGAGTCAATTGGAGGACTAGATGGCAAAGGCTCCCCTTTAAAAGCGGGCGATGAGATACCGTTTATTGCCAGCTCTCCTCTTGCTAAGAAACAAACACCTGAATGGGCAATTGAGGAGTATGATGCACCATTAGAGCTTGGTGTTATCCAGGGATACCAGTTTGAACATTTCTGCAAAGAACAAGTGTCGAATTTTTACGCCTCGCCCTACACCATCAGTAACAATATTGATCGAATGGGTTACCGTCTCTCTGGCTCTCCAATTATCTCTTCACGAACCGGTATAGTGTCTGAGGGTATAGCTTATGGAGCAATACAATTGCCCAATGATGGACAACCTATAGTGCTAATGAGAGATAGGCAGACTATTGGAGGCTACCCTAAAATTGGTTGTATTGGTGGATTGGGCGCAAGTCGTTTGGCACAAAGAGCCCCGCAACAACAAGTGCAATTCAGGCCCATGGATATATCCGAGGCGGAAATTGAACGACGTCTTTTTTATCGCTCCGTATTCACCTGATGAAGCTAAGTTCGCCACTTTATAGAAGGGGCGAACTTAGAATTTACGAACGAAACGGCCCATTAGGCCGGGGTGGTAGCTCCAGTTATGACTGAAGATATCGAGAAGATCAGGGTTGCCGTATTTAGACAGGCTCACCGCATGGAAACGATTGTGTTTCGCTTTCAAGTCTTCCACCTTAGCTATCATCTCATCGGACTGCTTCGGTGCGATGAAGTCTGACAGCACTACCATGTCGGCATTGCGATATTTGTCGCTGTGCATGAGTTCAATACAGGCCTCCAGCACGGGCTCAAAGTCTGTACCGCCGTGGAAGGTATAAGACAAGAAATCACTCGCCTCTCTTAAGCCATCCTTCTTAGTTAGCTCATAGGTGATCTGCTCGGTGGAAAACAAAATTACATAACAATCTCGCTTCTCCGCCATCGCAATCTGCATCAGAGCATACGCGATTGCCTTAGCGCACTGCTCTGGAAAACCACTCATGGAACCAGAGGCATCTACACAGACAATAAACGGACCTTTCTCTACTTCCACATCGCTATGGGCAGGAGTTTGAGCATTTATCTTACGTAGAGTGCGAGCTTTACCCGAGGTGCGATAGTTCATCAATCGCTTGTCGACTAGATGCTTGTAGAAGATAACCTCAAGCTCAGGATAGGCAAGAAACATGGTTTCATTGGGTAGCATCTTGCTAAGGTCATCGCTCTCGTGGATGCCCACGATATCATCCGTGGCCTCGTCAGAGTGCTCTTCCACTACCTCAAAATCGGCAGCCGGTGTGATCTGAAGATCCGGATCGTCCACTTGATTCGCCATACGGCCAAGCTCGTTTGCAATCTCCTTTAGTCCACTATGCTTTCGCAAGAACTTAGCGTAGATGGCCATAGTTTTAACATCAGTACGAGAAAGTTTGGCAGCCGCCATATCCCACAAGCGACCAAGTTGGGCTTCATCCCCCTCTTCCCCGAGCTGGCGCATGTTCTTCATGTTTTCCATGCGGTTATATAGGTCATCTAGGAACTTCTGCTTGTCTTGCTCTAGTTCATTCAACTGTAGTTGCTTGATGGTGTTGTATAGAGATTGATACCACTGGTCGCAAAAAAAGTGAGCAAACATTGGGTTTGGTGTCTTCTTCTGACGATCCAGCAGCTTCTTAGCTTGGAAATAGAAGTTACTCTTCTTCTCTAGCTGTTTAACGATTGAATTGATATCAGTGTCAAACTGGGCTTCATCCCAATGGATTACCTCTTGGTATAGGGCTATTTCTTCTTGGATCTGCTCAGTTTCACACACCTTGGTGATGCGTCTCCTCACCGACTTACGCCACTTAAACAAGTGATTTTTTACCGACGCCTTCATGCCTGGCTTTTCAGAAGCCATAAGTACCTGACTGCGACCAATGAGATCATTGACTGCACTCTCGACCATGCCTGAGTCTGCGACTGACATTGCTAAGTTAATGGCGTCTACACCGAGCATCTACAACACCTTATTCCGAATAGTAATCAGCCATAAAGCCGATACGTTGAGCCAATTTCTTAGACTGAGATTGAGCCGAAACCAGTGAGTCAGCTAGGTTTTGTAGGCCTGACTCCATCGCTGTTGGAAGCTCTGGTTCAATGAAATTGTGTGGCAGCGCACCGTGGAAGTCAGAGCGAACCTTAGTTAGAGTCAACTCCGCTTTTTCCAAATCTTCAACCGCACTTTGAGCTAAGCCATGCCATTTCTGGTGAGTCTCACTGTCTAGGCCTTTATTCGTCACTAGACCTACTAGTACAGAGCGGTTAGCAATATCTTTAATCACCAGATTATCATCGGCATCAAGGGCAAACTTCAAAGACACCATATTAGTGTTCTGGTTTACATAGCCATATACGTCACCGCCACCTTGAGAAACGACTTTCACTAGATCGTTATGAGGTACGTACACCCAACGTGAATCCCCTTTCTCCTGCTCGGAAACAGAGAGATTACTCTGTAGAAGAACTAGCTTCACTAGGTTACCGGTAGGACCGACTTTATGTACTCGCCAATCATTAAGGTCTAATTTAAAACCTTCTTTGCGAAGTAAACCACCAGCGGCCTCATGAGCCACTTGAAGACTGTTTTGTACTTCAATCTCTGCCTGCACATCTTCCAGGGTGCGTTTACTGCTCTCAATAACATGTAGAATATCGCTCTGACCAAACGCATGGTTTAGTGCAAAGTCTCGCATCACCTCACGCACTATTACACGAGATTCGGGGCTGTTCCATAGGCAGTCTTGGATAAGGATAAGATCAAGGGCATTAATCTTCTGACGTCCATTGAAGAAGGCGCTGGCCTTAAGAAGTTTTACCGCCTTCTTCCAACGACGGTCAGAAACATACAAGTCATCGGCCTTAAGTGTAGTTTCAGACTCTTGATGACGCTCCTCTAGCATGCTTTTCAGCAGATACAGTTTGTCGAACAATTCCTCACTCAAAGGTAATTGGTCAAGCTCGCTTAACCATTCTGAATATTCTTGATTGGAGATCTTAAGATCATCGGGCACTTCTGCTTCTTGAGTAGTACCAACAGTGAGCATGCTGAAGAAATTACGCTTATCTTGGATACGGTTGACGAAGATGCGAACCAACATACGGTCATAAAGCGCCTCCAGACCGCTGTCTTCATCTGGGAGTTCATTAGAAGCGGAGATCAATAGGCGCATAGGCACCTTTTCGATGTCATTGCCGTTCTTAAAGGTCTTTTCGTTTACCACAGTAAGTAGTGTGTTCAAGATAGCAGGGCCTGCTTTCCAGATCTCATCTAGGAATACTACGTTCGCCTTAGGTAGATACCCATCTGTAAGACGTACATAGCGGCCGTTATCTTTCAGCTCTTGAATGCTTAGCGGACCAAACACCTCTTCAGGTGTTGAAAAGCGAGTCATTAGATATTCGAAATAGGTACTGGTCTCAAATGCGTTAATCAGGCGTTTAGCAATCAAGCTTTTGGCGATGCCTGGAGGGCCGAGAAGAAATACACTCTCGCCAGAAAGCGCAGCGAGTAGACAGAGTTTGATGGTGTGTTCACGTTCATATACGCCGTCGGATAAATATTTTACTAGTTTATCGATCCGCTCTGAACGCAAGGCGCGCTCTGCATGTGAAACGCGACTAGTCTGCATCATTACTACACTCCATTTGATATGTTACTTAAATTTATATCCAAGTTAACAACATGTTACAACAGAAAACTGCAAATGAACTCGATTTCATTTAACTAACCGCTGTATACCAAGTTAACGAGAGATTGATCACAGCGTAAACTTAGATTCCATAAATGGGATTTAACAATAGAGATCAATGCTTTAGTTTGTGCAATTACCTATTGATTATAGTCAAGAGCAAAAGCGTGATCTAAGACATATAATCTCTACGATAATTCCTTTTTTTGACCGGATTTTATGCGCAAAATTATCCATAAATGGAAAAACCTCGCTCTAACCGAGGAAACCCTCACTTTACCCAATAATGTGTCAACTGCTCACACTTCAGTCGATCACCCAGCGCCGTAGTTATATTGGCCAAGCTTAACGAAAAAACAATTCTGCTACTTAACCAGTATCGCCCGTCATTAAAGGAGTGGCTACTAGAAATTCCAGCGGGCACGTTAGAGCCAAACGAGAACCCATTACCTGCTGCCAAGCGTGAACTTGAAGAAGAAACGGGCTATCGAGCTAGTAGATGGCATAACCTAGGAAAACTGACTCCTATGGCAGGTTTTTGTAATGAAATTCAATATCTCTTCGTTGCTGAAGAGCTCTCTCTAAGTAATCGCCTTACACAGGATGAAGATGAGGTAATTGAGGTTCAAAAAGTGGAGATTTCGGAGCTTCTTAAAATGATACAAGACGAGCGCGTTACCGACGCCAAGACAATTGCCACTGTTTCAAAAGCCATGTTGTGTGGCAAACTGTAAAAAACGAACAAAGCTAAGGAAGTAAAATGGATTTTCGTTCAGACACCGTTACCCTACCCACTCCAGAAATGCGCGACGCTATGGCAAATGCCCCTGTCGGTGACGATGTTTATGGTGATGACCCTACCATCAACGAACTAGAAAACTGGGCAGCAGAGCGACACGGTTTTGAAGCGGCTCTATTCACCTCATCAGGCACTCAAGCGAATCTTCTTGGTCTAATGGCTCACTGCGAACGCGGCGACGAATATCTATGCGGCCAACAAGCACACAACTATCGCTATGAGGCAGGCGGTGCTGCGGTCCTTGGTTCTATTCAGCCACAGCCAATCATGAACGAACCTGATGGTACGCTTTGCTTTAAAAAGCTTGAAGCGGCTATTAAGCCAGACGACTTTCACTTCGCTCGCACTAAGCTTCTTAGTCTTGAGAACACCATCAATGGCAAAGTGCTTCCACTTAAATATCTCGCCGAAGCTCGAGAGTTCGTAAACAAGCACGGCCTTAAACTTCACCTAGACGGCGCTCGTGTTTATAACGCAGCGGTAGCATTAGATGTAGATATTACCGAAATTGCTAAACACTTCGACACCATGACTATTTGTCTATCAAAAGGCCTTTGTGCTCCTGTGGGTTCACTGCTTCTTGGTGACAGACAAACAATCGAGAAAGCACGCCGTCTGCGTAAGATGGTGGGTGGTGCCATGCGCCAAGCGGGTATCTTGGGCGCGGCAGGCATGCTTGCGCTAACAGAGCAAACCAAACGCCTAAAAGAAGATCACGATAATGCTAAGAAACTGGCTATTGCACTGGCTGAGCTACCTGGTTTCTCAGTTAATCCAGACTTTATTCAAACCAATATCGTGTTTGCTAAGCTGGATGGAACTGTAGACATTAACAAGATTGCTAACGAGCTTGAGAAAGAAGGCATCCTGATGTCGCCAAGCAACCCTGTACGATTTGTAACGCACAAGGACATCAGCGAATCGGATATCGATGTGTTTGTTGAGAAGTTGAAGTCTCTGCTTTCATAAAGCAAAAATAGAAACCCGACCTAGCGTCGGGTTTTGTTTTTAGAAGTGGTATCCTGCTCCTAGGTAGAAGCCTTTGATGCTGAACATTAGCCCATCATTTGCATAGGTTTCTTTCCAACCTGTACTTAAGAACAATCCGTTCTCAAATGAAGCACCTACTTCTATTCCATAGGTGTAGGAAAAATCATCGAGATCTGCGCTCAAGGTTCGAGTACCAAGAAAGTTTCCATTCTCATCATAGATAACCTTCTTACTTGTTACTGAATAATCCGACTTACCTAAGCCCACAAAAGGACTTATGTAATATTGGTTTTCGTACAAGTAGAACTTTGGACGAACACTGACTCCAATACTTTTGCCCGAAAAACTGTTCGAGGTAAAATTACTACCAGAATTCGAAACTACTTTCGAAATCTGTACTATTGTAGTAATCGAGGCTAACACCCAAGCCGACACTATCTGAAAGTTGAAATTCATACCCAACTAAAAGCGAAAAACCAAAAGTATCGCCAATGGTTTGGTCAGCTATTTTGACTTTATTTATTGGCTCGAGAGCTACTGAAATATAAAAATCATCCTTATTCATAGAGTAAGCTGAGTTAGAATTAAGTATTAAAAGCAGTAAGACTATTAATCTTGAGTATACCGAATAGATACTAGTAGCCGATAAAGACAATAGGTTCATATTATTAAAATCTATAACCAACACCCACATACAAACCATGTATATCTATTTCAATACCATTATCGTCATAAAAACTTTCTTTCCACCCCGCGCTAACCATCAGGTTGTTTTCAAATTGTGCCCCTACTTCAATACCATACTTTATAAAAGTTTCGTTTATACTGTCTTTTTCGGTTGGACTGACATTTGTAGATACCTCAACCTCAAATTCATAACGTCCAATTCCAACATAGGGACTTATATATATTGGTGAATTAGTAAAATAAAACTTTGGTCTAATAGTTGCACTAAAGCCACTTACGGATATATCTTCTTTATATGAAATTACAGGCAAACTTGGCATACCGACATACATACTGTCAGAATATGAGGAATCACCAAGGTTATTGTATTCAACGCTCAAACCCAACGAAAAATTTTCATTTATCAGATGGTCATAACCCACAATTAGAGAAAAACCAAAGTCATTGTCATAACTATCACTTCCAAAACCAGATACAGACATGTCCGTTGTATTAATTGGGTCTAAAGTAGCACCAACATAGAAACCATCTTTTGGTGCTGCTAACGCTAGTAACGGTAATAGTGCTAATGAACCCACTGCTAATCTTTTCAAAATAAGACTCCACTTTTTTATTGTTTTGTCTTATTTTTAAATTTTGAAAGTTTTATTTTTAAATACTACAAATACATTTTCTGTGCTCAAGTCACATTATGTATTGGTTAAACCAATAATTAAAATACAATTTCATGCAACTAATTTATATGCATTAGCACCATATGAAATAACTACAATAAGGACGATAATTAACAAACTATCGCCCTTATTGTGTAATAGTATTCAAAAGTAATTATCAATTTATTAATAATTATCGTCTTTTTGCTTTACCACGATTCTTATGAATACCCAGCTTAGCCTTCATTTTACGCTTCTCAGAAGCACGACTTCTACCGCGACGACCAGACGGTTCTTCAATTACGTTCTCAATTGGGCTTGGCTCATAGCCCTCTAGCCACTCTTGAGGAAGTTTCTTGTCCAGCAATCGTTCAATAGCGTTAAGCAGATACTCTTCGTCGTGACTCATCAAAGAAACCGCATGACCTTTATGACCCGCTCGCCCACTGCGGCCAATACGGTGCACATAATCTTCTGCCTTAAATGGCATATCGAAATTCACAACATGCTCTAGCTCTTTGATGTCGATACCGCGAGCTGCAACGTCAGTTGCAATCATGGCGCGGGCCTTACCGGATTTGAACTCTTCAAGAGCACGAGTACGAGCACCTTGGCTCTTGTCACCGTGCATTGAAACAGCTTGGATGCCATCCAGCTTAAGTTCTTTAGAAAGTGCCTCCGCCCCCTCTTTTGTGCGGCAGAACACTAAAACCTGTTGCCAGTTTTTAGAACCGATAAGATAAGAGAGCAGCTCACGCTTGCGCTTTTTATCGACCGGATACACTATCTGCTCAACACTATCAGCAGTGGAGTTTGCAGGTGATACCTCGACTTCAATTGGGGTATTCAAGATCTTGTATGCCAGATTTTTTATGCCCTTGTTAAAGGTTGCAGAGAAAACAGGGTCTGTTTGTCTTTGCTGAGCTTGTTCATAATGCGTTTGATATCCGGCATAAAGCCATATCTAGCATGCGGTCAGCTTCATCGAGCACTAGGGTTTGAACCGTATCGAGACGGAGCGTCTTATTAAACAGATGATCCAGCAGGCGACCAGGTGTGGCAATCAGTACATCACAGCCTTAGTCAGCATTTCTGCCTGAACACCAAAGCTGGTACCGCCATATACCACGCCTACCTTTAGCTCAGTAGATTCCCCATATTGAGTGATTGCTGTAAACACTTGCTGAGCAAGCTCACGCGTAGGCACCAAAACCAAGGCGCGGATCTCGCAAGGTGTTTGAGGGTTTACTGGCTTAGATGGTTGTTCACTCAACTTTTGCAAAATCGGCAAACCAAAAGCAATGGTTTTACCCGTGCCCGTTTGCGCTGCCGCCAATACGTCTCGCCCTTCAAGTACAAATGGAATCGCTTCGTGTTGTACAGGAGTTGGCTCGGTAATATGCAGGTTAGTTAGTGTTGTAACGAATTGCTCCGCTACACCCAGTTTTGCAAAAGAAGAATCAGTCATTATCAGAATGTAATCATTAGAATTGGCGCAAGTTTACTTGATTTTAGACACAGCTTCGATGAGTTCTGGATAAAAGCGCAAAAAGACCTGTTCCAACTCGTCATAGTGTTCAACAAGATGTTGATGGCAGAGGGCCAAAGGCGCCATTCTTGGTGAGCGTTTTGACATACGCATCAGCGCATAGCCGATGTTGTCCATGTCGCGATAGGACTCGAACCACTCTCCATCCCACATAGAAGACACCACCCTAGAATAGCGCTCAGGAAGATCACCAGAGACATGCTTAGGATGAGTGGAAGAGCTTACACTTCGACAAAACTGCTTAAAGCCCTTGGAATGAAATCTATCCCAGTGCGTGATTAGACAGTGGTCCCAGTGAACATCCAACGCGATTGGCGCAAAGCGTCGCTGCTGTCCAAATAAAGGAAGGATCGCTTTGATGTCTGGGTGGTTATCGGTATAGCTATCCACAAAGCGGTGGATTCGAATACCTTCAACCCAATCCTCTTGGTACTTGCCCGTTGGGTCACCTCTTACAAAGTCCCCCAGCAGGTTTCCCACCAAGCTAGTATTACTGACATCCGCGATATGCAGATGCGCCAAGAAGTTCATACTATTCCCTACTGCGCTTTCGATACTCTCTTGGAGAGCAGCCAAAGTGCTTACTGAATCTATGAGTGAAATTATAAGGATCATGATAGCCAAGACGCTGCGCTATTAGACCCACACTCCAATCTTCATATTTTAATAGATCCACTGCTTTTTCCATGCGAAGTTCTATCAGTCTCTTACGTGGAGAGACACCATACAAAGATTTGCACACCCTATTGAGCTGTTCTTGGCTCAAAAAACAGCGCTCTGCAATATACGCGACTGTCCAGTTCAGATGTAGCTGTGATTCGATTTCATTAAACAAGGTTTGCACACGAATGGATGAGCTAAAAGGCTTAGGCTCGAAGCCAGCAAGATTCGACTTACCTCACTAATTAGAAGCCGTCGATAGCTTGGACGTCCATCTACCTCTAGGTGAAGCAGGTTCATTAGAGACCATATCTGCTCACTGGATTGAAACGGCAGTACCGCTTGTCCGTTAGAGATAAGGTTATCCCATTTAGGCACGGTCTCTAGGAGGATCCATACCATTTTCCAGCGGCTGTCTTCAGGGTGGAGTTCAAATCTGTGCGGCATATGCGCAGGAAGCACAGCCATTGAATAAGGCTCCAACTCCTTCACATAATTTTCGGTAGTGAGCATGCCACGACCTTCGAGGGTGATGAGTAAGGTATGCACCATTACCCCCTCACGCTCAATCTCGTAGCCGTTCTCAAGCTCTGCCAATCCAGCCATAAAGTAACAGCTCTCCGATAACTCTGGGATATCAGAGTTCGTCAGAAAGCGCTCCTTACATTCCGGACTCAGAAATACCTTGTCTGACCACACATTTTTAGGTGCAAACTGTTGCATGACAGATTTGCACAGCTTTTGTCTGACTTCTAACATGCCAAATAGCCTAGTAGATGAATAACATACCCGCTCATAAGCACTTATTTTTATGGAGGTAGGTATGACGAGTCAAAATATAAATGAATCTAAGACAAATATAATCCCTGACGGCTTTTTCAATAAAGTTACTCGCCTTGCCCTGCCTGTTGCCATTCAAAGTGCGCTAGTTGCTCTATTACAGCTGGCCGACGTGCTCATGGTGAGTGATTTTGGTAAAGAAGCGACCGCATCTGTGGGTATCGCAACTAAATGGCACTTTGTGATCATCATGATCTCAGCAGGTATCGCCAGTGCCAACGGTATTTTGGTTGCGCAGTATTGGGGACGACGTGATGCTGACTCAGCCAAAACTGTTACCAAGCTTGCGATGAAATACGGCACTTGGCTGATGATACCGTTAACCCTAGCGATAACCCTGGGCTCTGAGATCATCATGCTGCTACAAACCTCAGATGCTGAAGTAATTCGTCTTGGTTCTACGTATCTTTGGTATAGCATCCCTGTGCTTACGCTGACGCACTGGATTATTGTTGCTGAATCTACCTGCGTAGTTCCGGTAACGCCATGCTACCGCTGATTCTCGGCAGTTTGACTGTGTTCCTTAATATCGGCCTAAACTTCTGGTTGATCAAAGGTGGCCTTGGCGTTGAGCCTATGGGAGTGGCTGGCGCCGCACTTGCAACCACCATCGCTCGTGTATTCCAAGTGGTAGCCATAGGCTATGTACTTTACAAGATGAACCACTGGACTATCAGAGCAAACCTATTACCCGATCCAAGCAGACTGGCACGCTCGTTTAAAAAGCTAGCGATCCCATCTACCGCCAACACTATTTTGTGGGCATTTGGCACCCTGACCTATCAGGTGATTTTTGGCCACATGGGCACCACAGAGCTTGCTGTGTTCAGTATGATGGGACCGTTTGAGGGGCTTTGCTATTCTGCCTTCTTTGGTATTGCGGTTGCCTGCTCGGTTATGATCGGTCAATCTTTAGGCAATGACGAATTCGCACAAGCGGAATCCATGGCGAATTGGTTCATCAAAGCTATTTTTGGCTGTTCAATCGTACTTGCGATAGCCGTGTATATATTCAAGGAAAGTATACTTGGTGGTCTGAACCTGACCTCACCGGAGCTTTATGAATTAGCGGCACCAGCTATGTCTGTGTTTACTGTGCTTCTTGGCATTCGGATGCTCAACATGGTGATCATTGTGGGAATCCTTCGTGCTGGCGGTGAAAACAGCTTCTGCTTACGTATGGACTTTATCGCCATGTGGATGGTAGGTATTCCGTGCTTGGCGGTTGGTGCTTATATCTTCAATCTGCCGTTTGAGTATGTGTATGCGCTAATGCTGACCGAAGAGATTGTTAAGTTTGGTCTGTGCTTTAAGCGCTTCCAAAAACGTATCTGGGTGAAAAACCTAACCTTGAGCCCAGCATAAATGGAAAAATAAGATTGAGGCATGACCTACATTCACGCTTTCGCTAGACTGTGGGTTTTGCCTTCTTGGGAATCTTAGTGTCCAATCTTATCTCTTATCTCAGCACCAAACGCCACGGTTTTATCATTCTCTCCATCATGGCTCTGGGCATCAGTCTGATCTCACTCATCTCAGGTCCGTTTGACCTGTTATCAACGCCTTCGGACTTCACGGGTAGCCTACTTACCTACCTCACCTATTCGGCCGGCAGCCAGGGCTTTTTGATTACGCTCGCTGTCTTATTGCTTGGTTTATTGCTTGGCTCAACGGACAAAAAACAGTTCATCAAGGTAGGTATTGGCTTTGGTGTATTGTTGGTCCTTTGCTTTGCCGGTAAAACTGGACTGAAACACTTTACTCAAAGCCCACGTCCTTACACAGAAGCCTTGGTACAACTAAAGCTTATCGATACGCCAGAGCAGTTTTATAGCTATGCCGAGTCTACCCAAGACACGCTAGTACAAACCGCGGCTGAGTATGTATCTCATTATCGAATCGGACACTGGTTACACGAAACCGACTACTCCTTCCCATCGGGCCACACTGTGTTTGTAGCCGCCTGCTTGGTGTTCTTTGGCGGACTGGCACTTAGCCAAAAGCGTTACGCGGTAACTGGTATTTTGCTTGTTTGGGCTCTGGGAGTGGCCTACAGCAGGCTGTGGCTTGGTATGCACAGGCCAGAAGACCTGTTTGGCTCCATGGCATTTGTAGCTCTTCTCTATCTACTAGTACCTATTCCCAAGTATCGATAGCGGCACGTATCAACTGCATATGGATGGGAACCAAATCGCTGTGATTAGAACGGTATCCACCTCCTACAACCGCAGCAATGGGGATCTGTTTTCGCTTTGCTAACGAGAACATAAAACAATCTCGTTGATAGATCCCCTGCGTCGAGATATTCAAATAACCAAGCTCATCATCGACATGGATATCGACCCCCGCATCATAGATAATCATATCTGGTTGATACAATGAGATAGCCAGTTCAACCACAGAAGTGAAGGATTGCATAAATTCTTCGTCTTGAGTCTCACGGGCAAACTCTATATCTAAGTCAGAGCTGGGTTTTCTTGCCGGAAAATTCTTATCGCAATGGAATGAAAGAGTAATGATATCCGCGTTATCAGAACAGATAGTGGCCGTGCCGTCGCCTTGATGCACATCGCTATCGATGATCAGCACCTTATCCACATCAACATGCTCCAGCGCCTTATGCGCGGCAATCGCAAGGTCGTTAAATAGACAAAAGCCGCTACCAAAATCATGATGAGCATGGTGATAACCACCGCTAAGGTGTATGGCGATGCCTTTGTCTATCGCTTGCAGTGCCGTTTCTACAGTTCCGCCGGTAGAGGTAAGGGTTCGCTCGATTAAGGTCTCACTCCAAGGAAAGCCAATACGACGCATCTTTGGCGCGGGTAATTGCCCGCTAGCCAACGCGTCAACATAGTCGCTGCTGTGACTTTTCTTTATATCATCCAAGGTTAGGGCTGCAGGCTCTACAAACTCTACTTTCTTCGAGTCCAAATCACTTTTGATTGCCTCAAACAAGAGGCGATACTTCATGATCGGATAGCGATGCCCCTCGGGCAAAGGAAGCTCAGAATAGATAGGATGATAGATAAGAGGTAGCATTCGAGGCTTAGCATAATGATTGTCTGATCACATTCTTATTGATGTCTGCGGTGAAAGGAAGCAAAATGTCGCCCCTTATTCGCTAGCACGCTTAATTGAAACACTTCGACTAGGCTCTAGTAACCCTCCACTAAAAAGTAGAACATCTATGAGCTTTGACTCCCTTGGCCTTTCCCTCCCTATTCTTCGCGCAATTGAAGACTTAGGTTATACCAAAGCCTCTCCAATTCAGGAGAAAGCCATCCCTGCCATTATCGACGGTAAAGACGTTATGGCGGCGGCACAAACCGGCACAGGCAAAACGGCAGGTTTCACTCTGCCACTTCTAGAAAGGTTAAGTACGGGTCCAAAACCAAAGAGCAATCACGTACGAGCGCTGGTATTAACTCCAACGCGCGAGCTTGCGGCTCAGGTTCACGACAGCGTTGAGAAATACGGTATCCACCTACAAACCACGTCCAACGTGGTATTCGGTGGCGTAAAGATCAATCCTCAAATGATGAAGTTGCGCCGTGGCTGCGATGTATTGGTGGCAACACCTGGTCGCCTTCTTGATCTATACAACCAAAACGCCGTTAAGTTTGACCAACTTGAGGTGCTGGTTTTTGATGAAGCCGACCGTATGTTGGACATGGGTTTCATTCGTGACATCAAGAAGGTATTGGCGCTACTGCCTGAAAAGAGACAAAACCTGCTTTTCTCTGCCACCTTCTCGCCTGAAATTCGCGAATTAGCAAGAGACTTGGTAAACAACCCTGTTGAGATCTCAGTAAACCCGCCAAACTCAACCACCAAGCTCGTTGAGCAAAGCATCTATGTTTCTGACAAGAAGCAAAAATCTGCGATCCTAGCCAAGCTAATCACCCAAGGGGATTGGCAGCAGGTGTTGGTGTTTAGTAAGACTAAGCATGGCGCAAACCGACTGGCTCGCTTTTTGGAAGGACAAAAGATCACAGCTTTGCCAATCCACGGTAATAAAAGCCAAGGTGCTCGTACTAAGGCGTTGGAAGAGTTCAAAAGCGGTAAGATTCGCGTGCTAGTGGCAACCGATATTGCTGCCCGTGGTCTAGACATACCTCAATTACCGCAAGTGGTTAACTTCGACCTGCCACATGTCTCAGAGGACTATGTACACCGCATTGGTCGTACAGGTCGCGCGGGAGAAACGGGTAAAGCCTACTCTCTTGTGTGCTCAGATGAGGCAAAAGAGCTGTTTGCTATCGAGCGCTTGATTGGTAAGGTTCTTGATAGACACGAAATGGAAGGCCATAAACCAGTAAATCCAGTGCCGGAATCAAAACTGGATACCCGACCTATCAAACCTAAGAAGCCGAAAAAACCTAAGAAGCCTAAGGTGGGTCATAAAGATGGCCAGCGTTCTGGTGAAAATGCGTCAGGGCATAAACCTGCAAATAAGAACAAACGCCATTCTACTAAACCAGGAGGTGGTCAAAGCAACAACAGTAAGAAACCGAGCAGCAACAAGCCTAGCTCTAAGCCTAAGCGCCGCCCGCAACGTGCCGGTTCAGCAAAGGCTAGTTAATAGTCGTTTTTGGCGTCTCAGATAACGATTTGAGACGTTCTGGTTAGGCAATTCAGGTACCTGTCGCTTTTCGTGGCGCAGGTGCCGAATAGCTAATAAAGGATGCTTAAGCAGCATTCTAGGTCCGCTAAATCGCATTACCGCTCGCATCTGCTCTTTTGGCTCAGGTTTATAGCAGTGTACCGGGCAGGTATTACAGGTAGGCTTCTCCTGACCAAACACACATCTGTCTAGTTTAGTCTCAGCATACTCTTTCAGTTCACAGCACTCAGGGCACAGACCCTTGATCATTCCGTGATGATGTCGGCAGTAGATCTCTATCATGCACTCACCGTTTTAAACTCAGTCAGTAGCTCGCCCTGTAGGATTTTAGAGATAGGATTTGCTTGTCTCATTCGCCCCTCCCTTAAAGGTGCATTTACTTTATAACAATAAGTAAAAAAGATCTCTATTTAACTCAACCCATGCGACAGATAACCGTTCTGTTTATAAATTCATCAATCAAGACATTTGCTTACTCTTCTCGAAAAAAACTCGAAACTCAGCACACAAAAATTTGTCTATACTCAAACAGTTACACACAAATTCGATAAGATGGGATTTAATTCCACGTAATTTGATCAACGACTTTGATAGACAGAGTACAAGCTGTTTTAGGGAATGGAGAGTAAAATGCTAAAAAGGACTTTGCTGGCGTCCGCTATGATCTTCTCATCATGGGCGTGCGCCGAGGTAACCGAAGCCACCTACCTTGTCGGCTTTGGTGAGGCCAAACACCCCAATGGCTTTGAACATCTGGACTATGTAAACCCTAACGCCCCTAAAGGCGGTAGCGTGACCTATGGCGCTATCGGTACCTTTGATAGCTTCAACCGTTACGGTTCTCGCGGCAAACCAGGTGCTCGTACAGGTGAAATCTACGATACGCTGATGTTCTCTCCTAGTGATGAGATGAACACCTCTTATGCCCTTATCGCAGAAAAGGTTCGCTATCCTGACGACTATTCTTGGATG
The DNA here is from genome assembly GCA_000830475.1 of Vibrio ishigakensis. GTDB lineage: Bacteria > Pseudomonadota > Gammaproteobacteria > Enterobacterales > Vibrionaceae > Vibrio > Vibrio ishigakensis_A. Next base: position 407,317 of record BBSC01000002.1, on the reverse strand, counting down.
GAAGTGGACATCAATCCAAAGGCCAAATTCTCAGACGGCGTGGCCATTACTGCAAAAGATGTAGAGTTCACCTTCCAGAAATTCCTCGACCAAGGCGTGCCTCAGTACCGCACCTACTTCAAAGACATCAAGTCGGTGAAAGCCCTGAATGATAAAACCGTACGTATCGATATGGCTAAGCCTGACAAAGACGTGCTGTTTGCATTAGTTCAAGGTATGGCAGTCCTTCCCGAGCATTTCTGGAAAGACAAAGACCTAAGCCAACCCCTATCTCAACCACCTGTAGGTAGCGGTGCGTATCAAATTTCTTCCTTTAAGGCGGGACAAAGCATCACCTATACCCGCAACAAAGATTACTGGGCGGAAAACCTGCCAGTAAACATAGGCCGTAATAACTTCGATACCATCACCTATGATTACTATCGCGACGATACGGTTATGCTCGAGGCGTTCAAGGCAGGCGAATATGACCTTCGCGAAGAAGGCACGGCCAAGTTCTGGGCAACCGCCTACACCGGCACCAACTTTGATAAAGGCTATATCCTGAAAGAAGAGATCCCTCATGAGATCCCGCAAAGCATGCAGGGCTTCATCTTCAATACTGAAAGTGAGATTTTTAAAGACATTAGGGTACGTGAAGCACTCACCTACGCGTTGGATTTCGAATGGATGAACCGCAACATGTTCTACCAGCAGTATCAACGCACCAGCAGTTACTTCCAGAACACAGAATATCAAGCCAAAGGCATGCCAAGCGAGGCGGAGCTTAAGATACTGGAGCCATTAAAAGGCCAGATCCCAGAGCGAGCATTTGGTGAAGCCTATCAGCCACCAAAGTCAGATGGTTCAGGTCGTATCCGCTCACAAATGCGTACCGCCCTTGGCATTCTTAAAGAAGCAGGTTGGGAAACCCAAAACGGTAAGCTTACTAAGGACGGCAAACCATTTGAGTTTGAGCTTTTGGTATTCAGCCCGACCACAGAACGTATCGCCGAGCCACTAAAGAAAAATCTGAGCCGCATGGGAATCGATATGAAGATCCGCACCGTAGATACGACCCAGTATCTTAAACGCTGGCACGAACGTGACTACGATATGGTGTTCCGCTCTTATTCAGCCAATGCTTACCCTAGTCCGAACCTTAAGATCGTTTGGAACAGCAACTATATCGACAGCACCTACAACCAAGCGGGTGTGCGCGACAAAGCTATCGATCATCTAACCGAGCAGATCGATGAGCATCAGCAAGACCCAGAGCTCCTCAAGGCATTAGGGCCTGCGTTTGACCGGGTACTGACATGGAACTTCTTCGCAATTCCTGCATGGCACAGCAGCATGTTCCGCGTGGCGACTTGGGATAAATTCGCTAGACCAGAGACTCGCCCTGAGTTTGACCTAGGCGTCGATACTTGGTGGATCGACACAGAGAAAGCGAAAAAGCTACCTGCGAAACGTCGCTAATTACATACTGATAACTGCCCCGCCGTTGCGGGGCTGACACTCTTGAGAGAAGCATTTTAGAGCCTATGTCAGCCTATATTATTCGACGCCTGCTACTAGTTATTCCTACCCTGTGGGCCATCATTACCATCAACTTCTTTGTCATCCAGATTGCTCCTGGCGGTCCGGTTGAACAAGCCATCGCTCAAATGCAAGGACTGGATTCAGGCGTGATGGAACGCTTCACCGGAGGTGGTCAGGAAGTAGAACTTGGCGGCGGTGACAGCGAACCATCTAGCACTGGGTATCGCGGCTCACGCGGCATGGATCCTGAAGTCATTGAAGAGATCAAAAAGCAGTTTGGTTTTGATAAACCTATGCACGTTCGATACTTCGAGATGCTGGGAAACTACATCACCTTTAATTTTGGTGAGAGCCTGTTTAAAGACGGCAATGTTATCGACCTTATCGTAGAGAGGTTGCCTGTCTCCATCTCCCTTGGGTTATGGAGTACCCTCATTATCTATCTGATATCTATCCCCCTTGGCATTGTAAAGGCGATACATCATGGGTCGAGGTTTGATATCTGGAGTAGTGCTCTGGTGATAGTGGGATATGCCATCCCCGGCTTCTTGTTTGCTATCGTGCTGATTATTCTATTTGCCAGCGGCAACTACTTCGATTGGTTCCCTCTGCGAGGTTTGGTCTCTGGTAACTTCGATGAACTGACCTGGTATCAAAAAATCGGTGACTATTTCTGGCATCTCGCCCTACCAACCTGCGCCATGGTGATCGGCGGATTCGCCACCCTAACCATGCTGACTAAAAACTCATTCCTCGACGAGATTAATAAGCAGTATGTGGTAACGGCAAGAGCTAAAGGCTTGGACGATCGCTCCATTCTGTATAAGCACGTTTTCCGTAATGCCATGCTGATCATCATTGCAGGCTTTCCGAGCGCCTTTATCTCTATCTTCTTTACTGGCTCAATGCTCATTGAAGTGATGTTTTCCCTAGAAGGCATTGGTTTACTTGGCTTCGAGTCAACCATACAACGAGATTACCCGGTGGTATTCAGCTCTCTTTATATCATGACGCTCCTTGGACTCATCCTCAGCATAATCTCAGATCTCACCTACTCGTGGTCGATCCACGCATTGACTTCGAGGCACGATAATGACCCCTATGATGCAGATGCGCATTCAGCGCTTTAAAGCGAATCGACGCGGTTTTTGGTCACTGTGGATCTTCTTAGTGCTCTTTGTCATCAGCTTGTTCGCTGAACTCGTCGCAAACGACAAGCCACTGTTTGTGAGTTTCGATGGTGGCTGGTACTTCCCTGTCGCTAAGCAATATTCTGAGATGGAGTTTGGCGGGGAGTTTGCCGCAGAAGCGGACTACACCGACCCTTATGTGCAAGAGCTTATCGAAGAAAAGGGTTACATGATTTGGCCAGTAATTCGCTTTAGCTATGACACCATTAACTACAACCTGCCTGGCCCTGCGCCTTCGGCTCCAGATAACACCAACTGGCTAGGTACAGATGACAGAGGCCGAGACGTTCTTGCTCGAATCATCTACGGCTTTCGAATATCGGTACTGTTTGGCTTTGTGCTTACCATTATCAGTAGCATCATTGGCGTTATCGTGGGTGCGACCCAAGGCTACTATGGCGGTAAACTAGACCTTATTGGTCAGCGCTTTATCGAAGTGTGGTCCGGTATGCCTACCCTGTTCCTGCTGATCATTTTATCCAGTTTCGTTGAACCCAATTTCTGGTGGCTTCTTGGCATCATGGTGCTGTTTAGCTGGATGGGGTTAGTGGGCGTTGTACGCGCTGAATTCTTGCGCTGCCGTAACTTTGATTATGTCAAAGCCGCCCATGCGCTTGGAGTCAGTGACAGTCGTATTATAGGCAGACATATGTTGCCCAATGCCATGGTCGCAACCTTAACCATGTTGCCGTTTATTTTATCAGGCTCAGTGACCACCTTGACCTCACTCGACTTCCTTGGCTTTGGTTTGCCAAGTGGTTCTCCATCTTTGGGTGAACTGCTGGCTCAGGGTAAAGCCAACCTGCAAGCGCCTTGGCTAGGTTTCTCGGCCTTCGTGGTGTTGTCTGTGATGCTGAGCCTGCTTGTGTTTATCGGTGAAGCGGTGCGTGATGCGTTTGACCCACACGCGCAAGGGTAAAAAAAAGAGGCGCTAAGCGCCTCTTCAATATTGATTTTTTTAGGGGAAATTAGCCGTTAACTTGCTCTAATTTCAGCGCCTCAATCGATTGCTTTAGTTCGTTTGCTAAAGAGGTGGTCGCTGACAAGCTAGTTGCGTTCTGACCAGAGATGTTGTCGATAGCCGATGTTGCTTGGCTAACTACGTCATTCACGGTCGCATCTAGTGAGCTCAAGCATTTTTGAGCCAGTTGAAGGTGAAGTTCAGCCTCTTTTACAAGGCTATAAGCTGATTTATAGATGTCCTTTGGCATTATCGCCTCCTAATGCTAGATGGTAAGGGGCGGCTGATTGGGGGAAAATCATTACGCCACCGCCCTTGTAATTTAATACTACAATTGGACTTTACCTAAAAATAGTTGAAGAAGATACAAAATATTTGAGAAATGAGAGCAATCGCACAGTAGATTTTTTATACATTTATCTGAGCGTGATTTAGCACTCATAATCGATTAAATTCAAGTCGCTGATTTTGTTAGTGTTTGATGTTTGTCAAAGGAAAAGGAATGACAGCACCCTTAATAGAGATCAAGAATCTATCCGTTGCTTTCGGGGGCAAGAAGAACCCTAGAAGAGTTACCCACGACGTTAGCCTTTCGGTACATAAAGGTGAGACCTTGGCACTGGTAGGTGAAAGCGGCTCTGGCAAATCCGTTACTGCCAACTCAATCTTGCGTTTGCTGCCTAAAGCGAGCACCGTCTATGAGACAGGTACTATTCACTTTGACGGAGAAGAATTGCTTACCCTATCCGAGCGAAGAATGCGCGGTGTGCGCGGCGGACGTATAGGTATGATCTTCCAAGAGCCTATGGTTTCTCTTAACCCTCTACACAAGATCGGACGCCAATTGGTCGAAACCGTCGAGATTCACCGAGGTGTTCGTGCCAACAAAGCGAAAGAACTCGCTCTAACTTGGCTAAATAAGGTAGGTATTCGCAACCCAGAACAAAAGATTAACGCGTATCCTCACGAACTTTCCGGTGGAGAGCGCCAACGGGTAATGATTGCTCTAGCACTGATCAACGAACCAGAGCTTCTTATTGCTGACGAACCCACTACCGCGCTAGATGTATCGGTGCAAGCGCAGATCCTTGATCTCCTAAAAGAGCTTCAGCAAGAACTGCATATGGCGATGCTGTTCATCACCCACGATCTAAGTATTGTTAGACGAATACCAATCGCGTCGCGGTCATGAAAGAAGGAAAATTGGTGGAAACTGGTGATTGCAAAGAGATATTTCACTCACCCAAGCATCCTTACACCAAGATGCTGATCGAGGCTGACCCATCTGGCTCACCTGTAGAGGTTCCAGAGAGCAACCCCACTCTAGTCCACACGCAAGATCTCAAGGTGTGGTTTCCTATCCACGGCGGAATCTTTAAACGTGTTGTCGACCATGTTAAAGCCGTCACTGGGGTCAACTTTGACCTTAAAAGAGGTCATTCGCTAGGTCTAGTGGGTGAAAGTGGGTCCGGTAAATCCACTACAGGTATGGCGGTTCTTAAACTGGTGCACAGTGAGGGAGATATTGAGTTTGACGGCCAAGGCATTACAGACTTTGACAGAAAGAAGATGCTGCCACTGCGCTCCAGAATGCAGGTGGTATTCCAAGACCCCTTCTCCGCTTTGAACCCTAGAATGTCTGTTGCTCAGATCATTGGTGAAGGCTTGAGGGTGCATCAAGAGCTGAGTGAGCAAGAAATAGATTCGCAGATCTGCCAAGCAATGAATGAGGTAGAACTCGACCCAGAAACGCGACACAGATATCCAAACGAGTTTTCCGGTGGTCAACGTCAACGTATCGCTATCGCACGCGCGTTAATCCTTAAACCAGAGTTCATTTTGCTGGACGAGCCTACCTCTTCCCTTGACCGTACGGTACAGGCACAGGTGCTAGACTTACTCAAACGCCTTCAGCAAAAATATCATCTTACCTACCTGTTTATCAGCCACGACCTAAATGTAGTGCGGAGCCTGTGCCATCAAACCATGGTACTTAAAGCAGGTGAAGTGGTTGAATTCGGAGAAACAGAACAGCTGTTTACCAATCCAAAGCAAGAATACACCAAGCAACTAGTGACCCTGTCACAGGTTTAATGGAGCGAAAAAATGAAGCCCTTACACAAGCTTAACTATTGCCACAGTTATGCCAAGTTGGGGCCTGCGCTCTCTTCCTTTGTTGACCCTACTCCTATCACCACCCCTTATCTCATCCATGCCAACAGCGACCTAGCTACACGCTTAGGCATAGACCTAGGAGACAAAGAGGAACTTGCCCAACTCTTGTCTGGCAAACGCACACTTCCCCAGTGGAAGCCATTGGCGATGAAATACACTGGGCACCAATTCGGTCAATACAACCCAGACCTGGGTGATGGACGGGGCCTACTTCTGGCAGAGTTCATCGATGATTCTGAACAAAAGTGGGACATGCACCTGAAAGGAAGCGGACAAACGCCATTTTCTCGAATGGGTGATGGCAGAGCCGTTATCCGCTCATCTGTCAGGGAGTATTTGATTAGTGCGGCCATGACTGGTTTAGGCATAGAAACCACCCAAGCCCTTGCACTTGTGGGCTCTCAAACTCCTGTGCGCAGAGAAGAACTAGAGCGCGCTGCAACCCTATTAAGAATCGCTCCAACCCATATCCGCTTCGGTCATTTTGAATATCTTTTTATAGTGGGCAACAACACCTGATTCAGCCTCTTATGGACCATGTTATCAATTGGCATTTTCCTAAACTTAAAGGACGTAAAGATAGATTTAAGCTGTTCTTGTCAGAAGTAGTAAAGCGCACGGCTAAGATGATCGCAGGTTGGCAGGCGTATGGCTTTTATCATGGGGTGATGAACACGGACAACATGAGCATTCTTGGGCAAACTTTCGACTACGGCCCGTATGCCTTCATCGAACAGTATCAACCAAACTTTGTGGGGAATCATACAGACTATGAGGGTCGATATGCTTTTAACAGGCAACCTGGAATTGCGCACTGGAATCTATCTGCATTGGGATACGCCCTATCCTCCGTGTTAGAGAAAGACGATATTGAAGTCGTACTGGCAAGCTATGTAGATGAAGTTCAAGCTCAGTATACAGGCTGATGAGAGAGCGCTTTGGCTTAATATCTAGTAAAGAAGGCGACAGTGACGAACTTAATCATGTGTTGGTTCTGATGGAGAAGCTTAAGCTCGACTATAACCATAGCTTCAGGAGATTATCAGAATTGACCTACCGAGAATGGTTTAGCGAACCTAGCTTTCAAGATCCTGAATGGCAGTTGTGGATGAAGCAGTATCAACATCGGCTAGAGCTAGATTATTCAGACGAGGCCGAACGCATTAAAGCCATGTGCTCGATAAATCCTAAATACATTCTTAGAACCCACCTCACCCAAGAGGTTATCGATGAAATGGAGTCAGGACGATTTGATATAGTCGACAGCTGGATGAAGGTACTCGCTAATCCTTTTGTGAGCCATCAAGTACCTTCGCATTGGTCTAAACCTGCTAGAGATGGCGGCGTTAATATCTGTTTGAGCTGCTCGTCTTAGTCTTACTGAACCTCTTTTAGCTCTATAGTTTCAACTGTGGTTCTTATCACCTTCACGCCCTCTTCGGTCTCACTCACCTCAGATTTCTGCATAAAGGACTCTGTTGCTTGGTATTCAACCCCGTCGACGGTGACCATTTGAGTCGCTTCACCCGACATTTCATGATCAGTCAAGTGGCCTAAATCATGCACAGGGCCTGCCATCGCTTTTTGGACTCCTATGGTCATAAAAAAGCCCACAAATGAAGTAGCAATTACCGCACGTTTAATAGTTTGAGCATTCATTCTGTTACCTCGCTTAATTAAGTGCCATATAGCCACGACCAGACATACAGTTACGAACTAGGTCGGTGTACGCCTGTTGGTTACTTGCTTCAGCTGCTTTACGGTTGCCTCGATTGCCAAGAACACCAAGGTCATACCAACAGCAGCACCGGTTTTGGCGGCGTCACTGCCAGAGTTTCCTGATACACTGCCGGCTACTGCACCTGCTGCTGCACCACGCGCTCCTCGCTTGGCAGTTTCTTCAACAAGACCAGGCGCCTCTTCTTGAGGGAGCTGATGAGCAAGACCTTCACAATAGATCATGTCTTCATTGAACTGGTTTGCATCGTACTGCCCTTGGTCATAGACCAAACCATGGGCTTGAAGTGAGCCTGAAACCAGCACACAGATAAGGCACATATGTAGGGAATTTTTTGCATCTGACACCGCCTTAGTGATTAAAAGCGGTGCTATTGTGTGCAAATAGAACGCGGGAATACAGAAAGGAAACTTTAGGTCTAACCTCAATTCTGTTTATGATTCAGGTTTCACCCAAACCTTGGAAAAGTCGAACCAACCTAAGGCATTGCACTTGGCGTTTTGTAGTGAGCCACAGTGATCGGTACTCACCCCAAGCCAGCAATGGAACATAGGGATCACTAACTTGTTCTCTACCAGAAAACGTCCAAGCTCTTTCGCAGGGAATGTCTGATTCGGCGTGCCATGCCAAGTCCATCATGGCTTGTAGTTGCCCATAGCGTTCATCACCACAGAGCAGGTCCACATCACTGTATTCTAGAATCCATCCACGAAGCATGTCGTCTCTGTGCGTGCCAATCCCCATCGGCTTTAACCAGAGATCGACCTTTGAAAGATCATCTGGGAAGGTCTCATAACGATTGAACTGTACACTAAGACCATCTTCTTTAAGCAAGTTGCGATGGCCTTTGCTATTGTGGGGAAAACTGGATGCTCACTGTGATAAGCAATGGTTACCGTTGCATTTTCTGTAGGCTTGTTAGCTTGCAGTGTTTGGGCATGATACCAGCCGGGCTTGAGGCCATGGGCAGGTAAAAGACCAAGCTCGATGATCGACTCTTGTGGCAATTTAGCAAACAAGTTGAACGAACTTAGTTTAGAGGCAAAGTAATTCTGCCAATCGGTGCTTTGCCCTAGTCCGCTGCGCTGGTTAATTGAAACGTAGGTACAGCCAGGGTCGAGCGAAACATCCGTATCGCTATTATTGATTGGTAGATCTGGCTGATTCAAACTTGGATACACCAAGCTCGAGTGCGCCTCATCAATCACCCAGACCTCAACTCTATCTACTAAAGGTCTAAAGCCAAAATAGTTGTCGAACGCTTCAAGAATCAACTGTTTTTCATTATTAACCGCGACCTTATAAGGTCCTGTCCCTACGGGCAACCTTTCTATATTTTCTATCTCAAGTGCATTTTTTGGCAAAATTTTGGCACTGGACTCAGCTAAAATAAGATCAAAATAGTGATCTTCTTTACTCAAGAAAACATCAATAACGAAGGGTGATGGAGACTCTACTCTGTCGATATGCGAGTACAAAGAAAGCTTCTTCAAGATATCAAAATGATCGATCACATCTTGGGTTTCGAGAAGCTGACCATTGTGAAAGCGCACCTTTGCTCGAAGATAAAAACGCCAATGGGTTCCGGAGAAAGCTTCCCAATAATGGCTAAATCTGGCTGTAGGTTGTCGTCACTATCAAACTTGGTTAATCCGCTATACACCTGATGGATGATGTTTTGCTCAGAACGGCGATGGGGTTTCCTCGGGTGTAGCATGGCTAGAGGACGGTAATAAGGAAGCCTAACGACCTGCTGACCGGACTGATTCTGCACACCGAGATAATCTTGAATAACCTGCGTAAGACGAGAGGCATCTTGATTAAGAACCTGCAGAGCATGCCCTATCTTGCCCTCTTCTAAATAGCGCTTGGCAAGGTCCTCTCCTACCGCATTGCGGTTTTGCTTAAATATAAGCTGTGACTGTTTACCGCGCCCTGCCGAAGGATGCCACTCAATCCACCCCTCCTCTGCTAGTTTGTTGAGTACAATTCGGGCATTACGACGGGTACAGAAGAGGATTTCGGTGATGTCCTCTATACGGGTATCACTATCTTCGCCATTAAAATGCTCAAACAGGGTTTCAAACTGGGCTCGTAGGCGAGGACTGCTCATAAAGAGGAAATTCCATATAAGTATTTAGAGTAAGAATTTCCTTATTTTAGCACTTCAAGCAGAGTTAATTAACTCTAGCTAACCCTGTAATTTCAATAATTTGGTCAACGATTTCACTATCCAGTTTCACCGACCAACGGCTCTGTGCATCATGCACAACCAACACATTGCCCATAAGCTGAATTACATCTGTGTGCGCTTGCAACGTCATGCGCTGTTCACCGGACAATCGAATCATTATCTCATGTGGCGTGACGACTATCTTTCCCAGCTCAAAATCAAAGGTCATTGTTTTGCCCCTTTTGTTCTTACCATGACAGTAAGACGGGATGCGCACACTAGCTGCTGTTGCTCATTGATAATATCAATCGACCAGATCTGGGTTTGACGTCCAAGATGTATCGGCTTAGCCGTGCCTGTGACAAAACCTGAGCGTACGGCTTTAATATGATTGGCGTTGATCTCCAACCCAACACAGTATTGGTTTTCATCTACGCACATATTGGCAGCGACCGAACCTAGGGTCTCCGCCAAAACCACAGATGCCCCGCCATGTAGCATACCTAGAGGCTGATGTGTGATGGGTGCAACTGGCATGGTCGCTGAAAGAGAGTTGTCGTCAAATTGGCTGTATTCAATTTGCAGATGCTCAACTAGGGTGTTTTTTGAGCTAGCATTAAGCTTCTCTAGGCATGGCGTCTTGTTCCAGATACTCACTTAGTCATCCTACTGATATTTATATGATTTTCGTCTCTAAAACTACCAAAAAATGGGCAATAGTCCTGTTCCAAGTATATGCTTTTTATATAAACGCAATTGGAAAGAAACCATGAAGTTTGCAAAAATACTCAGCCTAGCGCTTGTAGTCGCTGGGCTTTTTGGCTGTGCTAAATCTCCTACTGGTCGTAACCAGGTCATTCTCTTTTCTGACAGCCAGATGTCACAACTTGGTGCTCAATCATTTGAGCAGATGAAACAAGAACAGAAGATCAGTCAAGATAAAGAAACCAATGCCTATGTGCAGTGCGTAACAGACCGCATCTTAGAGTATGTTCCTAAGCAGCCGAGCTTTGATAAATGGGAAGTAGTAGTGTTTGATAGCCTCAGGTGAATGCGTTTGCTTTGCCTGGGGGAAAGATTGGCGTTTATACCGGCCTACTCAAGGTCGCGGTAAACCAAGACCAACTGGCTACGGTTATCGGCCACGAGATAGCACACGTACTCGCTGATCACAGTAATGAGCGTATTTCGCAAGCACAGATAGCCAATACTGGACTTCAACTATCCAACGCGGCTCTTGCTAACCAAGAGTACCGCAATGAAATCGTCGCCTTGATGGGCGCTGGGGTTCAATACGGAGTGATACTCCCTTACGGTCGAACCCAAGAGAGCGAGGCGGATATCGTAGGTTTGCAATTGATGGCTAAAGCAGGTTTCGACCCTTACCAGAGTATTGCCCTGTGGAGAAATATGGCTAAGGCATCGGGTGGCAACCAACCGCCGGAGCTGCTATCCACCCACCCCTCTCACGATACTCGGATCAAAGACCTAAACTCAGAGGCGAAAACTTTGCCTGGTTACAGTGGCGATAAACCAAACTGCAAACGCCCATAACGCACATATTTGAAAGCTATGAATCCACACACATAGCGAAGGCTCGGCGTGACAAACCTCGCAAAAAGTGTGGTTTTAAGTATAATGTCCCGCAAAATTTGAGACCAAAGTACAAGGTAACAGAATGTCTATCGAAACAACTCTTCTTCAACGTAGTGGTGACAAGTGCGAGCTTTGCGGTTCAACTTCTGATCTTAAACCATTCGCAGTCGCTCCTCACACTCAAGTAACCGTTGATCACGGTGCTATTCTATGCGACACCTGCCGCACTCAGGTTGAAGACCCAGAGCAAATGGACGTAAACCACTGGCGTTGCCTTAACGACAGCATGTGGAGCCAAGAAGCTCCAGTTCAGGTTCTAGCTTGGCGCCAACTGACTCGTCTTGCACGCTCTGAAGGCTGGGCTCAAGACCTTCTAGACATGATGTACATGGAAGAAGAGACCAAGAACTGGGCCGAAACTGGCATGGAAAACGACGGTAAGAAACACGTTGACTGCCACGGTGCACCTCTTTCAAAAGGCGATACCGTAACCATCATCAAAGACCTTCCAGTAAAAGGCTCTTCAATGGTAGTTAAGCAAGGCACTATGGTACGTAACATCGGTCTTGCACAAGATGATCCAGAGCTGTTCTCAGGCAAGGTAGAAGGCCAATCTATGTGGCTTCGTTGCGAGTTCTGTCGTAAGAAGTAATTCTACTTTTTAGATACTACAAAGGCGCATTTAATGCGCCTTTTCTATTTCTATTGATGCGGACTAACTTGAGCTCTGCTTGGCTTCCGGTCACTCATTTAGATTCTACAAGTATCAGGTCCGTGAACCAAAAACCTTTAGCATGAGGTTTCTGACTCTTATCGATAAACTTTTCATCCAAAGGCTTATACAGCTTTTCACCCAACTCCAACTTCAGAGGTTCAGAAAAGTTTGGGCCATCGAAACAGAAGGTATGAAACTCCCCGTTTTCGCCGCAAGGGTCAACTTGTTCTGGTAATGACTCAATCCACTCTTTGTCTATCAAAGCGCCTGAGTGCGCTTGGTCAAGATATTGATCATTAATACAACAAGTGGTGGTTTTAAAACCAAGAGACAGAAACTCGTCGATAACCTCTTTAGTATCTAGTTTCCACAAAGGGTATACGCCCTCTAAGCCAACCTTAGCCAGATTGTTGTCTCTGTACTCCCTAAGATCCTCTAGAAAGATATCTCCATAGATAACTTGGGTTACTCCCCGAGACTTTTGTTTCTAGTAAAAGTTGTTTCATTTTCTGTTCGTATTCATCATACGAGTCTTGCTCTACCCACATCTTAATCAATGGAATACCAAGAGATTCAGCCTGTTTATCCAGCAATTTCTCTCTCACTCCATGCATCGAAATGCGTTTAAATTCTTTGTTCAAAGTGGTTAGAAGTGCAACCACTTCTATATCGTCTCTTTGTTGTATCTTGTACAAAGCCAGAGCAGAATCCTTACCTCCACTCCATGTAAAAATGGCTTTGGTCATGCGTTTATCTCCTTTGTTAGCCTTGTCATAAGACTAGATATAGTACGAACCTCTATATAATAAAATTAAAGTTCCCTACTTATTATTTTATCGCTGTTTTATTTATATTACCTAGCTCACAAAACAAACAGAAAAACAATATTCAATTAGTTTTACTTAAATCCACAATTAATAATCAACTTTATTGCAATACACAATAAAATCAGTAATTTACAATCACTCTACTTATTATAAACCGAGTTGAGCATGCAATGAAATGTTTATTCTTTTTATAAAATAAGTTTGCCGTTTTATGAGTTAAATACAGGGAACAAGTTATATAGGCTTTAGTCTCAGTGCTCTTTTTGAGATTTGTGGCACTGACAATTAAAGGACCTAAAAAATGAAAAAACTTACTCTTACAGCTATCGCTGTAGCTTCAGCGTTCGCTGCAAGCGCAAACGCTGCTGAAGTTTACAAGGGCGATGATCTAGCTCTTTCTGTTGGCGGCCGCGTAGAGGCTCGTTCTGAATTCTCTGATCAAGGTAAAAACGACGTTCTGAAAGCTGACGCTCGTCAAGGCCAAGATGACATCTCTCGTGCTCGTCTAAACATTGATGCTAAGACCGACATCAGTGACTCTATCTTTGCACACGGCTTCATCGAAAAAGAGTTTACCAAAAACAACTCTAACGACACTCGTTATCTTTACGTAGGTATTGGTAGCGAAAACAACGAACTTCAATTTGGTAAGACTGATGGCTCTCTAGGTCTGCTAACTGATTATACTGACATCCTAAACACCTACGGTGCTGAAGCTTCAAGTAAGTCTGCAACTGCTGACCGTGCTGATAACCAACTGCTTTATATTGGCACTTATGGCGACCTAACCGTAAAAGCTAACTTTAACGGTGGTGGCGCTAAAGTATCTAAGTCTTTCTTCGACGAGAACGGCAACAAGATCGCTGGTCAAGACATCAATACAACAATTGATAAAGGCTATGGCGCAGCAGCAAGCTATGACTTTGGCATGTTCAAGCTAGGTGCGGGTTACGCAAACGAAACCCACGAAGGAAATGCTAAAGACAGTGACAACATCCTTGTTGGCCTAGGTGCTGACGTAACTGACGCTCTATACCTTGGCGCTCTATACGTTAACGGCTCTCAACTTGGTGATGACTTCCAAGGTTATGAACTAGCAGGTTCTTACGCATTCACTGAGAAACTGACTCTTGCGTCTACTTTCACAAGCGCTAACTTCGACTCTGAAAAAGATGATCGTAACCAAGCTGCTCTAGACCTAGGTTACCAGTTCACTAGCTACTTCAAGACTTATGCTGGCATCAGCAAGAAGTTCACTCAAGACGAAGAGCTTAAAGGCATGCTAGGTGCTAAAGTAACTTTCTAATCTTTTAGATTGCTGCTTACTCTTTTAAGCCTCGCATTTGCGGGGCTTTTTCATGCCTATCTAGAAATTGCGATACGCTCCCTATCCGCCTTCTTTAGTTTCTTCACAACAAGGTCATAAGAGCGCTCAATCAGGTCTTTCAGCATCCCCTCTCCAATCTCTTCAGAGACAACCACAGTAATCCAATGCTTCTTGTTCATGTGGTAACCAGGGCGGATTGATTCAAATTCCTCTGATAAAAGCATGTTGTCTGCGGGTAAACCCTTTAGATTCAAACTCAGGGCTTTATCCTTTCTGTCTAGTTCATGGGATACCAAGGCAAACATCTTACCTACCACCTTATATACCGCCACTTCTTTACCAAAAGGAAAATCTAACTCACTTTCTGGGAGTGAAAGTAGGAAATCATCCAACTCTTTCGCATTCATCATTTTAAGTCTCCAAACCGCGTAAACGGTTGCTCAATTCCAATTGATTCTCTCAAATTTTATTGATTATAAAAACTAATGCATCTTTGCTCATTTAATTAGTAAAACTAAGCTGTAGCACGGCATTTTCGTGACTAAGGACAAATAGTTCTACTGAATTTTATTCTCTGTTGCATAAAGTGATCGCGATCGCATAAAAATAATTCTGTCTGCAACAAAATGCCCGCGAAATTTACTTCCTTTTCCTTTTCCGAGAATTTCAACTATGACAACATCAACTATTGCTGCTCCAGCAGCAGAAAAATCTGGCAAGTGGACTTATAAAGATCTGACATGGTGTCTATCCCTTTTTGGTACAGCTGTAGGTGCGGGTGTACTTTTCCTTCCAATCAAAGCAGGTGCAGGTGGTTTTTGGCCATTAGTAATACTAGCCCTACTCGCAGCACCAATGACTTGGTTTGCACACAAAAGTCTAGCTCGCTTCGTTCTTTCAACAAAAAATGAATCAGGCGACATCACAGACGCTGTAGAAGAACATTTTGGTAAGACTGGCGCTAACATTATTACTTTCGCTTACTTCTTTGCTATCTACCCAATCGTTCTGATCTACGGCGTAGGCATCACCAATACAGTTGACTCTTTCATGGTAAACCAACTGGGTATGGAGTCTATCCCTCGCTGGCTTCTATCTGGTGGTTTGATCACCCTAATGACTGCAGGCGTAGTGTTTGGTAAAGAACTAATGCTGAAAGCAACGTCAGCTATGGTTTACCCACTAGTATTTATCCTTTTGGCTCTGTCTCTGTACCTGATCCCAGATTGGAACACTTCAATGATGTCAGTAGCACCAGAGTGGAGCTCTATGCCGTCTACTATCTGGCTAGCAATTCCTATCATTGTGTTCTCTTTCAATCACAGCCCTATCATCAGCCAGTTCGCTAAAGAGCAACGTAAAACCTACGGTGAAGACGCTCATAAGAAGACTGACATGATCACTGCAGGCGCATCTGCGATGCTTATGGGTTTCGTGATGTTCTTCGTATTCTCTGTAGTGCTTTCTCTATCTCCAGAGCAGCTGGCTACCGCGCAAGCAGAAAACATCTCTGTTCTTTCTTACCTAGCGAACGTACACGCTTCACCTATCATCTCTATCCTTGGCCCAATCATCGCATTCGCGGCGATCACTTCAAGCTACTTCGGTCACTTCCTAGGTGCACAAGAAGGTCTAACGGGTCTTATCAAATCTCGCTCTGAGATGAAGGCAAGCACTATCGATAAACTGGCTCTTGGCTTCATCGTTGTGACTACTTGGATTGTTGCAATCATTAACCCAAGCATCCTAGGCATGATTGAAGCAATCGGTGCTCCAATGATTGCTGCTATCCTATTCGTGATGCCAGTAGTTGCTATGTACAAGGTACCTGCAATGAAGAAATACGCGACCTCTACTCCGGCTCGTATCTTCACCCTAATCTGCGGTATCGCGGCTATCACCTCTGCGACTTACTCAATCTTCTAAGAAATACCTGTATAGCCTCCTTCGGGAGGCTTTCCTCCTTCTGATTTAAAGGTCCCCATTCATGATCAGTATTTTCGATATCTATAAAATTGGCGTTGGTCCTTCAAGCTCGCACACCGTGGGTCCAATGAAAGCAGGTAAGATCTTCGTTGATGAGCTCAAGCAAAAACAGTTTTTACAGCAAACAGACAAGCTCACAGTCGATGTATATGGCTCACTGTCGTTAACAGGTATTGGTCACCGTACAGATGTGGCTATTATTGCTGGCCTAGCTGGCAATCTTCCTGAGACAGTAGACATTGATGCAATCGATCCTCTAATTGCTGAAGTAGAAAAAACTGAAGTGTTGAATATCGACAACGGTAATCACACCGTTGCCTTCCCTGCCTCTGAGGGAATGAACTTCCACACTACCAACCTAGAACTCCATGAAAACGGAATGCAGATCCACGCTTGGAACAACGGCGAAAAGATCTTCAGCAAAACCTATTTCTCTATCGGTGGTGGCTTTATCGTCGACCAAGAATCCTTTGGCCAAGAAAGCGAAACTAGCCAAGAGATCCCGTATCCATTTACATCAGCACAAGAGCTAATCCAGCAAGCGACCAATAATGGCTTATCGATCAGCACTATTATGCTGAAAAACGAGCAATCAGTGATGAGCACTGACGCTATCAATACTCAATTGACGGCAATCTGGCAGACCATGTCGGCATGTATTGATCGCGGCCTACACTGCGAGGGGTTGCTACCTGGGCCTCTTAAGGTTCATCGTCGCGCCCCTGCTCTATATAAAAAGCTGGTGACTTCAACTTCAACCAATGTTGACCCTATGGCGGTAGTGGATTGGATTAACCTGTTTGCGTTTGCAGTTAACGAAGAAAACGCTGCAGGTGGTCGAGTAGTAACAGCGCCTACCAATGGTGCTTGTGGAATCGTACCTGCAGTGCTTGCATACTATGACAAGTTCATTCAGCCGGTAACTGAAAAAGAGTATCAGCGCTATTTCGCCTCTTCAGCGGCTATCGGCGGTTTGTACAAGCGCAATGCCTCAATTTCTGGTGCTGAAGTAGGTTGTCAGGGCGAGGTTGGCGTGGCTTGCTCTATGGCAGCCGCAGGTCTTGCTGAGCTAATGGGTGCAAGCCTGAACAGGTGTGCATCGCAGCTGAAATCGCAATGGAGCACAACCTAGGTCTTACCTGTGACCCGGTTGCAGGTCAGGTACAGGTTCCATGTATCGAGCGTAATGGTATTGCTGCTGTAAAAGCGGTTAACTCTGCGCGTATGGCATTAGGTCGCTCTTCTGCACCACGCGTTTCTCTGGATAAGGTTATCGAAACCATGCTAGAGACAGGTAAAGATATGAATGCTAAATACCGCGAAACTTCTCAAGGCGGGCTAGCAATAAAGGTGCTCTGCAGCTCCTAAGCGCAAAAAACAATAACAACAATACACTCTCCACTTTGCCCAGCCCCCCGCTGGGCTTTTTTGTGCCTGAAACGAGAAAGTGAAGCTTGGGTTGGTACAAAAGCTAATTCTTCTTCCTAATCTCGCAGTCACTTTCCATTTTTCTTCCGCTTTAGTCTGATTGAGCAAGTCATTAATCAGTTTTTCTAACTGTCCTGAAAGTCTTAATCAATTCCAAACGCGTCCAAGTTGGGTCATAGGCTGTTCTCGCGAAGCATATCAGCATTTCTGGCAAATTTTGCTGGCTTCTCACTCAGCTATCAAAACCCAATCCGAGCCAAATAGCCGATAAAAAGCGGAATTACTACCGCTGCATGTTCACCGTTTTTGAAGTGCAATCAGGCCATAAAATTATTTATGAAGATTCAACAACTATTGCTTATAGAAGACGCAATTATGAACCAGAACGCCAAGCAACTTCTCAACCATCTTTGTACTGAATATGACAAATTATCTCGTCTGCAACAGACTCGTCCATTCCCAGAATTTTCAGAAACCATTAAGAGTGAACACGGATACTGTTATGTTCGTTGTGCGGTAGGCAGTCAGCGCTTTTCTATTGTCGCGGTCAATTTCAACCCAACAGTAAGAGGACAAGGAGTTCTGAGCACTTTCATTGACTATATAAGGCAAAATCCCCACCAATATAGCGGAGTCGAAGTCGCGATCATTGAGAACCAAGGCTTGGCAAAGCACCTATTGGCACTTGGCTGGCAATATAAATCTTACTTTTCCAAGCTGTTCTTTAGCAAGAGGCCCACTTTAGTACAGAACTTCTGTAACTAGATTAAGCGTTTAAACAAGTACAGGATAAATAGGTAGAAAATCGAAGCATAAAAAAAGCCCCCGCTTATTCAAGCAGGGCTTAGTAATTCTAATCGGTGTATTAGCGAATCATACCGATGTCTTTTTGTACGTGAGCCGACATATCCGACACGTAGTAAGTAGTAGTTGATTGGCTTTTACCAAACAAGATATCTACTAGGTGCATCATCAGTCCTTTGAAATCAATTGAATAGCTCTTTGAGTCCTTTGAGCTAGGTACCGCGATAGTGTCGAGCATTACTTGTGCCATGATAAGCCTCTGCAAAAACTGGTTAAACTCAATGATTTCTGAGTGCAAATATAGGCAATAAGATTGCACAAATAAAACGAGTAAAATTTAGCAATTGGATTAGATTTTCTAATGTTACAGGCAATTAACATGCTCGTTGTATAACTATTCACCACAATGAATACAGGCAATAAAAAGCGCATTTATTGCGCTTTTTTATTAATTTACAACCAGATACACCCTACGCATTTAACATAAATTTAACTAGTAAGTTTGTAGCTATAACTACTTTAGACCTAATTTTATTTGTGATTCAAATCGCAGTGGTTGCTCATACATCATTTGAATGAAGCAGTCAGACATAGTTGTTTCAGTAACAATAGAACCTGGCTCACTGTTTAATATCGCTGAGAAGCCCTCTTTGCCCTTCATGGTATAAGCAGATGAAGTACCAAAATAAACTTTTTCTTGTTCTATATTTTGCCACCTACCATCTATACAAATTTTAAGATTCTTAACTCTGCTGTCTTTAGGTGCCTTGAGATCAAGGTCATAACTCAGATTATGGCTATATGGGAAACTCCCCGTTCCCGTTCCCTTCGGATCTAGGCATTATCAATAGCCCCCTCAAGAGTCGGCTTGATGTATTTACCCTTTAGCTTATAAACACCAATTGGCACGGCAAAAGGTAATAGTTTACCGGCGATATCTGCCTTGCTTACAGGCCCAGGGTTTAGAGAACATCGCACCCCACCAGCATTATGAATAGCAAAATCCACCTCATGCCCCTCAGAGCGCATTGTGGTGAGAAAAGACTCCGCAACCATAGGACAAATCTCACTGCCCCCTTGTTCATCCGGAACTCGAACGTGACGAAGTCCTTGGGCCAGGTGCCCAACTATAGCGGTTTGTAGCGCAAAGACTGCCGGACGATAGGTATCATAGATATGGTGATGAATGGCCAAATCTTTTGGACAGCGAACTACATTGGGGTGTGAGCGTAGGAAATCGACCACCTGCTCGTACTCCCCGTCGCAATTGCAATCTGTCATGCTGGCATCAAGACACAGATGTCTGCCGATCAATAGCTCATTTTTACCCTTGAAGTTAACGACCTTTCCATCTACATCAAAATCGATGTCACAATGCCCTATCACCTGAGCATGACCGCCAGCTTGAACGATATAGGTATCGCCAACTCTTGAACCATATTCACCTTTAGAAGCGATGCCCAAATCAGAAAAGTCTCCCTGCAGAACATGAGAGTGCCCACCTACAATAAGGCTGATACCTTTTACCTGTTCTGCAAGCTCATGGTCAGTTTCAAAGCCAAGATGACTGAGCAGAACGATCTTGTTAATGCCAGAGTCTTGAATGCGCTTCACCGTATGTTTGGCGGTTTGCAGTGCATTAACAAAAGGAGTATCGGGATCTGGGTTTGCGATATCCGCCATCTTATCTATGGAAAGCCCAAAGATAGCGATTTTCTCCCCGTCGACATCTTGAGTTATCCAGCTCGCAGTTTGCGATGAAAAATCATAAGGCTTGAGGCTTTCCAAACCTTTAGCGGGTTGGACTTACTTCTATCTTCGTTAGAAAGATCCCAGTTCCCACATAACAGTGGAAACTCTATCTGTTTAGCAAACTCTGCAACCGGACCGTTACCCATATCCAATTCATGATTACCCAACGTCATTGCCGTCAAGCCGAGACGATTTAACAGATCTGAGTTGCTCTGCCTTTGAATAGAGAGAAATATAGGGTGCCTTGGAAACAATCTCCTGCGTGCAGAAACATAAAACTTCTATCGCCTTCAAGAGCCTGCTGTTTAAGTTGATCAGCACGGGATTTAATTCGAGCAAACCCACCGACACTGATATAGGGCTTGTGGGCTTGATTCTCGAGGTTGAGATCGAGCTGTATTGTCGTTGGTTCGAAATAAGAGTGGGTATCGTTGATATGAGCAATCCGTACCCGAGTTGTTGTTTTTTGCATATCGTTCTTTCACTTCACACTCTGGGACCTATTTCGCCCAAAGCTGTGTTTATCCTTAACCTACTAGTAGCCTTTCCTAAAGATAGGCGCTTTACCTATCCAACTACGGACTTTGTTCGTTCTTCATTCAGAGCTTAGTTGGACATTATGACATTTAGTTTAAGATTACTCCCGTCTGAAAGTGCGTTACTCGAAAATCTTTTTTGTCGGTTAAACCTAAATATGTTGCAACGACTTCGAAGTGTTTGCCTACACATCCGGTCTTATCTACAAAATCAGTGTTCAATCAACCAAGCAGAAATTAAAGGGTATATAATCTAAATAAGCCCTAAGCCACTGAATTCATTAAGGCTAGTTTCTCAAGGAGGGTCTATGCAGTTAGAGCGCATTGAGGTTTCAGGCTTTCGCGGTATCAAGCGCCTCTCTCTACCGTTTGACGATCTCACTACCCTGATCGGTGAAAATACTTGGGGTAAATCTTCTCTGCTCGACGCCCTTTCCGTGGCGTTGCCAACAAACGGTCAGCCATACGAATTTGAGATGCGTGACTTTCATGTGGATTACGCCATTTCGCACCCACAAACACAGCATCTTCAGATAGTCCTTAAGCTGCGTGCCAATTCCAAATCCGAGCTAAAGTCCGGCCGCTATAGAAAGATAAAACCCATATGGAATCAAGATAATGGGGACAAGCCCTTTATCATCTACCGCCTCAGTGCGTCTATGGTTGGACATAAGATCACTACACACTACGCTTTTCTCGATGAACAAGGTGAGCCGAAGCTTCTTCACCACTCTATCAAGCTTGCTCAAGAGTTGATGCAGCTGCATCCGGTGATTAGGCTCCGAGATTCAAGGCGCTTCCAACGCGTCGAAGCGTCTGATCTTCCGAATTCACGCATTGAAAGACGCATCAAAAACACCTGTCGAAGATTGCTTGCCCACCCTGGTCTTGTTAGTAAAGAAGAGATGAAGAGTAGCTTTAAAACCATGCATGACTTGGTGGACCACTACTTTTCCTACAAGTCACATAGCAGGCACGACCCAAGGAGCGCTCGAGATGGCATATTCAGCTCCGGCGGGGTGCGAAGTGGCGCTAAACACCTCTCTCTCACTCAGTTTATTGACCAAACTAAGGACAAACAGACTCGCCTATTGCTGATGGGACTTTTAAACAACTATCTGCAAGCTAAGGGTGATACCGAACTGAGGCGCGTTGCAAGGCCACTATTGATTGTAGAAGACCCTGAAGGTCGACTTCATCCAACTCATCTGGCGCGGGCTTGGGCCCTACTACAGATGTTACCCATGCAGAAGATACTCACCACCAATTCTGCTGTTTTGCTCAGCGCAGTACCTCTTAGCAGTATTAAACGCTTGGTGCGCAAGTCTGATAGGACAGAGACCAAGTGTATTCAATCGCAAATGCTATCAGCGGATGAGCTACGACGGGTCGGTTTTCATATCCGATTCCACCGCTCCAGCGCCCTATTTGCACGCTGTTGGCTATTAGTCGAGGGGGAAACCGAGGTTTGGCTGTTCAACGAACTCGCAAAACTGTGCGGTTATGACTTAGCCGCTGAGGGCGTACAAATCATTGAGTTTGCACAATCAGGGTTAAAGTCGCTGCTCAAGGTAGCTAAAGCACTAGATATCGACTGGCACGTTGTGACCGATGGTGATGCCGCAGGTAAAAAATATGCACACTCTGTTCGTTCGATTCTCAATGGCGAGCAAGAAAGGCATAGATTAACCGAACTTCCAGACAAAGATATTGAGCACTACCTATATAACAACGGTTTCGAGATTTTCT
Organism: Vibrio ishigakensis; assembly: GCA_000830475.1. Lineage (GTDB taxonomy): Bacteria > Pseudomonadota > Gammaproteobacteria > Enterobacterales > Vibrionaceae > Vibrio > Vibrio ishigakensis_A. The sequence goes on along the minus strand of BBSC01000002.1, from coordinate 384,836 downwards.
TTAAGGATATGGTCAAGATCCCTCACGATCATCCTATCCCAGCTAAAAAAGTCATCAACCGAGCCCTCAAAAGCACGCTAAACCCGATATGGCTTTAGCAATAGTCGAATACTGTGAGAAACATGGCGATGCTGTTGTTCCGATCCTTATCCGCTGGACACTCAAGCGTGTGATCAGCATGGCCAATGGCAACACCTAAGCAAGCTTTGGCTTTTGCATGCTGATCGCAATAGCAATTAAGATGATTGCTAGGGCAGTCATCTGTCCGCCTGATATCGCCTCACGAAACACCCACATAGCCAACACAAAATGTATCGTTGGCTCGATATATTGGAAAAGACTAACCCGACTCAATGCTACCTTAGTTACGGAAATGGAAAGCAGCAATACCGACACCAGTTGCAAAGGAGCGGTGCCAGCTAGAAGGGTGACTTCAGAGACACTATGTAGGTTATTTAAAATCAGGAAAAGCGCTATCGGAGCAAACAATACATGCTCTAACAAAAGTCCCGTAAAGGTGTTAAGGCGACTTAGTTTCTTCACTGCAATATACAGCGCAAAAGCAGAGGCGATGGCTAAGCTCATCAAGGGCAATACACCTTCTGAAACCGCGTAAACAGCAACCGCTGTAAACATCAAAGCAAGAGCGATACTCTGCCCTTAGTGACCTTCTCTTTAAACACTAACAGGCCAAAACCAAACACCATAATAGGCGCGATATAAAAGGCTAAAGAGGCGGCAAGCAAGTTTCCTGACACTGTGGCGTAGACGAATCCATACCAAGACCCGTTCATCAACAAACCTGCTAGTGCGGAGTAACCGACATCACGCTTGGTCATGCTGCGAAAGCCTCGAACAAACCGCGGGTGACATACTGCCACCAGCACTAAAATCAAGGCTGACCAAAAAACACGATGGGATAAGACAGTGATAAGATCAAAGTCAGTCAGTTGGTGAAAATACAGGGGTGCTAAACCCCAAACTACGAAGGCTAATATCCCTAGCAAAGAATACATCTTCGCCCCTTACAAGCGGTTATTCGATAGAGGCAAGGATTTTAAGGGAATGACACACAGCTGCCAATCTCATTGTGGCATCTATTTCTGAATCTGGCACACCCGCCTGTTGCAGTGACCCAACATGAGAGCGAAGACACATATGTCCGCCATTTATCAAAGAGATAGCCACACATGCGTGATGGTAGGCAACCTCGTCTTCTACGTTGAGTGAAGCAAAGCTTTTGAAGTTTAAGCTCTCAAGAGAACCACCGGCGTTGACTTCAACAAACTGCTTAGCGATAAAATAAGGGTTAGTAACGCCCATGCGAGCGATAGCAAACTCAATATCACGTCTCTGAGATCCGTAGGCTCATCGATTTCAGCCTTAACTAAATCAATAACATACTGACTGCCCGCAGTCAGTGCACTGGCCCAAGCGGCGTAAAGCACGCGAACGTAGTTGGTATCATTAGTGCTGCTAAGTAGATTCTTCAGTAGCGTTAGCTGATCGGCTCTTGTTTCTTTCATGTCTTTGGTCATCCAATTCGTTGCGTTTACAACTATATTAGAATTCACTTAATTTAAATCAAGCGGGTAAACAGAGAGATTGATGTAACTGAGGTTGCTTTATTGAGTGATATGAAAAAGCGCTCAACCTCTAGAGGTTAAGCGCACTGAGTTAATTCGCAGTAATGAAGATTGGATTTGAATAGAACCAGAGGTCTTTCCAAGCAACTACATTAGGGTCGCTCTCGGTTTTCTCTAGGTCAATCACTGGGTTACCTTCGAGATCCACATAGCCAGGCGTACCTTTTTCGCTGTTGCTTCCCCGCAAACGGATGTACATATCCTGTTCAACTTGCTCTAGGGTGAAACTCAAGGTTAGCTTTCCATCCTTTTCTGCCCATCCCTGTGTGTCCTTTTCAAAACTCTGAATTACAGACACATCATCGGCGAAAGGTTTATTAAATTCGGGATCTGTTGGGTCTATTTTGCCGGTCACGTAACCTGCAATCACATCCACAAACTTTAGGTCGGGTTTATCACCGTTATTGTTCGCTTCAGGCAAGTTCATAGAGATGGATACTGTGACATTTTCGCCAGCAGGCACCACTAAATCGCCACCCATACGGTCGAATTACTCACGTCGTTTTCACCTTGCGCGATAAACTCCAACTCCGAGATAAGATCACCATGAGTTACAAAGCTCTGGCCACCCTTGATTGCATCTAGAAGTCCTTTTTGGGTCTCTTGTTCAAGATAGATATGGGACTTACTGTATTCACCTGGCCAAAAGTCTTTCGCCATGCTGTGGAAATCACTATGAGCAAAGATTGAAATGCGTCGTCCTTCACTCAGCAGTGCATCCCAAACCCCGCCCATACGAGCCGTCATGTAGTCAAATCCACCATATGTGCGTCCATGATAGGCTGGTCCCTGATAGTCCTCAGCATATTCTTTCAGAAAGATAGGATGCTCCATTTCATAGGAACCTCGAGCTTCTGGGTTTCTCTGATGTCCCGGTGCCCCCTCCATACCTATGATGATATCCGGCGCTGTATTGTGGAGCTCACGCATATACTCAATCATTACCTCATGCTTTCTGGAAGGATGATTAAAAGATAAAAACGCACGTTCAGAATAGTTCTGTTGCAGGAAAGTCATAGCTTCCAACAGATCATCCCATGTTTGCTTACGCTCATCTCCTTCCCAGCGCTCTCCCTCACCGTATAGATAATGAAACTCATTGATCTCATCCACATCGCCATCATCCAAAAGTACCATGGTGGTATGCTCCTTGATGACTGGCAGTGTATATTCCATGCCGGTCAGTAGGAATTGCTTTTCAGTCAGGTTCTCATGGCGATAGTCAACCAAATTGGCGTACAAACGGTTGTTATCTTGCGCTCTTGGGGTGTAGACCTTGTCATCAGCGTAAACGTCTTTGGCATAGTCGTGGCTGTGTAGTTCGTCTCCCGGCTCGTCGCTTGGCTCAGGGTTAAAAATACGCTCACCACTCGCTCTAACGCGCCATAATCCTTCATTGACTTCATAACGCTTAAAGCCGCTGTGTTCGGTACTTGCAATGAAATCTAGATCGTATTTTTTGTAGGCGATGTTTAAGATGGACTGTACCAACTGATGACCATCAGATGCCGTAGAGTGAACATGCATATCCCTTGTACCCAGCGAGCCTTCTGCTCTGGCACTGGCGGAGGCGTTTGCGCACTGTTCTCATCTGAGTCGCATCCCACTAGCACAGCGGAAGAAATCGCTACTAGACCACAAGTCATTGCAAAGTTTTTCATATTGTTTCCCTTTGAAAAAATCGCAACGAATCTATGCGCTGAATGTGACAGATTTGTTTAACTCTCCTCAATTATTCAAAATGTTTTATAAAAACATAAAAAAGCCACCTCATTGAGATGGCTCTAATCTTATTCAGGTTGAAGATAGCCTTACCATTCAAACTGTTCTTGAATATCAATACCTTTAGTTTTCAGATAGTAAAACAGTGAATCTGTAGTGTTGTTGATGATTCGCTCAGCTGGGAAGTCATATTGGCTAATAAGCGCTACAGCTTTGTCGAACTTACCCAAGTCCCATGCATTGTGTGCATCAGAACCCACACTGATTGGCGCATCAAACTTTTTGGCGAGTTCAGCAATCTTGCAGCAGTTTGGGTAACTGTCTTTTCTTGAGAACAAAAAGGAACTGTTATTTATTTCTAGCGCTACGTTTTCACGGGCAGCAGTTTTTACTACTTCTTCGATATGGATCGGAAAGGCATTGTTGCTGGGTGCGTGACTACATGCACCTTGCCGCTCTCCATTACCTTGACCATAGCTTGAGTATTTTCATCTATGCTACGAGGTGCAAATACTGGTCGATGGAAGCCGGTCAATATGATGTCTAAGCTCTGGCGAATAGGCTCTTCTAAATCGATATTGCCTTCAATGTCTTTAATATTGCTCTCGATACCTCTAAGAATTCCCACTCCATCGGCAACCCTTGGCAGGGTAAGGCTGTTGACGAAATGCCACTTATGCGGGGCATCTTCCATGTCTGGTCCATGGTCGGTATTGGCAAACAGTTTTATACCTCGGCTTGGCGCGAGGCGAACATAATCATGAATGGTACTGTAGGCGTGGTCGCTGGCGAGTGTATGCGTATGAAGGTCAACTTCTAGGGTGTACTTCATGAGGATCCTTTTGATATCTAAGTCAAAAATCTATTCTACTCACCCTAGATTACTCTGAATTGACAACACCTCAAGGCATTTTCAGTGCATGAGGGCTACTCAAGCTCTGTGAAGATTTCCTCCTCAGACAATCGAGACTTAGGCAATTGTGCGTTAAAGTCCCCTGCCTTGCGATAGCCCAACGCAACGACAGCAACTGCAGTGAATCCATCCTCACGCAGTTCAAACTCTTCATCCAGCGCCGCCAAATCTACACCTTCCATAGGCAAAGCATCTATACCAAGAGCACCCGCACCCAGCAGCAATCCACCCATATTGAGGTACACCTGCTTATCCATCCAATGCTGGGCATCTTTCAGGTCATATCTGTGAATGTTCACAAACATAGAGCGTGCGCCGTGCACGAGGTCTTTAAATTCTGCGGCCTGATAGCGTCCATCTGAGTCTTCGGATTCAAGAAGGTGAAGTAAGTAAGGCTCATCTATGCTTGCCCGTGCGCAAAGCACCACAACATGCGACGCGTCTAAAATCTTCTGCTCATTAAACTGATAAGTCCCCTGCGCCCCTTTTGCCACCCGTTGTTTCGACTCTTCACCACTGGCAATAATAAAATGCCACGGCTGCGAGTTCACACTGGATGGGCTGTATCTAAGAATATGTTTTAGCTGGTCCATATCCTCGGCACTGATTTTCTTCTCAGGATCAAATTCCTTGGTAGAGTATCTAAACTGCATTACGTCTTTTAGATTCATCACGCTTCTCCGATTGCAAAATAGCTCAAAAAAGAATAGAAGTGCCAGTGGCTAAAATACAGCCATAGCCGCAACTATTAACGGTTTTTCATTAAGAGTTCCCTAAGTTGCACTTCCATGGCATTGAGCATCATTCGTCAGCTATATTTAATCTTCTCCCTTTCATTAAAAAAGGTATCTCAATGAGAGCTTTCAATCTCCTTTCTCTTATCCTTGCCTCATTAACCCTTAGCGGTTGTGCCACCTACAGCATCTCAGAGCAAGAGATGACTAACTATCTCACCGACAACATAAGTTTTAACCAATCGGTTGGTGTGGAGAATGTGCTGTATGCGCAAGTTGCAATCGATGATCTCAAGGTCAACATAGGTCGAGCCGATGCCGATCGCTTGTCTGTGTTTGCCAACACCAATGCCAAGATACAGATGTTTAATCAACCCAGCCAAACCCTGGACTTGGATCTCGAGTTCAGTGCAGTACCCGAGTACAGGCAAGAGAGCGGAGAAGTCTTTCTAAAGTCTCTGCGCCTTGAGAAGTTCGATGAAAAAGGCGGTCAGTTATCGCCTGAAATTAAGGCTCTATTAAAGCCTACGGTCTCTATGATCGGCTATGGGCTTTCCAATCAAGCGGTATACAAACTCGATAGCAATAGCGTGCAAGAATCTCTATTAAAGTCCTCAGACCCAAGCTTAGTCATCAAAGACAATAAACTGGTTATTGAATTATTTAACTAAATCAAACTGGACAGTTTCACAGGAATTTTGGAGAAGCAGAAAATTGCTGGTTTAGGTTGAACCAAGAAACAACCTAATACGTAGTAATGTGGTCAGAAGCAAAATCGCTCCCTAAGGAGATGCCATGAAAGGTTCGCTATTTTTACTATCAATGCTAGCGAGCGGCCCAGCACTTGCAATGCAGGCTGCCACTCAAGTTGATACCCAAAGCTTTAAAGACAATCAAGGTGGCGTTTCCACCATTAGCTTTAAGTCGGAATATGGTCGTTCAATTCTGGTATCTGCCTCTGTCCAAAAGATAAACCAATCTAATCAAAATATTTATTTCACTGTTGCTGCAAGTAAAGGCTACTGTTCTTTATCCAATCCTAGGGTTCCGCAAAAACAAAAGTGGAAGGTCAACGGTAAGTCTGTATCCATGATGGTTCACTGTGAGTACAGCGGGCGCTACGGTAGCTACATGCAATCAGCCCATGCAGTTACAAGTAAAGACCTAAACTACATAGTCAATCAGTTCAAATACAGCGACGGACGGGTATCTGTGGCCAACCCCCAAGGGGTTAGCGTTAAGTTTGCGAACGATGGTTTTACGCAAGCTTGGCAAGATTAATCAAGCTAAATAACCAGAACGAAAAAAGCTCCCAACTGGGAGCTTTCTTTTGCCAAAGGTAAACAGAATTACTTCTTCTTGCCTTCAACGTGCAGTTCCATATCTACATAGCTAGATGTACATTACTGGGATATTGAAGTCAGCCAGCTCTAGACGAGTTGTGCCCATAAAGCCTGCGCGCTCACCGCCCCACGGGTCTTTACCTTGGCCGATAAAGTCAGCATCGATGGTAATTTGCTTGGTTTCGCCGTGCAGAGTCAGGTCGCCCATCACTTCTAGCTTACCGTCACCCTTGTCTACAACCTTAGTAGATTTAAATACAGCTTCGCTGTACTTGCCTGCATCGATGAAATCACCGCTACGGATATGCTTATCACGCTCAGCGTGGTTTGAGTCAAGGCTTGTAGTATCAACCTTTACCTCAACACTTGAAGCAGCAACGTTTGCTGGATCGTAGCTAAACTCACCTTCAAATTTGTTAAAACGGCCCTTGATGAAGCTGTAACCTAGGTGGCTTACCTTAAAGTTGATTGAAGCGTGAGCGCCTTGAGTATCAATCACGTAATCTGCTGCATTTGCTGCAAGTGGTGTTGCCATCGCAACCGCCAATCCTAGCGCTAACATTGATCGTTTCATTTTAATCCCCTTGTCATTTTGCGAAGCGTATTATCTTTATCAATAAAATGGTGTTTAAGTGCCGCCAGTGCGTGTACTGATGCTAGACCAATCAACACAAACGCGACGTAGTAGTGAACCTGCCCAGAAAGGTCAGCTTGGTTTTCGAAGAACTTACCTAGCCCAGGCACGTCGAACCAACCGAATACGGAAATTGGACGACCGTCCTCAGTTGAAATTAGATATCCGGAAATAAATAGAACGAAAAGAAGAACATACATCAGATGATGAGCAGATTTGGCCGCTACCTTTTCTAACTTTGAGCCCTCAACACTTGGAGACTTGGTCATTGCTTTCCACGCCAAACGAAAAAGGGTAAGCAAGGCGAGTAAAATGCCTATAGACTTATGCCAGTGCGGAGCAATTTGATACCACTCACTGTAATAGGTAAGGTCGACCATCCACAGACCCACTGCGAACATACCAATGACAACTATGGCTGAAATCCAGTGCACAGTTTTGGCTGTTTTATTGTATCCCTGACTCACACATCCTCCATCTAATCCGTTACTTCCTATTGATGCATATGATTGCATCTGATGTGAAACATTATGGTGACGTATTTGTTAACGTCTAGCTAATGAATTTGTTCATCTTAGTCGAAGAATTTGATGGAACGCGATTATTTACTTAAATTTACAGTATATTAAGTAGTAAAATCATAGTGATAGAGACGGTCACAGGAATAGTTTAGTTTGTTAAAAGACATCGTTATCCAGGCGCTAAAACAGGTACAAAGTGACTGTTCTTCTCTTACCAAGAGCGCCTATCCCACAGTCCATAATCGAGGCATGGACAACAAACACCTAGCAAGCCTGGTTGAGCGACGGCTTACAGGCGTGGCATCCAGTTATGGCACCACACTGGTATCTGAGGCCTTTGATGTAAGACCCGAGCAATCCACCCAAGAATTGCCCTTTCGAAGATTTACTACCCACTTTGGCAATGTTTGGCTACTGCCTGATTCATTAAAGACAGCAAATCGAACCCACAGGCAGAACCTGGTCAAAATGGTGAGCCTATGGCGAGAAGAGTATGGGTATGTTATTCAGCCAAATGACTGTCTGGTTCTGGTGTGTGATCACTGGTTTAGTCGCATCAGTAGCAGTCAGCAACTTATGGATTGGTGGCTTAATCGCTTTCCTGATGACTTCGCAAGCTATGTAGAGCAAGGCATATTACTTGCGGCGAGTGAAGGTGAAAAACTGGATGAACTGCTTTCCCCTATGAGTTTATCTCCATGCTACAAGTCTCATGCTCACCCCATAAAAAAGATGGCGCCGATGGCAATCAGGCTTGTATCAAGCGCTATGTCCATCTGTACGCCATCTATGAGTGCGTTTAGATTACTGAGTAACTTCTTCTAGAACCTCTCCGAAGCGTCTCCAAGACTTCATATCCGCATCTTCTCTATACCTTGGAGAGCCAAATACCGTAAAGGCGTGTGGCGCGCCGCTATAAGAGATCATTTCATGGGAAACTCCAGCTTCTTCAAGCTCGACCGCTAGGGTAGCAAAATCTTGCATGGTAATAGCGGTGTCCGCTGTGCCATGAAAAACAACCACCGGTGCCTTGGTCATTTTATAGCTTTGACCCTCTGGCGTACCTAAACCGCCATGGAAACTGACAAAGGCCTTTGCATCGGCTCCAGCTCGCGCCGACTCAAGAACTGCCGCTCCACCAAAGCAGTACCCCATCATCACGGTATTACCTGTTCCGCTATTGAGCTCTTCAGCCTTAGTCTGGCTGGCTGCCATTAGCTTTTGCAGTTTGGCCCTGTCTTTGTAGAGCTCGCCCGTATGCTGCTTCTTATCTTTCACTTCGGTTGGACGTACGCCCTGTCCGAACAGATCTGCCGCAAATACGTTGTAGCCCATATCATTAAGCATTTTGGCACGCTTCATTTCGTAATCGGTAAGGCCATCCCAGTCATGTACCAGAACCACCAGCGGCGCTCCGTCAGATGCCTTTGACCAATAACCTTGATAAGGCTGACCATCCACTTCATACACCACATCTTCCCCTGCAATGGCAAGTGGGGCTAAAGACACGGCTGATAACACTAAAAGACCTTTGGTTAAAACCTGATGCATTTCACTCTCTCCTTTGGTGGCACGCATTTTAATGGCGAAAAATGTAGAGCTCGCCAAAAACTTTAGATTACTACGCAGGAGGTAACCAAATGATCTGTCTAAATTTATTTAAATTCGTATTTGTAGTTCACACCCAATTTTGAATCAGAATCATAAATAGAGCTATCACTGTACATAGCGAAGGTATTAAGTGAATGGTGGTCATTGATCTTGTAGCTTACACCGCCACCAATCCAGTAGTTGCTGTAGTCATCGCTACCTAGACCTGCACCACCGAAAGTCATTACTGACCAATGCTCAGTCAAAGGTTTAAACGCAAACGCACCTAAGTAACCGCCATGGCTGCTTTGAGGTCTAAACACATAGTCCCCCAGCGATAGGGTCAAACTCATCCCGCACTTCACCATCGTTATAGCTATAACCGCCAGTCGCAAATATCTGCCAACCGCCCGGCGCAAAGCAAAGTAACTCAGAGGAACAAAGGTACCCACACTGTATGAAGTGTTGTGTGAATCGTCGTCATAGGTATTACGACCAAAATAGAAGTTCAATATACCGATATCAAACAGCCAAGAACCGCCAACACTCCACTCACTTCCATCATGATTAACCCGCCCGTTAAGCATACGAGCTTCATCTAAACCAATAGAGCCGGAGAAAGTCGCATCGCCGTTGTAACCAATACCCAACTTGGTCACTATCTTGGTTGGGTCTTCATGGTGTTTTTCTTTTTTTTCTTCCGCGAACACAGGATTCACTAACAAAATTGGGACTAAGCAGGTTAAACTTCTGTTCATAGGGTGTGAGATTTAGTTAGACTTTTGATACGGTTAGAAAGCGCGCAATATATCCGCATACTCAACCGGTTGCAAAGCCTTATTCCGGCTTTTTACGTACTGATAAACAAGGAAAATTTAGTGACAGACAAAGCATTTAATGAGTCAATCAATGATGTAGGTTTGGAACATTTTAATAACAGTATTCCCCTCATTCGTGGCGACTTTGTGCAAAGTATGATCACAGCCTTAAGCCGCAGAGGCCTAGACCCTAAACCCATCTTTAAGTCATCTAAGCTGGACCCTAATTTGGTCAAACAGAGTAAGATGGTTGCCATCCACCCAGCTAGGCAATTCTTTAAAGCGGCTTACGATGCCATGCCTACCGAAACCTTCAGCTACGGCATTCAATACGCTATTCGTCACTTACTTGTGCCTGAATTTGCAAGAACCTTCCTAGCCAATTTACCGTTCGAGACGTGCTTACCCGCTTTAATATCTTGATCAGAGACTCAGCTCCTGTGGCGTCCCAGTATCTGGTTGAGGAAGATAACGAGGCCTGGTTTTGTCGCGCAGAAGGTCCGCTAAAGATGGAAGAGTGGGAGGAAGTGTTTACCGCTATCTATGCCGTTGAGCTAATACGCAACCTTATTAGTATGCCAGCCTGGTCCCCTAAACACGTTTACCTTAGACAAGGGCCGAACTCATCCTTTATTAAGTTTGTTCCACAACACATCCAAGTGCTTTACGGTCAGGATGAACACAAGGTTGAAGTAGATAAGGCAATACTCGATAAAACCATATCAATCTCCGAATCAGCAAATAAACGCGATCAAATCGAATGGCACAGCACCTTTTCAGATACCGTTTACACCGCCCTTCTTCCCTATGTGCATGAACATGAACTTACTATAGAACTGGCCGCTGAGCTGTTTGATATGAGTACTCGCAGTTTTCAGCGCAAACTTCAGTTAGAGAAAGCCTCATTTCGCAGCATCAAAAATAGCTTGATGTTTGATACCGCCAGTCAGTTGATGACCAAGGGAATTTCTCTTACTCAGATCTCGGCTCAGCTGGGTTACGCCGATATTTCTCACTTCTCTCGAGCCTTTAAACGCTTCTCTGGTCTAACACCAAAGTTGTATCAAAAGGCGATAATTGAAGCGATCTGATTGTTATTTCTGTGCAAACTGGCGCATTATGACAAGATAAATCAATCAGATAGGTGTAACATACCGCTCCATTTTATCTCACCATGTTACGGACTCGCGTCTATATTTCTCGTCTATAGTTATTCAAGGCGCTGTAACTGGTCTTAAAAGGAGTGATATGAACACTGTTTACGAAATTGGAGCGCTAGAGTCATTTCTAGTCGCTATCTCAGTGCTTTTCCTCGGTCAATTTATTAACCGTCGTGTGCCTTTCTTAAAAAAATACAAGGTACCTGAACCTATCGTGGGCGGTTTGATAATCGCGATTATCATCACCGTATTGCACACCCAAGGCATCGATCTTGCCTTTACTCTTCCACTTGAGAAGATCTTGATGTTGATGTTCTTTACCACAGTCGGTTTGTCTGCAAGTTACAGCCAGCTTCTCAAAGGTGGTAAGAAGGTATTTATCTTCTTAGGTGTGGCCTCTGTTTACATCATCATCCAGAACGCTATCGGTGTTAGCCTTGCCAGCATGATGGACCTTAATCCCCTTATGGGTCTGGTTGCTGGTTCTATTACCCTATCCGGTGGTCATGGTACGGGCGCGGCATGGGCTGCCACATTTGAAGAGTTGTATGGTCTGAAAACCTTGAGTTTGCGATGGCCTCAGCGACCTTTGGTTTAATTGTGGGTGGTCTAATTGGTGGTCCAGTAGCGCAACGCCGCATCACCAAACACAACCTAGAGTCTGAATACGGTGCGGGTGATAAACACCACGAGAAGTATCCAGACGTTGTGACCTATAACGAACTGGAAGAAGACAAGGTTACTCCTCGCCGCGTTATCGAAACCATGTTTATGATCCTTATCTGCGTTGTGGGTGCAACCTACATCAAAGAGTGGACAGGCACGCTTGATATCAAGTGGCTAAAAGGTATTCCTGACTTCGTATTTGCGCTGTTCCTAGGTGTTATCCTAACCAACATCTTTGAATTTACGGGCGCGTACAAGTTCAACACAGATACAGTGGATACCATAGGTACGGTTTCCTTGTCGCTATTCCTAGCCATGGCGCTGATGAGCCTTAAGCTTTGGGAAATCTTCGACCTTGCGATGCCACTACTAATTATTCTTGCTGTACAGAGCTGTGTGCTTGCGGTTTTCGCCTACAACGTGACCTTTAGAGTAATGGGCAGCAACTATGATGCAGCAGTTATTACTGGTGGCCACTGCGGCTTTGGTATGGGTGCAACCCCTACCGCAGTAATGAACATGGGCTCCTTGGTAAGCCACTACGGCCCATCTCCTCAGGCCTTTATGGTTGTACCAATCGTTGGTGCCTTCTTTATCGACATCGTCAACCTCATCGTCCTGCAGGCTATATCGCCTTCCTAGGATAAAAACTCAATGAGCCAGCAAATGCTGGCTCATTTTTTGTTACATCTTCTTTTAAAAAACATTCGCATATCAATATCTTGTCTCATATTCTCGACGCAATCGTATGAGAATGAACCACTATGAAACGCCTAGTTTTAACCTCAATTATTGGCCTATTGCCAAACCTTAGTCATGCCACCGGCTTAAACTTCTGGGAATCATCCACTGTTAACTCTTCACTGGCCTCTGCTAACGGTGCAATAGCAACAGATGCATCTATCTTAGCACTCGCTCCGTCAAGTATTACTCAGCTCGACTCACCGACCGTTACTGCCAACGTCACCTTCTATGAAGTGACTACAGATTACGACTTGTTCGGAGCAGAAACCCAATATAAGCAGTCGGATCCTATTCCTGCGGGCTTTTTTGCTACACCTTTAAATGATAATTGGAGTGCAGGTCTTGCTATCTACAGCCGAACTGCGGCTGACATCTCTATCCCTCAAATATCAGTCATTATTCCTCTAACCGACGAAACTCGTGTTCGCCCTATCACTGTCTCAGTAGCGCCCACACTCGCTTATCGTTGGAGCCAGGTAAGCTTTGCGGCAACTTTAGAGTACCTCTATACAGAATATGAGCTGTACCAGACTAAGTGTGGTTTCAGAGGATGCAATGACAGCAAACAAAAAGATACGACCAGCGGCTTTAGTGGTGCTCTCAGTGCTACTTGGATAGTCAATCCAAACTTATCACTGGCCGCAAATCACAAGTTCGCTACTCAGTATTCTGATAACAACATACAGCTCGAACTACCAAGTATTACCTCTCTTTATGCCACATGGAGAGCGACTAAAAATCTTGATTGGCACTTCAGTTACAGCTATACAGATTGGGATGGTAAAGGCATTCGCTATAGCGATTACAGTGACCCGTTTGGCCTGTTGGTCGGCACGCAAAACAGCAATCGCTTGGCCACCTCTGTGGAATACAGACTGAGCGATTGGAGCTTTAGAACTGGAATAAGCGCAGATGAAGCAATAGATGCCTTTGGTGGCATCGACTATAGATATCGCTTAGGCATTGGCTACCGCTTTACTGAAAACCTACAAGCTGACTTTTCGGCGGTATTCGAGGACTACGCGAGGAAGGAATACAACACCTCAACAGGTACCAGCCTTATCACAGTACAAAACGATGGCACCGCAATTGGGCTGGGCCTGACTTACAAGTTCTAGGTCCGTTAACTAAATAACCAAGTATTCAACATTCGCCCTGGCATCAGGGCGAAGCTGCCTGCAACCAAGAGTCCACCTATATACAATCCAAGCATATTCCCTATATGAGAACGTGTATTGCCGGATTTAGCCGCTCTTAATGCAAGAGGCACACAGATATAACCGTAAGTGTTAGAAGATGTATGTAGCCAAAATGCTCTAGAAACCTAGGCCCAACCTCTGCAGGCATAAACAGGGTGACTGTAGCGGAGATAACCATCAGTGACATGTACCATTTGCCTAACATTTTATGGTTCTGCGTGCCTTTTTTACTCAGCATTAAGTAAGTGCCGATGATAAAGGCAGGCACTATAGTCGCAAGATGAAGATAAGCGTGTTGTAGATAGTTCATTAAAGGCTCAGCAAGGAACGAATAACATTACCCTATCAGAGCCTATACTGAATTTCCTGCCATTTGATGACAGTATATTTATTGTGTGAATTGGTTAGCTTTTAGGTAGTGCAAAGTACCCTCAGCACCCGTTACGACGAGTCGATTCATATCTTGGATAAAGATACGAGAAGTAAACACTGTCTCACCGTTATCGCAGAAGATCTCTAGACTTGAATTATCCACAAACACGCAGATGTTCTGCTTCTTTAGACCACGCTTAGCAAACCGCACTTGACCAAACTGCTCAGCATACAGATAGGTAGATTGAGACCTATCTAGACAAAACTCTTCGCTACTTCCTGAGAAAGTTACCTTGTCACCTGAATCATTGCATAACTCAAAGCTGAACTGGTCATCAGCGCTAAGCTCAAGCTCAAACGCACCACTAGTTAGCTGTTGGGACGCTTCTATTTCAAAAGACTCAGTTCGAAGATCTTCGAGTTCTGATAGTGGATATTGCGCAATTCTGTCACCCACTAAACGCAGCTCTCTAGGAATTGTCATCATATGCGCCCAGTAGTTTTTATCTGTTGGGTAAGCACTTTTCGAGTTGCCAAGCCAAGCATACATGATACGTCTGCCCTGCTCGTCGAGATAAATCTGTGGTGCGTAGAAATCAAAGCCTTATCGAGCTCGATATAACCTGAGTTATCGAAGCTTAGCTCGTGGGTATCGATCGGTTTGCCAACCATATAAACCACGGAGAACACGTTCTTCAGGTCGTACCTACTCTCGGAAGTTACCCCTTGTGGTGAGAAGATCAGAATGCCTTTGTCGTCCTGCTCGTAGTAGTTAGGACATTCCCACATGAAGCCAAAGTCATCACCACCGATATCGACATTACCAAGATACTGATATGACTCGAACGATTCGCCTTTGTATAGGGCAAGCTTTCCTTTCTCATCATGGCCTTGAGCTCCAACAAGCATGTAAGGAGTGTCACCACGCTCAAAGATAACTGGGTCGCGAAACTCGCAGGTATACTTAGAAGCATCATGAGGCACCACTACCCCTTTCTTCTCAACCTTTCCCTGCGTGTCCATATACGCCAGAACTTGAGTTTGCACCGGCGTACCATCTTCAAAACGGTTGCCGGTATAAAGCAGTGCTAACTTGTCACCTTGAGGCAGACCGATTCCGGTGTAACATCCGTGGATATCGAACTCTTCATCTGGATATAGCGCTACACCTCGGTCGTTGTAGTTCACAAAGTCTTTGGTCGACACGTGATACCAATGCTTTAGGCCGTGAACAGGACCTAGTGGGAACCACTGATAGAAGATATGGTGCTCGCCATTAAAATGGCTCAATCCGTTAGGATCGTTCATCAGGCCATGCTTTGGAGCAAGATGATAGGTTGGATAAAAAGGGTCATTCTGCGCCATAGAGTGTATCTTCTCAAGATAACTCTCAGGCACTTCAGATAAGCGAACCAAACGATTTTGACGATTAGAAAAATCCATAACAACTCTTAAAAATAAAAGCACCGCCCGCAGATGCGAACGATGCTTGGACAAACCTAAAATTATTTCTCTTCTTTGTAGAACAGCTTGGTTAGCATGAAGGCTACAAGGCTGCGACTAGCATTACCACGATGTACATGCCTAGACCGCCACCGAGGTATAACAGCATGCCTGGAAGCATAGTCGCGCCAGTACCTGCTGAGCCAATGTGCGCCATAGCACCGATAGCGCCACCGATAGCACCGCCAACACAGCCGTATAGGAATGGCTTAACGCGTGGAAGCGTGATTGCGAACATCGCAGGCTCTGTAATTCCAAATAGTGCAGGAAGCGCAGCACCGAACATGCCTGACTTTTTAACCTTGTTGGTCTGCATCATTACTACTGCCATAGCCGCACCGAACTGACCTGCGATTGCTGCTGTGCCTAGTGGGTTGATGTAGTCAAAACCAGTCTCGGTCACCATAGCGATGGTGATAGGCACGATAGTATGGTGCATACCGGTTACTGCCATAAACTGGATAGCGCCACCGTAGATCAGGCCACCAATACCGTATGGGATTTGCAGGAAGTAAACCACAGCTTCAGTGATTAGCTTCTCAACACCCATCAGCATTGGACCAACAAACACAAGGCCGGCAATCAGAGATACAAGCAATGTGATAAACGGAGTAAGGATAAGGTCTAGCACCTCAGGTACGATACGACGAGATGTCTTTTCTACCTGAGCGGCAAACCAACCCATGAATACCGCAGGGAGGATCGAACTTTGCAGACCCGTTACCGCGATTTCAAAGCCCATGAAAGGAATCATCATGCTTCGGCATTACCAAAAGCTACATCCCACTTGTTGGCAAGCTGCGGCGCCACCAGCATAAGCCCGAGCACGATACCCAAAACTGGATTACCGCCAAAGACGCGCATTGCTGACCAGGTCACCAATACTGGAATAAAGATAAATGCGGTGTCAGTTAGTACCTGAGAGATGGTCATTAGCTGAGGCGAAAGCTCAACACCAAAACCGTTTACAATCAGACCACGCAGACCCATCAATAGACCTGTAGCGACTAGCGCAGGGATAATGGCAACGAAAATGTCTGAGAAAGTGCGGGTTACCGATTTAAAGGTTGATAGGTTTTCTTTTTGAGCGGCTTCCTGCTGAGGTTCAACATCAGCTTCACCATTCATTACATTGAACACCTTGCTCACAAAGCCAGTACCAAGGATCACTTGGTGCTGACCATTTTTAAAGAAATAGCCGTGAACCCCTTCGGTTTCACCCAGCGCTTCGCTATTTACTTTGTTGTCATCTTTGGTCACTACGCGCAGACGAGTCGCACAGTGAGTTAATTGTTGGATATTGGCTTCACCACCAAGAAGGTCGAGTACAGTAGTAGCCACCTGGCTAGCATCTCTTGCCATTTTAGTTCTCCAAAAGGATGCAGTTAGACTTGTATTTCACGTGACGGAGAATAATACAGGTTAAATACAGGCTGTATCTTTTGCTTTCTAAAGTGTGGCTCAAATCACGTATTCTTTTCGCGATTTTATAGCTGCTGTGAATGACTAGCCCTTTCTAGGTACAAAAAAGGCGCTCATCGTGAGCGCCTTCGAAACTTGTATTAGCTTAGATTATACGTCGTAAGTTGTTGACGCAGTATCGCCGCCTGTACCAGTCCAGTTAGTGTGGAAGAACTCACCACGTGGACGGTCTAGACGCTCATAAGTGTGAGCACCGAAGTAGTCACGCTGAGCTTGAAGCAGGTTCGCCGGTAGACGAGCTGTAGTGTAGCCATCTAGGAACGATAGAGCCGAGATAGTACAAGGCATTGGGATACCAACCTCAAGAGACTTAGCAGACACCTTACGCCATGCAGCAAGACAGCTAGTTAGGATGTTCTTGAAGTAGTCATCAGAACCTAGGAAGCTAGCGCTGGATCCGCTTCATATGCATCACGGATGTTGCCTAGGAACGCAGAGCGGATGATACAACCGCCACGCCACATTAGTGCTACGTTACCGTAGTTTAGGTCCCAGCCGTTCTCGTTAGATGCTTCGCGCATTAGCATGAAGCCTTGAGCGTAAGAGATGATCTTAGACGCTAGTAGTGCTTGACGCAGTGCATCAACCACTCTTGCTTGTCGCCTTCAACTGGAGTGATGGTCTTGCCAAATAGCTTCTCAGCTTCAACACGTTGCTCTTTAAGAGCAGACAGGCAGCGAGAGAATACAGACTCAGAGATAAGAGTTAGTGGAATACCTAGGTCTAGTGCGTTGATACCCGTCCACTTACCAGTACCTTTTTGGCCTGCTGTGTCTAGGATCTTCTCAACCAGCGCTTCACCGTCTTCATCTTTGTAGCCAAGGATGTCAGCCGTGATCTCTACAAGGTAGCTGTCTAGCTCAGTCTTATTCCAGTCAGCGAATACCGCCTGCATTTCGTCATTAGACATGCCTAGGCCGTCTTTCATGAACTGGTATGCTTCAGTGATCAGCTGCATGTCACCGTATTCGATGCCATTGTGAACCATCTTAACGAAGTGACCTGCACCGTCGTTACCAACCCAGTCACAACAAGGCTCACCAGCGTCTGTTTTCGCTGAGATTGCTTGGAAGATTGGCTTAACTGCTGGCCATGCTTCTGCAGAACCGCCAGGCATGATAGAAGGACCGAAACGAGCACCCTCTTCACCACCAGATACACCAGCACCGATGAAGTGGATGCCTTTCTCTTTAAGAGCAGCAACGCGACGGTTAGTGTCTGGGTAGTTAGTGTTACCACCATCGATGATGATGTCGCCTTTGTCTAGTAGAGGTACTAGAGCTTCGATGAACTTGTCTACAACCTCACCAGCGCGAACCATTAGCATCACTTTACGTGGCGCTTCTAGCTTCTCAACTAGCTCTTCTAGAGAGTAAGCACCGATGATGTTAGTGCCTTTCGCAGGGCCTTGCAGGAACTCATCAACTTTCGCTGCAGTACGGTTGTGTGCAACAACAGTAAAACCGTTGTCATTCATATTCAGGATAAGGTTTTGACCCATTACTGCTAGGCCAATAACACCGATATCACCTTTCATCAAATTTCTCCGTTTATTTGTTAGCGTCAGCGATTAAGCAATTTTTGCCGCTGCGTCAGAGTCTAGATACCACTCAGTCTCACCCACTGTAGATTTGATCTTAGCGGCTGGATACGGCAGGTCTGCTGCCGGAGTAGTTTGAATTTCGTGAACGATCTCTACCTTACCAGCGCCAAGCACTAGGTAGCTGATGCGTTTTGCTGCTTCCAAAACCTTAGCGGTCTTAGAAACACGTAGCTGACCAGATTCTGGGTGCGGTGCAACCACAGATAGGTTCTGATCGCTATAGTCAGTTTGACCCGGGAATAGCGAAGCAGTGTGACCGTCAGCGCCAACGCCTAGCAGGATCCAATCGAATACTGGAGTGCCGTTTTCCGTAGGGATCACATCTGCCATCTCTTTAGCAAAGCGCTCTGCTTCGCCTTGAGGGTCGTTTTCACCAAGGATGCGGTGAATGTTTTCAGCAGGAAGGTCTACCTTGCTAAATAGAAGCGCGTTCGCTTCACCATAGTTGCTCTCTGCATCATCAGGCGCCACACAACGCTCATCACCCCACCAGAAGTGAAGGTTTTTCCAGTTGATCGCAGTTGCGTATTTGTCGCTGGCAAGATGCTTGAAAAGCATCTTAGGCGTGCTACCACCTGATAGAGAGATATGAACAGGGCGGCCCTGCTCGCTATACGCTTGCATGTCTTGTGCTAGCGCTTCTACTACTGCATCTGCAGAGTCAAAAATCTTTGAGTTGATCATAGTTCGCAATAATCTGTGTCAGTTAGGTTCTTACAAGGGAAGCGCCACTCACGACCATCTTTTGATAGCAGGTCATGTGACTCTTTCGGTCCCCACGTGCCGCATGCATAGCCGAATAGTGCCTGAGGGTCGTTCTTGAAGTCCAAAATAGGCTGAACGTACTCCCAACATGCTTCTACAGCATCGCTTCGAGCGAACAAGGTTGCATCACCTTTGAGTGCATCAAGAAGCAAACGCTCATAGGCGGTCAGCATTTGAGACTCTTGTAGGTTCTTGTAATGGAAGTCCATCTTCACTTCTTTAGAGTGGAAGCCTGCACCCGGCTTCTTCAGACAAAGCTCATTTGGATACCTTCATCCGGTTGAATACGGATGATCAGCTTGTTCTCTGGCGCATCTTGACCAAACACTGGGTGTGGCGTTGGTTTGAAGTGGATAACCACCTCGGTTACACGCGTAGGAAGACGCTTACCAGTACGCACATAGAAAGGCACACCATTCCAACGACTGTTGTTGATGAAGGCTTTCAGACCGATATAAGTCTCGGTGCGAGAATCATCCGCAACACCTGGCTCTTGACGGTAGCCCAGCAGGTGCTGACCACGTACATCAGATTCAGTGTACTGACCAAGAACTAGGTTGTTCTTTAGATCGTTCTCATCAAGAGGCTTAAGTGAGCGCATCACCTTAACCACTTCATCACGGATAGAATCCGCGTTGATGCGAGGTGGAGACTCAATCGCTACCAGAGCTAGAACCTGTAGAAGGTGGTTTTGGAACATATCACGTACAGCACCTGAGCCGTCGTAATACCCACCGCGCTCTTCAACACCTAGGAATTCCGCACCTGTGATCTCAACATACTCGATGTAGTTGCGGTTCCACAGTGGTTCAAACATGGTGTTCGAGAAACGGAAGACAAGCAGGTTTTGTACCGTCTCTTTACCTAGATAGTGGTCGATACGATAGATCTGGTGTTCTTTGAAGTGCTCGTGGATCTTAATATCCAGCTCACGAGCTGAAGCAAGATCATAGCCGAATGGCTTCTCAACGATAAGACGCTTCCAGCCATCTTCTTCACTGTTCAAGCCGTGTGCTGCAAGGCTTGCAGGAATAACGCTGTATAGGCTTGGTGCGTTGCCAAGTAGAAAAGGTGGTTGTTCTGCTCAAAACCATACTGTTCGTTGATTTGAGCTAACCGGGCAGCAAGCTTCTGATAGTCATCAGTATCTGATGTATTGATAGCTTGATAGTGAAGATGGTTCATGAACTTCTCCAGAATTTCTGGTTTAGTATCTTCCATCTCAGTTAGGGACTTGCGTAACTTGTCTCGATAAGAGTCATCTGAATACTCAGTACGACTCACACCCAAAATAGCAAACGACTCTGGGAGTTGACCGTTCTCGTACAAGTGATACAAAGCAGGGATCAGCTTGCGATAAGTCAGATCGCCAGATGCTCCAAAAATGACGATGCTGCTTTTATCAGGTATTGCCATCACATTTCCTTAAGCGACTTTTTCTATCCAGACTGCAGGGGATGGGGATCCACCCTACAGCTCAAAAACTGTGTTGCGACAAAGAGTATATACCCTATTGTGCGCTTGCCTCATATCAGACCAATGGTTTGATGGGCAAAAAAATCTCCGCCTATTGCGAGAATGATAAAACCCTAGAATTAACAAGGCTATGTGACCCAGTTAACGCTTTGGAACCACATAGTCTACTGCTTTCGATAATAGTTACCACCTTTATTTCCAAACCATGACAATCGTTTGCTTTAAATGAAACCAATTAGAAATCAGCAGATACAAAAAAGGCCGGGAAAGCCCGACCTTGATTGATTAAAGAGTAGTCACTACTGCTTCGGCTGGTAGACGCGATTTAGGTGCGCCGTGGTTGTAGTCTTCACCTTCTAGGTGGTAACCAAGAGCAAGTGCGAAGTCACATACGTAACCGTCTAGCTCATCTTTGAAGATTTCACCGATTAACTCAGGGTCAACACCTTCCATTGGAGTAGAGTCGATGCCTAGACGAGCCAAAGTGTGTAGCGTATTACCAAGTGCGATATAGGTTTGTGCTTTAGTCCACTGACCGTTAAAACCTTCTTGGTTAGTTTGTGCTTCAGCAAAACCGAACGCACCGTTTAGCATGTTGTCGTACATCTCTGCTGGTAGGTGACCAGACGAAACCTCAACATCAACCACTTTACGATAGTCATCTTTAGTGAACTTAGGGTTGTGTGCAAAAAGAATGGTGTGAGACGCTTCTTTTGCATGTGGTTGGTTGAACTGGTGCATGTTTGCGAAAGAGTCGTGGAAACGTTGTTTCGCTTCGTCGCTCTCAAGAACGATAAACTTCCATGGTTGAGAGTTAATAGATGATGCCGATAGACGGATCGCCTCTTTAATCACTTCCATATCTTCTGCTGATATACGCTTGTTCGCATCGTATTTTTTAGCAGTGTAACGTTTTGATAGATCTTTAATGATTTGATGAGACACGACGCCCCTCCCATGTTTTGTTTGATACGTCTTGCGGTTGCTCAATTAGCAACGCTGTTTTGTTGGGGAGAAGATTACGGATTTCACGGGGAGAGAAAAAGGAATCAATCGCCCAATCATTTTGGACGATAAATTCCATAATGGGCAGTTTTAGCTAGTCACTCTGGGCATCAATCTCAAACTCATATAGGTCTGGATTGTAGTAAACCGTTGAAAATTCAAACACTTGATTATCATTCACATAGTTTAGTGAATGGTTCACCAAGATCGGTTGTTGTTCATTTACACCCAAAATCTGACTTATTTTCCGATTTGGTAAAATAGGTTTGAGGTTTTGTTTAGTTCGAGTCAGTTCTACCTGATGATTTCTGAAATATTCGAACTTAGAACCCAACATGTCTTTCTCTGTCATATGAGGCAAAGAGTGCTGCGCGATATAAAACTCTTCGTACGAGACCACCTGCTCATCAAGAAGGCGGCAACGAGCACAATAGATAACCGCGTCCCCTTCCGCTATCGAAAGCTTGTCGGCAATTTCTGGATTTGCTGGTTGAACATCAAACTCTAATAGTTGAGAGCTCGCTTTAGCGCCAGAGCCTTGGGTCGCTTCAGTTAAACCTGAGAGTTGCGCGAAGTTGTGCTTTAGCTTTCTGTAGGCGACAAAAGTACCACGCCCTTTTTCTGAAACGGTATATCCCATCTCAGCAAGCTGAGCTAACGCTTTACGCACGGTCACACGACTGACACCCAGGCTTTCTACCAATTGGCTTTCTGATGGCAGTTTAGAGCCCGCGGCAAGATCTCCCTTATCGATACGAGCCTGTAGCAGTTGAGTGATCTGGATATAAAGCGGAGTCGCGGTTTGAAGAACGTCCTGCATGTTAACCCCTGTAATCTGCTTTTAGAGGCTTCACCACAGAATCTAGACCTTCAATCTTGAGTGCAAGACAGAGCTGAAGCAATCGACCAGTTCTCCCTTAGGCCACTCGGCTTTGTTTTCAAACCACAGCAGGTATTCCTCAGGCAAGTCGATAAGCACCCTACCTGCGTATTTTCCAAATGGCATCTTCATGCTGGCCAGTTTTATAAGATTTTCTTTTTCTAACATTCTGAAATTAAATCAATCACTCTATGAATTGATGTTACATTTAAATTATTGATTTGCGTACTTTAAGGATAAAATTTGCGGTCGGTATTACTCGCTTTAACCTGTCTTTTTAGCCTGTCCTCTACTCCTAGCTTTGCACAGGACAGTGAAGAGAAGTGCCTGAGTAAACCGAGTGACGACAGAGCCCTAAATAAAGCTTACCACTATCTGAATACGAAGTTTTGCCAACCCGCTGTTTGGTTCGATAATTTCTTTGTGGATGAACGAATTACCGAGAATGCCCGCGCAGGAACCAGTGTACGGTGGAAAAACGACTTCACCTACTTCGAAATCGACGGTTTCAAATACGACACTAAGCTGGACGCCAAGTTTAACCTACCTAGGTGAACCAACGCATCAAGTTCGTCATTGAGTCAGACGGTGAAGACGACCTGTTCGACCTCTTTCCCCGCAGTGCTGAAGAGCTCGAAAGCAGTATAGGTGTTCGCTACGACTGGATTCGAAAAGGCTACAGTAGCTTCAACTTCAAAGCGACCTTTAGACCAAGCATCGAAGCACGATATCAGTTCACCTACCCGCTCACCATCAATAATACCCTGCGTATTACGCAAAAAGTGTATCAAAAAAAGAAGGTTACTGGTGAATCCACACAGTTTGACCTCGACTTTGCACTGACCAAAAATTTCCTGCTACGTTGGACATCTTTTGCTGAATACAACTGGGACTATGATGATAGAGATGGCATTTGGGATATGGGCACAGGCTTTACCCTCTACCAGTACCTCTCTAAAACCCAAGCGATGAATTATGTGGTAAGCACCACAGCAACCGATGACCCAGGCTTGTTTATCAACAATACCCTCATCGGTATGACCTACCGCCATAACATCTTGTTCAGCTGGCTTTATTATGAGATTACTCCAGAGTACAACTGGTATCGTGACTATAAAGAAGACTTCATAGAAGAGGCGAGCATACGTTTTCGCTTAGAGATCCTGTTCAACAACTTCTAGACCAATGCGACGATTAACCCCACTAGCACAAGCAACACCCCTAATCCGCGCACCAGATACCACTTTTCATTGAGAAGCCATATCCCCAAGAACAATCCAAATACGATACTCACCTGCCGCAGCGCGACAATATAACTGACGTTATCCACCAGTGTCATCGAATATAAAACAATGCCATAGGTAAGTCCCATCATAATTCCAGCTATGGATGATCGCTTCCAGTATTTAGTGGCTTGATTGAGTTCGTGTTTATTTCTACTAATTAATAGCCAAATAAATATTACTGTAGAAGTGCCTAGAAACTGCAGACCTAAATAAAAGATTGCAATGTGTTTATCTGTTAAGCCAGAGGTTTGATGTTGAAGCCAATGCAAAGCCTCATTATCCACAATGGAGTAAACTGTCGTCCCTAATGCAGCTACAAACGCCCACAGTACCCCTATATTGGCATAGGCTTTTAGTCGAATTTCGCTTACTCGCCTCAGTGGCACCAACAGGCACCCTAATGTAAGTATCAAGAAACCCACCCAAGCATTTACTGTCAATACTTGTCCGATAAAGACGGTACCTAACCCAACCATAAGCACAGGTAGTGCACGAATGATGGGATACATCATGCCCACATCACCCTGCTGATAGGCCTTGATTACGCAAACCAGATACACGGCTTGCCCGAGGCAACTAAGTAGCAGCAGCCACCAAAAGTCTATGCCTACATTGGTAAAACCAACGACTGAGAAGCACCAATACAGATAAGGTGAAAGAAGTAGAAAAGGTGTAAATGAAGCGCCGAGGGCAAATGAATAACCCGAGCCTGAACTGGATTTGCCCAATACATTCCAACCTGCATGTAGTAAGGCTGAAAAGACAACTAATGAAATGGCAAAAATACTCAAGATGTTCCCTCACCCAAGAATATTAAACACTTAATGAATAACAAACTAATGGGCTGTATAAATATAAGCAAGCGCGTAATTCTATATTCCAATTATGAACATACTATTAAACCTATTCTTTTTTATACTTAATTTCGTTCCATATAGTAAATATAAAAAAGCCACCTCAAATGAGATGGCTTTATAAAAATATTGGTTTAGCTTAATAGCTTATTCCCAATCTAGGATAACCTTGCCAGATTGACCGCTACGCATTACGTCGAAGCCTTCTTGGAAGTCATCAACCTTATAGTGGTGAGTAATGATTGGAGAGATATCTAGACCAGATTGAATCAAAGATGCCATCTTATACCAAGTTTCGAACATCTCACGACCGTAGATACCCTTGATAACCAAGCCTTTGAAGATTACTTGGTTCCAGTCGATACCCATGTCTGATGGTGGAATACCTAGTAGTGCAAGACGACCACCGTGGTTCATGGTTTCTAGCATGGTGTTGAATGCCGACTTAACACCTGACATTTCAAGGCCAACATCGAAGCCTTCAGTCATGCCTAGCTCAGCCATTACATCTTTCAGGTCTTCTTTTGCTACGTTAACTGCGCGAGTTACGCCCATTTGACGAGCAAGGTCTAGACGGTATTCGTTCACATCTGTGATAACAACGTGACGAGCACCTACGTGCTTAGCTACCGCTGCCGCCATGATACCGATTGGGCCAGCACCTGTGATCAGTACGTCTTCACCCACTAGGTCGAAAGACAGTGCAGTGTGTACCGCGTTACCGAACGGGTCAAAGATAGACGCTAGCTCGTCTGAGATGCCTTCAGGGATTTTAAATGCGTTAAACGCAGGGATCACTAGGTACTCAGAGAAAGAACCAGTGCGGTTAACACCTACACCGATAGTGTTACGACAAAGGTGCGTACGACCGCCACGACAGTTACGGCAGTGACCACATGTGATATGACCTTCGCCAGATACGCGATCGCCAATCTCAAAGCCACGTACTTCTTGACCGATTGCAACCACTTCACCCACGTACTCGTGGCCTACAACCATAGGTACAGGGATGGTGTTTTGTGACCATTCGTCCCAGTTGTAGATATGAACGTCAGTGCCACAGATAGCGGTCTTCTTGATCTTGATTAGGATGTCGTTATGACCCATTTCAGGCATGTCGACTTCGTTCATCCAGATGCCTTCTTCAGGCTTCAGTTTTGATAGAGCTTTGATTTTCATTATTTGATCAGTCCCATGTCACGACCTACTTCGATGAACGCATCGATAGCACGGTCTAGTTGTTCACGAGAATGCGCTGCAGACATTTGCGTACGGATACGAGCTTGGCCTTTCGGTACTACTGGGAAAGAGAAGCCGATTACGTAGATGCCTTTTGCTAGCGCGCGCTCAGCAAATTCAGCTGCAACCTTAGCATCACCCAGCATAATTGATGATAGCGTGGTCAGCACCGCCCATGGTGAAACCAGCCGCTTCCATACGAGTACGGAAGTGTGCAGAGTTTTCCCAAAGCTTGGCACGAAGATCACCACTTTGCTGTAGAAGATCTAGAACCTTTAGAGATGCGGAAACGATTGCTGGAGCAACAGAGTTAGAGAATAGGTATGGACGAGAACGCTGACGTAGCCAGTCGATCACTTCTTTCTTACCAGAGGTGTAACCGCCTGAAGCGCCACCCATAGCTTTACCTAGAGTACCTGTGATGATATCGATACGATCCATCACATTATGGTAATCGTGCGTACCTGCACCAGTTTCGCCCATGAAGCCAACTGCGTGAGAGTCATCAACCATTACTAGCGCGTCGTACTTGTCAGCAAGGTCACAGATAGCAGGAAGGTTTGCAACAACGCCGTCCATCGAGAACACGCCGTCAGTAACGATTAGCTTGTGGCGAGCACCAGCTTCAGTTGCTGCGATAAGTTGCTCTTCAAGTTGAGCCATGTCGTTGTTCGCGTAGCGGAAACGCATAGCTTTACATAGACGAACACCGTCGATGATAGAAGCATGGTTTAGTGCGTCAGAGATGATTGCGTCTTCTTTACCAAGAATAGTCTCGAAAAGACCTGCGTTCGCATCGAAGCAAGAGGTGTAAAGGATGGTGTCTTCCATACCTAGGAAACTAGAAAGCTTTTGCTCGAGCTCTTTGTGGATGTCTTGAGTACCGCAGATAAAGCGTACAGAAGCCATACCGAAACCGTATTGGTCCATACCTTCTTGAGCTGCTTTGATTAGCTCTGGGTGGTTAGCAAGACCTAAGTAGTTGTTTGCACAGAAGTTTAGAACATCTTCGCCAGTTGAGATTGAAACAGAAGCTTGTTGTTGTGAGGTGATAACACGCTCAGACTTATACAAACCTTCAGCTTTTACATCTTCGATTTGTTGTTGGATTTGGTTATAAAACGCAGAAGACATGATTCTATGATCCTTGTGTCAACGAGATTGTAAGGGGAATTCCAAACCGGAGAAACGCTCCAATTCAGTCCAAAATCTTTTCCTGATTTACAGTGTAAAGAGATTCTAGTTGAAAGCAGTTGGGAGTATAATGCCTCTATGGAAAATCATTTGTGAATCACAGGCACATATAATGAAAACCACCCAGCTTCTCGCTCTGTTGCCCGACCTCGCCACCTATACCCTAGTGGTGCAACAGGGAAATTTTACTAATACTGCCAATAGCTTAGCTATGACGCCCTCCGCGGTTTCCAAGACCATAACACGACTAGAAAAAGCGCTGGCCGTAAAGTTAATTGAGCGCTCTACCCGCAATCTTCGCATCACAGAAGAGGGAGAAAAGGTGTATGAGCAAGCAATCCAGATGCTAAATGCGGCAGAACAAGCGGTTGAACTCTCCTCTCAGAGTCATACAGAAGCAAAAGGCAGTATTTTGGTGTCCGCGCCTGAGGCCTTATTGAGCATAGTGCTTCAACCTCTCATTATCGATTTTCTAAAGAAGTACCCTGAAATCCAGATCAAAGCCCGAGCAATTGACGGCTCAGTAGATATCCAGAAACAAGGTATCGATGTTGCGTTTAGACTCTCAGAGCAACCGGACGAGCATTTAGTACTAAAAGAACTCGGTGAAACGCACCTACTACTGTGTGCTTCCAAGCCTTATCTAATGAAACATGGCAAGCCAGAGCAACCTTCCGATCTTCTAAACCACAACTGCCTTTACTTAGCTGAGACGGAACACGACAACGTGTGGACATTCCACAAAGAAGACAAGTCTCAATCTGTGACGGTATCTGGCCGATATGCAGTCAACCAAGCACAATTGCGTTTTGAGGGTGTAAAGAATCACCTTGGCATAGGGCTGTTTCATGACTTTGTGGTGGAGAACGCTCTGGAGCACGGTGAGGTAGTTCAAGTGTTAGAGGATTGGACTATTACTAACAGCTATCACGGCAATATCCTGATGCAATATGCACAAACGAAATATATGCCAGGAAGACTAAGGCTATTTATCGACTACATCAGTGATGCACTTTTACCCCACTCTGCCTGACCTTGGTGTCAGATCAAACAAATATGGGTTTAGAAGAGTACTCTGAATCACATCGCGAAATATCACGCGCTGAACTATAAATAGGGTCTGTTGACCTAAAAACAATTAAAATCATCGGAGATAACCATGATTCAATTTCCAGAACATTTTCACTGGGGTGGCGCAATCGCGGCTAACCAGGTTGAAGGCTCTCACCTTACTGACGGCAAAGGTCTCTCTACCGCCGATATGCTTCCGAATGGTATTCTCAGCCCACACCAAACTCGTGAAGAGCGTACGCCCGGTATTAAAGACCTCGCTATCGACTTCTACAATCGTTATCCAGAAGATATTGCCCTATTCAAAGAGATGGGCTTTAGCTGCCTACGTCTATCAATTGCATGGACGCGCATCTTCCCTAACGGAGATGACGAAGCACCAAACGAAGAAGGCCTTGCCTACTACGACCGTATCTTCGACGAACTAGCCAAACATGACATGGTGCCTTTTGTGACATTGTCACACTATGAAATGCCGTATCATTTGGTGGAAAAGTATAATGGATGGAGCGATCGTCGCGTTATTGCCTATTTTGAAAAATACGCACGTACCGTGTTTGAACGCTTTGGTTCTAAGGTGAAGCTGTGGCTTACCTTTAATGAAATCAACATGTCTCTGCACGCTCCATTTACGGGCGTGGGTTTGCAAGAAGATGCGACCAAGCAAGAAATCTATCAAGCTATTCACCACCAGCTTGTAGCAAACGCTAAAGCGGTAAACCTGTGTCATGAAATCATCCTGACGCCAAAATAGGTAATATGCTGCTTGGTGCTCTGAACTACGCCTACACCTGTCATCCAGACGATGTGCTAGCAGCCATGCATGAGAACAACCAGTGGCTATTCTTTGGTGATGTGCAAACGCGCGGTAAGTACCCTGGCTATATGCTTCGCTACTTCCGTGAGAACAGCATCGAAATAAAGATGCTCCCAGACGACTTAGATATCATAGCCTCTGCCAGCGTCGATTTTATCTCATTTAGTTATTATGCCAGCGGTTGTGCCTCGGCTGATCCTATGCAAAAAGAGGTGGGTAATATCGTCGACAGCGTGCCAAACCCTCACCTAGAGAAGAGTGAATGGGGCTGGCTAATCGACCCGAAAGGACTTCGTATCCTGCTTAACTTCCTATGGGACAGATACCAAAAGCCTCTGTTTATTGTAGAGAATGGCCTAGGTGCGAAAGATACTGTAGAGAACGGCGAGATTCACGATGACTACCGAATCTCATATCTTAATGATCACCTAGTTCAAGCACATCAAGCCATTCTAGACGGGGTAGACCTGATGGGCTTTACCTCATGGGGTCCTATCGACCTGGTAGCGAACTCTACCGCCGAGATGAGTAAGCGTTACGGCTACATCTATGTAGACCGAGACGATGAAGGCAAGGGTGAGCTAACACGCATCAAGAAGAAAAGTTTCTTCTGGTATCAGGATGTGATCGCTAGTCGCGGTGCTAGCCTGAAGACCAAATAGCAAAAAGGGACGCTCTATGCGTCCCTTTTCGTTTATCACAACTAATTAAGATAGCTTTTCAAGATAAGCTAAGCTCCTTGTTTAGCTTTATCGTTTACCACTACATCCTCGTTTTCTCTTAGCTCTAAATAGAGTTCTACACAAGCCTCCAAAGCAGACTTCAGTGAATCTCTCTCAGGCAATGCCACTGTCTTACATAACTTCTTAGTAAACTCAGGCAAACGCTTCTCTATGGTTCTTACACCAGAGGGCGTCATACCCGCCTGCTTTAGTGCCAGCGGAGACAACACATTGAATCGCAGGAACGAGAGAAACTCCAAAGTTTCGAAATACTCACCGCGAGCAATCTTAGTCGCCGCATAGTGAGTCCATATCCAGATACGGTCTTCAATCCATTGAGGTTGTGGCTGAGGATATGCCGGCTCTTGTGTTGCAAAAACATCGCTAAGAAGTGAGCCTTTTTCCCATAATACTTGGGTATCATCCACTCGCTGCGCAGCATCGGGTAGAGATACAAACTTGAAATCCACGTGTACCAACTCTGATTCACCGAATAGCGAAACAATCAGCCTAGGCTCGCCTACGTGTTCACCGGTAAAGGCTGCAAGTAAATCATCGAATTGATTTAGGATTTCAAAGCGCTGCGCCATCACCTCTTCATAGAATTGAGGTTCAACAGCGAGAACAAAATCTAAATCGCTGTATTGGTCCATGGTATTTGAGGTGTAAGATCCTCCTATGCCAATACCGCAAATTCTAGAATCTTGAGATAAGGTACTGACAATCTGCTCAAGCAGAGGCTGGTGACTTTTAGGAAGTGTGGTAGGAAACTTCATATTTTACCTATATAAATTGGGTTGACGTATTGCAACTGCTAGTGCGGTAAAAATTATGCAGTAGTCCAGAATATCAAACTGGTTCCTTAATATTCAATAGCCTTACCCAATATTGCAGACAGAAAAAAGGACGCTATCTGCGTCCTCTAAGCTCTATCGCTATTGTACCGACTCTACCTCAACCGAATACTTCCAAAGGACCTTACCTTCATCCTCAAGCTCATAACTGGCGCTATCACTGGCCGCCCTAAGGATCATTACAGGCATGACCGTTGTTTCATCACTACACACCATAGTGGCAGTTATAGTTAGAGTGTTCTGAATATATTGGTTCAAGGTTGCGATATAGGTACAGCCATCAGCTTGAGTTCTCACAGGCTGTCCATTGTCCTGTACCTCAACTGCAGGAAAAGAAATCTCTTGTCCATGCTCTGTGACATTAGCTTTGACCTGATAAAGTGTGTTCGCATGAGCAGAACCTGCAATCAAGGCCAAAACGAGGAATTTGCGCATCTGTGATTACTTGGTTTGATTAAAGATCTGCTCAGTCTCAAGCGAGGTCATATTACGGATCTGCTTCCATACATAGTAGAAAGTACCAGCATCATCAGAATGCTTGGGATAGCGATCACCGGATAGCTATACAGGGTCAGCTTACCCAACTCTTCATTGAAAGCCACAGTACCTGCAGGGCTAGTCACTATGTAGGTCGCTAGGATGTAGTTCATCACAGATGAGAACGCGAAAGTACTGGCAAACAGATAATTAGAGTTCATCAGGCACTTTTGAAACGCGCGCTCATTGCCTGATTCCTTAAGGTGCTTTTCAATCAGTGGCATGTTAAGCACAGTGCCGTTGAAGATAAGCTTTTGCATCAGTGGTGTGCGGGTAAAGGTCGAGCCCAAAACCACTAGACCAATCAGGCCAGGAATCAAAGCTTCTTTTAGTGCCAGCCAGCGAGTATCCAACTCAAGCAGACCGATACCACCGGTCAACAACACGCTCACAAAGCCAAGAGCTGAGATGTAGTTAAACTTCTTATTGCGGATCAGTTCCATACCACCATAAGCTACTGGGAATGCAAGGGCGATGATCAAAGCCCAAACTGTGCCTAGGTGCTCTTCCCCACTGAATTTCATCAGGATGAAGGAAGGAAGAATTACGTTAAAAATAATCTCGAATAGTGGGTTCGAGGTTTTACCTGTGGTGTTGCTCATATTTAATCGTTCTGTCTCACTCAAACTGACGTGGATTGTTCCTTGCCAGCGCTCAGATGTAAAGCCTTCGTATGTATGAAGGTGTAATAAGCTAGAGTCGGGTCAATATCTACTCCCTTAATTATACGACAAAGGGACGCCTTGGCGTCCCTTTCAATTGTTCTGTTTTGGTGATTATTCTTGAGTTGGCAGTAGATCAAGCCAATCAATGCTGTCCAAATCTTCTTCAAGATATAGCTCTGGAACATCAAGCTCTAGGTCAAACTCTTGAAGGTTTAGTTCTGCATCTGACATCTTACTTTCCTGTTGTACGTCTTTTGTCTGACGCCATTTAACTTGTGTTAGATGAAAGAAGCATGTCTTATCAGTGACAATATGATGACCAAATGCTTTACGCTAATCGACACAAAGCCCATCTAAGATTTGCTGGCTATTGCTCTGGATATACGCGATATCCTCTAAATAAGAGAGATGATGCCCATCTCGGATGTTCTGAATAAACTGAGGGTTTCCTTTATTCGCTTCGTTTTGCATAAAGTCCACCAGCGACTGAAGCCGAGAGACCATTGCGTTCTGCAGCAACTTCCTATGTTCCCGCTCTACACCATAGCTATCACAAAAACATTTAGCACGAGCAATCTGCTCATCTATATTTCCCAGCCGGTCGCTTGGGTCAGTTTTAAAGGGTGCCCAGCAATAGACGGAGTAAGCCAGATCCCAGATGCGTGGCGCAGGGTGCGCTGTATCAAAATCGAATACGCCAACGACTATATTCCCTTGAAGCGCAACGTTGTATGGTGTGAAATCGCCGTGGCATATCACCTCTGCAGGCTCTCTGGTTTGCAGCATCCAATTACAAGATTTCAACTCATCCACTAGAGGCTTTGAAGCATCATGGATTGTCCGGAGTAGCTTTGCCGCACTCTCAATTGCTTGAATACTTGCCACGTTGCCAACAAGCGGATAATTATAAGTGTCTCCTTCAACAAAACTCAGGTACTCAGCGTTTTTATCAGTGCCCAAAACCCTAGGAACGCCTTCTATTTGTTGCTGTTCAAACGCTTTGAGAAGCTTATGGACACTCGAAGACCATGGGTTCAATGGTCTCTTTACCGCATCCTCAGTTTTAAATATCGACCCTTTACGACCACCGCTGAGCTCCTGCATCTAATTCAGCTCCACTCGGTACAGCGGATTTGCCAGCCGTTCAACGAAGTATTGCCAAACGTGCTTAAACACCGCATGTTGATTAGGAAATGGGGCTAACTCTAACGCCTCTTTCAAAGTACACCAGCGATACTCAGTATGTTCTTCATTAAGGGTCACAGCCTGATTATCAGGGCACAGCACCACAAACACAGGAATAAGCTGAATAACGTTCACTTCTGCCTCAAAGAACTTCTCCAGAAACTGCGCATTGTAGAGATCGCTCACCTCGATCTGGGTTTCTTCATGAAACTCTCGAACTATCGCCTCCGAGCCTGTCTCACCCGCCTCCATCGAGCCTGCTACGTGACACCAAAACCCGCCCTTAACGCGCTTCATCAATAGCATCTTTGTCTCGCCATCTATCTTAGACAAAGCGACACCTGAGACTATCGAGGTATTTACTGGAATCATTCTTACTCCTTTAAAAAAGCCCGAACGTCTGGTCGGGCTCAAACAACTAGCTATTGGTTTCCTGTATCACAGGCTCTATCATCTCATCGAACTTCTCATTACCACGCAATGACTCGAGATCCGGCTCATCTACCATCAACTCTCGCATCGAAGCACTGGACTCAATCGCTTGCTGCAGATCATAAATAGCTTGGTTCTCAACCCCTAGCCTTGCATAGGCACATGCGCGTTGATAAAGCGCGTGGGCGTTCTTGTCATCTACTTCTAGAACGCGGTTACAGATACTCATTGCCCAATGGTATTCACGCATCTCCATAGCGGCATCCGCTTTGTGTGCAAGGGCTTCAAGATCACCTGGGCGAATCTTAAGGATCTCATCGTAGGTAGTGATCTTCTGCTCTGGTGTCGGAGCATTCTGCGCACGCATCCAAAGGTTGTGCACCTCATTGATGATTTCAATCTCGCGGTTGTTCTCTGTGATAATGCGGGTCTTACGTCTTAGGTCCCGCTCTAGAATTAAGAACTTCTTCTCATAATCTTTGGTGATCTTATCAAGACGACGGTCTGCCATCTCCTTAGTATTCTGCTTGATATCTTTAATCGATTGCCAACCGAGCACCGCAATCAGTGACGCAACTGCCGCAATAAAATAGAAGAAATAGTTGATGGTAATGTTGGCGTAGTTAAGAGACTTGTCTGCTACTTCCAATTCACGGTCGGTGATCTCTATGGTCAGGCGACGCTCCAAATCCTGCTGATCGTGTCTAATGGCTTTTAACTCATCGAGGATATAGCGCTCTACCAAGGGTCTATCGAGGAGTGCGGTTTCAGAGTGCTTTGGTTGCTCTTCAGCGTAAACAGAAAAAGATAAGCTCAAAAGTATGATGCTTAGGCTGAATAATTTGGACATGACAGGCCTTCAATCATGGAGAAAACGTTTGCTAAATTCTATGTGTAATCAGATGTAAAAACCAACTAGAATCAAGTCAATATTCGTAAAAATGTTGAAGAGCTCAATATGTTAATGACAACAACGCCAAGTGTAGAAGGTTCAACAATACTTCAGTATCACGGCGTAGTCGCAGGAGAAGCGGTTTTGGGAGCGAATGTTTTCAAAGACATGTTTGCTGGTATCCGTGATTTTGTCGGTGGCCGGTCCGGTACTTATGAAAAAGAGCTAGAAAAGGCACGTGAATATGCCTTGCAAGAGCTACAAAACAAAGCGATAGAACTGGGCGCTAACGCAGTTGTTGGAATCGATATCGACTATGAAGTGCTAGGTAAAGACAATGGTATGCTGATGGTTTCAGCGAGTGGCACCGCTGTCACTATTCGCTAAAAAGCCTTCTTTATATCTTCAATGACTCTCTTAAATAGAGGGTCATTTTTATATCTGTTGTGATAGGTCATCTCCAAAGAGATAGGCTTAGTTTCAAATGGTAGATCAAACGACACCATACCCAACTGCTTAGCAAACGGAACCAAACTACTCGTGGTAACCGTTACTGAGTTGGTTCTATTGGCAGCAATGATCGCATTGGTGGTGCCATTTGCCGTCGCCCCTACCTTTCGCCTTCCAAGCTTGCCAAACAGCTCAACAATACTCTGATTGTGCCTGCGGATGTTCGCTAGGATATGCGTGGCATTCATATACTCGTCATAGCTAAACGAAGACTTGCTGTTATGCACTCCAACCAGAGTCTCGACAAACGCAGGTTCATAGTTAAATGCCTGCTCTTTTAAAGAAAAGTAGTCGACGACGATATCCACCAATCCCGCTCTGAGGTCAGCATAGATCTGCTCTTCATAGGCTGGAGACTCTTTTAGATTGATATTGGGGACATCGCCCAAAAGGAAGAAGGCATTCTCTGAGGCATAGACATTTAAACACTGTTTTGGAGCCAGTGATACCTGTATCGCATCTATATGCTTCGACGTTTTTCATACAGTGATGTCGCATCGGCTGTTGCACAAATGCTGCGTCCACTTCGAACGAAAAGCTGATAGCCAAGGGAGGTTTCGAGCTTCTTGATAGATGCGGTGACTGCTGGCTGAGTAACATCTAATAGATCGGCGGCACTCGATAGCGACCCCTGCTCATACACGGCTTTAAAGGTTTGCAAAAGCTTAAGGTCCATTAGCACTCCCTTTTCCAATGTCACTTAAGCTTAGTGCTGTTTTTCAATAAGTTAACGGTAAGATTTACTTTTTAGTCGTGTTGCATTGGAGCAAAGCTGAGCGAGCCATCCCAAACATCTCGGTCAAAATGGTAACTCATATAATCAGGAGAATCCTCGTAACTCGGTTCAAAAACAATACCATCGAAGTAGAAGCGCTCGTCAAAAGTCAGGATAAGACCTGTAGGCTGAAAATTCGAATCATTGTTCCAAACCTTGGCTGAGCCAATGCGACGACCGGTAATATCAAGCAATTCATCGTTTGCATTCCTGCTAGCGAAGGCAATTCCGTTCTTTATGAATTCTTTAGCACCATCGTCACTTTCAAAGTAATACACAACGCCCTCTTCTTCTCCCTCAACAGGGATATCTGGAACCACTTCAATTGGATTCTCGATAGAAGGTGGAGTATTAGGAGTGTGTGAATCAATAGTTTCGTCACAGCCTACTAAGGCAAAGGTAGCAAACAATGGCAGTAGATATTTCATAGCAACTCTCTGGATTAATTAGTTAAAGAACAATCCATGTAAGGGAAGCAAATGCTCTTTGCCTCGAGTGGTTGTTATCTTATCCAACCCAGCCCATCGAATTAATGGTGTTTTTTATACGAAACATAAAAATTTCTTTGGTATTACTAAGAGAAAAAAGCGCCCATTCCCAATCGAAATCCAGTATAAGCGACTGTAAACAGTACATATTTAGGGTTTTTCAACCCAATCCTGCTACTATAAGGGCGTTCGAAGGAAGGTAAGTAATATCAGATGGAACAATCAAAGCGCTCAGAAGCAAGGCAGGAACTCGGCCCCTTTCAGTTCTTCACTCTTATTCTCTCAGTCTACGTACTGTGCGCCCTATTTGTTGAGAACGCATTTGTCCTGCCCGCTGATGTTAAGGACCTTCTGAGGACTATCGACACCCTAGTGTGCATGGTGTTTCTTACCGATTTTGGTATTCGTTTCTATAACGCCGAAAGCAGACTCAAATTCATGAAATGGGGTTGGATCGATCTATTGTCTAGTATCCCTATGGTGGACGCCCTCAGATATGGTCGCTTTGTTCACCTGTTTCGTTTCATGCGTATGCTGCGCGCCATACGCTCTTCTAAGATCATCCTCTACTACCTGTTCCGCAATCGACGGGAAGGCACCTTTAGTATCGTTGCCAGTATTTCGGTACTGCTGGTGATATTCGGCGCCATAGGCATATTGCAGTTCGAACGTGGCGTAGCT
The DNA here is from genome assembly GCA_000830475.1 of Vibrio ishigakensis. GTDB lineage: Bacteria > Pseudomonadota > Gammaproteobacteria > Enterobacterales > Vibrionaceae > Vibrio > Vibrio ishigakensis_A. The sequence goes on along the minus strand of BBSC01000002.1, from coordinate 347,858 downwards.
GAATCCAACATACAATCGGCTGGAGATGCACTTTGGTGGGCATTTGTGACCATCACCACGGTAGGATACGGGGATTACTACCCTGTTACTACCGAAGGGCGCATGGTCGCCAGTGTTTTAATGACTGCAGGTGTAGGCCTGTTCGGTACCTTTACTGGCTTTGTAGCCACCTGGTTTATGAGTGAAGAAGATAACCAAGACCTAGCGGCGGAACATGAAGAGCTAAAAGCAGAGCTACAAGAGGTCAAAGCACTACTCGTAGAGATACGTGACAAGCAAGGTAAAGGTCAGTAATGATCACCTGGAAACAATCCTTGCGTGGCTTTGAATGGCTCATCCATCAGGTTTGGTATCTTGAAATTGGTGACAATGACACCATCGAGACTCAGCCTTATCTGATCCCTAATCCAAGGGCTCACCTGCTAATCACTCCCCATGAACAAGCCTATGCGTATCGTGCCTCAGATGAACTGTTTTCAGGTAATGGATCTCACCTTATTTCTATAAGCGACAAACTCCTACTTCTTGAAGATCACCCTCCTTTAAAGCGCATTGGCATCACCTTCAAGCCTCACACTGCTAACCTTTTAAACGGTAATGAATCCTTGCAGCTAAATCAGTGTGCGTGGCCTACTGCGCTTGAAAACATATTCCCAACTTCATTCAGATCCAATTTACTTAAATTGAAATCAAAACAAGATATAACCAAAGCTATCAAAGCCCATCTTGATTCACTTAATATTGTCCCTCCGAGCAACAAACCCTTTGTTTTAGTAGACAAAGCGATACAACTAGTTGAGAGTCAACAAATCGCAGAGGTTGAAGCACTTGCCAAAGCATGCGCTTGCTCTCGCCGCACTTTGGAACGAGCCTTTAAACAGCAAGTAGGACTCAGCATAAAATCCTACTTGCAGATGATGCGACTCGAGCAAATGGTTTTGGATCTTCATTCGACAGAAAAAGAAGTCGATTGGGCAGACTTCTCACAGCAATACGGTTTTAGCGACCAATCGCACTTGATTCGAACCCTAAAGCAACTCGTTAATAAAACGCCTTCCGGATATCTAAAGAAACGTGACCTCACCATAGACATCTATGGCGACTTTGAGGACTAATCTGTCGCGTTTATTCAATATTAGGCTAACAACTTTGGCTAAACTGCAGAGCAAATAACGAGGTAACCATGTCATATACAGAACTAAAACAAGGCAAAGCAGTAAGCATCAAAGACAACCTGAGCATTGCCCTTATCAAGCAAGAAGATCTTAAAGACATCATCGCTATGTTTGACGATGAACGCGTAAACAAATATCTCTTCTTTGCGCCTGCCGATGAGTCCCTTTATCAGGCTTTTTTCAGTCCTATAATCGAGAATACAGAGCAATCACTAGCAGATAATAAATGGCCAGATAGCCCAACCTTTGTGATAAGCAATGAGCAAGGCGAATACATGGGCATGTGCGCCCTCACCCAAGTTATGTTTCATCAAGGAAACTACGAAGTGGGTTATCAGCTTCCATTTAAGGCGTGGGGAAAAGGTATCGCCACCCAAGTATGTGAAATACTAACTGAGCTCGGTTTTAGCGAGCTTGGAGCACATAAGATCTGCGCTGATTGTTATGCTGGAAATGTTGGCTCATACAAAACACTACAGAAATGTGGCTATAGCAAGAAGGCCGCATGACTAACTATTACAAATTGGAAACAGGCTTTGACGACAAGCTCTATTACGGCATCACCAAAGCACAATTTGATGCCCTATAAACAAAACGGTCACAGCAAATGTGACCGTTTTTTCTTGTACCTAGTTCAGAAGCTATTGTTCACACGCACCAGATGCAGCTCCAAACATCTGTTTTGCCTCTTTTGTCAGCACATAGTCGGTAAACCCGTTAGTCGCTGTAATTCTAAGCTCGTACTCTTGCCCGCCCTTTTGCTTGGCGTAGTTAAGCAAGGTTTTGCAGTCCATTCTGAACAGCTGTGACGAATAACCTTCGCCCTCACCGGTTAGATTCTCAATCGCCCCTAAAGTGGAAAATGGATATTCTTTGTCATTATTGGTCACTACCATGGTGAGCATTCCGCGAACGTCCTCACGCATGACCTTCACATCAACCACGTTGCCATCACGAACTGAAATACGTTGCAGTGATATAGAGGCAGCTAATTCATCAGACTTGGGTTCAATCATAATGGGACTGTCTGGGTTAGCGGTGAAATGAGTGGTCACCTCGTTATCAAAACCCGAAGTATTGGTGGTGACAGTAAACGCACCAGAACCAGCGTCCGTCTTACCTTCACCCTCAGGCTTTGAATCCGTTCCTGAAGCACAACCTGCAAGTGCTAAGACCGTAAGTGCCAGTAATTTCTTCATTTCCTTATCCTTGTGGTATTTCGTTTTTTCCTTTTAAACCCTTATCCGAGCGACTGTTAAAACAGGGCAAAAATAACGGTAAGTCACTGAAATATAGCTTAGTTCTGTTTAGCCAGAAATGAAATATAACCCTAGTTAGGCGAGCGTTTTTCTCAACCCGATACGGCTGTGTCCCTTTGGAAAGCCTTCAAAACGAGTGAATTCTTCAAAACCGACAGATTGATAGAACTTTGGCGCTTGCCAACTTTGTGTCCAAAGCCATAAACCGTTACACCTTGCTCGCGGGCATGCTCCTCAACCTTGGCCATAAGCTGTTTACCAAGACCCGTACCACGACAGCTGTCATCCACCCAAAGCTCACTAATGTAGATCCAGTCCCACAGCAGATCGGCAGTCAAAGCTCCAACCAACTGCTCATCACGGTAGACCATCCAGTTAAGACGTGTTTTTTTGTACTCGGGCGCATTGTTCTGCTTGCCGTGCAGTTCCAATCCATTGCTCAAGATATCTTGGTCACTCTCTTGAATCGGTCCCTCTGTAAAACGTATCTCTGTCATTGCGCGTCACCTTTTTACTTATCTTCGACGCTAGTATCGACATAAGTGATTGATAGTCAAATCAACATTTGTAAGGTGGCTTTTTTCACCCTTAAAAGTGACGAGTGGCATGTCCAAAAACCATTCAATTAATAACCACTTTTAGTTGCGATTGCACCGTTTCTTGCCTACATAATAAGGGTCTCGGGAAAAAGGATACTGTGATGTTAGGGAAACCTATTATCGGGTGTGCTACCGCATTATTGCTTCTCGGCCAAAGCGCATTTGCCGAGGATGGTAGCGAAGTAACCCTAACCGTAAGTGACGTTATAGAAAAGCGTGGAGTGCTCTCCCCAAAAGGGACTTGGTCTCTGGAAACCTCTCTCAGCTTTACCCAAAACTCATCCAACCGCGTATCGGTTGTGGGCTACACTGTGCTTCCAACCCTGATCATAGGGCGAATTGAAGTCAGTGACGCCGACTATGTCACCGCAACGCTGGGGCTCACCGCAAGGTTAGGTCTCACCAACGCAACTGAATTTGAACTGCGTCTTCCTTATGTGTATCGAAACAATCAAACCACAGTCCGACCAATACAAGATGGATCCGGTGATAACGACATCATTAATCGTTCCAACAGCGGCGGTGATATTGGCGATCTCGAACTCGGTTTAAGGCATCAATTTAACTTTGATACAACGCCCTACTGGATTGGCGGAATACGCCTAAAAACCCGTACAGGGCGCTCCCCCTACGATATCGATATAGATGAAACCACAAACACCCTAGAAGAAGTCTCTACAGGCTCGGGATTCTGGAGTCTTGAGCCGAGCCTTACCATGCTATACCCATCCGACCCTGCAGTGCTGTTTGCCAACATCAGTTACATCTACAACGTAAAAGACAAAGTAGACGTTAACGGACAAGATGTAGAAGTGGACCTTGGGGATACCATTTCCATCGGCGGCGGTATGGGCTTTGCGGTAAATCCAGACCTCTCTTTCTCTTTGGGCGTAACCCATAAAACGATTCTGAAAAGTAAGGTCGACGGACGCGAATCGGACGATGCCAAGTTACTGCATCTCGACTCACTCAATGTTGGGGTAAACCTAAGATTGAATCCGCGCTCTTCTTTAAATGTGAGCGCACAGGCGGGTTTAACGGAAGACTCTCCGGACTTCCAGTTGACGGTTAGAGTACCTTATTATTTCTAACTATTGTCTGTGATTTAGCAGGGCATCCTTCAGACGAAGATCCGCATGGATCTGCTTGTTAATGCTGTCCACTCTCGCATCAATATCTACTATGGTGTTAATACCTATCACACTGTTATCTACAGTATTTTGGATAATATTAATCACGCTTGAGTCAACAATTCCAGGGGTAGACGCTTCGGGTGAAGGCGGGTTTTCAATCACATTCCCCTCACCCACTTGAACAACATTAACCAGATTTGCAGGAACAGGCTCGTTGCCCACAGATGTCCCGCCAGTTGAAGTAAGTGTGCCGTTTTTAAAAACCAAATTGGCAATGGTGGTACGGTAAATATTCTCGCCATTCACAGCAGCGGCAATGCTAATCCCGATATCCACTATATAGTCACCGCCAATCTGAAAGCCGCCACGCATACTAGATAGTGTTTGGTTGTCCACTACTTGACTCTCAGGCAGAGATATTTCGTCAGCATGCAGGAAACTAACAGGAAGAATACATAGGGCAAATGCGACGATGAGTTTTCTGGCCATAATTGGAACTCCTAGTAGTCTCCAGCATTCGGTAATGTAATGCTATACACGCCAAGAGAGTCGCGATTAACACCTGTCTCTAGCGGTGAGGCCTGATAAATTGAAAAGTTCTCGTCCGTGATAAAGCCTGCTCGTCCTACTGTTGCTTCATTGCGAACTAGCAACACAAGCCCTTGATAATACTCTTGAAATACCTCTATAGGTAATACCAAGGTGCCTCTTGATGGGTCACCCAAGATTACGTTGTTATTATTGATTCCTCGAATTACTACAAAATGCATGTATCCATCGAAGTTAACCAAGGTTATCCCCGGTACTCCCGTTTTGCGCATTTTTTCGAGGCTTAGTTTGAATCCGTCGGCATTCAAACCGACCGATTGCAGATAATGCTTCATATCCAACAAGGAAAAGCCCTGTTGACTAATAAGTTCTTTGTCACCATTCGCATACATGGCATCAAAGATTTGCTGTTCTTTGGATGGTCTGTCGTAGTGAAACTCCAGTAAAGTCGCCAATGCGGCTGAACCACAACTGAAATCATATTGCTGACGATAAACGTCACCAAAAAGCATCTCTTTATAGCTTTTTACCGGCACAGAATAATTGGCTCTGTGTGGCAAAAACTCAATAGCAAAGGTTGATGCTGACATTGCCAGCATCAACCCTACTACTCCATACCTTACCTTCTTCATAACTCTACTTTAAAGTCAGGTTGACGACGGTTGAGTTCTGTATCAGTACGTTATTCCCAGTATTTTGAATAACATTCGAAATACCAGAACTGTCCGCGAACGCACCTGACGACAGTACGTTATTGCCATTCACTGTATTGATTGCTGAATTTCCTGAGCTGAATCCATCGATATCTGAAGCAAGGCTCGTGTAGTCAAGCTCTATATGTTGACCACCACGGGACTGTTGCATCTCATCGACCGAAACTAACTCATCCGGCAGAGCTATCTCATCAGCATAAACAGTGCTAGCAAATACCAAACTGATAGTACACAGTGCCAATCGCATCGTACTCTCCTAGCAACTTAGTCGGTTAGAACGCTGGCGTTGGTTGTCACGTTTTGTTGGATCAAATTGTTTGCTCCAGCAGATTGTGCAACTGAGGTAATACCTGCTGCACCACCAAGACCGCCGAGGTTGTTAGTGCTGTTTAGGTTCATAGCACCACCGCCACCAGGGCGACGCAAGAAACCACCGCTACCGGCATTCGACACATTATTTGCTGCCACGAAACCCATTTGGTTCGAGTTAGCGATAACTACGTCGGCATCCATTGTGATGTTGTTTGTAGTATTAGTAGTTGTGCTTCTGTCGTTGAAGCTGTTTTTGTAGTTGGTACTAGAGTCAGTATTGAAACTGTCTTTAGCATCGTTTCTGGTAACAGTGCTGTTATCAGATTTATCAGTTGTACTGTTGTCAGAGTTATCATTCTGACTGCGGGTTAAGCTTGAATCTGATTTGTCATTGAAGCTGTCTTTAGCATTTTGACTAGAGTCACTTTTATTAACTGTACTGTTATCAGATTTGTCCACCGTACTGTTGTCGGAGTTATCATTCTGACTACGAGTTAGGCTTGAGTCTGATTTGTCATTGAAACTGTCTTTTGCACTTTGACTAGAGTCACTCTTATTAACAGTACTGTTGTCAGACTTATCGACCATGCTATTGTCAGATTTATCGTTAAAGCTATCCTTCGCTGTATTACTAGCATCGTTTTTAGTTACGGTGCTGTTGTCAGATTTATCGTTGTAGCTATCAGTATGATTGGCACTATCTTCCCATTGATTGTTGCCATTACCATCATCGACATAATTATCTACATGAATGTCATCAGATGCGCCGTGGTGTTTATAACCACCTCTATCTGCCAATGCATTACCACCAAACAACATTGCAGCTAGAGCAATAGCTAAACTTGTCTTGTTCAGAGTCATAATATGTACTCCAGGTTCCTAACTTTTACGATTTAGAAAATTACAAAAACTAACCTTCCACCCCTGCCAACCTTGCAAGAGCATTTCGATTATAGGTAGGGAACTTTTCTTTATGTACGCCGTTCCAGACACATACTGTCACACAAGGTTCATAGTACAAAAAAATCCAATTAAAACAAAATATTACAGGCAATTTCGAAGAAGTTGCTTGGAGTATGAAATAGCCCTAGATGAAAGGCTGAGGAAAGTATTATGGGAGGAAATTTATCTAGTCCCTAAGGGTTAGTTATCGCTAGTTGTTACAGTGGTTTTCAGCAAAAAATCAGCACCTTGCTACCAACAAGTATGAAAATAGTCTTAATTTTTGTTTTTCATTCTCATACTTTCACTCAGTATTTACCCTCCTTTACTGGCACTGAACTAAGGCCAGAAGCCCATGTAAAGAGAAGCTTTGCACTATAATTGATACATGGAAATTAATGCAGTGGTTCAGTTTAGTTGCGAAGATTTTGTTGTATCGTGTTATCCACTAAACGAAGAAAATTATGGAAACTCGACACCTTCTTATCCTTGCGGAAAAGAGTCTACAAACAAGCTTGATAGAGCGTCAGGTATCAGCCCTTTCTAACACGGAGGTACATAGATTCCTGCCTGTCGAGGCTGTCTTCAAAAGTCACAACTTCATCGCCGATCTTGTACTCATTGATTACGACTACCTTAACGACATGGAGCGTAAATTCCTCGTTCCTGACTTTGATATGCTTGGGTGGCCCCTTCTCATTCACAATGTTCCAGAAGAACATTTCAATGAAAAGCTTTTGCGCTGGAAGGTCCTCAAAGGACTGCTACTTCGCAACGCTCAAATTAAACACATCAACGAGAGCATCCAGTACATATTCAGCGGTGGTCTCTGGCTCCCTCGGCCCTATATGGAAAAGCTGTTGAACAGCTATCGTTCATCTGAGCTTCCAGTTAGTCACAGCAACTGCGAGCTGACATTTAGGGAGAGACAGATCCTCGAACTCCTTGCTTACGGTATCTCTAATCAACAGATTGCGACCAAATTATTCCTGTCCGAGAGCACGGTTAAGAGCCATATCTATAAGCTATACAAGAAGTTAGATGTGCACTCCCGCCATGATGCTATCAAGTACGCTCGCCGTGGCAATGGTTTAACCATCTAAGACCTGCTTCACATTTTTAAATCAAACCGCACGAATGACTAACAATTATTTGTGCAGAAATCATCCCCGACTCGCAATGTAGAAGATTAGATATACACTCACTTAATAGATTTCTAATTTGTGCTTGGAAAGGATGTCAGCCGATGAAAAAAATCCTGTTAGCCGCTCCACTTATGATGGCTATCTCTTCTACTTCAATTGCTGCCGAAAATGCCACCTTCTCTCACTTCTATGGTGGTGTAAAACTCGGTTCTTCAAACTTTGGCGACCTTGGCTCTGCAGTTACAGATGTAACTGGCGTGGATGATACCGTCTTCTCTTGGTCACTATTTGCAGGTATCCAAGCCTATGAATGGTTAGCCTTAGAAATTGGTTACCACGATCTGGGTGAAGCCGATCTTAAAGATGTGTCAGGTAGTTATGATGCCAAGGCTCTAACCTTTACTGCAAAAGCCTCCTATGAAGTCGCCGAAAAAGTCTCAATTTTTGGCAAACTCGGTACCCAAGCATACGAATGGGATGCAAATGGTGAAGGCGTCTTCGAAGACGACGATGGTTGGACGCCGCACCTAGGTGTTGGCGTTGAATACCAGTTCCACCCAAACTGGTCAGGAGCCTTTGAATACACCTGGTACAACGATATCGGTGGGCCCGACATCAACTTCTTTGGCATCTCCGCCATGTATCATTGGAGATAAAAAAGCGCACCTAATTAGGTGCGCTGTCTGTTAGTTTTTCAAAGTTAATGCCAATTGAACTATCTTTCATAGGAAAGAGTTGTCTCTGGTTACTAGACGTCTCGTTCAACAATCATTCAAACTAGTCTTGGGCAATAGGTTGCAGTTTTATTCTGCTCAATTGCATTGAGCCAAACTCATTGGCGACACCAATACAGCCTTGCTCAAATCCATAGTCAATCACTTGCTCCGGATTGCACTCAAGTACAGTATCTTCTACTTCTATCAGCCAAACGTCCTGCGAAACAATTAACTTAATTTCATAAGCTTTACGTTGCTCAAATTTAAAGCTCTCACTGGCAAGAACCGTTTGCGTATCAAAGTGGTTCAAGACTAAAGAAAGGCTCTCTGAGACAGGATCGAACCTAGCTTCCACATATCGTTTCAAACCTTGATAATGGAACACAACTGACCATGGCTCTATTGACTGCGGAGTTACATCAATTTGCGCCGTGTAGTCCCTAAAATCATTAGAGCCATAAACAAACATTCGTTTTTCACCCGGAGTATCATTCATGAGGTAGACACCACCTATAAACATCTCTTGGGTCATAGTGCTAATGAAACTGTTTGCCCACCAAGGAGCAACCCACTGCCCAACTCTAGACGCAGGGAAGCTGAGATCTAAACTCGGTGTACTTGCCCAATCAATTTGATGAATGTTCAAACAACCATGTGCCCCGTCCCCTTCTGTAGGGTAATCTAACCTAAATCCAAGATAAGCTATCTGATCTGAATTTACTTGCGTCACAATGAACTCATGTTCAGTCTCTTCACCCGAAAGCAACATGCATGGCGCGAGATCATATTCAGCCCTATTCAAGTCTTGATCAAAAGTGACGATGTAGGGAACGACCCCAATTGAAGGTACATTTGTCTCACACGAAAGCACCGCCTTTACTCGCTGGCCACTATAGAGAGTTGGACTTCCTAGTAGATGATATGGGTAACGTCTTACGTCATCGCTCTCACACGTATGGGTTGCTGTTTGTAAAGCCAGTGGCCAGTCTTTAACTAAAATTTCTAAAAACTAAGCTTAAACTTTCACCTGATAAGTTCTCAAGCCTCGCTCGGTTATCATAATTGTCTTGAGCTACAACTTTGAAACCTTGAACAGCCCCAGGATAATTGAAGCTGAATCTTGGCAAAGAATCTGGTTTAGAGTCTCCAAGCAGTGTTTCGGCAATCGCAACAAGACAGTTAGCCTCTCTAACAGCATCGGTAACGTTATCAGTGCAATGAGCTGTTGGTAGATAAATTCTATCGGCAACCGGCCCCCGCCAATCATAACCAGACGTCAAACTATTTAGACCGAGCCTCACTGCATTGATACAGCCAACATTAGCAGCATTGCAATCGGTATCCCATCCTAAAGTGTTGACGATGACCATAGACTTATGGAAAGAATTTCCGCCGTAAAGCAAAGATAAGATGATTAGCCATGGTTAGGTACCATATGACACATGCCACCAAACTTGTGGTATCCAAACTCTTCTCTCAGTTGACCAAACGCCCCCCTCCAATCGTTTGGTTCTTGACGGTGAAGTTGACGAACAAAAGCGATAACCTTCGCGATATCACTGCTCTCGGGTACATACTTTAAGGCGTTATCTAAAAGGACATCGATATCATCCTCTTCAAATGACATGGACACTAACGCGGCAATAACAACGGCACCATAAACCGCTTCACCATCATGCCCAACACGTGCTGACTCTTTTGCCATCGCAACCGCTTTATCTGGATTACTAGGATTTATGAGCCCCCAATAATCAATAAAGATTTGAGCACCTATTTGCTCTGCTGATATCTTGCCATTAGTTTCAATACTGCCACTTTCGGGAGCCTCAATACCGTTTTTAAGGTTCAAATAAGCGGTATGTTCAGTGGACATGTTATAACCTCCCCACCAAAACACCGTCTTATTTTCTATCAAGATATCTAACCAAGTTTGGCCTATATGTTTAGACCCAAACTCCGGACAAAAATGATGGTCTTGGATCGCTTTTACAAACATAGAAGTGCCAGTAATATCATCATCCGCAACAATTAGATCTTCGTTTACTTCACTGTTTACGTATCGATTAACCTCACCAAAGTACTTTCGATTTTTCCCATGACCAGTTTTCAAACGGTCGACCTGCATAGACTCCAATGATTTTACCTAGTACACCTGCGTAGATTTTTTCTTGGGTTTGCGTAGATAGAGACATAGTTGTGCAAGGAGAGATTACTCCCTCCCTCCTCGTTTAGTTTGCTTTAGCTGGAATAAGTTGTTCAGTCTGTTTTTCTTTGAAGTCGACCATATACTCAGGGGTCAGTTTCCATTTGTAGCCAATAAAGCCAGCAATTAAAAAGAAGACCAAAGGCACGCCATAAGTAATCAATAATATTGCGTCGAGTTGTTCTGGAGTAATGTTCTTTCCGCCGGTATATCCGTAAAAGGCGAGAATATAACCGATCAATGCCCCCCCAATCGCCATACCCAGTTTAAGACAGAACATAAGAGCGCCATTAATAACACCACGAATGTTCTTCTTATATTTAGCAACCCCATAATCGGCACAATTGCCTGTTGCAGACCACACCACAACATCTTGGCAGGTCATAGCAAACACTATTAGATTGTTCAGGATTAGAGCTAAGATGATACCGTCTTGCTTAATTAGATAACCAAAACCACATAAGATGGCGGAGATAAACTGAGACCAGACAAGAATGGTGCGAGAATTACAGATTTTCTGTTTAATCAACCAACCTGCAAAAAATGCTGGCAGCATAGAAATTACTGCGCCACTGGTTAGCATTACAGACAACCAGTACTCTCCCGCATTCAAGTAGTAAAGAACATAGTAAGCAGTAGCACCACCGCGCAATGCGACAGCACAGAAAAACGTAACTGCGTAAGCGCATAGCACTCTTGTTTGATCGTTTTCCCATAGAGCTTTGACCGTTCCCAGAGCTCCAAGTCCCGATTCTTTCTCTTTATTAGTAAAACCACCCTCTATTTCTGCCTCCGTAACACGCTCCCGCGTGCCCATTACACAAAGCAGTGCCATCACAAATACAACTACAGCCATCAATGACATAGATACTCGATAAGCAGTTTCAGCGAACACGAAGTATCCCATCAAGATAGGAACAAATAGGTTACAAAGAAACCCACCAACTTTTGATAATGGGAACCTTACGACATTAATATCGATACGTTCTTGAGGATCAGAGGTAACCACGCCATTTAAAGATACGTAAGGTACAGCATAACAACTGTTAGCAACGATTAGGAATATGTAAGTTATTGCAGCGTAAATTTGCTTACTGGTATCAGAAAGCTCAGGAGCCCAAAAGACCAGTACGAGTGACGCACTGTAAGGTAAAGCCGCCCACAGCATCCAGGTACGGTAACGACCCAATCTACCAACCCATTTATCAGTGAGCGTACCAACTAGCGGATCTGTAATGGCGTCTATAATCCGCGCTACGAGAAACAGTGTTCCTACAAAAGCCGGAGAAAGGCCAAATACGTCTGTATAAAATATAGAGATAAACATTAGTGAAACCGTCATAAACACGTTCTGTGCGGTATCACCCAATCCAAACATGATTCGCTCCCTAAGAGGAACACCTGTAGTAGCTATAGATCCTTGGCTCATGATATTACCTTTGTTTTCATAGGGTTGTATGGGAGAAGAGAAATGTCACCTTGAAGTGTTAGTCGGTCTAAAACCAAACTGTGTTCTGGCATATTGGCAGCCCCACTTCGCTCAACGGCAAGTGATGCGAAAGCGCAAGCGTAAAGCACGCTCTCTTTAATTGATTTTCCTTGGGACAGCATTGCAGCCAAAGCTCCGTTAAATGAATCACCTGCTCCACTGGTATCCTCAACTGCGGCTCTGAATGCCGGACAATGGAATGCATCCACCCCGTCATAAAGCAGTACTCCTGAACCACCGAGAGTTAGGATGACAACTTTAGCCCCTAGAGAATGAATAGCTTTCGCTGCATCCAATGCTGTGTCTAAGCACTCAATTCTGATACCAGTAAGGTCTTCTGCTTCAGTCTCATTTGGTGTAATCACATCAACAAAATGGACAACTTCCTTTACTCGAGGTGTATAAGGTGCAGGGTTTAAAATAACGATTGGCGCAGAGTGATGCGCAAAATTGAGGGCTTTTTTGGTCAGTTCAAAATTATTTTCCAATTGAGTTAAAAATACTTTACTTGATTCAATCAATGGAAACTCAATAACCAATTCATCTTCTAGAATTGTTTTATTTGCTCCAAGATCAATAGCTATACTATTTTCACCTGTAGTACCATCCACCATAATAAGTGCATTTCCGGTAGATTCACTTTCATTTTCAAGAACCGTCAGTGTATTAATTGAGCTTGCTGACAAATAGTTTTTAGCTATTTCCGAAAATGAATCTTTACCAAGTTTTACTGTGAGATGTGTGTTGTTAATTACTTTAGATACTGCCGTCGCTTGATTTGATCCTTTCCCCCCAGGAAGAAACCGAGTGGACGAGGCATGTACCGTTTGGCCTGGCCTTGGCAAGTGTTCGGTAATTGAAACTACATCAATGTTGAATGAACCCAAAACATACACCCCGATATCAAAACTATGCCTTTGACTAGTCGAGGTTGCGGTAGGAAAAGAAAACTCGTTCATAATCTTTTTTATCCCAATATTCTTAAATTTTTCGGCGTGGTTGAATATCTTCAATTTCGCTCCACCATAAAAAGGTCAGCAACATTAATAGACTTTAAATACTCCAAATCCCTTCTAATTGTTCGTCTTGAAGTATTAAATTTCTTTGCAAGATCAGAGACTGAAACGTTTCCTTCTTGAATCAAGGTTGCTCGTATTGCATTAATTCTTGTCATTTTATTCATGCCGACCTCCTTTATAGTTAATCTATATTTTTGAGAAAATCATTTCTCAAATCCAAGACATATTTGGAATGATGAAATGGACAAAAAGCGCCCACTTTTACTTTGATCGACTTTAAGAAAGTTACTGATGATAATTAAACTTTGACTTCAAAATTTAACTATTATTGACACAGACAATTGTTAGGTAATATTTCAATCACATAAATATTTGTATGCAAATACCTATTTCACAATAAACGTTATTTAGATCAAGTTATAGTTTTATGGAAACGACAAATTTGACCCATGAGGGGGGATGACATCTTCCTCTACCTTAGCTTTCGAGTAGTTTCGATGGGGATACAGTGGGGAATTGCAGTTTTGGCTCCAGAGAAGCAGGCTATGTTGTTTTAAGAAACTATAAGTTGTGTTTCTGAGCAGCTTTATCGAGCTATCAGCGCGGAAGTAATCAAGCAATCCAGTGACATAAGAAACGAGCCGATGTTATAGATAAATGCTTGGTTGGTTTATCTTTCGAAGGAACTAAAAAGCTAATTGTGATCTAGCGAACCGAAACAATCTCTCTCCCATCCTCAAGCACCTCACCCTCTTCTGCCCCATCTAACATCTCACCAAGTGGAGATTGAGGGGTGATCACAACCACCTTGCCCGAGTCGAGTTTGATACCGCCACAAACCGGCAAAAACCAGCAGGTCATCTTGGTATCAAGTGTCACTAGTGCACCTAAAACTATCTCATCTTCAGGCTCAAACTCTTTTAGTGGCAGCGCCTTGATGCAATTTATCATCATGTCGCAATCGGCAACTCGCTGTGACTGACCATGCGCAAGATAGGCAGCCTCTAGTCCAACAGTGTCGTACTGAGTCTCGGCTACGCTCTGTTCATGGGTCGCATCATCGTGAGCACTGTCAGCAGCTGCAAGTGCATTTTGACGTTGTGTGGTAAGGATTTCGAGAAGCTCTGAGCGAAGTTGTTCTTTGTAAGTCATGCGAGTGATAAGCGATGGAAAAACATTATGTTATCTAACTCTAGCTCTGGATGCGAATTTACCAAAGATGCTTGAAAAGCACTCAGCAACTGATTATTCTAGCGCCAACATTTCCCAAGGAGACTGCGCCACGATGAACAACTAATGCCTGTTATCAAACTTTCACATTTTATTTGATACACAGGGTTAGTAGGCGTAGCTTCTCGACCTTATACAACTTATACCCCGGAATTTCGGACACATGTGTCCGTTACTTAGCTATGCCTAGCTGCCCCTGCACAACAGGAGGTAACTATGCCTGCACTTCATGCACACAATATCAGCTATCAATTCGCGAGTGGTGAAACCTTATTTGAGGGTATCTCGTGCTCTCTGCACGCGCGTAAAACCGGCTTAGTCGGTCGCAACGGAACCGGAAAGTCGATTTTAGGATCAATTCTAATTGGAGAACTAGCACCTACGATAGGCAGTGTCACAACCGACGCCACAATTGCCAGCTACAAGCAGATGCAATCCGAACTCATCGAGGGCGATCTCAGTATCGCTGAGTTTCTACAAATAAATGAGATTCTAGAAGCAATCAGCATGATTGAATCTGGTGATTGCGACCCTAAATGGTTCGATATCATCGCAGATGATTGGGATATTCAAGCTAGGTTACTCGAAGAGCTTAAGCAGCAAGGCTTACCAGAAGACTTGCACCTTAAGTGTAAATATCTAAGCGGTGGTGAGCTCTCAAGACTGCAGCTTTGGGTCTTGTTTAATAAAAATCCCGATATCCTTCTCCTAGACGAGCCTTCGAACCATCTAGATAGCAGCGCTAAAGCTTGGCTGATAGACAAGATTAACCACTTCGAAGGCAAAATCTTGTTGATCAGCCACGATAGAGAATTACTAAAACAGATGGAACAAATTTGGGAGCTCTCTAGTCTAGGACTGACTCAATATGGAGGGAACTTTGACTTCTTTACAAAGCAAAAATCACTGCAGACCATCGCAGTAGAAAGACAGCTCAAAAAATTAACCAATCAACAAGCCCAACTCGAAAGACAAGCCCAAAGAAACTGGGAAAAAGCACAGCAACGACAATCCCAAGGCAATAAAATTAGAGCCCGCGGCGGACAACCAAAGATCCTACTAAATGCTATGCGTAGTGGTGCGGAATCTTCAGCCGCAAACAGAGTTAAAAATGAAAATAACCGCCGTGCCCTACTTTCCCAAGAAAGACAGAGTCTTGCGACAAGGCATGAGGAATTAAAAGCTCAAAAGTTACACTTAGATAGTGTTACTCAGGTAAACAGATGTTTGATTCAAATAAGTCAGGGACGATTGCATTTCGGTACCACCGAACCAATCAACCTAACCTTAGATAGCAAAAGCAAGCTCCATCTTAGTGGCCAAAACGGAAGTGGTAAATCAACACTATTAAACGTACTGTTGGGAAAACAAAAGCTGCGCTCGGGCGAGCTAAGACTTAACACCTCGGTTTATTATCTGGATCAACACTTCAGTCTATTGATACCTAATAAAACTCTACTGCAAAACCTCATTCAGTTATGTACTGGGATGCAACAAGAAGATGCCAGAACCTTGTTAGCAGGTATTGGATTTAGGAAAGAGTCGGTGTATCGAAAGGCCAACGAGTTAAGTGGCGGAGAAAAGATGAAACTGGCTGTCCTGATAGTTAGCCACCAACCAGAGCAGCCTCTATTGCTACTCGACGAGCCTGACAACCACTTAGATTTAGACTCAAAACTGTTGTTAGCTTCTGTACTCAAAAGCTATCAAGGAGCCTTTATCCTGATCAGCCATGATACTGAATTTGTGGCTGATGTGGGCGTCACCCACACACTTCAACTATTGAAAGGATAAAAAAAAGCCCCGGTTCACTTTCGGGGCTGTCTCAAACGTCCAACAAAATTAAGAAATGAGACTAAGGGATTTACAAGTAAATCCACCAGGTTACAAAAACTTAAAACAGCTTTTAGGCTCAGGCGTAGATTAAACCCGAACAAAAGGATTCCATACTCTCTTATGATGGATCAAATCCATCATAATTGTTTTTATACTCTTTATAACTCGACGCTATGCACCTATAGATTCACTTATGATGGAGAAGATCCGACAAAAGCGATTAATTGAACTTCATGGGTTAAGTTAATTTAAGCGCATGAATGCGTGCGCCCATCTTTCCAAAACAATTATCGCTAAGCTACTTTCTGGTTTGCTTATGCTCTCATCAAACTCTGTCTTAAGTGCAGAGTTTGTGATTGTTGGCGTCCCCAAAAACCTTGAACAAAACCTTCAAGCACACCTTGCCCCACTGGAAAACGTTGCAGTTACTGACATTAAATCGAGCCAAGTTCAGGCTCTGATCAACTCAGCTATGATGCCTTTTGGTTACTATCATTCCGCCTCTAAAATCACCGCCAAAAGCACCAGTAAACTCACCTTGGAAATCACTAAAGGCGAACGAGTCAGAATCGCGCACACAGACATAGTGATCAGTGGGTCGGCCACAAAAGATCCTGAGTTCAATAAGCTAATCAAACAACGCTCATTAGCGGAAGGTGAAGGACTGGATCATCAAGCCTATGAAGATTTCAAAAGTCGACTACACAATCTCTCTAATCAGAGAGGCTATCTAGATGCCAAGATTACAAAAAGCCGTCTTGAAGTCGCACCGAGTGACAATAGCGCCAATGTGATAATCCATTTTGATAGTGGACCAAGATACAAGTTTGGCCAAGTCAGCTTTATTAATAGCCCTATTGATGACAAGCGCATGCACTCTCTCGAAACGTTCAAAAAAGGAAGTTATCTTGATAGCAACAAGCTAGGCGAATTTCATTCCAAACTGCTTGAAACCAACTGGTTCAAGGGTGCTGTCATTACCCCTAGACAAGATCAGGCTAATTCCGATCTTGAAGTGCCAATTGAGGTAATAGTTGAGCCTAAAGCAAAGAAGATCGTAGAGGTCGGCGGCGGATATGCCACGGATATTGGCCTGCGAGCTTCACTTAATTGGAGCCAACCTTGGTACAATAGCCACGGGCATAGCTTTGGTGCCAAAGTAAAGCTCTCCAAACCAGAACAAGCGCTGTCATTGGGATACACCATCCCTACAGAAAACGTGTTGGACGAATACTATGGGGTTCAGTTTGAAACAACGCATGTAGACTATCGCGACACCCAAAGTCTGGCGAATAACCTTACTTTTGAACGCCACTGGAAACTTGGTGAAGAATGGCAAACGACTGTTTATCTGCGCTACCTTAATGAAAAGTATCAGCAAGCCTCGGACGAGGATCACTCTAAGCTTCTAATGCCCGGGATTGCCTTCTCTATGTTAGAACAAAGCGAGCATTGGCATGATATTGAACAGAAGCACTTTTACTCTTTGGAGTACTCTGATACCCAGCTGTTCTCTGATGCGCAGATATTAAGGTTACGTGGCAATACTGCCTTTTCATGGTCAATTACAGATTCGCAAAAATTCCACTTTCGCTCGAACATAGGCATGAACATCACGGACTCTCTGAGCGAAGTGCCGTCATCGTTGCGTTTCTTTGCAGGTGGAGATGGCAGTGTGCGAGGATACGGCTACGAAGCAATATCTCCAAAAAATGAAGCTGGTGAATTGACCGGCGGACGCTACCTATTTACAGCCGGATTCGAGTACCAATATAGAATCTTGGAGCCTTTTGGCTGGGTGCATTTTTCGATGTTGGTGACGCCTTCGATAAAGAGTTCGATGCCAAGCGCGGTACAGGGATAAGCCTTGTATGGAAGTCCAAGTATGTACCTATCAAACTTGACCTAGCCCATGCCCTTGATGAACCGGCAAAAGATGAGTTTCGTGTTCACTTTTCCATTGGCACACAGTTCTAGCCATATTAGTGCTCAGTTTGTCGCCACCTATATCCTTTACTAAACTCTGCGCATCAAACCCTTCGGCGGTTGTATCGATTTTGCGGTCCGATGAAAGTACGCCCTACTACGGTAAGGAACTGATCTATGGCCAACATCATTATATGCGCAGATGGCACCTGGAATCGCCCCGAAAAAGACATCAACAAAGACACTCCTACTAATGTACTTAGGCTTGCCCGAGCCATCACATCCGAGAAAGATGAGATAACACAACACGTTTTCTATGACTGGGGAATTGGTTCCTATCATACAATATGTCTGCTGGCATCACTGGCGCAGGCCTGCACAAAACATTAAAGATGGATATCGATACCTAGTTCAAAACTACAATAAAGACGACAATATCTACTTATTCGGGTTTAGTCGTGGGGCCTACACGGTTCGAGCACTGTGTGGACTTATCAATAATTGTGGCATCTTAAAGCGCAAAGATGCAACCGTATTGAGCAAGCTTGGAGCATGTATAAGAGCGAAGAGATTGCCGATGCCCCCAAAGGAGAAAGCGCCCTCGCTTTTAAGCAAAAGTACAGCCACACCAGCAATCAGGTTCATTTTGTAGGAGTCTGGGATACGGTGGGCGCTCTGGGCATCCCTTTTAGTTTCTTAGGATTCTTCGACAGAAAGATGAGTTTTACGACACTAAAATGGCTCTAACGTCACTATCGCTCGCCACGCCCTTGCAATAGATGAAAAGCGTGTGGATTTTGAGCCAACCATTTGGAAACCCCGTTCAGGAACGGACCTCAAACAGGTTTGGTTTAGTGGCGTTCACTGTGACGTTGGCGGTTCCTATGCTCCCGATAAAGGTAGCAAATTGATGGCCTCAAATACTCCACTCTCTTGGATGATGAAAGAGGCTCAAGCACATGGCTTAATTTTAGATGCTCATCTTATAAGGCAACTCAAGCAAGCCGATTCTGCCACCGAACTAACTGAACTTCACGAATCGAGAAACCATATCTATCGTGCCAAAAAAGCCAAAGCCAGAAACCTCTCCGCAAATGGTAAAACCTTACTGATTCATCCTAGCGTCAAAGCGCGTTACCTAGCCGATTCAAATTACCGCCCTGAGAAACTCGTAGACTTCGTGAATAAAAAAGGCTGGGAAGGCTATGTGGGCGAATAGCTCTTTATTGATTTGGGGTAGCATAAAAACTCTTACCCACTCTACTGAGATCATTAACCTTTGGTTATCTATAGAGTAACCAACATTAGGCTATAGGTTATCGTTGTCCTCACCGACAATATGCACATCGAAGCATTGCAAGCTATCTAATTTACATGGATAGCTTTGCTCAATATTTCTCTGCTAAATGATAGGGTTGGTCATCATGATGAAAAAACAAATTCGCGCTCTTATTCTTAGCTTATTTTTTATGGCTACCGCAGTACATGCAAACAATGATCTAAACACTCTGAGTAAAACATACGATACAAAAGCTCGCTATGAAATGAGTGAAAATGATGTGAAAAGTTTTGTTTATCAGTGGTTTGCTGCATTTGATCATCAACGTGAATCTGGTTACTTCGTTAATCGCATTGCACTGCCAGTTAAGATGCAATATCCAGATACCACACGGATCACCTCGGTTGAGGACTTCCTCGCTTGGTATCAAGGTGTAACTGACAACATCATTTGGAATAGCCACAGCATCACCAGTATGGACGTTCAAGGTAACCAAAAGTCAGGCTGGACTGTTTCTTACGTTGTGAACTGGAAAGCTAAATCCAAGGCCAACGAAAACTTCGATGTTATGGTGAAGCAAGAGCTTAAAGTGATTCGCATTGGTGATGCACTAAAGTTAGCCGAATTGAACGCAAGCATAGTCAAATAAGCTAAGTTTCAAGTCTATTAGCTCTCCAAGTAGCCAAGAGTTTTCACGATTAAGGAAACCTTGGTTACTCTCAGATTTGAAGTTGTTTTTAAAAGTCACAGCAGCCTGCTTTTAGGATTTATCACTTACAAACTCGCAGGCATCCTCATACAACTGGCATAGTAGCTCGTTGTGGCAGGCCAATCAGAAAACACGCCTATCACACCTACATCTTCAGCCAGTACATGCAGTAACTCTACTTGGTCACCCTCATTATTGATAACGTCTGTAATGGTGCGGTAATACCAACCGCCCCCATCCTTTATCGGCCCCGAACGCTCTAGTGTCCACGCAATCAGATCTAGGCCCGCAGCTTTAGCCGTTTTGGCATAAGTTGAGGGAACGATGTTGTTGGCGTCATCTAAAGTCACCAGCATCCACAGTGGAGGAGCGACAACCTTAATGCCGCTATTTGCCAATTGCTCCATTGATGGGTTCCAAGTTTCTGGCTGATCGTATTTGAAGTTTGGGTCGCTAAATCGTCCCTCCAAATAGACCGCTTGCTCTCCAAAATCTGGATGATGCTCAATCCAGTATTCAACGTCAGATAAATTAAATGATTGTGGCCACACATCGCTAAAGTCCACACCTGCCTCGACATATTCATCAATCAATTTCTTGGCGTAGGCTTGCTGGGTAAGCCCTTTGTATGGCATGGATACTTGTGGCGACTTCAGCTCTGGGATCATTTTTGTGCCAAGTTTTTGAAACAGAGCGATGCTCTCAACGTGACTCATCAAAGTGCCGTTTGAGGCGTTTAGATCAGTCCGCCAATTCGGCGTTCCATCCATAAAATCTTCAACACTGGTTGCTTGCCAATTGGCTCCATCCATTTTTCCTTGCAGGGTTTTAAACTCCGCTAGGGTAATGTCACTGGTACAGCACTTAGCTTGTGCTCGTGTTCCTTTTTCTGGATCAGCGGGCATGAATGGCTCCGAGCATTTACTCGCAAGCTCTGTTGCTAGGATATTGGTGGTTGTGTGCAAGTCACATTGCGAGTGACGACAAACTAGCTCTTTATCGGCTGTAAAGGTGACGTCGCACTCTAGCATCCCCGCCCCCATTCTTGCGGCGGCAATATAAGACTCTCTAGTATGCTCTGGATACTGAAGTGGCGCGCCACGGTGGCCAATGGAAAAGTCAGTACGATAAAATGGGCCATCAGCACACTGCTCGAGCGCCGTCTTGAGAGCGCCTCATCCATATCATCAATCAAGAAATATGGACGTGTGCCTAGCTGAATGTTTGGGGCTCCACCTTCCGCTACAGGAACCACAACAGGGACCTCTATGACGCGTTCATCAAAGTAATTGTAAACCAGACTTAGCGTTAGAAGGCCTAAGAGGAGGGCAATAAAAGAAGGTTTCATATAAAGTAAGACTCAATACAGATTGACGCTAAATCATTATTAATTAAGCGGAGTTCAAGGCTATGAACAAATGATAGAACACGCTAACGCCCTCCGAGTTTTTTCATCTACTTCACCTCTTTTAGCCCTAAAAGGAATGCCGCCAGTATCAAGCAACTCCCTGAAACCTTATCTAAACTATTTCGCATGCTAGGAACGGCCTTTTGGCTTATCCATACCGCAAACTTTCCATAGCAACACAAAAACAACCCATCCATGAGTAGGTAGGTGCTACTCAATACGCCAAATTGGAGTAACAAGTTTCCCTCTGTATTGATAAACTGTGGAAACAGTGCCGCAAAAAAGATTACGGCTTTTGGGTTAGCTGCGGAGGTAATAAAGCCTTGCCAATAAAGAGATGTTTTAGACTTCTGCGCCCCTTTGCCAAGTGCACTTTTACCGCGACTGAATATCTGCCTAAGTCCGAGGTAGACAAGATAGGCTACACCACCCCATTTCACGACAGTAAAAAACTCTTGCGAGTTGGCTATAACGCTGACAAGGCCTATCGAGGCAATAATCATCTGGATAAAATTCGCCGTCAGGTCACCGGCGGCAGTATAGAGTGAACGACTAAAACCATTCCCCATACTATTTGAAAGCATAAGTATCTGACTGGGACCTGGGGTACTCATTAATACTAAGACTGTTGCCACATAAGCCAGCCAGATTGTCATGTCCATGCATGCTCTCCTTATAATTTCTGTTTTAGCTTCGTCATTTAAACAATCAGAAACGTTCAACGAGTTCCGAATTAGGCATTTTTGATGACTGTAGAAAGTGTAGTTTGAGCTCAAAGCAAGGTAAGAAATAAGCTCAGCCAACTTAATCAAAGCAGATTATCCAAAGACTAACTCTGCACTGAGCCTAAGACATAACGTGCCCCTTCTCCTAAAGAATCCAACACCCACAATTATTCGATTTACGCATAATCTAGTATGAATATAAGTCGTTTCATTTCTATTTCTTCAATGGGTATTCTCTCTCTCGAACAGTTGAGCTACTGACATTCGCTAGCTTGGCTAATCAAAACACTCGTAACCGAAATACTCAGATGTTCGAGTTAGCGGGCGGTTCACGGATTTGAACAACCAATGCCTTTTTGAAGTGATTGGACTCTATCACTCATCGCCTTTGATTCTTGGAAGTGTTCTAAAACTTGGAACGGACCATAACAGCAGGCGAATTAATGAAATTGAAGCTTAAAAGGTCAACCACATGAAACTGCACACTATTGCTACCGCAATTACCGCTACATTACTTTCAACGTCAGTGCTCGCAAAAGTCTATGAAGCCGACGTACCGCAATCAATCATCACCCCAGATAACGTAGAGTCTATTTATGTTGGTGACCTAGAATATAAAGACGGTGTTCCTACCCAAGAAACTATTCAAAAAGCTGAAGACTTTGCTGATGTAGCAACCGCTTTTCGTGTGTTCAAATCAGGTATTCCAGTTGCGTCGATTCAAGGTCTACTAACCGGACATGAAAGGATCGGCATTGAACCAAACCGCACTATCGGTATTTCTGACAACCTACTTAACGCACACTCTATTTGGCTAACGGCAAACACCACCACCCCTTATGTTACCGGTGAGATTGACGTTAAAAATGGCCCTGTAGTGCTAAACATTGGCACACCTCTTCTAGGCTTACTAGATGATGCTGCGTTCAAATTTGTTGGCAACATCGGCGTGACCAACCCAGAAGATCAGGGTAAAGGCGGTAAGTACTTTATCTACCACACTAGCTACAAAGGTGAACTACCTGAAGGCTACATCCACATTGAAACCAAGGGTTATCAGCACTGGTTACTTGCTCGTGTAATCACAACCCCGGACAGCCTAGATAAAGATGTTCAGGCTCTGAAAGATACCATTACGCTACACCCATATGGTGAGAAGCCAAACACTAACTTTATCAACATGACAGATGTGAAATACAACACTGTTCATGCGATGAATCATGAGTTTTACGACGAGATCAATACCTTGATTCAGTACGAGCCAACTGAGGTATTTGACCCAGAATGGCTATCTATGGCTCAAGCTATCGGTATCGAGAAAGGCAAAGAGTTTAACCCAGATGAGCGTATGCAACGCATCCTTGAGGAAGCGGCTAAGATTGCGACTGCGGATATCCGCTCTGCATATCATGATCCTAACAAGACTCGTCCTCGCTGGGATGATCGCAACTACTTCACTCCGCTGGTTGATGGTCACGAGTTTAAGAATGAGAACGGCGTTATTCACGAAGAGAACCGCGCTATCTTCCACTTCATGGCAACGGGTATTACGCCAGCAATGAAGACAACTACCGCCGGTCGTGGTTCTGACTACCTAGTTGGCGCTCGTGATATCAATGGTGACTCACTAGATGGCAATAAGACCTATAAGGTAATCATTCCATCAATGAAGATTGCTGAGAAGTTCTGGTCATTCATGATTTATGACAACCAGACCCGTTCAATGCTAGAGACTGAGCAACGTAAAGCTGGCGTAGACGGCCTACAAAAAGGTCTGCGAGTAAACGAAGATGGTACAACAACCATCTACTTCTCAGCAGAAGCGCCAAAGGGTTGGGAAAACAACTGGGTTCAGACACGCGAAGACAAAGGCTTCAACATCTTGTTCCGTACCTACTCTCCGACTCAGGAATGGCTAGATGACGACCCACGTACTCGTATCACAGACTTCATTCCAGTAGACCCAGAGACTGAGTTCAAGTAAGTCTGCTCACTTAGGAAAATGCCCCGACACTGTTCGGGGCATTTGTTTATTAAAGTTCGAACTCACCGTTCATCTTTCTAAAGATGCTATCGGGAAGTTTATTCCAGCTACTGTAATTCGGATTCTTGGTTCGAACCTCATCTCCACTTTGCCACTCGGTATCACCTTGTTCATTATGAGAGACGCTCCAGAAAAGCTGGTCCTTTTCACTGAGTAGGTATGCTTCAACCTGCTTTGCAAACTCTTCACTATGCACGAATAAACCAAACTCAATGTTCAGGAAGTCCGATCTTGGGTCAAAGTTTGATGAGCCAATAAAGGTCAGTTTGTTATCTATAATCAGCGTCTTATTGTGATAGTAGGTATCAACGTGGAAATAATGATCCTTGTTTTTAGCGGTATCACGATACTCATAGATGTTGACCCCTTTGTTTAACAAAGTCTGCCTGTGCTTCTCATAGTATGCGGGGATAAAACCTGAATCATTCGAAGCTGAAGAGTTAGTCAGCAAAGTAACATCACTGCCCTGCTCTCTAAGCCTATCTATCACATGAAACTGGCCGTCATGTGGCACGACATAGGGTGTTGAGATAATCACCTCGCTGGCCTTTGAAAGCTCGTTCTCTACAGTTTGCTCTGCTCGGGTTCTAAAGTACGGCTTGTTATCGTTAAGCTTTTCTATCGAATCGAACACTGGCGTTGCCTCGGTATGGATGAACTCTGGCTCAGCTAAGTCCGCAACCTTTCGCTCCACACGCTTCACAATGTCAGACTCATCTAGTTTTGCTTTCTTGAGCGCCTTGTCGAACGCGCCCTCTTTAGACTTTACCAAGTCTTGCATTGGAACTAGATGTTCACTGTTCCAAAGAGACTCATAGTTCAGATGGAATGCCTCGATTACCTCACCTTTAAACAGCACATCCATATCAAAGAAGTTTGCTTGTTTGCTATAGCCAAAGTAGTCATCACCTATGTTACGGCCGCCCAAAATCATGTATTGATGATCGACATTGAAATACTTCTCATGCAGTCGATTATCTAGGTCTTTCTGGTTTGATAAGAAGTCACCAGCGCGTCCTATCCAGCCCATTTTTCGCGAATTAAACGGGTTAAAGATCTTCACCTCGATATTTTCATGGGTGCTGATTTCCGATAACCATTTGTCATTGAATACAAGCAGGTCATCCAAGGTTAGACGCACATGAACCCCACGATCAGCCGCTTGCTTGAGTTCGTTAAACAGCATCAGACCTAATGTGTCCTTTTCCCAAGAAAAGTAGGTCATATCGACACTGGCTTTTGCGTTGCGTACCAATTGAACACGGCGCGCAATAGCCTCATTTGAGTCTGGAATTAGGTATACTTCAGCTTGATAGTCTTGGCTTTGCCAGTTGGATTCAAAACCAGCTTCAACTTCCGGATATGGTTGGGCACAACCGGCTAGGGCAATAGCCGCCAATAAGGCGCATAAGCCTTAAAATTAGTCATTTTCATCTTAATTATCTCGAGACAAAAAAGGCCAGTTTCCTGGCTGATTATTAAGAATTGCTATCCATGTAGTGAAGAAGTAGCTCTAGGTCGTTTAGACCGTGCAAGCGACCGTCGCGAAGCTGAGGATCTATACCAGGGTTATGGTTAAGGTCCCAATCCGACTGCATCTGCATATTACCGTCAGAGTCGATGACTAGTGCATCATCTGATGCTTGCTCATAGCGATAACCATCAAACAGCTCTTTGCTGAACCACACACGAGACATCTTGTTCATCAATGCGCGATCGTTAGAGCCTGGGAATGACTTTGTGCCATCTAGTTTATAAGCCTTGTTAAATACAAATGGCAGTTCTGAGCCGTTACATGCGCCGCTGATACAGCTGATGGTTTTCAGCAGGTCGCCCACATCTAAATCGCGCTCTTGACCTTTAGTGTTGTATGTCCAAACGTTAGTCCAAGGCGAGTAGTCAAAGCGATACAAAGTTGCTTGCTGAGCACTGTTACGCACCTTCTGGTGTGCAGGACCGGTAAACAACATATCGTTAAGGATGGTTCTAAACTGCCCCATGTTGGCGATAGCACCGCCCAGGTCTGTTTCGTCGTTACGGTAGTAATCAGTCAGGCCTAGAAGTTCGCTGTTTGTCTTTAGGTTGTTAAGGCCAAAGAATAGCTGGTTTACTGCCTCGTAAGCACTTAGAGATAGACCTGCATTGTCCTCACTAGCTATTGCTTCTAGCTTCTCGGGAGATGCCAATAGCCCATTAACTTCAGACTCCAGTTTTCCACGCATTGCATCATCAGCAAACACCTTTGCCATTGCCATCGCCCATGCTTCTGGGTCATTGCTATCCGCTAGTTCCGGCTCTATTTCCAACACCAGATTCAAAACCGTAGGGATAAGGAATGTCAGGCTTGGCGTCATCGCAAAGGTATTTGAGTCTTTCTTGTTTGAACCAATTACTGTTGGTACCACAAAATC
The DNA here is from genome assembly GCA_000830475.1 of Vibrio ishigakensis. GTDB lineage: Bacteria > Pseudomonadota > Gammaproteobacteria > Enterobacterales > Vibrionaceae > Vibrio > Vibrio ishigakensis_A. The sequence continues at coordinate 321,036 of BBSC01000002.1, read as the reverse complement.
CGTAGAAACAGGCTGTGGTGCACCGCTAGTGCACTGACCTAGAAACGTTTTATAGCATTCAAGGTATGGGGCAAATGGCATAAATTCAGCCATAGGCGTATTGTCGGTATTGGTGATGTAGCTCAGCTTACTCATCAGATAGTCAGTCACATCACCAAGATCAATATCTGAAGTAACCTCTTCTGTCTCGCCTTCATCAGGCAGCAGAGCAAGGACACCTGTCAGGTTTCGTAATACCCAGTTTTCTATCTTTGTAAGTGGGCTTAAGATCTGACGCTGCTTATCCATAATCGCTGACAAATCATCATCAGCCGTCAGGTCGCCGAGCTCTAGGTCATCAAAACGAGCTTTACGCACGTTGTAACTTGGATATTCAAAGCCCATCGGGTTACTTTGCATGATAGCTTTATTGAAGAAGTTGCCACCCAACTCATCAGTCGACATCTGATGCTGCAGAATACCTATAGACATAGCACCCGCGCCCTGACCCATAACAGTCACGTTGTCAGGGTTACCACCAAAGCTCGCGATGTTGTTTTGTACCCACTCCAGTGTGGTTTTCTGATCGCCTAGACCATAGTTACCATCTTCAGTTGTGCTCTTAACCAAGCGCGTACCTAGCAGACCAAGGCGATAGTTAAAGGTCACCACAATTACTGGCTCATCACTGTCACCACTCTGAGCAGCAACCATATCACCGTGAATCAATGGCTCAGAACCGGCACCATACTCAAAATCACCACCGTGAATGAACACATAAACTGGTAGTTCGGCACCCTCTTCAATACCAGCTGGACGCCAGATATTCAGGTTCAAGCACTCTTCTAGTTGCTCTTGAGTAGTGGCTTTTAGCTGAGGACAAGCCGCACCAAAATCAGTGGCATCAACAGTCTCAGCAAGATCCAACGGCTTGCTGTGTACAAAACGAGTCACTTCAGCAAAATCGATGCCTTTAAATGAATCTACCCAAGCAAGCTTCTCATTACCTTCAAGATCTGTAATAACCAAAGACTCTTTGGTTGCTTTAATGATTGAGTCGCCAATTTCGTAGTCCTGGACAATTGGATTGTCAGGCTGAAGCGGCTCTGGTTTAAATGGAACGGTAGACTCAGAATCTGTATCACAAGCAGCGAGTGTGCTAGTAACAAGAAGAGCAAGTAGTGAACGGCGTAGTAAAGTCATTGGTATATCCAGTAGTCGTTTGGTGGTATCACCAAATAGGCTGTAGACAGCATCAAACTCGCCATTCCTTTGACTCATTGTCCTGCTTTTATGTGTCTGATGAACTCAATATGGGGGTATTGTATGGGCGCATCTGGCTATCTTTTAATCGCCTATGATGGATGCCACCCTACATAAAATGTTTAGAAGCGATAACCGAGGTTTAGAGTGAACGAGTCACGAGTTTCGCCTTTGTTATATAAGAAACTAAGGTTGTAGTTCTTACCTATCTGCTTGTTAAAGCCGGTCAAGAATGCCCACTCGTTTAGCTCAACACCAATGTCGTAATCAAACTCGATATCACCGGTTTTAACTGTGCCCTGCATGCGAGAGTCCAAACCTTGATACTCAGCGCCTACGAACAGCTGAGTACGGTAATCCACCAGCTGATAACCCAACATTGGCTGTACAGTGATGATGCCATCACCCCAATCATCAAGACCTTTCATTCGGGTCTGAGAGTAAGTACCAGTCACAGAAGCGAAGAACTCTTTATAACCCACAGACAGGGTGGTACCGACACCGCGAAGGTCATATTCAAGATGAAGCGGTACGTTCAGACCGCCACGATTACATAGTGCAGCCAAGCTTTCACACAGTTGGTTGCCAAGGCCAGGCATCTTGTCATTAAGCTTGTCGCGGATGGTCTCACCTGCGCCACCTGTGTAGCCGCATCAACCATGGCATCTACATTGATCTTGCCGAAGTAACCAAACACGTTCCAAAATGGCAGTATGTTACATCACCGCGAAGTGTCAGGCTCTCTGCCGTCACCACACCTACCGAATCTTCTGGGTCGAACAGATCATTCAGGCGTACGCCAGCAATGGTGAAGTCGTTGAACGGGATGTTCATATCTTGGTTTCGATACGCCACGGACACACCAAATGGTAGAGGTAGGTCGATACCCTGACGGCGCACCATGTCACCCATCAATGGGAAAACACGGTCAAGCTTCACGCTCTCTTCACGCATACGTGGATCTGAAACCTCTTGAAGTAGATCTTCATCGAGGATCTGTACACCAGCATCATCTTCATAAACGGCAACTGGCACCACGCTACTTACTAGATGAAGAGGCTTCTTTTTCACCTGACCTGTAATTTCAGTCTGCTTCTTTGCAATAACGAGCTTGCCCGAATCTAAGCGTTGAAACTCGATAACCTGCTTATAGTCCTCAACGCGATATTTGTCGTGAGTGAACGGCTTCTGATTAGAGATGATCATTCGCTTTGGCTCAAAGTCCTCAATCTCGATCTCTACACTCAGAAAACGAAAGTAAGCAATGTCTTGTGGCAAACCATATTTTGAATACTTAAAGCTGATGCTTACATCGCCATTTTCTTTTTCTATGGCTCTTACTGAAGAAGCATCAAAGCTCTCCGCATAGTTACGCAGACGATATTCAGTGCGCGTGAATGACTCGATCTCGTCGATAATATTTTCGTGTTCATCAAGATCATCTGGGTTGTATTTGATGCGAAGATCAATATTGCCTTTTTCATCGGTATTCTTTACCAAAAAACTGATGAATCGCGCACGTCATCACCGATTTGGATCATACGATGAGCATGCTCTACAAGGTGATCACCTTGGGTCAACGAGCTCATAGCAAGCTTAGGTAGGTCTTTGTCGATACCATACTTATCAAAAAGCTGCTTCCCCTTGCGCTCTGCCTGAGCGTAATTTGTTTCTACTTCTGTTTCAGCAAAGCTTAGAGGTGTTGCAAGGAGTGCTCCAATTAGAACTGGAAGAACTCGCATCTGTTTAACGGCATGGTTCGCGTTATTAAAAAACATGTCATTTCCCACTCACAAAGCCCCAAAGCTATGGCGCTCATGCAGATAATTTTGATTCGACGCCCTGTCGAAATCGATAGTGAACTTTTAAAAAAGCCTGCAGAGTTTTCAGCTCTGCTTAGCAAGTGGGAGGAAGTTTAAAGATGGGATCAAAAATTCAACAATCGCTTAAGGAGGATGAAACCCTCACTTAAATAACTTGAGATAACCATATGAATTTACAAATAAAAAAGGCAGCCCCCTATGGCTGCCACCTAAAAAATTGGGCAGGGAAAAAGCCCCGTCCTGCCCAAAACTAGGAAAAACTTTAAAATTATTGGAACGCAAACTCACCATTTTCGGTAAATAACTTTTGCTTTAGGGCCGAATCAAACGAGCACTTACCTGCACCCGCGATGGTGAAATAGAGGAAGATAGAGAACAAACACCATTGATACTCAAGGCCCCCCTGTAGAGAGTTAAGACCAGCAGAAAAACCGCCAAGCGTAATGATGGCTACAGTCATACACACCAATAGACCAAGAGAAGCCAAACGAGTCACAAGCCCCAGCATGAGAGCAATACCACCCAAGAACTCGGTGTAAGCCGCTAGATACGCACCCAAGAGCGGAAACGGAATAGAGTTAGCCTCCAGAAATGGAACCAGAGCCGTTGGGTTCATCACCTTGCCAAAGCCGTGATAGGCCATGATAAAGCCGAACATCAAACGAAAGATAAGCTCTAATTTGCCATTTTCAGACGTAGCCAATAGCATTGAAATGTATTTTGAATAGTTAGACATGATATACCTCGAAGTTAGAAAAAGTACTCTAGGCCAAGAACGTGGGTGTCCTCGATGGTGTTACTGTCGCCACCGTTTGAGAAACGCCCTTCAGACAGAACTAACAGGCTGCTAGTCAGGAAATACTGCACGCCGTAGCCGACAAATCGCTCGTTTTCCGCTCCCCAATTGCCATAAACCTGCGCGTAATGAAGGATAAATTTAAGGTCGCTGCTGTAGGTGTACTCGCCCACCACGTCATAGGTGTAGTCGTTTAGCCCAGTGGCTTTGCCGTGGTTATTCAGGTCCGACTTAGCAACCGTGCCACCGATGTACCATGCGCCATAGCGATAGTTCATGCCGATGTTGTGGGTGGCATCGCCTTTGTCTTTGTAGAGCTCACCCATAGCGCCATACAAACCTGCATCGTGGTAGCTATAACCAATGCCAAATCCATCCCCGTAAAACGGTGATGCGCCGTAGGAAATCGTAAAAGCCGAGCCGTCTGTAGTAAAAGCATCATCATCGTAGTCAAAACTGCGCTCAGAGTCGGAAAGCTGTGTGGAAACGACAAAGGTCCAGTCTTGAATTTGGTTTTTATAAAGAAGCGTATCGCTGTTACGCCAAGTCGCTTGGCCTGCGGCTACATCCTGAAAGCCAAGATAGGCTTGTTTAAGGATTGGCATATGAGCATAGGTCGCACCCCAATCCTTGCCGTACCACACCTTACCCAGCACATCATGTTCGACACCCACGTACTCATATCGCTTGCGTAGCTTGCCGTTTTTAATGTCCGTTCCTTCTTTCAGGTTAAGAAAGTTAAGGTCATATTCCATACGACCAAAGATATTCCAGCGCTCGCCAACCGGTACACCAGCGGTTAGGTTTGCACGTACCTTGGCCTCTATTGGGCGCCCATCTTTTGAGCTTCAACCAAGGTTCCACCATTGGTTTGATAAGCCCCAACTAAGCCGTTTAAAGCAAAGTAATCCTGAATTTCAAGCGCACACAACTGGCTCGCAGGGAGCAAAAGTCCCAATGCAAGAGTCTTCTTCATCGTTTTACCTATTTGGAGATTTTTACAACTTTAAGAGGCTGGCACCTCTTACAAAAAATCTTTACTAGTTGCTTTCAAGCATGCGTATTAAGGCGCGCTTCAAAGCCAGTTCGTCATCTATGCCTAAGCTTGAAAGCCACTCTTGCTGAGTAGCTGTGACTATCTGGTTACCACTAGCATGAACCTCACGCCCTTTGGCGCTTAGTTTGATAAGTTTTACTTTGAGGTTAGTTGGATGAGGGATGAATTCGACCAGGTCGCGCTTATGCATGTTATCCACTAGGCGCTTAACGGTGCTTCGCTCTTTCATCAGTTTGTCGGCGAGGGCTTGCTGCGGCAATTCTTGATAAAAGCTCAAGATTTCCAATGCCTTTTGCATTTCGGTAGTAATGTCGTGCTGCTCAAGTAACTGCTCTTGGGCTTCATTTCGGAAGCGTCGATACACGACCCCCATCAAAAAGAAAATCGATTCATTCAGTAGCGGAGTAGCGCTCTGATCAGACTCAAACTCGTTCGATTTCATGGGATTACCTTACAGTTAAACTATTACCTCAAAAGTAGTAGCACGAATGGTAGGGATATTATGTTGTAGCTACAACATAAATTATAAGGCCATTTATATTGCGTATCACTTAGTCACCATTTGATACCTGAGGAAAAAAGTAGAATTAGTTTTGTATTTAAGACCTCGAAGAAATGCAAAAAGCCTCTAGTGAGGCTTAAGCGGTTCGTTTAAACAGGTCAGCAAAGAGCTTACCCAGCATCAGAACAATAACTAAATACACCACCATCATCAGTGGTGTGGTGATTGAATAGCTTGGTGTGAGGCTCAAAGCACTAGCGGTCAGTACCACCAGCATATTCACACCGAGAATCCGTTGCATGATAAGGCTGGGGTATTAAATACCTTCCACACGACAACAACATTGATGAAGTAAAATACCGCCAGTTCCCATAACTCAGTCATCATAGGCATAACAAATACATACTCTGTGATGTACACAGCGCCAAATCCTAATACCCCCCAAAATGCTTGCTTTAGCGCTGCCGCAGGCATAGTTGGAGCATGGCTGATAGATTTGCCGCTAGCATAGGGAAAATATAACCGCCCGGCACAGGCAGATAGATCCACAAGGCAACCGCAGCCAAGAACATGGAAACGCCCTGCACTACTCGCCAGATTCGAGCGTCAAACTCCGCCAGTTTATTCTTCTCCGGCCAACTCTGATGCATGTCCAAATAACTAGAAAATTTATCAGAGATCAGCGCAGTGTCTGGTTGATGTTTATCAAAGCTAAGAAGCCTCTCGTAAAGCTCAGCATACGAGGCTCTATCGCTCTCTACATCCACATCCTTTAGGTGATGAGTTATTAGCTTAAGCTCTTGCAGTCGCAACTGCCAAAGCTCCTTGTGTTCTTTAAGCTCGAAGCTGCCTGTTAGAGGCAAATCTAAGATTTGCTCAGCTTTACCTAGCTTGGCTTCAACACCCTTAAGGCTCCCTTGCCATTTAGCTTCTCAAACAGTGCTTCTTGCACGTCATCGATAAGCTGGTAGAACACCTTCTCGGTATTCATCGGCCATAACAGCCTGAACACATAGCTAAACACCAACACGCCCAATAGCGTTTCTTGGAATCTGAGCACTGCGAAGTGGAAGGTCATTTCACTGTCGAAACTGCCCATGCACGAGACGATGACACACACAACGAAGCCAATAGAAAAGATATAGCCATGTTTCTCATTGCTGGACATATACAGGCTCAGCGCCATAAACAGGGTAAAGAAAAAGATAAACAGAAATCTTTGCTGCGAGAACATGGCTATCAAAAGAAGGCGTAGGTGGTTCCCAACAAAGTTCCTAAGATCCTGTTCTTACCCTTTTGTATCGAGTGTGCAAAGCTCTCGTTAACTGCCATTACCACAACCGCTATAGCCGCCCAGTAAGGCTTTTCCCAGCCAAACCAAAGCGCTAGACATATAGAGATTGCGATAGACAGGCCGACCTTGATCGCCTCTTTTGTGGTTAGACTCAACATAGCCAAGTCTACTTAACAATCTGGATGGAGGCGGTCATGCCAACGCGTAACTGAAGATCCTCTGGGATATCGGTCAGCTTGATCTTCACAGGAATACGCTGCGCCAGACGAATCCATTGGAAGTTTGGGTTTACGTTAGGCAGTAGGTCATTGCCTGTACTGCCGTCAGACTTTGCAATACCGTAGCCAATGCTTTTGATCTCCCCTTCTAGGGTCATGCGATTGTGCATCAGTAGAGTCACATATGCTTTGTCATTTGGGTTTACACCCACGAGATCCGTCTCTTTAAAATAACCTTCAATCCAAAAGCTATTTTCATCAATCAGTGCTACAACAGGCGCGTTTGCCACTACCTGTGAACCGACACGCAAGTTCAGATTGGTAATAAAGCCGTCAGTGGGTGCATATACCTTGGTGTATTTCAGATTTAGCTTTGCCTCTTCAACATTCGCCTTGGCTAAATCAAGGTTCGCCGCAGCTGACTCAACCTCATTGGTCAGATTATTCAATGTCAGTGTTGGCACTGCACCATGCATACGTTTTTCAAGTTCAGACGTGCGTTGTAAGTTGTTGCGCGCCTTAGAGAGCAAAGCTTGCGCTTGACCCTGTGTTGCCACAGCTTTGTGGTAAGCCGCAGAATAGATAGCTGGATCAATCTCAAACAAGAGATCTCCCTTCTCTACGCGTGAGTTATCGTCTACGTATACCTCGGTCACTTGTCCAGTCACCCTCGGCGTAATAGAAACAATATAGGCGCTCACCTGGCCATCTCGAGTCCATGGAGTATCAGAGTAGGTTTCATAATAATTGAAGATCACTGCGCCAGCGGTTACCACGAGTAGCAGAGTGATAAAATAACGTTTAATCACAATAAGTTACCTTAGAAAATCGGAATAAATTGGCCGATGACGCCAGTTAAGATCACTATCAAACACAGTTCAGCCAGTGCCGGATGAGCAATATATTTGTGCAGACCTAGTTTGTTGGAGACACTGCCTAGAACCAAGGTAAGTGCATAAGCTAGGGCTACAACTAATAAAAGAGGAGGAAAATATATCTCTCCCCAAATTAATTCATGTGGCACTGGATTCATTATCTATATCTCAATCGTTTCAACACGGCGTAGTCTACATATATAAGAAGAATGTCCACAATCACGTTTGTAGGACCAAACCCACACATCTACTCCAATATATTTTCCAGTTAGATCACCAAAATCAGAATAAAGGTTATTTAATACCCAAATTTAGTTATTTTAAAAATAAATAAATTCCCCCCCTGCCACTAAAAGCTTATATAAACAATAACTTAACTTCAGATCTCAGGCCTAAATGGGCCACTTGAGGATTTGATCCATCAACCGTGATTACTTACTGCACCCGAATATTAATATTATTCATCCCGTAGCGAGAATGACGCTTACAAATTACAAAGAGATAATTAATCTCTCCTCTTTTATATAAACAACTTAATTAATAGTACGAGTAAATTGGTTATGGACCTTATTTCTAATCTTTTTGAAATGGCACCTTTTTATTGCACTATTTATTACCCTTTCTCTAGGTTACATGGTGGGTAAAATCACTATTGGCCGCTTCGTTCTTGGCGGTGTAGCCGGTACGCTTTTGATGGGTGTAATAATTGGTCAATTCGGTGTGAATATTGACCCAGGTGTTAAAAGCATCTTCTTCGCCCTGTTCATCTACGCTGTAGGTTATCAAGGCGGTGCAAAATTCTTTAAAGCACTGAACTTCAGAACCATCAATATCCTGCTTTCTGCAGTGGTAATGACTGTGTCTGGTCTGCTTTGTGTGTTGGCAGCAGCTTATATGTTCGATCTTGACCGTGGTACAGCGGCAGGTCTAGCGGCTGGTGGTCTAACTCAGTCTGCAATTATCGGTACTGCAGGTGATGCAATCGCTCGCCTAGGTGTATCGGAAGAAGCTCAGCACATAATGCAAACCAACGTAGCGGTGGGTTACGCGGTAACTTACATCTTTGGTTCTCTAGGTCCAATCCTAATGGTGACTTGGGTATTCCCAACGCTAATGAAGTGGGACATCCGTGCTGAAGCAATCAAGCTTGAAAAAGAAAGCTCTGACGGTAAACACGAGTTGGCACCTGGCGAATTCAATGCCCTAACTTCTCTTGTGACTCGTGCTTATAGCATCACAAAAGACAGCTCTATCAATGGCAAAACCATTGGTCAGTTAAATCAAAACTCTTTGCAAGCCTGCATTGAACTGGCTGAGCGTGACGGTAAACCACTTGAGCTAGACAAGTTCACCGCCCTTCGTGAAGGCGACTTAATCATCATCACTGGCCGCCGTAATGCCGTGCATGAGATTCAACAGCAGAACATTGGTGCAGAGGTTTCTCTACCTGAGAACTACGAAATCATTGAAGAGAACCGTCAGCTTATCGCAGACAACCACTCGATCATTGGTAAATCAGTTCGTCAGATCAAAGAACAGACTAACAAAGATACCTATCGCGGCGTTTACGTAACCGAGTACATCCGTGAAGGCGCACCAATCGAGGTAACTCCGGATCTGATCGTTAAGAAAAACGACATTATCCAACTAACGGGTACCGCTGAAGACATCAACCGCGTTGAGAACAACATAGGTAAACGCCTAGGTTCTGCAACCATCACGGACTTCATCATCTTTGGTCTAGGTATGGTAGCTGGCTTCTTGATTGGTCTTATTAACTTCAAGATTGCGGGTATCCCAGTAACCATCGGCTCTGGCGCAGGCTGTTTGGTATCAGGTCTGGTTGTTGGTTGGCTACGCAGCAAGAACCCACATGTGGCTCAGTTCCCTGAGGGTGCAGCAAACTTCATCCGTGACTTTGGTCTAGCAGCATTCGTGGGCATCGTAGGTCTTCAGGCTGGTCCTCAAGCAGTTGAGACCATCAAAGAACACGGCATGACTCTACTGTTCTTGGGTATGGCAGTAACCATCATCCCGCAGATCATTTCGTTCTTCTTCTCTTACTTTGTATTGAGAATCAAGAACCCAGTCGAGGCCCTAGGTTGTGTAACTGGCGGACGTAGCGCAAACCCTGCATTCGCAGCACTGATGGAAAAAACTGGCAACGCAACTCCAGTGTTCTCATTCACAGTGACCTACGCAGTAGCAAACGTACTGCTCACCCTTTGGGGTCCAATCATCGTTGGCGTCATCACTCTTAACGCTGGCATGTAACAACGAATATATAGTCGCCTCATCCAGGTGAGGCGCTCATCACTTTAAAACTGAATAATTGGTAAATATTATGACTACTTCAATCGACTTTTCTAAATACGCTGACCTAAGCCCATTTGAGCTAAAAGACAAACTAATCGAAGTTGCACAAACTGTGCCTGACCGCGCTCTACTTGACGCTGGCCGCGGTAACCCTAACTTCCTAGCAACGCTTCCACGTAAAGCATTCATCCGCCTTGGTGAGTTTGCTGTAAACGAAGCAGAGCGTAACTACTCTTACCTAGATGCTGGCTTCGGCGGTATCCCTGATGGTGTTGGCATTGTTGAGCGTTTCGATACATTCGCAGCTGACAACAAAACAGACAAAGGCGTTCAGTTCCTTGAGAAGTCTCTAAGCTATGCAAAAGACCGCCTAGGCATCGAAAAACAAGCATTCCTAAACGAGCTAGTAAACGCATACCTTGCATGTAACTACCCTGTACCACCACGCATGCTGACTAACATCGAATCTGTTGTAAAACAGTACATTGCAGAAGAGATGTACGGCCCAATGCCAATGACTACAGACTTCGATCTGTTCGCTACTGAAGGTGGCACTGCGTCTATGACCTACAGCTTCCAGACTATGTTCCACAACGGTCTATTGAAGAAAGGTGACAAGGTTGCACTTATCACTCCAATCTTCACTCCATACCTAGAAATCCCTGAGCTTTCTGAGTACGAACTGGAGATCGTAGAACTTCGTCTAGACGAGACAACTTGGCAGCTACCTATGTCAGAGATTGAAAAACTGGCTGACACTGACATCAAACTGCTTTGCGTGGTTAACCCAGCAAACCCAGCTTCTGTTAAGTTCTCTGATGAGACTCTAGATAACCTAACAAACTTTGTGAACGAGCAGCGTAGTGACCTATTCATCATCACAGATGACGTATACGGCACATTTGCAGATGATTTTGTATCTCTATTCGCAAAACTGCCATACAACACTCTATGTGTTTACTCGTTCTCTAAATACTTCGGTGCGACTGGCTGGCGTCTAGGTACCATTGCAATCCAACACAACAACGTGTTCGACGATGCAATGCGTGCAAAAACTGAAGAAGAGCAACTCCTACTGGACGATCGTTACAAAACATTGACTCCAGAACCACGCGACATCAAGTTCATCGACCGTATCGTTGCTGACAGCCGTAGCGTTGCTCTAAACCACACTGCTGGTCTATCTCTGCCTCAACAAGTTCAGATGGCTCTGTTCTCTCTAAACTGCCTAATGGACTCTGAAGAGAACTACAAAGCAGCATGTAAACGCATCATCCGCGATCGCTACAGAACTCTATACAGCAACATGGGTGTTGAAGTTGAAGAGAACAAAGACCGCGTTGACTACTACACACTTCTAGAGCTAGACACTCTAGGCGGCAAGCTATACGGCGAAGAGTTCGTACAGTGGTTCAAAGAGAACCAAAAAGGCAAATTCTTCCTATTCCGCCTAGCTCAAGAAACCGGTGTGATCCTTCTACCAGGTAACGGCTTCGACGTAGTACACGCTTCTGTTCGTGTGTCTCTAGCTAACCTTACTCACCACGAGTATGAGCTAATCGGCCGCGCTACTCGCAAAGTGCTAGACGAGTACTTCGCTGAGTTCCAAGGCTAAGCCTCTGAATTTGAAATAGCAGTATCCAAGCCTCGGTATACCGAGGCTTGTTTTTTCAAAAGGAGGAGAAACCAATGAGCACATTCTCATTTAACGCAACTATCTCATTTACTATCGCGATTGCGGTTCTATTTCTAGGCCTAGCAATCCTAAAGCGAGTCAAATTGCTGGCTAAATACCACATTCCAGCGCCGATTATCGGTGGAATCGTCGTAGCTCTGCTGACAACAGCCTGTCACCTACACGGCATTGACCTTGTATTTGATCTGCCGTTAAAGACGACCTTGATGTTGATGTTCTTTGCCAGTGTTGGCTACTCAGCCAATCTAGCACTGCTTCGACATGGTGGTAAGGTTCTGTTCGCATTCTTGTTTTGCGCCACGCTATTCATCGTGTTTCAAGACGTGGTCGGTCTTGCTTTAGCTAAGGTGCTTAACCTTGACCCTATGCTCGGCTTGCTCGCTGGCTCCATCACTTTGTCTGGTGGACATGGTACTGGTGCTGCCTGGGCATCCATCTTTGCGGAACAGTTCCACATCGATGACGCATTAGAGATAGCCATGGCGTGTGCCACTTTTGGTTTGGTTGTGGGCGGGATCTTCGGTGGTCCTCTTGGGAAAAAGCTGATTCAGAACAACGAGCTGGCCTCGTTTGATGAAACTGAGCACAGCAAGTACATCCCAAAACAGCAGCGCCATGGTCAAACCAAAGGTATATCACCTGCGAAATGGCTAACGTCAGGAGCACTGCTACTTGTTAGTTCCCTATGTGCACAGCAGCTGCATCAACTGCTCAGTAGCTACGAGCTGTTTAAGTTTGTTCCTAATTTTGTGTATGCCATTGCCCTTGGGGTAATTGTTGGAAATATCTCTGGGATTCAAAAGGCTTTGGACAAATCCCGCAGTGAATTAAACCAGGTCGGTAACCTAACCCTAGGACTGTTCCTGTCGATGGCTCTAATGGAGCTCAAACTGTGGAATCTGCTCGATCTAGCCCTACCGCTTCTCGCGATCTTAATGGCTCAGATTCTGTTCACCCTACTGTTTGTCTACTGGGTGACCTTCAGAGTCATGGGGCGAAGTTACGATGCCGCAGTAATGTCAGCAGGCCATGTGGGTTTCGGAATGGGCGCGACACCAACGGCGATGATGAATCTTAATGCCATCACCTCGCACTACGGCCCCTCAACACAGGCTTATTTTGTGGTGCCGTTAGTTGGCGCATTTTTTATCGACATAGTGAATCTGGCGATCATCCAAACCTATATCGCCCTACTGAATTAACCCAAAAATTTAAAACGAGAAACAATTATGGACGGAATAATTTCAATCCAATCGCATGTTGTATACGGACATGCAGGAAACAGCTCTGCCGTATTTCCAATCCAAAGAATGGGCATTGAAGCCTGGCCAATCCACACGGTGCAATACTCGAATCACACCCAATACGATGAAGGGTGGACTGGGCAAAAATTCTGCGCCGAAGAGATTCGTAACCTCACCAAGGGCCTAGATAACATTGGCAAGCTGAAAGACTGCCAAGCGGTTATCTCTGGCTACTTAGGCAGCGCTGAACAGTGTCAAGCCGTGGCAGATACAGTAAACCAAGTGAAAGAGTCTAACCACAGAGCCTTTTACGTGTGTGATCCTGTGATGGGCGACCCAGAAAAAGGCTGCATTGTGCCTGAGGGTGTAACAGAAGAGCTGACCAAAACACTGATGCCTATGGCCGATGTGATCGTGCCTAACCAGTTCGAGCTTGCTCAGTTCACCGGTGTAGAGATCCACTCTCTTTACGATGCAGTAACCGCATGTAAAAAGGCCCTAGAGCTAGGCCCAAGACTGGTATTGGTTAAACATCTGCATTCGTTAGCCGAGGGGACCTTTACCGCTATGTTAGCCACCCCAAAGGCATGCTACCTAGTGCAGCGACCTGAGCTGGATTTGAAAAAGCACCTGTAGGTGTAGGCGATCTGATCACCGCTATCTTTACCGCGTGCATCACTAAGCAGATGTCGCCAGTGGCGGCTTTCCGTCATACCAACAACGCCGTATATGGCGTGCTTGAGGTGACCCAAGACCAAGATACATGGGAGTTGCAAACCATTGCAGGTCAATATGAGTTTATTGAACCTACCCATGACTTCGAACCAAAGAAAATCGCTTAACCCAATAAGGCAGTGATCAGAGCCTAGCTCTGGTCGCCTGAATTGGATGGGTTTCATCCTACTAAAGCGATTAATCAACTATACGCATAAGCCGTAAACTTCCCAGCACTTAATCAACCGCTTTCGAGGATAAGAAAGCACAGCGTCACCGGCACAGAGGGTGGCAATGACAGAGGAAAATCATGAAATCTCTTAAAACCACTCTGGCAGTCGTTTCACTCTCACTTTTGGTGACCGCCTGCTCGACACCGCACAAGCTAGACAAGCGAGTTGACGCGCACAATTACACCCAAGTCACTCTGCCTATGGAGTCTTCAACACAAGAAGCAGAGCCTCTACGCACTTGGCTTGGAGAGGATATCTCTTACCTTTACTCAGAAGACAATCACACTACCCCAATCCGTGTGAATGGCGACCAACTCAATGTTTTGGTGCTATCTGGTGGTGGCGCTAAAGGTTCATTTGGCGCAGGTGTTATCAAGGGTTTACATGATTCAAACACATTGCCTGACTACTCCATCATCACTGGCGTGAGTGCCGGCGCTCTACTTGCTCCATTTGTATTTGTTGGTGGCGAAGAGATCGACCGTCTAGAAGAAGTCATGCTGGGTCTTAACGATAAGATGATTCTTGGTAAACGTAACTTTCTCAACACCATCTTTAAAGACGCCTTTACCAACGGAGAAGACCTTTTCTCTTTCATAGAACAAACCTACAGCGATGAAATGATTGAACAGGTTGCTCAGCAACATCGCAACGGTCGTCGCCTGCTAATTGGTACTACCCACTTTGATTCTGAGCAAATGGTGGTGTGGAACCTAGGTGAAATTGCAGCAAGCGAGAATCCAGACAAAGCTCGACTTTTCCATCAGGTATTGGTGGCCAGCGCTTCTATTCCTGGTGTATTTCCACCGCAGTTTATCGATGTTGAGCTAAACGGCCAGCCTCTAGAAGAGATGCATGTGGACGGTGGCCTATCAGCCAAATGTTCCTTCAGGCAAGCAACATCGACTTCAAGAAGATCAACCATGCACTTGGTCTTGAGAAATCACCAAAGATTCAGGTTATCCGCAATGGCGTTCTAAAGATGCCTTATCAACAAGTGAAAGACAAAGGCATGGACCTACTTACGCAGAGCGTGAAGTCACTGACCTTGCAACAAACCCGCGGCGACCTGTATCGCATGATGTATTTCAGTGAGGTCCAAGACCTCGAACTCGAGTTTACCTATATCGACGATAGGTTTACTCCCCAAGCACAATCAAAGCAGATGTTTGACAGCACTTATATGAAGGCCCTCTACAACTATGGCTACAACAAGGCGACCAAGCATCAACTTTGGACCACAGACGTTCCCTATTAATAAGGTACCCCCAATGAAAAAATCACTTATTGCACTGAGCCTTTTGGCTGTAACTTCTTCTGCTTTTGCAGCTCACACACCGAGCAAAGAGGTTCAGCAACTTGACCAAAACATGGCTCAACTTGAGACTGTTACTGACGCAGAAATGCTAGTAAACATCGACACAGACCCTAACTTTGAGCAAGTTGAAGTGTCAGGCATTATCGTAGCCGAACACCATGAGATGTATATTTCTCGTAAGCTTGCGAAAAAGATGGACTTGGAGAAAGTTCGCAAGTTTTTTGTTTATGACATGCACGATCTAGACACTCTAAGCGTTAAAATCGCAGAACGCATCGATGCCGATCAACCGGATTACTTCTCTGTAGACTTGTACAAAAATTACATCGGTGATTCAGGCGTATACCACTACGTTGCTCGTGTATACGAGTACAAATAAGCATATAATTTTTAAAGAAAAATGTTAGCTCGCTGTTCATCAGCGAGCTTTTTGTCTATTACTTAATGAGGCCAAAGGAATGCCCAAGTTTTAAGAATCACACAAGGCAAGCACCCTCTATGAATTTTAGCTTTGAACAACTTCTCGCTTTCGTGACCGTTTACAATGAACGCTCTTTCAGCAAAGCAGCAGTTAAACTCAACAAACACAGAACCACCATAGGCCAGGTGGTAACAAATCTTGAAGACCAACTAGCCGTTTCACTGTTTGAGCGTATTGGTCGCTCAGTGGAGCCAACCGAAGATGGCGAACTGCTTTATCACTATGCCAAACAGACCATTGAGCAGGCTCGCACCTTCGATAAGGTAGCACTTAGCCTCTCTTATGGCGGTCTAGAAAATATCACTATCGCCTACTCAAGCGTCATACCTCACAAGGCACTATCTGACATCAGGCTTCAACTGGCCAAAGATTTTCCTATGATGCGGGTAAACTTTATCGTTAGGAATAAGAGCCAAATCAAACAAGGATTACAAAGTGGTGAGATACACTTTGGCTTAGTAAACGTGCATGACAGCCGTGCTATACACAGCCTAGATGCCACCTTCCTTGGACACCTCGAATTCTTAGCCTTTGTGCAAAAAGGCGGAGTGCTATCCAAACTCAAGTCAGACAAAGCCATCGCCACTCTCAGTCGTGAAAGGCAGTTCGTACTTCGCTCTCTAGTAGAGGAAGGCATGAGAGATAAGGTTGTATTAAGCTCAGAACATGAAGAAGTTGACCAACTAGCTCTGATCATCAAGATGGTCGGTTTGGGACTTGGATGGACGTTGCTACCAAAAAGTATCGTAAGGTCTAAACACGTTAGTGAGGATGTCGAAATCTTGAAAGTCGATCAAATGATAGAAGGCTTCAAATTTGGTATGGCGCTATGGTGCCCTCACTCTAAACAGATAAGTGACATCAAGAAGACGATATTGAAAGCAGTACACAGCTTCATTGATGAATCAGCCGCCGCAGCCGCTGCTTCTGCTAAATAATACAACTGTCGTGTCCCTAAACTAACTATCCTTTTTTAACACTTTAAAGCCAAGGACACGGCTCTCATCTCTTTAAACGACTGATAACCTCAGTCGTTTATTTTTTAGATACACCGAAGAACTGCTCTGGTTTTTTCTCTTTACCGTTATCAATCACGTAGCTGAGCTCTTTTGCCAACCTTGGGCTCATTTTGTTTAGACGAGCGAGATCCTCTTCCGCCATTTCTTCATTACCCATCTGAACGTACAAAACGCCTCGATACATGTAGGGTTCTGATAGCTTCGGATTAATTTCGATGGCCTTGTTGTAGTGAAAAAGCGCCGTGTTGTAATGAATCTCACCCTGCTTTCTCAAAACGTAAGCAAGGTTGTTATGTGCTTCCGCCCAGTCCTTGTCTCGTTTCAAGGCGTCTCTAAACTTGCGCTCCGCCTCACGAAACTCATTGTCACGCATCAGTTCCACGCCTTGATTGTAGAGCTTTTCAGACTTCGTCAAACTGCTAAAACTTGAACCAGAACCTGCGGCATATACACCTGCAGACAGAACGGTTAGAAGAGAAAATAAGAATAGCCTTTGCATAAACGATTCCTTGTTTTTGTATGACTCAAATAAGGTTTACGCATTGAGCTCTGCTGTTGTTCATTCCTATAGTTCTCTTCCATTAAAATTTAGCGTACCTAATATCTTTAATGTATGATATGTTCACTTTTCTACTGTGAGAACCAAAATGAAATCGCTACCAAAGAATAAAACTCAACTCGCCGAGATCATGGGGATAGATCTCCAACAAGGCACAGATGTGTATACATGGGATTTGGAAACAGAAGATGTCA
Organism: Vibrio ishigakensis; assembly: GCA_000830475.1. Classification (GTDB taxonomy): domain Bacteria; phylum Pseudomonadota; class Gammaproteobacteria; order Enterobacterales; family Vibrionaceae; genus Vibrio; species Vibrio ishigakensis_A. The sequence goes on along the minus strand of BBSC01000002.1, from coordinate 303,455 downwards.
TTGTCTTTCTTGTGGCTCAAGACGAATTAAAAGAAATGCAGGAATTGGTAGAGCTGATGTATCGCGTAGAACCTGGTTCAAACCATGTTCGAAAACAAAATTGTCAAGATAGACTAGCTCGAGTGAATAAAGTTTTGTTCAAGGAAAAGCGCGGATATATATTGGTTCGAGCAGATAGCTTACCGGCAGAAACCAGAGACAGCCATCAGTGGAAATTAGTGAACGGTTTAACCGTATATCCGATAAAAAATAGTTCAGTCACCATGGGGCCAGATAACCGAGGCGGAAACTGGGTCGATGGCTAGAGTTCGACTACATCAATGGAACCCATCTTACAAACATCCTTTAAAAGGCGATGAAAGCAGTGCTTTTGAAACAACGCTGCTTTCAATACCTATCTTCATTTTGCCATCCAATTAGCGGTCTACTTTGTTCTTGTGTTTCAAGTGGAAATCTGGAAGTGAATCTACAGGTACAGACCAGCCTATTGCACCTGGTAAGTCATCGTGATTAGGGTCGATGATTTGAGCTGTGTTGTCCACACGCTCGACTTTCTTGTGCTTTTTAAAAGTGAAGTTTGGTAACGAATCAGCACCAGCCGTTAGTCCAATACCGGCTTCTGGAAGCGCGGTCCGCTCGTTTGCGGTTTGGCTAGTGTCACGAGCGAAAGCAGAAGTACTCATTAGACCTGCAACAATAAAGGTAAGTGCGGTTTTATTTTTAAGCGACATGGTCGTCTCCGGTTTGTTCAAAATACGCGCACATCTTAATGTTCAAACCGAAACTCAATAACTCACTTTAGACTGATCTCATCCGTCAAAACGAAAAAGGGTGAGCACCATGCTCACCCTTTCACGCTAAACCAATTCAGTGGGAGGTTGACCCTCTTTTTGCTCCCTAAACTCAGCGCTCCGGAGATCTAGGGTTTGACTGTGTAACTCATAAGCGTCGTAGCGACATTCTCCAATTTCATGTCTTGGACAAACTCCAATGCCGTTGCGAGAGACGAATTCACTGTAACAAGATGGGCAAACTTTCATAGTTCCTCCTTAAGATGTTCACAGCACAGTCAGTGCTAAAAATAGACTCTAACCCTCCTTTTCAACCTTATACTTAACTTACGCTAACGCGATATGGTGACACTAATATGACTACCACTTTGTGGGTATACGCGGGAGTTTGATGCTAAGATCATATTAGGACGTTTCTTATAAATACCCATTGTTACCATAGCTATTTAACTAGCTGATATAAATAAGAAATAAGTGAATCGCAACAACAAGAATATTTGAGAATTTTTGCTGCGTTTGAACCCATATGGAGGTGAAGATAAAATGGATGAATCAGTGTAAACAAGAGCCTCGACAGGCGTTGTACTTGTTCCTAATCAACCTGCTTTGACACTTAGGAGGTAGGAATGAAAAAGTTTAAGAACATACTTTACGTCAGCCACGGACTGAAGAGCCACAGTGACTCCATAGGACAGGCATTAAGACTGTCTCATAATAATAATGCTCCCGTTCAGGGTTTATTGTTTTGCCCATCACTACCATCTAATCTCTCCGAATATCAGGCCAGTTACGAAAACTCTTTGGTCCATTCCGTTAATCAACAGATACAAGAAAGCCGTTCAGTACATGACATTAACGAGGAGTCCGTTCCCTTCCCTCTGGATGTGGTATGCGGTGAAAACCCTGCGGTAGATGTTATTCAGGCCGTTCAGAATGCCTCACATGATTTGGTGATCAAAGACGCAGAGCCTATCGACGGAAAAGGTTTCAAAGCCATCGATATGACCTTACTTCGAAAATGCCCTTCAGCTGTGTGGTTAAATAGACTCACTCATCAACCAACAAGTAAGCGCAGAATCGCCGTAGCGGTCGACCCTATGATCACCGATGACGAGCACAAAGCTCTAAGCCTTCGCCTTCTTGAACTCTCAAGTTCAATCGCACACAGTTGTGGCAGTCGTTTGCACCTACTCTCCTGTTGGGAGCACCAACTAGAGCGATATCTGCAAGACCATGCTTGGATCAAGATAGAGGAAGGTGAGTTGGACAAAGAAATTGAAGCCGCCAAACAGACCCACCGAGAGGCGTTAGATCATCTCGTCACCGAATCAGGGATCTCTGGCGACATCGTTGTACATCACCTTCACGGAGAACCGGATGAGCTGATACCTGACTGGGTAGACGAGCACGAGATTGATGTTTTGGTGATGGGTACACTGGCTCGTACCGGTATCCCGGGAATCGTTATTGGCAATACGGCTGAGAACATCGTACAAGCGGTTAGTTGCTCTCTAGTAGCTCTTAAACCACCGGGGTTTGTCTCACCTGTTCGCTAGAGATAGCGCTTTGAAAACCAGGCGCGTCTAATTATCGTACTTTCTAGCGGCACAAGAAGAGGAGCTCTTACTATGCTCCTCTTTTAATTGATTGACCGCAATTCAACTTACTTTTTTCGTACCCAGATTCCTAATTTGAAGACCAAATTAGATAAAATATCGCCTCCTTGGAACTTATGCTCATTAAATCGTCGTATTTTCAAACTTATTACGACGATTTGGCATAAAACCTGCCGTTCCTATACAGTTTGTTCTACAATCTGCGACCGTTATTTTGGTTATGCTTTACGTGATCGTAGCCGTTTGATTTAGGAACACAACAATGTCATTTTCATCTCAAAACTTTTCTCCAGAAATTGTGAGAGCACTGTCCGAGTGCGGCTACGAAAAACTTACTCCTGTTCAGCAGAAAGCAATCCCACTCGCTCGCAAAGGATACGATATCCTAGCGAATGCTCAAACAGGGACTGGCAAAACCGCTGCATTCGCTCTGCCGATTATTCAGCAACTATTAGACAAGAATAAAGCTAATAACCATTTTCAAACGCGAGCATTGATTCTTGCGCCAACTCGTGAATTGGCGGCGCAGATAGCGCAAAGCATTGAAGATTATATCAAGTACACATCATTAAGTGTTTCTGCCATCTATGGTGGCGTGAAAATATCGTCTCAGATTCAACAGCTAAAGAACGGTGTCGACATTTTAGTTGCAACACCAGGTCGCTTAATAGAGCACCTAGACGAGAAAAGTGTTTCCCTACAGAACCTTGAATTCTTGGTTTTCGATGAAGCCGACCGTATGTTAGACATGGGCTTTATTTCATCTATTGAAACCATTATGTCTGGTGTTTCAACAAAGCCACAGACTATGCTCTTCTCGGCAACGTTCTCTCCGCAAATGAACAAACTAGCGGCCGAAATGTTGAGCCAACCGAAAAGAGTATCCGTGACTCAAGAAAACGCGACGGCAGACACTGTCGCACATGTTGTCTATCCGGTGGACCAAGAAAGAAAGAATGAAATGCTATCTGAACTTATTGGTCGCAAGAATTGGAAACAGGTATTGGTCTTTGTGAACTACAAAGAAACGGCCAACATGTTATTGAAAGAACTCAAACTGGACGGTATTAAAGCTGTGCTATGTCACGGTGATAAAGCACAGAGTGCTCGCCGTAGAGCGCTCAGCGAGTTTAAAGAAGGCAAGGCACGTGTGATGATTGCAACCGATGTAGCTGCTCGCGGCTTAGATATTAAAGGTCTTCCACACGTAGTGAATTTCGATATGCCATTTTTGGCTGAGGATTATGTTCACCGTATTGGACGAACAGGTCGAGCCGGCCAAAAAGGACACGCTGTATCTTTTGTCAGCCGTGAAGAAGAACTGACGTTACAACAAGTAGAGTCGTTGATCGGTCACACGATTCGACGCGTAGAGCAAGCAGGGTACGAGCCAAAAACCGTGATGCCCTGTTGCGGAAAATGCACAGTAAGCCAGCCTTTAAAAACCGTAAAACCCGCACGAACAACCCTTCTGATGCCAGTCAAGGCTCCGCTGAAAGAAGCGCTCGAATACGTAATATGGTGAGAAATAAAGCGGCAGGCAGTAAGAAGTAAGCGCATCAACGCACTCTCAACGCCTGTAATGCAAATCAATCGGCGTTGAGAATTCATTCTTCGGATACGATGACCGTCGGTTCAGTATTGCTTTTATCTAGGGCAAAAATTCAGAAATACTTTCTCAGTTCAATGAGTAGACATAACAGGTTTAAAGTATCGAGCTATACAATTTGGACTAGGGAAATGCTCTAAGATTTCTTCGAAAAGAGGTTCATTAAACACGAATTTAGTCCCTTTATCCCCTTCAAGTTCAAGAAAGGTAATACCTAGACGATTCAACTCCTGACGGATTGCGTCTTTTGTTTTAGGGGCTACAGTTTCTGCAATTGGTATACTCTGAAAAATCACTCTCAGCACCTTATAATTTTGTAAAAACCTATGCTAGTTGCATGTTGCTTTCTTGCTCTTAGTTTTTTCGCATTCAACACCACATGCTTTTGCGAATCGCCTTGAGTTCTGTCTTACAATCAAGAAAAGTAAAGATTTGAGCGTAGAATCCTCCACGCTCAAACCAATTAAACTACCTAGCGCTTGGCACCCTTGCTCGAAATGACTGGATACGTTTGTAGTTGATTCAGTCTTCAACCTGAGGAGTAGTCTATGTGCACAAAGCGACAATCAAAAAGTAGTAAGTATTAACATATTTAATAGGTGTATTTGAGGTGCGGGAAAGATGGTTCGTTCCGGTCGAAAACAGCCTACCTCGACTGAAACGCCAAAACGGAAATGCCGCATTCAAGCTACCCCAGTATCGGCAAGCATCTGCTACTAATTTCTATGCGTATAATGTTTAATAGCCACACAATTGCTCATAACATGCTGATTTAAATGATCTGGATAATCATAATACTCATAGTCGCGACAGTCGTTTTCCTACCGAGTTTGTGGGTCAAGCACGTAATGGAAAAGTACAGACAGCCGGCAGATCGCTACCGCAATAAGGGAAGCGGCAGTGAGCTTGCTCGGCACCTACTTGACAGCTTCGGCTTGGACAACATCAAGGTAGAGGAGACCTCTGCCGGTGACCACTATGATCCGGCCGACAAAGCTGTACGTCTGACACCAGACAACTACTCTGGCTACTCACTGACTGCAGTGACCGTGGCTGCTCATGAAGTGGGACATGCCATTCAGGATTCACGTTCAGAGCCCTTGTTTCTAGCGAGACAAAAACTCGTGAAGACGGCGATAGTCGGCGAACGAATTGCAGGAATGATGCTAGTGGCTGCTCCGATTATCCTAGTGCTGAGCCGCGTTCCGCAGGCGGGAGCGCTGACTATGTTGATTGGTGTCGCTTCAATGGCGCTGAGTACCTTAGTGCACTTGATGACGCTTCCAGTGGAGTTCGATGCCAGTTATGGCAAAGCTCTACCTATCCTGCAGAAAGGTGGCTACCTACATGATGGTGATTTAAAGCATGCGGAAAAAATCCTCAAGGCGGCAGCCCTTACCTATGTCGCGGCCTCGCTGACGAGCTTACTAAACTTAGGGCGATGGATTGCTGTGCTTCGTCGTTAATAACTACTTGAGGTTAGAGGTTTAGTAAACGAATAACCTATCCCTGCTCCAACTACTTTTCTTTTCGCCAAATCTTGTAACCGGTCTGCTTCATAGCAAGGCCCAAAATGTGTGCTGCCACGGGCGCGGTTAAGAACACAAATAGAATAGTACCTAGCACTCGTGAAATAACACTGATTTCAGGAATGGCGAATGCTAGTGCTAGGAGCAGTAAGCTCAACCCGACCGTGCCAGCCTTGGTGGCACTGTGCATTCGGGTATAAAGGTCTGGCATTCTCACTATGCCTACACTGGCTATAACCACGAAAAAGGAGCCGAGTAGCAAAAGCAGCATAATCAGAAAGTCCATCACTCCTCCCCCGCATCTTTAATTTTTGCGATGTAGCGAGCAAAAGCTATTGTGCCTAAGAAAGCGACTAGCCCTAGTGTAATTGCGATATCCAGCAAGGCTTTTTGTCCACTGTACAAGGTATATAGGCGATAAAGCCAATGGTAATAAAAGAAATAAGGTCCAGCGCCACCACTCTATCCGCTAGGTTGGTCCTTTGATTAGTCGCACTAAAGCAAGCAACAAACTCAAAAACAGCGCTGTAGCACTCATCGAAATGACCATCATTAAGTATTCACTCACGGGTCACCTCCAATATCCTTCTCTCCAAGCCATTTTTTATTTCGTCGATAACCGCTTGATGATTCGGAGCAAACATAGCATGCACGACTAGATGCGTTCTGTCGTCTGTCACATCTAAGCTCAAGCTACCAGGAGTTAGAGAGACCATATTTGCGAGAAGAGCTATCTCAAGATCGCTTGTGACATCTAGGGGGACATAGATGATATCTGGATCGCTTAAATGAGTGGGCGTCAGTACATCCCATGTGATTCTCAGTACGGAGATTGCCATTTCATAAATGAAGAATCCTATCAACGCTATTATCCCCACAAGACGCTTGAAGTAACTGGATTTCAAACCAAACGGCTGACTGAGTCGTAATGCAAAGAAACCCACCAAAAAACCGAGAGCGAAATTCCCTATGTTGTAGCTACCGTTCAGAAGCATCCAAGCAACGGCTAGAAATAGGTTTAAGAAGAAATAAGTCATGTCGCCTTCCCTAATACCGCTTCAACATATTGGGTTGGATTTAACAGTTGTTCAGCGGCCAGCACTGCAAACTGATAAAAAGGTTCGGCCCCCAACCCAATGATCAAACTGATCAAAGTTAAGCTAGTGATTGGAATCAGATATAAAGCGTTAGTTGTTTTATCCAAAGTTTTAGACTCAATAGCGTCAGGGTTCGCCTTCCAAAACGCCTCACTCCAGATCTTAGTCATAGAGAATACAGTCAATAAACCAACCAGTAAGGCAACGCCAGCAAGCAGAAAGTATTCGGTTTGAATACTGGCCTTAATTACTAAGAACTTACCCCAAAAGCCGGACAGAGGCGGAAACCCTGCCAGTGAAAATGCTGGAATTAAGAACATAAACGCAAGATACGGCATGGCTTTATAAGCCCCGCCTAACTTCTCCAATTGGCTAGAGCCGTATCGTCTCTCAAGATAACCTCCAATCAAAAACAGGTTCGCCTTCACTATGATGTGGTGGATGATATAGAAGATAGCGCCGGCGATTGCGATTGGAGTAAAAATGGCTAGGCCCATGATCATATAGCCGATCTGGCTGATGATATGAAACGAGAGGATCTTTTTGATGTCGTACTGACTGGCCGCGCCCAATACCCCAGTTAACATGGTCAAGCCTGCAATCCATATCAGAAGCGGCTGCCAACCACTGGCATCGAGCGGGAAAATCAAGGTAAACACCCTAATAAGGGCATAAACACCCACCTTGGTCAGCAAGGCGGCAAACAAGGCCGCTACTCCGCTTGGCAGCGTGTGGTAAGAAGCAGGTAGCCATGCAAACAGAGGAAACAGCGCAGATTTGATGGCAAACGCAAACAGCAATAACGCGCCTAGCACCGCTTGAGTATCTTCAGGTATCTGCACTGCCTTCACATGAAGGTCTGCCATATTCAACGTACCCGTTGCCCCATACACCAAACCGATGGCAAGCAAGAATACCAAGGTAGAAATCAGGTTCAGTACCACATACTTAACCGAGCCATCTATTTGTACTTTTGAGGCATCCAGTACCATCAAGCCAAAAGAGGCTATCAGCATTACCTCAAACCAGACGTAGAGGTTGAACAAATCCCCAGTCAGGAACGCGCCGTAGACACCAGCAAGCAAGACGTGAAATAGCACGTGATAGAGGGTGTAAGAGCGTTTCTCTTTCAAATCAGCCATAGCGTAGATGACGATGCCCAATCCTATGATAGCGGTGATCATTACCATGGCAGCTGATGTGTTATCGGCAATAAATACTATGCCAAAGGGAGCCATCCATTGCCCAAAGGCAACAGCTTGTGGGCCGAGTGCTGAAATATCTGAGAGCAAAAGCCCTGCAACTCCAAATAAAACGATAGCCCCACCAACACTCACCCACTCCACTGCCCTAGCCTTGCGACGTAGAAAGAACGCCAACACAGCTATGCCAAGTGAAACAACGACAGGTAGGGTGAGAAGCACTGAGGTCATTTATCCTCCTCAGACGCTTTCATCTCATCAACATCCGCAGAGCCCGTTTCTACATTGGCCCGATACAGAAGCATGAGTGCGAATATCAACAGGCCAAAACCAATCACTATCGCAGTGAGTATCAAGGCTTGTGGCAAGGGGTTCGCCGCGCCTTCTGCGGGCAAAGAGCTTCCCAATTCAATCAGAGGTGGATTACCCGGGGTTAGTCGCCCAGCAGTGAAAATAGCGAGATTGATTGCACTGCTGATTAAGATCAGACCATAAAGCATTCGAAGCACATGCCTTTCTAGCATCAGGTAGACACCAATAGCGACAAACACACCGACCACCAAACTCCATAACACTTCCATCAGTCCAACCCCTCATTCAAATGAAGCAGCATCCCCATTACCCCGCCAATAATCGCAAGGTAAATCCCCACATCAAAGAGCAAAGGTGTCCCTAGTGGCAGAATGTCTTTCCACCAAAGACCCGTTAAGAAAGGCAGATTAAACACAAGCTAATGCACCTGCAGTAAGGCTGAGCAGAACACCAAACATGGCAATACTAAACGGAGCATGATTTATCCTGTTTCGCACATATCGAGGGGACTCGGCAAACATCAGTAGAGAGAGACCAATCACTGCAATCAAGGCTCCAATAAAGCCGCCACCAGGAGCATTGTGACCTCTGAGCAGTAGATAGAAAGAGAAGACCAGCATAAGCGCCGCTACGATATGAGAAGTGGTGGCGAAGATCAGCGAATGAATACGGCTCGGCTTTTGCTTCTTAGATTTAAGCAAACTAACGGCAGACAAGCCGGCTATCACTACTACTATCACCTCACCTAGGGTATCTATGGCTCGAAAGTCCACCAAAATAACGTTCACCACATTTCGACCATGACCACCCGGTACACTGTTCTCGGCAAAGAAGTCAGCAAGCTCTGTATCCAGCGGAGTTGAAGTTATGGTGATTAGGATAGCGGTGACGGAAAAACCTATCACCCCAGCCACGACCATATGAAATGCGCGCCTACCAAGGCTATGTTTTGGAACTGAGCCCAGTGTTGGCAGGTGTTTCAACACCAAGACCACAAAGATAACCATCAGGGTCTCCACCAAGAGCAAGGTTTTGGCGACGTCCGGTGCGCTGTAGAGCATAAATACCAAGGTCGTCATAAAGCCCACTACACCAAGAGCGGCAACTGAAAGTAATCTGTAGGTGGAAATAGCACACAAAAGTGCAGCGCCAATTAAGATTGCAGCTAGGCCATATTCATACAAAGCAACTTGCTTGAGACCAAGAGACAGATGGTTGTAAACGGATAGAGGCTGGCTAAGCAGCAATACTCCCAACACGCTAAAGAAACCGAGCACATAGAGACTGAGACGCTTTTGTTGCAACAATCGAGTTTGCCACTTGGCTATCGCAAGCATGCCCTCTAGCAGAGCGTCAAACACCTTGTTAGCATCTGGAAAAGAGATGGCTTCAAATCTCTTGCTGAATGCCGCCATAGCTAGATATAGAACGATGCCCAGCACCGTGGTAATGACACTCAATAAAAGTGGCAGATTTAAACCTTGCCACAATTTAATGAGCTCTGGTGTCATTGCGGGACTTATTGCCAGTGAACTCGGGCTAATCAAATGAGTATTAACCCAATTAAGGCCATACAGCGGAAGCAATAAACTGGCGAAGGCCAAAAGAATTGGCGGCACCCACAAACCTATGTCTCTTTCAACCGGCTTGCTAACGACTCTTTCGGCCGGTTTTTGCAAGAAAGGCTTAATGACCAGAGCGAGCGCCAATGCCACCATAATCGCGTTGACCAAAAGCAGTAGTATGGCTATCCACAAGCCTGACTCTAAGCCCGCTTTGTACATGTACTCCTTGCTAAGAAAGCCCATCATGGGCGGTACACCCGATTTTGAAAGTGCGGCTATGCCAGCTGCAACCAAGCTCAGAACGAGCAAAGACTTCAATCCACCCAGTATTCGGATATCTCGCGTGCCTGTCGCCTTATCGATATTACCAACCACCATGAACAGAGACGCCTTATAGAAGGAGTGCGCCACGATAAACAGCATCGCTGCTGCAATGGCAAGCTCCGTTCCTAGACCGAGAAGCAAGGTGAGTTTACCCAAGGCCACATTAGTACTGTATGCCAGCATCAACTTGAGATCGGTCTGTTTGAGAGCAACCAAGGCGCACCATAGCGCGGTAACTCCCCCGAAAAGCATCAGAGTAACAACCCAAACCTCAGTGCCACTATAGATGGGCGACACACGCGCTAACAGGTAGATACCAGCCTTAACCATGGTTGCCGAGTGAAGATAGGCACTGACCGGAGTCGGCGCTGCCATTGCGTTTGGTAACCAAAAGTGGAATGGGAATTGTGCTGATTTAGTAAACGCGCCGAGGAGTATCAGCACAAGTGATGGCATAAACAACGAATGATCTTGAAAACCAGACGCCTTCTCAACAATCTCGCTTAGCTCATAGCTTTGTGCCATCTGCCCAAGCATGATAAGTCCAGCCAGCAAGGCTAGCCCGCCGGAGCCGGTAACAATCAAGGACTGGAGGGCATTTTTTCTAGACTTGGAATTCTCATGATTGAAGCCAATCAAGAGATAAGAAGTTATTGTGGTTAACTCCCAAAACACAAACAGAAGCAAGATGTTGTCGCTCAGCACCACGCCAAGCATGGCAAGCATAAACAGAGTTAAGTAGAGGTGAAACAAGAAGCGAGACTTGGTGCCTTTCATGTAGGACCAAGCGTAGGTCTGTATCAAGACACCCACACCACTGATTAGCGCGGCGAACAGAAAAGACAAACCATCGAGGTTAAAAGTGAGGTTAATACCAAGGCTAGGAACCCAATCGTACGTCCATCGACTCCCCAGAGGTTGATACTCAAGCCACAAGAAAATGAGGATGAGTAAAGGGAGCAATGCAAATACTAATAAACTAGGCTGACGACCACCTTCATACAGCGACTGATTACCTTGTGCCATCGGTTCCTTAAGATAGAAACTGTACTAAACCAGTAGGTGTAATACCGCACAAAATACACCCAGAGCGCATTCTTACGCATCAAGGCGTGGAAAAGTTTACCCCTAAAGTATTATTCGCTGTAGACGCTAACTTCTATCAGGTTTCTATCTGGGTCGAGAAAGTAGACCGATTGTATTGGACCGACCGCACCTGAGCGCATTACTGGTCCCTCGTTGATCTCAATATTCTGCACTGTGAGATGTTTTACTATCTCATCCATGCTCCAATTCGAGATCAAACAGACATCTCCTGAACCCACACCTGCCTTATTTCTAGGCTCTTGCCCTAAAGTTTGCAAGTTGATCTTCTGGTTGCCAAAGCGTAATGCCCTGCGACCATTGGTCATAGTGATGGCTTCCATTTGAAGAACGCGAGTATAAAACTCCACTGAAGCATCGATATCGGAAACTGTGAGAACAATGTGGTCTATGTGACTAATCAAAATGAATTCCTCAAATCTGAGTACTTGATTTCTAGCGTCACACTAATTCAAGTAACTTGCAATAAAATCAATCCAGTCAATGAGTTAAGCTGACAAGTAGGTCAAAGAAAAATATAACGACTTAAAGGAAAGCAAGAGCAAAAACTAGTAACTCATATAAAGTACTAAAAACGGATTGACTCCACACGCTTTTCGTATATAGTACGAACAAATATAAATTCAGGGGAATTAAAAATGAAAAAATTGCTTATTATAGCTCTACTATCCGCATCGATGACCGGCTGTGTGTCTATGAAATACAATGGTGCGGAATCAGAGATCACTCAGATTGACTACCCCGTGAAAGATCAAATCGTAACTGCTTATATTGGTGAGCATTTAGTAGAAAAAGGGACTATCACTACCAGTACGGTATTACGAATCCACAAAAGTATTGATGGTGTAAAAAGAGATATACCAGCGAAAGACTATATCCAGCTCGGCAATGATAATGACTACTACTATTTTTCAGCTCAAGGAGTAGTTGCAGGTTTACTCTCTGATCCAATAGCTGGTATGCGAGTTAAAAAAACTGACCTTTCGCAAGTTTGTATTCTAACGACAACCGGAATCGAGAGTTGTTATCCAGCCAATTTTACACTAGAAAAGAAACAATCTGAGCAAGGTAATTCCTTTCAGCAAACGCTCATTTACAGCGGGCGAATTGGAGATAAAATCAATATCGGATATCGTGAGTTCTCAAACGATCACGCACGTCCAGCCTTCAACAATGAGGTAGAATACGACCTCTCTGCCTCCAAAACAATTGGCTACAAAGGAGCAGTTATTGAAGTACTTGAAGCGAACAACAGCTCAATCACTTACAAGCTAGTTCGAAACTTTAAATAATCCTGCGCCAAAGTATAAGCGTTATGGGCGCTCTGGCAGACATTCAGATTGAAAGGTGCGGTACTAAGCCAGCGCACCAAAAAGCAAAAGAGTGACATAATAGAGCTGCTTCCAGGTTGGGAAACAGACTCTATCTTGCCACTCTATATGCTTTATCCGAAACGCGAACACCTAGCCCCTAGGACTCGGTTGTTCGTCGAACACTTCAAACAAGCGCTTTCCAGTTAAACGCCTTGTTCTACCCGTTTGTCGAACTCTGATATACGCGCTGCGAACGAAGTTTTATCTTCTTCAGAGATTGAGCTTGCCATTGGCAGATCAGCTTTCATTGGGTCAACCGCACGGTTACGCACCAGTACCTCAAAGTGCAGGTGAGGACCGGTTGAGCGTCCTGTATTCCCAGATAGAGCAATCTTTTGTCCGCGCTCAACATAGTCGCCGCGCTTGACTAGGAACTTATGCAGGTGCAGATATCGAGTGGTATACACACTATTGTGTTCAATAACCAAGTACTTGCCCGCAAATGGATGATTGCGCACCGCCACTACTCGACCATCACCGGTTGAGTACACTGGTGCTCCAGTAGGCGTGGCAAAGTCAGTACCATTGTGCGGGGATACGCGACCTGTTACTGGATGCACACGTCGTGGATTAAATGGTGAGGTGATACGTCGATATTGTGGATCGATAGGATAACGATTAAATGCGCGCTCGAGGCTATTACCTTCTCGGTCATAAAAGCGACCATCATCGGCGAGAAATGCCGATACTTCACCGCGTCTGAGTTTAAATGAAATGCCTTGGATCTCTGTGTTGCCTGTTGGGTGATCGCCCAAATATTGCTTCTTCACCAGCACATCAAACTTATCACCTGCTCGCAATTCACGAGCGAAGTTCACTTTGTCATAAAGCACTCGAGTAATGTTTGCGATTTGGTTGGAGTTCAAACCCAGTTTATAGGCAGACATTGAGAAACTGCCCTCAACAGTGCCTGAATAAAGGGTTTCGCGCCACTCGCCCGGTTCTTCAATAAACTCGTAAACAAACTCCCCACCCTCAACTTGAGTGTAGGTAGCGCGTTCAACTAGGCTAATGTGATAGGTAAGCTTTTCTATCTGCTTAGTGTCTGGGTCAATAACGAACTCTAGATGATCTCCTGGTTTGATGGTATCCAGTTGAAGCGGAACCTCATCAGCTGCCAAAACCTCTTGCATATTGCTATATGGAAGTTCCCATGCAGAAAAGATATCGCTGAGTGTATCTCCGACTTTAACGAAATAGTGAACCCGTACAGGTTGAGGCTCAACCTCTTGCAAAACAGGTGCAGGAGTAACAAGAATTTCAATTTCTTCGGCTTCTTTCGCTGGACTAGGAATCAAAAAGGCAAGTAAGAAAGGCGACTACAGCGATGGCCAAAGCGATAAATTTAAAGTGTTTCATGGAAAAGATGTTGCGCTACAAGAGAAATGATATGTTATAACATTGCGAGATATTTAAACACCCTCAATATGAGCCTGAGAGCCTAATGCATGCACCCGAACTTGGGCAATGACATTACCTCTCCTTCGCGTCAATATTGTGTAACTTTTTATTTTGGATCAATTTTCACATGGAAAAACTCAACAAGGTTCTACTGGTTGCAGGTACTCACGGCAATGAACTCTCTGGCATCTATCTGCAAAAACTCATCAAAGACAACCTATACCCAGCGGATAGAAGCAGCTTTTCCACCAGTTGCATATTGGGCAATCCAGAGGCGGTAAAAAGAAACGTACGTTTTGTTGAGTCAGACCTAAATCGCGAGTTTGGTGAAACTGGTTCAGACACCCTAGAAGGCAAACGCGCTCAAGCGCTGAAGCAGCAGCACGCTAGCACTAAAAATCAGCTTATCATCGACCTTCACAATACCACCAGCAATATGGGGGCAACTTTAATCCTGCTCTCTGGCTCAGATTTCCACAATAAGATGGGTGCCTATGTTAAACATCGTATGCCGGAAGCCAACATCTTGTTCGAGGACCGCAAAGAGTGGAAGCAGCAGCCTTACCTTTGCTCAATGGGAGATCATGGAATCATGATTGAAGTGGGCGCTCAGGCGCACGGCTCACTCAAATTCGAAACCTTAGAGCTGATGAAGAAGATGCTGACCGCTGTATTGGATTTTGTAGAAACTCAGAATCTCAACAACCTAGAAGTCCTGCCGGCCTACGACGCCTTTTTCTATACCGAAGAAGTCGCGATCCCACTAGATCATGACGGTATGCGTGCGGCCACAGTGCACCCTACCATTTGTGGGCGTGACTTCGAGCCGGTTAAACAGGGCGAACCTCTGCTTGCTACTTTCTCTGGCTACGATGTGTATTGGGAAAAGAAACAGGATATCTACCCGCACTTTATCAATGAAGCAGCCTACAGCTCAGCAAATATTGCTATGGCTTTGGCGGAGAAAAAGCGCGTCTTGGCTGACTAGGAAACCACCTTGGTCGGCAAAAATATAACGAGGGATGTCAACTCATCCCTCATAAAAACCAAAATACATGAATCACCTTTGGCGCCAAAGCAACTCAACATACCACGAAGAATAAATCTCTAGTCTGCAGAACTATAACCGGGGAAACTAGCTAACTAGAGCGAACTCAATAAGTTTGGTTTAAAACAACTTTCGTTTTCCTGACATTGAGACCATTCTCAATGTGAGTCGGCATTTGACTGAAGCGCTGCAACAAACTCCAGATTCCTTCGACTAACCGGGATACTTTCACCGTTATTCAGAATCAATTCACCTTGCCTTCCCTTTCGAACGAAAGATTTTGTCACGTCGTTTGCGACCCAATAGGATCTGTGTGGTTGATAACCCATGCTCTCACCCATCTCACTAATCGCATCACTTAGGTTGTAGAGAATAAGGGACTTTCCCTTTGGTGTGACGACCAATAGATAGTGCAACTCTGATTTCAGATAAATGGGCCTGTCTTGGATACTTTCTGGTAGCAAATTCATAAATGGCCAGTCTAAATAGGCAGAAGTAGGTTCAAGACTGGTATTCGCTTTAGTGTTCTGTCTTTCAAAAGACTCATTTTCACTGATATTTTGGATAGCTCGACTCTGGAGGGTTTGAAGCCTTAGCCCTTGCACCCAAGGAGAGTTGATTGCTAGCCAACAGATAACAGCCGGAGGAGCAACGTTTGCCAGCTCGTTTATCCAAGCGGTCAACAGGTTATCTGTAAACTCCTCTCCCATAAAAACGGTGTCTAGCCACAGTGCTACTGGAGAGAAAAATAGTGCCCCAAAGGCACCGGAAATGAACAGTTTTAACCAAGGGTTGAGGGATTCGAACTTTGCCAATCGAGACAGAGCTAGGTGGCAAATTAATATCGTGGCCATTGGTCCTAGGGTCTGAAGTTGCCATTGAACGATACTCAGTCCAAGCCCCCAAGCACTATCTGGAGAAGGTACGATAAAGGCGAACAGAAAACCAAGTAATGAGGCAATAGCAAAGAAGTACTTTGATGGAGATACATCTCCAATATCAATCTGCCTTTCATGTAAAACCTTGCCTATTGGTGCATTAGCGGTGACATCAGCTGATCTAGCGAAAGATCCTTTTCAGTATGACACACATACCGATAACAAAAGGAGTAACTGAAAATGATCAGGAAAATCACCACACTAATCTTAGTGAGCTTAATAACGCATATCACTTCAGCAAACGAAGCTGGAAATTGGTTTGTTCGTCCCTTCGTTGGCTACAGCTTTATGTCAGATCCCAGCGCGAATAGTGAAGGAATCGGCGGTGCTAATGGGCCTTTGCAGGTAGAACTTGATAATGGTTTTAACGCAGGTCTTGGCATCGGATATCACTTCACTCGCAACTGGGCCGCGGAGATGGCATGGGAATATCGTAGCAATGACAGCAAGGTCACCACTGCGGACGGCCAGAGCTATAACGATGGTAACTACGCGTCCAACCTATTCTTTGCAAACGGTATCTATTTCTTCGATACAAAAAGCACTTGGAAACCCTATCTAGGAGCAGGTTTAATTTGGGCGCAAGAGATCGATATTGACTTGGAAAGCGCCGGACAAGAGCAATCATTTACAACCGATGGCGATATTGGTTATCAGCTTTTTGTAGGCGTAAACTACTCATTTGCACCGAACTGGTCACTTCAAGGCGAACTCAGGTATGGCGCAGTCACTGGGTTAGATCTAGTTGGTGAAGGCAACGACGGTGTTATCAACAACATTGACTATAAAACCACAACCGTTCAGCTTGGCGTTGTTTACTATTTCTGAGATACAACAGCCCTCCTGAAGAGTAAGTCTTCAGAGAGTAAGGAGTTAATAGAGCTCCTTACTCTTTATCAAAAAGTACAACGACTACCGCTACTCTTGTGAACTATTGCTCAGTCGATACAGCATACAAGCTAAAGCAGCACATACTAATAGCGTGGCTCCAAGCTCTGAACCAAACCCGATAAACTCAAGCCCATACCTATGAGCAAATAATAAAAGAGTCCAAATAGTGCACCTGCACTTCCAATATTTGCTCTGTAGCTAGTAAGCGCAGAGCTCAATAAGTTTGGTATCGCCAATGAGAATGCGCTGACGACAAACAGCATTGGCAATAAGAACCATAGTGACGAAGAGAGACTAAATACACCCAGAGCCCCCGACAATAGACTCATCACCGCTACACCCAATATACGCTCACGCGAAAAGTTGTTCTGTAAAAGTACTTTGTTTAGGAAGCTTCCAAACAAGGTTGAGAGTCCAAGCACTATCCCACTGTAACCATAGTCTGTTGCAGTTAATCCCAACCTTTGAAACTCAAAAGCCCCCAATTGATAGTAGGAAAATAGTGCGATATTAAACAAAGCAACTAACCCTGCATTTAGCAGTAATTGTCTATCTCTGAGCATCTCTGCTATCAATATACAAAGATCCGTTGCTTCAGCTTTCTGTCTCGTCTCTTTTTGCTCAATGCTAGCTACAACAAGCAAACAAAAAGCTAATACAAACAGCGCCCAAAATACGGCCTTGTAACCACCTGTAGAGACCAATTGCCCGCCGAGTAACATTCCCAGCACTGGGCTAACCGCAATCCCCATTCCCATGAAATTAAACACCTTAGCCAGTTCTTTTCCTGAGAAGCAATCACGTAATACCGTTTGAGTAACTACAGAGCCAACGGCTATACCAAAGGCGCCAGTGGCTCGAGCAAATAAAAGCAGATTGAAACTGCTTGTGCGTGCCGCAACTACCGCTGAAATAACATAAAGCGCAAGCCCAGATAGCATGGTTGGGCGACGCCCCCATTTATCCGCAAGTACGCCCCAAAAAAGAACACCAAAAGCAAATGCGACGAAATAGATAGATAAGGTTTGTGACGCCCTCTCAGCGTTCACTAAGAAAGAATCGGATATAGAAGCTAATGCAGGGCTGTATATGGTTTCGACAATTTGTGGAAACATCAACAGTGCCAACATCAGATAGATTGAAGGTTTTCTCTTCATAGTATGACCTCGTAAATTAACTTGGCGCATACTTTAAGAGACTCTATCATTTAACCAATAACACCATTAGTACAATAAATATCAATTTTCGGACATATGGCAATCATAGATGAAAATACTCAATTCGATGCTGACTCAATAGATTCGAAGGTGGTTGGTATTGCGGCCGAAGTGGGAAAGCATGACTCTGGCTTGCATCAACACGATAAAGGACAGCTTCTGTATGCTTCAAAAGGTTGCATGACGTTTGCGCTTGAAGATTCAATCTGCATACTTCCACCTACTAAAGCAGTGTGGATCCCGCCCAAAACACCACACCAAGCACGAATGACTAATGTGGTCGAGTATCGTTCGATATACTTTGACACAGTAGATATCCCAACTCCTATTGAGATACAGACTATTGATGTAGTTCCCTTGCTCGCTGCGCTTATCGATAGGATGGCATTTTGGGAATGGGATAAACCAGAAAGCGAGATGACTAAAACAACCGAACTTTTTTGGGAGGAGTTTGATTCTGCAAAACGGCAATCCTTTAAGCTACCACTGCCTACGGATAGACGTTTTGGCCATTTCAGAGGAAAACTGCTTCAGGAAGACTTTGTTGTCCCTACTCTATCGATTACTGCAAACTGGATTGGTGCTAGCCCCAAAACGGTGACTCGTGTTTTTCACGCTCAAACAGGTATGTCATTTCAAGAATGGCGACAGCAGTGGCGATTGCTTAAGTCTATTAGTCTTTTGGCTAAAGGGCTTTCGGTTGGCGATACAGGAGACTTTTTGGAGTTTTCTTCCGATAGTGCCTTTGTTGCATTCTTTAAGAAACAAACCGGCCAATCTCCAAGAAGTTATATGTCTAACCCGAGAACCTAAAACCTAATTTCGCTCTTCAAGATACTCAACAATATCGCTTTTACCTTCAGAGCGCGCTTTATCAAGCGGTGTATTGCCATCAAGCCCTTTTATGGACAGGTCGCCACCGTTTTCGATAAGCAGTTTCAGTGCAGGTAGGTTATCCGCCCATACCGCATCGTGCAGTGGAGTGTAGCCGTTTCTTGGCCCTACGGCGTTCACATCAAAATCTGCGTCAATCAAGAGCTGAACGATCTCAAGGTTTTGCTGGAACATAGCAGCGTGTAGTGCCGTACCACCATAGGAATCACGGGCGTCTGGAACAGGGTTATTTGCCAGTAACTCTACCACTTTCGCTTGGTTGCCATTATATGCGGCTAAATGGAGCTCATCGCTACTCATTGCCTTAAAGGCGAGGCCTAATGACGCAATAACGAGTAGAGATAAAGTGACGATCTTTTTCATAGTAAACAACCTAGAAGCCCGAGAATTAGCCATTCATACTAACCTGCACACATATACATGGTAGTAGCCATTAGGTAATGCTTAAGATAACTTTAGGTTAATGATATTAGGGTCTGTTGACCTTAGTCCTTGAGCCAATCAACAGCATCGTCATAGCTTTGGAACGATTTCATCTCACCATTGATAAACCATCCGCCAACCTTAGATGCCATCTCCTGCCAGTTTTTATCACCAAAGATAGCCACCTTCTCTATCTCAAAGCCGAGTTTCATTCCTAATCGAAAGTCATCCCAAGCAGCCCTGAGTTCCCATCCAGAAAACTCAGAAACATCCACCAGCATCTTTATATGTTTAGAGTCAACACCTTGTAAGGCAGACTCTAATACCGGTGCCATTGCTTGATAGTCTTGATGGGTGAGCTTACCCATGGCTTTAAACACCAACACAAATTCGGACTCTATCCGCTCTACCCCAAGGGAGATCCCATGTCGTTTAACAGTCATAGTGCTTTCCTCAAATAGCCTTGAACTACTTTTAGCTTAGGGGATCGACTGCAATCAATTTGAGAGCCAGTTATCAGATTTCGCTGTTATTAAAATCAGATTGAAATACACGTTGAGACTTACTGCCGGTAAAGCCTAATCCTTCGTAAAATCGATGTGCTTCAGTGCGTTTTTCATTGCAGCGTACGCGAAAAACGCTCTATGCTTCTCGCCGGCAAACCGAACCAGAGCCTTGCCCAATCCAAGTCCTCGAACACTCGGTTTCACGACCAAACCTCCAATTTCATAAAAGCTTGGCGAGGCTAACCGATTGGCACGAAAGATATGGATCCAGCCTACAAGCTCTCCTTGATATTCACACACGTAAATATGGTCAACACTGGACTCAATTAGAGTATGTAGCTTTTCAGTCGCTTCACCTTTAGTGAGAGCATCATACCAAGATGCCTTGATACGCAGTTGATCTCCACTGCATCGTCTAGAACCGCTTCCCTTACTTTATGCACTCGCTCACTCCCTTTTTTGGGCGACGAGCAAACCATGATTGCTAGCGCCCAACAAGCTTGGCTCTTTGCAGGTTTGGAGATGGTATTCAAGCCACGCTTGATATTGAGATGGGGTAAAGTCATTCACACCAGCGGAGAGATAACGAGAGAAGCCATCGGTTGCGGCATGCTCTAAAAGTTCTAAATCACTGTCAGTGACTAACGTTTCTATTTCCTCAGGTGTGGCAAAATAGCCTACCCTGAAAAAACGAGGCCAGTCTGGATGAGACACAGTGCCATAACGATGCAGCTCTTCTAGCACTCGAGCAGAAATGAGATTTGGGAACTTTTGCGCGAACATGCCAGCAACGAAGAACCGGGAAATATAAGCCACGGCCAACACTCCACCAGGTTTGAGTATTCGCTTAGCCTCAGATATCACTTGCTCACGTTCAGACTTCTGCTTTAGGTGATATAGGGGGCCTAATACGACGCAGATATCTTGCGAATTTGATTCGATAAAAGGCACCTCGCAAGCATTGCCTTCATGGATATCAAGTTCAAGACCCAGCATTTGTGCCTTGTCTCTCATTATCTTGATTTGTTGAGGCACCAACTCCACCGCTGTGACTGCATGACCATCACCGGCAAAGGTCAGTGAGTAGCGACCGGTTGCGGCTCCTAACTCGCACACGCGTTTCGGTGTCTGCAAGTACGGAGTCATAAGGTGCATAGTGGTATCGAATTCCAGCTGAGCAATATATTGCCTTGTTAATCTGGCATCTTCGTCCCCATCAGCACACTGCGCGATCAGCTCTTCCAATCTTCTATCCCCGTTTAGATTCCCTTACTAAAGCTAATTTACGTCGGAAGATCAATTATTTACAGTAGAACCTTGAGCGAATGTGCACCACATCAAACTAGACAGCAGGTAGGCTAAAGCGCTGCTGATATTCGTTGTCTGACGCTTTAGTTTCCAAGTGGCTATGATGAAGCATGAGTATGGACTGAACTATTTTCACCCCAACTCCCAAGGAGCCAGACTCTGAGTCTGCTTGAACGCGGTTACTGAAGGTAAAGTCTATGTCTCCAGCTTTTACTTCGGCTACGCATCTGATCTCTGAGTTATTAGGGCTGTGCCTGATGGCGTTTTCAAATAGATTCAATACCAAGCGCTCCAATAATCCTCTATCGCCCACGGTTTGCAGTGGTTCCGTCAGTTCAAGGCTCAATGTGAGTCCTTTGCGATCGAGCTGAGTTTTCACCATTTCTGCGCACTCTTTGAGCATCGGGGCAAGCTCAACTAATTTAAACTCATAACTTGGCATAGTAGTCTCTTGTCTGGCTTGATTGAGCAGTGATTGAAGTTGCTCGGACAATTTTACGCAGTTTCGAAAAGCGACATCGATCAGTGGATCAGACTTAGGATTTTGCAGCTGCCAGGTTTCGAGATAACCCAACACGCTTGAAAGGGGCGTTTTCAGGTCATGACTTAGTTGAAGTAGGCTCTGTCTTTGATGTGAGGACTGATACTCAAGATGCAAAAACTGCTGCTGAATATGCTTTGCCATCTCATGATAGGAATTAGCAATGGGCACCAACTCCGGCACTTGATGAACAAAATTAGGGTCTAACCGAAACTCATGCTCTGCCTGACTTTTTAGCTCTTCTGTGACTCGTTCAATTGGGCTTAGCAGGTTCTTTCTCACCAAAAGATAGGTACCGATGGCAAAGCTCAAGATAGACAGCAGAACTAGGCCGGCAAGGGCAACATAAGGAGTATCCACCTCAGCATCGGCTATTTCGCCGTGGCGCGTACTTCCTATCACCACATACAAATACCCCATGATGTTGTCGCCCTCTTTTAATGCCGAGACTGAAAACACCTTCTTGTCGTCTGGATTTCGGGGGTCATCCCCTAATATTGGAAAAGGCTCACCTGCTAGGTAACGGGTTATTGGGGCGACATCGACGCTCGACTGCAACTCAGCACCTTCAGGAGACGCATGAGTGGTGATATTGCCATTGGCATCGAGGAAGTAGATCTCAAAATCAGGCCCAAGCAGCATCAGGGTATGGAAGATAGATTTTAGAGCAACGGGGTTATAGTCCGCCCCAATCATTAAGGGATTATCTTCTCGCATGTGTGTGGCGAGGTCTTTATGCAGATTTTGTTTGGTGCGAAGCTCAATGGTTTCCTTCTGCCAGTTATAGGTTACGGCAATCAGGCAACCGCTAAGCAAAACCAAAGAGTGGTAAAGACCAATAATCTTGATTTAAAGCTCATCCTTAGCTCCTCACTTTCTATACCCAAACTAGTTGGAGATACTGGTAGGCGGCCAGCGAACCAAGCGCCTGAGCATAGATAAACTATGTGATGGTGCGGGGCTGGCCTTCCAGTGGTGAGTGCCAGCCAACACCCCAGTATCTTCAAGTAGGACGGGGATATGTTCTGGGTTGAAACTTATACCCTACACCCCACACAGTTTGGATGAAGTGATGACTGGAATCCTTAACGCTCAATTTGCTTCTTAAACGATTGATGGTGCTACACACGGTGTGATGGTATCCCGCATGATCTGTGTTCCACACATGGTCTAAAAGCTCATCCTTGCTGTACACTCGACCCGGTTTAGTGGCGAGAAATTTAAGTAAAGTAAACTCTGTCGCGGTAAGGGTTACGTCTTTATCATTCAGCGATACCTGATGCAGCTCAGGTCGATGGTTAACTCACCAAAACTAAGAGAATTGGGTGTTGATATGGTTTCTTTCGAAGGACACGCTTGGCTTGCACGGCGCAGAATATTTCGCACCCGAGCCTGAAACTCTAAAACACTAAACGGCTTGGTGATGTAGTCGTCAACGCCCGCTTCTAGGCCTTCCACCTTGTCCATTTCACCGTCCCTTGCGGTCAACATAAGAACCGGTGTCCAATTGTTTTGTTTTCGAAGCTGGTAGCAAATATCTAAGCCGTCCCCATCGGGAAGTCCCCTATCCAACACCAAGAGATCAAACTCCTTCTCATCGACAAGTTCAGAAGCTGCTTGAAATGATGGTGTGGTATGGACATTTTGTCCTTGGAACTTAAGGTGCATCTCTACCAACTGCGCTAGGTCATGATCATCTTCTACCAATAAGATATTGGCGCTAGAGTTGTCTAATCCCATGATCCCATCCCTGCTATTTTCACCACAACTAGAGATGACCGCAGCAGGGAGGGATTAATTTCACTCGGTTCGAGTAATGGTGACTCGAGCACCTGGGTTTAGAAACCTGTGGGTGGCATCCAGCGCTGAGCTAGCCAGACTATCATCACTACTAATCACACCTGAGTGGAAGGTCACCACATCATCGTCATTGCGGTCAGCGTTAAAGCCTTCACCACCAGCGGCAGGACCGGGAATGGTCGAGGCCAACTCATCGTTAAGCTCAGTACCTGCATCCCACACGTTCATGTTCATCTGGAAACTCTCGCCCACTTCCATGTCCTTGAGTGACAGACCCGTTTCCCCCACAAAAGCGTCGTTAGTGTTGACTAGCATAGAAGCAACAGACAGATAACCCTCTTCGTCTACATCCACAGAGATAGTGACTTCATCGCTGTTTCCCGGAAGCAATAACCCATTGCCCGCTATACCTTGGATAACGTTCTCGTCACTTTGTGAGAAGGCAATCAACTCGGCGTTACTTCCCTCTTCTGCCAATTGTTCCAAGGCAACTGACGCGCTTTGTCCCACTTCAAATAACATAAAATCGCTATTGTGAGTCAAGACCGCCAACGGAGACATGGGCTGATTCGGAGTCAGGTTGGTTACAGAAACTGTGTAGCTTTGGGTGGTACTGTTAGTGGCATTGTTATCATCGTCGTCATCAGGACAACCCGCGAGCAGACCAACAGATGCGGCAACTAATAAGATACGGTATTTCATAATTGCCTCCCTACTTCACAACAACTTTGATTGTGGCAACAGGATTCAACCAGCGATGAACACTACTATCTAAATCACTCTTACCACCAGCACCATCGGCATCACCTAAGGTTCCGGGATGCACATGCACCATGCATTAGAGATAGCCGTTTCAACACCGGTCGCGCTTGTCCCGAAGGTAATAAATGGAGGGTTTGGCATATTGGCAGCAATCTCATCATTGGCCTCGGTACCCGCGTCATAGCCATTCAAGGATGCCCTGTAGGTACCAGCCTCTGACGGGATCTTCCAGCTGTCTAATCCAACAAAACCGTCATTAGTTGGCAATAGCATGGCTCCCAAAGACAAGTAGCCAAGATCACCACTGTCCATGTTAAAGGTAATGCTGTCTCCTGGGTCTAGAAAGCCGCCAGCAGGGTTTTCCACGACTACACCACCGGCATTACCGATTACACCGGAAAGCCCAGCAATCGCGCCCTCTTCTGCCATAGATTTGAGCTCATCACTGGCTGCGGTCCCAGTTCTAAACATAAACAGATCAGAGTTATGTGCCGCCACAATCAAGGGAGTGAAATAGATTCCTTTGGTTGCGTTGGTGATGGTTATTTCGAGCTCTGCCGCCTGAGCACTGCCCATAGCTAAAGCAACAGATGAGATGAGAAGTCCAAGTTGGGTACGTTTTTTCATTGTGAGTCCATCCTTTTTGATTGTTGAGCGCGTGATTGCGTTCATGTCTTAAGGATGACGGGGAGATCTATCATTAAGCTCCGCGAATTCTCACAAATGTCTCACAAGTTTTTCTCTAAACTAAATACACCAAGCCAGATTTGGAAGTAATGAAATGTTGGAGCTAAAACCAAACTGTGAATGCTGCGATAAAACCTACCTGCAGACTCTTTGGAAGCCATGATTTGCACCTATGAATGCACCTTTTGTGTCGCCTGTGTGGAGGACATTCTGAGTAATGTCTGCCCAAATTGTGGTGGCGGATTTACTCAGCGACCTATCAGGCCAAGTATTGAAAGGCGTCCAAACTTAAGTACAGAACACCAACCTCCTTCAACCAAGCGCATACATACCAAATACACACAGGCAGAACTAAAAGCGTTCGCCAGCCTTCATAAACACATACCTCCCAAAGATAGATAATCACTACCACGCAAAGAGGCGCTATACTTTGCGGTTCTTCTCGCATTCATCGTTTTGAGTTTCAATGGCATCACTAAAGAAAGACATCACCCTCATTGGTGGTATCGGACAAATGTCCACCACCCTTCTTGGCACCGGCCTATTTATGGTTCCTGCTATTGCCGCCAATATTGCTGGCAAAGACCTTCTTTGGGCTTGGTGGATGCTGATCATCGCTGTCTGTCCCATTGCAATGACCTTTGCCGCCTTGGGTAAGCGTTTCCCAAATGCCGAGGTGCTTCTTATTTTGTAAAACAAGCTTTTGGCTCTCGGTTAGAAAAGTCCGTTGCCCTGCTGTTTATCAGTGTGATTCCTGTAGGGGTGCCAGCAGCTATCGCTATTGCTGGCGGTTTTGCTCAGCAATTACTGCCAAGTTTTCTCGCAACACCAATAGTGTCACAGCTTTTAATTGTAGTGCTTCTGATGGTGGTGAACTTTGCAGGAAGCAAGTCTTCAAGCAGGCTGCAAACCGCCATTGCGCTAGGTATCTTAGCTTTGGTTGGCTTGTTCTTATGGAAAGGCGAAGTAAATAGCTATGATTCCATGCCTCATCATCTCGCTTCAATCAATATGGAGAATATTGGTAATGCGATTGCGGTAATGTTCTGGTGCTTTGTCGGTATTGAGGCCTTTGCCATATGGGTGAAGAGTTTAAAAGACCGGATAGAGATTACCCCATTGCCATCCTAGTGGGCTGCCTACTGGCAGGAGCCGTCTATTATTCTTTTTCGGTAGTGGTTTTAAAACACAACGCCTACGGCACACCTGAGCTCAACACCACATCAGTTCCTTATCTCGCTAACCTACTATTCGGTGCAAAAGCCAACTGGATTATTAGCTTGATGGGCTTTTTGGCCTGCTTTGCCACCATCAATCTCTACACTCAAAGCCTATCGCGTATGATTTGGTCACTGGCTAGGGAATACAAACCGGAAAGCTCATTAGCCTCACTTTCAACAAGAGGCGTACCTTCAAAAGCGACCGCAATTGTCGGTATCACTTTGGCTTTATCCTGCGTCTTTGGACAACTTTCTGGCATCGATATCGAGATTTTTCTGACCTTAGCCAACGGTATCTTTGTGGTTATCTATCTATTTGCCATGTGGAGTGCAGTCAGACTTCTCGAAAGCACAGGAAAAGTACTGGCCATAATTGCTATGGTGCTTTGTTTGATAGTGTTTGTATTTATTGGCCTAGCATGGCCTATGCGGTGATTATGCTTGGTTTAATCTGGGTGGCTATTCCTAGGTTTCAGGCACAAAAAACACATGTATCTAACCAGTAGATTCCAAAGTTAGAGAAACCAATACCAAAGGCTGTAAGTCAATTGTCTTGCCCACTCGATATCTCTAATTTTCAAGACCAATTTAGAGTTCGAACGCAGGAAGCTGCACGCTACGGTCTATTGGAATCTATAGCCCCTAGATTTTCTCTTTTTCGTAACTTGCTATTGGACAGAAGCTTGTCAGTGATATTACTAATTTAGCAAAGTACGAAAACGTTGATTAACCTCTAACCGATATCTCGGGTATACGTTTTTTTGAGGTTGCTGTCACAGAAGCGTCATTAGCAAGAACATCAATATTAACAGTGACATATAATGATAGTAGTTATCATTATCATATTTAAATACCAGTTATTACACTATTACGGTTGGCTTTGTCGGTAGTGCTGTTTCTGGTCGGCTGGATCCGATAATGGGGGCTGGAACATAGGGTGCTCTATCTACTGGAGGTGTTCGGTTCTCCGTTAGTGATGGGTGTAACAGTTGTCATCGCTAAAAAATAAACAGTGGTTAATTTTTAGAAGCAAGAGGTACCAAATTGGCTGAGTTTATGGACAGAATGGTAAATGAAAGCTACTGACTTGCGCATTAATCATGGTAGGGGTGGGAGTTTCTGAAGGTAGCTTCTCAAATGGCTTATTATCTCCTGAAGCCCTCAGGGTTTATATGTTGACCATGATATTTACACCCATTCACGCATTGTTAGTCATCGGGTTTAAGCGGTTACTTTCAAAATAATTTTTTCTTCATACAAGGTTAACAGCTGACAACTTGGTATTCTCCATGGCCAGTTTCAGTAGCATTTATGAGCTGTTGAAGAACTTTGAAATTCATTGAAGGGGACCTAAGTCATACGAACGCTAACTTTCTCGCCTTTTGCATATAGGTCGTTGCAATAATCGTTGACTCTTTCCTCAATAGGGCTCTTTTGCAAATAAATCTCTACCGAAGCGTAATCACACAAGTACCTATCCTGCATAGCACTATAAATTTGTCCATTGAGTAGTTAAATTTATCGCAGGACTTGAAAGAGAAGAATCGACGCCAATTCGAAGACTTCAGTCTCTCGCTCTAAACTCATTTTTGGACAAGAATCATTTAGTAGTATTGCTCTAAACGACTTGCACCTGATTAGAAAAAGTACCTTAAAACCATTGACGCTTGTTATTTGCGTTTCACCGCGACCACGGAATATGTATGCCAACGCTTCATTTTGCCTAGAGAAGTTGTAGCACTTTCATCACGCTCTAAAAACCTGACGATTTCAAAGTCAGAAAACAACGCCTTTACCTCTGATTCCGATAAAGGGGTTGTTGGAGTACGATAGTTATTAGCCCAACTGTCTTTGAACCCCATGAAATCACCAGCAAACACACCACCAATTTCAATTGAAGTTTTAATATTGCTCCACGTCGATTTAAATTGCTCAGGGTCAGCGAAGAGTAAACTTGAATTTGCGATAACTACACTAGATTTGGGATAGTCAAATGACTCAAACGAAGACTCTGCTATATCTACTAATGGCTTTGACCCAAATCTGTCTCTGCAAATAGCAATTGAATCTAAGTTAATATCGAAGCCATGAACTAGAAAACCTTGTTGTTCTAGATACTCAATATCACTGCCTGTTCCACAACCACAGTCAGTGGCTACTCTTAGGTTTGATTCATTGAGTCGAATTGCAAATTCAGTACGTTTTTAAATGCGGGCGAGACAGTGCCTTTTCGTAGTACTGACGCCAAATTTCCGTATTATTATCCATAACTTTCTGACTTTCCTTGAAAGTACGTAATGCCTTGTGAGATGAACATTGTCACCGCACATCCTCACAGAACCTGAAAAGATACCCATCAGGACTGCGTACGATGAACTGCACCTGAGTGACATACTGATCATTGATTTGATACGACTTTGTTTCTTTCGGAAGGAATATCAGGTCACCGCATTTTGATTGAACCTTCGAGTAAAGCGTTTCAATGTCCGTTACATCCCATTGGAAGTTTATGCCTCTACCAAAAGGCGACTCGAGAGTTCCTGTCAGCCACTTACGAGAGTCGCCTTCAACCCCCTCCAGCATTAAATCTAGCCCCTCTCGAGTTAAATAGACAAACTGTTCTCCTTGACGCTGGTACTTAATACTAAAGCCCAAAACCTCAACAAAGAATGCTAAGTTGTCATCGATACTTTGGACATATAACTCTGGAACTATTTTCACCACGATAACTTCCCTATTAACCGAACGCCTATTAGACGAAACCTTCCCCTATTTGCATTTCGTCTATACTGCTGGCGCTCATTATGATACTCAACTGACATCAACCTATTGTGTGAGTTGGTAGTGAAACTCGAGATAGAGCTACAGAAAATTTCGGTATTGGTGCCGAAATACGTATTAGATTATTTTAGTCGATTACTTGGCTCATTAGATTATTGGGACGTTGGGGCTAAGAAGTTTTGGGGCATAGATGTGTCATCACGGTATGCCTCATATGAATCAATAAATAGGACCTTTAAACTCAATAACTCCACTAGAGCTCAACACAGTGGCTTGATTATGACTTTTTACCATCCCTCCTCTGTATACATATGTGTTCCATTGGGCTTGGATGGGATCAAAGTAGTGAATTGGTGTATCAAGAATCGTGTAGCCTGAGCCCCCGTATACTTTCGGTTCATATGCGAACAAAAAACTTTGTTCCACATCAGCTTGCTCAATAGCCTGATCAATATTAAGAAGAATTTCCTTGCACAACCCCTGTTTTCGATAGTTAGGATGTACTGCTATACCACCAACAATTCCTGCTTTGAATAGTCTACACCCTTGTGACATTTGACGATGATATGCGAATCCGCATGCTACGATCAGCCCTTCAACGGTAGCAAGTACCCCACATAAGAGTTCTTCATTGATATCGACTTCGATTTTTGAATTGAAGGCTAGTTGCAGATGTTGGTTCAGCTCATCTCTATACCCCATCAGTTGAGCTGCATCTAGCATCAATACTTCCATATTCGCTCCATTAACATTGTGTTGAACCATTCTCTAAGGTGAGAAAATCTTGGTCAAATAAGGTATTAGAAAACGTGAATTCAAGAAGCCCTGACAAACTTTGGGGCATTTCTGAGTTACCGAGATCTACCCCGCCAACACAGATTTGGACAGAAACGCGTTAGGGTTTAAAGTCTAAAGTGTTTGATATAGATTAAAAAAATGTATCTTGAAACCTTAAATGCTTGTTACGTGCGAAGCGCCAACATGATATTCCAAACACTCTGACTCAATGCGCTTTTGGGGATATAGAAACTTCGCTTCTGCATAGTGCTTACCATGTACGAAACTTTAACTGTCCCACCTATATTGAATGGAAGAAAAGTTGGCGATAACCTGACTTCACATGGGAAACCATTGAAATAAAGGAAACCTCCTGATACTGCCAAAGTCCCGTTTCGCAGTTTCCACCACAACAGCAGGGACTTAACTGTTACAGCAAGAACTGAAAACAATATAAATATCTCCAGCGACTCGTAATTTACTGAAGCCCAGTAAAAACAGAAAGCCAAGAAAGACACAAACAAAAATTTCAAAAGACAGATATTTAAAAAAATTGATTCTAATAACTTCCTTCATTCTGCTCCCCACAACATGACAGCAACGCTAAACAGAATAATTCTGTCATAATGTCTTTATGACGTAAAAGATACGCCCTTTTTATCATAAATAACAGCGGCTTAAGCATCAAAGCCCTCAGCCAAGAAAACACAGAATTTCTGAAAACAGAAAATATACATATCTACGTTATGTCCTCCATACAGCGTGGTGTAATGGATGAGGAAAAGTAAATCAGATGACGCGTTGGTGAAGAGTGTGTTGAATCAATCAAAACAAGCAATGGGGCAAAACGTTTTTGAATACTCCATCAACACCACTTGTGTACCCACATGAGTTACTACCACTAGTTTTGCGACCATCTCATTTGGGAAAATTTCTTTCTCTAAACACATTGTCTCGAAAGCACTGCTTTATCCGAATCAATCATCTAAAATCTCAAGAACAATCTCTTTGGCATCATTTACCATTTTTGCATCCTGATAGACGAGAAGTTTGGACAACAAGCCTTCATAAATCAGCTCTATATTGAGTCGCTTTTTATGATCAGTTATGCCTAAATTATCGAGCCTTTCCTTAAACTCTTGGTACAACGCTTCTTTATGTGTGACCGCAACTTTATGGATGACATGGTCTGGTTCTGGATATTCACGGCACATGTTTACAAAGATGCATCCATAAAAGACACCCTCTTTTGATTCTGCTTCAAGCTCAGTAAAAAACTGAATCAAAAGGGCTTTAGGATCCTGAATACTCACTCGGTCGTTCACCCAAGACTCTCTAACTGTATTGCTGAACCTTAAAATAGCCTCTTCTGCCAAAGATTCCTTACTGCCAAACTGGTTATAAATGGTCTTTTTGGAAACATTAGCAAACTTTGCAATGGTATCCACTCCAGACGCTGTCATCCCTTTCTGGGAAACCAACTTCAAAAAGCTATCGATTAAATGGTCACGTTTTAGTTTTATTCATAAGGGTCACTATTCGACTTCTTCTAGGCTAGATTATCACAGCAACTGCATTTTACACACATCAGTGTAATCATAGATTTCAAGTCAATATCCCAAATAGCTATTGCTGAATATGAACAAAGCTCATAAACTCAAAATTACACCGACCTGTGCAAATTGATTTTCTATGAACCCAGAAGAATTCAACAAAAAGCCGTGCGAAGCTTTAACACCGACTTAAAACCAAAGCTTGAGCTAGCGGACAAGATAACCATCGCATTCATCATCTCCGCTGGGATAAGTGGTTTGGTATACGCCCTCGGCTGACAAAACGCAGATATAACGACTTATCTGGTTGGTGGTTAGTCCATCCCCCTTTCACCCCCACCAACCAGATACCTTTTTAGGAAAAATAAATGAATCTAAACCACAGTAAAGCGAACGAAAAAGCTCGTACTTATTGCGCAGACGAAAAAGACCGCAACCACAATCGCGCGCACGATTTAGAATTAGAGATAAAGAGCCTGCTATTTGAAATCATTGAAAGTGCTCGCCTTGACTCGATGTGTGAAGCGCGCAATCTCTCTGGAATCGCTTCCGCTAGAGTGGAAGAGCTGTCTAGGCTAGCTAAAAGATAGGAAACCGCACCATGAAGAACCCAAATACAAAAGCGCTCGAGTATTTAGATAAAAGCGTTGAACTGTTAGCACAACAAGCCAAGTATGAAGCTAGCCTTGGCCATTACCAACTAGCAAACGAATGTACCCAGCGCAGTTATGCCCTTAGACAAGCTAGAGAAGCGATTTCAGGCAAGAGCTTGAGTTGTTTGATAAACGATATTGAACGTCAAACCATGATTGTCACAGCTCAAAACCGCCAACGTGAGGAACTTGACCAGTGAGCACAGCAATTACTCGAATAATCGATGAACTCGCCAAATCTGGGGCTTTATGGCTCAGATATTAATTGAGTCTCTGCAAGTAGTTTAGCGTGAACAATCAGGCGTCAATATGACGCCTTTTTTCATGTTTAAAAGTCGTCTCTATTCAACTTCCTCTCTCTATATCGGTGCTATTTTCTCTTCCTTGAATAAACGCAACTAAGTACTGACGAGAATAAAAGTGTTATGTCAAACAGTTAGTATTCGTACCGGGAAAATCAATTAAACCAGGCGCTTTAAAAGGGATAACTCTTAGTTGGTAAGCTTCTATCACTCTATAAATCAAAAGCATTAGTTGCACTTAGAGTGGGACTTCATTTCTCTTCTCAGGCTTGAAAGAGATATAAGCGATGCTATTAGCTTTAAGTGCTATTCCTCAAAAGGCTTTCCGCCTCTTTATCTGAGTAAAAACGTTCAGCAATGGCCTGTTGTATTTCTTTAGGACTCATACCTTTAGCAAGAATCAGAATCTGACCACCGTGGTGGCGAAAGAAGTCTTGAAAGCATTCGCTTTGAATTGTGCCTATATCTGCATCACCAAGGGTCACTTTAGTCTTGCAGGTAGGGTCGTCATACGTACTAAAGTTGATTTTTTCTGCAATTGGCAAACGAGGCTTTGGCACTTTTTTCACGCGTTTCACCCTAGAGCCAATTTCTTGAAAAATGGTCATCTTTCCATTTGATGTCACATCGAGACCGCCAGAAGTCTCACCATAAAGGTTGATGCAAGCTCTGCGTGATTTGTCCAGAAGCTCAATTGAAGTGGTAGAAATCTGTTCAACAATGACAGTGAGCTCTCCAGCAAGAACAACGTCTCCGAGCTCAACATCTTCAATATAAATAGTTTCAGTTTCCAGCTTGATCGCTACTGTAGCAACTAGCTCAGCTTGTTTCCCATTTTTTAATGCAGGCTTATCTTTCTTCACTTTCAATTTCCTGTTTTTGACCTGTCGCTAAAAACACTAACGGCTCAATCAAGGTCAAACCCCTTTGATTAGAGCCTCGCTTTAATATCTTCCTCAGTTAGGCTGCCTCATCAATCTTATATTACACAGATCTGTACAATATAAGATTGCAATTCAATTTGCCCAAGCGCTATTGCTGACTACAAGCAAAACCCATAGACTTCACTTACACCGACCTGTGTAAATTATTTTGGAGTCACATTATGAACATTTACAGCTTCCCATACTCACTCCCGTCTTACCGCGCACGCCTTGCCGCCTCCATGTTGGGCTTTAGCTTCGAGACGGTAAATGTGGATCTGATGGTTGGGGAACACAAATCCCAAGACTACCTAGACATTAACCCACTAGGCAAAATTCCAGCACTGTCCGACAACTACCAAGGTCAACTGCTCACCATTACAGATTCAATGGCCATTTTGCGCTATTTGGCACGCCGCAGTGACAATGATGCTGCTTATCCAGAAAGCGAGCTCGATACTGTCGCTAAAATCGATGTTTATCTTTCTATGGTTGCGAATGAATTATTCGACTCTGTTGAGACTGGTCGCATCATCAAAACCTTCAAAATGAAAGATGAAGCCGAATATCCTGCTTGCTCAGGCCTTGCATACGAACTGTTCGACCAACTGGACAAAGACTTAGCTCAGTCTAAATATCTTGCCTCCGACCAAATGACCATCGCTGATATCGCAGTACTCTCTACCTTGGTTTACTTTGGTGAAGCGGGGCTTTCTCTAGACAATCATCCAAACATCGAACGTTGGATGAAAGATATGAAAGCAAGCAACGGCTATATCGCACCCGCACTGATGCAAAACTAAATCAGCACATCTGGAATCATTGCCTTTCCTTGGGCAGAAGTTACCCCACCAATTTTGGAGCCATACAATGAGAAGTGAAAAACGTGTTGATGTTGCGATTCTAGGTTCAGGCACCGCGGGTCTCAGTGCTTACAGAGCAGCAAAAAGCCAAGGCAAAAATGTCGTAATGATTGAAAGTGGTCACTATGGCACTACATGTGCTCGGGTGGGTTGCATGCCTTCAAAGCTTCTTATCGCCGCCGCTGAAAGAGCGCATCAGGTCGAAACCAGTGAAAAGTTCGGTATTAACTATCAAGGAAGCCACTCTGTGGACTCTGAACAAGTGATGAACCACCTCAAGAGTGAGCGTAACCGCTTTGTAGGCTTTGTGGTCGATTCTGTTAACCAAATCCCTGATAAAGACCGAATCTTGGGTCACGCAAAGTTTCTCAACGATCATACCGTCGAAGTTGATGATCACACCACAGTTATGGCTAATAGCATCGTAATTGCCACAGGCTCAAGACCAACCTACCCACAAGACTGGAACAAGTTAGGTTCTCGGCTTATCGTCAACGATGATGTTTTTGAATGGGACAGACTTCCTAAATCGGTAGCAGTATTTGGCCCTGGCGTCATCGGTCTTGAATTAGCGCAAGCACTTCATAGATTAGGTGTTGAGGTTCGAGTGTTCGGCCGTGGTGGCGGTATTGGCCCTCTGTCCGACCCAAAAATTATTACCTATGCTAACGAAACATTCAGCAACGAATATTATCTCGATACTAATGCGGATGTGACATCGATTGAACTGAGTAAGAACGGTCAACAGGTCGAGATTTCCTATCGCAACAAAAATGGCGAAGCAGAAACACTCGAATGTGATTATCTGCTCGCGGCAACGGGTCGCCGACCAAATGTAGATACGCTGAACATAGAGTCTACTTCAATTGTCTTGGATGAAAGAGGGGTTCCAGTTGCCGACACCAAAACAATGCAAACCTCGGTGCCTCATATTTTTATCGCTGGTGATGCCAGCAACCAAATCCCCCTCCTGCACGAAGCAGCCGATCAGGGAGCGATTGCCGGTGAAAATGCAGGTTCCTTCCCTGAGGTGAAACCTGGCCTACGTCGCAGTCCTATTGGTGTTGTATTTTGTGACCCACAAATAGCGACGATCGGTCAAAGCTATAAAGCACTTTGTGAGAGTAAATGTAACGAGTTTGCCATTGGCGAAGTCTCGTTTGAGGGTCAAGGTCGCTCGCGAGTAATGCAGGTCAACCAAGGTCTAATGCGCGTTTACGGTGACTATCATACTCAGCAATTGTTAGGTGCTGAGATATTCGGTCCAAGAGCGGAACACCTCGCTCACTTGCTTGCTTGGGCGCACCAAAACAAGATGACCATCTCAGAGATGTTGGATATGCCTTTTTACCACCCGGTTATTGAAGAAGGGGTAAGAACAGCTCTAAGAAACCTAAATGATGCTCTTAAAGCACCAAGAAACACTCAACAAGACTGCATGAACTGCGCACCAGGCTGTTAACAGCAACACATCCATATAATTAGAGGTACTACCATGAAAACTCCAGCAGAAACCAACATCGACCAAATTGAATTGCTTAAAAAGCTACTCGCGGATTCCAACGAAAACAACGCTAATGCTATCGCCTACGCTGCGTGGGCGGCGGCCTTAACCACAGGCAGTGAGTTGGTGGTCAAACTGGTCGAAGAGACGATCGGTTCTTTGTCAGAAAGCGCGATGCGCGATGTAAAATTTGCAGTGGCACGCATGGGCGTTACTAACCCGTACTTTATGGCACGTCAATTCTTTCCACTGCCAGCCGGAGGTACGCTTGCCGCGTTAAACTTCCGAACTTTCGCTGAAATCAAAGTAAACAACGCTTTGGCTTACCACCATGCATGCGTCGCTATATCTCTGATAAATGGTGGCTTTATGTGTCTCAAAGACCATGCATCTCAGCTAAAAAATGCAGGTGTATCAGATAGCGATATTGATGCAACTATGCGTATTGCAGCAGCGGCTCACTCACTAAATCTTATCAGTAAGCTTCCTAGATAACGTTGAGGTCGTACATGCATTTCTTGATAGGTGCACTGGCATTTGTAGTATGGGGACTTGTTCCCATCTACTTTAATAAGTTGGGAGTTCATGACCCGCTACTTATTCTGTCGCACAGAGTGCTTTGGTCTGCCGTACTTCTTTTATCTATGCCCTAGTTAGAAAGAAGTCACTAGCGACGCTGTTTAAGTTATCAATTAAAGGCCTGTGCCTCTGTATCTTAGCTGGCTTGCTGATGAATATCTCTTGGCTGGCTTTGTTTACGCCAGTATGAATGGAGAGTTAATAGCTGCCTCTCTGGCCTTCTACATTTCACCTATCTTGGTTTTCTTAATGGGGTATTTAGTCCTTAAAGAGAACATTAATCGATATCAAATCGCGGCACTCGCACTTATGATGCTGGCAGTTGTAATCTATTCATTGTTCGAAGGGCGGTTCCCAAGCCTAAGCTTGCTTATCGCGGTTCCCTTTGCTTTGTATATCACGGTTAAGAAAAACAGTGACTTGGGTGTTTTTGAAGTTCTATTTTGGGAGCATATTCTCTTTGCTCTAATTGCGCTTTGCTATATCAGTTTTGCGACCGAATCGCTCAGTATTGATAAGGATGTGCTGCAATTAATGGTAACCGCGCCACTGCAACTTATTCCAGTGGGTATGATTAGCTATTCTCTACTCAAAACACCTTTGCAGAAGATAAGCATTCTTCAGTACATTGAGCCTACAATACACTTTCTGTTGGCTATATTCCTGTTTAATGAGACCGTGATTGTAGGTCAGTATTATGCTCTCAGCCTGATTGTAGTTGCTGTATTAATCTCTAATCTCAAGAGGAGCAAACAACATGTTTTTAATTGATACTCGAAACGTAGAAGAGTTTATACAAGGTCATCTGCAATATAGTGTTTTCGTTGGGTTTAAAGGAGGAAGTTTTGAACATTGGCTTCCAAAACTACTCCCGAATAAAAAGGCTGAATTTAAACTGATATCAAATCCAATCGACACCGACGAAGTCACACAAAAACTCGAGGATATGGGGTATCACAACTTCCACTCTATGACGCTAGAAAACTCAAGTAAACTGGTTGAACTGCCGAGCATATCAGCCGCTGATTTTGTCGATAATCTCGACAAGGTAGAACAAATACTCGATGTTAGAGAAGAGCCAGAGGTAATGAACTTTCACCTTAAGGATTCAGAGAATCTACCACTTTCTGAGATTCTTAATGGGAAAGAACCAAGAAATAAAGGGCATTACTATACTCACTGCGCTGGAGGGTACCGCTCCGTTATTGCAATTTCTTACCTAAATCGAAGTAAACACAATCAATTTACCAATGTCATTGGTGGATTAAGTGCAATCAAAGCATACGTTGACCAGAAACGAGCATAACGAGTATCTAGATACTTTGCTCTTTCATTCAGCTCAACCTATTGCTGGTTATAGTCATTGTTTTAGTAGCAAAACTGGTCCTTTATCTACCTAAACTCTGACTGTAACCACATCTTTAACTGCTATTAATTTTCCTGCACACATGACTATAAGCATTGTTGAGGTCAAATAAATTTGACTGTACAGATAGAACTTCTGGTAAAGAGATAACTAAGTCAGAATAGGAGTAAGTTTGTCCTTGTTGATTACCGAAATAAAGCACCTCTAACTTATTTTTGGGCAAAGGCGTGTTAATACTGGCGTGCCAACACGTCTTTAGACACAAGCAAGAAAGCCCTCTTGAGATCAGTAACACATATCAACTGTTCAAGGAACGAATCCGTGAACTTCAAAAGGAAGGGCTACTCGAACACTGCAAATCAGCAAGGATGACAAAACCCAATTAACAACAATGCCTCATACAATCTCTTGTTTCTCCGAAAAAGTATCCTAACCTACCCACTATATGCGTATTACCAAGGATGGAGTATGTACAGGTACCTAGTTGTTTTAGCGTCAGCGCTTCTAATGGCTTGCTCTGAGCCGTCCAAGGATATTAGTCAGCGTGATACGCCTATTTCCCTCTCCTTGATTACTGGGGTCCAGCCAGGCTTTGGACTGGTAAAGGTGTCGCAAGAACAAGGCCTTTTTGAAAAACACAATATTGAGTTACATGTTATTGACCGACCTAGTGGCAAGCTCGCCCTCAAATCAGTTATTAATCAAGAAGTCGACCCTGATTTTATCCTTGTGGCGGATATTGCTTTCCTAGCCAACCAGCACAGGCTAAGTAATTACCGCATTGTCGCTTCCGTGTTCGATTCAGATAATCAGAATGCTTTAGCATCGCTCGCCCCCATCAATGATTTGAGTGCGTTGAAAGGGAAAACAATGTGCACACAACACCAATCGGCCTTGCATTTTTACGGTCAGTTACTGGTTGAGTATTCTGGAGAAAAAGATGTCACCTTTAAGTACCTTAACATTTCCGATTTAGTCACGGGCTTATATGAAGGGGAATGCGATTTTATTACCATTCGAGAGCCTTTTATAAGTCAGATAAAAAAGCACCTCCCAAGCCAGTCTACATTCAACAATTCGCCGGCATCTACCTTCAGCATGAATTGATGCTCGCAAATGAACGAGTGAGTTCCAAAGATGTGGCGAGAGTTCTAACTACGCTCATTGAAGCAGAGAAATTGTTTATCAGCGACGAAGAGAAAGTCATATCGACACTTTCAAAGTCGCTAAGTGCCACGCCCAAAAGCATGAAATCATTAAAAGAAGACAGTATGTGGGAAGTCTCTTTATACCGGCCGTTGGTACCACTGCTAGAAAGACAAATGTCATGGCTTGTGGACCTTGGCATAGAGGAAGGAAGAGGATTTGTTCCTATGCTCGCATTGCGAACAGAGAGCCTTGAAAGCATCGCGCCTTTGAAACAGACGGTGGTTACCAATGAGGATTAGTATCAAACATGCCCTAATTTCAATACTGACTTTACTCGTGTTTTTCATCGTGTTGCTTATCTACATTTCTGATAAACAGAATCGTGTTCGAGAAGAGATCATTGAGGTCGGCAGGCAAGCGCTAGACTTGAGTCAAAAAACGCATACCCTTGGAATGCTTGTCACGGACTATAGCAAGTCTAAATCAACCGATTCATTAACACGTTGGTTGAATACCATCGACCGCGTGGAGAAAAAGTATTCAGCTCTCATTCAATCGTCAGGTCTGGGAGATTCCGTAATGATTGAGCGAGTATCGTCGGACATAACGCGAATCAGGACTCAATTTCATCTACTGCAGAATGTGAGTGGTACTAAAAGCTACGATTGGATACTCAGCACCCTAGATACTTACAACCAAAACTTGATCGCACATTTAGATACATTGGTGAGACAGGTCCAAGAACACTCTTATGATGAACTTGAGCAACTGAATCTGGAACAAAAGCTCGTCGTTCTTTCAGGGATACTCCTTTTATGTCTTTTGTTTGCAGTGTTCTACGTGTCACTAGTTACGCCAGTTCGTATTATCAGCGACGCCGTCAATATGACAGGTAGCAATCAAGATAAGCGAAAATACAAATCCACGAGAATACATGAAATGGTCAGTTCTTCAGTCAAAAATTGAGGAACTTCTTATATCTCTAAAGCAAACGACTGTTAGCAAGACAGAACTTGAGAAAGAAGTACAACTGCGCCAATTGGCTGAAGACACTGCCTTACAGCAAGCACATACGGATTTTCTGACAGGGCTTCCTAATAGGCGTGCATTGAGCAACATGTTCAAAAACAGACAAATACCTTCCACTTCTTTTGGATTACTGTTCATTGATATGGATAACTTTAAATCAATCAATGACAACTTAGGCCATGAAGTTGGCGATAAACTCTTGATCCACATAGGTTCCCTTATTAGTCAGCTCATAAACCAGAACGGTGTCGTTGCTAGGCTTGGAGGTGATGAGTTCGTCGCACTCTACTATGACGACCAAGCTTCGACTGAGAGCTTTGCTAGGCTTCTGCACGGAGCGCTAAACGAACCACTGGTTATTGCTAACAACAAATTAAAGATATCCTGCTCAATTGGTGTATCGCTTTGCCCTAAACACGGAACGAATTTCGATGAACTGCTCGCTAAAGCCGATACTGCAATGTTCTATTCCAAGAGCAACCCACTGGATTGTGGGGGTGTCAGTATATTTAGTGACAAGCTGCAACAGGCGAGTTGGTACAAGTTCGACATAACCCAACACATTAAATTCGCTTGCGAAAATGAGGCATTTGAAGTTTGGTTTCAACCGCAGATATCGACAGTTGATGGTCGCGTAGTTGGATTTGAGTCGCTACTGCGTCTCAACAAAGAGTATAACGGCAGATTGATTGGTCCAGATGAGTTTGTTCCAATCTTAGAGGAGACCAGTGACATCATAACCGTCGGTAAGACTGTGGTTGAAGAAGCCATTGCGTTTAGACAGGAATTAGAAGAGCTAGGCTTTGACGTTAAAGTTTCAGTCAATGTATCAGCACTACAACTAGAGAATGACAGTCTCTTTAACCTTCTAAAAGAACATGTCGACAAAGGAACTATCGATCCTCTCCACTTCCCTCTTGAACTGACTGAGACAGCATCATCAAAAACAAGGAATCTGCCCTAGCAGCCTTGCTAAAACTTCGAGATCTAGGGTTCTCACTTCAACTGGACGACTTTGGCACCGGCAACGCTTCTTTGGATCTGTTAATTAGTAAAGTGTTCGATACGGTGAAGATAGACAAATCCTTCACGCTAAATGTCGACCTAAAGTCTGATGCACATGCGGTAATTAAAGCTATAACGCAGCTTTCTTCAGCCCTCGGCTTTTCCACCATACTCGAGGGTGTCGAACAACAAGAACATTTAGATTTGGCACGTGCCAACCAAATTGAACTTTGCCAAGGGTTCTTGTTTTCCAGGGCAATGCTAGAAAACAGGCTAAGGATTGGATATTGGGAAGAAATAATGCTGTAGAACTTAAAAACATAGGCCATAAATGAAAGTAGCCTATGGTGGCTTCTTTGCGAGGCATGTATGAGCTTATGCTCTAAGTATAGTGGGGCCAAAGGCGTGTTAGTTCTGATGCACCACACGTCTTTGGACATTTCTGTGTTAGTTCGTCTATTGAGTGAAAAAGCGATAAGTGAGTTGAGGCATGAGTAAACCCAACTTACCTCCTCTCTATCCATTACGATAAGAAGTTAATCTTCTATTACAGCAAACGTTGAAATTAGTCGATTCCACTCTGAATTTGAACGTGGTTCTTAAGAAAGGATGGCACTGATGCAAGATATCTCGCCTCTACAGTTCACAAGCAAGTAATTTGCCTTTTTACTCTGCCCCTTCTAATTGCATGCAATCAAGAAAGGACCCCACAAAGCACCGTACTACTATCTGACGGCACCGTTTACTTCAAAGGTTTTATTACCGAAGAGTTCATAAACAAAACTATTGAACTACTTGGGAAGAGTGACAATAAACTGAGAATCACCTCGGAAGGCGGTGCGAATACCCCGGCAATTACATTGGGAAATTACATTTACGATAATGAGACTGAGGTGATATTCCAAATTCAATGCTACTCCGCCTGCGCAAATTATATTCTCCCTGCCGCGCGCAAAGGCTTGGTGAAAACAGGAACAGTTGTTGGCTGGCATGGAGGTGCTTACCAGGGAGTTTGGGAGATTGATTTAGACGAAAACCCAGAAGTGAAGCGAAGGATAGAAGTTTGGCAAAAGATAGAATCAGATTTGTACCGAAAACTAAATATCGACCACAATATCAATGTTTACGGAATCATCAATAATTATGACTTATTGATGTCAGAACCGTATTGCATGAGACTAGCCAAACGAGGTGATTGGCAAGGGTGGACCTACACAATGTCGGACCTAAGAAAAATGGGTGTAATGATGCAGTTCGAGGATAATGAGGTACCTTTGGGTCAGCGTGGTGGAGATGACATACAGTGTTATATCTACCCTTTCAAGCACTCTTCTGGCTAGGTGCAACGGCATACATTAGGCTCAATTAGATTGTTGGCTACTGCATATGCGAAAACAAAGAGAGATAGGCTGTGGAATAATCGAACACTAATCCATTTCAAGGCTTTTTTTTAAGGAAATCTGCTTATTTTTGCGAACCGCTAATTCAATAACTGAAATTTAAGGGGATGAAGTGACACGAACTCTGATATTCATATGCCTCATGAGCTCAACTATACACGCATTTGCCACAACAGAAGCACCGATAGAAATAAT
This sequence comes from Vibrio ishigakensis, assembly GCA_000830475.1. Lineage (GTDB taxonomy): Bacteria > Pseudomonadota > Gammaproteobacteria > Enterobacterales > Vibrionaceae > Vibrio > Vibrio ishigakensis_A. Next base: position 261,218 of record BBSC01000002.1, on the reverse strand, counting down.
TAAAAACTACACAATATACAAAGTGACTGGCACTACACTCGATGAAATAGAGAATTCATTTGATAAACGAGTCGGCGCCGAGCACTATCAATCAGATTATGACGGTCAAGCCATCATGGGCTATGAATTTGACGTGGATGAAAAGACTTGTGTGATAAGCAATATGTCGCTTGAAGTTGAATATATCCTGCCTCAAATACAGCTACACACATCAAAAATGGAGCTTGGCGACGAATACAAAGAGTATATGGCTCAATTATACCGGCATGAAACTATTCATTGCGCAATTACCCTTGAAGCACTTCATCAGATCCGCAAAGTAGCGACCCAAACCCATTTCGATTGCGCTTCAAGAATTAATACAATCATGTTCATCGAGGATACCATTCAAGGTATACATGAAGAGTTTGACAGGGTCACCAATCATGGGTGGCAACATCAGAACTCTAACCTTGGACAAGCTGACCTTATGCACGACTGCAAGATTGCTCATGAGCCAATCATAGTGTACCAATGACGCTACGAGGTAGCGGTACTTTCTAAAAAAACTCTGGGCAAAAGTGTGTCAGAGGCCCCCTACTCACACCGAATCAGTTTTCATTTGTGACAACCTTTTCTTTAGTTCCTTCTGAAGTATGTTTGTGGTGTAAGGCTTCATGGTTTTCCATTTTTTGCATTCTTCCTGGGTTCTGCCGCAACCCAAACACCATCCTTTAGAGTTTGAAAAGTCACAGATTTCGATACAGGGACTCTTTTGTTTTTTCATGTCGTTTATCTCTATCGTTTAAAAGCGTATTAAGTAACAAAGCTTCAGCACTGGCCTTTATCGTGTCTCGTAACTGATTTGCTTGCTTACGTTTTTTAGCTGTACCCCAACCTTATTAAATGCCTTTTGGATAGTTGATGAGACATGCTGCTGGCCTTCTCCAACTAAAAAGTTTGCTCTGTCTTGATTGGTTTCAAATACGCACACAATTTTTAAGCTTTGTGGAAAAGAAGAGAATTGAACTGTGTGAGTCACCCAAAGAAAACCATCGTATCCTTTCAATGTGTCTTCACATACTTCTGTCAATACGTTCCTGATTAGATTCTCGATCTTCTTATCTGACTTACGCATTACGAAAACTTCCTATTTATAGTTAATGAGTAAATCACGAGCGTACGGGACATCACATGCACTGACAAGTGTTTGAAAACAAAAGACAAACAACCTGCTAATTCGGTTATCGTCACGATAAAATGATTTCGTGGAAGTTTTCTAAATCTCATCGTCACTTGTGGCTAAAATAGCGCCAATTTTCTATTCGGATAGCCTCGATGAGCCTAGTTGAAAACCTGTTTATTATCATGGCGCTGATCTTAATCAGTTGCTTTTTTTCCATGTCAGAAATCTCGTTGGCCGCAGCGCGAAAAATTCGCCTGCGCCAGTTGGCAGACGATGGCGATCAGCGAGCACTTTGGTTCTTGGTCTGCAAACGAACCCTGGGGATTTCTTTACGGTTGTGCAAATTGGCCTAAACGCGGTTGCTATCATGGGCGGTATCGTCGGGGAGTCCGCATTTACCCCTTATATCGCAGCTATGCTTAGCCATTGGCTTCCTGCAAATTGGGTCGCAAAGACGAGTTTTGTGCTCTCCTTCACCCTAGTAACCAGTCTGTTTATATTGATTGCAGACCTGATGCCTAAACGTATTGCTATGGCGATACCCGAAACCGTTGCTTTGACCTTGGTAAAGCCGTTATTGGTGTGCATCTTAGTCCTCAAGCCCTTCGTGTTGGTGTTTAACGGCTTAGCGAATCTAATTTTTCGTTTACTTCGTGTGCCTGCCGAGCGTAATGACGACATCACCAGTGATGATATTTACGCTGTGATGGATGCCGGCGCGGAAGCTGGCGTGCTTGATACCAACGAGCAACAAATGATGGAAAGCGTCTTTCAAATGCAGTCTATTCCGATTACTTCAGCCATGACGCCGCGCGAAGACATTGCGTTTCTCTCACTTAGCGACGATGAAAATATGCTTAAGCGTAAAATCGCTGATAACCCGCATCACAAATTTCTGGTTTGCGACGGACATCTCGATGCGATTAAGGGCTTTGTCAATTCTACTGAGCTATTGATTCGACTCATTAATGATCAGACCTTGGATTTAAAAAGCAGCAGTGTTGTGCAAGCCTGCCCTATCATCCCTGATACATTGAGCCTGTCTGAAGCGTTGGAATATTTTAAGGCCAACCGCGTCGACTTCGCAGTGGTAATGAACGAATACGCGTTGGTGCTTGGCGTAGTGACATTTAATGATTTACAAAGCGCAGCCATGGGCAGTTGGGTGCTAGCCGAGGGTGAAGAGCAGATTGTGGCCCGTGATGAGCATTCTTGGTTGATCGATGGTGTAACCCCTATCACAGATGTGATGCGCATATTACAAATAGACGAACTGCCACACTCACAGAACTACGAGACTATCGCTGGTTTTATGATCTTTATGCTGAAAAAGATTCCGCGTCGCACCGATTCAGTTACCTTCTCTGGTTACAAGTTTGAGGTGGTCGACATCGATGACTACAAAGTGGATCAACTGCTGGTCACTAGGGTGGAGAGTAGAGATGAAGAGGATCAGAAAATAGCGTGAACAAAGCCGAGCTAGCAAGAGCAGCTAGCTCGGTGATAGAAGTATCGTGTTGAAATTTTACTTGATTTAGATGAATACATTATTCGTAAAAAAGCTCCTTATTGTAGTCATCACTTCAAATGCCTACCGCCATCAAGATGCAAGGTTCGTCCGGTCATATACCGACTAGCAAGATGAATTTGATGCCGTCTATGACTTCTTCAAACCCCGCCTCTGTCGGGATCAGCGCTTTTTGCAGAGCTTTAGCCTTGTACGCCTCGTCATCATGTTCATTGAATTTCAGCATGGCTGGGGAGACTGTGTTTACCTTTACCTCAGGAGCCAACATTGCTGAGAACGAAAGCGTTAGATTGTTAAGTGCGGCTTTACTCGCCGCATACGCGATGTGTTTTTTGCTACCTTTTTCTGCAACGTAGTCACTGATGTGTATGACGTCTGACGTTTTATCGCCAGATGTGAGTTGGTCTTTAAGAGTAAGATTGACTAGGTAGGGCACGGTAGCGTGAACCGTCATCATCTGATTCATGATGGATGCGGCGTTATCACGAGGGTCTTTCTTGTTTTCCGGCTTCCAGTCAGAGGCGTTATGTATGATGGCTCTGAGTTCCCTGTACTCCTGACTAACGTAGTCTAAGAAGTTCGCCAAACTTCCTTCTTGATAAAAGTCCACTTGTTGTAAATCGGCCCCTCTGTCGCGCAGAAGCTGCAGATGGGGGTAGTCACTGCGGTAGGTGCCGACCACTTTGTATCCTTCCGTTAAGAGCTGCAGCGCCAAAGCAAACCCCAGTCGCTTACCCACACCGGTAATTAGAATGGTCTCACTCATCGTAAAAACTCGGCTCTGGTTTGAGGGTTAGTTTTGAAAATGCCACCTAATGCGGTTGTAGTGGTCTCAGAATTTGCATCCATAACGCCTCTGGATTTAACGCAATAGTGAGTCGCGGTAATAGTGACGGCAACGTTCTCGGTCTCCACCAGAGCCTGTATGGCAACGAGGACTTGCTGAGTGAGGCGCTCTTGAACCTGAGGTCGCTGAGCAAAGAATCGAACGATACGGTTTATCTTGGACAGCCCCAGAATCTTAGACTCAGGGATATAGGCGACCTGTGCTAACCCGTCGATGGTGATGAAATGGTGTTCACATGTCGAGGTTAAGTCTATCTCTGACACCTTGACCATTTCATCAACGGCCATTTTGTTGTCGATAACACTGATTTTTGGGAAGTTAGCGTAATCGAGTCCAGAAAAAATCTCATGTACATACATCTTGGCGATGCGATGTGGCGTTTCCGCGAGGCTGTCATCAGTTAAATCCAGCCCGAGAGTACTAACGACCTCCGTTAACAACCCTTTGATACGGTTATATTTCTGGTCGCTGTTCATTTCGCTCGGTAACATCGGAGTTTCAAGCCCCTTTGCCAGCAGTGCTTCTTTTACTATTTCAGCTTCTTTGCTCAACATTAGCTTGCTCCTTGTGAATTCGTGTCGTGATCTGCTTCATAGCTCAGGGTAAGCGAGACAGAGTCTGCAAAACGCAATGCATGCGGCTTATCGATTCTCACTTGTGCATATTTCACCCATGGGTGGTCGACACAAATACCAAGTACATCACTGGTGAGCTTTTCTAGTAATAGGAATCGGCCAGCTTCGACGTGATGGATAATTTTTTGCAGATGTTTTTGTAATTAAGCGCATTGTCGACATCATCAGAGAGACAAAGGTTGTTAGCTGGATAGTGAATTTCAGCATTGATAACGATGTCTTGCTGCTTAGTTTTCTCTTCTTCATTGAAGCCTATATAGGTTCTCAATCTGAGATTTGTAATGGTGATAATGGCGTTGTGATTCATATCGGTTTCCAATCCTTAGAGCGTGATGAAAATTACGTGGCTACTAGAAGAAAAGATCAATACAGCTCAGGCGGTTAGCTGTTTTGTATACAGGAGAGCGCTGACTAGCTGAAACTGTTCTCAAAAGAAATGGGTTCGGTTTTCTGGCTCATCTGGTCGAAGTTATTCCAGATGTGCTGATACGAGATATTCAAGGTTGGGTGAAGTTTTTGCCCGGCGACATCGACTAAGGGTCTGAGCACAAAAGCGTATTCCGTGATTTCGCCTCTCGGAAGCTCTACCCCGTCGATAATGCCACTTTATTGTCGTAAAGGAGGATATCGATATCTAAAGTGCGTGACGCCCACTCTTTATTCTCTCGCTGACGGCCACTGTCCAATTCGATTTGCTGTAAAACCTTAGCCAACTCGCCCACTGGGAGACAGCATTCAAATCCGACGACTAAGTTGAGGAAATTGTCCCCTTCAAAACCTACAGGCTCGCAATCGTAGAAACTAGATATAGTTAAAGGCGCAAAGCGGTTTCTTAGTGCTTTGAGAGATTCAGCAATGTGGTGTTCACGATTAATGTTGCTTCCAACGCTTACGTAGACTGAGGCCATATAATTTTTCCTGCTTAAACGGCTTTTGCTACGGCTTAAATCGCTATGACGATCACCTACGTATCTCTTTTGTGTTTCGAAGAAATCGTGCCTGGCTAACTCGGTACTGAGCAATGATAATTTGAGAAGCCACTATTATTAGCTTCTTACGATGGCAATACTTTAAATTAAGGAAGATAAATCAATGCAAACCATTTTTAACCAGAATGCATTATCAGAAATGGAAGATCGCTTTCGTGCGCGGTTTATTAATAGTCTGTCGGGTTTTAAAAGCGCCAACCTCATTGGCACCGTCGACTCTGAAGGACAAGAGAACTTGTCAATCGTCAGCTCTGTGTTTCACCTTGGAGCTAACCCACCACTGATGGGGTTTATTATTCGCCCCAGTAGCGTCGAAAGGCACACCTTAGAGAACATTCTTGCTACAGGTGTCTACACCATCAATTCAGTGACAAGACCAATTGCGAAACAAGCGCACCAAACTTCAGCGCGCTATCTGGCTGACGTATCCGAGTTTCGCCAAACTGGGCTTACACCCCAATACCTCGACAACCATCCTGCTCCATTTGTTGAGCAAAGCCCACTCAAAATAGCGATGCGACTGCGAGAGCATCAAACGTTAGCCATCAATGGAACCGAGCTGATCATTGGAGAAATAGAACGAGTCATATTGCCTTCGAATGCCGTGAGAAAAGACGGATATGTAGATGTAGAATCAATGCAAATCGTGTGTGTCTCTGGGCTAGATAGCTACCATAGAACAGATATGATACATCGCCTTTCTTATGCCAAACCGGACAAGGTGCCTCAAGTTTTAACTAGAGATGGGCAGCAAGAGCGCTAGCTGGGGTTAAGATGCGGCATCAGTATTAGTGCTCGACACCGCTTGTTCTGAGCGCGGTGAATGGTAGCGCATTTCGATTAGTTGATGCCCACCGACTACCTCGACTTCTTGGATAAAATCAAAACCGAACTTTTGGTAGTAGTTTCGAAGAAAACTATGTGCATGAATTTCGATGAAATCGACACTTTGTTGCTTCGCGTAATTCATCAGCGACGTCACAACTTTAGAGGCAATGCCATTACCACGATATGCCTCAAGAACTGCAACTCGCGCCATTACTGAAGAGCCATCTGGGTTTATCAATAAACGAGCGGTTGCTATCGCTTGGTTGCCATCCATAACCAGGGCATGAACAGAGGCGCTGTCTAGTCCATCAAAATCCAATTCATTTGGGATGCTCTGCTCAACGCTAAATACTTGAAATCGTATAGCCTGAGCTTGCTCGATAAGCTCTGGAGACGTTCCAATTGTCACTTCCATGCCAGTTTCCTTTTGAACGCCTAGCGCTCTTTCAAGGCCCTCAATCTAAAGCCCAAAACCAATCAATTAAAAATTAACTTACCACAAGGACCGATAGCATTTCAGCAATTGCAATGTATAAAAACGTGTCTCAAGTTGACTTGGTGAATGTTCTGAATTGGCACACAATTCCGCTCTTTAGCGACTAAAGCTCTACTAAGTCCTACCCTGATAGTGATAAGATCTCCAAATCAGATTTATCGAGAAATTCTATGTTTATCCATCGTGTTAACGATATCGACTGGCTAGTGATTACTGCTTTTGAAGAATTCAAAACTATGTTTATCGAAGACGCCGGTGCGATTCCCTCTTGCTTCTCTACCACCAGCGAGTTAAGCCTGATTGATCAAGCTAAGCGCACTTATGGATACTTGCCGAGACTCGACGGCGTAGTCACAGATACTGGCACATTTCAAAGTCACAATAACGAAGAAGATTTGAACCCACAGCTTGCCTGTTTAGTTGAAGGGCGTGGTCGAGTATTTATCTATCACGGAGGCTTTGTAGCTTTTGTGGATGACGAGCAGACTTTTATTACCCGATTGGACTGAGTCATTTGATAAGCTGAAATTGATGAATTGAATAAAGCCTTCTCCTAGCATAGAAGGGATATGTCTAGGGTAATGCGCCCACCTTGCTAGCACACAACGCAATAAAGGAGCTCACTTTGAGCTCCTTTATGTTTATCAAACGAAGACCTTTCGCTTTCCTAATGGGCCTTTCTAATCCTTGACCAGTCTTGCCTGACGCTGCTCAAGATTCGCTTCTGCAAACTTGGGCGCTTCAGCAAGAATATCTCGGCTTCCCTCTTCACTGGTTGCGTTGATTTTGATGGCGCTGATTTGCCAATTATCGCCCGACTTAACCAAAGCAAAATCATAACTGCCTGACACCGCCCAAAAGCCCTCTCCCAGATAATGGCTTGCGGTGATATCAGCGGTTGCGGTTGCTTTGTCACCGTTAACAGTCACCTGCACATTACTGATGTCATGAAAGGTGGCATCAAACCCTGGTAGAAACCCTGCCCACTGTTTTAGCAAATCTTCCTCTTTACATTGGCAGTCTCGCCACCAAACAAAGAGGTATAGTCAACGGTCAGCTCTGGTGCAAACAAACGTCCAAGATATTCGTAAGCACCCTGGTCTGCAAAGGTAGAAAAGCCATTTACTGCCGAGCGCACCTTGGCTTCATCTAGGGTCTGCGCGCTTATCGACGCAGACACCAGACCTAGCATGATGAAAAGTAACCCTTTAAATGCTTTCATCACCCACTCCTTATAGAGTTACCGCAAAGTGTTTAGCAACAGCGTCGCTAGCAAGGCCGACAGCTTTAGGTTGGTCGTAGAACTCAAACTGGGTGATATCTTCAAGCCATACCGCCTTCACGTTTTCACCAGAGTTATCAAGATACTGATGGGCACCAGCAGGCAATGCCATCGCCTCAGAGGCCACCATAAACACAGGTTTGTCTTGAGAGCTCGCACTCGCTTGAGCGTCATAGTTTAGCCAACCCGACCAAGAGGCCACATTGAATTTGTTGTCATACTCAGGGACCAAGCCACGGTCGGTTTCTGTGTAATACGGCGCTTGGTACATCAGCGCACCTTCATTGGTGGTGCTAGCAGCTTCGATATAAACTGGGGTAGCAGAATTAGCGGCTTGCTCAGCTGCTGCCAAAAGCCCCGCAGCACTTTCTTCACCACCATAGATAGCCGTTGCCATGGCTTTATCATGTAGCCAAGGAGCAACCACGGCTACCGAGCGTACCTTGTCATTGTGAGAGACTGCATCCAACATATAGCCTGCCGATGCACAGATACCCAAACCCGCAATGCGATTACCATCTACCTGATCTAGTAAAGCCACAGCGTCTATCACGGCGCGAATGTCTTCGGTTTTACGACTTGGGTCTTCTAGATAGTGAACCGAGTCTTCAGATTTGCCCCAGCCTCGAAAGTCAAAGGTCACTGCCGCATAGCCATTTTCAGCCAGCTTTTGGGCATACACCGCCGGCATTTGCTCCTTCACCGTTGTCCACGCCCCAGTTACGACAACTACAGGCGGTTTTTCCACGCCAGTAGGCATATAGAGGTTTGCTTCTAATTGACCGACTCGAGTATCTAGTTGAATGGCTTGCATAGAGATCTCCTGTTTGGCGTTGACTGCGAATGCCGATGTCGCGGCTAGTAATAAGGTAATCAGTTTTCTAAACATTTGCTTACTCCCTTTCGTTGCTTGCTTAGATGGGTTTAGATTAGCGCTCGACCTATGAAAGGGATTGAACATTACTGCTCAAACTTTTGTACTTTATTGACGCGCGGATATAACTGCTTAAAAATAAACAAATTAGTAAGAGCAATCCTCGAGATATGAGCATGAAGTCCCATCTAGAATTCTTTGATTTTGAAACCCAACACGCCTCCGATTGTGGTGAGGTGTTAGAGATAGAATTTTCAAATGCAAACCTAGAATGGAAAGGGGTTGTATTAGAGAAAGGAAACTCGCCACACTTCTATCCCACCAACGTGTATACGCCTTATTTTTATTTCGCTATGGCGCTAGATAGAGACCTGAGTTGGAGCGCTGAAAAAGATGGCACCTTGTCGGCATTGAAGACCAGCCCGGGCAACATCTGGATTAACCCGCCGAAAACGCCTTTTACCCATGAAATCTCTGAGCCTTGCTACTTCTTGATTCTGGCTATTGAAGAGTCAGAATTCCTCTCTCACTGCCCTCTCGGGCTTGAAGGTTTAGAGCTCAACTTCCTGAATAACTACAACGTAATGGACGACACCATTAAAGGGATAATGGAGCTGTTTGTCCTAGAGACAAAGTCTAAGGGGAGGAATGGAAAAGCCTATCTGAATAACCTGATATCTCTGCTTTCCACGCACTACATTCAGAATTATTCCAACTACTTCGATCTTAAGAACGGCCAACTGTCGGCATCTAAGTTCGACCAAGGACAAATGGCGAAAATAGACACCTATATTGAAGAGAATATTGGCAACAACATCTCGGTGGATGACTTAGCTGACCTGCTAAGATGCAGTAAGTTTTATTTTCTGCGCGAGTTTAAAAAGCTCACCGGGCTACGCCTTATCAATACCTAATGGGTAAACGACTGGAACAAGCCAAAGCCTTGCTCTCTTCAGAAAATATTGCAGTGGTGGCGCACGAGCTCGGATTTAATGATCAGTCCCATTTTACCCGCGCATTTAAGAATCATTTTGGTTTAACGCCGGGTCAGTTTTTAAAGCAAACCAACTAAAGCATTTCTTTGGCAATCAGATGCAGCAGATAGGTCTCTCGTTGAATGCTTAGGCCCTGTTTTTCGCTGTGTGCCATGGTCTTCTCGTTGTGTGCGATAGCATCATGGATGTTCACCCACTCGGCGCGCATGCCATTTTTGATCTCATATTCTTCAAAGTTCGGTTCGCCCAGCTCTTTATCGACATGGCAGGTGTAGCAGTAAGAGTGCATGTGCATTACATCTGCGTCATCCTTGTACCAAGGCGAAACTCTTCATAGACACCGAAAGGCTTGATATCGCGGATATTCTGCGCGCCTGTCTCTTCTTGAAGCTCACGTACCATACCTTCAATCAGGTCTTCACCCAGATCAACACCGCCACCTGGAAGAGAGTAGTCTTCATAACGCGCTGTATAAAGAAGCAATATCTTGTCACCACGCACTGCTATGGCTCGGGTGGCTTGGCGCTGAACAATAGTTGCTGTATCTAGATGTTCTATGTCGGGGTGTTTGGCTGTATGAAGGTGTCGCATCGATTGGCCGTAATACTTCGTAATAATAGTGTGCGGAGTATATACTCAGTTCAGACGAGTTTCATCGTTAGCTATTGAATTAATTAGTATATCTCGTACACTGAAAGAGATAATTTGAAACATCTATGGTCTTTGGAGCCACAAGAATGAAAAAAAGCCTATTGTTGACCGTTGTTGCGGGTGCAGCCATCCTTGCAGGTTGTGCAAGCGAGCCTGATGAGTACACCGTTGAAGATTGGGATCCAATCACAAGTAAAGCGTCAATGTACTGCGTTCAGGAAGGCCATGACATCACTCGCGCGAACGAGAACGATCAGCGTGTGACCTATTGCGAAATCTCAGACGAAGAGAAAACTGAGATCTGGGAATACTACTACCAGAATCACGAAGACGAGCGTCCTGAGAATCAGCAAAAACAAAACGCAGAATCTTAAAAAAATGCCCATCACTCGATGGGCATTTTTTGTTTTAAACGATTTCCCAGGTATGGGTCATTTCAACGCCCTTACCTATCATCAAACAAACTGAGCAATACTTCTCAAGAGAGTCGGCACATACCTTAGCCACTAGTTCAGGGTCTAGGTTCTCACCTGATACTTCAAAGTGGATATTAATGGCAGTGAAGTACTTAGGCGCAACCTCACGGCGTTCGCTCGAAAGCTTAGCCACACAGCCAGTTACTGCTTGTTCAGCACTTTTCAGACCGTCAACTACATCAACAGAGCTGCAACCACCCGCCGCAATCAGAACCATTTCCATTGGGCTTGGCGCAGTCTTGCCGCCACTGCCGTCCATCACTACAGAGTGACCAGATTGCGACTCGCCGATAAATTTAAAATCATCTACCAAGATACAGTTGCTTGCATAATTAAATACCATCCTTATTTGTTTGGGACACTATACCCAATTATTTGTGCCACACAAAACAGTGCTGTTTTTTGCACTCAAATGACAAATAAATAATCTTTGAAAGATGATTATAAAAAATGCAGACAAGGTAACAGAAATGAAAATCTATACATAAAACAAATACTTGGGTCGTTGACTTATACATGGATGTTCATAAACTGGCTTGCGAGGGCGAAAGAAGCCAACCCAATAAAGCTTCCCCCTTTTATTGGCTATATTTTTATTGTTAAGGAAAATCGACAATGTCAAACACAGTAACCGGCACCGTAAAATGGTTCAACGACACTAAAGGATTTGGTTTCATCCAACAGGAAAATGGACCAGATGTATTCGCACACTTCTCAGCAATCGTTGGTGACGGTTTCCGTTCCCTTTCTGAAGGTCAGAAAGTAGAATTTGTTGTATCTGACGGCCAAAAAGGCCCTCAAGCTGAACAAATCAAAGCACTATAGTTCTCAAGGGTCGACATTATGTCGGCCCTCTTCTTATTCCCCGCTTTTCTTTTTCATACCTGTGCAATACAAACTTCGATATAATCTGGGCAAATTTCTTTTGTCAGGCATGACGTTGTGGCCTTAAAACCTACTATCTACAAATTCCGCGTGAATCTAGCGGATACTAATCAAAATAAATTCGACGACTTCAACCTTACGGTAGCGCTGCACCCTTCAGAGACCAAAGAGCGCATGTTAGCTCGTATGGTAGCCTTCGCCCTAAACTACACTCCGGAGCTTGCCTTTACCAAAGGGCTTTCTGATCAAGAACAGCCGGACATATGGCAGCACGATGATGCAGGCGTTCTTCAAACCTGGATTGAAGTGGGTGAACCGAGTGTTGATCGTTTGAAAAAGGCAGCCCGCTCTGGCGTTAAGGTTGCGGTTTATCCATTTGGCGATTCTAAATCTCAGATGTGGTTTACCAAGAACCAAGGCAAACTTGCTCAACTAGACGTAAGCATCGTCAAACTAAGCGGTGAAGCCATTCAATCTCTAGAACAAGGTCTTGAGCGCACCAATGATTTCAGTGTGATGTGCAGTGAAGACAGTGTGTACCTGACCCTCGGTGAGGTTAGCACTGAGTTTCAACTTGAGGTGTTGCAGGGATAATTACCCTAGTTCCAATATAGAAAAAGCCGTTAGCATTTATGTGCTCACGGCTTTCTTGCTTTTAGGCTATCTGTTTATCTAGCCTAGCGTTTCTTATTGTTAGACTTTGACCAATCAAAATCGCTATCAACGCTTTCGTTCGAACCATCTGCATAGCTCATAGTAGATTGGCTCGTATCGACTAAGTGTTGGCGATTGTCTTGACCTACTTTGTCTCCGTTTAAGCCTGCATGAGCTAGACCTGTTGCGAGCGAGAACAGCGTGGCCAGTGTGATTGCAATTACTTTTTTCATATTGCTTTACCCCTTGTTCCGAACATTGTGTATTGGAGATCTACCTAATAAGTATGGCAACCTCACAGAATTTTGTATGAGATTAATTTGTTACATTACTTTTCTGAGGTAAATCTACGTCAAGAAAGGGTCAAAAAGATCACTGTTTTTCTATGAAAGCTCTTATTTTTTGCTGAGAGCTCAGTGAAGTCGGTCGTCTATGGGTAAGTAATAGGCATAAAAATACCCGCAATAATGCGGGCATTTAAACTTCGAGATATTTGCTGTCTTAATCTGAATCGCTGTTTCTTTTATTCTCATCTATCTGACTCAAACCCGCACTCACTAAACTTGAAACCAAGATAGCTAGATAAAATACCCCAGCTACCGCTTCAAAATAAGCGACAAAACGCGTCAACGGCTCTGTGGGAGCAATAACCCCATAACCCACTGAGGTCATGGTGATAAAGCTGAAATAGATCATGCGAGATAGATTATCTAGCCAAGGACCATGCTCAATACCATTGAAACCGCCATCCAGAATTTCTAATAGAAGCAGTTGAACAAAGGCAAACCAAAGACCCATCATCAAGTAGATACAGATAGAACCGACAATCTGGTTCTTATCTATTCTCGGCGCTTTCAGTACCAATCTGGTTGCATGCTTCAAATATTGACCAATAAACAATATCAGAGCAAGTAAAGAGATAATCGCGAGATTAGCCGCTTGCAAAATAGAGGCTATAGAAGTGATTAGCACTGTCACTGTCAAGAAACCAAACCAACCTCGAGTTGCAGCTCTTTTCTTCTCAATTCCCAAGGTTGAAGCCGACATACAAAACAGCAAACCAATGAGCACTATGCCCTGCCCTGTATCAAAGAACTGCTCCATGATGGCACAGCCAGCCAGCAGCACCACCAAGGCCACAAACAAAAAAAGAAAGTTATCACGTTCGGATATCTTCGCCATTACTCACTCTCTTGCTTAGTTTGCTCAATTTGCTCGATATCTACCTCAGACTGAGCTAACCAAGCAACAAACAAGCGATGGGTTACCGCGAGTACAACCGCACCTACGAATAGCCCCACAATGCCTGACATCGCCATACCACCGATAGCACCAAGCAAGATAACTAGCATAGGAATATCTGTGCCACGTCCCATCAACATAGGTTTTAATACCGCGTCACTGGCGCTTACCAGCACACACCAGATAGTGAACAGACTCGCGACTAAGGTAGTGTCTGTGGTCCAGGCAAAGATAATGGCAGGAATAAGCGCAATGATAGGTGGAAGTTGGATTATCGCTACGATGAGTACGGCTACAACCCAAAGGCCAGAAAAAGGAATGCCCGCAAGATACAAACCGATAGCCGCCATAATCGCTTGGGTAATTGCAACGCCGATTACACCCTGCACCACGCTGCGTACTGTCGCTTTAGCAATATCTGTAAACTGAGCACCATACTCGCCAGCAAGACGAACGGAGATCTGTTGGAACGCCTTTTGACACGCTTGTGCATTACTCATGAACACGCCAGAGATTAACAGCGAAATGATGAATTGCAGTATGCCACCTGCAAGTGAGCCAATAGATGAAGCGATTGTGCCTAGAACGCTTTTAACCTGATCAGCATACTCAGCTAGTGCTTTCATTAGGTTGGCAGATAGACCAAGCAAAGTGGCGTACACTTTCTCACCGACCACTGGCCATGATTTTACTGACTCCGAAGGTGGTTTCAATTCAAACGAACCTTCTTGAATACCATCGTAAACAATCGCTCGCCGTGGTAAATAGGCTGTCCGAAACCAAATAAGTAGGAACAATAAGAATTAGCACACCACACAAAACCAACAACCAGCTTGCCTTAGCTTGTGAGATTTTAAATTTCCCTTCGAGCATCTTTGCCACAGGGAACAGAGCGGTAGCGATAATCGCGCCCCAGATCACCAATAACATAAATGGGCTGAGGATTTCGTAGCACCAATAAAGCAACAGACCAATAATAACGATCTTAATAAAGGCATCGATGACTTGCTTGGAATAGTCGTGAGAGGAGTTCATATCTCATCCTTGTGATAAATATCTCTGCACAAGTCTAGTCAATGAGTTGCGTAAGTGTAAGAAAAGATTAAAGATTTAGGCTAAAAAAATGCCCAAAACCTAAGTCTTGGGCATTTCTCATTCAAACGATAGTTTTTATCAATCTATTGCTTCCATATTAATTGATACACCGCGCGATTTATTGATTCCGATAACCACTACCCCAACGATTAGCCATGCAAGGCCAAGCAGTTTTGCACTCTGATCAAGTGAGATCCAAACGTAAGATAGGATCGCTATGCCGCACAAAGGCGAGATAAGCTCAACAAACAGGCTTTGACGCTTGTTCTTGATATTGCACCAAGAGATCACCGCAAGGTGCAGCAGGACAAAGCCTGTTAAAGCACCGAAGTTTACGAAAGACACAAATACATCCAAATGGTCTTCAAACAAAAATACCAATACTGCTGAAACCACGCCTGATAGCAAGATAGCTACATGTGGTGTGCGGAAACGACCGTTTAGCGCTGATAGCGACTTTGGCAGAACGCCATCTTTCGCCATACCAAAGATCACACGGGATACTGCAGTTTGTGATGCAAGTGCGTTAGTAATACCCCAAGAAAGCGCAGTCAACAGTGCACATGCTGTCGATAGATAACCACCACCCACGATGCGAGCAACCACATACCAAGCGTTGCCACTGTTTTCTTGAAACGCATCAGCGTTTGGCAGAACCCAGGCAGCAAAAACAACTTGCGCTAGGAACAGCACCACTGCAATGCAAAGAGAGACAAATGGCACGTAATGAGTCTTAACTCCATCTTTTGCTTCTTCAGTCAGGGTAGATACGCCATCAAAACCTAGGAATGACATCACAGCAATAGATACCGCGCTGAACACGAGCCCAATGCTAAAGTGATCTTTTTGGAAGAACGGCGCCATAGTAAATCCTTGGCTATTCGGGAATTCGCCCGCCACAAGGCCTCGATATGCAGTTACCACAAACACACCAATAAGAAGCAGCATAAAGCCAAGAAATACCTTGTTAACCTTGTCGGTAAAGTTAAGGCCGACTAATGCTGCAACCGTATTAAAGGCGATGAAGATTGCAGCCCAAACCAGAGCTGGCACCTCAGGTACAATCTCATGCATAGCGATCGTCGCCACGATATACAAAAGCGCGGGAATAATGATGTAGTCCAGAAGCATACACCAGCCGCCGATAAAGCCCGCATTGGCACCTAGACCGCGCTTGGCATACTCATAAACAGAGCCTGATTTGCGGAACTCTTTCATCATTCGACCGTAAGAGAGCGCGGTAAATAGCATACCTAAAAAACCAGTAAGGTAGACCATACCCACCATGCCGTGGCTGACATTAAATACATCGCCATAGATACCAAAAGGCGCGATAGGCACCATAAAGATAAGCGCGTATATCAGAAGGCCACCAAAGCCCATATTCTTTTTCAATTCCATTTTAGTACTCCTTGCGATTACTTAAGCCATGACAGGTCTATGGTCACTTTTGCGGTTTTCAGCGGGTTTACTATTTGAGACACACCTAAATCGCCCCCAACACTTAGCCAGCGAGAAGCAATGTGGTCAGTCATCTGATGCTCAGACATTAGGTATTGATGGGTCTTTTCAACCGCAGAAGTCGCGGCCTTATCAAGGTCGGGATCGGAAGCGATAATAGTAAAGAGGTCATCGTTTAGTACTGAAGGTGTCGGTAATTTGGAGTTTTTAAGCACTTCTACCGTTAGAGTTACCTTGCCTGGAATTTCAATGCCTGTTCCGGAAAGTTCGCCATCGCCCATTGCCGCGTGTAGATCACCAAGCGATAACAAGCCACCATCATGGTTAACCGGCAGATAGACAACCGAGCCAAGTTTTATCTCCTTGGTGTCCATGTTGCCGCCGTGCTCACCGGGACTGCCGCATGCAATGGCACCTTCTGCTGGCGCTGTACCAATAACGCCTACCATTGGAGATAGGGGCACGCTTAAGTTTGGTGCGATCTCTGCTCTGTCACCTTGGATCTCAACAGGTTGTACAACCGAGCCGGAAAGTTTGTGTGAAAGGCTACCAAAAAGCTCAGATGAAACCATAGAACCCTTTGTGGCAAGCTCGATATCTAAAATGGTAACGGCAAGGGTGTCTCCTACTTGCGCACCCTCCACATACAGTGGGCCAGTGGCTGGGTTTACCTTAGCAAAGTCGATCTCTTCGAGGATGTAGCCTGCATCTTCCATCTGATTGCGAAAGCAGTCGAAGTATCTACTGAAAATGTTTGATTAGGCTTAACGCGAGCGACTGGAGCATTATCCTTGCTCATCGCATAAACGTAATCTTTGGTGGTGATGTGAGTCATTGTTCTTATCCTGTCTATGAGCATTCCTATAAACGGTTAGAAATGCATTCATAAGTCAGTCTAATGAACCTTAAGTCTTATAGTATTACGAAATGATTGTTTGAATAAATGGTAGGAACTAACAACAAAAATACTCTGAACCGTGCATAGGCCTACCCAAAAAGAGCAGACCTAAACCAAATAGAACCTGAGTTATTTAAAGGCGTATCTCACGCCAAGGGCAGCATCGATACCGAAGTGGAAATCATCTGGGACGTTCACTTTTGGAGAGAGTTGCACGAAGGTGTCCCACTTTGGAGCGAACTGCCAATCAAGGCCGAGTGGCACACGAATACCGTAGTCATTGAAGTGTTGGTCTTCATCACGAGCCCAATACTCACCATATCGATAACCATTGTGCCAATGATGGCAACTTTGTGTATGCGGGTCCCACCCATCACAATAGTCTTGAACAGTGTAATTGCCGTGCTCATAGTGGTGCCAATGACCGCTGTCACCGTGCCAGGTTTTGTCGAAGTCGTAGAAACCACCCACTCCCACAAAGTAAGTAAAAGGTACACCAGAGGTGAACTTCTTATTGTTGATAATCAAGTAATCGGCGGCGACGCCATCATTACCAATAAAGGCATCGACTTGATCGAAAAACTCAGCAGTAATACCTAGTCCCTGATCAAAGCCCAAACCAACCTTATAGTCTGAGTGATTGCTATAACTTCTTAACGAAGAGTTATTCGATGTACCCGCGCTTGCATGACTAGATATTGAAGCCAAGGCTGAGCATGCCACTACTAATGCTAGAAACTTTCTCATTTGTGTTCCTGAATATGTTGTAAATCTGGTATCCCCCCCAAATCCACGTGATCATTATCACAAATAAGGATTACTTAGTTCAATTGCTTAGCATATATTTGTTCCGCAAAAACAAATTGCATATATGAGAAATGAAAAAGGCAGAGCTCGATGCTCTGCCTTCTAAAAACAATATCAACTGTTAGTTGATTAGGTACGCCAAAGCGTCTTCACTATGTGCCAGCCAAACTTGGTTTTCACTAGGTGAGGCGTAATGGTCTCTTCTTTGAACACCACACGATCAAACTGAGGAACCATTTGACCCTGCTTAAACTCACCAAGGTCACCGCCCTTTTTACCTGATGGCAGGTAGAGTATTTACGAGCTAGAGTCTGAAACTTCGCGCCTTTCTTGAGCTGTTTCATGATGTCTTCTGCTTTGTCTTTATTCTTCACTAGGATATGAAGAGCATGTGCGGTACGAGCCATAGCCTGATCTCAGTTAATTCAAATTTAGGCGCACCTTACCACAGCAGAAGAAAAATTCGTACTTTGACTGCAATCAGTTTCGAACGTCAACAATATCACCGATGACGGTTTCAGCCTCAAACTCGACCTTCCCGAGCTCAAAAATACGGGTCGAACGAGTCAGTGGCTTAGACTTAGCCACCCCATTCTTATCTTCTCCGTCACGAACGCGACGCACGAAGTAAATTTTCTTGTTTGCATCGAGCGCAGCTTCAATTTTTTCACGAAACTTCTCAGTGCGTTTCTTGCGATTCTCTATCTTGTTTGGGTCTTTAGTATCCATCCAGCCCATCTTTAGCATCAGAGCCTTTTTGGACTTTAGGTCCACATTCTTATCCCACCCTAGCCAAAAGAACTCGGTTTCATTCTCCGTGAACCAATCGTATTGATTGCCGATAGGCGCTTTAAGAACCGCCTCGCAGTAGGTAGTGATAGACATCGACATAGTGAATCCTAATATTGGTTAGTCTTCCAGCGTCTTACCGCAACACAAGCAAGTTGGTTGCAGGTCCGGTGGAAGCGTAATGATAAAGCCGCAGTGCGGACAAAGATCGCCCTGTGATAGATACATAGTTTTGTTTGTTTAGTTGTCGCTGTTCGAGCTGATCGCTTCACGCTCACAGTCGACAGCTTTATAGTTAGCCAACCGACGTTGTATGGCTCTCGCCGAGGAATTTGTCGTCGGGAATATGATGACAGGGGCGATTATAGATACTTAAAACGAAAAGTAAAGGGTATTTAATACGAATAGATATTAATAAAAACGCCGAATCGAAATTCAGCGCTTTAGAATTAGCGAGATGCTAGGCGAATCATAGTGCAGCCAAACAGCCACTCTAGCTCTTTCTTACTCTCTTCACCATAAAGGTCATTAAGCATAATGAAGAGACGATCGATGCCTTGTCTTGCAAATTGATGAGCGTTTTCTGTGGTCACAACATGGTGGAACAACAGACGCAGAATCGCTTGGAATTTTTCGTCTTCGAGAGATTTAATCCAGCTTTGAGAAAAACCAACTAATCCTGAATTAAAATCAAGATACTCCATAAACATCTTGAAAATACGGCCATCCAGTGCCATTGCAAAATCGGTTTTCTTAGGGAAATGGTGGCTGATACCGGTGCGCGATACGCCGGTAGCTTGACTTAGGGTGGTATAAGACATCTTGTCGTAACCCAGCGTCAACAACTGCTCAACAACCGCATCCATAATCTTGTTGATGGTGATTTCAGTATCTTCTCTACTTCGCTTTGGCATTAAACGGGACCTTTACAATTTGCTCTTTAAAATCGATGTTAGTTGAGTGGATGTTATTGAATATCTAGCCCTTTTATTCCCCACTTCAACTCCCTCGTATGCTCGATTCTGGCGTGGCATTTTGAGGAAACTTATACTCATACAGCACACACGGTTTTGCAACAAATGTGAACTTATCCTGACATTCAAATGACATAATAGCCCGTACAGCATACCTCGAAAGATAATTTTGTCACTTTGTGCCATTGAATTTTGTAGATACCGCACAAATAGCTCTGTAAACTGACTGGAATTTAGTTGAGGAGATAATCATGTCACAACAATACAAAGAGCCTGAAGTTTGCGAAGCATGTGGCGTTGCAGGTGAAATGGGCTTTGTTATCAATGAAGGCAACGAAGTATCTGAGGTCTCTCTTTTTGCATCATCAAAAGAAGCGGTAGAAGCTGAATTTGAAAAATATTTGGCGCTAGCCAAGCAAGTGAATGACGCAGTACAACACCAAACTGAAATCACTGAGGGTGAGCAGTTTGAACTTCAAGCAAAGTTTAAGTTTGAAGTAAGTGCAGAAAAACTTATCTACGATCTTAAGTGTCGCTCTCTAGCACGCTAATCAATAGATCCTAAATAAACTTCATATACACAAAGAGTCGGCAATTGCCGACTCTTTTTCGTTGTGCTTGAAGCGAATAATTAAGCTGCTTCTTGCTTATCTTTAGACAGGTTATGAACTGGGTTCGCATAACCGTCAATCAGATACTGGCGAGCACCCTCTTCTAAGCCTGATAATTTCTTCTCAAGTTCTTCACGAGTTTTAGCATCGATAGATGCATCGTCAATACCCGCAGCTAGCAGGTTGATCGGGAATAGCTTGTAGTTGGCATGGATCTGACGATCAATCTCTTCCGCTAGCGCATCCGGCGTTTCGATATCGTTTTCTATAACGTCACCAAAGCTCACCTGAATTCGGCCTTTGTAGCCAGTAATGCCTTTAACGATACTCTCAATATCTTCAAACTCAGACTTCTGGTACTCGCCGTGAGTCGCCTTTTGATATAGCTCGTTCGCTTTGGCGAGATCACAGGGATCGTATTCGTAAGAGATGGCTACTGGCACTATCTTCAATGACTTAACATATTCAGAGAAAGCCATCTTGCGCTTACGTCCTTCAAGTTGAATCATCTTAATGATTGCAGGGTCGGTGAAATCATTGCCATCTTTAGCACGGCCTTCTTTCTGGGCTATCCAGATAGAGTTGCTGGTCTCCAGAGAGTGCTTGATATAAGAAGAAAGCAAACCTAACGCCTTCATCATCTCACGTGGTGCTTTAGCTGAACGTTTCACGATAAAGCTTTTGTTGAGCTTCATCAGTTCAGTGGC
This sequence comes from Vibrio ishigakensis, assembly GCA_000830475.1. Lineage (GTDB taxonomy): Bacteria > Pseudomonadota > Gammaproteobacteria > Enterobacterales > Vibrionaceae > Vibrio > Vibrio ishigakensis_A. Next base: position 240,329 of record BBSC01000002.1, on the reverse strand, counting down.
ACATGGCTTACGAAGAAGGTTGTCACCAATGGCGATTCGCATGGTTTGATGCTGTGAATGGTGCAGACCATAGTTTACTAACGCCGGTCCATCGCTATATCTCTGTGGTTAGAGATAAACAGATATGACGTATTCTTGTCTAGCTTGTCTAAGCCTTCGAAGGTGACGCCGTCACTAGTAGTGTCTAGCGCTTTATCAAGGTACTTCTCTACCTCAATCTGTACAGCATCCACTGAGTTCAGTTTTCCCCAGCGGTTTTTAAGAAACATTTTCACTAAAGGTGAAACTAGGCCACGTAGCAAAGCTGGAAGATGAGAAAACTTGTGGCTCAAAATCGCAGAAATAAACTCTTCATCATCGATCAAACGTTGAATAGCAGGAGCAATCTCTGCATCGTTGTAAGGACGAATTTCTTGATAAATATCGTTCTCGGTAGACATATCTTTTTTCAGTATCACAAAATTACGCCGATTTTACGTGGTATTAGCACAATATACAGCACTTACCTGCAATATTTATTAAGGTCAGACCACGATTAAGCCCCCTTCTCATTTGGCTTATCCCAAAATACAGGCTACCCTATCGGAAAATTCCAACGCTAAGCCTTATATGCACCACGCCATAGACTTCCAATCTACTCATTTTGACTTTCTAAAACTGACGCCTCGCAAACCGACCCTTAAACATCAGTTGCTTTGTGTCGAGTCTGGCATGGTTACCATACGCTTAGGAAAGCAGGAATATGCGATAGATAAAGGTGAGATGTTTTGGGTGCCAGCGAATTGCCTGACCTCACTTAGCTATTTCCCTGATACTAAGGTCTCAGTTGTTGAAGCATCGCAACGACTTGCTGATGCATTTCCTCACCAAGCGGGATACATCAAGCCATCAAACCTATTAAAAAGTCTTCTTAGCAAGCTTGATGCGGTTAAATCCAAGTCTGAGCATACGCAAGTGCTTCTTAGCGCCGTGCGCTTTGAGCTATCAGAATTAAAACCAAAGCTAATCAGCACCCCGTTAACCAAGAGCTTAAGCGATTGGCAGAGTAAAGATGGGCAACTATCTCCGCAAACCGTACTGGTGTTAAAGGTGAGAGAAGCAGAGAAAATGCGTCTTTCAGGTGGGAAAGATGGGCAAATTGCAGAGAAGTGGTTTGCAGGAGAGCTGAGCGCTTATCAAGCAGCAACCCAAGCCGTGCTAGGAGAACGCTAGAAAGGAACTTCTACTTGGACATGGAAAACGTCTTCGTGACGTTCATGCCATTGATAGTCGAGTCTAACTCTAGCTCGTTTTTACGTTTCTCACCGATACCCACGCTCAATAGCACGCCGTAGGTCTTAATCATCTCTTCATAGGTGAGTTCATCGTCATTCAAAGTCATTTCTTCAGGACGATAAAAACCTAGGCCAAAATAGCCTTCGCTTACATGCTGAGTCAGAATCGGATCGTCGACGTTTTTCAGCATCCAATTAGACCAATAATCTAGATCGGTACGCTCATTTTCTTGCTTAATGTGGGTAGCAACGAGGAATCTATCGACAAGGTGGTCAACGGAGTTAACCAGGTCTTCACAGAGTTCAAGAGTGGTCTCAACCATTACTAGAGATTCAGTAGGGTCGCGGTCCTCGATACAAGCCGAGGCCCCTACAGAAAATAGCGCACATCCTGTAAGCGCAGTTAGTGTGTGAAGACGGTTCACAAGCGTTCGATCCCTGAAACTGATTGAGTAATAGTTAATTTACAACGCTAAATATTGAGATATAAACCGTAATTTTGCAATAATTTTACAGTATTTTTACCAGTTAAATTGTTGATATCTTGACGATCCGCAATTTTTTGGCGGATTTCGGTGCTGCGAATGTCGCGAGTTTGAGGACAGGCCAAAACGCTCCAACGTTGTAATATTTCTTCAGACTTGTAGAACTTGGAAAAGTTAAACAGGTTGTCTGGCCCCATAACGAAGGTAAATTCATCAGTTGGATTTTGCTTTTGAAGTTCTTCAAGCACCGCAAATGTAGTGACACCGCCCTCTCCAGTAAACAACTGCTCTTCGATTTTACTTAGCTCAACATTGCTACAGTCAATATCGCTAATGAATGCTTCAACTAGCTCACAACGCATTGAATAATCTAGCATTTGCTTACCCCATGCGTGAGCAATACTTGGCACCAAAAGTACCTTATCAAAATGAGCCAGTCGTTCGATAACACTCAGATGACCAAAGTGTGGAGGGTTAAAAGCACTGCCAAACAGGGCGATTTTTGCCATGGTTGAAATTCCTAGGGTATAGCATCGAAAGGAGAGTTAGGTATATGATATCAAAAACTTTCAGACAATATCTAAGCACTTTCAGGAATGGAAATCATGGAACAAGAAATTCGTCAGCTAATGCAGGTTCTGCCTGAAATCGATGCTGATTTCGAAATTGAGCGTCGCGTTAACTTCATCAAAGGCAAACTTAAAGAGTCAGGCTGTAAGGCTTTGGTTCTTGGGATCAGTGGTGGTGTGGATTCAACTACCTGTGGTCGCCTTGCGCAATTAGCGGTAGAACAACTTAGCGAAGAGACTGGCGACAAGTATCAATTCATCGCTGTTCGCCTACCATATGGTGTACAAAAGGATGAAGATGAAGCTCAATTGGCCCTTTCTTTTATCAAACCAACCCACTCTGTTTCAGTAAATATTGCTGACGGTGTAAATGGTCTGCACAAAGCAAGCCATGTGGCTCTTGAAGGCACTGACCTACTTCCAACCGACAGTGCGAAGATCGACTTTGTAAAAGGCAACGTGAAAGCACGCGCGCGCATGGTAGCTCAATATGAAATCGCCGGTTACGTTGGCGGTCTGGTGCTGGGTACTGACCACTCGGCGGAAAATATCACCGGTTTCTACACCAAGTTTGGTGATGGCGCTTGTGACCTTGCACCTCTATTCGGTCTTAGCAAGCGTCAAGTTCGCCAGGTAGCAGCTAAGCTTGGCGCACCTGAGCTTCTAGTGAAAAAGGTTCCAACTGCGGACCTTGAAGAGCTAGACCCGCAGAAAGCGGACGAGAACGCACTGGGTGTTACCTATGATGACATCGACAACTTCCTAGAGGGCAAGCCTCTACCGGAAGAAGCGAAACAGAAAATCATTGCTATCTATAAGCGCACTCAACACAAACGCGATCCGATTCCGACTATCTACGATTAATCGCGATTCTATTGAAAAGGGGCTCATCTGAGCCCCTTTCTCTTTATGCTTTGTCTTGGTAATGGACAGGTTCCTGAGTCTCTAGAATCTCAATCTCATCACCTGCTCGTATCACACCCTCATTTAAGGCAATGACGTTCATGCCAAAATAGACGGCACCTTTCTCATCCGCGCGAACGTAGACAGAGTTACTGTTGGCTCTTTGTTTTGCATACGCTCACCATCAGTTGGATTTACCGTGGTCAGAATACAGCGCTGACAAGGTTTTCTTACCTCAAACTCTACCTCACCAATCTTAAAGCGCTTCCAGCCATCCTCGGCAAAGGCTTCAACGCCACCTACAACCAAATTGGTTCTAAACTGCGCCATGGTTTGAGGCGAAGATGCTCGGCGATTAAGTTCATCCAGTGAACCTTGCGAGATAACAAGCAGTGGATAACCGTCGGCAAAGCTGACGTTAGTCTCTAGTTTCTCGCGATAGCGATTTGACTCTTCACCACAATAGAGCAGCACCACCTCTTTACCGATAACCTCGGTTAGCCATTGATTAGCCTCTTCGATGGTGGTGTAGGCATCGAAGCGATCGCTCCAGATTTTGCATTCGAACTCTTTCATCTCGAAATCTTGGTAGCGAATCTTGAGACTGCTATGCCCTTTCGCACTGAGCAAGAGGCCGTCTGAAAGCAGACAGCTTTCTATGGTCACCATCTTTGGAAACTTGCGCGCGGTAACCATACGGCCTTGTAGATCTGTCACCACGAAGCGGCGGTCAAAGCTGATGCCCTGTTTCTCTACAAAAGCACGAGATTGGGAAATTCCGGCGGTGGACTTAATCGGATAGATATTAATTTCAGTTAATTGAGCTTTGACTGTCACTTTTCTTCCTTACTAACTGTCAATTTCTACGCTTTTTCGTTATGATTCGCGCGCATTTACGAAACCGATTGCGCCAAGGCATACAAGGCGACATCAATCGGTTGACTCAAACAATTTGGATTTTAGGCGGGAGCATACACAATGACCAGTTTAACCATTACACGCCCAGATGATTGGCACGTACATTTGCGCGATGGCGAGGTTCTGAAAGATACAGTTCGAGACATCAGTCGCTATAATGGTCGAGCGTTGATCATGCCAAACACAGTTCCGCCGACAACAAATACAGAGCAGGCTCTAGCTTACCAAGCTCGCATCAACGAGCACAACCACTCAGATACCTTTAAGCCATTGATGTCGCTGTATTTAACCGACAACACTAGCAAAGAAGATATCCAGCAAGCTAAGGCTTCTGGTGCGGTTGTAGCATGTAAGCTATACCCAGCTGGCGCGACCACCAACTCCGACTCTGGTGTAACTGACGCGAAGAAGATCTACCCTGTTCTTGAAGAGATGGAAAAGCAAGGCATCCTGCTTCTAATCCACGGTGAGGTGACGACTCATGAGGTTGATATCTTCGACCGTGAGAAAGAGTTTTTGGATACGGTACTTGCGCCAATCGTTAACGACTTCCCTAACCTTAAGATTGTTCTTGAGCACATTACTACAGCGGATGCTGTAGAGTTTGTTAAAAACGCTAACGAAAATGTGGCAGCAACCATCACTGCGCACCACCTAATGTATAACCGTAACCACATGCTGGTTGGCGGTATCCGCCCTCACTTCTACTGCCTACCTATCCTTAAGCGCAACACGCACCAGAAGGCACTAGTAGAAGCTGCAACCAGCGGTAGCAAGAAGTTCTTCATCGGTACTGACTCTGCACCACACGCAAAAGGTCGTAAAGAAACAGCTTGTGGCTGCGCGGGTTCATACACTGCGCACGCAGCAGTTGAGCTGTACGCTGAAGTATTCGAAGCAGAAGGCAAGCTAGAGAATCTAGAAGCATTTGCAAGCCACAACGGCCCAGATTTCTACGGTCAGCCTCGCAATACTGATACTGTTACTCTGACAAAGAAAGAGTGGCCTGTGCCAGAAACTATGCCGTTTGGTAGCGACATCGTTGTGCCAATCAAAGGCGGTGAGAACATCACTTGGACTGTTGAATAAGGTCCTGGTTTGAAATGATAAGGGTTGCTTCGGCAACCCTTTTTTTGTCCCGCACAACATTGGACGATTAAGCAAAAAGACGCCGTAAATATATCCCTATAGCTTGGGGTTGGCTCCCTGCCAGCCACACTTTTTGCGCTTAATTCGCCCAATATGTCTTTCTCGTATTAATCTTCCTCGTTATGTAGATCACTCCACAACTGAGCACACTTGATAGCACGCTTCCAGCCCGAATAGCGTCGTTCGCGCTTGGCTTGATCGCAAAGGGGATTAAACCGCGTTTCGATTTCGGCGGTAGCATTTAGCTCACTTAAGTCTTTCCAGTACCCTACTGCAAGTCCAGCAAGATAGGCTGCACCTAGCGCCGTCACCTCAGTGATCTTTGGTCTTTGAACTTCGCAATCCAGAATGTCCGATTGGAACTGCATCAAGAAGTTATTCTTCGCGGCTCCACCATCCACTCTTAAGCTTGCCATATCGATATTGGAATCGGCCTGCATCGCTCGAATTACATCGCAAGTTTGATAAGCAATGCTCTCAAGGGTGGCTCTTACGATATGCTCAGCACTAGTGCCTCGGGTCAACCCCACCATAGTGCCGCGCGCATACGGGTCCCAATATGGTGCACCCAAACCGGTAAAGGCAGGAACGACATAAACTCCGTTCGAAGAATCCACCTTATTGGCATAATACTCTGAGTCTTTGGCCTCACTGAGCAACCTAAGCTCATCGCGAAGCCACTGTATAGAGGCCCCAGCCATAAATACCGCACCTTCTAGGGCATAGCTTGGATTACCCTTGGCATCACAGGCCAATGTGGTTAGAAGCCCATGGGTTGAGGTCACCTTCTCTTGGCCTGTGTTCATCAACAAGAAACAGCCAGTGCCGTAGGTGTTTTTAGCCTCACCCGGGGAGACGCAGCGATGACCGAAAAGTGCCGCTTGTTGGTCACCTGCGATGCCTGCGATTGAGATCTTGAGCCCTTGGTCTTCGCCAATGCAGGTTTCACCGTAAAGAGTGGAAGAGACCTTCACCTCTGGCAGCATGCTCTTTGGTATGTCGAGCTTCTCAAGGATTTTTTCATCCCATTCAAGGTTATTGATATTGAACATCATAGTGCGAGAAGCATTGGTGTAATCGGTAACGTGAACCTTACCGTGGGTCAGTTTCCAAACCAGCCAGGTATCAACGGTGCCGAATAGAAGTTTGCCTTGATCCGCTAACTCTCTGGCACCTTCAACGTTGTCCAAGATCCATTTTATTTTGGTGGCGGAGAAATAGGGGTCGAGTACTAGACCAGTAGATTCTTGAATATAGTCGCTCCACCCTTCTTCCCTGAGTTGGTCGCACATAGCGCTGGTACGGCGACACTGCCAAACAATGGCGTTATATACTGGCTTGCCGGTTTCCTTGTTCCAAACAATGGTGGTTTCACGCTGGTTAGTGATACCAATCGCCGCAACGTCTTCCGATTTCAGATGAAGCTTGTCCAGTACCTCGACCAAAGTAGAACGTTGTGATGCATAAATCTCCAGAGGATCATGCTCTACCCAACCTGCTTCAGGGTAGTATTGGGTGAACTCACGCTGAGCAGAAGAAACAATCTCAGCTTGCTGATTAAAAACAACGGCTCGGGAACTAGTGGTTCCCTGATCTAAAGCGACAATATACTTGCCCTGCTTCATGCATATTTCCTATCTAGGCTCTGATGTAACTAGATTGACATACTCTGCATCAATTTGATGTGACGTCTTCTATAGGTTAGCCAATACATTTCCAAGCGAACACATTGCACACAATTGGTGCGCACAAGCTAGCCATATTGGTGCACTGACGCGCATTTGCACACTATTGGTTAGTTCTCATTTCCCTTCATCAATACTAGTCACGCTAGGCAATTTAGTGCATAAATAGTCAATATAGAAACATGGAACAGTTATTGCAGAGTTTAAATTAGATAAAGCTCCCCCACTTATAACTAGACAAGGATATGCATTATGCATGAAACGTTGACCGTCATTTTGGCTGGAGGTATGGGTTCACGCCTTGCCCCTTTGACACAAGATAGGGCAAAGCCCGCCGTACCTTTCGGTGGTAAATACCGCATCATAGACTTTACTTTGAGTAACTGCCTGCACTCAGGCCTGCGACGTATCTTGGTATTGACCCAGTACAAGTCCCATTCATTACAAAAACACCTGCGTGATGGTTGGTCCATCTTCAATCCTGAGCTAGGTGAATACATTACCGCTGTTCCCCCACAGATGCGTAAAGGTGAGACCTGGTATGAAGGCACTGCGGATGCTATCTACCAAAACCTATGGCTACTTACACGAAGCGAAGCGAAGTATGTAGTGGTACTGTCCGGTGACCATATCTACCGTATGGACTACAAGCCAATGCTTCAGCAGCACAAGAAGACCGGTGCTGACTTAACAATCGCGTGTATGAAGGTGCTGGTAGAAGAGGCCTCTTCGTTTGGTGTTATGGACACAGACGAGTCTCGCAAGATTGTTTCTTTCCAAGAAAAGCCTACAGAGCCCCCAACACTCGCTGATGATCCAGATAAAAGCCTTGCCTCTATGGGTATCTATATCTTCAGTATGGATGCTCTAACCAAAGCGCTAGAAGACGATGCACTAAATGAGCGCTCGTCGCACGACTTTGGTCACGACATCATCCTCGCCTTATCGACGGTGAGAAAGTGTATGCCTATCAGTTGGTTCTGAAGAAGGGCGAGTAAGCCAAGATGCTACTGGCGAGATGTGGTACTATTGATTCTTTCTATCAAGCGAATATGGACCTTCTAAATCCAGTTCCGCCTATCGACTTGTATCAAGAAGATTGGGGTATTCGTTCGTACGAGCGTCAGCGCCCGCCTTCACGCACCGTTCCCTCTGCAACCGGCAATCAAGGTATATCTATCAACTCTATCGTGGCCAATGGCGTGGTGATCAGTGGCGGTTCTGTGCAGCACTCCATCCTCTCAGCGAACGTTAAGGTTGGAGATGGCGCTACTATCCAGAACTCTATCTTGTTTGATGAGGTTAAAGTCGGCGAACATTGCCAACTCAAGAACTGCATTATCGATAAGCACGTATCTGTACCAGACGGAACCACAATCGGTTTTGACGCTAAACTCGACCGAGAGCGCTTCACTATCTCAGACCAAGGTGTGGTAGTAGTGCCAGAGGGATATATCTTTAGTTAAAACTACCAAATAAGGCTATTAGGATCTTGCTCCACCTCTTTCATCAAGGCGTGGAGCTGGTTCGATACCGACTCAGGGTAGCTGTACCAGCGTTCAAATACCTGATGTTTATCTCGCTGAGCTAGCATCAGTTGCCAACTCTCTTCCAAGCGAATGATCTTGGCCACCAGCGAGCGATAGTCACATTGGGTAGAGTCTAGCTTGAAGTGAGCTTCAGAGAATTCAACGCCATTGTCTAGAATAGCGAAATCAGCTTTGCCTATCTCTACAGGAAGGTTGTGGTTTCTGGCATTACATACCTGTAGTGCCAACTTCTGAACCTGATGTTTTTCTAATTCTGATAACTCCATCCATCCCTCATCCACAATTACTTATAACTACACTTAACAACAGTCATATTGTTCGTCACAATAATGTAAAAAACAGATGATACCCTCATGACAATTTTGTATCCCAAAACAGGAAAAAATAGAATGGTTAAAGTGGTTCTAACCGCTCTCCTTGTCGTAGTTACCGGCATCGCACACGCAGCGGAAATTAATATCAGTGGTTCAACATCTGTTGCACGTGTCATGGATATTTTAGCCGAAGATTTTAATAAACAACATCCAGAAACCTTCGTTGCCGTTCAAGGTGTGGGCTCAACGGCAGGTATAACTCTAGTTAAGAATGGCGTAGCCGATATCGGTATGAGCTCGCGCTACCTGACTGAAGAAGAGTACAACGACGGTCTAGTAGTTAAGCAGATTGCTTACGATGGTCTTGCGGTAGTGGTAAACCACAAAAATCCACTGAATAACCTAAGTCGTGAACAGCTGTACAAGGTCTACAAAGGCGAAATCACCAACTGGAAAGAGCTAGGTGGTGATGACAGAGCAATTGCTGTTGTAACACGAGAGGTTTCTTCTGGTACCCGCTATGCATTTGAGAACCAGCTAGGTCTGACAAAGGTGCTGAACAACCGCCGCGTATCAACCATTAGCCAAAACCTTTTGGTGGTAAACAGTAACAGCATGGTGAAGACGCTAGTTTCTGACAACCAGCAAGCGCTAGGCTTCATCAGTATGGGCTCTATCGATGCTTCGGTTAAACCTCTAAACTTCAATGGTGTAGTGCCGAACTCTGAAAACCTGCTAAAATAAAAAGTACAAGCTCGCTCGCCCATTTATCGTGTTCTATCATCCTGACCAAGTAGATGAAGACACTCTAGAGTTTGCTAAGTTCGTAACAACTGACCAAGCAAAAAACCTGATTGGCAATCACGGCTACACCCCTTATGAGAGTGAAGCTGACTGAGGTCTATTAGCGTTAAGCATAAAAAACGGAGCCAATCGGCTCCGTTTTCTTTTTCGATATCGTTAGAAGTAAAGACGAATCACTGACTCGGCAATACAGCCTGGGCGACGAACCCCTTCAATCTCAACTTTCACTTCACGAGTGATCTCTAAACCTTTTGGATTGGAGTCACTTTGATCAGTTTGCTCTTAGCTCGAATGTTAGCCCCTACCTTTACAGGATAAGGGAAACGAACACTGTTAAGACCCAAGTTCACTGTAACCTTAGCGGTTGGGAATTGTGGTTTGTCTGGATCAACCGCCTCGGTTAGTTTTGGCAACAGAGCCAAGGTCAAGAAGCCGTGGGCTATGGTCGATTTAAACGGAGACTCTTCTTTAGCTCGCTCAGGATCGGTATGGATCCACTGCATATCATCGGTCACTTTAGCGAACGCGTCGATGCGTTGCTGATCGATAGAGAACCACTCACCTACGTAAGTCTCTTCACCAATCTGTGTCGACATTTCGTTATACAGAGCTTCTGCTTCAGGTTTCATCTCTATGGTGTCACGAACAGGGTTTTCTACCTCTTCATTCACCGCAGGCTTTGTAAATTCTTTACCCCAAGATTTAAACAAGTGTTGTGCGTGAGCTCGGCTCACCAGTTCACTCCAATAATCCTTGAGTGATGGAGACATCCTATCCAAAAACTCACTGTGATGTCTCGAAAGAGACTCACCCTTGTGTTTTAGAATATCGACAACTTTCATGTTTGCTCCATTAGGAATTCTGCAACCGCTAATTTTGAACTAAATCACATTCTATCTCAACGATTCATACGTCAGGAATATCGTTTATTACAAAATTATGGCGTATTTGCGCAAATTATCGACATTTACAATCGAATAACAAGCGCAAATTCCAGATACCTGTTATTACACTAAGTTATTTCCGAAGTGCGTTGAGCTTCGCCTGTGCGATACCAAAGATGGTATCGATTGGATAACTGCCCTCTTCACTCGGCTCTCCAGCCGCCTTACCAGTAAAGAGCTCAATAGCCTCAGTCACGTGCTCGATGGCCCAAATATGAAACTCACCTCTCTCTACAGCTTCGACAATATCTTTTCTCAGCATCAGGTTCTGCACGTTGGATTTAGGGATAATCACCCCCTGCTCCGGAGTACGTCCCTTGATGGCACATACATCAAAGAAGCCTTCAATCTTCTCGTTCACGCCCCCAATAGGCTGAGCTTCACCAAACTGGTTCATTGAGCCTGTAATGGCAATGTCTTGACGATTCGGTTGGCGAGAAAACGCCGACACCACCGCACAGAACTCCGCCATACTGGCACTGTCACCGTCTACTCCACCATAGGACTGCTCGAAGGTGATATTAGTCGTGAGCGGGATTTTGGCGGTTTTACCAAACACAGAAGACAAATACGCGGTCAGTATCATCACCCCCTTAGAGTGGATACTGCCACCAAGGTCAACATTGCGCTCAATATCAATCACTTCGCCCTGCCCATAGGCCGTGGTGGCGGTAATACGGTTAGGTGCGCCAAACATATGCTCTGATGTACTCAATACCGACAGTGCATTGACCTGACCAACCGCTTCTCCGTGGGTATGAATCAAGGTAGTGCCGTTGACAAAACTTTCCATCACACTCTCTTGCAATCGGCTAACGCGAGAGAGCTGATTACTCAGGGCTTTATCTACGTGAGAGCTGCGAATGATATTAGCCTTGGCAGCACGAGCAATGTAGTTAGACTCACGCAATAGATTCGCAATATGGGCTGAATGCAGAGACAGCTTGTTCTGATCGCCAGCTAGCCTAGCGCTGTGCTCAATGATTCGAGCCATTGCCTTCTTATCGCAGTGCAGCATCTTGTTATCGTGCACCACACTAGAGATAAAGCGCGCATAATGGAGCTCAGAATTTACGTTACGAGGCATCTCATCTTCAAAGTCCGCGGTTACTCGGAATAGCTCAGCAAACTCTGGGTCGTAGTGTTGGAGGAGTTGATAAGTTCGATAGTCACCGAACAGGATAATCTTCACATCCAGTGGGATCGGCTCGGGATCGAGAGAGACAGCGCCAGTCATAGTTACCTGTTTCTCTAGTGCTGTAAGGCTCAGTTCGCGAGAACGAAGAGCGCGTTTCAGGCCTTCCCAAACAAATGGTTGCTCCAGAACCTTAACCGCATCCATAAGAAGCACACCACCATTGGCTTTGTGTAGGGCACCAGGGCGAATCAAGGAAAAGTCGGTAAATACCGTGCCTTTAAAGGTGGCCGTCTCTACATAACCAAACAGAGAATGATAGTTTGGGCTCTCCTCAACTATGATCGGTGGCTCATCTTTTGGTCTTGATACCAAAACGTTCACCTTGTATCGACGTGGCAGTTTCTTATCTAGAGATGCTGTGGCGATTTCGCCTTGTTCTGTCCCCTCTTCAAGGAAGATATCGACGTTTTCAACGATATCCGATTGCAGTTCACCTAAATATTCTTTCACCTGAGGATAGGATTTGTAGGTAGATTTCAGCTCCTTGATAAAGTGAGTAATAACATCAAGGGTCACATCAGAATTAAGCTTCTGGATCTTCTCGCTGTAACCTTCCTCCCACTCAGTGAGGTCTCGAATAAGGCCGCGCAGTGCTATTTCCAGGGCATCGATGGTTTGCTCAAAGCGGTCACGCTCTTTCTGATCCAGTAGTTCGAACGACTCTTCTGTATGTGGCTCTTCGCCATTCAGCGCCACAAATTGATAGTCACCCTGAGTGGTAATAGTAAGGCTGACATCTTGAGCCTTGGCTTCTAATGTTAATGCCTCAAGTGCCGTGTTCTGTTTTGTTGCCAATTGATTTTTGAGCTTATCGGCCCGAGAAAAATAGATTTCGTTGTCAAAGGCCAAAGGCATGGCTTTTAAAAGCTTGGTAATCAGCTTGTCGATATCTGATTTCAGCTTGGTGCCTATGCCACGTGGAAGCTTCAATACCTTGGGGATACGGATGTCATCAAAGTTAGCCACATAGCACCAGTCATATAAGCCATCCATATCAAATGGATGTCGCTTTAGATAACGGAGCATCATGGTGCGCTTACCTAGGCCATTACGACCTACTGCATAGATGTTGTAGCCCTTTTCCTTAATGGACATTGCAAACTCGACTGCGGAGTGCGCGCGTTCTTGGCCGAGAATTTCTTCAATGGGTGGAATATCTTTGGTGGATTTACTGCTCAAGCTGCTTAAGTCAGATTCGCGATAGAGCTGTTGTGGTGAGAGAGAGATTGTAGCCATAGTCACCTCAATGTGAATTACAGGACTTAGAAAAGCAGTCTTCCTACTGCCGCTAACCTTGAATGTGTGAATGCAAATACGAGGGATTTAGTTCAAGGTTATTTTCAGTGTAATACGCAATCGCAAGGAATAATGTGACAGACAAAAAATGGCCGCCAAGCGACCATTTTTGTTCTATTACATCAAGTTAACTGCCGTCGTACTTAATAACGTTGTTCTCGAACAAGGTAGTCAGCAGGTCTTTGTTAAGATCTCCGCCATTATCAAGCTGGCTATATAGGTCTTTCACCAAGATAGACTGCTTAGTGCCACCTGTATCCAACTCTATCTTCACATCATCAGTAGTGCCGACTTGTGTTGCAGTCAGTTCTTGTGATGCCGCAAAGTTTTGTAATAGAGAATCTAGATCCAAATTGCTATCCAACTCACTGAAGATACCTGCAAGGTCGATGGAGTCACCTTCAGTTACGCTGAAATCGGTAATTACATCTTCTTTAGTGTTATCTATCTCGTTAAACACAAATAGGTCAGCACCGCCTCCACCAGTTAGAATGTCAGAGCCAAGACCGCCGATAAGGGTATCGTTGCCCTCTCCGCCGATAAGCTCATCGTCATTATCTGAACCGGTGAGAACCGTATCTCCATCGCCGTCCACAATGGTGGTTGGCTCAGCCTCGAGTGATGCATCTAAATCCGTTCCATCTGCGACGATTTCTGCCGCATATGAGATGACCTGCGAATCAGCAGAGTCTAGCTCAGTATTGCCATCCAATTCTTTAGATACTGCTACAACATCGAAGCTCACCGTTGTTTCACCCGGTGAAGAAGTATATTTCACCACAGCGGTTGCAAGCGCCGCTTCATCCAGAACCCAAACACCATTGTCTAGAGCAACGCTACCTGCGGTGGCTTCCACAACTGCATTGGCATCCAAACCGCGCACTTCAATCGACAATGCTTCACCGATATCACTAAGAGCAGCCATCAAGCCAATCAAAGGATACCACGGCTTTGTACTGCTGCCTCTGTGATTATGGTGTTCAGACTGCGTTTGGCCGCAGGTCTAACGTCAGTGTTGGCGCATTCGCTACAGGATTAATGTTCACCGTAATAGTGTCAGTATCGGACTGTACCGAGCCATCATCACCAAAGATACCGAGATCGGTAGTTGTTACAGTGATCTCGGCGTTTTCTGTACCCTGAGGGTTGCTGTAGAAAACTCCATCGGTCACTGCCATTTCTGCAAGCACAGCGTTCACATCATCGATAGGACCACTCAGTACTACAGCACCCGAATTGTTGTCTGTGATGACCACATTCGCGTTTGCAGTCACCACATTGATAATGCCTACATCTGCGCTCAAAGTGACCTGAATATCACTGCTTGCAAACATACCGGAATAATCCACATCGGCGACTTGAATACCTGTCACCTTGATTTCACCGCCTCATCGACAGTAATATCAGTAGGTACGGTATTATCAGGTGCATCGTTATCCGCGGCCACCTCAATATCAAACTCTTTGGTGCCAGTTTTTGGAGCGCTTGGGAAGTTACCGTTGTCATTGACTTCAACTGTCGCCTTCACGGTTCCATAGAAATCAGCATCCGGCGTGAAATTAATACCGTTCGCCAAAGCCGCATTAATGTTTGCAATGGTTCCAGATATCTCGATGCTCGTAGCTGGCAAAGTAGCCGTTTCGATGGTGACACCGAAATCGCTCTCGATATCGGTTAAGAAGTTCAATAATCCCGAATCAACGCCGACTATAACGTTGTAGATCGCCGTTGGATCATCTGCTTCATCCACGTCAGAGATTTGAATGTCGGTGATGAGCGTGTCTGTGTCCTCGAGACCATTTTGCGTCACTATATCTGCAATCTCTGGCTCGTCATTAACTGGGTCAACAGTAATTACAAAGTCATCAGTGGCGGTTTCTGGCTCATCCGGCGCACCGAAGTTACCATGGTCATCGACGGTAACTGTAACCGTAACATCTCCTTGATAGTTAGCATCTGGAGTAAACAGAAGCCCACTGCTAAGTAAGGTGTTGATGTCTCCAATTGCGCCAGTTAACACAACCTGACCGTCTGTAATGTTGATAGTCCCTGGGAAGGCATCTTTGGCGACTTGAGCAAAGTCGAAATCACCGTTGCCATCTGCAGCTACAGTGAACACATAGTCAGCGGTTGGGTCATTAGCTTCATCCACATCCGAAATTTGCAGGTCAGTGATGGATAGAGTGTTGTCTTCATCTACGTTTCTATCACTGATGCCCGCTAACTCTGGGGTATCATTGGTTGGCGTAACCTCTACCTCAAAGGTGGTCTGATTGGTATTTGGCTCTCCTACAACCAAGATTGCCATTGTCATCCACCTCAACCGTTACAGTCGCTGTGCCGTTGTAGTCAGGCGCAGGGATGAAGGTCACACCTGAGGCTAGGAAGTTATTAATCTGGTCAACCGTGCCATCGATGGTCACGCTCTCGGTGCCCACGCCAGAGATAACCACGCCGAAGCTTGCAGGGTCACCGACAAAACTAAAGCTACCGATACCTGGTGGTACAGAGATGGTTACCGTGTATGGTGCAGTAGGATCATCCACTGTATCCACATCGCTGATGACGATGCCAGTGATGTCAACAGAACCATCCTCAGATACCGTGGTATCTGTAATTGGGTCAATCAGTGGCTGATCATTCTCAGGCTCAACATCGATAACGAAACTGCCTGAGTTATCGTTAGGTTCGCCGACGATACCTAGGTTACCACCATCGTTAACCGTGATATCTACATTCACGTCGCCGTTGAAGTTTGCCTCTGGGTTGAAACGCACACCGTCCGCAAGGGCTGCATTGATCTGATCAGCCGTGCCTGTCACTGTTATTGACGTAGATGGTGTGTTTGGCACAAGGGTGACGCCAAAATTAGCCTCTGCATCAGGACCAAAGTTCAACAGTCCGCTATCTACAGTAATGGTAAAGGTATAGATAGCCGTTGGATCGTCAGCGATATCTGGATCAGCAATAGAGAGATTAGTAATGTTGTACTCATTATCCTCTAAAGCAACTAAGTCGCTTACTCCGCCGAATACTGGCTGGTCATTCACCTCTTCGATGGTAACGTCCACTACTTGCACAGCTTCTGGGCCAAGGTATTCGGTGCCATTGAAGTCTGTATCTACCGACTGAACCTTAACCGTCAGCTGCGCTGGATCCCAGTTAGATGAGTTGTTGTCTCCTGGATTGAACACTATCTTATCCAGCTCTTGAGCATCCACTTCTAGCGTCCAAACACCATTACCGCTATCGGTAAACAAGGTGCCATCAGCCAGTTTAATCACACCGCCATCTGGCACACCTTCAACCGTAATACGCAAGGTCTCTGGAGCATTCTCGATATAATCGCTACCGCTACCATTACCCGGCAAGGAGTAAACGTTATCGACAATGAAGGTATTGATCAGTATATCGATATCTTCGTTTTCAGTGCCTTCCACTGAATCAACAATATCATTGTCGACCGCATCACCTGCTGGATTAACCACGAGGGTGAAATCAGCGTTGAACTCAGTAGGTACCTGCAGAAGTTTTTCTTGGGTAAAGACGATGATGCCTATATCAACCGAGCCACTGAAATTCTCCGCTGGCGTGATGGCAATGTTCTCAAAAGATAACACTGGTAGCGCTCGGGTCGTTCAGCTGTATGGTCCAGAAGCCATTACCATTGTTTTGATAATGAAGCCATCATCACCCTCTTCATCAAGGGACCTGACAAGGAAATCATCTGGAATCCCTGAGAGACGGAGTGATACGAATTCTTCTGAGCCATCTTGGTCAATCAGTGAAATCTCAAATGGGTCGCCTGCAACCTGATCAAGCCTAATCTCGGTATCTTCTTCACCAGTAACTGTGATCTTGTTGGAACGATCCCCACCCGTGATTCGAACCGGATCCAAAACAGGAATAATCTCAAAACTCACCTCACCACTAAACGGTTTACCAGGGTCTTCATCAGGCCCTTTGATATAGCCATCAGTTTCATCAAACACCGTGGTATCGGTGAGAGTTCCCGATACAGTTAGTGATACTGTATTGTCACCATCACCTTCAGGGAAATGCTCCGTTGGTTTAAAACGAACGTCTTGCAAGAAGTCATCTAGAGCAGTTGGGTTAGCAGGGTCATAATTTAGAGTGATAGAGGTCACCAGACTACCATCACTATCCACCAACCAGCCTTCGGTAGGATCTGTCACAGTAATCGTTACTGATTGAACACTCTCCACACCTCGAGTTAGGTCGGTATCTCTATCAGTTGATGTGACATCAATATTCAGATGGATCAGACCGTCTTCGTAAGCTGTATCAGGCTGGAAGATTTCTGTATCTCCCGGCTCTATCGGTAAGAAATCCTCGTTTAAACCGCTGGTTCCAACGACAGTGACATCAATATTTTGATCAGCCTCTACCTCTGGAGAGATGGCAATTGGTATTTCAAGCTCAAAGCGTTTCTCATCACCAGATTTAGTATCTGTGGTTACCGCTGTGAATTTCAGTACTACATCACCGGCGTAATCCGCTGGCGCTGTGAGTGTCAAACCACCAGTACCAGAAATAGTGCCATCTGCATTTACTTGAGCCAGATAGACAAATTCATTATTCACATAGTCAAAGTCTGCCCCACCGATACTAAAACCTGGAGGCAAATCTGCAGTGTTAAATACAATAGACAGTTCATCTATCACATCATCAAACACCGTTGCCTGCAAAATGCCTTTGTCTAGGATTTGCTGGCCCAAATCGATAGCACCTTGATCTTCAACGCCTAGGATGATGTCATCAGGTTCAGTATGAATAACTATATCCGCTGCAAAACTGTCATCACCTACGACAGATTCAGGGAACTTAATAACAACATCTGTTTCTTTGAAAACCCTAGGGCCATCACCCTCGTCCTCATCTCCTCGGTCGTACACACGTGCAACAAAGGTAACCGTGATTTCAGAGAAGTCTGGGTCACTATCAGATAGAACCAAACCATTCGGTGCTAAAATTTCAAAGCTGTCTTCATCAGTAATAACCCAAGTGCCATCACCGTTGTTAACGGCACCCAAAACTATAAGCTGGTCCAGAATGAGAGGATCTGTAGTATTAAAATCGATGACAAGATCTTCAACTAACTCGTAAGGAGGGTTAGTGATGCCCTCATTATCTGAGATGTCGAGATCCTCCATATTGACACTGAAACGACCCGCTTCATTGTTGTTATTGTTTATGGTGAAGCTCACCTTGCCATCGGTTCCGGCTTCTATCATGCTAGAGGCGTATTGAGATCTGATTGATCAAAAATACCAATAGTCGCTTCATCTTCCACAACAGGTCGCACATTGATGTCTACTAGACCGACAATCTCTTTGAGAGCTATGCCCTCGTTTGGCGTTTCACCTTGTTCAAACTCATAGTCTCTTTCAATAATTTCAAGCACAGCTGTCAGCTGGAAGTCAGTACTGTCATCCTCAGGCGGCTTAATTTCTATAATGGCGGTGCCGTCGATAAGTTCACGCAACCCATTAAGCAACGTAATTCTGACCTTACCATCAGCATCTGGCGGAATCTCATTACCATCAACACGTATCATTGCCCCATCTGGAATATTCTCTACACGAAGTAGCAATATCTCTTCATCACTATCAGGGAAGTCAGCACCAGTCGGTATCCAGTCAACAAGAATAAATTCATCCTCGTTGCCCGTAGCTGAGCCGGTATAAGATACTTCCGCATCCACCACAGGCTTAACTTTGATACTGATATCACCCTCAGAAATCAAAGTATCACCGTCGTTTTCCGTGATAACTATGGTTACTTTCAAGTCGATATTCTGAGTCGAAGAGGCAACAGGACGAACAATGATTCCTGAGTCTACACCGGCTTCAGTTAGGTTGGCTTGGAAGATAGGTTGACCATTGTCATCATAACCAACGAATACGAGGTCTATCGTATTATCCTCTTCATCGATTAGCTCAACGCCGTCTGGGATGTTAGAGATCAAAACGGTGATCGACTCAGAGTCATCATTAGGCGAGTCAACCAGCTCTCCCGACAGCACCTTGAAGTTCAATGGAATATCTTGGTTCTCATCGACCGTGGTGGTGATACCTGTCGCAACATTTTGGTCGTTAAAGATCACCTCCCATTGATCGCCCACACCATCCACATCGATAAACGGGATATCTGCGACCCCTTTCAGGTCAACGATTACCTGACGAGAATCCAAAATGCGGTCGTTTGTCACTTCAACTAATGTACCGCCGCCGTTCTCTTCGTCAGCAGGGTTAAGCACCATGGCGGTATCGCGAACAATACCTGTAACAGTGAACTCAAAGTCCACGTTACTGTGAATGAACGGCACGAACTCAACGAATTCAAGTTGATCGTACGGGATCTCGTACACGCCAGTTGAGATCTCAACAATCTGGCTATCTCCCATCCCAATCCAATTCAAGGTTGCAGGGTTACCATTACTATCTACAAGGTTTGAAACCTGCACAAACAGAGACTCGGAACCGTCGACATCTTTTGAGGCCGTCATCTGTATATGTTGGTCGAGCGTAGTTGTAGTATCCTCATCAATAACGATACGAGTTACCGTCAATGTGCCTTCATCGGCGATTGGATTAACATTTACGGTAAAGAATCGCTCATCCGAACGAGCCTCTGGTACCTCGGCATTAGGATCGCTCTCGGTAGTGATAGCGACTACTTTCAGTTGTAGTGAACCACTCCAATCCTCTGCAGGTTTCACGCTTACCTTACCAATGTCATCCGCAGAGATAATAAAGAAACCGTTCGCATCAGGTGTTTGCTCGACACCATCGATAAGCAATACCTGCCCCACATCTGAGGTAAAGCTCACCTCATAGGTGATAGTTTCAGAGCCGTCTGCATCTTGTGTTTGAGCAAGAATCGCGAGGGTTGCTTCTTCATCCTCATTGATGGTGACTTCATAGTTGCCATCAGATGGCTCCCAAGTAGCGGTATCGGCGATGGCTTTCACCTCAACGGTCAGATCGCCACTCAAGGTCTCACTTACCGAACCGTTACGCACGACTTGAATATCAAACGAATAGTTGTAATCGGTACCTTCACTGCCTTGATGGCGGGCCGGTACAAAGAACAAATTCTCTACCAACCAATTTTCATTGTCCGCTGTGGAGGTTTCTAGAAGCGCTTTTGTTAGTACCACTTCACCGCCATTCACTGGCAACAGAATATAATTGGTGCCATCGAAGTAATAGAAGTCGCCCTCTGCCACATCGACGTTTTTAATGGTGATGTCGCCCAGTTCTTCGTTATTATCAAAGTCACCGGTATTCACGCCAATGTTGACTTTGATTGGGGCATCACCAACTGGAATATTATCTTCAGGGTTAGTGTCACCTGAGGTCACCGTTCGACCCGCATCCTCACTGCCACTGGCTTCAGACAGAGTAATCTGAGAGGTAATGTCGTCAACCGTGATAGTAATCGGTTTAGTATCGGTATCGTCATCGCTGTCGGTTGCTGTGACTGCAATATCGATACTTACCGCATCTCCGCCCTGCTGTACATCATCTGCCGCAGTGAAACGGATACGACCATCCGGGTGCACCTCTAGCACACCCATCAACAGACTTGGGTCGGCTGGATTTGCAGGGTCACTGCCATCGCTATACAAATTAAAGCTTTGGAAACCGCCATTCGGGTCGATAGTCAGGTTGGTAGTGCCTATGGTGATCTGAGTCAGTAGACCATCATCTGCGCCATCAGTATCTTGCCCGCTTTGACGCAGAACATTGATGCTGGCTTGATCATCACCTTCCACAACGGAGATAGACTTACTCACTACCTCTGGTACATCATCCACCACATTAACCACGAGATTCTTAGTCACCGAATCATCACCGTCCATGTCTTGAACGAACACTGGAAGGTTAATGCTTAGGGTATCCGCTGCATCCGCAATTGGATGGTCGATAGCTCGAATAAGCTCAAAATCAAACTTACCAAAGTCTGGACTACTTAGGTCATTGTTGATCTGGATAGAAAGGATATCTAACTGCTGACCGTTGACGTTGGCCACGCCCATATAGCCACCAGCGACGGTAATAAAGGTAATCGCAACACCTTGATAGGTCAGCGGGAAAACCTGCGTCTGATTGCTGTTGTCTACATAGCTGGCCGAGATGTTGGCTGTGTCAACATAGAAGGCTCAACATCATCAGTACCTTGCAAGAAGGTAACAGTCGAGTTACCACGTTCAAGGTCGCCATCTGGGTCATTACCGCCTTGAATAGGCGGAACATCAGGTTGCTCTTGGTCGATGTTGCTTTCTTCGAGGGTCACTGTCGGAACCGCATCTACTTCAGGGTCACGACCATCGTCGATACGGATATTCACATTGGCAGAGGTGGTATCTCCATCGCTATCGGTCGCATCTACCGTTAGGTTCAGATCATTGAAATCTGAAGCACTGTTATCCTGCTCTAAAGCCTGGATCTGCTCAATTGTGTATGTGCCATCGAGATTGACAGTCGCGGTGAGCACCACATCACTTGGATCGCCTGCGATATGCACTGTTAGGCTTGTACCATCAGCACTTAGCAGAAGCTCAACGCCTTGGTTGTTGCTAACTAAGCTTGTCCATGCAGGGTCAGTGAGCACGCTTTGGTTAAATCGCACGGTCGAGACGGCATCGATACCCTTAACAAGATCAACCGCACCGCTTACTGGGTCGGCATCCATATCAAGGATGACATTTTCGCCCACCACCTCATTTTGATCGGTAGAGCTAGGATCCGTACCATCAGTAATCACAAGGCTAATATCCTTGGTCACTGTGTCGTTATCGGTATCGGTCGCTTCTACGGTAACGCCTAGGCGATTAGTATCGTCATCCGCTATCTGATCTAGTGGCAATCTTTGCTCAAAGCTGTAATTACCATTGATATCGATAGTACCGATGAGCACCACATCTTCATTGGCATCATCGGTAACTAGGGTAATTGTCTGACCGTCTGGGCTGGTGATCACCTTAGTGTCCATACCATTAGAGGTCAGAGCGTCCCACGCTGTTTGCTGGGTTGCCGTTAGCGAAAACTCCACAGATGCAATAGCATCGGCACCTGCGGTTAAGCCAACATCACCCGTCACCGGGAAGTCGACAGCACCAATTATATTGTCTTCATTCCAAGCCAATTCGATATCGTTGGCAGTGAATGATAGATCTTCACCATCGTTGATTCGAACCCTAGCAGCCGCTTGTGTAATATCTCCATCGGTATCTTCCAGTTCAACGCGGAATGACAGATCTACCCTGTCGTTATTGGCGGTCTGGTCGATGGCCTGAAGCTGATCAACTGTGTAGGTGCCGTCAAAGTTTCCATCGACATCTGAGTTCAACCGAATGGTTAACACTGGAGTATTTGGCGCTGCATCCAGTGACAAGGTAATCAAGGTACCGTTTTCAGTGATAGTAAACGAAGTATCCTGACCATTGCTAGTAATTGCATTCAGGGCGTTAGTTTGACCATTGGTAAGATTAAAGCCAAAGCTATCCAAGGCATCGCTGCCATCGGTCAGCCTCATATCGCCTGTGATTGGCAGATTAGAGGTACCGATATCATCATCACTAAAGGTAACTCGGCGGTTGGATAGACCAATGTTCGCACCATCCTCTACCTGTAGTGAGATGCTATTGGTGGTTGTATCACCATCGCCATCGATAGCGACAACATTGGTTCCCAGTCTCGAGATATCATCGTTGGCTGTCTGATCGATAGACTCGAACTGCTCGATGACATAGTTGCCATCGATATCCATGGTAAGCGACAGCACAACCGTGCCATCACCGAGTTGAAGCTCCAACGAGCGCTCACCTTCAACCAAGGTCGTATCTTGGCCATTACTTGTGATCGCCTCCCAAGCTGCGCGCTGATCTGCGGTTAATTCAAATACCAGGCTCTCTAGATCATCTGGACTAAGAGTAAGGCCAATATCACCCGTGATCGGTTGAGAGACAGTGCCAATATCATCTTCATTCCAACCTTCAACCTGATCTGTCATCTGGATATCGGTACCATCGTCTATGGTCACTGTGATGCTAGAATTGGTGATATCTCCGTCGGTATCAGTAAAGACAACCCCAGCGCTAAGATTTGATTGGTCGGTACCGGAGTTATCTTGATCTACTGCGATGAACTGCTCGAGTTTAAAGGTACCATCGGTGTTCAAGGTTAATTGAAGAGCAACTAAGCCGTTGTATCGAACCACCAAAGACTGATCGTTTTGCTCGAATACCGTTGCTTCTCCATTGACCGTGATGCCCTGCCATGCAGTTAGTTGGTCAGCACTAAGGTCGAATACAGCAGTAGCGATGGCATCACTGCCTTGATAGTTAAGGTCTCCATCAAATACATAACCTAGGTCACCAATCTGATCCTCATTCCAAGAAACATTTGCCGGATCTGTGGTGATGGTATCACCATCGGCAATGGTGAAATCTATAGTGGCTGTGTCTGTATCACCATCGGTGTCTTCTACTTCGACACCAAGGCTCAGCAATAGCTGCCCAGTTGCATCCTGATCTAATGGCAGGGTTTGATTGATGCTGTAGGTACCATCGAGATTGAGTGTGACTACCATGACGGCAGTGCCATCTTCAAGCTGTACACGGATTTCATTATCGCTTGAGATAAAATCTGTCGGTTGGTCGTTACTGGTTAACGCCTCCCAAGCATCAGTTTGTGCTTGAGTTAGCGTGAAGCGCATATCAACCACATCATCACTGCCAGTCACCAGATCGACATCGGTAAAGATTGGGAAGATGCTTGAGATATCATCTTCGTTCCAACTCTGGCTGTCATCGCTGATAATAGGGTCATCACCATCAGTAATAGTGATAGCGATGTTTGCACTGTCTTGAGTATTATCCGAGTCAGTAGCCGTGACAGGAACATTCAATAGAAGATTCTCAAGTGCAGTATGATCTAACGCCTGATATTGAGTAACGGTATAGCTACCCATAAGGTCGTTGATCTGAACTTCAAGTACCTTGTCGTTTGGATCGCCGGTGATGAACACAGTGAGAAGCGTGCCATCGGCTGACAAAGACACCTCTGTGGTTTGATCGTTTGAAACCAAACCAAGCCAAGCTGCATCCAAGAGTATGGTATCGTCGATTCGGAGCTCTACGATGGCGTCACTGCCTTCGATAACCTCAATCATCTCGTTGAAGCTCTGCTGCCCTTCAATTTCAACAATATCGACTGCACCATCATTGACCACAGGGTCTTCACCATCAAAGATGTTGATGGTGATTCTACCGGTATCAAAGTCATCGTCGGTATCAGTTACGATAACATCGATACCCAAAGACAATGGGCCAAGTGCTGGCTGATCAACCGCATCACTCTCGACAATGGTGTAGCTACCATCAGGGTTAATGGTGATCTTAAGAACCTCGTTGGCTAGATTGTTGTTCTTATAAACAATCAGCTCGTTTTTATCGGCATTCAGAGCAAGCTGAACCGCATCGCCGTCACTGGTGATGTTTACCCAACTCGGGTCCTTTAATACCGCTTCATCAAACTGCACACTAAAGATATCGTCAATACCCTTGGTGATAGTTAAGTTGCCCGTCATAGGCATACCATCAGTGCGCTCAATGAAGTTGGCTGCCGCATCGGTAACCTTTGGATCGGCACCATCGGTGATCTTAAGAATGATGTTTGCGGTTGAGGTGTCTCCGTCAAAATCGGTTGCAATAACACCCGCTACCAACTCGTTAATATTGGTGGCGACATCCTGATCAAGAGGAAGGTTTTGTGTCAGGGTAAAGGTGCCATCAGAGTTGATTACTAGCTCTAGGGCAACCGCATTCGAGTCGCTAGCAAGGGCTACTGTAATAGTATTGCCATTAACGGTAAGCGTAGTCGCTTCATCATTGCTGGTTAACGCTCCCCAAGTCGCATCCGAGGCAACGGCTGGGTCAAATTCATAGGTTTCGATGGAGTCACTGTTTGGCGTAAATGTAATCGCACCATTGGAAACAGTAGGAAGCCCCTCTTCCTTCACGTTCAAGTTGGCATCGACACCCGTCGGTGGCAGAGCGTCATTAATGGTGATGTTGATATTAGCGGTTCCTGAGTCACCGTCAGTATCTTTAGCTAGCACTGGAAGTGTGAGAGCGTTGATATCAGTGCCACTGTCCTGCTCTATTGGTCTGTGCTGAGTAATGTCATAGATGCCATCATTGTCGATAGTGACGGTTAGAACTGGTTCATTAGAGCCCACCGAGGTGACGGTCAACGTCTTGCCGTCTCCAGAAAGGTCTAAGGTTACAGCCTCGCCTTCACTCATTAAGCCTGTCCACGTGCCATCAGTAAGCACTGCCGGATCAAACTCGATGCTCTGGATATTGTCACTGCCAGCGGTGAAAGCAATATTGCCGTCAGCGGTCACTTCACCTGTGGTTTCAGTCCACTCCACATCACTGTCGACACCCGTAGGGTCATCGCCGTCAGTTACGTTCACCGTAATGGTGGCTGAGGTAGTATCTAGGTCACTGTCGGTCACATCTACCGGAATCAGCAATGTATTGAGATTGCTAACAACGTCTTGGTCTAGCGGCTGACGCAAATCGATTGTGTAAGTACCGTCGATATTTACAATCACCTGCATCACGATAGTGCCGTCTTCAAGAGAGACAGTAAGCGTGTCATCAATGCCCGTTTGATTAGTAGAAGACAGGGCAACGTCAGTATCTTCACCATTACTGGTTAGATTCAGCCATGGACTTGCCAAATCAAGTACTGAGTTGTTGATACCAATTGAAGTAACCGCATCGCTACCCTCGGTCAGCGCTAGGTCTCCCTCAAACGGTTGCTTGGTCAGATCGACAATATCATTCTCAAAGATGTCTGCGACATCGTCTGTCAGGCTTGGATCGCTGCCGTCTTCAACTTTGAAGCTCACGCCAGTGCGAGTCTCATCACCGTCGGTATCTGTGATCACAACCCCTACATCAAGAACATACTCATCTGGGTTGGTTGGATCATCGTCATCTTGGTCGATAGCCTCAAACTGATTGATACTGTATGTGCCATCTGGGTTAAGTACTAGTTCAAGTACTGGGTCGCCGGTTAGGGTGTTCACGGTAACCGTATTGCCGTTTACCACAACATCGGTTTCCTCACCATTACTGGTGATCGCTTCCCAAACGGCTAGCTGATCATCAGAAAGCTCAACCTGAACACTTTGTATCGCATCACTGCCCTGATAGCTAAGATCACCGGTGATCGGCAGAACCGTGCCATCACCAATACTGTCTTCGTTCCAACCTTCATCCCCTGGAGTGATATCGAACTCATCGCCATCGTTGATGGTGATATCTATAGTGGTCGAAACCACATCCCCATCAGTATCGGTAACATCGACGCCTACTTGAAGCTCGTTAAGATCATCGGTTTGATCCAGCGCTTCTAGCTGCGTAAGTGTGTAGCTACCTGAGATATCAATGGTTAGGTCAGTACTGGAGTACCATCGGTAAGTTGAACCGTTATGCCATTGGCGGTAACCACTAACTGAGTCGCTTCACCATTGCTAGTCAATGCTTCCCACTCAGCTTTCTGTGCATCGGTTAAGGTAAATTCAACGGATTTGGTCGCATCGCTACCTTCAACTAATCCAATGGAACCTGTGTCAGTTGCAGTGCCATCATCTACGTCATCCTCATCCAACTCGACGGAAGATGCTGCCAAAGTGGCATCATCACCATCGGTGATCTTGATGTTGATATTGGCAGAGCTTGAGTCGCCATCGAAGTCGGTACCGATTACCGGTACGAGTAGATCATTGATGTCATCAGCCGATAGCTGATCTAAGCCATCATTTTGTACAACCGTGTAGGTCCCGTTATCGCTTAGGGTCAGAACCAATACATCGGTTGTCGCTGTAGAAAGGGTTAAGATCTTACCTGTAGCATCCAGACTTAAGCTGGTTGCTTCACCATTGCTGGTTAGCGCACCCCAGGTGGCATCACTCAGTACAGCAGAATCAATGACTATGGTCTCAACCGCATCCGAGCCCGGGCTGAACAAAATGGTACCGTCGTTAGACTGATTGGCGTCACCCGTTTCTGTGTATTCTACTGTGCTGGTCTCAGCTGTTGGCGCCACATTATCTTGGATATTTATGGTGATATCGACGGTGCCGGTATCCATTTCTGAATCACTGGCTATTACCGGTAAGATAAGCTTGGTCAGGTCGCTACTGTCTTGCTCAATGGGTTGAGACTGAATGACATCATAGTTGCCGTCGTTGTCTATGGTTACGCGCAGCACCTCTGCACCGGAACCGGAGGTCACCACTAGGGTTTTCGAGTCGGTTAACTCAAGGGTAACACCCTCACCGTTGCTCACTAATCCAAGCCAAGTCGCATCATTAAGCACCGCAGGATCAAAGGAGATATCCGCAATCTCTTCACTACCTGGAGTAAACACCACCTGACCGTCAGCAGTAACCACACCGGTTGTCTCTTGCAGCGTCACCTCATCGCCTACACCGCTCGGATCATCACCATCGTTTATGGTAATAATCACGTTGGCGTTATCGAAATCACCGTCCGCATCATTCGCGGTTACCGGCAGAGTCAGGTCGATTGAATCACCAGTTAGCTGATCGATTGGACCTAGTTGGGTGATACTAAAGGTACCGTCAAGATTCACTCGAATCTCGAGAATTGGAGCGTCATTGTCTGAACGAGTAACGATAAGCGTATCCGAAACACCAGTTTGTATAACCGAGCTAAGTTCAAGCTCTACAGACACACCGTTACTGGTTAAGCTGGTCCACTGACTGTCTGATAAAACGCTGTCATCAATTACGACGGATTCAACTAGGTCACTACCCTTAACCAGGTTGAGGGTGCCTGTCTCTGGCATATAGTCCGGTGCACCAATGTCATTTTCATCCAAGGTTGCGGTGGTATCCGTGATCACTGGATCGTTGCCATCAGTGATTGGCATTGAAATAGTGGTGAAGATGATGTCACCGTCGGTGTCCGTGGCATCTACCTGAAGGGTCAATGGGTTAACATTGCTAGCAGTATCTTGCTCTATCGCCTGCAATTGCTCGATAGCATATGAACCGTCGAAGTTAACGGTCGCACGAAGCACTACATCGTTCTCGTCACCGGCAATATGCAAAATGAGTTCAGAGCCGTCATCGCTAAGTTTAAGTTCAGTGTCTCGGTTATCTGAAAGGAGCGCTAACCATGTTGGGTCGGTGAGAACAGAGTCATTGAACTCAACTGTGGCTATCGCATCCACACCTTGGCTAAGGTCAATATTGCCCGTTTCATTGGATGGAACATCGTTCTCATTGAGCGGTGTAGCAACGTTGCCTGGACGACTTGGATCCATACCATCGTTGATGGTGACACTAACAACCGCCGTATCAAAATCACCATCTGCATCGGTGGCAGTGATGGTCGCTGATAACAGATTTTGGTTATCTACTGGCTGATCCAAGGGTAAAAACTGAGTGATGGAGTAGTTACCATCGAGCCCAATATCAAAACGTAGTACTTCAGTGCCATCAGCAAGCGTCAGCACTAGACTGCCATCAGTAACCGTTAACGTGGTAGCTTGACCATTACTGGTCAACGCTTCCCAACCGGCTTCTTCATCAGTAGTCAGTGTTACGTTCATGGACTCAACAATGTCGCTGCCTACGGTCAAGCTCACCGAGCCCGTTTCAGGCATTGGATTATCGGTCGCATCATCGAACAGAACTACTGAACTGTCCGCGATAACTGGATCGTTTCCATCAATGATGTTGATGGTAACGTCTTCGGTTACTGGGTCGTTATCGGTATCGGTAACTATGACCGGAAGCGTCAGAGTCAGGGTATCGCTACTGTTGTGTTCAAGTGCCTGATATTGCGTGACTGTGTAACTGCCATCTAAATTCACCTCAGCTTGTAACACAATTTCACTTGGGTCACCTGCAATATGTACAATCACTACATTGTCGGTTACCAGCACTTCTGTATCTTGATTGTTACTAAGAAGCCCTGTCCAAACGCTATCGGCTTCAACGCTAGCCTTATCAAATACAACGGTATCAACATTGTCACTGCCCATAGCCACTGACACGGTTCCAGATACAGAGACCTCGGCACCCGTCTCATTGATGTCAGGGGCGGTACTTGGAGATAGGCTTGGATCGTCACCGTCGGTGATGTTTACATTGATCTCTGTAGTGATGACATCCCCATCGGTATCAGTGAGGTCAACCTGCAGGCTCAGCAAAATCTCTTCAAGTACTGAGTGATCAAGGGCTTGGAATTGGGTGACTCGGAAGTTACCGTCCAAGTCAAGAAGCTCAACCTCTAGCACTACATCGGCACTGTTTCCCGCAACAAACACTGAAAGTAGAGTGCCATCTGTGCTCAATGAAAGCTCCAGGGCTTGATCATTACTGATAAGGCCAGTCCAATCCCCATCGCTTAGTACTGCGCTATTAAAGACAATACTTTCTATGGCGTCAGCGCCCTGCTGGATTTCAAAACTATCTAGGAAGGTCTGTTCGGTCGCCTTCTCCACAAACTCTACCGTAGCATCACCAGCACTTGGGTTATCACCATCAAGTATGGTGATCGTGATATCAGCATTGGTGAAATCGTCATCGGTATCGGTAACGATTACTGGTAGAGTCAGGATAATGTCTTGTGAATCCTCATCCTGATCTATGGATTCGAATTGTCGGATTAGGTAACGACCGCCAAGACCAATAGTGATTTCTAGAACCGGTACTTCGACCGGTGGTAGTGAATCTGGCTCGATATAGAAAACCGTCAAAACGTTATCTTCCAGGCGCAATTCAGTATCTAAACCATTGGACTGAATCCCTGTCCAAATCGGGTCACTGACAACCGAAGGATCAAACACCACGCTCGCAATATCATCTGAGCCCTTGTCTATCTTGATGGTACCGGCGGCATTACGTACCGCATTTTCAAGCTCGGTAAAAGTAACGCTCGAATCTGATGCTGCTGGGTCCGCGCCATCAGTCACCTTGATGGTGATGACCTCGTTTCCGGTATCGCCATCAAAGTCGGTGGCGATTACGGTGATAGGCAGTTCAAGAAGGTTATCTAGAGGGTGATCCAGCGCTGCGTTCTGCACAACTGTGTAAGAGCCATCAGTATTGATGGTTACCGTCATCACGACTTCGCTTGGGTCTCCAGCGGTCGAGATGGTAAGTAAGGTATTGTCATTAGATAGAGAAACAGTAACCGGGCTATCGTTTGAGGTTAAAGAAGTCCAGATTGGATCAGTTTCGGTGGATGAAGCGAACTGCACCTTCTCGATAGCATCACTAAAGATAGTGAAATCTATTTGGCCCTCGGTGGTTTGTCCCTCACCTCCGGTTTCTACATAGTCCACCTCACTTGGCGCACCCTCTGGACTGATGTTATCGCGAATCACCAAGTTGATATTTTCAGTCACCGAATCACCATCGGTATCAGTGGCTGTGGTTGGAATAACAAGTCGAAGGATATCGCTCTCTTGTTCGATAGCGCGATATTGGGTGAGGGTGTACTCGCCACTATTGTCGATAACAACCTGCAGTACTGGCTCGCCACCCAAGGTTTCCACCAGTATTGTTTTGCCATCTTCTGAAACCGTTACGCGAGTAAGCTCACCATTGCTGATGATACCCGTCCAGGTGCTATCGCTGGCGACACTTTGTTCAAACGAGATATCAGCGATATTATCGCTTCCTTTGGTGAACTCTATGGTGCGCGTTTCGCTCTGCTCACCGACAATTTCAACATAATCTAGCAGACTTGGCTCGCCGGTTGGATCGTCGCCATCTTCGATAATCACAGTAACCATGGATGGCGTGGTGTCACCATCAAAATCCACCACGTTTATTGGTATATCTAGTTCGTTGAGATTATTTTCGTCTTGATCGAGTGACTGACCAAGAGTAGCAACGTATGTACCATCGAGATTCACTTTAACCGTTAATACTACGACACTTGAATCATCAGCAAGGGTAAGGACAATAGTGTCTGTCACTACCTGCGTGAATGCACTAGTTTGTATACCCTCAACCAGATTTAATTTCGTTTCCATACCGTTGGAGGTTAACGATGTCCATGTAGGATCCTCCAATATCGCTCTATCTATATCTAAATAGTTGGCGGTGTCACTACCTAGCTTCAGGCCTGTTCCATTTGTTTCAGGATTCTGAGCATTGATAGCGTTATTCTCGTTGATAAAAGCGGTGGTATCAGCCCCTGGGGAATTTATATCAAAACCTGGGTTGTCACCGTCAGCTACGATTGTACTAAAAGCTATGGGCTCAACTAACTCAAACCCACTCGAGTCTTTACCCGTAATATCAAACCCGATACTCAACTGGTCATTTGCAACCGAGATGTATTGCCCATTGAAGTCGATATGATCGATGGGTGCCGAAACAACCGTGGTAACCACCAAATCAATGCCATTTGGCAGTTGCTCTGGAGTAATGGTAATGGACAGAACTTCACTGCCACCAACAGAGCCGACTATTGCGTTGCTATCTTGGTCATAGACAAAGGTAACCGCCTCGCCTGCAGAGGTGATATTGGCATTCAGTTCCGCCAACACTTGGTCAATATCTAGTGGGGATACCTCAAAACTTTCTGCATCTAGTTGGAACGTGGCTTGCTCTATAAAGAATGAGCCGGTAGTGGTTTGTGGGTAGGTGCTTTGAGAAATCGAGCCTTCGACGACTTGAGTCGCGATGCCACCACCACCCTCTGCGAAGGTAATAGTAAGTCCTTCTTCGTCTTCTACGCGGTTGAAGTCCGAAGAGAAACCTGCCGTTTCAAACTGTGTGTCAGCCAGAACTTGAGCATTATCCCGTGCCACATTAACAAAGCCATCACCTGCCGAGTTTTCAGCATTGGTGTCGCGGGTCTCTTCTTGAATCTCTAACGCTTCACCTAGATCCTGACCATCTCTAATAAGTTGCTGGATCTGGGCAATATCGGCTTCAGTATAGGTGGGCTCCACCTCATCGAGGTCAGGGAGCTGAGCAATTGGTGCGGAGTCTATCTGAGATTGACCATCTTCAAAAATGGTTAAACAAGCCACGCAGTTTTGTTGCAACACAAAAACCTGGTCGTTGGCTCTGACCAGCACGTCGGCATCATTTCCTAATAGTACTACTGAGTCTGGCTGAAGGATTTCACCTTTCTCAATATTACGTGCACCTTGTGTAGCACTGACTACCACTGCACTGCCAGATACCTCTACGATCTCTGCCGCAGTGGATAAAATACGCTCTTCCATAGCCTACTTCC
The DNA here is from genome assembly GCA_000830475.1 of Vibrio ishigakensis. GTDB lineage: Bacteria > Pseudomonadota > Gammaproteobacteria > Enterobacterales > Vibrionaceae > Vibrio > Vibrio ishigakensis_A. The sequence continues at coordinate 207,901 of BBSC01000002.1, read as the reverse complement.
CTGTTATCTGCGCCCTTTGTCCATAATATTTGGGCGCAGTCCTTCTGATTATTTAAAAAGCATTAGTTACATATTAGCAACCATATGAACAAATAAGAACAACTTATCCTTTGCAAAAGACAACAAAGGTGCCCTCAAAGGGCAAACATGCTCAAAAATCTAGAATATGACCATCGAGCCAGAGCTAGAGAGAAATCGGAGATTACAAATTATGCTTTTGATAACTGCTAGGAGGCATGATGAACAGACAAAACATACAGAAATTAAAAGCCCAACCAACCTCAGACGGTGATGGCGTTAAAATCGCTAGAATTGCAGGATTCGATCATCCGGATTTTTCACCGTTTCTGATGATCGACGAGCTGAAATCTGATGATAGAAAGGACTATGTCGGAGGGTTTCCTCCGCACCCTCATAGAGGTATCGAAACCCTGACTTATATGCTCCGTGGTCACTTCCAACATAAAGACCATATGGGAAATGTTGGTGAACTGAGAACCGGTGGTGCTCAGTGGATGGCTGCAGGTCGCGGAGTGATACATTCCGAAATGCCAATCATGGAAAACGGACAATTGCATGGCTTCCAGATTTGGATAAATCAGCCTGCAAAACACAAGATGTCTCCAGCGCGATATAAAGACTTTCAACCTGAAACCATTACCGAGGTGCCTATCGGTAAGCATGGGTTAGTAAGAGTTATTGCTGGAGAAATCGCACTCGATGGCACTTCCATACAGGGTCCACTGCTTGAGTCCAGCGCCGATATTAGTGTTGCCGACATCAGCTCCTCTCAGCCACTAAATGTGAAAGTCAGCCTAAAGCCCAATTATCAAGTGCTTATCTATGTTTACAAAGGAAATTTAGAACTCGCAGGTACACAATTTAAGGCAGGAGAGATGGCACTTTGTCGTGCAACCGATTTGGAAACCCTTAGATTAGACCATGAAACAGGACTGTTATTATTGTCTGGTGCCCCCATCAATGAGTCTATCGTCCACTATGGTCCGTTTGTCATGAATTCAGAACAAGAAATCATGCAAACAATTCAAGATTATAATTCTGGTGTTTTCGAAACTTATTAATACCTAGTTACAAAGTAAATATTCATCAAATAAATGTCGGCATTTCCATTGTGATCAAGCCGACATTTTATATTGTAATGAAACTGCAAAGTATTTTATTCTCAGGAAAACGTTTACAGCTATTTTTTTAGAATACCCTTAATTAAAAAATAGAATTAAAGACTGGCAAAATTAACTTATCAAGGCATATAAACCGATATCAACTACTATCATGGCGCTATCGAGTGAAATATATTGATAAAGCCGATTGATCAAGCTCAAAAAACGACCAAATTACACTTTCTACCCCTTAAGGGTTATGGGATACTTAACATGTCTACTTCAATAGGAGGAAGAGACATGAACAAAGACTCATTCGGCATCTGCTTAAGTAGAGCGATGTTAAAAGAAAATGAGCGTACAACCTTTACCCATGTTCGAGCTTATCAAGCTGACGACTCACAGGTAGATTTAAAGGTGCTTCTTGCCATCCCTCAAATTACAGGGAAGGACTTACTCGATACTATGCAATATTCTTGTAACCTTGTTTGGCGAGCATCCTATTTCTGCAGAGCGGAATACGAGTAGAGGCGGTCGCCCATTGAGACACCTGCAATACAAAAACACAACCCGTTAAGCGCCTGTTATTCCCCTAACAGGCGCTTTTATTTTAGCGGTTATCTCGCAAGCCAAGCCGCGCCTCTCACGCCACTGCTATCGCCAAATTTCGCCTTTTGCACATTGATGCTTGGCTCTTTGGAGAAAACGTATTTCTTCATCACTGCTGGCAGGTCTTGATACAGACTTTCTACATTAGACAAGCCGCCACCAAGCACAATAGCGTGTGGGTCAATAATGTTGGTTAGAGCAGCAAAGCTCCTAGCCATCTGATCTACAAGTAGTTGATAAGCCTCTGTTGCCTCTTTGTCACCCTGCTGATATAGCTCAATTATTTCTCTCGCGTTCAATGACTTAGAGTACTTTTTGTTAAACTGATCAGCGAAACCAGTTCCCGAGATATATTGCTCGATGCAGTGCTGCCTGCCGCAATAGCATGGACCGATATCACCATCTATTTCTGGATTATAACTAGGCAGAGGGTTGTGCCCCCACTCTCCGCCAATGGCATTTGCGCCTACCAACACTTGCTCGTTGATAACGACACCACCACCACATCCTGTGCCTAGAATAGCGCCGAATACGACGGCTTCTCCCTTACCTGCTCCATCAACCGCTTCGGACAAAGCAAAGCAATTAGCATCATTGGCACTGGTTACCGATTTGCCCGTTAAATCAGACAGATCTTTAGCTACATTCTTACCATTTAAAAATAACGTATTCGCATTCTTAATTAATCCTGTCTTAGGGCATACAGCACCGGGCAAACCCAAACCAACCTTATTAAATGCACCAAGGTTGCCCTCTACCTTGATCAACATGCCCTGTAATAGTGCAATGAAGTCAGAATAATTATCCGGTGTCGGCTCGCGGAATTTTAATAACTCCTCACCCTGTTCAGTTAACACTTTTACTTCAATTTTAGTGCCACCGATATCAAATCCGACCAACATATTAGATCCCCATTCAAATTTATTTAGAAAAGTAAAAAAAATCTTGCAGTAGAAAAATTAATCGCTGAAAATTAGATCAGTTTTATGATTAAACTATAAGGAACATAGCAGTGCTGAAAAAACGATTTTTCAAAACCAAGAATGAAGTTGAAGTAACTTTCGAGTGGCCTAAGGGCGACGAACAGTCAATTTCCCTAGCTGGCGATTTCAACGACTGGCAGCCAGTTGAAATGAAATACAGCAAAGCCAAGAAAGCATTCAACTTCAAAACCCGTTTCCCTAAAGACGAGGAATTCCAATTCCGCTATCTAATTAATGGTGAAGTCTGGGAAAATGATCCAAAGGCAGACGCATACATTCCTAATGATTGCGGTAGCGACAACAGCGTAGTATCGACCGCAGTTTAGCATCTCCCTTCTACTTAAAGGCTCACCTCGGTGAGCCTTTTTCATTTGTTGGATATTAATCCATCCACTATTCACAGTCTGTGAGCAAGACTTGCCAATTACACTTAGTAACTGTTGGTTAGGTGGTAAACCCTTAAACTCTTCAGGTCCTCGCTGTCACCACTGTAAACCACTTCCCTGTCGCCAATTAAGGTAAAGCTGGAGTCGCTAAAACGTCCGCTTCCATCGCACTCTAGGTGCACAAAAAAAGCTGGCTTATCTGTCTCTAGCAAAATTCGATTGCCTTCAACTTTCCATTCAATCTGAGCTTTTGGCATTGGCAAAGACTTGAACTGACTAGACGTAAACCAAGTGTTCTCTACCTGCTTACCAAATGCTTGTAGCTCGACGTAAAGAAATCCATCGTTATCAGGTCTGTTTAGCTCAAGAATCGTTTGGTTGTCATCTTCACCCAAAGTTGGCTCCAGCGCCCAACGCTCTAGTTCATCTCCCTGCCAGTTGATGTGTTTCACTATGCACTGCACCGAGCCTGACTCTCTGCTTTCATTTATCACCTTTACCTGAACCCGATCGCCATCTTCCACGAATGCGGCGTAAGTTGGGCTAAAGAATCGCTTGGCATGATAGTGAAGTTGCTTCCAGCGACCGCTGTATTCAATGCTCGACCAAGAACTCACTGGCCAGTTATCGTTTAATTGCCAGTAAAGAAGCCCTCGACAGGTTGGGCTCATCGCACGCCAATATTCACATCCTGTTTTGATGGCAATGGCTTGCTGTACTTGGCTCAAATACAGCATCTGCTCAAAGCTCTTAGGAAAGCGAAAATAGCGGGTAAACATCTCGGTAATGATGCTGTTACCTCGACCGTTCTTCTGATGAGATTCAAAGGTCGGTGAGGTGATGTTCCAGTCTTGCTCTGGAACAAAACGCTTCACCTCAGCAAACGAAGGCCAAGACTGGAAGCCAAATTCAGAGCAGAATCTAGGCTTGATGTTCAGGTAGGCATCGAAAGAGGCGTTAGAATGCCATACATCCCAAAAATGCATGTCGCCTTTATTATCGTCATGCCATGCATCACCGTAATCCAAGTCACCATTACACGGTGAGCTTGGCCAAAATACTCGACTTGGGTCTTCTTTCTCCACCACGCTGGATAAGACGCGACTTAGACGATCGTAGTTCACCACATATCGGTCTCGATTGGCTTTAGACTCGTCATACCAAGTCAGCGCTCCGATAACCTCGTTATCTCCACACCAAAGCGCGATACAGGTGTGCTCTTTTAGACGGCGGATCTGATAAACAAGCTCCAGCTCAACATCATCAATAAACTCAGGCGTCGAAGGATAAAGGGCACAAGCAAACATCATGTCTTGCCATACCAATAGCCCCAACTCATCACATAGCTCATAGAAGACATCTGATTCGTATTGTCCGCCGCCCCAAACGCGTAGCATGTTCATGTTGGCATCCACGGCGCTTTGTAACAGTTCGCGATACCTCTGCTCACTCTCTAGGGATGGCATCGCATCCATAGGGATCCAGTTGGCACCTTTCGCCGAGATAGGAAAGCCATTAATACGAAACTCCATTGCAGAGCCAATCTCGTCAGCCGAGGTATTCAGCTCTAGCTTTCTTAGCCCTATTTTTCGCTGTAAATGTTTATCCCCTAGTGAAACTTCAAGAGTATATAAAGGCTGCTCACCATAGCCCGCTGGCCACCACAGCTCAGGCTCTTTTACCTCAAAGTTGACCTTAACTCTATCAGAGCCAACAAGAGATAAGCGGTGCTCGGTTTCAGCAAAGCTGACTAGAAGATCGGTTCGTTCAGCGCATTCAAACTCTACTTCTACTTCCAGTACTATAGAGCCACTCTCGCCCCAGAGTTGGGTCGTAGACACCTGCCCTAGCCTCGCATCTTGAATACGTTCAATCTTAATGCTGTCGTAGATACCACAAACGACGAGGTTAATCCCCCAATCCCACCCTGAGTGGCATTGGGTCTTACGCAGTAGATTCATATACGGCACTTGGTTATTGCCCACTGCCCAAGGAATGAAAAATGGCTGCTTGTCCGCGCGTCTCTGCGCCTCTTGATCGGCACGAGAGAACCTTACTTCTATTTGATTACTACCAAGCTTTACATAGGGTTTGATATCCACTTTATACTGACAGAACATATTGCTGCAGCTGAGCACATGATGTTCGTTTATCCATATCTCAGCCAAGGTATCCACTCGGCTCAAGGTCAATTCCAGTGACTTGCAATCAAGATCCTGTTCGTCGATTTCAAAGCTAGATTGAATCACCCAATCACTTTGCGATACCCACTGCACCTCTTTCTCGTTGGTTGCGACATAGGGGTCAGGTATCAAGCCTGCCTGAAGCAGTGCATTGTGATTATCTCCAGGAATGGAGATAGGAGCCTTGATATCGGGATACTGAGGGGACGTGAGTTGCCAAGTGCCATCTAAGCTGATGAAAGACATGGATATTTAACCTTTGAGTCGCAGAATGGACTCAAATACTAGGCAACTTGCTGAATAAGTAATGTGACCCCTCACACAGCTCTAAATGAAGGGTAATTTCGCGTTAAAAATTAAGATCGACAGCACACTTTCATCGCATGCCGTCCCACAAATTCACGCTTATTTGAAGGAAACAACGACCTTACCTACAGTGCGCTGTTCACGGATCTTAGTTAAGGTTTCACCAGCTTGGTCTAAGGTTATCACCTCTAGTTGTGGCACCACTACCTCTCCTTTTTCTAAAAGCAGATTAAAAGCATTACCTGCACTCACGATAGAGTTGCGACCCTTGCGGTGATTCACATGACCTGAACCTAGGCTTAGCTGATGGAAGCTAAGGCCACGCAAGAAGATGTCGTCGTACGCCTCTGGTCTTACGTTCTGCACTAGCTCAACCATGTGACCTTGATAACCAAGCACCTTGGTACAAAGAATGTCATTGTCACCGCCCACACAATCTAGGCAACGTCGACACCACGACCTTGGGTGATCTCATCTACTATCTGCTCAACATCTTGGTTTCTGTAGTCAATACAGTGCGTTGCACCAAGCTCTGCGACAAAGGTGTGATTCTTCTCAGAGCAAGTAGTAATGATGGTCGGCACCTTGTAGTGCTTTGCAAGTTGAATAGCAAAACTACCCACTCCGCCAGAACCACCAGCGATAAAGATAGAGTCACGGTTCTCGATGTCTAGCTTATCCACCAAAGCATTCCAAGCAGTCCAACCCGCACACGGCGTAGCAGCCGCAACGACCGAATCTACGTCTGGATGTTCAATTAGTGTGCGAGAATCATGCACTGAGTATTCAGCAAAGCCCCCTTGGTTGCGGCGCATGTTGCCATGATAGAGAACCCTATCACCTACTGCCCACTCGATGACCTTATCACCCACTTCGACAATCTCGCCAGCAACGTCCAATCCACCAACAAAGTTATCATCCATGTTCTCAACCATGCCTTTCCATAGATGCACTTTCGCATCTACAGGATTCAAGGCAACAGCATCCACTTTCACGATTACGTCCCAACCCGTTTCGAGTTTTGGCATTGGAAGGTCTTTAACAATAAATTGGTCATCGCTCGCACGATAGGTTAGCGCTTTCATACTTTTTCTCTATCTTTTAGCTAGTTAGGGTATGTTAGGTATAATTCTAACAGAGTCCACAACACATAGAATCGAATGCTCAATCCTAACTGGCTTAAAACCTTTAAAACCTTGGTCGAAATCAATCATTTCACAAAAACCGCTGAAGCCCTGTTTATGACACAGCCTGGCGTGACTCAGCATATCCAAAAGTTAGAACAAGCTTGTGGCGCTGAGCTCATTATTAAGCAAGGCAAGCGCTTTGAACTGACCGAGCAGGGTCAAAAGGTGTATGAATACGCCAACCAGTTTATGGAAGAGCAGCAACAACTGCTGAGTGAACTGAAACAAGATGATGAAAATAAAGGCCCTATTTCGATCTCCTGCTCAGGTTCGCTGGCTCAATGGCTCTACCCATGTTTATCGCCATTCAAAAACAATATCCAGGCTTAGCCATAGAGGTCGAGGCTGCGCCGAACTCAAAGATCATCGACAACGTACACTCAAATGGCTCCTCCATTGGGCTTGTGACTCAGCAACCCAGTTCCGGGGAGTTTGAGATAAGTCATATTGGTGATGAGGAACTCTATCTAGTTATGCCAAAGAGGATGGCTGGCCAAGAGATAGATCAAGAGTTGTTGAATGAACTTGGGATGGTCAAGCACCCAGACGCTGAACACTATGTATCTCGTTATCTGAGAGAAAGTGGCGAAGTATCGCTCTCATCAATACAAGTCTCTAAAATCCCCGCGGTGAGTTACGTCAATCAGCTTAGTCAGATCCTTTACCCGATTGCCCAGGGAATTGGTTTTACCGTTTTGCCAAAGAGTGCCATTGTCTCTTCCCCTTGGTATGACCAGCTCTATATCTACTCTCCTCAAAAAGTAGTGTCCGATAAGCTCTTTCTCATTCATAAAGCAAACCGACAATTGCCGGCTCGCTACCAAAGATTCATTGAACTTATCAAACAAAGCTTACAGGACTGATATACACCTAACGCATAACAAATATCATTTCTTAGCATTGGAAGGAATGACGTTCGAACGTCACACTCACGCGCAATTAATCTTGTCGAGAGTCGAATCATGTCCTTCCATAAATCTTCCCTTGCTCTAGCTCTGTCCCTTGCCCTTCCTTCTGTTGCCTCAGCTAGCGGTATTTTTCTATCCGAAGCGGGTTATGCAAACTTGGGTACTGGCGGCGCCGGTGACGGGGTTTATACCAAGAACGCAGCAGCGATATGGACTAACCCTGCTACCGCAAGCTTTATGGAAGAAGAGCGACACACCATTAGTGCGACCGTACTGAATCTAAATATTGAATATGAGGATAATAATGGTGGTGTAGGTGCAGAGTCGAACAAGACTATGCCGGTAGTCAGCTATTTTAGTAACCACCATATCAACGATAAGTGGAGCTGGGGTCTAGCATTGTCTTCTCGTGGTGGTGCCGCGCTAGATTATGGCTACGAATGGGAAGGTGCTAGTCAATTAACTGACGTTGCACTCGTTACCTATCAACTCAACCCGTCAGTGAGCTATCGAATCGATGAGAGAGCAGCAATTGCTTTCGGTGTTCAGTTGGATTACGCACTAATCAATGCTAACACCAATACTATTGAACTGGATACTAGCGATAGTTTCGCTGCTGGTTTCAATGTCGGCATGATGTTTGATGTAACTGAGAAGGTAAATCTAGGTGTCGCATACCGTTCACAACTGGAACATGACTTCGACGGTGAGACCGTTCTCTATCAGAACGTAACCAATCCCGTACTATCAGGCTCTTACGGTGCTCCTTTGATCACCCCCGCCACAGTCGATATCAGTGCTAGCTATCAAGTCAGTGATAGAACTACTCTATTCACTTCTATCCAATGGCACGACTGGAGCAAATGGGATAAAACTCTAGTAGACCTGAACTACGGCATCTCTGATGGTGCTGTCTATTCAATAAACCGAGAATTTGAAGACGTTTGGCACTTCGGCTTTGGTGGTGAGCATCAGCTAGGGAATAGTTCATGGACATTAAAAGGAGCTACTCTTACGAAACTTCGCCACTAGATGATAAATCGAACCAGAGTCCAGATCTTCCAGTCGGTGAACAGCACAGATACTCTATTGGTCTATCTAAGCGATTCCAAGACAGCACACTAGACCTTTACTACGAATATGCCGATTTTGGCGAGATGGAAGTAGCTCAATATGGTCTAGTTAAAAACCTAAACGGCACCTTCATCGGTCAAGTTCACTTCATAGGTGCAAGCTACACCTTCTAATAGTGACTAAAAATCAGGTATTTATAGAAAAATTGCGGGCCTTTGTGCTCGCTTTTTTTTAAAGCCTTATCTACATTATTAATCAGAAAGATAAACAAACTATAGATTTATTACTGAAGTTAATACCATGAAGACACTGGAACAACAGCTCTCTCGAGTGGATCTAAACCTATTGGTCTCTCTAAGCGTCCTTCTTAAAGAAAAGAATGTATCCCGCGCCGCAGAAACACTATATCTCTCACAGCCCGCAATGAGTCGAACCTTGAAGAGGCTTCGTGATGTGTTTGATGATCCACTTTTCTACCGCGAATCCGCAGGACTCCAGCCGACCGACAAGGCCCTTAGCTTGCAAGAACCTCTGTCTGAGATATTGATGTCGGTGAACAAACTCATCGATAGCACTAAGTTTACGCCAGAGCTTTGCGATCAAACCTTCAAGATTTCTCTTCCACCTCTTATGAGTCGCCAGTTGTCTGTGCCACTAGTAAGAGAAGTAATGAGGGCAGCTCCTAAGGCGAGCCTATTGGAATACCCCGCATCGAAAGACCCAGAGAAACTACTTAAACAACGTGAGGTAGACTTCTCCATTCACATCACAACGCCAGCAAACAAAGAAGAATTTCCAAGCGAGCTTATTGGTTCGACCTATGGTGTGGTTTACGGCATGAAAGGTCATCCACTTGCAGGTGGTAATTCGGTGACTATGGAAGATTGCGTTAAGTACCCTTTTATGGACCTTAACCTGGATTTACGCTCTGATGCAGACTCGCAGAACCCAGTGGATGAATATCTTGCGCCTCTGGGCCTTAAACGTGAAGTAACCTTTAAAAGTGGCCAGCTAAACACCCTAGTAGATGCTATGGAAGATTCGAACAATCTGCTGGTATCTACTCACGCATTGAGGAGCGTGGACAACTTTCGAGAAAGGTTGGTCCCTATCTATAGCATGAAGGGCGCATTGGATATCGATGTCTACTTGCTCGAACACAAGCGCACCGCCAATAGCGCCCCCCATCAATGGCTTAAAGGCTTGATCTTAGAAACCCTAAGAGGTCGCGCCTTTAACTGCGAGGTTTAACCCGCGAGATAAGCTTCTAGTTCACTTTCAGTTGGAAGTGCCGTCATCGCACCCTTTTGAGTGGTCGCCAATGCTCCGCAAGCATTGGCCCACTTAACCGCGTGACGAATCGCATCCGCACTTTGCCATTGCTCTGCACGAGCAAGAGATGCAAGCAAACCACCTACAAACGCGTCACCCGCGCCTGTCGTATCTACAGGCTTAACCGCCTCACCAGATTGAAGCTCTTGTTCACCCCCAAACACAACTAGCGCACCTTTCGCACCTTGAGTGATCAGTACAAGTTGATTGTCTGTTTGTGGAAGACTCGCTAATGCAGATTCAATTGAGTCACAACCGGTCAGGAAGAGTAACTCATCATCAGAGAACTTAACCACGTCAGCTAGTGCAATCGCCTTTTGAACTACTGGGATGATCTCTTCAGGGTTTGCCCACACTTCATCACGAAGGTTTGGATCGAAACTCACAAAACCACCCGCTTGTTTGATCTGCTCCATCGCAGCCAGAGTACTTGAACGGCTTGGCTCGTTCGCTAGCGCAATTGAACACACATGTAGCCACTCACCTTGTTTGAAGCTAGGCACATCTTGCGGGACTAGGAATTGATCAGCACTTGGTTTAACCATAAAGGTAAAGCTGCGTTCACCGTCGTCATCCAGATCAACGATAACCGTCGAAGTGCGTTGTTCGTCATCTAGAACAAGGCGACTTGTCTCTACACCCTCATCAGCAAGCGTCTTTTGCATAAAGCGACCCAGAGGATCATTACCTACTCGCCCAAAGAAACCTGTCTCACCTTGTAGACGGGCAATAGCTACCGCTACATTGGCCGGTGCGCCACCAGGACACTTTAGATAAGTGAATTGATCGTTAGGAATCAGGTCAACTACAGCATCGCCTGTTAGCCATACACGGTTTGAAGTTTGGATAGTCATAATTATTGCCCTCTACTATATGCGGTCATATTACTAAACCGATTTAGCCAAACAAGCGAAATTTAACCACTAAATCCATTTAGTGGGATCTTGATCAGGATTTTTCGAAGATCTTATGCCAATATTCCAACATCTTTTACTCAAGGTTATTTACATGGCTCGCACCAAGTACACACTGGCTGATATCGCTAAACTCGCTGAGGTCTCTAAGTCCACAGTGAGCTTTGTACTTAATGGTCATGCACAAAAACACCGTATTCCTGAGTCGACTGTCGAAAAGGTTCTAGAAATTACCCAGAGGCTTAATTACCGCCCTTCTAGTACCGCAAGAGCACTACGAACTAAGCAGTCTCAAAGTTACGGACTTATTATTCCTGACATCGCAAACCGTGGCTTTGCTCTGATTGCAAAAGAGTTAGAGAAACTGTGCCGCAATGCCGGTGTTCAGTTACTCATGGCTTCGACTAATGACGATGTCGATAATGAAAAAGAGATAGCTAACCAACTGATAGCCAGAGACGTCGACAAATTAATCGTTGCTTCCGGCATGAAAAATGCGGACTTCTATAACCAGTTAAATCTCACAACGCCTGTTGTTGCGTTTGACCGCTCGCTGGAAAATTCCGATTTTCCAACTGTGACCACAGATACCCGCTCAACGACGGAGTCTCTGCTACTTGAATGTTTAGAGGGTGTTGAGGAATGCTTCTATATTGGCGGCCAACCAGAGCTGTCCTCTAGCCAACTGCGTTTGTCTGGGTATCACGCAGCTATGGTACGTTTGCACATAGACACATCTGATAACCATATATTTGAGTCAGACTATGAAGTTGAGAGCGGATACAAGATGATGAAGCAGGTTTTAGAGGTGAACCCAACGCCTCAAGCTCTGTTTGTTGCATCTCACTCTCTAATGCAGGGCGTTTTGAAGTGTATTTTTGAGCATCAGCTTTCCAATGTGCGTCTGTGCTGCTTTGATGATGACCCTATCTATGACTGTCTTGCGTTCCCAATACACTCTATCGAACAAGATTGTCAGGCTATCGCTAGCTCTATCTTTTCTTTGCTAACCACCGAAACTCCCGTCAAAAATCAGCACCATAAACTGGCTGCTATCCTTCATCATCGATAACCCTGAGCTATAACGCTTACTAATCTTATCTTCGAGTATATTTAGATCAGTCCTAGACAACCTTCTCTGTAGGTTAAACCTCGAACGCCACCTCTCTTCAATTCTCACTTACTACATTCAATTATCGAATCTCCCAAAATCTTGCCTCTATATATAACCCAATTTCAAAACACAAAAAGTTAATAAAAAGTTAACCACGGAAACATATAGGCAACCAAGCAAACTTCAGCCACACAAAAATAAATAAATCTATATATAGTACCAAATACCATTTATAGGCAAAAAATCGAGCGCCTCTTGTATGATTTAGAGTGAATTTTGCACAAACAAAAACATAAAATGTAATTTTTATATCTAAGTAACTGTTTTTAATAGCAATTTCATAAAAATATAAAAATGTGACCCAGCCAAGCAAAAATATTTATTACCAGTTGTTTCAGAGATAAATAATCATCAAACTGAGCCCCGTTGTCACTTTAATAATAATTTACCAGACAACAGTTTGTTAATAATTAAATAAGAATACAGTTTCTTTACATAGGATTCACAATGAAACACTCGCACAAGATCTCTATTACAGCCCTACTAGTTTCTTCAGTTCTTTCTGTAAGCGCATTTGCAGAAGATGCTCTGCAAGCACAATCATCTGTTGATAACATCTCTGACCTATCTTCTACAGCAGATACTCCAAACAACCTTTACGACTTTATCGATAACGAAAAACTAAAAGGTGTGGCATACGCAGGCGCAGAACTGGGCGGTTCAGCTCTATTCGGTGATCAAACTGATGGAAATGGTGATGACGCTTCTTTCGAACACTGGGATATGTTCAAAGTAGGTGCTGATTTCACTTACCTGGTAAACGACCAACTGTCCCTACTTCTAGGCGGTGAAGCACGCTACGCTTGGTCTGGTTTCGATACTAAACTTGAACCACAAAACTACGTTGACCGTTTCCAATTTGGTTTTAAAACTGTAGCTGGTACAACAACTTACGGTAAGCAATGTGGTATTGCCGATGTTTACCTAGGTTTTGGTGACATCTCTAAAGAATTTGGCCTTGGCGCAGAAGCTGATGAAGTTGCTTGTACTGACGAGCAATTCAACCATCACTACATCAACGACAACTTCGATATCGGTGTAGCATACGAGCATGTAAACGATGCTTGGGCTGTGGGTGGTTCATTCACAGTTGGCCCTGTAGTTGTTGGTGGTACATATGTTGACATCGGCAAGTCTGGCAACTTTGCTGACCAAGTAACAAACAAAGATCTTGGTGAAACTGTATACACAGTGGGCGCTGTATTAGTATTAGACAAATTCAACGTTGCGGCGAAATACGCTTCATCTGAAATGGATGCAATGTCTAGCAAGACTTACGAAACCGACGGCTATGCACTAGGTGTAGCTTACCAAGCAACCATGAACCTATCTCTTGCTGCAACTTACAATGCAGAAGAGTACAACGATACAGCAGAATCTGTACTTGGCTATGACAGCGACGATTGGTTCACAGTGGGTGCTTCTTACCGCATCAACGAGCACTTCGAATTCGTAACTGACTACAAAGTAGCTTCAGAAGCAGACGATAAACTGTTCCTACGCGTTAACGTGTCTATCTAATCCTAATATATAGATAGAAGCAACGAGCCGATCTCTTGATCCCAAGCTTTGGTCAAGACACTTCTCTAGCTCAAATCCTTAAGGGTGACTTTTAATCTAGGTCACCCTTTCTTTATTTCCTATCCCTGATGCCAGACAAAATCACTCGCGGAATAGTATGAACAAACAATAGAACCAAGCGTCTCAGATACCCCCTCACTCTTTCATTTTTAAGTACTTATTGACGTCAGATATGCAACAAACTCTCTGTCATACAAGATTACATTTTGTGACATAGATCAGCCCCCCTCTCTCAATGTGCCTGATTGATATAAATAAAAACATCAAATCATTGTTTTTAAAGGTTTTTATTGGCCTTTTCTAAAGTGTGATTTAGAACAGCAAAACGATTTAGCTAACCTATTTTTCATACTCGACAAAACTCAGAATACCCCGCAGAGCAAAGATTCAAGCCAGCCACTATTCGTAGGCCAAATGTAATCTTTTTTACAAACAGCGAAACAAAGAGTTCGTGAAAGAAAAATCCACGGGGTTTACATGAAAAACACATTTAAGCTATCTCTAGCAGCAGTCCTAGTTTCAAGTGCAATGACAGCAAACGCTGGCAGTGTCTTCGAGATGAAAGGTGATAACGGTAGCTTTTTCTCTATTGGCGGTAACGTCGAGCTTAATTTCAACTATGTCGATGGTGACCAAGACACGGGTGTTGACTTCGATGTTGAAGACAGCGAGTGGAACCAAGATGGCCGAGTGCTTATCGAGTTTGCTGGTGAAAAAGTTACTGACAGTGGTAACTATGTAGGTGTTAAAGCGCAGCCTCTGTTCGAAAGTACGGGTAACGTGGCGCTTGATGATGCCTACTTTGAGTTTGGTAAAAAAGAAAGCTGGGCAGTTCGAGCTGGTCGTTATGAAGCCTACGATATGTTCCCACAAGTAGACGTATTCCTAGACTACTCAGGTGACACAGCAAACGACCTATATACAGACGGTTCTCTATATGTATACCAAAGTAAAGAAGCACGTGGTCGTGGTTCTGACGGTCAAGTAATGTACTTCCAGAACTTTGGTAACCTATACGTTGAGCTTGGCACTATGCTAGGTGACCGTTCTGGTCTATTCAGTGACAGCGGTATCCTAGATGGAAAATCCTATCACGGTGAAGCAATCGTCAGCACTGAAGATTCTTTCCTGATTCGCCCAGTTGTTGCGTACACCATGGGTAACTTCAAGCTAGCTGCGTCTATGGAAACTAACCTAGCAGAAGATACTGCTGTAACCTCTAGCGGAGTTGATGTGGGTGACCGTACCGGTTACGGCCTATCTGGTAACTACGCAAACGGCGACTTCTCTGCAAACCTAAGCTTGGCATACATGGATGCGGTTGATGAAGAGAACTACTCTGCCAGCGTCAACGTTCTTTATAAGAACTTCGGCCTAGGCTACATCCACGGTACTAACAGCTACGAGTCTAAAGAAATCAATTTCGTAGATGGTGATGTAGCTGTAGACACAGCTTATGCATCTTATACCTTTGAGAATGTGCTAGCGGTTGAAGACTTCTCTATCCTACTAGGGGCGTTCTACTCCACTATCGACGACAGCGATCTTGAGCGTAATTCACTCACTTCTGTAGGCACTTTCCAAGAAGAAGACGATTTCGGTGGCCGTATTCGCCTATTCTACGAGTTCTAATCTCAGTCTATGAACTAAATATGGAAGGGAGTGATAACGCTCCTTTCCATTTTTGATCGACTATAAGTACGCTATATGCAACAAACTTCTTGTCATACAAATTCATAATATGTGACCTAAGTCCGTTCTCTCATTCCTTTTACATCAAAGCTTATAAATAAAAGCATCAAACCCTTGAAAAGCATAGGGTTTTTGTCGTTTTTCTAAAATGTGATTTAGATAGGCAAAACGATTTAGCAAAAATTGCCGTTTAGTCTCACAAAACCTCACAATACGCCTCATCACAACGATTCATCAAAGTAATGACGATTGTGACAAACAGCGAAACGAAGAGTTCGCAACATAAAAATAATCCACGGGGTTTACATGAAAAACACATTTAAGCTATCTCTAGCAGCAATCCTAGTTTCTTCTGCTATGACAGCTAACGCTGGCATCTCTATCGTTGACAGCGAAGAGGGCAACTTCTCTATCGGTGGTAACGTCGAGCTTAACTTCAACTATCAAGATCGTGAGATGATGGACGATAGCGAGTTCAACCAAGACGGTCGCGTTCTAATTGAATTTGCAGGTGAGAAATACACAGACGCAGGTTACTACGTAGGTGTTAAAGCTCAGCCACTATTCGAAAGTACTGGTAACATTGCACTGGATGACGCGTATTTTGAATTCGGTAAGCAAGACAGCTGGGCAGTTCGTGCAGGTCGTTACGAAGCATACGACATGTTCCCTGTAGGCCTAGACGTATTCCTTGAGTACTCTGGCGATACTTCAAACGAACTATATTCAGATGGTTCAGCGTATATCTATCAAATGAAAGAAGCACGTGGTCGTGGTGCTGACGGTCAGATCATGTACTACCAAAGCTTTGGCAACCTATACGTTGAGCTAGGCACTATGCTAGGTGACCGTTCTGGTCTATTCAGCGACGATGGTATGCTTGGTCAGAAAACCTATCACGGTGAATCCATTGTTAGCACTAAAGACTCTTTCCTAGTTCGTCCAGTTGTAGCTTACAACATGGGTGACTTCACTGTTGCTGCTTCTATGGAAACTAACCTAGTTAATGATACTGCTGTTACTTCAAGCGGTGTTGATGTGGGCGACCGTACTGGTTACGGCCTAACAGGTAACTGGGCTACTGGTGACATCTCTGTAAACGCGAACTTTGCATACATGGACGCAGTTGACGAAACTAACATGTCTGTTGGCTTGAACGCACTGTACAAAAACTTCGGTCTTGGTTACATCTACGGCATGAACGAGTACGAAAACAAAGAGATCAAAGGTTGGGCTGACGGTGACGTAAACGTTAGCACCTACTATGCATCTTACGAGTTCACCAACGTACTAGCAGTACAAGACTTCTCTGTTCTTCTTGGTGCTTACTACTCAAGCGTAGACAACAAGCTTGATAACGCAGGCTCTGCGATGTTTGAAGAGCACGACGACTACGGTGCACGTATCCGTCTATTCTACGAATTCTAATAGCAGCCTACTCTGCTTAAATACTAAAGGAGCCCTCGGGCTCCTTTTTCTCGTTATAACAGCGGGTTTTTCGAGGCATTCTCTCTTTGCCATCCTCGAATTACTTTCCCTACACCTTTACAGTGCCCCTTTAGGATTTGATATTCCGGATCGAAGGGTTCCCCAATAAAGGTAGTGCGATGCATCTGCTCTGTCTTTAAATCCACTTGAGTGGTCACCCTGCCCTTAAAGTTTTGGAAAATAGCAAACTGCTCGCTGGCGTAAACAAGCTGGCTTGGGTAATAAATGAAGTGATCCTGGGTTTCTGAAAGCATGCAATGCAATTGATCCGTGCCTTTTGCCTGAAGTCCATTAGCGAACAAGACACCTAGCGCGACGATAGCCCCTACTCTTCCCATAAATTTGCTCCCTCAAATTCAACAACATAAGTGTAAGCCAGATTCTGAAGCTTGTTGTAGTGCTCTGATTTCCCCATAGGTTGTGCGATATCTCTTACAAAGCTGTGCGAGTTAGTTAAAAACCATTAAACATTTAAAACATAACAAAAACAGTAAACTACTGATAAATAAAGGATAAATGAATAACTTAGAGTGATCGTATATAAAACAAACGGCGTATTAAGTTGTAAATAAAGTCGCAAGGCGTATTATGGCTATGTCGACAGGGAGTTGGCATAGTCTCTAAGGGAAAGCCAGATGGCTCGACTACTAGGAATGTAGTCCCAAGGAAGACACAGTTTCAGGAAGAAACGACGTTTAACACGGATAGTTGAACGATAGGACACCGTCGGGATGACGATGTGACAGGATAAGGTTAATGGAGTTAACCATATCAGGGATAGTATTAGGGAATGTGTTTGTAGCAGGATTGCTGCGCTAAAAATTTGCCCCTCCAGCGCTTGCTGGTAGGGGCTTCTTTTTTCCTGGCGTGTAAGACACCATTTCAATTTGCCCACCTTTCAATTAGATCTCATTTTCACCCATAAATCCTGTTTGCCTGTTGCTCTGATAGCGCAAATTGATAAGCTGAATAAAACCCTCACAAACAACAGCTTATGAATTCCACAATTGATACCTTATTGAGCCATCGCTCTATTCGCGCCTTCACCCCTGAACCAATCAAACAAGAACAACTGCAAGCCATTCTAGACTGTGGTATTGCGGCTTCTAGTTCTAGCTTTATCCAGTGTGTCTCTATTGTCCGTGTTACCGATCAAACCAAGCGTGAAAAGCTTGCTGAGTATGCGGGTAATCAAGCCTATGTCGCCAACTGCGCCGAGTTCTTTGTGTTCTGCATCGATTACAATCGCCATAAGCAGATCCACCCTGACGCACAGCTTGGTTTCACTGAACAAACCTTAATTGGCTCTATCGACGCAGGCTTAATGGCACAGAACTGCCTAACGGCGGCTGAATCTCTTGAACTGGGTGGTGTGTATATTGGCGGGCTCAGAAACAACCCTGACAAGGTTGCAGATCTGTTAGAGCTGCCTGAGAACGTGTTACCACTGTTTGGACTCTGCCTAGGGCATCCGGCTCAAGCGCCAGAGATCAAACCACGTTTACCAAAACAGATCTTGGTACATGAAAACCAATATCAAACGCTCGATACAGATGTGCTGGCCACTTACGACAAAGTAATTGAGCAATACTACGCGACGCGCACTGACAATAAGAAAACCATGAGTTGGTCTGAGCAAATTACAGGTACTCTGAGTAAAGAAGCACGACCTTTCATGAAGGCGTTTCTGCACAAGCAAGGCTTTAGTATTAAATAATGGACAAGGTGCAACAAGAAACGCTGCAGTGGCTTAAAGAGGTGGTTATAGGACTCAACCTCTGCCCTTTTGCAGCCAAACCGTTTAAGAAAGATCAGATCCGAATCGCGGTAAGTGAAGGGAAATCGGAAGAAGAGGTGCTAGAGACTCTATTGCAAGAGATGCTATTGCTGGATAACGAACCTGCGGACGTTCTTGAAACCACGCTGGTCGTTATACCCAATTTCTTGCAGGATTTTACCGACTACAACTTTTTCCTAGATTGGGTAGAGGCACTTATCAAGCAGCAAGGGTATGAAGGTATTTATCAAGTCGCGACATTCCACCCCGACTACTGTTTTAACGGGTGTGAACCAGAAGATGTCGAGAATCTAACTAACCGTTCTCCTTACCCGGTAATTCATTTGATAAGGGAAGAGAGCATCTCTAAGGTGCTTAAACACTTCCCTGACCCTGATTCTATTCCTGATACCAATATCGAAACGGTTTCTAAGTTAACTCAAGATGAGTTGCAGAAACTCTATCCTTTCCTTTGGCGTTAATCGACAAAGTTCACATGACCACATTCAGCGCACAAGTACTTTCGCTTGCTGCGCTGACTGAATAGCCTCTCCCACCAAGAGCGCTTCTCTCGAAAATAAGGCAGTTCCGCCCGACACTTTTTACACTTTAGACTCATTCTTCCCTCGTATTCGTAAAGTGAATCATTATCGGGATAATTATTCTGTTTCAGCGAAAAAGTACAGCATTCTGTAACAAGTTCACACATTATATTGTGATTCCTGGTCTGAGTGGTGAAAATATATCTATTAAAAGCTATTTAAAGTGCTTATAGCGTTATTAGTAAGTCACTCTTCTCGTTCGAAAAATAAACTAACCAAAGATAAATAGAGATCAAGATCACATTTATTCTAGTCTAATTGAACTTGTAAAATAATGTGTCTAGGTTAATTTATTCGAAATTCCAGTATGTTAATTAGAAATTAAAAACTAATAAGTTCACATTTAAACATCTCTGCTTTGAACTTAAACCCAATAAAAACAACCACTTAAGCACAAAATACATTTCTGCCTCTTATATTTATCAACAATTCTAATACAAATGTTTCAGTTATATTAATCCGAGCAATTCTTAGGCATTAATACAGTTGAAATCTAACTGAAACCCTTCCGTAATACTCGATTCATTAGACGTTCATATTCCAAATCTAAATTACCAACACATCAAACGGGCACAGCCCAAATAATAATCTCCCGAGTAAATTACTCATTTTTAGACAAAATAGGACTTTAAAAATGAAAAAGGCAGCGTTAACTACTGCGATTCTAGCTGTAATGGCTTCTGGTTCAGCGGCAGCAGCAACAGTTTACAAGGATGACACTACTGAACTGAAAATCGGCGGTCGTGCGGAAGCTCGCTTCAATATCTCTGACAACAACGAGTCTGCGACTGACAGCACTTTTGCTGACAAGTCTCGTGCTCGTCTAAACATCGTTGGTAAGTCTCAAATCTCTGAAGGCCTATACGGCTTTGGTAAGTACGAAGCTGAGTTCGACACTGACGCTTCAATCACTAACCGTTATGCGTTTGCAGGTCTTGGCACAAACTTCGGTGAGTTCTCTTACGGTAAGCAAGATTCAGCTCAGGTAATCCTAACTGACATCACTGATACCATGGCTACATTCGGTGCAGACTCTGCTGACATCGTTGCAGGTAACAAAGATAAGCGCTCTAACAACTTCCTATACGCAGGTGAGTTCGGTGGCCTGAACGTTCAAGCTAACTACATCGCTTCAGACGAAAAAGATGCAGACAGCTACGGTATCTCTGCACTATATGGTTTTGATTTCGGTCTTGACCTAGGTCTAGGTTACGTTGGTCAAACTAACGGTGACGACGATGACAGCCAGATCAACTTCGCAGCACAGTACTCTATCGCTGACTTCACTCTAGGCGGTTTCTACGGTCTAGGTTCTGTTGCGGATGAAGACGTAAATGCATTCGAAATCTCAGCGCTATACAAGCTAAACAAGTGGACTTTCGTTGCAGTGTACAACTACAACGACGTAGACACGCTAATCAAGCAAGCTAAAACTGGCCTAGACGAAGTAGATAACTTCGCTATCGAAGCAGTTTACAAGTTCAACGGTAACCTACGCACTTACGCGGGCTACAAGTTCGAGCAAGTTGACAACCAAGACGACCAAATCCAAGCGGGTATCCGTTACGATTTCTAATCTAGTTTCAGTTAATTCTGAATCCCTTTTGACCGAGCCTAGTGCTCGGTCTTTTTGTTTTTCAAATACTTTTTAGTCAAAAGTGAAATTTTCTTTGCACTGGTTAGTTCTTATAATTCAGGAACAGCATAAGGAATCGCATCATGACTAAGCCAATCAAAATCACACTCTATCGTTGGGCCGGCAGTTGGGGACCATTTAAGGTAAACATCCCATGTGGGGAGTGCACCCTAACCAAAGATATCCTTAAAGATACCTTTGAAACCGAACTCAAAGACGTAGAGATTGAGTTTGAGGTGAAGGATTGGCTGTCACACTGGTGGGAGCCACTAAAGAAAGGTGCATGGCATGCCCCTATCCTGCTTGTCGAGGGTAAAGTGGTAAGCCAAGGGGAAGCGCTAAACCGAGGCGTTTTGGTGCAATCAGTTATTGCTGAGTGGACGAAACGAGACAACCTGCAAGGCAACATCGTTTATGGTAAAGCAACCTGCCCGTACTGCATCAAGGCTAAGAAGATGCTGGATGAAGCTGGAATTGAATACACCTATCACGACGTAGTAAAAGAAAGTGCAGCGCTATACCGCATGATCCCTGAAGTGAAAGCACATATCGGTCTTAAAACACCCGTTACGGTGCCACAAATCTGGATGGACGGTGAATATATCGGTGGTGCGGACAACCTTGAAACTTGGTTAGGTTCAGAGAAAAACCTTCAAGTTCCTAATAACGTGTTAGATATGCCAGTAGCTGGAAATCAGTAACCGTACAATCAGAAACTAACCTGTCCCGATGCCTATAGTGTGTCGGGATTTTTTATCTACAGGCAAGTAATTTAGTCACAAACCGCAGATACAAAAAAGCCCCGGTGTTATCACCAGGCTCTTAGAATTCGTTTCGTGATTACTTGATCACTTTCGCTAGAAGCTTCTTAAACATAGAAGGCTTACGACGAACAATTGCGTTGCTGAATTGGTTTTCAATTGTTTTACGAGCAACTTGTTGACCAAGTAGCATTGCACCTAGATCATTGTTCATGCTTATCTCCAAACTGTAATTAAATTTCGTTTACGGATTTAATTTACACCCTAAATGGGAGTAAAGCAAGACATAGATCACATTTATATTGTTAAAGTTTCATGAATAAGTGACGTATTAATCGGCACATTTGTAGCGGTTAGAAAGCCAACCAAGCCAGTCGACAAAAGGGATTACTAAGCATAGCTCATGATTATCAATCACTTACGTACTATGAATACTGTTCTATAAACAAAGATGGACGCTGTAATAAATTTACAACTTTGTATATAAAAAAGCCCAAGACAATGCTCGGGCTGATCAAAATTTTTCTAATTAACTGCGTTTTGGTTGGCGATAGGTCTTGCCAGCAGTCTTATAGGTATCACTTTGCTTAATATCGAAGAAAACATCGAAGAACCAAGCAACAAACTTAATGGTTGGTTCGTCAGTATTCATCACGTGCTCAACGAACTCTTCTAGGTCATCACCTTCTTGTTTGGTAGTCACGTGGTAAACACGTTGCTCACCGTTTACTTCTGCTACCGCAAACTGACCTTTAAGGCCAACGGCTACTTCAGCTACTTCTTCATCTTCGCTTTGCTGTAAAAGCGTTAGTGCTGCCGGAAGGTCTTCACAAGCACTGGCTTCTTTTACCAGCGTTACAAAATCGTCTTGAGTCATCTTTTTCTCACTGTTATAAAGCTTGTTGCTTATTATTCGTTTCTTCTTGCTGCTTCGCAAGTAACACTTCTTTATCGCTCATCATCTTAGCCAATGAATCACGACGACTCGCAAACTTAGCCATCTGATCTTTTGGCACTGACTCCGCCATTGGGATCTTGGCTGTCATTGAGTTTACCGGGCGGTTACGAATAAGAAGCTCAAAGTGGAGGTGTGGACCGGTCACACGACCAGTCATACCTGATAGACCGATAGTTTGCCCACGTTTGATCTGTTGTCCTTTCTTAACCATGATGCGGCTCATATGCAGGTAACGCGTCTTATAGATAGAGCCGTGATCAATCACGATGTATTTACCCGCGTACGGGTGGTTACGCACCATGATCACCTTGCCATCACCGATTGAGTGAATAGGCGTGCCCACAGGTACACCGAAGTCGGTGCCGTTGTGCGGCGAAACACGACCTGTAACTGGGTGTAGGCGATGGGGGTTGAAAGGTGACGTAATTCGGTGGATCTTGGTTGGGAAGCGATCAAACGCACGCTGAAGACCATCGCCGTTGTCATCGTAATACTGACCATCAGTATGCAGATAAGCGGTTACACGCGGCCTTGGTTGTGGATATTGATGGCTTCAATTTCACGGTTTCCCGTCTCTTTACCATCTACATATTGCACCTTATGCACAATACTGAATTTATCACCGGCTCTAAGATCACGACCGAAGTTAAGTTTATCTTTTAGAAGTGCTGAGATCTGCTCAATCTCTTGAATGCTCAAGCCCAGTTTATTCGCTGAGCTTGAAAAACTGCCATACACATTGCCTACCAAAGCTGCGGTTTTCCACTCGCCAGGCACCGATATATCTTCGAAGGTAAAGGTGTCGTCATCGGTGCGGGTGTATTGGACACGATCGGCAGGGTTAAACTCCAACTCCATTTTGGCCAGTTTACCTGTCTCATCATCCGCCCAGAACTTTAGGGTGTTGCCCGGCTTCAAAGTGTCTAATGCAAGGTGGTTAAGATCCTCTTCCATGATCTTAGTAAGATCGGAATAAGCAAAGCCCAAACGGCTAAATACCACACTTAGGTTATCACCACGTTTAATATGGTAGCTATAGGTAGGGGCCGGTGAACGCTTCACCGTTTCTACTGGAGTATCAATACTCGGCTGTGGTGTAGATTCTATGTTGAGCTCAACGTACTTTCGACCATCTTGAGACTGAGAGAATAGAGCAACTATCAAAAGCACTACGGGAATGAGAAGTAGGCCTTTTTTAGACATGAGTTGTCGATGATCGAATTTTAACACCACACTACCTATTGATTAAAATTTGGGCTGGAAGAATAAAAGAATCTGCACGAAATTTCAGCAATTATTTCGTACCTTGAATCCGGCAAGCAGTTTATCAGTTATATTTAGAGCCTATCAAACGACTCTAGTTTCAATTTGTTTGTTCGGTCAACTTGTTGTCAGTTATCAGAAACTTCCTGCTTACAAATTCTTTAGGCTCCTCCACCATCGCTTGCTCAACGCTGTGTTGAGCATACTCAACCTTGAACATATCCTTGTTATATGTCAGAGACTTAAGCTCGATTCGGTCACCCAAAAACATCTCGTCTTCAAGCTCCCAATACCCTGGCTGTTGTTTATAAAGTGCGATGTAATAGAAGAGTCCACTCCCCCACTGGTCACCATAGACGGGATCAACAAATAGCCATCTTTGTTACCAACAGAGCAAACATAGTTTGTATCGATGAAGAGTTGCACTTCAGCCTGGCTATAACGTTTTTCTGATTGATACAACTTTGGGTCGTATTGACTTGGAATGAAGACAAATCTGGCCGCGCTTTTCAGTTCGGCAAATGTGCTCATATCGACACTGATCGCTTCTGGTCGTTCGAAAGCTGAAGCGTCGCAATTAGTAGGCGTAACTTGCTCACTTTGGGCCAGTGCTGGCATTGCTATCGCCCCAAAAAGTAGCGCAAAGCTCCATTTCATACTCATTATTCCCTTGTTAGCCCAAATTTCGGCACATTTAAACATATCTGACATTCAACTGTAATCATTTGTTCATTTTGGTCTGTTTTAATCGGCTGTCGTCAATCAATCCCTCTTGTTAAAACAGATCAAAAACAAAATGGAAGAAGTAAAACTAGGTATTGATGTAATCAAAGACCAGCAAGCAGTGGAATATCACTGGGTGCGTACCATGTATGTTGAGGGGTACACTGACCAACAGATTGACCACTACATCATGCAATGTTTTGGTGGGGATACTGTATTCGCACACCTGTTTCGAAAGGTTGCCCTACATCAAGAAAGTATCTATGTCTTGATGCAATATCTTGGGCACGCGCCTTCAAGTCTTGAAAACATCTAAACGCAAAAAACCGAGCTCAAGAGCTCGGTTTTTTCTTATTAGGTTTTGATTAACCTTTAACACCACCAGCGGTTAGGCCGCCTACTAGCCAGCGCTGTGCTAGCAAGAATACGATGGTGATTGGCAGTGCTGATAGTACAGCTGCCGCCGCAAAGTCACCCCATAGGTAGTTCTGAGGGTATAGGTACTGCTGCATACCTACTGCTAGCGTATAGTTGTTTACGTCAGACAGTAGTAGCGATGCTACAGGTACTTCACCTACTACACCGATGAACGACAGGATGAATACAACCGCTAGGATTGGCACTGACAGTGGCAGTAGAACCAGACGGAATGCCTGCCAAGGTGTTGCGCCATCAAGTGCTGCTGCTTCTTCTAGCGAATTATCGATAGTCTCGAAGTAACCCTTGATTGTCCATACATGCAGTGCGATACCACCCAAGTAAGAGAAGATCAGGCCGCCGTGAGTGTTCAGACCTAGGAACGGAATGTACTGACCTAGTTTGTCGAACAGAGCGTAGATAGCTACCAGAGCAAGTACTGCTGGGAACATCTGGAAGATCATCATCGCTTTTAGGATAGTGCTCTTACCTTTGAAGCGCATACGTGCAAACGCATAAGCTGAGGTAGTTGAAAGCGCTACGATTAGGATAGATGAAATACCCGCAACCTTAACTGAGTTCCATAGCCACAGTAGAACTGGGAATGGAGGTGGTGTCACTGTGCCATCGGCTTTCGTTACTGAGAAGCCCAGCGCGAGCTTCCAGTGTTCTAGTGACGGATTATCCGGAATCAGACTACCCGTTGCGAAGTTACCTTCACGGAATGAGATAGCTACGATCATCAACAGTGGGAAGATGATAAGTGAAAGGAAAACACATAGAGCAATATGCGTCGCCCAAACACGGTATTTAAGGTCTTTGCCTTGTACCATTGCCATTGTTTATTGCTCCTTAATCTTGTGACAGCTTGGTGAAACGTAGGTTTAGTAGAGCCATACCACCAACCAATAGGAAGATTAGGGTTGCGATAGCACTTGCTAGACCGAAGTCTTGACCGCCGCCACCTTCGAACGCGATACGATAGGTGTAGCTAACTAGAAGGTCGGTATAACCTGCTGGCTCAGAGGTACCGATCATGTTCGGACCACCATTCGTCAATAGCTGAATCATTACGAAGTTGTTGAAGTTAAACGCGAAGCTCGCAATCAGTAGCGGTGTCATCGGCTTAATCATCAGCGGAACAGTAATGTGGAAGAAGTTCTTGAACGGACCTGCTCCATCGATAGCTGACGCTTCGTAAAGGTCATCTGGAATCGCTTTTAGTAGACCCATACATAGGATCATCATGTAAGGGAAACCAAGCCAGGTGTTCACGATAAGAACCATGGTCTTCGCTAGGAACGGGTCAGAGAACCAGCTCGGAGAGATACCAAACAGTTGATTCAACACTAAGTTGATTTCACCAAAGCTCTGGTTGAAGAGACCCTTAAAGATCAGAATCGAGATAAAGGCTGGTACTGCGTATGGCAGAATCAGAAGCACTCGGTATAGAGCACGGCCTTTAAGCTCTTCCCACTGCACAACACTCGCCAGTACTAGACCGATAACAAGAGTGAAGACAACGGTACAAACAGAGAAGATAACCGTCCAGATGAAGATTGAGATAAACGGCTCTTTGATGCCTTCGTCTTTCCACACACGCTCAAAGTTGTGTGTGCCTACGCCAACTACGAAACCTGGAGAAACTGAGTTACCGACGAAGTTGCCATTCTCATCAACAGGCTGATAGAAACCCGTATCCATGTTTGGCATAAAGATTTGGTCAGTCTCGTTGTTCAGCATCGAACGACCATCGTCTTGTAGCGTGAACAGCTGCTCCACTGCCGCGAACTTACGAAGACCACTCATGCGGATTGCATCACCATTAGGCATGATGAGATCCACGGTACTTAGGATTGGACGAGACTTGATGATGCTCTTGATTGGCTCTTTATCACCAGCAACAGAATCAACAACTGACAGATTGATGTCTTGACCTTCAATCTCTTTAGTTAGGTTGATTTCTGGTGTAGCCAGAGTCTGCTCACCATCTTGTACTGTGATGACATGGCCACCAGCAGTTTTTAGTAGAGTAAACGAGAAACTTTCACCACTTTGGAAAGTGCGCCCTTCAAGCACGGATTGTGCACGCTCAAGTGAAAGTTGGTTTTTTGCACTGTAGTTTGTAAAAGCTAGGTTCACCGTGTACGCCAATGGGAACAAGATGAACAAAATCATCAGCGATGCCTGGGTAAATATAACGGTGTGCGTAGGTTTTCTTACTACCAAAAATATATAGCGCTAAAGCTGTGATTATTAGAGTCAGAAGCGCGAACGCTACTTCACCACGCGAATACATTAGAATGGTTGCATAACCATTTACAATTCCGACTAAGCCAAGAGTTGCCCACTTTAATACCGCTTTGGTATTGCCGGCAACAGGAGGCGTCTCAACAGAACCAGAGGATTGTACCGTCTGCATAAAAAGACCTACTAGCGAATGAAAAATACAAAATAAGGAGGGGTTGCCCCCTCCTCAAAGGGTTTTACTTATTACTTATTAGCGAAGCATTTGCTTCTTAGCGTCAGCAAGAGCTGCATCTACAGATTGGCGACCGTCAACAACGTTGATGATTGCGTTCTTAGCAGAGTTCCAGTAGTTGTTCATTTGTGGAATGTTCGGCATGATTTCGCCGTTCTCTGCACTTTCCATAGTCGCTGCGATACGTGGATCAGACTCTAGCTCTTTTTGGAAAGACTTAAGTGCTACTGCACCTAGAGGCTTGTCGTTGTTCACAGTACGTAGACCGTCGTTAGTCAGTAGGTAGTTCTCGATGAACTCAACTGCTAGGTCTTTGTTTGGAGAAGCTGTGCTGATACCAGCAGTTAGAACGCCAACGAAAGGTTTAGACGCTTCACCGTTGAATGATGGGATAGTAGTTACACCGTAGTTAACTTTACCGTCGTAACCGCCCCAAGCCCAAGGACCGTTGATAGTCATTGCTACTTCACCTTTAGCGAAAGATGAATCTGCGATTGAGTAGTCCATGTCAGAAGAGATAACTTTCTTGTCAACTAGGCTCTTCAGGAAGTTCATCGCTGAAGTAACACCTTCGTTAGCAATACCTACATCTTTAACGTCGTAGCCTTGGTCAGTGAATTTGAACGCGTAGCCACCGTCAGCTGCCATTAGAGGCCAAGTGAAGTACGGTTCTTTTAGGTTCCACATGATCGCTTTCTTGCCGTCTTTAGCAAGTTTCGCGTCAAGAGCTTCAACCTCTTCCCAAGTCTTAGGTGGGTTTGGCACTAGATCCTTGTTATAGATAAGCGCTAGAGCTTCAATCGCAACTGGGTAACCGATAGTCTTACCGTCGTAGCTCACTGCGTCCCATGCGAAATCTACGATGCCTTCTTTGATTTCCTTAGAAGGTTTGATTTCAGCTAGTAGGCCAGCTTCAGCGTAACCACCGAAACGGTCGTGAGCCCAGAATACGATGTCAGGGCCGTCACCAGTAGCTGCAACTTGTGGGAAACGATCAGACAGACCATCTGGGTGTGCAACAGTTACTTTGATACCAGTGTCTTCTTCGAAGCGTTTACCTACTTCAGCAAGACCGTTGTAACCTTTGTCACCGTTGATCCAGATAGTCAGTTGACCTTCTTCGATCGCCGCGTGTGCGCCGAAAGAACCCAGTGCAACCATAGTTCCTAGTGCCACTGTGCTTAGGGCTTTTTTCATGGTTATATTCCTTTTTTATTATTGATGTAGGGCTTTCATTAAACTAACTGAGAGCCAAATTTCATCATCTATCATCCATCACTCCTCTACTCTAATCATCCTCCTAACTACTACGCCCTCTACTACTCAGAGGAAAATCGAGACCAAGCTCACGCTTGAGTATTGACCCCGATCACAATAAGTCGATTGTTGTGATTCAGATCCAGCATTTGGCAATTGTAAAAGTGATGTTGATCGGTTTTGTAGGTAACTACGCCTCTACACCTACTCCCCTCCTACTCCCCTACAAAAAATTTAAACGGGAGGATGTATCTATAGACAAGAATGCACAAACTAACAACATCCGAGATATGGATGGTAAGAACCCTTTTCCAACGATTTGTTGGATATACATTTCCGAAGGGCTGGTAGTCATTCTGTTGTTTGTGCGTGATGAGTTCATGACGGGGGACACAACACAGGGTGTCGGGGGATATCAGTTCTGATTGAAATGTCCGGTGATGCCACATTGCTTCATGTTTGCTGTGTGCATCACCTTTTTCTTTCTTCTTTTTTCTCTTTGGATGAAATGACCATTATATTGATACCCAAGTGACTTTGGATAAGGTTACTTAGCTATGAATATATTCAGCCAGTTCAGTGATTTGCAGCCTGGGCTGACTGAAGTACAAAATCTGTTTCCTATTTTTAGCGTTCATACATACCTACTTCTATACAGTGGACGTTAAGTCGTAAAAATAAAAATTGAGGACCAACTCAAAATGACAAGTGTCACGTTAAAAAACGTCTACAAATCCTACGGTGACGTCCAGATTTCTAAAGACGTAAACCTAGACATCAAAGAAGGCGAATTTGTAGTATTCGTTGGCCCATCAGGTTGTGGTAAATCTACGCTTCTACGTTGTATTGCAGGTCTAGAAGACATCACGTCTGGTGATCTATACATCGGCGAAGAGCGCATGAACGATGTTGAGCCATCTAAGCGTGGCGTAGGTATGGTATTCCAGTCTTATGCACTTTATCCACACCTAAACCTATATGACAACATGTCATTTGGTATGAAACTGGCTAAAGCGACAAGGGTGAAACTGACCGTCGTGTTAAGCACGCAGCAGACATCCTTCAGCTTACTCACCTACTAGACCGTCAACCTAAAGCACTTTCTGGTGGTCAGCGTCAGCGTGTTGCTATCGGTCGTACTCTAGTATCTCAGCCAAACGTATTCCTACTGGATGAGCCTCTGTCTAACCTTGATGCCGCTCTTCGTGTACAAATGCGTAGTGAAATCACTAAGCTTCAGCGCCAACTAGGCTGCACCATGATCTACGTAACACACGATCAGGTTGAAGCGATGACCATGGCAGACAAGATTGTTGTACTAGACGGCGGCTACGTATCTCAGGTTGGTAAGCCTCTTGAGCTATATCACTACCCGAAAAACCGCTTCGTAGCTGGCTTCATTGGTTCACCTAAGATGAACTTCATCAGCGTACACATCAAAGAAGCAACGGCTGAGCACGTACGTGTAGAGCTAGAAAACGGCGTAGCATTCAACATCCCGGTTGATGGCACTACTGTTAACGTTGGCGACCGTATGTCTCTAGGTATCCGCCCAGAGCACCTACTGATGTCCGACGCAACTGAAGCGACCATCGAAGGTGAAGTAATGATCGTTGAGAAACTAGGTCAGGAAACTCAGGTTTACCTAAACCTAGAAGGTGCTGATGCTGACGTTATCTTCCGTCAACCAGACACCCTAGAAGTTGAGCCAGGCGATCACTACGCTATCGGTATCGACCCTAAACGTTGTCACCTATTCCACGATGACGGCCGCGCATGTCGTCGTCTACACCAAGAGATTGGTGCAGAGATTCCAGAAGCGTAAGCTGAAGGAGTTAGAAATTAGAAACCCTCGCAGTGCGAGGGTTTTTTGTGCTTCACGGTGCGACTGATATGGTAACGGTAAGTACATCCGAATAGTCACCAGCTCTAGCCCCTGTGACGTCGCCAATTTTAAACTTGAGTGTGCTTTCGCGGACAGCTGACTCTTGATAATTGAAAAATCTCTCGAAATTAGAAAAATTCACTAGCTTGTCACCAAAGTAGACTGAGTAAGGAATCTCAAAATTAGGGTCACTTCGATGTACTAAGGCCCCTTTTTGAGACTTAATCTTCAGCCTAAAATCTGTATTTGAATCAAACAGGATAGAGGTTTGTCTTGTTAGGCCTGTACTTAACGTCCCTAGGTTCAAGCGACCATTATCAGTACCTAAAAAGCTCACCGAAACATATGGCGATATATCGAAGGATATGGATTCTCTCTCAATCCTAGTAAAGGACTCCCCATATTTGAGAGTCAGGTTCCCCGTATATGTCCCAGCCCTAGCAATAGACGCTTTATTGAATTTAATCCAAAACCGAAAAGTCTCTCTATTGTAAAACTCTAGCAATAAGTCTTGGCCAAAACGTTCACCTATTTCTCTACCATTAACATCAGAAATAAGGCCTAGCATAGACTGAGCTTGACTTCGAAACTCAAGTCCTCTGGAGTTATCTAATTCAATAACTGCTCTTCCTTGCAGGCATTTACTATTGCGTTCGATTAACTGGATATCCACTGGAACCAACCAATAGTGATCTGTTTTTCTGATGGAAACCTGATCATAGCGAACAAACATCCTGCCTTCGCATATTTGGGCAAAGCTAATGTTGGATACAGACAACGCCAGCAGCGTAATAAATAACCTAATCATCGTTTTTTCTTCAAAGTTAAATCATCCAAGTAGATAAGACTTTTTGCATCTCTATCTATCGAAAAGCTCCCCACATAGGAAGGATCACCAACGATATGAACCTCGAACTCCCCATCCCCTACCCCATCAAGTGCAAATCGCCCCGCACTATTAGTAAAGATAGTGCTTCTACCCCCACTATGCTGTACATAGCCATTACGCAATACTATAGGTTGTCCCGTTTCATCAGACAGGTTCCTATTACTGTCCTATTCTGGTTGGAGCCCACCTCTATGATATGACCGGTATAAGTGCCTGGGACAATGACACGAACATCATTACCATAATTATAACCAACCGGAGCATCGGGCACGGTTACTAGTACGCGTGTTTCGTTATGTGAGCCGTACAGAGGTGCAGTGTTGTTTAGGGTTTTGGTAGCAATAGACTGCGGTTCCTCATCGTAATATTCATTGATGTAAACATCAGCATCTAGCGAGTCATGCACTTTAACGATCGCAGCAGGGCCAAAATAACTTCGAGACCAAGCCACATCAGTATCAAAAATAGAGACGGCAGTACTGAGTCGCGTGGAAATATTTTGAGTCTGTGAATCAGTTGCGGTATTAGTCAGGTAAGAGTATTCAACCTCACCAGAATATCTGTTGGCTGTATAATTGGTTCGAAGAGAATACACTTGAATATCTTCACCAACATCAGCATTCGCTTCAAAACCAATACTGCCTGGTGTGTTTCTATTGTTCTTTGCGACAGTCACACGACCAACATTGAGCAAAGACTGATAATCCACTCTTGCTGAATAGTCGCCTGCATCGGAAAACCAGTTCCAAGTCACCGAGAAGAAATAGTTGGTTTCATCAAACTCTACGACACTATCGGTGTAGTTGTACTCTGCCCCGACCGTAAAACGAAAATCGCCCGGATACCAGTTAAAATCAGCACTGCCATCAAGCTCGGTACCATCTTGATTTTCTTCCCAGCTTGCTCTGATATTAAAGTCCAAGTTCTCGAGAAAATTATAACGATAGTTACCTATGGCTCGATAACCTGTGCGCAAGGCCTCACCTGTTCTCCAAGGTGTAGCCCGATAATCGGTAAATGCTTCGCCAGATAAGCGCAAATTGATAGACCCATTGTCTAAGCCACTGAGCAGTGAGTTTGAGTAATCTAAGCTATTGATGTAGCCGAACTCTTCCTGATCTTCATACCCAAGGAAACTGCTTCTCAGGGTAAAGTTACCCAAAGATGTACCGAGTACAGCTGTTAGACCACCAATATAGCCCAGAGGATGATATGCACTGTTTACACCAGCCGTTAAGTTGTCAGTGAAGCCATAGTCATAGAAGCTTTGAAAAACATACTGTTCTGTATCATAGAAATATTTACGGTCTTCAACTTGAGATACCAATCCCGCGTAGAAGCCGAAGTCATCGAAGCCCTTTTTTAGAAGCCTGTCATTATAAAACTGACTGTAGTACAGAGTTTCAGTCCTACCTGACTGGTAAGTGATGTTAAATCTAATTTCATTTGCACCTTGGGTAAGTGGCAAATCATCAATATTGTAACGCCCAGGGGGAAGCCTGATGTCTCCTAGGAAAATATCGTTCACAAACACAGCAACATTCGCTGTTTCGTTTAGAATAATGGTCTGCGTTGAGCCACTTTGTATATTTCGGGTCGGTTGCAGCTACTCCAAAGACGCTCGACCGCGATCCCTCCATAAGTAATAGATGGTTGATGGCCTTTTGGAATTGAAACTAAATCACCCATACTTCCTCGAAACGGCACATCTGGCCAATCAATAAAGATCCTCGCATCTCCCCGATATAGTTCAGGTAGGTCACTGTCAAAATCTTCACTGTTGAAAGAATAAAATCCAGAGAATTCAAAATTTAGCCATTTAGCTCCACCGATATTTCCCGATGAAATCCACTCTGCACGGAAATTATTCAATTCACTATCATCAAAAATGGTGTAGTCATCCACCACATTAAAAATGTTATGCCAAGCAAAAAACTCGATTTTGAATACCTTAAATTTTGATACGGTTGGTTATAGGGGATGTCCTGTCTCTTATAGCTATTCGAGTCCAACTCGAGTTGTATTATTAGTTGTGTCGGCTCAAAATTTAGACCTACTCCTAGGTCTCTAAGTTGAGTTGGCGTCAAAGACAGGCTTCCCGTTTTTTGCAGCTTAGATAGAATTTCTTCATCCACTACCCCATCAAGCACATTAATTAGGTCAATAGTAGAAACACTCTCAATCTTTTTCCCATCCGTATAAACATTCAACTCGCCTAAGTTGAGCTCATCTAAAATCAACGGAACAGGGAAAAGAAAGGTTTTTGCTAAGGCAAAAAACCACCATAAGGTTAGGATTGCAAGTGTAAGCAACCGTCGAAGCATGACGCTAGCCTGCTATTCGCTTACTTCTATACCATCGTACCTCGAAAACTCGCCCGTCAAACTGACAACCTTGTCCCTTCCTGGAACTAGATAACTGGACAAGTTAGTTGTGTTTATTTCATGCCAAAAGACACGCTTATCATCATTTTATTCGACAACTCAAAACGAAGTCGAGAAAGATCGACTACACAGTTACCACTATTTGAAAAATGTACCTTGCTGTCTTTAACCCAAGAACGTACCTTGAATGAACATTCATGTGGAGAAACAAAAACTACCGTCGAAAACTCTAGTAGTAACTCAACCCCTCCTTTCTGCTTCTCCTGATCCTGCGTTTTTACCTCTGAAAATATAACCCTATATATATGAGTTTCCTTTATCTCCTCACTCCCCAAATACCTCATTCTCACCGTTTGGCGTCTTCCAGGCTCAATATATAATTGAGGAGGAAGGATTAGGAAATCAGAATCAGCTGGGGTTAAAGACTCGCCGTTTGAAGTGAACTCCACCTCAAATACTTTAATTTCAACCAAAGCATCTTTTGGGCGAGTATTAGTAATCTGATAGCTTGAGCGAGATTTGTTGCCCGCAATCTCTAAAGATTGATACATGGGGATGACTTGGTAAGCAAAAACCAAGGAGGAAAAGCACAAAGAATAAAGAGTCAAAAACCTAACAATCAAAGCCATTTCAAATCCTCCCTGATTCAGATTTATGGCATGACCTAGGGATCTTTCGTCATAGCACCGAAACTGTTCGCTCCCATGCATTGAACGGATACATCATATAAATCACGATCCTTTAGCTATACGATTTCGAGAAAAATGCACAACATTGTAGTTGTGCATTAACCGTTTAAATATAGCAGTAATAGACCTTCCTAGATGACACCTTCAATGGTTACTGTCACTGTATCGCTATAGTCATCAGCCATTGGTACCGCGTTAATGGTCATGTCTAGAGTGATATTGTCACCACCAGCATAAGTAGCACCATTAATAGCGGCAGGCTGATACGCCACGCCAGCTGCCTGAGCATCTGAATCAAACGTTACTGCACCACCGAAGTTCAACTCGTATGGAAGGAGCTCATTGGTTACTTGTCCCAATAGGCCACCATTTGCAGAGGTAATAGACACATTGATCTCTTGGGTATTACAACCACCCATTATTGTACCAACTTGTCTGCCTGAGAAGGTTTCGTAACCGCTCGCAAACACGTCTAGATTTTCAACAGCAGTTACCTCCAAACCACATACACAAGGTATGGTACCTTCAAGAGTTAAATCTACCGATTGCTCACACGTACCACCACCAGTTTGACCTGGATCATCTGGCTCATCGCTTGGAGGCGGACAATGGTATTTTTTCAACCATTTGTAAAAATGTTTTTTGCCATAAGTCGCGTCCGCATCGAACGTTGGGCCCATGGAAATGGCACCCGCTATCGCCATTAACAAGAACTTTTTCATTATCAATCCCTCGCTTTTTTACCCACTTTTTACCAAGTTGCGAGGAAAGCTTAGTTTTGCGCTATCTATTCAGCGTCACCCTAGGTAGTGAGTTACCCCCGTTTAGTGGGTGATTTTTGGGTGAATTTGTCGATTGTTCTACCGCCCGTGCAATGAGCTCTGCGCGAGAATGTACGTTTATCTTACGCATTACGCTCGAGGCGTGCGTTTTTACTGTATTAACACTGACGTTGACGGTTTCTGCGATTTGCGGGTTATTGAGGCCCTTCAGGATCATAAGGCAGATGTGCTTCTCTTTAGGAGTCAGTGCGTGAAGCAGCGCGAAATCATCTGCGGCTATATGTGGGTCAAATTCATTGGCGATATAGCTTTAGCCAGTTTGCTTAAATCTTTGCGAGTGTACCAAAGCTCGCCACTATCGATAGATTGAACGGCTAGAGCTATCTGCTCCAAACAGCGTTTGCGCATTACCACGCCTGAGAAACCATTAAGTATCCAGTCACCTAGTTGGAAATTGTCATCCTCTACATTAACCGCTAACCAATCGCCTTGTTCGTGACTTGGGTTTACTCCGTTTCGGATTGGGTTACCTACTGTGGAAGCGTCGATTAAATAGATACAACGATTGGCTAGGGAATCATCTGGACAAAAACACTCACGAATAGACGACGCGTGACAAAAACGCGTTGAGGGGAAATGGAGTCTGAGGATAGCTATAGTGGCGCTCGCGAATTCATCTGATCGCGTAACCACGTGTCCACATGCGTAACTGAGAGACATAAGTCCTCCTATCGAACCTATGCCATCAAACGCTCCCTGTGTGGATGAATTGTTTTTATCGGAAAAACATCTGGCCGTCACAATTCCATTTGAAGGCCCTTTTAAATCTAGGCTTTTTCGGGGGCTTTGCCATAAGCACAAGGGATAAGTAGAAAGGGGTAGATTAGTCAAATTTACACAAACTCAATAACCACCTGAAAAGTAAGGATTAAAAAGAAAACTACCCCTTATTTGATTATTTTATATAAAACCTCGTACATATGCGTGATGCTTATTAAGCTGTAAAAACAACAAAGCCGAGCATTATGCTCGGCTTTTCAATTCATTCGACACTTAGTGGATAGGAGTGTCAGTTTTCGCGTAGAACTTACCAAAGTATTCTTCTAAAACTTCAGGGGTTAGCTCACCCGCTTCTTCCAGTTTCTTTAGCTCAGCTGCAATGCGCTTTTGCTCTTCGATGGTAGGAAGTTTCTCTTCAGGTTGCTCTTCCGCACCTTGTGCCATTTCCTGAAGCTCTTTTTCAAAATCACTCATAATCGTAACCTTTATCTTTAACTGAGCGAATTTTACTGGCTTGCTAAGACAAGATCAAACTCAGCCTAGCTTTCATTGTGGAAACACAAAAAAAGCCCCTCTACATAAGAGGGGCAAGGTTTCCATCGCATATTATTATAGTTAATCCGTTTACTACTTTACCCTCGCTCTCTAAGTAAGTGCGATCTACTTATCGATGACTGCGAGGGTAATATGGGTTAATCGAGTCGATTAACCAAAGTCACCATTTACGTAACCCTGAGTGCGATCATCGCGTGGGTTGCTAAAGATAACTTGTGTTTCGTCGTGCTCAACAAGCTCACCCATTAGGAAGAAAGCCGTGCGGTCAGAAATACGACGCGCCTGTTGCATTGAGTGAGTTACTATAACGATGGTGTAGTCTTTCTTAAGATCTTCCATCAATTCTTCGATCTTGTGTGTAGCAATCGGGTCAAGTGCCGAAGTTGGCTCATCCATTAGGATGACGTCTGGTTCCATCGCGATAGTACGCGCGATACATAGACGCTGCTGCTGACCACCAGAAAGACCGAATGCGTGAGACTTAAGACGGTCTTTAACTTCGTCCCAAAGTGCTGCACCACGTAGAGAGCGCTCTACCACTTCATCAATGTGTTTCTTATCTTTAATGCCTTGAGCACGTAGACCGTATGCCACGTTCTCATAGATGCTCATTGGGAATGGGTTTGGCTTTTGGAATACCATACCTACTTTAATGCGTAGGTCTGCAACGTCGATGTTGCCATAGATGTCCTGGCCATCCATTTCTACTAAACCTTCAATCTTCACGCCTTCAATCAAGTCGTTCATACGGTTGAGGCAACGAAGAAGCGTTGATTTACCACAGCCTGATGGACCGATTAGTGCAGTCACTTGGCGTAGAGGAATAGGCAGGTTAATCGCTTTCAGTGCGCGGTTCTCGCCGTAATAAAGGTCTAGGTTTTCAATGTTAAATTTGTTCATTTTTCTGTCTCTTAAAATCTTTGAATACGGCTAGCTTAGTAAGTCGCTTTGTTGAATCGGCTAGCGATAAGTTTGGTCACTGTATTGATTAGAAGTACCACAACGATAAGTACTGTTGCTGTACCATAGGCTTGGTTCCACTCATCGATTGTGAACAGTTCAGTGGTCAACTTATAAAGGTGAACGGTTAGAGTACGACCAGAATCCATCAAAGAATCTGGGATACGAGCAACCATACCAGCGGTTAGGAACACCGGAGCTGATTCACCGATTACACGACCAATACTCAAGATGACAGAAGTCAAGATACCTGGCATCGCACTTGGCAGGATAAGGCGCCAAATGGTGTAGATTCTTGACGAGCCCAACGCATATGAACCTTCACGATAAGTCTGAGGTACTGCCATAAGTGCTTCTTCCGTTGCACGGATGATTACAGGCAGGATCAGGATACTTAGCGTCAACGCACCAGATAGAATCGAGAAACCGAATCCCATAATGGTAACGAAGAAGGTCATACCGAATAGACCAAAGATGATTGACGGGATACCCGCCAGTGATTCAGTACAAAAACGAATCACTTTAACCAACTTACTACCAACCTTTGCGTATTCGGTTAGGTAGATAGCGGTCATGATGCCCAATGGCGCAGCAACTGCAATAGATGCGATAACCATGTAGATGGTTGAAACGATCATTGGGAAAATACCACGCTCTTCACCAGTGCGTGTGTAATTATCGAAAATAAAGTTAAAGTCTACGAACTTCAGGCCGTTCGATAGGATGTACCAGATGATCCAAAATAGAAACCTACTGTTAGACCTGCCGCAATCCAAACGAATCCCCCCATCATAGCGTCTTTGCGCTGACGAGCTTGTTTTAGTTTAACTGTATCCATTGCTTTTACTTCGCTTTTTCACGGTTTAGGTACAGAAGCGCACCGTTTAGAATCATAATAAACACCAGCAATACCACGCCTGTCGCATATAGAGCGTTCGCGTGAACACCACTTGCGTAAGACATTTCGATTGCGATGTTTGCCGTTAGCGTACGAGCTGAATCAAGCAAGCCTTCTGGCATAGCTGGCGCATTACCCATAACCATGATAATTGCCATGGTTTCACCTAGAGCACGACCGATACCTAGAATTACACCTGTCATGATGCCCGAGCGAGCTGCTGGAACTAACAGTTTAAAGATGGTGTAGATTTTCGAAGCACCCAGTGCCAGAGAGCCTTCTTTATATGTGCGCGGTACAGCACGGATAGAGGTCTCAGATACTGTGATAACGGTTGGAAGAATCATCACACCCAGAACGATGATACCGGCAAGGATAGTGTTACCCGCTGGTACGTTAAAGATGTTCTGAATCAGCGGAACGATGATAACCAGGCCGAAGAAACCGTAAACTACAGACGGGATACCCGCTAGAAGCTCGATTGCTGGACGAATTAGATTCGCAACACGCTTTGGAGCAACTTCTGCAATAAAGATTGCGGTTAGTACACCTACTGGTACACCGAAAAGAACTGCACCGATGGTCGAAACTAGAGAAGCAACAATCATGGTTGCTACACCGTATAGTGCCGGTGGAAGCCAGTTTTGACCTAGAACGATACCGCCAACACCCGCTTGTTGGAATGCTGGGATACTTTCTACAACGATGAAGTAAGCAATGATGGCAAGCGAAACGATGCCGATGATAGCACTGGTTAGGAATAGCGCGTGGAAAATACGCTCTCTCCAGTCGATACCACGGTCTTGACGAAGAGAACCTCCGCCTACAACTGCAGCCTGAACATTGTCATTTTTCATAGAAAAATTCACTATTAATTGCGATGGTAATTTCTAATGCTTGCAAAGAGGCAAGCTAAAAGCCCAGCTCGCGGGCTGAGCAAATTTTTTAAAGCTGTCAGTTAGATTAGTTAACTGAGATGTAGCCTTTCTTCTCTACGATAGCTTGAGCTTCATCAGCAAGCATCCAGTCTAGGAACTTCTGAGCTTCAGCTGAAGGTTGACCTTCTTTGTAAAGAACTAGGAATGGGCGAGCTACTTTGTAAGAATCGTTCTTAACGTTGTCTACAGATGGCTCAACACCGTCGATAGTTAGAGCGTGTACAGACTCGTCAACAGTACCTAGAGAGATGTAGCCGATTGCGTATGGGTTGCTTGCTACAGATACTTTAAGAGCACCGTTACCGTTAGCTACTTGAGCACGCTGAGTGATAGCCGTTACGCTGATACCAGAAACTTTTTGCTTAAGGCTCATGATGTCTTCGAACGCGCCACGAGTACCAGAAGCTGTGTCACGAGTGATAGCAACGATTGGCTTGTCTACGCCACCAACTTCTTTCCAGTTAGTGATTTCGCCTTTATAGATAGCAGTTACCTGCTCTGAAGTTAGACCTTTTAGAGAGTTCTCTGGGTTCACAACAACTGCGATACCGTCACGAGCAACAACTTCTTCAACTAGAGTTGCTTCTTTCTCTTCTGCTTTAAGAGCACGAGATGACATACCCATGTCAGCAGAACCGTCTTTAGCAGCACGTACACCAGCAGAAGAGCCTGGGCCTTGTACTTCGATAAATACGTTAGAGTTTTGCTTCATGTATGTTTCAGAGAAAACTTCCATCAGTGGAGTAACGCTGCTTGAACCTACTGCTGAGATAGTTTCTTTAGCTACAGCTGTGTTCATTGATAGAGCACCTAGTAGTGCAACTGCACCGATTACTGTCTTTTTCATCATATGTCCTTAATTGGAATCACTGTTCACGACACTTCGTCGTGGGTTTGTTTAAACGACGAGGGACACTTTAAGCGGGTTTTATGACACTTATGTTTCAGCAATTTGAAACGTAAATGACAATTGCAGATTAGAAATCAAACAGCTGGAGATTAGTCTAGGCTATACAGTTATGCCTGAGCCAATGCTGGCAAGGGGTCGAAGGTTCAAGGTATAAAAAACGGAGCCCTTTGGCTCCGTTTTTATTACTCTGTGTCTGCATTTGGTTTCTTTTTCGGAATGAAAACTGAATCACCCACAGCGACATTGGTATGGAAAGTCTTATCTCGTTTCGCTGGCTTCTTCGCCACTTTCTTGCGAGCGTTTGGTTTCTTAGCTCCAGGCTTAACACGAGATTTAGCAAACGCCGGCTTCTTAGGACGTAGGCCTTTAAACTTACCTTCAAGCCCTTCTAGTACATCAAACTTAAGGTCTTGGTGTAGGAAGTTCTCAACTCTCTTGAAGCTATCCCAGTCTTTAGGACCACAAGTGATGCCGCACTACCCTTGTTGCCCGCACGACCGGTACGACCTACGCGGTGAACGTACTCTTCAGTATGCTTGGGCATATCAAAGTTGATCACGTGAGACACGTTAGAGATGTCGATACCGCGAGAGGCAATGTCCGTAGTAACTAGAATCTTATACACCGCGCGCTCAAATTGGCTCATGATGGTGTTACGCTGATTCTGGTTAAGGCTACCGCTCAAAGCCACAGCTTTAAGCTTCATCTCGTTCAATTTCTCAGTCAGACGCTCAGTATCGGAGCGCGTCGCAGTGAAGATCATCACCTGCTTATAATCTGCCTCTTCAAGCAGACGCATCAATAGAGCTTCTTTATGATCTAGGTGATCACACAGATAAAACTTTTGCTCGATATCGGTATGCTGCGCTTGAGCGCTGTCGATTGAGATACGCTTCGGTTCGTTGAGAAGCTCCATAGCAAGATCATGTACTTCAGCATTGTCCAAGGTTGCTGAGAACATTAAAGTCTGACGACGGCGATGCTTAGCGGCGTTATGAATACGGCGCAACTCTACCGAAAAACCAAGGTCCAGCATTCGGTCAGCTTCATCCAATACTAAAGTATCTAGGCCTTCTAGGAATAGAGAGCGATGTTCTAGGTGATCAGCAAGGCGTCCGGGAGTTGCCACAATGAACTTAGGATATTTACGAAGGGCTTTAACTTGGTCGTTAAAGTTCTCACCACCAACAATAAGCTCAGCATGGTAAGAAAGACCACCCAACATAGAGCGAAGCTCGCCATATACTTGACGCGCTAGTTCACGAGTTGGTGCCAAAATTACACCACGAGGATCGCGTGCAGAGAAGGCTTTGGATTTAAGAGCCTTATGAAGCATCGGCAGTACAAACGCTAAGGTTTTACCAGAGCCTGTCTTAGACGATGCGAGTAGATCTTTCCCAGCCATAGCGACTGGAATTGCTCGCTCTTGGATCTCAGTTGCTTTAGCAAACGAGTAGTGATCCAAGTTCTTCATCAATCGATTGTCTAAGCCCAGTTCACGAAACTTCAATGTGTTCTCCTAAAAGTAAGATGTTTAAACCGCGCTAATGATACATCACATACCGACTTAGATCACAAAATTATCCGAATATAAGCGCTTATATTCATTCAAATTTCATTTATATAAGCTTTAAAACCCCAGTATTTCCCTGAATTAAAGAAAATTTCTACATTTTTCAGACAACTACTACACTAAATAAGCCATCGGTAACCAGTGGCATAACTAAAAATGACAGGAGTTCTTATGAATAATAAATTCTTACTCGCAGCAGGGGTTAGCTCGGTATTATTATTAGCAGGTTGTGCATCGGGTCCGGATGAAGAGACCACCGCAAAGATGAATGACCAAGATGCGCGTATCTCGCAGCTAGAGTCAGATGTTGCAGCACTTAAAGCAGCCCACGAGAAAGATTCGGCTGAAAACAAGGCAGCAGCTATGCAAGCTAAAGAAGCCGCAATGGCAGCGCAAGACGAAGCAGCTCGTGCTAATGAACGTCTAGACAACGTTTCTCAGTCTTATACCAAGTAAGAGTAAATTGAATTGAATAAGCCAGTGACAGTGTCACTGGCTTTTTTATTGCTGCAGTGTGTTTAGGTGCGCACCATCCGCGATAAGTGTCGGCAGACCAGACTGAACCTTAATCACGCTATCAACGCGTGTTGAAGCAAATTGATATTGGTCGACCCAAATCTGCAATTCCAATGGCCATTCCAGTGACTGTTTGTAACCATCTCTACCGGTCAAAGGCTCGTGAGATTCCACATACACGCTACTATCTGGCTCAACCGCAACCTTGATAGGCTGGTTGACTATCTGAACCTTAGTCCCTCGCGACACTTGCTCAAACAACCATTCAATATCAGTTGGTTCCATACGAATACAGCCGCTACTCACCCTAAGCCCGATACCAAAGTCTTTGTTGGTTCCATGGATAAGATACTGTCCAGAACCGTAACGCAGCCTCATTGCATACTCACCCAAAGGATTATCAGGCCCCGCAGGTACGGTTTCTGGTAGCTCAATACCGTCTTCTTCATAAGCCATACGAATAGACTTCGGAGGTGTCCATGTAGGACCCTCAATCATCTGGCTAATGGTAGTTTTCATCTCAGGGGTTTCACGGCCAATTTTGCCTATGCCCACCGGAAAGACATGCACCCGCTCACCGTCAGGGTCAAAGTAATAGAGTCTCAACTCTGCAAGATTAACCACTATGCCCTCGTGTCTGGCATTGGGGAGAATGAATTGATGAGGGATGGTGAGAACTTCACCATCGTGTGGAAGAAAGGGGTCTATGCCTCGGTTAGCGGCCATCAGGTAAGTAGGCCGACATCGTAGTCTTTGGCTAAAACTGCGAATGTTTCACCGGATTCAACCACGTGGCGTTTTAATTTACCCACCATGTGGCTACCTTCTTCAGGCAAATCAAATGTCGCTGCATTCACGCTTTGTACACCGATGAACAATCCAACTACTGCAATCAAACAACTGACTTTACTTTGCACGTTCCCTCGCCTCTTTATACATCTCAAGCGCTTTTTCTCGCTGTGCCTTGTGATCCACTATAGGTTGAGGATAGTCCAAACTGCCAAATTCAGCCCACAGCCAGGGTTTATGGATGTATTTGGTGGGTACGTCCGCTAACTCTGGAAGCCAATGTTTAACAAAGCTCCCATCGGGGTCAAACTTCTCTCCTTGGGAAATGGGGTTAAAGATCCGAAAATAAGGCTGGGCATCGCATCCAGTAGAAGCCGACCACTGCCAACCACCGTTGTTCGCTCCGTAGTCTCCATCCACCAGCGTCTTTGAAAAGTAAGCCTCACCATCGTGCCAATCAAGTAATAAATCCTTGGTAAGAAAGCTCGCGACTATCATGCGCAGTCGATTATGCATCCAGCCAGTAGAATTCAGCTGCTTCATGGCCGCATCAACTATGGGATAGCCGGTCTCTCCTTGCTGCCATTTTTCGAGATGCTCTTCATCTCCCTGCCAGACAAGCATGTCACCCCAAGGCGTAAAGCATTGACCTCGACTAAGCTTTGGCTCGAAATAAAGAAGGTGCTGATAGAACTCACGCCAAATCAATTCACTTAGCCAAGTTTGCTCGCCTGCAGATAACTCTTCTAGGTGCCTGCCATTAAACAAGCGTGCTAGACACTGCCTCACAGACAACGCCCCTATCGCGAGATATGGAGACAACTTACTGGTGCCCTCTATGGCAGGAAAATCTCTGTCCTGTGAATAATCTGAGGCTTTTTCTGTGGCGAACGCCTAAGCTTTGCAATGATATCTTTGGTTTCCACCGGATAGGCCGAGCTGTCTTTAAGCGGATAGTTGAAGCTTATTTCTGAATGAACACCCATTGCATTGTTTTCAAGCCTTGAGGGCTTGGAAACAGGCACAAGCCTACTGGCAAACTTGCTTAGCCATGCCTTTTTGAAAGGGGTAAAGACCTTGAAGTAACTACCCTGCTGGTTTAACACCTCTCCGGGTGCAAACATACAGCTGTCATCGATGAATCTAGACTCAACGCCCGTATTGGTGAGGTTTCAGCGACAATCTCGTCACGCTTCACCTCGTTAAGCTCATATTCTTTGTTGGCCCAAAGCTGATTAATGCTGTGTTGCTGGCAAAGCCTTGATATAACCTCTGCACATTCAGCGAATGAGTCACAACGTTCTACGATGAGTGACACGTTGAGATCTTGAAGCTCTGCAGAGACTTCGTGTAATCGACGCTGAATAAGGTCCGCTTGAATAGGTGCGAGATTATGCTCTTGCCACTGATCAGGCGTTTCGATAAACAGCGCTACAACATTTGATCCCT
The DNA here is from genome assembly GCA_000830475.1 of Vibrio ishigakensis. Lineage (GTDB taxonomy): Bacteria > Pseudomonadota > Gammaproteobacteria > Enterobacterales > Vibrionaceae > Vibrio > Vibrio ishigakensis_A. Next base: position 163,090 of record BBSC01000002.1, on the reverse strand, counting down.
CCAACATAGACGCGCGCTCCAGAGCTTGCTGGAGCGCGCTATTGTCTAATGTTCGAAGATCTCGTCTAAACCAAACAAGGTGATTCATAAACTCTCCCTATAGCGGGTAGCGAAGACGAAGCTCCTGCGGATGCGGTTGCAAATACTTCTGCTCCTGCAAGTATGCATCTGGATAAAGAGTCAGGTAATGCTTTATAAGGGTAAGAGGACTCAGCAGTGGCAGTAAACCATCACGATACTCATCGATAACGCGTCTCAGCTCTTGCTTCTCCTGACTTGAAAGCCACTTCTTAAAGTAACCCTGAATGTGCATCAGCACATTAGAGTTATTCTTGCGACTCGCACGGTTGGTAAGCGCCTGCATAAACTTCAAGCGGTACATCTCGAAGAACTCTTGCGGTTCGTACTCAGATACTTTGGCCACTAGACGCCCCAACTCTTTATATGATTCTGGATGATGGGCCATCAGGGTCAGTTTATAGCGAGAATGGAAAGCGACGATTTTACCCGCAGTCGGCTGCCCGCCCATAGAGTCGTAGAAATCACGCAGGCTAAATACGCGAGAGATAAAGTTCTCTTTCAAGATAGGGTCATTCAAGCGCCCATCTTCTTCTACCGGGAGCCATGGCATCTGCTCCATCAGGATGCGGGTGTACATACCAATCCCTTCTTTGGAAGCACCGCCTTTTGAGTACACCTTCACGCGCTCCATGCCACAGGTCGGTGATTTGGCGCAGACTATATAGCCGCACAGCTCTTTCTGTTTCAGCTCATCTACCTTGTTGTTCGAGAACGACAACATGCCATCGGTGTAATCCTTGGTATCATCTTTGGTCTCCACCAGCGCGATACGTTCTTCATTACTCACAAGGCGGATAGTTGGACGAGGTACTGTCATGCCCATTCCGACTTCTGGACACACAGGCACAAAGCTAAGGTAAGGTGCGAGCTCTTTGGTAACAAAACGACTGATCTTATGGCCGCTATCGAAACGAACCTTTTCACCCAATACACACGCGCTGATACCAATTTCGATGCTGCTTTCTTGTTCTTTTACTTCTTCTGTCATACATACATCCTTGCGTAATGACCTAACCAATTGTTAATACTAAGTTATCAAGTTTTATTTACGAGTGCACCACTAAAAAGCCCATTTTTGATCTGACCTTTTTTAGTCATAGATGACTTTTGATACAATCTTAAGGTCACCATAATCTGAGCTTCTCACTTGAAAGAGTTAGATGAAAACACCCTAGCCGTTAATTTCTGTAAAATCCTTTGTGCGAGGACTTCGGCTCACTTAATCCAGATAACTATCTAGTCTCTGAAGAACAGTCTGGTTCGATAAAGATTGCTTGTAAAAGTTGTCGCTCGGTTCGCAACCTGCTCGATCCTGCGGAGCTGTTTGTTGAGCTTACTCAGCAAAACCAAAGAAAGCGTAACCAACTCCCATGTTGCAACAATGATGGGTGCCGAAGTTTCGGTTTGAACGTGCACCTGTATCCGGAAAACTATCATTCGTTCGGCTTTAGCGGAGAGAAACAGAGATATCGCTGCAAGCAGTGTCAATCGACAGTAGTCGACCGTTTCTCCGTAGAAAACCCACAGTTGGAAAGCCATGTCACTATCTTGGGTCTGCTACTAACCGGATTCAGCCCGAAAGAAGTGGCGAAGAAGCTTAATATTCAAGCTAAAACCTTCAATGACCATCTGAAAACCATGGCGACAATATGTCGTCAGAAGTCCGCTATTTTTGATTTTCACTGGCAGAACAGCAAAGACAGATTTAACCTTGGCAGTGATTTCACTCGGCTTCAGCCTAACAGTGATAATGGTGTATTTCTTATCGCCACTTGTGATCTCAACTCTCACTACATGGTTGATCACAACATTAACCTGACCACCATAGACAGCCCGCCTCAATCTCGTCAGGAGGCTAAAGGACGCCTGATAGAAAAAGCGTTATTTCTCTACACAATAAATCCCACAAGATTGAGCCTGAGCTACCGGTTATCAATAAGTTAAAGCGCCTAGAGGAATTCGTGAGCGAGCGCTTAGATGAGCTTAATGTGCTCGAAGACAGTGCCACGATAAAATATCCGCTCAAATCCGCATTGGTGAGACCGCATTACGCGACGACTGCTCACTTCTCTCGCATCGCGGCGAAGATAAAGAGCCGTCCTATGACACTGTTTCTCTCTTTTGATCCTCTTTTAGGTTATTCCGCCCTAAACGCCTTCAATTATCTAAGACAGAAGCAGGAATTAGATATTGCCTACCTTGTTGAAGATGCGAAGTGGGCCGAAGGAAGAAGCTCCTCGAAACCTGAACCCATCAAGGAAATAAAAACTCGCGCCTTGTGGACGCTATCCGAACAACGCCACATTCGAGGACCAAGTGAGCAGCGGGCGATTGGCACCCTGGTAGAAAGCAACCTTGATGCTCGCAAGGCCCATGCTATGCCGGGACTGTCACCTGTAACCGAGTATCTCAATCGCTTCCACGCCCTATTTCGCGTCACCATCAATGAGCCAAGAAGGCGCCTGCGACCGGAGGTTGATGCCACTTTTGGATATCTATCGCGCATGGAATAACCTGTGCCACCAAGAAAACCCGGGAGAAACGCCAGCCGTCAACGCCGGAATCTCAGAAAAACCTTTATCTCTCGATCAGCTATTAGGCTAAGAAGATGATACCAACGCCAACCACGGCGCTGATGGTGCCAAGAATGGCTCGGCGAGTTAGCTTCTGCCCTTTAAGCTTATAAATACCGAGCATAAATAAAGGACTGGTCGCGATTAGCGTTTGTGCCACGGCAGGGTTGGCGTATTTGAGCGCTATCTGTTGTAGCCATAAAGCAATGAAGGTTCCAATAAATATGGCAGCCAGTAGCAGCAACCAGTCTTTTTGTAGCATATCTTTTAAGTGGGCTTTCATACTGCCCCAAGGGCTTTTCTCTACAAAAGAAATAACCATCATCACAGCAAGAACGCCAATGGATAGCGAATAAGTGCACCAAGCAACGGATTCACATCCCCCGCGACTAAAGCAAAGTGAGAAATCACCACGCCACTTGCCTGACAGACACTCGCCAATAAGCCAAAGCCGATACCCGAGCGAGACACTTGCTGCTCTCTATCTGGGTTAAATATCACAAAGGCAACAGAGAGTGTGGTCAGCAGCACCCCAAACCAGGCGCCAAAACTTAGCGCCACGCCAAGAGCCAGCAGCGCAAGAAGGCCAGACAGTGGCGGAGCCAGCGACTCAAGCAAAAGCGTGTTATTCGGACCGATACGTTTTAGCGATGCAAAGTAAGCGCTATCACCGATGGCGATACCAATTACCCCTGAGATACCGAGTATTAGGGCATGCTTGGGAGTAATAGAAATGGAATCTGCAGGAAATAGAGGTAAAATCATTAACATCATCGCCGACGCCACTACGCCCTTGATGATGTTCATCTGCATCGCGCTGAACTTATGGCTGAACTGTCCATATATCCATGTAGCTATTGCCCACACTAGTGCTGCACTGATGGCTGCTATTTCTCCCTGCCAGATCACTCTACTCTCCAGTTGTAAATCAGTAAATTTTGTGAAATTTCAATAAACTAGTTGTAATAAAATGCGTAACACTAGAAAATGAAATTACTCGAACAAACATTAACAAGGATGATATATGTTTCTCGATTATGTCGCTCTCGGGCTACTTATCTTCGTCGCCCTAGTCATCTTCTACGGCATCATAGTAATTCATGATATTCCGTATGAAATCGCCCACAAGCGTAACCACCTCACCAGGATGCTATCCACGTTACGGGTTGGATAAGCCTTTTCACACTGCATGCGCTGTGGCCCTTCCTTTGGATATGGGCAACTTTATGGCGTGAAGACCGCGGTTGGGGTATGACTCAAATCAAACAAGAGCAATCTGACCTGCATCATGACATCACTCAGCTCAATTTAAAAGTTGCAGAGCTATCTCAGCAAGTGGCTGATCTTCAAAAACAAAAAGAAGAGCCTAAGCCAGAAGTTGTCTCTGAAGAGAAAAAGGAAACCAAGGAGGGTGATGAGTAATGGATTTACTACTAATACTGACCTACACCGCCATCTGCGTAGCAATCTTTAAGATTTTTAAGATCCCACTAAACAAGTGGACTGTCCCTACTGCGGTGCTTGGTGGCGTAGTCTTATCGGTACACTAGTGCTACTGATGAACTACAACCACCCCTTCACTCAAATAGGTGGTCAGGTATATAACACCACCCCTATCGTACCGACAGTACGCGGACGTGTGGTTGAGGTGAACGTCGAGCCGGATGTCTTTATCCGCAAGGGCGACCCTCTATTTACTATCGAATCTAAGCCTTTCGAGGCGGAGTTGATGCGTAAGCAAGCGGACCTAGCCGCTGCCGAACAAGCAGTATTCCAATTGGAGTCTGAATACAAGGCAGCTCAGTCTGAGACTATTCGAGCAAGAGCAGAGCGTGATCGTGTTAGACAAGAGTTTAACCGTTATAACGCTGGCTTTAAGAAAGGTGCTTTCACGGCTCAACAAGTAGACACCCGCAGACAAAACCTCAAAGGGGCTCAAGCGGATCTAGAGGCTGAAATTGCTATCGAGAATAGTGCTCGTGTGGCTTATGAATCCGAGATTAACGGTGAGAACACCACGGTAGCCCGCCTCAAAGCAGAAGTGGAGCAGGCACAGTTTAATCTAGATGAAACCGTAGTTCGCGCGCCAACAGATGGTTACGTGACACAATTGATCCTAAGACCTGGTCAGATGGCGGTACCACTGCCAATTGCACCAGCTATGGTGTTTATCCATGCCGAGGAGTACTACTACGTTGGTGCTTTCCGCCAAAACTCATTGCAACGCCTAAAACCAGGTTTTGAGGCGGAGTTTATGTTCCGCAGCCTTCCAGGGCAGGTGTTCACCGGCGAAGTAGTTAACGTCATTCCCGCGATGGCCGAAGGACAAGTACAAGCCTCTGGTCAATTGATTGGTACCAGTGCCATCAACACTCAAGGTCGCGCCTTAGTTAAGCTTCGTATTAACGACGATATCAAGCAGTACAAGCTGCCTCTAGGTACTAACGTAGAGGTTGCGGTCTACTCTGACAGCTTCCATCACGTTGCCATCATGCGAAAAATCTTGATTCGAATGAAGAGTTGGCAAAACTATCTCTACCTTGACCACTAAAAAGAAAAACCGAAGCATTTGCTTCGGTTTTTTATTAACGAGTCACGCTCCCCCAACTGAACAGTCTCACCTCATTGCCCTCTGTAGGCTTAGCTGGAATGTTCAGTGACAGCACCAATGAAATGCCTGCCATTACCGCACCTATGATAAAGACTAGCTCTGGAGAGGTTAGCCAAATCACACCAAAGGTAACGGGAATCACTACCGCTGCAATATGATTAATTGTGAAACTCACGCCTGCGGTAGAAGCCATATCCGCTGGATCGGCAATCTTCTGGAAGTAAGTCTTAATAGCCAAGGCCAGAGCAAAGAACAGATGATCGATAACATACAAGGCCGCTGCCATGTGTGCACTTTGCACAAAGGCATAACCGAGGAACACAACAATCAAACCAATATATTCAAATATCAGCGCTTTGCGCTCACCTACCGCTCCGATAAATCGACCGATGCGTTTGGCAAACAAGAAGTTGAACAAATAGTTGATCAGGAACAGTAGCGTTACGTCTGCCGCGCTATACCCGAAGCGCTCCACCATTAGAAAGCCAGCAAATACCGTAAAGATTTGGCGGCGAGCACCGCTCATAAAGGTCAGTGCATAATAGAGCCAATAGCGTTTACGAAGCACCAGCTTCTTAGTCTGTACGGTTTCTGTCTTAAACTGTGGAAAGCTGAAGGTCATGACAGCCACCAGCACCAGTGCACTCCCGCCAGTGATGGCATATACGACGACATAATCCAGTTTAAGTTGCTCTAGCATCATCCACAGTGCGCCATAGGTTATGAGTGATGCAAGCGCTCCCACTGAGATCATCTTACCCAGCATCTCTGGCGCTTCATCTTTAGATAGCCATTGCAAAGACAGCGACTGCTTTAAGGTTTCGAAATAGTGAAACCCTATCGACATGATCAAAGTGGTGATGAGCAAACCAGTAAGGCTTGGAAAGAAACCGGTGAGAAAGGTGCCAAGGCTCAACAAAAACAGAGACACCAACATGAACTTTTGCTCACGGATAAACAAAAGCACGAATACAACGGTAAAAGCGAGAAATCCGGGTATCTCTCGCACACTTTGAAGTAGACCTATATCCGCACCATCAAAATTGGCGCGCTCAATAACGAAGTTGTTCAGCAAAGCCATCCAACTGGAAAACGCCACAGGTACAACAATCGATATCAACAACAAAAAATTCTGTGGGGTTTGCCACGACTTTGCTTGTAACTTCATGGAGCTCAATCTTCCTCTAATTTATCTGAATACCCTTTTGGTGGTGGTGTCCAACCACGCTCACCACGCTCATGTTTATCTGAGCGGTCGGCATTCATCGCATTTCTTACGTTCTCTTCGAGTTGTACGAAGAGTTTAATGTAGTTGTTGTCATAACGCTCACCTTCGGAGTCATCCAACCACGCATGATAAAGCTCATCCGAACTCTCTTTCTCAATCTGAATATAAGAGTTCCTTTGCTGTTCAATCTGGAATGGATGGAAACCAAGACAGCGTAGCGCCTCAGAGCCCAGCTCCATAGCAGAATGGAAGGTTTCACTCTCGATATAATCGGCACCGGCCTGACGAAGCAGGTAGAAATGACCACGGTCAAAGGCACGGGCCAAAATCTTAACGTGTGGGTAGGTGTGTTTAACATACTTCACAAGCTCAGTGGCGGCTTCTTCATTATCTATCGCGATAACTAAGGCTTTAGCATGCTCTATGCCCGCGGTGTGCAGCATATCCGGCTTAGTCGCATCCCCATAATAGGTTTTTGTACCTACGCGGCGAAGGTTTGCCACCTGAGTGACCTGATGATCCAGCACCACGGTCGGAATGCCATTACTGACCAGCAAACGGTTAACAATCTGACCAAAACGACCAACACCGGCAATAATAACCGTGCCAGTTTCCTCGATGGTGTCCTCTTCTTCCTCATTCGACGCTTGCTCATAACGAGGTTGGATGACTTTCTCGAAGAAAATAAACAAGCCAGGGGTGAGGAACATCGACAGAGCTACAACCAAGCTTAAGTGTGATGCCATATCGATCGGTAATACATGGCTTTGCACAGTAAAGCTAAGAAGCACGAAACCAAATTCACCTGCTTGAGCTAGGCTCAAGGTGAATAGCCAGCGATCACACCCTTTGACTTTGAAGATAATGGCTAAAGCAAACAGAACCAGGCCTTTAAGTAGCATTAAGCCTAGGGTCATAGAGATAATCGGAAAAAAGTCTGACGCTAGCACAGAGAAATCAATCCCTGCACCTACCGTAATAAAGAATAGCCCTAATAGCAGTCCTTTGAATGGCTCGATGTTGGATTCAAGCTCATGACGAAATTCGGAGTTTGCTAACACTACTCCGGCAAGGAAGGTACCCAATGCGGGTGACAGGCCCACCAAACTCATCAGCGCTGCAATACCTATCACCAGCATCAAAGCGGTAGCAGTAAAGATCTCACGAAGACCGGATGCCGCAACGAATCTAAATAGTGGACGGCTGGCAAAGTGACCACCAACCACAACCACAGCAATAGAGGCGGTAATAACCAAGCCGTAAGCCCAACCCGGCAAGCCGGCTACTAAGCTAAGTTCCTCGTGATGATCCGCCGCATGAGCAACGGCCGATTGCGCTTTTTCCACTAGCTCAGGCAGAGCAAGCAGAGGGATGAACGCCAGCATAGGGATCACGGCAATATCTTGGAACAGAAGTACCGAAAAGGCATTCTGTCCGCCAGGGGTTTTTGTCAGCCCTTTTTCGTTAAAGGTCTGCAGTACAATCGCCGTCGAGGAGAGCGAGAAGATCAAACCGATGGCAAGGGCAATAGACCATTGCAAGCCCATAGCTAAACAGATACCCATGACCAAAGCTGCGGTCACACCGACCTGAAGGCCACCTAGCCCAATCAATTTATTACGCATTCCCCACAGCATCTTAGGCTCAAGCTCAAGACCTACAAGGAAGAGCATCATCACCACACCAAACTCAGCAAAGTGCTGAATCGTAGTGGTCTCTTCACCCACAAAGCCTGCAATAGGGCCTATGACCACACCGGCAATCAGATAGCCAAGTACTGAACCCAAGCCCAAACGCTTAGCAATAGGCACAGCGATAACGGCCGCAATCAGATAGATGAAGGCCTGTAAGAAATACCCTGTCATGCGCGCTCTCCTGAAATAACCGTGGCAAGATTACCCGTGATTTGTGGAAGTACCGTGGCTTTCTCGAGATCCACCTTGTCATTGACTAGGGCTTGAAGGAGTTCTTTATAGCCATTCACATGGCGCTTCACTCGCCCTTCTTCCACGGCCGTTCGAGCGCCAAACAAAATATATGGAGGCAAATAAGTCATGCCGGTCAATCTTGCCGTCTGCTCAATCGGATGAAGCAGTTCACGAATGGTGTAATGGTTATAACCTTCTTCTTCATAGGCATCCTCACGCCCACCGGCAGTAATCGCCGTCAGAAAAGTTTTACCATGCAGCGCTTTACCCTCACTGCCATAAGCAAATCCATATTCCAATACTAGGTCTTGCCACTCTTTCAAAATAGAAGGCGTCGAATACCAATAAAGGGGAAACTGGAACAGCACTACGTCATGCTCTAATAAGCGTTGCTGCTCTTTCTCAATATTGATGTTGTGACGAGGGTAATCGTAATAGAGATCCACGCAGGTAACGCCAGGCACCTTTTTGGCGGCTTTAAACAGAGCCGTATTGACTTCAGAGCGCCTTTGAGAAGGATGTGCAAATAGGAGTAGAACTTTCTTTTGGTTAACCATAGCGCTGTTTTCAGATGCAGCTGGGCTATCAGATATTTCGAGAGACGGCATAATTTTCCCTGTCTTGAGACCTGAATGAGAGAGATGAAATCAAAGGTAAATTATAGACTTCTCAGTTAGTTACGCCACTTACTATCTTGCTCCTTATGAATTTATTTTCACTCTCTAAAGGGTGAGCTAGCTCAAACTAAGCCACGTGCATAAAGATTAAGCTATAGCGGTAAAGGAAGTCACAATCGCAAGGAGTCGCGATGAAGTTTGTATTCGGTTTACTGAGCTTGTGTATCGGCCTGCTCTCACCTCAAGCAATGGCTAGCACAGGTTTAGGAGACATCCCTGATCTCACCCAATCTGGCGTGGGGTACGCTTGCCTGATTATTTTTACCATCGCCTATTGCTTGGTTATGGGCGAAGAGCACCTAAAACTGAAAAAATCCAAACCCGTTCTTCTCGCTGCCGGCCTTATCTGGATTCTGATTGGCTTTACCTTTACCCGCTTGGGAGAGATAGAAACCGCAAAATCGGCCCTTGACCATAACCTTCTCGAATATTCCGAACTTCTGCTGTTCTTGCTGGTAGCTATGACCTACATAAATGCGATGGAGGAGCGAAGACTTTTTGATGCGCTGCGCGCTTGGATGGTGAGTAAAGGGTTTGATCTAAGAAGCCTATTCTGGATTACCGGTATCCTGTCTTTCTTTATCTCCCCAATCGCGGATAACCTCACGACCGCACTTTTGATGTGCGCAGTGGTCATGAAGGTGGGTGGCAATAATCTAAAATTTATCAACATCGCCTGTGTCAACATAGTGGTGGCTGCAAACGCCGGTGGCGCCTTTAGTCCGTTTGGTGATATCACTACCCTTATGGTGTGGCAGGCAGGTCATGTCGCCTTCGCTGAGTTCCTAACCCTATTTGTGCCATCAGCGGTGAACTACGTCATACCGGCGCTTATCATGTCTTGGTTCGTGCCAAAAGAGCGCCTGATGCGGTCAATGAGTACGTCGAGGTAAAGCGAGGCGCAAAACGCATCGTTGCTCTATTTATTTTTACCATCATCACTGCGGTCTGTTTCCATGCCCTATTCCACTTCCCACCAGTGATAGGCATGATGATGGGTTTAGCTTATCTGCAATTCTTCGGTTTCTACCTAAGAAAAACTCTACCTCGTTCATTGCAGCGTAAGCGTGAAATTGCGGTGAAGAATCACGATGAAGCCGCGCTTAAACGTCTCGGCTCCGTAGTGCCGTTCGATGTATTTAGACGTGTTTCCCATGCCGAGTGGGACACGCTTTTGTTCTTCTATGGCGTAGTAATGTGCGTTGGCGGTCTCAGCCTGCTCGGCTATCTTGGATTAGTCTCGGAGATCATGTACACCCAATGGGATCCAGTATGGGCGAACGTTATGGTGGGAATCTTGTCGGCTATTGTTGACAACATTCCAGTGATGTTTGCCATCTTAACCATGCAGCCAGAGCTCTCAATGGGGAACTGGTTATTGGTTACCCTAACTGCAGGTGTAGGCGGTAGCTGCTGTCCATCGGTTCCGCTGCTGGCGTAGCATTGATGGGAGCGGCGCACGGCAAATACACCTTCTTTGGTCACCTAAAGTGGATGCCAATTATTGCTCTAGGTTATGCCGCAAGTATCGCAACTCATCTTGCTATCAATGGACATCTATTTTAGAAACATTTTGAAATAAAGAGATGTTTTTCGCGCCTTGACCTCGCAATTTGTATGGCTAATGGCGCGAAATCGGAAACGAAATTGATCTGAGTCATGAATGTGTAGCACGTAATGTGGGTTACTGTCGGCCTAATAAATTCGATAAAGAAGTATATCCATGTCACAAGTAGACCAAAATCGCCTCGTTGATAACTTTATTAAGCTAATCAAAATCGACAGTGAATCAGGCAATGAGCTTGAAGTTGCACTAGAGATTGAAGCGCAGCTGCAGAAGCTAGGCTTCGAAGTTGAACGCCTTGCTGTGCCTGAGAGCCTATCAAACGGCTTTAACATCTATGCCAAACTTGAAGGCAAGATCGATGAGAGCGTTGTACTAAGTTGTCACATGGATACCGTAGCGCCAGGTAACGCTATCGAGCCTGTTATCGAAGACGGCATTATCCGCTCTGCAGGCGACACCATCCTTGGTGGTGACGACAAATCTGGCATTGCGGCTATCGTTGAAGCAATCCAAACCATCCAAGAAAACAATCTTGAGCACAAAACCATTGAAATCGCCTTCACTGTATTCGAAGAAGGTGGTCTACACGGTTCAAAGCAGTTCGATGAAAGCAAAATCCAATCTAAGAACGGTATCGTTCTTGATTCAGGCGGCCCAATCGGCACCATCATCACAGTTGCACCTGGCCAGCAGAACCTAAAAGTAAACATTACGGGTAAGCCAGCTCACGCGGGTCTTGCACCTGAGCAAGGTATCAACGCTCTAACCGTTGCGGCTGACGCTATCAGCAATATGAAGCTGTCTCGCATCGACGCAGAAACTACCGCTAACATCGGCGTAGTGAACGGTGGTCAAGCGACTAACGTTGTAATGCCAAGCCTATATCTTGAGGCAGAAGCGCGCTCTATCGACGAAGAGAAGCTAGCGATTCAGGTAGCACACATGGTAGAGACCTTCGAAGCGGCTGCTGAAAAACATGGCGCTGAGATCAGCATCGAGTCCACTCGCGCATATAACCCATTCCAGATTGCTGATTCACACCCGCACATTATGGCTATCCAAGAAGCCTTCACCGCTCTGGATATCCAACCTATCCTAGCCTCTACGGGCGGTGGTAGTGATGCAAACATCTTCTCTGAAAAAGGCCTAACTGTAGCTAACCTATCAACGGGAATGTCTAAGGTTCACACCACTGAAGAGTTTATCGCTATCGAAGATATGCAGAAGATCTCTCAGTTCCTAATGAGCTTCCTGATCAAGTAATCTCGATAAGCTCTTATAGACACCAATCCCCGCCAATAGTGCGGGGATTTTTTATTTCTGTATCAGGTACTCTAAAATCTATTCTCTAAGGTTTTGCTTGCCTCAGTAATCCAATACAATAGCGTCAGTTTTTATTTCAATTATGTAAGCTGATGAATTATTTCACTAATTTTCTAAAAGGTATGGCTATGGGTGCCGCGGACGTAGTTCCGGGCGTTTCTGGCGGTACCATTGCCTTTATCACCGGTGTTTATGATACCCTTCTCGAGAGTATCCGTCGCATCAACCCTAGCCTCATTGGTATTCTCAAAGACAAAGGCATCAAAGGCGCTTTCGAGCATATCAATGGCTTATTCCTAGTTACTCTTTTTGGTGGTGTGCTGACCAGCATCCTTACTCTAGCCAAACTTATCTCTTGGCTGCTAGTTACCCATCCTATTCCTCTATGGTCGTTTTTCTTTGGTCTTATCCTAGTCTCGGTATGGCTTATACTGCGTCAAATAGAGTCATTCAACGCCTCAAAGTGGGCCTTTCTACTAGTGGGTATTGGCTTCGCTTACATGATCACTGTGATCAACCCACTGCAGCTTGAACCAACGGGCATCAATGTAGTGCTTGCTGGTGCAATCGCGATTTGCGCTATGATACTGCCGGGTATCTCAGGTAGCTTCATTCTGCTACTAATCGGGATGTACGCTCCCGTTCTTGCTGCGGTAAAAGGTTTTCAGATTGATATCCTTGCACTCTTCCTAGTGGGTTGTGTTGGCGGTTTGTTGAGTTTTTCTCATCTGCTTTCTTGGCTACTAAAGCGCTTTAGAGATTTCACCCTAATGTTCTTGGTCGGTCTAATGATTGGCACCTTGCCAAAGATTTGGCCGTGGAAACAAACCCTAACTTGGCGCACTAACTCTAGCGGTGAACAAGTGCCTCTCATTCAAGAAAACCTAATGCCCCACACGTTTGAGTCTATCTTCAATACATCATCTCAGTTGCCAATTGCTATCGTCATGATGTTAGCGGCCATTGGTATGGTGCTGGCCCTTGAAAAAATCGCGGATAAGTAATGAATAACAACTTAGTTAAAGTCGTATTAGTTGGTGTAGCCGTAGTCTTGGGTTTCTTTGCTGGTGATATTTATCATTCTTTTAAAAAGGATGACAGTAACCTCACTTACTGCGAGGCCTCTGCTCAAGGTTGCACTGAGCAGGGAGTGTCTGTATTCCTCAATGGCGATGTAGCTAAAGCGATGCAACCTACTGAAATTGAAGTAGATTGGCCGGGGCAAGAGTCAAATATGCTACTGATTGAACTTGAAGGCAAAGAAATGAACATGGGAGTGGCGAAGTTTGAGCTTTCCCGTGACCAAGGCAACAAGTTTACCGGTACTTTGTTGTTACCGGCGTGCCACAGTGAAAAAATGACATGGATAGGAAAGGTGAGTTCTGAACAGTCACCTCAAGGGATCCCACTTCTAGTTAGGATGGAAAGATGAGTAAAACTTGGTCACTAATTTTGGTTGTTGCGTTTTCGCTAGGTTATGGCGTTAAGGCATACCTAGATGCCCAACAAGAAGTGGCCGCGCAGAGTGCACAGCAAAAAGCAGACATGCCTATGGTAACGGGTGAAGGAGGCAAAGAAGTTGCACTGTTTCACCCTGAAGATCCACGTATAAATGTGCTCTATTTTGGTTTTACTCGTTGTCCAGATGTTTGCCCTACCTCATTAGCCATGCTCTCAGCGGCGCTTAAACAGGTAGACGAAGAAACTCTGAACAAGATACGCCCTATTTTTATTACACTAGATCCAGAGCGTGACTCCGGCGCCGACAGCGATACCTATGCAAAGTATTTTCACCCAAACTTTGAAGGTTATGCCGCCGATGCCGATACGCTTAAGGCACTGGCAGATAAATATGGTGTTATCTACATTCGCAATGAACTAGAAGACTCAGCCCTTGAGTACACGGTTGATCACAACTCCTATTTCTATTTCTTGGCGCCAAACGGCTCTGAGATAACCAAGGTGCAACATACCCTTTCCCCTGCACCTCTAGTTAAAGCCATAAATACAATAACCAGTGGGACTCAACAATGAAGACTCGATTTTTCACGCTTTTGCTCTGCCTTCTTTCACCTTTCAGTTGGGCCAGTGGCTACTAGAGGTTTCTCACCCTTGGGCAAAAGAGACACCACCAACGGTAACCACCAGCGCCATCTTCCTAACCATTACCAATCCGACAGCTGAGCAGCGTGCTCTGGTTTCGGCCAGTACCGAAGCTGCAGGCATTACTGAGCTACACACTCATAAAATGGATAATGGCGTGATGAAAATGCGTAAGCTACAACGCATCAATCTATCACCAAAAGCGGATACCGAACTCAAGCCCCACGGTCTGCATATCATGCTGTTTGATCTTAAAGAACCGCTAAAAGAAGGCATGGTGATCCCACTAACACTCACCTTTGACACTGGCCGCACTATGACGCTGTCTGTACCGGTGAAAAAGATGGCAATGAAGCAACATCATCACTAATGAACAATCTCAATACCCTAGGTTGGCAGCCCTTTTTTCAACAGCAGCTGACCTTAGAAGATTACGAAGGTAAAGTGATCGCGCGCGTAAGTGCGCATCACCGCTCCGGATACACCTTACAAACTGAATCTGATTCTATCTCACTTGCCATCCACGATTCGCTGCCAGCGATGACCGTAGGCGACTGGGTTATCCTCAATGAGGATCTGAGCTTTTCTAGACTGCTAGAAAGAAGCTCTCTGTTTTCACGTAAAGCGGCGGGGACTAAGGTCGCTGAACAATATATTGCCTCTAACCTAGATACAGTGTTTATCGTTATGTCACTTAACGATGATTTCAACCTAAGCCGAGTGGAGCGTTATCTAGCCCTTGCAAATGAAGCTCAGGTTGAGCCAGTGATCGTGCTGACCAAAGAAGACCTTTGTGATGACTCACAAGCGCTCAAACAGCAAGTGCAAGACCTTGACCCTATGTTAATCATAGAGGCGGTCAATGCATTGGACTCTGACAGCGTACAATCCCTTCAGCCGTGGTGCAGGACAGGAAAAACCGTCGCATTTATGGCTCATCCGGTGTAGGAAAGTCGACGCTAGTGAACACCTTAATGGGTGAAGAAGCGCAAAAGACAGGTTCTATCCGTGAAGATGATAGCAAGGGTCGCCACACCACCACCGGCCGTACGCTCATGACCATGCCTAGCGGTGCGGTCTTACTCGACACCCCAGGAATGCGTGAGTTGCAATTAGCGAACGTGTCACAAGGCCTTAGCGAGACTTTTTCTGACGTGGAAGAACTGGCACAGCAATGTCGCTTTAGTGACTGTTCACATCAAGGCGAACCAGGTTGCGCCGTTCAGAAGGCTATCGATGAAGGCTCTCTCGACCCAAGACGTGTAAACAACTACATGAAGTTGCAAAGAGAACAAGCCCGTAACAGTGCCTCACTAGCCGAGCTTCGATCTCACGATAAACAACTAGGTAAGATGTATCGCTCCCATCAGAGCGAAGCTAGGAATCGGAAGAATAAGCCCTAGTATCAGCTATCAGCTATCAGCTATCAGCTATCAGCTATCAGCTATCAGCTATCAGCTATCAGCTAGAAAAGTATCGTCGTGCCGGCCTTGAGCCGGCATCTTTTTCTGGATTGCCAGTGAAGATTCCCTTTCAAAACACGGGAATGACGTGCCAGCCAGCTGAGAGCTTGCGGCTGTCAGCTTTCTACTCTCACCAAACAGCAATACCCCTTGGCAGGAATCGTCACAGTAACATCCCCATCAACACTATCAATGTGGCCTCCTGAAACAAGGTCACGCATAGCGTGCTCCCACCTCAAACTAAAGGTCTTTTCGGTATCCGCTTTGTTGATCGCTACCAAGCCTTGGTCACCACGCTCAAAGACTAAATGATCATCACTCGCTTCGAGTACCGCCATGCGATTGCCATGAACGCGATTGTGGAATTCAATCAAGGTCGCCATACGCGGGTCTTTCCAAGCATCTTGCCAGCGAGGTAATCCTTCCGAATCCTTAATACCACTCGGGTCTAAATCCGTGTAAACAAGCGGCACACCGCCATCACGACATAGGATATAGGCGTAAGCTAGCCACTCATACTCTTCAGGCATCACCAAGTCTCTAAAGACATCGTTATTTGGAATGTCGTGAGTGATGGCAAAGGTAATCGCTCTTTGACGTTTCAGCGCCTCACCAAAGCTGTATGGGTCGATTAGCGCAGACATCCTACCCTTATCTCGAAAGGCGTGAAAAACCGTATTAAACAGCGGGAAGTCGTATGCTCCTAACTTAGTCTTATTCAAATAAGGCTTAAGGAAGAGCTCATATTCCTGCTTGGTCGCACCACCATCGGTAATGATCTCACCAAAATGTGCACGCCTTCGGTTATCTCAGGAGTCCACACCTTGCGTATCTGCTCGATACTGATGTGCTTGGCCGCATCGATACGGAAGCCTTTAACACCCATCTCTTTGAGGATTTTCAGGTACGTCTGCTGCTGCTCGACGACATAGTCGCTGTCATTGAGCGATGGCAAGCCTGGATCATTGGGACCACCGGTTATGCGTCCTTTTTGTACCTGATGTTTATCTTGCCAATCTACGATGCCAAAAGCTTCATAGAAGTCTTTCTCTGTAAACAGGGGCTCAGAGAGATCACCAAACAGTTTTAATGACTCATATTTCTCTGACTCTTTCTTATAGAGCTCCAGTTCCTCTTTACTCGGATACTGCAGGTCGTCTCGCTTATAGCTTCATTGGCCATGTGGTTGAACACCACATCCACATACACACGAAGGCCTGCGTCACGTGTCGCGGTCATCATATCTCGAAAATCTTGGGTATCACCCAGTTGATTATCGATGATGCGATAATCCTGAGGTTGATACCTTTGCCACCAATCAGTTCCCTTCTCATGTATGAAGGATTTCATCGGTGGTGAAACCAGTACGGTTTTATAGCCAAGCTTCGCTATCTCTTCGGCGCGCTCAGCTACCATCAAATAGGGCCAGTCGAAGGCATGTAGAATCACATCACTGGCTTGAATATTCGGAGTAATCTGGGTTGACATAGAACACCTCTAAATTACCTGTCGTTTCAGACACTTTGCAGTGCATCTAATATTGATAATTATGATGCACGCTGTTGATTTAGCGTAAGTTACAAGATGTATGCCAGTTGCTGAATCATCCCTAACACTACCCCAAAGGGGGATGAGTACAACAGCATGGACTTAAACTGAGGGGGAGCATCCGGATGAGTCGGAACTTAAAACCATAAAAAGACTAATTTTAAGCATATAACAAGGTTATACGTCTACGAATCAGTGCATAAATTTTATGAATGATGTCTGGTTTAATCACTGACGGATATAGAACTGGTTACAAAAATACGAAGCTTAGCTATTAAATGCCATAGGTGAGAAGCCTTTCACCTTTACCCCACTAGTGCGCGCTTCTGCTCTAGACATCACACGACGTGACTTAGATCAAACTTTCGAATTCCACCTATACTTATCCAAACTTTTACGTTGGAGAAAAGTCATGTTTCGATTTTTGATTTTAGCGCTAGTAGGTTTCAGTTTTGTGGCCTCTGGGAATGACTTAATGAAGTTATATAAGTCAGAAAACGAAATTGAATATAGCGATCTGGTTATCGATGTTAAAGGCTATAAGGTACCTACCCGCGCTGCATTTAGAGGCTGGATGTTAATGAATCGTGCTGAAGACAGAGTCCAAGAAATTGCAGATCAGCTTATCGCCGCAGGGATCACCGAAGAGCCGCTTAAAACCATGCCCATGCACCTTATCCTCTTGCAAGGGACAAACTGGGCGATGAATGGCACGTCCGTGTTTACCGTACCCGACAAGAAGCAAGTCCCCAACATGGTAAGAACGGTTAAGTTTATTCAAGAGCATGTCGAGCCAGTGACCGGCCCGTTAATTCCAGTATCAGGAGACCGAGATCAGTACTACAACCAAACCTCAGGTGGCGCGACCAAGAGTAAGCACCTGAGCTTTTGTGCACTAGATTTGGTTCCTATCAACGATGTATCAAGAGAAGAACTTCATAAGATGCTTTGGAAGGTTTATAACAAAGCAGGAAGAGAGAACAATATGGGACTTGGGCTCTATTCAGGAGTGAGGTTCCATATTGATACTTGCGGGTTTAGGAATTGGTAAAAATGCTAGCTGTCAGCTTATAGCTATAAGCTGACAGCTTTAAATTCAGGCAATCTGCAAATACTTATGTGTCTGAATAGACAAACGCCAATTCTTAGCAATACAGGTATCGATACAAAGCTGAGTCGCACGAGCCTTCTGGCTGATAGGTTGCAGAAGTATCTCAACGCCCTCTCCTACAGGATTAGCCTCAAGTAACTCTTCGAGAGCATCAATATCCGCTTGCTTACCCACAGGGTGCTTCACTTCGTTAGCACGAGTCATAGCTTGTGGTTCGATAGGTAGCTTACCTTTCATACCAATCTTAGGTGAAACCGTCACCCAAGTGTTTTCAGAGGCCTTCACCTCAAAGGTACCACTAGTCTCAATCTGACAGCGAAAACCGTTCGCTTCCAAAGCATGAGTAAGAGGAACAAGATCGTACTGACAAGGCTCACCACCGGTGATTACAACATGTCTCGCGGTGTACTTGTCTAGACAGTATGCCACCAGCGAATCCACAGACTGATTACACCAAAACTCATCATCCCCAGTTTTTGCGATGATGGTGCCAAAGTCTGTTTCTTTATCTTCAAGCACATCCCAGGTTTGTTTGGTATCGCACCACGCGCAACCCACTGGACAGCCTTGCAGGCGAATGAAAATAGATGGAACCCCTGTAAAGAAGCCCTCGCCTTGGATAGTCTCAAAGATCTCGTTTAGCTTTAGCACGATAGATACCTTTACGGATAATAAGCATTGGATAATTCAGGGCGGGGATTGTAGCAAGAATGGACGCATCTACCAATTAAAGTCACAGAACGCAAAAAGGCAGAGCTAAGCTCTGCCTTTGTTCGGTATTCTTAAAGAAGAATTATAGATAGTAACGAACACCTAGAGCGTACTTGTCATCATCATTGTCTAAGTAATCATTACCAAGATCTAGCTGATAACCTGCATAGCCAATGAACGCAGGAGTAAAGTTGTATTCAACTTGCAACGCCATTTGGCTAAATACAGTTCTGCTCGCGTCATCATTTTCGTGCGACTCGTAGTTCAACGAAATGTTTAGGCTGTTTTCAAGAGCAAACGCTGCAATTGCTTCGATACTCGTTGAATCATAGGCACCTGCATTCCCTCCAAGAGCATTACGGAATGAATCACCCATCTCATAAACAGCTGCTACATACAGACCGTCACCGTATGAACCGAACTTAGCAGACAAGATGTTACCCATCGCGTCATCGTCTGAACTACTCACAGAGCCTGTAGTGAAGGCATAACCTACGTTGATTCCACCTAGGTCAAAAGACAATGCGATCTGCCCACGATCTCCATAGTCTACCGCACCATCAGAGTTTTCACCTTGCCAAGCAGCTCCAAGGTTTAGCCCAACACCATCACCAAACATAAAGGTCTTGCGGTAAGAAAGCATTTTTCCGCACGAGCCGTACCAAGCTCGTATTGGTTTGGATATAGGAAGTCGTTGGCAAACGCGATTGGCATATCTGCAATCCCACCCACATCGTAGTATGGCGACCATTGAGTACCACCAACTACTCGACCCCATGTTTCATGAGTAACGCCGATGTATCCCAAACGAGTAGAGAACGAATTACCTCCCCCCTCTAAAGCATTCAAACTCCACTCACCTTTAGCGTCAGCTTTAAAACCACCACCAAGTTCTTGAGTTGCGTTGATGTTAATACGAGGAGAAATCGACTGAACTTCTAGTTCGTCGTCGGAACTATTACCAATGCCCATTGAAATATGACCGCCCACAGAGAACGTTGAACCGTCATTGTTATAGAGTTCCACTGCCCATGCTTGGCTGCTAACCACTGCTGCCGAAACTAAGCTTGCAAGTACTGTTTTTTTCATAATGTATTTCCATTTACCTATGTGTAAAAAACGTGTTTTAAAAACACTGTTATTGTCGTACTGCAAAACCGACTTAATTTATTATTGCAATTTGCAATGAAGATCTTGTCTAGCACCTCCATCTGTGAGAACTATGGTCTAGTCCTACAAATTTGCTTTTGTTACAGCGTAGTAATGAATTTTTAATATTCCAAATTTAAAGCGTGCATAGATCACAAAAAGCATACAAAGTGACCTGATATTTGTTCTTTGATTTATAAATATCGGTACTTATATAGTGGACTACTTTAGATTTAAATTCGGATAAGGATTGAATAAAGATCGCCTTATTAAAGATAAACGACATACATCTATTTTCTAATAGTAGAAACTTCTAATAGTGAGCATTAATGTGAATGAATCTAACTCTGTGCCAAGCCAACTAGTTCCTTACCCAAGCATCATCCAAATACCTATCGCATGGGGTGATATGGATGCTTTTGGTCATGTGAACAATGTCAACTTTTTTCGTTATTTTGAATCAGCCAGAGTTAATTATTTTGACGAGGTTCAATTATTAGAGCAAATGAAGTTAACTGGAATTGGTGCGGTTGTAGGAAGCACTGATTGCCGATATTTTTTACCCATCAAATATCCCGATTCAATTTGTGGGTAGTCGCATTTCAAAAATGAGTGCCACTTCTTTTATCATGGAGTATGAAATTGTAAGTCAAACCAAGATGAAAACCTGTGCAAAAGGAAGCGCAAAAATGGTTATGTTTGACTTCAATAAAAATCAAAAGGTAGCAATACCGGAGCAATTAAGAAATGCTATCGAACAGATAGAAAGCAAGCCAAGTTGTCTTGCTAATAGATAATTAGATACGGAATAATTTACGGGTATTATAAGAATATTATTTATGGGTAAGCTACTGATTTACCTAGATTTAGAGTATTAATCCTAATTAGGTACTTCATAAATCGAATATAAATACCGATTGGAATAGCCCACATCATATGCGGGCTATCGAATTCTGATTACTTGTAAGCTACGCCCATCAAAACTGGAGCAACAGTGCCGTCAGCCAAGGTAATCTCGAACGGAACCGACAGCTCTATATCGACAAAGCCAGCCTCATGTAGCGCGCTATGAGCACTTTCTTGGGTCAAACCTTCTTTATCACTCTCAGCCAACCAATCCCAATGCACGAATACACCGTCAACGTCGAGTAGTGAATGAATGATAGAAGCTGCTTCTTGGAAGTCATCTAAGAAACCGCATACTGAAGACGCAACCACAAGATCGAACTGACCTCTAAAGGCAGGGTGCTGAGCAACCAAACCACGAGTGAGTTCATCTACTACGGGCTCTACGTTTTCTAGAAGCTTTTTATCCAACTCTTCGATCATCGCCTCTGACGAGTCCAGAGCCACGATGTTACGCGCCAAAGGCGCCATTCTTTGACTCAACAAGCCCGTTCCACAACCAAAGTCCATCACTCTAGCTGCTTCAAGTTTATTGAGCGCTAACAACTCTTGAAACACGAGGTCTGAAAACTGAGTGGTTGTTTTATCGCTCTCCCACTCGGCAGCATATTCATCAGTTGTGCACCATTTGAAATCCCATCCTCAAACTTGCTTAAACGAGAGTAAAGCAAATCTTCGCGCAAAAAGATACAAAATTGCATTTAATACAAATAGATATTGGGCTTAGATCAACAGATGTTTGATTTTACACCACTCTAAACAACAAATTCCTGACAGCAAGCGTTACACTTTCTGACCAGAGTCAGGATTATTGACGTGTATAATAATGCCTGATGACAATACTTTGCCGTAAGGACTCCATCAATGAACCTATCGCATATACAAGCCTTCGTCGAAGTGGCTAAACTCGGCTCCGTCTCGGAGGCTGCGAGACAACTTGGGTTCAATCGCACCCGCTTGAGTATGGGGATAAAAGCCTTAGAAAAAGAATTGGATACCGAGCTATTCATCAGGGCGGGCAACCACCTCACTCTCTCTGAGGCAGGTAAGGCCATTTTCAAGGATTGCGAGTCTTTACTCATCACTCGAGACCGGATCAAGCAGACTTGCCAGCACGTTGAAGGAGCGTTTACTGCCGAGATCTGGATTGCCCGAGACGATTCTATTCCAGACGATATTTGGCAGAGCCTATCTCACAAACTGAATAATAAATTTCCAGCGACCTCATTCAACATAGTGCTCGCTTCCAGTGGCGACCTAGCCAATCTAGTGGAAACCGGACAGGTGGATTTTGCCTTTGGTGTGGATTATGAAAGAGAGGACGACCCTAGAATCATCTACACCCCAATTGGCAAGATTCGCATGATGTCAGTGTGTAAGTCAGGTCATCCACTTAGCAAAAAGCGTCGCGTTTCTGATGAAGACTTACGTAATGCACCACAGGCATCAATGGCGTATCTGAACGAAAAGGACAACCCGGAGCTGCAACCTTTCTCATTGAAATATATCGGATTTTCAAGCTTCGACTATATCCTCTCTACCATCGAGAGCGAAGGAGCTTGGGGAGTACTTCCTGAGCCTTTAATAAGGCACCTACTTAGATCTGAAGAGCTTGCTGTCATTAAACACACGTATGGTCTTACTCAGGAAGACTACTGCATGTTTACAGCCAGTGGCATGGACTCCAACCCAAGCATGAGTTGGCTGTGCGACAAACTAAGTGAGTATCTGTTCGGATTTTAACGCACTCAGTGAGCGTCATTTTTCTGACACCAGGACACCATAGATAAGCCACTGATTTTTATGCACTTTTTAGCTATTACTTTTTTTCGCCCCACCTCTGAAATCCAATTGATCATTGAGAATCCCCGTCGGTTACCGAACAATGAACTTAGTCGTTAACCCAAAAGGTTTACTATGAGTAGCAATAAAACCAATCTTGAAAGTCGCATCCTCACCTTCTCCGCCATCCTTTGCCTAGGCTTTGCGGTCATGGGCGTGGTGGTTGGACTCTGGGTTGGTTCTCTAGTTATCGTGTTTGATGGTGCTTACTCTCTGATCAGTCTTCTACTGACACTTCTTTCTTTAGTCGCCGCCAAATACATCGCTAACCCTTCCCGCACGCAGTTCCCTCTAGGACTTGCTGCTTTGGAACCCATCGTTATTTCCGTAAAAGCGACGGTTATTCTCAGCGTGGTAGTTGCCTCTCTTTATTCGGCAGCCATGGCACTGTTTAGCGGTGGTCGTCCTGTCGATGCGTCTATCGCAACCTTGTTTGGCGTGGTTAATGTTGCCGGTTGTCTTTTTGGCTGGCTAGTCATCAAGCGCATGAACAAGAACCTGAACTCTGGTCTTATTGATGCAGAGGGAAAACAGTGGCAGATGGATGCCCTGATCAGTCTGACCGTTCTTCTTGGGTTCGTTGCTGCTTGGGTATTGTCCCAAACTACACTATCAGCCTATTCGGTCTATGCTGACCCAGTAATGATGCTGTTGATGGGCGGTTACTTTCTAAAGGTACCTTTCGATATGCTCAAAGGTGCGGTGTTGGAGCTTCTAAATAAATCTGCGGATAAGTCGGTATGTGATCAGGTTATCAAGCAAGTCTCAAATGAGAACGACGCACAGCCTCTGGATATTTCAGTATCAGCAGTGACTAAGGTAGGTAATGAGCTTAGGGTTAACATAGATGTTGCTATCCCAGAAGATGAGAATCTGCAGTGTCGCGACATTGAACGTACCAAGAAGTCGCTTCATCACAAGTTGAACAAACTCCCCTATAAGCTTCAACTAAACATGAACCTAGCGGTTTAGCTCTCTCTGAAGCTATGATTGACACAATCTCAGTTTCTGCCACCGCCTCTTCAATTTAATAATCTTTGAAGTCCTTGAATAGCCGCTGTTTGCGGCTTTTTGTTTTGCGCTATCTTTTATTTCACAGCTTGAATAGCTTGTGCGCTTACTATAAAGTTGCAACCAAAATACATGTTAAGGTTTCATCATGCTCAACATAACAGACAAAGCAAAAGAAGAGGCTATCCCTGCCATCCTGCGCTTAGGCTTTAGACCCTTCTTTCTCTTGGGTGCACTCTATGCGTTTATTGCGATCCCAGTTTGGATCTATGCGTTTCAGCATGGTCAACCTGAAGCTCTGTCTGTGCCTGCTCTTTGGTGGCATGCCCATGAGATGCTATTTGGCTTCTCTATGGCTATTGTTGCCGGCTTCGTCTTGACCGCAGTACAGAATTGGACCGGCGTTAACGGAACAAAGAGTACACGCTTGGGCGTTATTGTAGGGCTCTGGTTAGCGCCTCGAATTCTTTTCTGGACCTCTACTCCACTTTGGGTGATAGCCATTATCGATGCTCTATTTTTAGTGGTTACCGCATACGAGGTTGGCTTTAGAGTGGTGAAATCTAAGGGTTGGCGCAATCTGTTTTTCGTACCCCTATTTGCACTGGCTATCTTTGCGAACTTCGCAAGCTTTGCCACTGTGACTGGTGTCGCACCCTTTAGCTCGACCTCTGTGTGGCAAGCCATGCTGTGGTGGTTTATGTTGCTCCTATCGGTGATGGGCGGGCGCGTGATTCCGTTCTTTACCGCACGTCGCTTCCACTTTGATAAGCCAGAGCCTCAATTGTGGCTAGATATGGCAGCAAACCTTCCTCTGGCACTGTTGTTTATCCTAAGCTTCTTCCCTATGACTTTGGCTGAACTGCAAACACCTCTGTTTATTTGGGCGGGCCTATTCCAAACAATACGGATGATGCGCTGGAAGCCTCATCGCACCCTAGGTGAGCCTTTAGTCTGGTCACTACACCTAGCTTATGCGTGTATTCCAACTTATCTATTGGTGAAAGGCATTACCACTAACGCTCTACTGTCACACAATGCGCTACACATATTTGCGATAGGCGCATTGTCGGGGTTAATTCTGGCGATGATTGCGCGCGTGACTATGGGTCACACAGGTAGAAATATCTATCAAGGGCCACAAATGCGCGTGGCATTTATCGCCCTTGTTTTGTCGGCGCTAGTGCGCTCACTGGGTGTGGCTTATTTCCCACAATACATGATGGAAATGCTAGATGTGGCCGCAGTACTGTGGATGCTTGCCTTTGGTATGTATCTATTGAAATTTGGTAAGATGCTACTCACCCCGCGAGCTGACGGTCACCCCGGCTGATTCAACCAGTGCGTCGAAGCTCTGCTTAACCGGCGCACTCTTCATTATGCGGCCATGACCTAGACCGGTTGTGGCCACAAGCTCAACCCTTTCCATCTCACTCGCCGCCTTCTCAGATACTGAGAACTTAGTAAACTTATCACCTTCGTCATGCACAATGATTGTGGGCTCAGGACGCAGTTTCAGCTTTCCGTACGGGTCAATGGTGTGGATAGGATAGTGATACTCACTACTCACCTCTTGTACTACTTCTTCAAACAGCTTCATAGAATAGCCTGAACGACGGACGCTACCGAAGAGGTTCTCAAGGTAATCCAATACAGGCGCAATCAATAGAAGTGGCACAGTCTGAGCTTTAGCGTGCTTACACTCAATGGTAGAGGCCGTACCCATACTGTGAGCAACAATACCAGCAACCTCAGGTTCACTGTCTAAAATCGCCTCAAGACCCGAGACAAACGCTGGAATATGACCGTATGCCCCGCCACTACTGCCGTGAGCCGGTTGGTCATAGCTAAGAGCGGTGAAGCCTTTGCTGGCGATATACTCCATTAATGGAAAAAATTGGTTAGCACTGCCTGACCAGCCATGATTGAGCACCCATACAGGGCCTGTTCCTAGACGGTAGGTTTTTAACTCGCCATGATCTGACGAAATCGAGTCCACCAGCATACCTTTGGGCATAGTATTTTTACCTTGCGAGCGCACGGGGGTAAGAAGCAACTTACGCGCCATCTTACGTGCATGCCTAGGGGCTACCTTGTGGTGCACTCGGGTGGTCATATTTACTAGAGAACGGCGAAGGTTAAACTTCTTAGAGGTATTAAAATAGATTTTGTCGCTCATCGCTAATCCATGCTATTTGGCGTGAAGAGCGACAGCATAGCACAGTCAATCCGTCATGTTGAACCGGGCTTAAGGTCGCGAGCTAAGATAAGCGCGAGTCCAAAGATCTGTAAAAACAGTGCGATATTCTTGTAATGGCTCATGAAAACGTCGTTTTCGTGCATGCTCTCCATCAACGATACGTTCTCGAGATAGTAGTTATCAATAAAGTCCCGCTGCTGATCTTGTTGCTGCTCGATCAGCAAAGTAAGCGTTTGAAGGTTATTAACCGATATCGCTGGCACCTGTTTTCCCGTCCAGGTTTCTATTTGCGCCTTTAACTCATCAAGAGTTTCGGTTGGTGCAGATTCACTTGCTAACATGACCACCATGGTTTCTTTTTTACGCTCTAGGTTTTCGATGCGATTCCACGCGAGCTGAATTGAACGAAGATTGTTATCTCGCGCTTCACTTAAGCTTCCATTTTTCGACACCAACCCATCAATCACTTGACTGGATATCAAGATGGCTAAGATGTTAAGCAGAAGACCAACTAACACTAGAAGCCAAGCCGGTGGCCAGAATCGTCGCATAAAGCCTCTCTAGAACAGGGACAAGCCGATATTAATTACAGCTAGAGAACAAATTGGTATCAGGGTCAGAATCATTCCCCAATAACGCCCCTTGAACTTCTTACTCAAGATAGACAGTCCGTGCATAACACGCCCTACCACCAAGGATAAGCCAAGCATATGCACTAGAGGTGTATCCAGACCATTGTATTCAGCTAAAAAAAGTAAAATGAGAGCGATTGGAATATATTCGGTGGCGTTTGAGTGCGCGCCACGGGCGACTTTAAGGTCTTCCACCTCACCATCAGCATGGGAAATTCGGTGTTTTCGTCGCTGTTTGATTACCTGAAATGCCAAATAGAGCATCCAAGCGGCTAACAGACTGGCATAGAGAGAGGTCGCCATAGAGAATTCCTTTTCTAACGTTTATTGAGTGTAGATAAGGATTGGCTAAGTGTTGGATATTGAAGTGAAAAGATTGGTTAACTCAGACTCAGTGCATAAAAAGATCCCGGATAGGCGAAGCCTTCCGGGATGACATGATTAAACGAGTTTTGTTTAAAAACCGTCTTACCGGTGAGCCTATTGGCTTATCCGGCATCTTCTCAGTTACTTAGTCTTCTTATAGAACACAGTAGCCAGCGGTGGAAGCACCATCTGTACTGACTGCTCCAAGCCCTCGCTCTCAACCTTCTCGGTCACTAGTTTAGCTGGAAGCGCAGTGTTCGAACCGTTGTACTTCTCATCGTCTGTGCTTAGTAGCAGTTCGTACTCAGCCTCATTCGGAATGCCTAGACGGAACTCTTGGTGTGGTACTGGAGTAAAGTTAGAAACGACTAGGATACGCTCACCGTTGTCGTCGATACGCTCATGAGCAAGTACGCTTGCCTCTGCCGCATCTTGTAGACGCCACTCAAAACCGCGAGGATCGTAGTCCAAGTCGTGCATCGCAGACTCGTCTTTATACAGCTTGTTCAGGTCGCGAGTCAGATTTAGTACGCCTTGGTGACGCTCATAATCTAGCAAGAACCATTGTAATTGATCGTCGTGGTTCCACTCAGCCGTTTGACCAAACTCAGCACCCATGAAGTTCAGCTTCTTACCTGGCTGACCATACATGTAGCCCATGTATGCGCGAAGGTTTGCTGTCTTCTGCACTCATCACCTGGCATCTTGTCGTGGATAGCACCCTTACCGTAAACCACCTCATCGTGAGACAGAGACAGTACATAGTTCTCGCTGTGTGCATACACTAGCGGGAAAGTAATAGTGTTGTGGTGGTACTGACGGTGAACCGGATCTTCTTGGATATAAGAAAGACTGTCGTGCATCCAACCCATGTTCCACTTGAAGCCAAAGCCAAGGCCGCCAAGGAAAGTCGGCGCTGATACCCCCGGGAACGCAGTAGACTCTTCTGCGATAGTCATCGCATTCGGGAAGTGTTTGTACACCTCTTCGTTCATCCACTTCAGAGTAGAGATAGCGTCGTAGTTCTCGTTCCCGCCATCTTGGTTCGGGATCCACTGATCGTGGCTACGCGAATAGTCTAGGTACAACATTGACGCTACTGCGTCTACACGGATGCCATCGATGTGGTAATGCTCAAACCAGAACAGTGCGTTCGAAACTAGGAAACGACGAACGTGCTCACGACCTAGGTCATAGATGTACGAATTCCAATCTTGGTGCCAGCCGCGACGCGGATCTGGATCGTGGAACAGTGGCGTACCATCGAAGTTAGCAAGGCCGTGGTCATCTGACGGGAAGTGTGCTGGAACCCAGTCTAGAACGACACCCAGACCTGCTTGGTGACACTTGTCTACGAAGTATTTGAAATCGTCCGGTGAGCCGTAGCGGCTAGTTGGCGCGAACAGACCGATTGGCTGATAGCCCCAAGAACCGTAGAACGGGTGCTCTGATACTGGCATTAGCTCAACGTGGGTGTAGCCAAGATCAACCAAATAAGGCACTAGCTCTTCTGCAAGAGCGCGGTAGTTTAGGAAGTCACCGTTCTCATCACGACGCCATGAACCCGCGTGAAGCTCATAGAATGACAGTGCTTCGCCACGCTTTTGCGTTACTGGGCGGTTCTGCCAAGCTGAATCTTGCCACTGGTATTTAGTTTGGTCATAAGTAACCGAAGAGAACGACGGATACTGCTCGTGATGGAAACCCCATGGGTCTTGCTTATGAGGTAGACCTTCACCGTTTGGACCTTTCAGCTCAAACTTATAAGCGGTGCCTTCTGGCAGTTCAGGAATAAAGATACCCCAGATACCGTAATCTAGGCGCTGCATTGGGTTACGACGACCGTCCCATGCGTTGAAACCGCCTACTAGGCTTACTGCGGATGCGTGCGGTGCGTATACAAGGAAGCGCGTACCTGAGATGGTTTTGCCATCACGTTCAACCGATACAAACTGCGCACCCATGTGTTGATACATCTGCTTTGGTGTATGCAGATGATCGAATTCTTCATAAAGAGCGTGATACTGATACGGGTCATCAAGGATCTGCTCGGTTTCACCCCAATGAACAGCCAATTTATAGTGGGTGAAAGATAGATCGATATCTTGAGCAAGAACGAATGCGCTCTCTTTATCACGCTCAAGTTCGATACGCTTGTCTGAAAATAGCACTTCAACACGGTCTGCACCTGGTATCCAAACCGTCAGTGAGCGACCTTGCTCACGTACAAATGGCCCAAGCAGTGAAAATGGGTCAGCAAAAGATGCTTGGCTTAACTGCTGGTAAGCATTCTTAATTTTATCAATAGCTTAATCACGCCTAATCTCCTCAATAGTCCGTAATTTGTAATTATTTTTCCTTAGTTCTCGTAATTCACGAGCCCTAACCAATCATTGTTATTGTGTTGTTTATTAGCTTTTTTCGTTATTTTTTATTCAATTTAGCTAACCACCGTGACAAAAATGGTGGTCAGTTGACAGCTGAAAGCTATTCGCTGTCAGTTGTACCTGTGACATAAAAAATGCCCGCTGAATGAGCGGGCATTTCAGGGCTTCCAGATTGTAACTTAATTACAAAATTGAAAGTTTGAAGCGAGTAGAAGTTTTCACTTTAATTGGTCAGACCAAATTAGTGAGACGCCTTCTCACGAACCTCAGATAGAGACTTAGCAATCTCGTTCACATCATCACGTGCAAACATCTCTTCTAGGTTCACTGACAGCTTACGACGCCAGTTTGGATATTCATCCACGGTACCAGGGATGTTTACTGGTTTATCCATCTCTAGCCAGTCTTCTAGCTGAACACTTAGTAGAGTTGAAGAACCTGCTGCTACGTGAAGCTGAAGCGCTTTCGCTAGGTAACGATCCATTGGCACGTATTCTGCGTTCTCACCAATTCCTGAAGATAGGAATTGAGGGTTGTTTTGACGAATTGTGTTTAGGATGCCTTGCTTGCACTTCAAGCGATCATCAAACAGACCAGCAAGTTGCTCTTCGTTTGGATACAGACCTAGCTCTTTACCCAGTTTCAGGTCATCACAATGCCAGAAACCGCGTAGGGTTGGCATGTCGTGCGTACATAGCGCAGACATAGACTGGTCTGTGTACTCTGTTGGGTTGATGAAGCTTTCATCTTCATTAGTTTCGAAGAAGAATACCTTGTAAGAGTGAACGCCTGCGTCACGTAGGATACCTACGATCTCATCTGGTACAGTACCCAGATCTTCACCGATTACTGAGCATTTGAAACGGTGCGACTCAAGAGCAAGGATGGCTAGCATATCCTCAACTGGGTAGTACATGTACGCCCCTTTGGTCGCGTTCTCACCCTTAGGAATCCACCATAGGCGAAGTAGACCAAGAACGTGGTCGATACGCAGAGAACCACAGTGTTTCATGTTTGCACGCAGTAGCTTGATGAATGCATCATAGCCAGTTGCTTGCAGTACTTGAGGGTTTAGCGGTGGTAGACCCCAGTTTTGACCTAGAGGACCTAGGATATCTGGTGGAGCACCGATGCTCGCATCAAGGATAAGGTTGCCTTCGTCAGCCCAAGTTTCAGAGCCAGAATCTGCCACACCTACCGCTAGGTCACGATATAGACCCACAGCCATGCCCTTCTCTTCAGCCAAAGCTTGCGCTTCGTTGATTTGAGTATCAGCAATCCACTGTAGGTACATGTATAGGTTTACGAGTTCACGGTTGTCTTTGATGAACTTCTGAGTTGCCGCGGTTTCGAAACGACGATATTTCTCAGGGAATACAGGCCAACCCCAAGTGTTTGAATCTTGGTCGTGTAGCTCTTTGTGCAGTGCATCGAACGCTGCTTGATGAAGCAGGCTATCGCCACCCTCTTCAACAAAGTTTAGGAACGCTTGTGCACGCTCAGTGTTCTTGTCTAGATGACGAGATTTGAACTCAGCATAAAGCAGAGGCAGCACGCTCATCTTAAGGTCAGACACTTCGCTGTAGTTCACGTGTTGAACTTCACGAGCTTTCTGTAGACGTTGCTGGAATTCAGCACTGCCAACCTTCTGTTGCGCTTCCGCACTTAGCGCAAACTCAGGTACTGAGCTTACATCGATGTAAAGGATGTTCAGCCAGCGACGAGAAGACGGGCTGTATGGGCTCGCACCTTCTGGGTTTGCTGGGAACAGGGAGTGAATTGGGTTTAGACCTACGAAGTCACCACCGCGCGCAGCGATATCACCCACAAGTTGTTTCAGGTCACCGAAATCACCGATACCCCAGTTGTGTGGAGTACGCAAGGTGTACAGCTGAACACTTGGGCCCCAAAGCTTTTTGCCTTCTTCAATAGAAGACTGCTTATAGCACGCTTGTGGAGTCACGATTAGAGTCATTTCGTAAGGTGCTTTGCGACGCTTGCGCGTCACGATCAGCTTGTGATAGCCCCACTCAATCTCGTTAGGAAGTGCAAATACCAAAGCACCACCATCAGCGCGCTCATCGCGAACGATTTGCGACTGAAGATAGCCTTCTAGTACTTCACCTTTCTCAGTTTCTAGACGCCAAGCAAACTCGCTTTCACGAGCACTCACACCTAGGTTCAATTCGATCTCTACTGGTTCACCGTCGCGAACGACTTTAACTGCTGCCAGTACGTCTTTCTTGTGTTTTTTCTCAGCAGACTTTAGCAGTGCTTCGTCACTGCTCGTATCATAGCCTAGTGACGCTAGCAGACGACGAATTGTCTCGTCTTCCACATAAGCCTCATCACCCCAAGCACTGACATAGCTATCGGCAATACGAGCCATTTCAGCGACTTTTTTTAGTGCGGATTGTTCTTTCATCGCTCTCTCCGAAGACGAAACACGCCTTCATCCATTTCATTGTTGTTTTTGTGATACTGGCGCGCAACTGCACGCCGATTGAATTCTTTAAGACCCAGCCACTGCTTTGGTCGTCATCCCGGAAAGCGCTAGCTTATCCGGGACCTTGTTACGCAAAGTTCCCAGAACTCATTTCTAAGTTCTGGGAGACTTTTATTAACGGCTTACCGCTTCTAGCTTCCAGATGTTGTTCACGTAGTCGCGAATCGAACGGTCTGAACTGAACTTACCAACTAGTGCTGTATTCAGGATGGCTTTCTTAGCCCAGCCTGCTTGGTCACGGTATTGCGCGTCCATATCTTCATGTGCTTGAACATAAGAAGCAAAGTCAGCCAAACATAGGTAAGGGTCACCGCCGTCTAGTAGGCTGTCGTACGTTGCACGTAGAAGACCAGGTTGACCTGGAGTGAACTCCTCACCTAGTAGAAGATCCAAAGACGCTTTTAGAAGGTGGTCAGTATTGTAGTAGTCGTATGGGTTGTAACCGCGCGCTTGCGTGCTTTTCACACCATCAACATCAAGACCGAAGATATAGATGTTTCATCACCGACTTCTTCACGAATCTCAACGTTTGCACCGTCCATCGTACCGATAGTTAGTGCACCGTTTAGAGCCATCTTCATGTTACCAGTACCTGATGCTTCTTTACCTGCCATAGAGATTTGCTGAGAAACGTCAGCGGCTGGGATCAACATCTCTGCCATGCTTACACGGTAATCAGGGATGAATACCACTTTCAGCTTACCGCCTAGGCGTGGGTCGTTGTTTACTTTCTCAGCAACCTTGTTGATTGCAAAGATAATCTCTTTCGCTAGGTGGTAGCCTGGTGCCGCTTTAGAGCCGAAGAATACAACACGTGGAGTCATATCAAATGCTGGGTCATTCAGTAGGCGGTGGTATAGAGACAACACGTGTAGTAAATCAAGCTGCTGGCGCTTGTACTCGTGCAGGCGCTTGATCATCACATCAAAGATAGCATTCGTATCTAGCTCGATACCCATGTTTTCTTTAACCCAAGTAGCCAAACGCTCTTTGTTCTGTTTCTTAACCGCCATGAATTCTTTTTGGAATTTCGCATCATCGGCGAATTTCGCGATGCCTTCTAGCTGTTCAAGCTTAGCTGGCCACTCAGAGCCAATCTTCTCAGTGATAAGAGACGATAGACCTGGGTTACAGAACTTCAACCAACGACGAGGCGTAATGCCGTTCGTTACGTTGTGCAGACGAGTTGGGAACATCTCGTGGAACTCTGGGAACAAGTCTGTCTTAACTAGCGCAGAGTGAAGTGCTGCTACACCGTTTACTGCGTAAGAACCGATCACACATAGGTTCGCCATGCGCACCATGCGGTGGAAACCTTCTTGGATGATAGACAGCTTAGCTTGCTTCTCACCGTCACCAGGCCACATCGCACGTACTTCTTGTAGGAAGCGGTGGTTGATTTCGAAGATGATTTCCATGTGACGAGGAAGTAGACGCTGGATTAGCGACTCAGGCCAAGTCTCAAGTGCTTCTGGAAGTAGTGTGTGGTTGGTGTATGCAAATGTTTGCGAGCTGATTGCCCACGCTGCATCCCACTCAAGACCACGCTCATCGATTAGGATGCGCATTAGTTCAGGAATAGCGATAGTTGGGTGCGTATCGTTAAGCTGAATGGTCTCTTGCTTTGGTAGATCTTCTAAAGAGTAACCTGCCGCTTCGTGACGACGTAGGATGTCGCGTACAGACGCTGCCGAGTGGAAGTACTGCTGCATTAGACGCAGAGTCTTACCCTTCTCGTGGTTGTCGTTCGGGTATAGAACCTTAGTGATGTTACCCGCATCGATTAGCGCGTGCTGTGCTTCGAAGTAGTCACCGTTGTTAAAGCTCTCTAGAGAGAAAGGTGCAATCGCCTGACATTCCCAAAGACGCAGTGGGTAAACCGTGCTTGACTCATAACCCACGATTGGAAGATCCCATGGCATTGCTTTAACGGTCATGCCAGGAACCCATTTGCGAACTTCTTTGCCGTTCTCAACAACCCATTGAACTTCACCGTAGAAGCCAATCTCTTGAGCAAGTTCTGGACGAGCTACTTCCCATGGGTAGCCTTCAACGCCGCGCCATGCGTCAGGTGCCTCTTTCTGGCGACCACCTTCAAACGATTGCTTGAATAGACCGTATTCGTAGTGCAGACCGTAACCTACAGTCGGGAATTCTTGAGCTGCACATGAATCCATGAAACATGCTGCTAGACGACCAAGACCACCGTTACCTAGTGATGGGTCGCGCTCTTCTTCTAGTAGGTCAGTTAGGTTATGACCCAGTTCAGCCATAGCGTCAGTGATCTGCTCATACAGACCCATGCTGATAAGGTTGTTACCAGTTAGACGACCGATCAAAAATTCTAGTGATAGATAGTTAACGCTTTTTGCGTTTTTAATTTTTGCATCCGCTTCAGTTGCAAGCAGATCGAAAGTGGTGAGTTCAGCTAGTGCTCGGCCCATTGCCAAGTACCATTGGCGGTCGGACGCGTTTTCTACAGTGGTAGCATAGGTAGATGTAAGGTGATTCTTCACGCTCGCTTGGAATTGAGCTTTGTCGAATTTTTTTTGTTGTGCAGGTTTCATTAAGAACTCTCACTTAGTGTTTATTTCCAACTGTGGCCATCATCCTCGAAGCCTGGCAATGGTTCATCCTCCTACCTAAGGGGTGGATAAGGAGGAGTAGACAGGGCGTAGGGATGAGGAGAAAAAAGAGTTGTTGAGCCAGATCCCATAAACACCCCCCTCCCCTCTACAGGGCGAGACCAAGATCACGTTAACTCGTGATTTGCGCTCTTATGGAATGAATATCCGTAACCCGAATTATTTTTCAGAATTGTAAAAAGCGTGAGTTCAATCACGACAATTTATGAGCAGAATGAATGTTTCATCGACGAAAAATGTGCAGGCTCAATCCCTGCTCGAGAGCAAAGCCCAGCTATTTGAGATCGGCTTCACAAATCTGAGGCGTAGACGGTGAATTTAGGTGAATATCAGACCAAACAGGGGTGTGATCAAATTACATCCAATGCTTCTTCATCTAGAATCGTTGAGGTTTAGGGATGAGACGCCGTACCAGAATTAAATATAAAGGCGAATAAGACGACAAGGTGCACTGCTAGCGCTACCCCGTCATCCCGGAAAGCATTAGCTTACTCCGGGATCTTCAAACCGAGTACATCCTACAAGTGTGCCGGAATGACGACTCCCCCAAAGCATAAACATAAGAATAACTGACTAGGTAAAGACACAAATGTGGATTCCATCAAAACTGACTCGCCCCGGCCGCTTACATAACGCCATCGTGCGTCCCCGTGTTTTGGAGCTTTTGCAGCAAGCACCCTTTTATAAGCTAGTGCTATTTCGCTCCCCTGCCGGCTATGGCAAAACCACTATGGCAGCTCAATGGCTAGCCGACAAAACCCATGTAGGCTGGTATAGCCTGGACGAGAGCGATAACGACAGCTACCGCTTTATCTCCTATTTTGTGCGCGCTATTAATAAAGCCACCGACAACATCTGTGTAAACTCTCTGGCACTCATCGAAAAACGCCAGTTCTCATCATTGCACAGCTTGTTCGGCGAGATCTTCGCTGAGCTCACTAGCACCCATCACGAAATCTATTTAGTACTAGATGACTACCACCTAATTACTAATGAAGAAGTGCACGAAGCGATGCGCTTCTTTATCAAGCATATGCCAGACAACGTCACAGTTGTGGTCACCAGTCGCTCTAACCCACCACTGGGCACAGCGAATCTTCGTGTACGCGATCTTATGATTGAAATCGACGATGACCTGCTCGCATTCGACACAGAAGAGACGTCACGCTTTTTAAGCATGCGCACCAAAGAAGAGATTGATGAATCAACCGCTACGGATCTTCGTAACTATGTAGAGGGCTGGCCATCAGCACTTCAGCTACTGGCTATCCAAGCCATTCAACAAAATAAGCCGATTAAAGAGTCTCTACTGGCGATTGAAGATTTCAACCACACACATTTATGGGATTATCTGGCAGAAGAAGTATTCGATTATCTAGATGAAGATACTCAGCAATTCCTGATGCAGTGTTCAGTACTGGATAACTTCAGCGATGAACATATTGCGGATGTGACGGGTCGCGATGATGCACTGAACATGCTGGAAAACCTAAACCGCTTCGGTCTGTTTCTTAATACCAGCACAGACGAGCAAAACTGGTTCCGCTTCCATAACTTGTTCAGTGACTTCCTGACTCACCAGCGCAGCACTCACCTGCCACAGCAAGAGCTATCTCTACAGACACAAGCGGCCAAAACTTGGCTTAAGTACAATCGTCCTGTAAAAGCACTGGCACATGCACAAAAAGCCAAAGACTCTGACTTGTGTGCAGACATCATGCGTGAGCACGGCTGGGCCATGTTTAACGGCGGTGAGCTAGTAACCCTAGAAAACGCCATTGCCGAGCTTGAACCGGATCAGCTGTATCAAACAGCGAAACTGCCTCTATTGCGTGCGTGGCTTGCTCAAAGCCAGCACAGATACAACGCAGTAGGTGATTTGCTTGCCGAAGCTAAAGTAGAGCTAGAAAAGCGCAATATCAGCATCTCAGCCAACGAGAAAGGCCAAGTCAGCGCCCTACTCGGCTTAGTAGCCATCAACCAGGGCAAACCAGAGAAAGCACTAGAACTTGCCGAGCTCGCTCTAAGCCAAATCGACAATAACGACTTTAGAAGCCGAATTGTAGGCACATCCGTTATCGGAGAGGTAAACCACGTACTGGGCCGATTAGATCGCGCGCTACCTATGATGCAGCAGACTGAAAAGCTTGCGCGTCAGTATCAGGTTTACCATCAAGCGCTGTGGGCTCTGATCCAACAAAGCGAGATCTTGATTGCTCAAGGCTACATTCAAGCCGCGCACGAACTTCAAGAACAGGGCTTTAAGATCATCGAAGAGCACCACCTGCAGCAAGTACCACTACACGAGCATCTACTGCGCATCCGCGCTCAGATCCAATGGTGCTGGAACCACCTAGATGAAGCGGAGCACCTAGCTTATAAAGGCATCGATGTACTGGGTGAGAAGAAACAAAGCCGTCACCTGCACAGTTATTCTATGCTAGCCCGCATCGCTATCGGTCGCGGTGAAATAGATAAAGCCGGCCGCTTTGTTGAAAAGATTGAGAGCCTACTGGCGGAGTCTAACTACCACCTAGACTGGACAGCCAATGCGTCTCTTTCACAGCTTCTGTACTGGCAAGCCCGCGGTGATACAACCGCTATCCACAACTGGCTAGTACAAGCGGAGCAGCCCGAAAGTGCCAGCAACCACTTTACTCAACTGCACCTTCGCAACATTGCCCGCGCACAAATCTGCACTGAACAATTCGACCAAGCAGAGCTGACACTGGCGCTTATGCGCAATGAAGCAGAAAAACACGGCCTAGTGACCGACAAAAACCGCAACCTGATCGTTGAATCAGTTCTGCACATTAAGACCAGTGACGAAGTACAAGCTGGAGAGAAGCTAAAACAAGCCCTATCCATGACCAATCAAACCGGCATGATCGGCAACTTCATCATCGACGGCAACACTATCGGCAAACTGATGGACAAACTAGTCAACAAAGGACAACTAGGCGACCTAGAACGCCACCGCGCCCTACAACTGCTAAAAGAAATTGGTAACAAACAACGCAGCCGAGCCGTCCACTTCGATGAAGAGTTCGTCAACAAGCTCGTCAATCACCCAAACATCCCAGAGCTGATCCGAACCAGTCCTCTGACACAGCGTGAATGGCAGGTACTGAATCTCATCTATTCAGGCTTCAGTAACGAGCAAATTGCACAGGAACTTGATGTAGCGGGTACGACGATAAAGACACATATCCGAAATTTGTATCAAAAATTGAATATTGCGAACAGAAAAGAAGCAATCGAAACCGCAGAGAACTTGTTAAGGCTCATGGCTACTAATATGTGATATGACATAGGTTTGACAACAAGCCTATGTCTTTCCACAATAATCGCCAACCGCTATACTACCAATCAAACACATAATAGAGACTTATCCGTTGTTTTCACTATCTCTCTACATTGAGCTAATTTTTACATTTTTCTTCTCACTCACTGCGCTATTTTTTATGCGCAAATTCGCACTCAATGTCGGATTAGTAGACAAACCAAACGCTAGAAAATTACACGTAGGTGCAGTCCCCCTTGTTGGTGGATTGTCTATTTGTATATCGATTCTTTATTTTCTATTCAACCATCCAAACATTATTATTCATTCTGAGCTTTATACAGCGTCTATTTTGATTCTAGTTGTTGTTGGTGCTCTAGATGATAAATACGATATAAGTTTTAAACTTAGATTCCTAGTGCAAGGCGCGCTTTCAGTTGCGATGATGGTCCTTGGAAAGATCGAACTCTCTACTGCAGGAAATATACTTGGAACCGGAACAATACTTCTAGGCTGGTTTGGTTACTTGGTGACAATATTTGCTGTCGTTGGTGCAATTAATGCTTTTAATATGGTGGACGGCATCGATGGCCTACTTGGTGCACTTTCTTGTGTTACTTTTGCTGGCCTCGGTTTCTTAATGTATTACTACAACCAATACAATCTAGCCTATTTCTGCCTTGTACTTATAACAATTATCGTACCTTACATACTCTTAAACCTTGGTGCTTTTGGCCGTAAAAGGAGAGTGTTTATGGGAGACGCTGGTAGTATGCTCATTGGATTCACGGTTATATGGTTGTTATTGTTGTCGAGTCAAGAAAATCGACCATTGATGCGACCGGTCACCGCACTTTGGTTAATAGCAGTACCTCTAATGGACATGGTTGCAATCATGATACGCAGAATTAGACGTGGTGACTCCCCATTTAAGCCTGACAGAGAACACCTTCATCATATCTTCCAGCGTATAGGTCTAACAAATGTACAAACTCTAATAACAATATCATCTATAGCGATATGCTTCGCAATTATCGGTATATTAGGCGAAGTTTATAAGATACCTGAATATGTTATGTTTTATTTATTTGTCATTATTTTTGGCATCTACTTAACCTGCTTGGTTAAAGTTTGGGTAATTACTAAAAAAGCTAGAAAACTACTCTCTCGGTAGTGAGGAGCATTATTTGGTATAGTGCTTACTTGAAGAAGAAACGCCTTTACTAAAAATTTTATTGTACAAATCCCTAGGTGAGCGAAAATACTTAATAGCACCCCTAGGGAAAATAGTTATATATCCTCGCACTATACGTGCAAGTGAATCTTTTAAAATTCTAACAATACCAATCTTTCTGTGCCCCAACAAAAGTCCAACCAGTGAGTTGGTGGTAAAATCAATTTCATTATCATTAATATAATCTATTCTGCGTAACTCAACTTCATATCTAGAAGATAAAACCTCTATACTCTTATTTACTGTCAGGCTACCTCTCCCTCTTGTTACCGTATATATAATTTCATCAGAAATTTCGATATCCCTCGCTAAATATCCAGCCTTTAAAGAGAACATAACGTCGTTGGAAGCGATAACCTCATCAAAGTTAATATCATTTTCAATTAAAAATTTGAGCCTATATACTTTACTCCAGGGAACATAAAAGCCGTATCTAATGTCCATGCTGCCCTTTTTATAATCATCAATAAGTGCTTCATATTTCAGATGTCTATCGGACAATTCGCCACTTAATTCACTAACACTTGTTGGTTTGAAAAACAGGATGTCAATATTATCTCTAACGCCTAAAGTTGTATTATGTTAAACGCGTCTGGCGTAAAGTAATCGTCAGAATCTGCAAAAATAACAAAATCGCCTTTCGCTTTCGACAAGCCTATGTTTCTGCATGTACCAGCTCCCTTAACCCCACTTTCATTTGAAAGCAGTTGAATATTTTTCTTTAGTACAGCATGAGTAGGCTTCTCCTCATATTTAGAGCGATCATCAATAACAATTACCTCAATATTTTCATCTTCTGGTATTGTTTCTATAAGTCTTTTAAGCTTGCTTAAACTGTTAAAATGGGGAATGATTACACTGATTTTCATTGATATGCTTTATAGAGGGAAATCAACATTATCCCCCTCTATTCCTTAATTACTTTTCGATAACGTCAAATACTTTTTGCCACATTTCTTGAGACAGTAGCTTTTGCTCAGCTGCATTAACCGTTATTTTATGACTAGTTTCTAAATAGGTTTGCTCATCCATCAAAGAGCGCAACATAGCCACTAGCTCTTCTGAGTTGGCAACTAGCAATTGTTCACAACCATAATCACCCATCAGCATTTGATATTTATGGCTCCAACCTGTAGCAATACAAGGGACTCCTTGACTCAATGAACTGACTAACCCATGAAAACGAGAGCTTATTACCAGTTTAGACTTACCAATAACGCCTTTAATATGTTTAGGGTCGTCAAAACTTAGAATATCGAGCTTCGTTCTGAGTTTATCGTTTACGGCTTCAGCGAGAGCAAAATCTTTTTTGCCTTCATGGACCAATAGGAAAGGTAGTCGACCATTATTTTGAGCTAAATTAACCGCATTTACTAGCATATCAACATAATCATCGGAGCTTTGCGACGTCATATCAACCATCTTTGAGTTAGGAATAATACAAATATCTAACTCTGAATTTTCTAACGAAGGAGGGACTATACCTTTACATAGATTCGTAAAGTCTGGTGCTTGATATAAAGTGTTATTTACAAGTGACTGAGAATATTCAAAAGACTTATTATCCCTTGCAAAGACTATATTTGCTTTTTCAAAAACAGGAACAATATTACTCTTTACTTCTTCAGACTCAAAAGGACCCAAGGCTTGAGGTAATATAATTACTTTTTTACCTTGCTTTTTCCAGCCATCGATATACCTCGTAAGTCTGTTACGGATCTTATTCGCCCCCCATTGCTCACCGTACGCGAAACCCGAACCATCCATAATAACATCAACTTCACGATCTAGAACAATCCCAAATTTGCGTCTAATTCTCTCCGGTAGTACAGAAAAAACATTACCGCATTGGAAGCCTTTGACTGTAAACCAAGCCTTTTGTAAACAACCGTATTTAGCGCGCTCTTCATAACTGGTGTAAGGTTCAAGAACGAATTTAGCTTCTGGGTACCTCTGCTTAACCTGCTCCATAATCGAAACAAGCATTAACTCTGCACCTTTGTTTGGAGCACCAATCCCCACAATTTCAACAATCATTCTATTCTTCACCTATAAACTTTATTAACGTGTCAGCAGACTTCTTCTGTGAGAATGGTATTAAACCTTCTTTATCACCATAGCCTACCGCAATTAACATTATCACTTTTTCATAAACTTCCAAGCCAAGTTCCTCAGATATTTTTCTGTCCCGATCTTCTATGTCCGGCCAATTTATCGGGCAGCTAGAAAGCCCCAATGTTTCTAAAGATAGCATTAATTGCATAGATGCTAGTGAGCCGTCTATGTATATTACGTGTCTATCGCGCTCAAACGGATACGCGGATAAATCACCAACGACTGCGATAATTGCAGGTATATTATGTGAAAAGCCAGCCGTACCCATTGCATAATTAGCGACCTTAACAGCTTTTTCCGGCTCCAAGGTCAAATGAAAGCTAAAAGGTTGTCGGTTGCAGGCTGAGGGAGCTAAGCTCGCCTGTTGCACCGCTTTTCGGATCAACTCTTCAGGTACTCTTTTCTGCTCATACCACCTAACCGACCTACGATTTAGAAATAGAGACTGCAGTTGCTCGTAAGATACATCCAAGTCGGGCTTTGAACTAAACGTATATGGCACATCCGACATAGGAGTTCCTATTACATTTTTGTCAATACTACAGTAGATCGACCATGCCTTTCCTATCTCATCATGATCTGAGTGTGTAACTGAACTAAAAAACTTTTCTAATACATCATTAGCCCACTTAATTTCTGCGTCTTCGCCAATTTTATTATCAACGCAAGTCTTATAAGCTACTAGCGTTTCGATTATGTAAGCTTTACCGAATGCATCCTTGCGAGGCCTCATTATCAGGCCTTTTTCGACTCTATGTATATTTCTGCGAAGTAAAACTAAAGCATGTACATCGTTCTTTACGCTATTATGGTATTTTCTACGACCATTTAATACTGCATGCTCCTCTCTACCAAATTCTCGGCTGAGAAAAAAATAATAGAGCTTACTCATGAAAATATTTTTACTGCCAAATTTTAAAGAGTAGTGCAGAAATGTTCGTCTTAGCTTATTTCGAGTGCTTAACGGAATAATCTTCTTCAACATAAAAATCCTAAATTTATAGTCTTAATTTTTCTTAAATCTTTTAAAAGCGAATTCAAATGGATAAATAACTGACGCGTTCATGATTCTAGCCATTACCCGTGTTTCTTCTCTTAACCATAGTACTATATAACTTGAACAACCATATGAAATCAGTGTTGCTATGGCCGCACCTTTCCCGCCGAAAATCGGAATTAAATAAAGGTTTAAGGATATATTGACTATTGCCGCTAATCCATGAGTAAGCAAAGAAAACTTCAATAAGCCTTCTGCAAGTAACCATTTACTCAAGACCGCTCTTAAAAAAATAAAGCAACCAGCCCATATATGGATATTCAGAATGTCGATACTAGCACTAAACCCCTCACCGAAGGCTAATGGAATAAACCAAGGAGAAATAAAAGTAAATAAATATAGCAACCAGCAATGCGCACCAGAATAACACACTACACAAAGCTTTTAATTGTTGATGGTAAGACTTAGTATTATCTTTCTTTTTCAAGAGTTGAGGAAAGAAAGAAGATGCTATTGCAACAGGAAAAAAGTACCAAACTTCTGATAACCTTGCTGCTACAGCATAAACACCTAATTCTTTCGCACCCGACATCTGCCCAATCATCAATTGATCAATTTTCAGATATATAATGGACATGAAACCAGACATAATTAACCATTTGGACTGACTTAGTAATTCAAGCGAATAATTCTTATCGAACAGCGATAAACCAGTTATAAGTTTCTGCCCTTTGCGGTTAACATAATATACATATATTAAGTAATATAAGGTTCCACGTAAAACAGTTTCACCTAGTAAAGTATAGTAGAAAAATTCTATTTCTTTACCTGAATAAACAGCCCAAAGTCTGACAATGGAAACTACAAAAATAGTAAACAGTCTACAAAATGAAATAAAACTTAGATTTTACTTCAGAAAGAAAGTAGTATTCAATTGCGTACAGGGCCGCGAATACATTAATAAGCAATGAAAATAATATGAATTTCTTATCAACAATTAAATCATCATTACTGAAGAAACTAACTATTAATATACCGACCAATAAGATAGAAACTCCACCTAGGAGTCTCATCGATATCGCATTGAATAATACTTTTCTGTAGTTTTTGCCATTTACAATCTCTCTGGTAATAATGGCATTTAACCCTAGTGAAGTAAAAGGTATAAGAATAGCTGAAAACGAAAGCAAAAAACTATACTTGCCATACAACTCAGGCTGTAGGTAACGTGCCATATAAATATTTATAAGAAACAGTACGGACATCGTTAACAGTTTCTCGAAAATCAGCCAGGCAGTGTTGTTTAGTGCCGTTTTTGTAGACAACTTTAACTCCAAAATCAAATCAATAACTAAGCGACAAGCCATGCAGCCAATCAAATCGTGCAGTCGCGGCGCAGATTATAGCACGAATTCAGTTTCACTTTAAATGCGTAATAGATTACTATTAGAGGATAAATGTTCCCGAGTTGGAAAAAATGAAAAAGCATCTCTCTATCGTATTATCAATATTTATAATTTCTGCTTGTAAACCACACTTAGAACAATCCCAACTACAAGTTGTAGATACTCATATTCCCAGCAGTTGGTATGAAATACCCCAATATTATGCCGGTGTGCCAAAGTATAGCGGAGCATTTGGGACATATACATATAAACACATACCTGTCGCAGTATACAAAAATGATAAGAGTTACCAAGTCTTTTCTGATAATTTGGATGGTAATTTAAAAATATATCTTCGCGTTGACAATTCACAACCAATATTAATTCACACAGAGTATGGTTATATTGACCCACATATTAATGCAAGTTTAAATATTGATTTTGATGACAATATATGGATATATATTTCCGCTAGAAATAATACAGTCAAA
This sequence comes from Vibrio ishigakensis, assembly GCA_000830475.1. Lineage (GTDB taxonomy): Bacteria > Pseudomonadota > Gammaproteobacteria > Enterobacterales > Vibrionaceae > Vibrio > Vibrio ishigakensis_A. Next base: position 119,017 of record BBSC01000002.1, on the reverse strand, counting down.
GGTCGAATTTATAAAGGAAATACCAAGAATCTTCATTTTGAGCTAGTAGGTGAAACTGATGCTGCGTACCCTCAATTACACGTAAGTAAAGGTGGGTTATACGAGCTCTATAGCAAGTATAAGTTTTCATCTTCTAAGTTTATAGAACGAGAAATCTGGTTCCGTGATAAAAATCGGAATTACAACGTTGTAAAAGGAGGCCATTATCAAATATCGACACTTCACAATGGCACTCTTTATACTGTGTATAATAATCATCCTAGAGGTCGGTCAGATGAACGAGAAAATCTATACGGTATTAAACTAACACCAGAGGGCCAATGGCATAGTTTTGAAGATAACAAGATCAACATTCCAGCCTTACCAGATGACAATAGATTGCTATTATATAACTCAAGTAAATCAAATAAACTGGTTTTCTTGAAAGATATCATATTTGATGCAGAAGGGAATTTAAGGGTTCTGTTTATTGAGTCGGACTCTCAAGATCCAACTATTGGAAAGAGAAAACTAATGGAGTGGACTCAAAATGGAGTCATAGAAGTTTCATCCTCTGGACACAATTACAATTCTGCGACATATATAAAAGGATTAGATGATCTCTACTTACTTAATGTAACCGAAGGTGAACCTAATTATACTGGTGGTAAACTTCAGTTGCGAAAACTCAGCAAAGATCATTGGATAATAGAAGATAGCAATGAAGATTATAACTTCTCTTATGTTCGACGAGTAGAGAATACCACCTATAAAGCTATAGCGAGTGTAGGAAGTAGCAGCAAAAACAACGGTGGTACCTTAGTAGAGTTGCATATAATTCCGAAGCAATAGTAATATAAACTAATATAAAGACTCATAGCTCATGACGATCTTATTCCAAGTATAGTTGTCTAGAGCTATATCTTTCATGAAGCGCCAACTAAATCCTTAGAGTCCTGTCCTAATCTATCCAGTTCTAGAGTTAACTGATTAGAGTCCTTGAAATAAATCGCCTTATCATCAGTTGTGTAACGGTTAAAAGAGCAATCATACGCAACTACCGGTTTGCCAAAATGCATTATCTCAACCAACGAAGGATTAGTGCCGCCTGCAGAGTGGCCGTGTATATAACCGGTGCAGTTACTTCTCAGTTTATAAAGCTCTTTAATGTCATAAATGGGTTTCACTAGTTCGATATTCGAGTATTTTGAATATGTATTGAACAAATTTTGACCGTATTCACTAGCATCCCAATTACCGACAAACTTAATCAGGTGTTTAGAATCAGCAAATGATTTCAATATCATTTCGATGTTGTTTTCAGGTTCAATTCTGCATACGGTGAAATAATAATCTTCGCTAACTTCTAAATTACTGTAATTTGAATGTTCAGAATCTAAAGCATGGTCACCGCCATAAGCGATAGTATAACTAGATTTACCATACTCTTCTTGAACATAGTCAGTAATAGCTTTATTGTCCGTGACTACTACATCAGAAAATTTCACTGCAAAAGACTCTGACAGTTTAAGCCACTTTTTGGCGAACCAGCCCATTTGTCTCTTTTCCATTCGATACCATCAATATTAGTTATTATTTTCGATCTAGAAAAGATTTTAAATATAGGTAAGAATATACACCCTGATACTCCGAGTATTAGTACAGTATCAGGCTTAGTGAAAATACTTTTTACCAACGACCAAATGTCATAAGGTATACTTTGTACACCATTTGCTTTTAAAGGAATATAATACAAATCAGCATTGTTGTATTCTGCCATATAAGACTTATAAGCTGGTTTAGAGCAAAATACAGAATATTTGACTTCGTCTGAAGAATCCTTTGTCAAATTCTCTACAAGTGATTCGAAACCACCATAACAAGCTGGTATACCAACTGTTCCAATTACAGCTATTTTTTTCATAGATAAATACTCTGACTGAACCTTTACTCTAAACTTTACTAAATAATAATTTTGACTTTAGAAACTTAATTTTCTGAACCAGTGAGCGTTGTAAGCGTCTCAACCCAAACTCTAGATTTATATTATAAGGAGACTCTAACGTTTGCATCAAATATTTATTTATGTCGCGTGGTGGCGTAAAATTATCACACTTCTCACTCTCAGTCGTTAGTTTTGTTATTTGTTTCAAAAAATCGGTATTATGGTTATAATTTAGCTTAACCATCTCACTCTGATACCTCATTCTTTCTGCATCTTTGCTTAAAATACTTTCGCACATTGAGTCGAAATCACAAGACTGATGAATATTCCATCCACTCTGAAGTAATAAAGGTGCATCACGATAGATAAGCTGTGCTACGGGTTTATTCATCAACATTGCGGTTAATGATATAGAACTTGGTGTTGTAATTATTACATCAGCTTGTTCACAAGCTTCTTCAAATGAATTGCTAGTTACGTTTTCGAGGTTATATTCACCTAAATCTGCCACAAGACTTTGATCGAATATTCTGGTGTAGATAGTAACATTTTCGTGATCATTGAACTTGTCTATAGTAAGTTTTATTAAGTCCAACAAGCGAGACTTTTCAGCATCATTAAAATAAGCGGTATTTGCTGTAGTGATCATAACAACAAATGAGTTACTATTCTTAACTACTTTAGACTCTATGGTCGTATTGTTATGCATATTAGAAGGGATCGCTCTTTTGGGTAAAAACTGAAAGGACTTGTGCCCACCGAAAAATTTCGATTCAAATTCGCCAGGGCATGCTAAATACTCAGCTGTCATATTGCTGAATAAAGGATTTTTATTTAATATAACTTTTGGGTGTTGATTATTGTTGTTCCAATCAATAATACCATCTGTTATCAATACCGTAGGTATGCCAACTTGTCTGGCTTTAAAAAGAACTACGTTACATATACCAAATAGATATTGTATAGATACGACTAAATCATAATTACAAAAAAAACCAGATTCTTTTTTATAGTATCTATAACCTTCAAACTCTGCATCTTCAGACTCAACTAATTTATCATCTAAAATATTTTTAAAGTAGTGTTTGGGCTCAATGAACAATATCTTCATTTTATCAAATAATATGCTTTGTAGAGTGGGAGCAATGGTAATACTGAGAAATGTACTTCAGACAAATTAATGCTATGTTCAACTTTACTTCCAAAACGACAATAATGTTTTATAAATCTATTTGAAATAAAAAAACGCTCCGAAATCGATAAACTTTTATTTAAGTTACAGTGCTTTAGATACTGGTATTGAGCCAGTAAAGATTTTTGAATTTTCTCTGTTGAATTCATATCGGTAATCTGAGCACCTTCATGTTGATCTTTCCACACCGCAACGTCAGTAGCCAGAAATACAACATTAAACTTACTAATAAGGTCTGTATGAAACTGAGTATCTTGATACTTTGGCAGATCAATAAAATTGATATCATCGAACACACGACGTCTGATTAGAGAACCATTTGTATGTAAACCAGGTAAGCATTTAATAGTTTTTATAGTCTCATTATCTACTAGATATTTAGAAGTAACAGCAGCATTTTTTGACTCGCGAATAACACTACCAAACACTGCATCTACATTTTTATTGCACTCTAAGTATGAGACGAGATCAGTTATTTTGTTTTCAAGGTAATAATCATCATCATCTAAGAAAGCTATATAGTCTCCCGAAGAGTTTTCTACTCCTATTCTACGACTAGTCCCTCCGCCAAGAGACGACTCGTTTCTAATAATTATTACTCTGTCGTCGAATTTTTTCTCTAACGCCTGCTTCAATGGTTTGTCAGAACCATCATCTATGACAACAATCTCGATATCACAGTTATGTAATTTTTGATTTATGATACTATCGATGGCAAGGATCAAACTATCGAGCCTATTTCTACTCGGAATAACGACTGATACTTTTATTATTTTATTATTCATCTACTTTCTTCCGGTCAATAGATAATTGTGTTTCGGATAGTGTACTGAGGTAGTACCCCGGTTGATTTGAAAACAAAGGAAAGCGTTGGTTGTAATTATTAGTTGCTCCCCACTTACTAGAGACCAAAAACATAAACCCAACCAGTAATATAGAAAAACCGGTGGTTTTAGACTTGGACATGATTTGAGAGAAGTAAAAGTAAACCCAAAAATATACTTAACACAGGGAAAAGTAGCCTATTACCAACACCGGGAAAAGCAGATAAGCAAACACCAATAGTTACCACCATTAATATATTATAGGATAATCTTGAGCTTTTATTATTTATGAATAGCGTAACTAACACCAACGGAATAATATAGAATAGCATTTTCGCATTAATAATAATCGATTTTATAATGTTATCTTTTTCCTGAAACATTATAATTGGATATCGCATTTTATTAGTAACGAATGTATCTATATTTAGTATATAAGGTCCTAGCACTTTAATAAATAATATAGCACTACATGCAGTAACTGCTAAGAGTAAAAAATCCCGATAAAACCTTTTCCTATCTAGAGGAGTCGTAAGGTATTTTAATATGGGTACATAATAATAGATGTGATATGAGACATAACAGCCAAAATAAGTAGTAGACGTCTTAATCTCTTATCCATCGTGAAAATAGCAATAAGTACAAATAGTGCGCCGTAAGCCTGCCTTAGAAACTGTATCATCAATAAAGGTTGAATTAAAACAATGACACATAGAAATAAAAGAGAAGTACTATTGAAACCAATTTTATGGTAGTTACCTATCTGTATAACAAGAGTTAACACCAATGAAAACAAACATATTGAGTGTAGTAGTTTTAGAACATATGGATATGGTTCATCAATAATTACAGAAAATATTAAATTAAGTATAGGAACAAATATTTCTATTCCCTTACCATATTCAAATATCTCTTCATACTCGCCGTTATAGGAAAATAGATAATTATTATAATAAGAAATAAAATCATCACTGCGCACAGTAAAATTCGTTGCCCCAGTATTCAACAGACTCATACAAAGTATGGCCATTGATAAATATAATAAAATTAAAGGGCGTATATTTATATTATTGTTAGTGGTACAATAAAACAGAAACTAAAGCTATAGAAATATATAAACATAGTACTGGTGAAAACAACAGTGATATCATTGCTATAAATAGAGCAATGATATGAAGTATTTGATGTTTTATATCTATTTTATTTTGTTCAAAGGCAAGAAACATCGATTATCCGAGCGTGTTTTTGAAGTCTTCTAAAGAAATGCCTTGTTGGTCCTTAACTGAAAGCATAGGGTTTTCACCCGACAAAGGCCACACTATCCCAATGTCTTTATCGTTCCAACTTAAAGTAAACTCAGCATCGGGATTATAGTAGTCTGTACATTTGTATACGAATTCGGCTTCTTCGCTCGTTACATAGAAACCGTGCGCAAAACCCTTCGGAACCCAAAGCTGACGCTTATTTTCCGCTGACAGATAAGCACCAACCCATTTACCAAATGTCGGTGAGTTCTTTCTAACATCGACCGCAACATCGAATACTTCACCGGACACGACTCGAACAAGTTTCCCTTGAGTATTTTGAGTCTGAATATGCAGCCCTCGCAAAATACCTTTTTTCGATTTAGAGTGATTGTCCTGTACAAAAAACGTTGGTTCACCAGTTACTAGTTCTTCAAACTTCTTTTGTTGCCAAGTTTCCATAAAGAAACCTCGCTCATCACCAAACACCATCGGCTCGATAATTTTCACATCAAGGATGTCAGTATCAATTACGTTCATGGATTAACCTGTATATGCTTCTATATTTTTCAATGCTTGCTGCCAGTCACTTGGCTCAATACCAAATACCTGATTAATTTTGTCGCAACTCATCTTTGAGTTTTCTGGACGTGATGCTGGAGTAGGATACATATCAGTAGTAATCGAACTCAACGCTGGAGCTGTCAGGAGTGATGCCTTCTCTGCTTTGGTAAATATAGACTGTGCGAACTCAAACCAACTCACATGCGGTAAGCCCGAAAAGTGGTAAACACCGTATTTTGATGAATCTGCGTTTTTATCTAATTGATTTGCTATTTCAATAAGAGCACTTGCTATATCACCTGCATACGTAGGGCCCCCAAATTGGTCGCCTACGATATTCAGTGCGTCTCGGTCGTTACCCAATTTCAGCATGGTTCTCACAAAATTGTTACCATGTTCCGCAAAAACCCAAGCCGTTCTAAGGATGATGTGTTTGTCATTCGCATTGGCTAACGCAATCTCACCTGCTAGTTTACTTTCCCCATAAACACCCAGTGGGCCCGTTTCATCGTCTTCGACGTACTCCCCCCGTTTATTGCCTGGGAAAACGTAGTCCGTAGAAATGTGTAAAATTGTCGCCTCAACCAATTTGGCCGCTTCAGCCAAATAAAGAGGACCATCGCGGTTAATCGCGTAGGATAAGTCAAATTCTTCCTCGGCCTTATCCACCGCGGTATGAGCGGCTGCATTGATTACGAAGTGCGGTTTAAATTCCGTGATAGTCTGGAAAACGATATCGCGGTCCGTAATATCCAACTCTGCTCGGTCAACAGCAAGTAACTCAACTGTATTGTTATCCTTGAGTTCGTTGACTAGGCAATGGCCTACTTGACCATTGCATCCCGTTACCAATACGCGCATTACTCAGCGTCCTTCACAAGTCTCATCAAATATTGGCCGTAGTCGTTCTTCATCATCGGCTGAGCAAGTTCAGTTAGTGTTTCTTTGGATAACCAACCGTTGTTAAACGCAATCTCTTCCAAACACGCAACTTTTAGTCCTTGAACATTCTCAATGGTCTGAACAAAAGAAGAGGCTTCATGCAATGATTCGTGAGTACCTGTATCTAACCAAGCAAAGCCTCGACCAAGCAGCTCAACATTCAGCGAGCCATCGTTCAAATACATTTCATTGAGCGTAGTAATCTCAAGCTCACCGCGTTCAGATGGCTTCACTTGTTTAGCCATCTCGACTACGCGATTGTCGTAGAAATACAAGCCGGTTACTGCATAGTTTGATTTTGGTACTTCTGGTTTCTCTTCGATAGACACCGCGCGCATATCGTTGTCAAACTCAACAACACCAAAACGCTCAGGATCTTTGACTTGATAGCCGAATACCGTCGCGCCTTGCTCTTGGCTGGCAGCACGCTTCAGTGCGCCTGTGAAATGCTGACCATAAAAAATGTTATCACCCAGGACCAAACAGCAATTATCATCACCGATGAACTTTTCGCCAATTAAAAATGCTTGGGCTAGGCCATCCGGGCTTGGTTGGACTGCATACTCAAGATTGATGCCATAGTCTGAACCATCGCCCAATAAACGTTTAAAACTCTCACTATCTTCAGGTGTTGTGATAATCAAAATGTCACGAATACCGGCTAACATGAGCGTAGATATTGGGTAGTACACCATCGGCTTGTCGTACAATGGCAATAACTGTTTTGAGACACCACGTGTAATTGGGTACAGACGCGTGCCTGAACCGCCAGCTAGGACAATCCCTTTCATTTATTGGTTTACTCCCAAGCGTTCTCCAGCGTATGAGCCATCAAGTACTCGGCTCCACCATTCTTTATTGTTTAGATACCACTCTACTGTCTTTCGTATACCCGATTCAAACGTCTCTTCTGGCGTCCAGCCCAACTCACGTTCAATCTTTGATGCATCGATGGCATAACGTACGTCATGTCCAGGACGATCACTGACATAAGCAATCAGCTCTTCATAGCTGGTAACTCCTTTCGGCTTATTCGGTACAAGCTCTTCAAGCAATGTACAAATGGTTTTCACCACCTCGATGTTAGCTTTCTCATTGTGTCCACCAATGTTGTAGGTTTCTCCTACCTTACCTTCACTTACCACTTTATAAAGCGCACGGGCGTGGTCTTCAACGAACAGCCAATCTCGAATTTGCAAGCCGTCACCATATACTGGCAGAGCTTTTCCTGAGATGGCATTGAGAATCATCAAAGGAATGAGTTTTTCTGGAAAGTGATAAGGACCATAATTGTTTGAGCAATTAGTCACGATAGTTGGTAAACCGTAGGTACGAAGCCACGCACGAACTAAGTGATCACTGGATGCCTTTGAGGCCGAATATGGGCTTGATGGCTCGTAAGAAGTCGTTTCCGTAAACAAGTCATCAGTGCTTCAAGATCGCCATAAACTTCATCTGTCGAGATATGATGAAAACGAAAAGCATTTTTCTTTTCGTTATCTAGTCCATTCCAGTAGGCGCGAGAAGCTTCAAGAAGAGTGTATGTACCAACAATATTGGTTTCAATAAACGCAGCGGGGCCATCGATCGAACGGTCAACATGAGACTCTGCTGCCAAGTGCATAACAGCATCCGGCTTATATTCAGAAAAAATTCGTTCAAGCTCTACACGATCACAAATGTCCACTTGCTCAAAGTCATAGCGTTCACTATCTTGAACTGCTGACAAAGACTCAAGATTGCCTGCATAGGTCAGTTTATCTACGTTCACCACCGAATCATTCGTGCGTTCAATAATGTGCCTAACCACTGCAGATCCAATAAAGCCCGCACCACCTGTGATCAGTATTTTCATTCCAGATCCCAACTTAATAACTATTAGTCCAACAAACGTTCACTATCTCTCCGATATAAACGTTTAATATTAATAAATTTTGTTCAATTACGATGGTCAAAGCATACATCAAAAACTATTGTTCTAGAATTAGAGACTGAAAATCTTCTGTTAAATGTTCGGTTTTGAAGCAAGCCGTTGCGTTTTTGATTAAAAAACACCCTTAGGTATTGATTTTCTATCCTTAACTCCTCTAGTAACTTATCCCAGCATAAAGTTCATTTCGTCATGATCTCATTGTTCACTCTACATCATGGCTGCCATAAGCCATTGATATAACACAGCTACGCAAAGCATAGGCACTATTGGTGTAAAAATTGCCCTTTTGAGACAGCTTCACTAGGATCTCTAAGATATGTATAGGACATAATTACACCTACCGTAATACAAGTGATTAAAGTTAAGGTGCACAAGGAGAGTTTATGCAAACAGGCGATTTGATATTCACTCAGTTAGGCCCCATCCAACGCGATTTCATCCGTTACGGAGGGCTACCAAGGTGCTCGAGTAAATCACGTAGGCATAGTAGTAGAAACGAATAAGGGTATATTTGTGCTGGAGGCATTCGATCCTGAGGTTCGCTTAACCCGGCTCGGTGTATATCTCAAGCGGTCTTGGTATGGAAGTCGCACTCCACGCTATATTGCAGCCAGAATCAAACTGAGTTCCAACGTTTAGTTCCAGAGGCGATTGAGTACGGTCTAAAACAAAGAGCGGTGCCTTACGACGATCGCTATCTTACTGATGAGGATGCTTTATATTGCAGTGAGTTGATCGTAGATATGTTCAAAAGTGCCAATGGCGGTGTCGAGTTCTTTCCTGAAGCACCAATGAGCTTTCGAGACATCGAAACCGGCGAACTGCATGACTACTGGGTGCGCCACTACAACGACTACTTCGGTATGCCTGTACCTACAGGCGAGCCTGGATCCAATCCAGGTGACATGAGTAAAGATCCTAAGATCCACATATACGACATCGTAGGAGACATTACCGGCTTACAACCGTGAGTATGTGAGACACATTGATACCGAGAAAAGCAATATAGGTTAGGTACGAGCGCCCCATTTACCCCGTCAGTGTCACAAGAGCAGGTCTTGGAGGTATTATAATGTCACTCTCCTTATACAGAGCTCTTGAGTAAAGAGTGAAAACTGGTGTGCACACAATCTACTCGAAGGCTATCAATCATTATAGAAGAACCCAAATATCAGTTGTTGCTCAAATAAACTGACGAACTCAATTACAAATCAAGTGACGTAAAGTTAGGGGTATTGGAAGGGATTTTAGAAAACGATATAACCAATTGATTTTAATGGAATTATAGAGAAACCCTAAAATAGGGTGAGACACTTTTTCCGCTAAAATCGTTGTTTTGAGACAGTTTTGGTTAGATCCAAAGTGTCTGAGTGATGTGAATCTACCAGATAACTAATCATAAAATGATTTGAATAGACATTCTAATCGCATCACCCCCCCCTAACCTATCAAGACTCTTCTCTGACTGAACCTAAGAGACCCACACCTAGAATGGCCGTTTATCCATTCAACCATCCCTCTCTTAAGCTGAATGGGGTTACCATTTACTCCACAGGTCAGTGACTTTAATGAACTAGCAAAATACAAGGTAGCTTATGCTAAAGCCTCCACAAGGAATAAAATGTACCACTGTGTTCCTTGTGGGCTTCAGATACTACATTTTATACAAACCTTGGGTTGTCACAGCAATCGATCTGCCAATTGAATAAATTCCTGCTCTAGTCGACTCTTACGGCCGGAGCTTTGTCTCTCACTAAGGTAATCAAACAGCTTACGCTCAATATCTGTTAGAGCATCTAACGACTCATTTGTAAAACTAGGTCTATAAGTAACGGCTGACGCCTCATTAACAATGAAGGTTTGTATACTCATGTAACGAGACTCAACTTGAGGGATACGTTTACGAAGTCGGTTCAGTATATATAAGCCCTCAATGTCTAAATCTCCAATATATAAGATCCTAGGACACTGTCTAATGAAGTCGACCTGTTCAAGTATGGATACTGCATTACCTAAACCAAATATACATATCCCATGTTCTATATTATTAAAATACAAGCCTGGCTTTTCATTCTCTAGTATTACGATGACAGGACAGAGTGGACCAAGCTTACTACCTATGATGTTTAAATCCTTAATAGGCATCGTGATATCCTTGGCACCGTGAAAAAAATCATCTAGTTCACAGCCTATTAGCCTGAAGCGCACAGTTGCCGGTGGTGTCATAAGACCCGTATATGCTTCAAAGCTCAATTCGGTATCGTCATTGTTAATTAGTTTTAACGCGGTGAATAGAGGTGTAATGTTCTGCTCAATCCACTTAGTGTGCACGCCTTCAATATCTACCTGTCGCATATACAAACCGCTATTGGGGTTCTCAACAAACCAGTCAGCAGTGTTTATTAGGTGTTTAACATCTATCATAGAAGCTGCAACAAACCACCGAACACATTTTTTGAGTAGTAGCGACAAGCGCCTATTCAATAATATAAGTGCTTTGTACTTATCCAGTAATTGTTCGAGATTAGAAAGCAAACCCGTTATTTGAAATAGCGCTTCAATATTTTCAAATTTCAACTCTTTAGGGTAGGGTTGATTACCCCACTTTTGAAAGGATCTATCTTGCCATTGTGCATACTCGTTGAGAGGATGATGTTTCCACGCACTGTAAAACCCTGTTAACCGATCGATATTCGCCGCAAAAACTTGTGTAGTCATCGACATGATAGGGAACTTTGGTAACTCCCGTTCATTCACGTACAGTTGAATTAGCATGTAGGTTTATTGGTTAATAGATCATTGCAATAAGCTTTCAAAAGATCGAGATATACATCGGGTAACCAATGCAATGGATCGTCCTGTATACGTATTTTTTTTGTCAGCGAAAAGCTAGTCATCGGTCAATAATTCGCCTTGCTTCATATAAAAACGCTCTTCCTCATCATAGCCGATTTCCAATTCGCGTATGTATGAGTGCTTCTCTTGCTCAATACCAATGCTAATGGCGTTGTCAACAAATGGTTCGATAACTGTTAAAGATTTATTTGGCGTTCCAATAATCAGTTGAAAACCCATTCTCTTGTATACATTCAAAACTGTATTCGTGAAGTTAGCATCTGTTCTGATAAAGGCTTCATCTAGAACAATCGGTGCAAACGTAGGAATATTTCGATTGTCTCCCGTTAAATGATAACGAAGAGCGGCGGCCATGACCGTCGCAGTAAGCTTTTCTTTTTGGCCCCCTGATAGCTCACCGTCTGTACCATGAATTGGACCATTGACTTCAGGATTATCAGGTCGATCTCTTTGGCATAAAAGCTAATTTGTTTTCGAATATCGAGTGCATTCTGGATAAATGTTTTGTCGGCCGGTTCACTCGAATTAAATCGATCAATAAATGCCTTGATTTCGTTAAATCGACGTGTTTTACCCGCATCGCTTATATCAGCCAAATCTTCTGTAACACGTTTTAACATTAACTTGCATTGCGCAGCATCTTTATTAGCTATCGTATTGAAGTCTATTTTGAGGTAGCGACCATTATTGTAGTCAACAGTACTTAATGCTTCATTAGTTTCCTCTAATCGGCCCTCTATCGTCTGACGCGCCCACGCCAGTTTATTACGAAGCCCTGTAACATGGTTAATCAAGGTGTCATTCAATAAATGTTCAAATTTCTTTTTGAAGCGCACAATATCTTCATGGGTGATGCGTTCGTAGTAATTGAGGAAGTGGCTCAACTCTGCAAGGTCTGCTTTCAGCCCTTGTTCAGCTTCCACCTCTGGAAAACGATTAACAAAACGTTCTAAGCGCTGTCGAATAGATCCCTCTACTTTGCCAATACTGGTACTAATGGTATTAAGCGAATCAAGTATACTCTCTTTAACTGTTTCATCCTTTTGCAAGACTTGGCTCAGTGTCGCTGTATCTGTATTTAAACCGTACAACTCAGAAAGCGCTGACTGAGCTTCATTAGGTATAATAACGAACGCTTTATTGTCGATCTCCGTTATAAGGTCTTCTAGGTTACTTTTCTCACTTTCTTGCTTTTCTCGCTCAATTGTTAAATCAACTATCAATTGATCAATCGACCTTTTCTCTTCATTTATCAGTTCTATAGTATCACTAAGAGATTTTAGTTTATCGTTACCACTCTCTAGTTTGTTGATCTGCTTTGCTAAGTCATCAGCACGTTTACAGGCACCGAGTAAGTCAATATCGCTGAACTTAACCCTAGCAAGCCCTTGTATAAGAACTATCGATTGGTTGTTCAAAGTATTACTTTTGGCGGCCTGATCTTCCGTCTGTCGCGCATCCTCAATTTTTGTTTCGAGGTCATGTATTTGGGATTGCAAAGTGACAATCTTTTCTTCGTTATTCCAACCAAGGATCCACCGTCCCCTGTCATTGATGTTAAACCGATCATCTTTTCTGTAGCGACGAACACCTTGACGAATAAGTCCTTCCTTGGTCAGTCCCTTGGCTGCCTCTTTTTCGAAACTACTGATATCATTAAAGCAGCGGTAGTCACCGAATAACTCCCTAATTTTTGCCGCAACATAACTGTTTAAATCTCCAGACTTACATTCAAGCTTGTTCACAACAGAATCAGTATGTAGATTGGTAGCGTGTTGGTAGTTGAGCGATTCAACATGATTGAATTGCAAGATGCCTTTTAAATGATGAGAATTAACAAACTCAGTAACCTCGTTATATGCTCATCGGTCACTAATAAGGTCAAACCAAAGCTGTGAAGCAAACGTTCTATTGAACCTGTCCATTGCATCTCACTTTTTTAATACGCAGATACTCAGCTGCATATGGTAAATCATCAACATTCAAGCCGAGGTGCTCACAGATTTCGTTACGAATACGAGCTGCATGTCCATCAATCATGGAGTTTGAATCTTTCATGAGTGCGAGATCAGTTTCTGCGTTTTCCTTTTGCTCTTCAAGCTCCTCCAACTTTACCGACGCGTAACCAGCATCTTTAAACAGTGACTTTGAAACTCTCTCAAGTTCTCGTTCCTTTTTCCTACATCTTACTAAAGCTTCAGCGAAAGATTGTTCATCAGTGATATCAGACGGAATGTCACATTTCTTCAAAGCGCTTTTAAATTGATCAAGTGAAGTTTTAATGCTCTGCTGAGAATCGATAATATCTTGCTGCGTGTTTTTTAATTTGGCGATAGCATCGCCACCTGCAGACCGATATTCAACGTTTAGATCGATTAGTGTTTTTTCGTGCTTAGCTAATGTTTCACGATTAGACTCTATTTCAGCGTTAAGGCGCGTTAGGTCCGTTTCAAGATGACTGAAAACACGTATAGATATTTCTCGTTTGAGTAGGTCAGAAAAACTTTGCCGATAGTCACGATTCGAAGTTACATTTTTCTCTTCAAGCTTCAAATTAACCAATTCTTTCTCAAAACCATCGATCTCTTCAAGTAGCTCTATTTGCTTTTCCAGTGAGCGAATATGTTCATAGGTTTGATTAATGTTTATGAACTGTGTGGACATTTGCCTTACGACATCATAAGTCTCGGGTTCATCAATCATAAAATCTTTCAAGAATGCATCAATGTTACCTAGGTTTTTTGCCGATTGTGCTTTATGCAACAGTGATAATGCTTTTTCGGAATCAATACCTAACTCTTCGCGCAGCAGATTGAAGTACTCAGTCGGCGTATCGCAGTAACGAAAATCCTTGGCTGGTGGTAGTAGAGCTTTTAGCTGTTTTAAGCTCTCAAAATGTTTGATTTCTTTGATGCTGAAATCGCGGTTGATGATCAAATAAACGCGTTTAACATCATCCAGAGCCATCGATTTTTTGTTAAGGTATATGAGTTGGCATAGCGTTACCGTTCGACCATCACCGCTTTTATAAGTCTGAGCCAAAACCGAATAATTCGGTGCGGTACGCAAAAACTGTGTTCTTTCTTGGTTGTTGTTATCACCCTTTTTGCTCCATGCTCCTAACATATAAGTCACATCATTACGGTCAGAGCGCTTCTTACCATCATTAGTAGAGGCTAAGTTGTAACGACGCTTGATCGGTGGCACCAATAATGCCGAATTCGCATCTAGAATCGTAGATTTTCCTGCACCTGATTGGCCAGTAATAACAGTTCCAAGCTTTGATATATTGAAACTGTGGTATCCACTGAAAGTACCCCAATTATATATTTGGAATTTTTCGAGATAGAACTTTTTCATCTTCGTACATTTGGAATAAATCAAGCATTGGAGTCTCCCCCTACTGAATCACTCTTTGGGTTGGAAAACTGGGATAAAAAGGTGTCCACTTGCTCTGCACCAATTACGACTGAAATCAAAGGGCGAATAAGGTAGCGCTGCTCGTCATTTTTCATAAGTTTGAGCTTTTTTAACACTCCATTGTCAATTGACTTGGTAATCGCGCTGCTCATCGCTCTGTCATGCTTTCGTTTATCCTGAACCGAGCTAGGTTCAATTTGATCTAGTTGAGCAATGATTTCACTTTCTTTTATTATTGCCTCACCACTTAATCGCATTGCTTTATCAAATTCACTGCGCAAGAAAATCCACAAGTACGAGTCGTATTTATTAAGTCTTAAAGTGCGCAGTAAGTTTGGTAGTGACTCACCAGCCTCAGTCTTGAGCGTTGTGAGATAAGCAAAATTAAAAGTTGTGTTGATAAGTAGTCGGGCACCATCAAACTCAAACCGCTCATTCAGTTGCTTCACATTGTTAGAAATAATGGTATACAACGCTTGCTGTGTATCCGCATAGATGATTCCACGAGACAATGCTTGGTAAGCAACTCTCAGTTCCTCATTGGTGGTTAACTCATGCTCGACTTCATATGTTTCTATTTCCTCAAGTACTGAAGCAAGGTCCCGTGATTCAGAAGCACCCCAATCTGTTTTGTTATCCATATCAGTACACCTCATCAACTTGTTTAGTAATGGTTTTTGTAAAGTAAATCTGTGGTATCAGCGCGTACTTCCTAATTTGGACGTCACTATCAATTGGTATGAACTTGTATGGAATGCGTTCAAATACTGAGGTATCTATGATTCCGTATTTGTCACCAAGAACCAAATAGCCGATGAGGCTGGCAAGACCAAACTCAATAGGGTATCTCTCGGTTATGTCTGAGAGTTTGATACCAATCTTTTTATCAGAATTGTTTGCTAAGCTAGCGTTAATTGTGAAAATTAGTCTACGCCAGTTAATATCTGTTTCTGGGATAAGGCTTTTCGCCTCTTGTAGGGTCATCGCAGGATTGGAGTAGTCCGGCTCTGGGAAGCGGCTAGGATCCATGTAGAGTTCTACAGTGTTTATTTGACGCTTCTCTAGCTTTGGGAGTGTAACTTCCAATAGTTCGTCTTTAATCGAGTAGTCATCTTTTAAGCTTATGAAGCTACTCATCGCCTCTTTAATTTTCTGATTCAGTGCAAACACAGTAGTGTCTTGATGGTATCGAACGAAAGAGCTTAAAGTTTTGGAAACCACGCTAGTCTCATTAGAGACTGACAAACACTTCGTCATTAAACGGCGACTCAAATTTTGTAAGACTTTACGCTCTTCTAGTGGCACTTCAGTGATAAACGGTCTCGACAATAATGATTCAATGTCGTTTTCAAACTGTGACTGTAATCTTGAGTTTTTCATCATTTCCCAGAAACTGACAAATGACCGGCCACTGGCCTTCGAATACAGTTCATCAAGAGAGTCAAAAGTAAAATCAAGGATGGTACCTTTGCTTTGACCTTCTGCGAGTTTAATAACTTTTTTAATTATTTCAGAGTTAACATCCCGCACATCATTGCTTACTTGGATAAAGTCACTATCTAAGCTACCAAGTAGAAGAATAATTGTCTTGAAGTCTCGAACCGCTTTTTCATTGTCAACGACTTCGATGTCACCCGTTTCTAGTGCTTCTATCTGACGTTTTATCTGGCGTTGTTGATTTTCTAAGTCTCTTAAACGCTCCCTTCTATCCTCGGATGTAGTTATATTAAGCTTATGTACCTGCGACATTAACAATTGCATGTAACTGTCATTAAGCAAAATATCCTTATTGTTCAGTGATTGAACAAAATCCACGGCAAGTTGCGCTTCACGAGTAAAGCCTATCTCGTATTCACCGTCACCCAATCCTTGCTTGTATTGATAGGTCGCAAGGTATCCATGATTTAACCAATCATTAATGTAATAGATGTGATCCGCCTGAATGCTCTCATACACCTTGGCCATCTTATTGAGGTGCTTTTTCACCTCAGCGTAAAACTCTTCTCTTTGGATACGAGGCTTCTTTTCAAACAAAAACGATAATAGTGCCAACACCCATACAGAATTAGGTCGGGTCAAAATATCCCACGACACGTTGCTATTTAATTGAGCAAACGTGTCGAGTTTGAGTTTCAGTTCAGTATGCATATACGTATCACTCTCCATTAGCTCATGACTTCACAGAAGCTGACTAGCAATATCAACGCGTTGGTGCATAGACTCAATACTGTATTTTTATCTATGTAAAACTTTTAAACAGTTAGCGTTTAAATCGGTAAGGTTCTAATGCTACCCAACAATGTGGCTCAACGATGATCTGTTGCCCTTCCGGATTCTGATTGTAGGCATCCAATCGTAGGTTCTGAATCAGGTACTTAATCAACGCAGCACGACACGATATAACCAATACACCATTGTTCATTCGGTAATCTAATTCAATGCTATAGCGTTTTGCGTCAGACAGGCGAGGGTCTGGCTGAAGTATCAGTTCAACGTAATTATTCCACTCGGTATCATCTTTTTTAAAGTGCCTTGCACCACCCTCAAAGACTGGTACGTCATTGAACCGCGACAGGACAAAGTCTTTAAACAATTGAGACCTTTCACACCAAGCTCTTGTGTGCCAACGAATCCCATCGAATACTATAGAGTGCGGACTGATTATACGGCTTTCATTTACACCACTAGATACAGAGAAGTAACCAATGTCTAAGCGTAATTGACTTTTACATGCTTTTATAACGCTGCGAATGAGTCTCGGGTCAATGTTTCGAGTAGGTTTAGGTAACAACTCAATATTCAGTGGATCATCGACTGTAGTCTCAAAAACCTCATCGTGATCTGTGCCAAAAAACGACAGATACTCATTTAAGTTTCCACGCGTGACCTGAGGAGTAAATTCTTCACTTACAAGATGACGTTTTAATTGACCGTCGTAGCCTGCAACATTTTGTGGATAGTGCGTTTTGTAGTCATCAATATGACGTTGTGCTGTCGTTCGGGAGATACTGTAGTAGTCCTGTAATATTCTCGCGTTGACACCACCCTCCCATAGCAAGCACACTTCAATTAATTGTAATCTTTTTATACTTTCCATGCTCTACACTCACGTTGTTGCTGCGTCTCGGCAGTACTGATACATCTTTGAAAAACCATCACATATATTTAAGACAACCGCTGCTGTGAGAAATTAGATTCCCATTTTTCTCTAAGCACGTTTCCTATCTCTTAGATTTTTAATACAAGATACAAATTAAGCAAAGCAAGTAACTTTATTGGAACATTATTTTTTGTTAGATGTAATAATCACAAACTTCCTTTGGATATACCGAAACATAGCACCGTCCCATTCTTATAAAACGCACTGAAATTACTATAAATATAAAAAGTAGTGTAGCTCAGTGTCTCTAATGATGTTGCTGGCTAAACAGTTCTAACAGCACTCGTTACGCGTTGCACTTGAACTGGTCAATAGAGACGCCTTCTGTCAGAATAGTGACATCAATGAAAAGCAAGGCTCTACTGTGCTAAAAAACAAATGGCTGAAAAGGTTTAGCCTCATATTAGTAATACTCTATTTGTACGCGATGATAGTTCAACCATTTTGCATTGGTGGGCTGCACGAATTAATCCGCACATGGAAAGAATGGCAAACTTTCAATGCTGGCATGATTGCAATTTTAGCTGCTGTAATTAGTGCTTACGTAGCCTTAACCTTGATAAAAGTGCTCGCCAAAGAGAAGCCGTACGGGCACGTGAATTTAGACAGAGTGAAAGAGTGAAACTAAGAGCAAAAAAGGAAGAACTAGATGCGCAGAGACACCGAGAACTCATCGCCGCTTGTGCCTTTTTACCGGCATCATTGAGCTCAATACACCAATATGTTGAGAGTGTAAGCGAGAAGTTACTGACAGTATATAAGGTCAGAACAGCTAAAGATAATTGCAACCTACGAAAATACGTTGAAGAGGTTAAAGAATTACATGTACCTGATGGTTATCAAGATACTTTTAAAGACTGTATAGCTCTATCACCACCCGATGCCTCTGAACACTTAGTATACATTTTGATTCATTTGCAGGTTTTTTCATCTCGCATCAAAAGTCTTGACCCTCAACAACTAGGACATAGTTATCTAGAAGAAATGCTTGTTGATAGTATTAGGTTCCAGTTCAAAATAGAGAGCTTGTTTGATTTTGCTAGGAAAGGGGAGAAAATAACTGAATTTCATAGAAATAATGACAGTTACTATATCAGGATAAATCGCTTACAAAATTATCAAATTAGACTAGAGAGAGGTGATAATGAGAAAATAGATCGTTTCATAGATAGTGCTGCTAGAAGGGACTAATTAAATAATCTCATGCCCCATAAACATTGACTATTGTCATATTTTTTCTGTGGTAAATATAATGATAAAGTTACTCATTTACTACATATCAAAGATGAGAAATCCAACCATAATATCATAAGCTTTAATTACAACGATATAAAGAAAAATACTAGATGTTGTGAGTCATTCTTCAGTGCTTTGTTGATCTCTTATAAACTCAAGAGCAATAGTTCCATCGGAAAATATCTCAACATCATCTGAAGAATATACTTCAATATCAAATTCATATATGTCTTTAAAAGAGCGTTTTTGAAACATCGATAATACACGACTAGATATTCCATACCTAACTGGAACATTCAAGTATCTATCGACATTAGGTTTTCTTTGTACAACAAACTGCTCATCATTAAGTTCAATTCTCTCGAATTTATCCAAATTAACTCCAAGACCATCATCAAAAACACCAATAAATAATAGCCAACGTGTATAATGGCTTTCAATCGCGCTAGAGTAGTCAACTGGTTCAAACTCATCATAGTCAGGATCTGCAAAGTGAATAACACTGTCCCCTACATCGGAGTTTTCTACAAGTTCGATCAAAGATGCATAAGAATGAGAAACCAAATGACCATTGCTTTGTAAGTGTTTTACTCCCTCAGTACATTGAGAGTCCATTGCATTACACAACCTAGAGCGGATTGTAGTCAAAGACAGTTCTGATGAAGCAGAGCTGCCTTTTGATTCAAGTACAGCGAGATTTTTACCCTTTTGACCAAAGAGAACATAGTCTGGCGTGGCACCGACTTTTTTATTGGAGTCTTAGTCGTGTATATAAATTCGTCATAATCAAGAACAAACTTATAGCCAAGCTTTTCTTGTGCAAAAATATAATTGATTGCTTGTGCTAACTCACCTGTTCGACTAGTTTTTGAAAAATCTCGGTACTTTTTCCTAAAGCCATCTCGCAACGCTACTGTCGAACCTTTACTCTCAATCAGTCCATAGATGCTCAATGCGCTTAAGCAAGTGTCGTACACAACGTTGCTTAAAGAAGAGGAACGAGTTGTGTTCGCTTTGACCATAGCAACCGACAACTTTAAGAAATTAATATTAAGGTCTGAGTAAGTATTTGAGCTCTTAATTATTTTCTTTGGAGAAGATCTTGTAGACTTACCCTTAATACTTGAGGATGTATATTCTTGTATTTTAATTTTTTTTGAAACCAATGACTTCTCCTAGATTTTAACGTTCATTACGCGTTTACTAATCCCTATTAATACGTTAATGATGTGCGTAGCAAAAATGTTGCATTATTAGCTTTGCTTCATTTGTTTACCTTGTGTACACGCTATCATCCTAGTCCATACGCTCGTCACAATTTTCTGTAGACTTATACAAAGCTACGAATGACAAATAATATTCTTAGCAACAGGCAAGTTTGTTATTTTACTTTCCTAACTTTCACTCACGCTACCACATTCCATTGAAATAGAGTGGATAAGCATCACATCTCTCATTATTTTTATATAAAACGAGTGTGGGTTTTGAAACTTATTTTTAAGTCAGATCAACTACGTCATGCAATAGTACTGAAACGCATTATTACTCACCAATATTTTTGGCCAAACCAACAATCCGCTCCGCATACAACGCACTAACCCCCACCACTAAAATCGGAATGGAAATCAAAAGAATCGTCGTCATACCTACTCCCAAGTCACAATCAGAGAACCTTTAAATTATAGCCTGCCAGTTTTCGTCTAGGATAATCTAGGCAATCAATTTCGGACACTAAGCAACCAATGGATAAGCGTTCAAGTAAACCTAACCTAAACAAACCCGAACCATTCAATACCCCTCCGTCACGCCCTCTAACTGCCATGCCATTGCCTCGTTCTTTCCTTGAAATCGATGAACTGACGCTTTCACACCTCGCACTTAGTCTCCCACTAGAACAAAAGCCTTCCAAAGCCTCACCTACAGACTCTGTCCCTTCATCACCTCTTGCTAGTATTGATGCTCAAACGAAGCTGTTCGAGCACGCAGAGAAGCTGTGGCAGTCGTGGAAAACGGAGCCAGAGCTTACGTCTATGTTGCTTCGCTATGTGGACGTCTGTGCATTTGAAAAGCCCATCGCGCTGAAAGATATGCGATGGCATCTGCGCCTCTCAAACCTAGGCTTAGTAAAGTACTATCTGTGTTTAACCTATCTAGGTGGTGATCGAGCCGAGCTTTGGGATCGACACTGTACCCTGACCCGATATCGACTCTACGCCCAGAGCCTTTGCTTCTCACCGAATTACGTAGGTTGTCAGTATTCCCTCTCTGGCGTGGAAGCACATTGCTTACCTCCTCGCTCTAACGTCTTATAACCCCAGATTCACCTGCTTTATCCGCACCCCTGAAGCTCTTCTGCATAAAAATATTCGCAACACACGTAGGACTCACATAGAGCCCTAAAGCCCCATTCCGCCTCGTTTTTTAATCAATCTCACCTACCACACGTTTATTGGGGGGGCAAAATGCGCCAATTAATACCATTCAAAATCCACAAAGGTGCCGATAGATAGGGAGGAACACTAAAAAACATCTGAACGAGGTACTGATATGAGTCGACAAATAACACAAGGAAAACGCAACCGCGGACAAAATAGTGGCGGGGCGAGTCCAGAAGCACTGGATGTCGCCGTCAAACTCATGATTGCGATGGAGCGCATTCACCGTAAAGGCGACAGCGACATGGTGTGCAGGCGCAAACAAGTCACTTTTTTAATCTGGTGGTTCACAGGCGCTCTCGTGTTCACCGACAGCATGGATGAGCTACCAAACTGCATTCCGGTGGCGGGCAATGCAGATTGCCTAGCATATGGACTTCGAATCATCCTAATGGATGGTGAATCTTGGGTTGACTTCGGACTACGCTATCACTGCGATGATAAAGGCGCCGTACATTGGCAACCCGTGCCTGCGGCGTTTAATGCGCTTTTTCTCTCAGTCATCAGAAATTCACCCCGAGGCAAGGCTCTTCTTACAGAGCCGCAACATGCTCAGCTTATCGAAGCGGTGCAGAAAACATGGAAAACGCTACCACCTCTGTCTCACTTGCACGCGATGCGAAAAGACAGCTTCTTTCGCTACTGGATAGACATGATTCGCACCGACCCCGAGTTGTCGGCCTTGGCAAAGCGCACTTTACTTCCCAAAACCTTCACTCACCATCATCATGCCGATAACTATCAACGAGCGAACACCAATCAACTTAGATATCAGATTTTCAAAGCACACAACCGCGGTTTGTATCGACTGGCAAAGTTAAGCTCTTTCATTAACTACCAAGGACGACTCCAACTTGCTAGCTCAGGCGATGTCACCATGCCGAGCTACTTAAAACGCACAGGTGCTATTCCTTCTTTTGTAAGAAAGCAAGGCCGCAAGACCTATTCCTACATCGAATTACCGGCTGTGGAATACGGTTCATGCCGTGCCCTGCACATCAGTGGGGTCAGGGCATTCTTCGCCAGACTCAGATCAAGGGTGGATAATGCAAGAACCCGCCTATCAAGCAAGGCCGATCTGATTTCCTATCATAATTGGCGAACCTATCAAATTGCCTTTCTCTTTTTGATTCTGACGGGTGTCAGGCCCAATCATGCCATTTCGATAGAAAAGGCAAAGTGCTTTGACTACCGAGACGCCATTGTGACTGACAAAGGGCAACCTCGACCGATTTGGCTGTGCGATTTTTTACAGCATGCTTTGAAAGAGTACGTGGCGATGCAACACATCATTTGTCATCACCTTGGGCTGTCTCCTACCTCCCCTTGGCTCTGGTATCTGCTCGATGATGAAGGGAGCGCACTTGAACTCTCACGTAGCAAACTCACTCACGTCCTCAATGAGCTCTGGGAAGACTCCTCTACGCGTATCGACCTTATCAACTGCGCCACACCTTTGCGCAAATGGCGCTGACCTCAACTGCGCCTAAACTGGCCACTCAGCATAAACTGGCCAGTCAGCAAATTGACCGGCTCATGGGGCATGCCGAATTGGGTGAGCACTTGGGGAGCTTTCAACAGTTCTCATCTGAGGAGGACAGTTTGTACGCGTTCCTAAATGGAATTCCAACAAAACTTGAGCTGGGGCCTGACCACATTCCGCGCCATAACCCGTCCGCTCTGCCTTCCAAACAGTTTAATGACCTTGAGGAAACTGCCAATGAGCCGTAATAGTTCACTTACCCGTCACATTGAGGATTTCTTTGAGGGGTTGGGTCAACCATGCGAGAGCTCCGAGATTCTCGAGGTGGTGGTTAAACGCCTGCTTGAGGCCAGTACCAATAAACGTAAGTTAAGCTCTGACGCCCTCGCCTCAATCCGCAAGTCTTTCAAAGACATCCCTGGTGGACGCCGCCGTGCAGTGCACAGAGGACTAGAGCAATGCCTACTTTATTTAGAACAGGTATGCCAATGGGAACTTCCCGAAAGCAAAGTGCCCCGCTATCGAGACCATAAACAGCAATGGATGATAAAGCTCTTCGCCCACGCTCAGTTAGGGAGTGCGGTTCATAAACACTATCAAGCACAAAAGGTCGATTGGATACACACCCGAGCGCCGCTTTGTGCCAGCGAGGTGATTCTCGTTCTGTCAATGGAGGTGGCGCCTCTTCCTCTGTCCATTTGGTTTGATGTGCTGAGTAATAGCTCATCGATTGAGAAATTAGATGGGCAGTTCACTGTGCGATTTGATCACCCCAATCAAACGCTAAAATCGGGTGAACTTCCGTCCTTTACCCGCTATGCACTTACCCCCTTCGCCTGTCGCGTACTCTGGAATTATTACCAAACGCATTCTGATCAGACACTGCCATCCAAAGGTGATGGTGCCAAGAAACGAAGCCCCGCATCTCTCAAGCGTGAAATTAAATCGACTGTCGAGGATTGGAATGCATGGATAGCCCCTTTAAGCGCCCGCTATGAATTTGCTCCCCTTATCGACGCTCTTGATCCCAATGCTTCGGTTCCAAAGCGCCTAAAAGCGGCCAACTGGCACTGCATCTTTCAAATCATCTGGCACTGCGCCTATGGGTATCCAAGTGAGCTTCTGCGCGACCATGCAGTGCCAGCCGCCACGTGGCCTTTGAACCGCCTCAGCGCTCTTCAAAACAAATTGAAACTGGTCTCTTAAAGCTCTATGAAAAGCCAAGTGTGCGCACCACCCACAAGAGGGACAGTTCTGGATCGGATACAAAATGGCCGCACAAAGCGCTTTTGAGGCAGGTAAGAAAAGAGCCGAGGAATAAAGTCAAATCACGCTTAATGGCTGAAAGCGACCCCGTATGGCCGATGGATAATGTCTTACCCACGCTACTCGAGTTGGTCACTAGAGAACTGATTATTTACGGTGGTGAAAAAAAGAAGAACCTGGCACCCGCCTCACTGGACAAATACACCGGTATCGTGAGCTTACTTAAGGAATTTCCACTCAGTTACGAACAAGCCAGCGACCCAGAGGCACTGCAGTTCTGGGCAAGGGCGATGTATGACTCTTTAAAAACCGACAATCATCGCGATTTGATGCGCCGATTCTTTCGCTATTTGCCCAACATTGCGCTCACCGAAGATCTGGACATTACCGAATTCGACTCTCCCACACAGGCCTTGCGCGTCGATGCATTTCGAATTAGTCCCGAGCACCTGGATAGTCTTATCCATGCGCTTCTTAACACAACCAACGGTACGCCTTTTCAAAAACTCAGCGCGGTGGTGGCGGCTGTGCTGGGCTTGTATGGCGGACTCAGGCGAGGGGAAGTGCTGAGGCTTCGATGCCAAGATGTCATCGTTTTGGAAACGCAACGCACACTGTTTTGCTTGCATATCACGCACACTAAGGAGGGGCAAACCAAAAACAAGTGCTCGCGCAATGTGCACATGGCATTGCCAGAGAATCTGGCTGAGCTTTTACACCAACTGCTGGACCTTAAAGCGCACTTGCCGCCCAATTTGCCATTGATTGGGTTTGTGGGCGAGTCCATGCACTCAAGACAGGAGAACTATCTTTACCCTGTCACACAAGCTCTAAAAGCCCTGTTTGGGCACAAAACCCGTTTTCATCATCTTCGCCATTCCGGCGCCCACTTGCTCCTATTGCAAGCCCTAACCCTCGCGTGTTTAAAAGCACAGTCAATTGGTGTGAACGGTTACCTCGCCACCAGCACATCGGAACTTTTACTTTCAGAGGATTACTGTCACTTGCGGTTTGACTTTTGGTTAGAAGGTCGCGCGTTTAAGCAGATGAATAGTGACATCTTACTGGATGTCACTAGCAACGAGCACGGGCATAAATACTATGCCATCACTCGGCGCAGTTACCTACATGGCGTGGAATGGGTGCCCGCCTTCTTCTCTGACACCAAGAAAGGTTATGACCTTAAAGAGCTTCGATATGTGCTTGGACTGAGTCCGAACGCTCCAGTGCCTGAGTTGACTCAAAGTGGGGCAAGTTCAAAAACGCGCCACTGTGAGGACGCCGAAATGGCTGAAGATGTCTTCGCTAGTGACACTGCGAATTTGGATGTACCTAATGGCGACAACGACAAGGCTAGTAGCAGCCAAGACAGTAAGGTTTACGTCGATGAATCCACGCTTGTAGAGCGAATGTACAAAGGGGCACTCAAGCACTCTGTTCCGGCACTGAGCTCAGCACTCCCAGAGGTGTTTCAAGTCCCCATGGGTTTTGACTTTCTTGAACTTTGGCAGGCAAAAAACCTTGAGAGCAGTCAGGCCACTTACAAGCCAAGTAGACGCTCACTTCCCCAACCGCTCTTTCATTGGCAAACGCCCGCACTCTTCAAAGCACTAAGCTCTGGCGAAGAGTCGTTTGAGGCCATCAGTCAGTTTGAAAAGTTAATCGGCAAGCACGAGGCTATTTCACTTTCAAAAGCTCAACTCACTGCAATACAGGCGCTTGGCCCCATTAAGCCTATGAGCGATGAACTGGGCTTCACGCTGCAATTTGACTGCAACCAACGAAACGCCAAGGCGTTTAACGAGGTATTTCGCTCTGCGCTGTTTCACGGCTACTCACTCTCTTTTCACTTAACCCAAAACCGAAAACAGAGTCCAGAAAGAAAGCTGGCATTGATACGAGAGCATTATGCCAAAAGGCGCGAGCCTATTAGCACTGAAACCTGTGGTGATGGACCGAGCCAATTTGAAGTGCGATTTCAGTTTATCCCCAAAAGTCCAATGCTCCATCAAACCATCATGAACTTTCTCACGCAAGGAGTGCACCATGCTTAACATCCCTTACCCCTATTCGGTTTCCTTTAAACTATTGCTTGAAAGTATTCCCAAGCATGATCCCAATCCCATGGTCACGTTCCTCATTGATAAGAAAAGCCACACGGTGATCATTATCGGGGGTAAGACTGACGCATTGATGGTCATTACTCTGCCAATTGCCGAAGACTCATCACTAAACACCGGAAAAATGAGTTTTGATGCGCAAGTTTTGAAACGTGCCCTTCTCCCCTCTCTCGAATACGTAACCCCCAGTACCGTTCTCGAGATTGACCTCGTCTATGGCGGAAAGCGCCGGCCCAATTTGAAAGTCGTCACCAAAGATCGGGTATGGTGCGATGAAAAAGCCCAAGCGCCGTGTGAGGCGCACCTCGAGCATCTAGACTTCGTCAATAATTTGGGTTATTCGCCCGTTCCTACATCAGAACTCAAAGCCATGGTGGAAGCAGCGCTTGATAATCAGCCGTTTGAAGCCTTTGAGTTTAAAAGCCAAGCGCTCAAGGACCCGAGCTTTAGAATATTGCGTGATCAGAAATGGCTCTCCTACCCTGCGCCTAGCAAGATTGAAAAGAGTATTTACTTACTTCTAAATGAAGAAAGCACAAATGCCCTGAATGAGCTTTGTCACCATACCCAAAAGAAGCACCTACTCCTCTATATTGATAACGAGCAAGCGGTATTCTCTGACAATGTCACCACCCTAAGTCAGCGCTGGGATTCTCTGTCTGAATATCGACATCAGCCTACCTGCAACTATGAGCCAGAAGCAGGCTTTGTCGCCATCATCGAGGCGCTCAAAAAAGAAATCGCCATCGAAACCATGGCCGCCTCGATTCGAGAAAATGATATTGGCTACCTACTCATCGGCCCAGACAGTGTGATGGTGTGCGATAACCCCTATGATCCCAAGTGTGCCTCCTTTCTCTCTACCGAGGACATCCATACCAAAGGATACAGGCTCTACCGCTTCAAGCTATCCGACATGAGAGCTATCAAAAGCAAACTCAAAGACATCACCAAAACCAAACAGATAAAACTTCAGGTCTTGATAGCCGATGACGGACATCGGGTTTTAGGTTTCTTCGGTGATAAAGACAACACCCATCCCTACCTCACGCTCCCTGTTCAGTCAGATATGGGAAATCTAGAAAAAGCTCTAAAAATCAAAGAAGAGTATGAAGCAAAGCTACAGAGCAACCCTAAACAGCTCGATATGTTTGGGCATGCTATGACGAACTAGTGGATCAAGAGGTAGAGAAATAATGGTGCGATGATGTGAGTGACCTTATCCAAACCGCTTTCACTTTTGAGGCTATCTCGCGTTGCTAACTTTACGAAATGGTAATGAGTAGAGTTTGATATTGGAGAGCGAATAGGCACTGTGTTTAAGAACTACATTTAAGACTTACAAGTGGCGAGAGCCAACAAGCGCAAGGGGGTTGACAATATTTTGGCCGAGTTACACTAAGTGTATGGGTAAAGATTACTGGCAAAAAAGTTATGAAGTGCGGTGAGATTTGCCTGATAGAACAGTTAGGATGAAAAAAGAGGAGACAAGAAAGGAGCAGAAAAGAAAAACACGCAGTTGGAGAGAAGTGGCGGCAACCACTTCCCTCCGCACCGGCTGCAGGAACTTAAACCCAACCCAGCCGATGGCAAGATTCTATCGAATCCCATCGGTTAAGGGTATCACTTGATTGATGGAGACCAACATGGCTCACATTCGTATCCGCCCCAATGGACGCATTCAGTTTGATATACACATCTTTGGTGTTCGCTTTCGTGAAGGCACTAAGATGGTAGCAACACCGAAGAACCTCAACAAAGCCAAAGCGATGTTGAAACGCATCAATGCCGAAATCGCACTAGGCACCTTTGAATACCGTGACTACTTTCCAAAAAGCAATAAGGTGAAACGCTTTGAAGAACTACAACGCGCCAAACACCCGGATCGTTTGTATCCGTACTTTGATGATTTTGCGACGCAGTGGTATCAACGCCAGCTTTCTAAATGGAAAAACAGCTATAAAGGCACGGTGAGAAATAATCTAGAACGTTATCTGTTTCCAGAGTTTGGCAATACATTGGTAAACGAAATCACTCTCTCACAAGTGGAGTTCTTTCGTCAGTCGCTAATGGAAGATATGAAACCGGATGGAACAAAACGCCTTTCTAATAGACGCATCAACAATATTCTGTGGCCGTTGGTGGCGATCGTTAGTTTAGCGTCAGATGAGTTTAAGTTTGAATATCCGCTTCGTCAATACAAAGCGCTCAAAGAGGAGAAAGCCAACTCAAAACCATTAACAGTTCAGGAGGTAAAGCGCTTTTTGGATGCGGTGGACATCAATTGGCGTGACTACTTCATTCTGCGTTTTTGGACAGGGATGAGAAGTTGTGAAATCCATGCACTTAAATGGCAAATATCGACTTTGAACATCGCCTAATTCGAATACGCCATAATTATGTAAATGGGGAGGTGTGTGATGTGAAACGCCCAAATCGAGACGTGATTTGAAGATGTGTGACACCTTATTTGATGCGCTAAGTCGCCTTCACTATGGAGAAGACAGTACTGATGATTTCGTGTTCACCAATGCAAAGGGACTGCCCCTTGATACTCATTGGGTCAGTAAGGAGCTTTGGTATCCAACACTGAAAAAAGCAGGGCTTGCAAAAAGACGAGCTTATGAGACTCGCCACACTGCAGCAGTGCTTCATATCGCTGCGCTAGAAAATCCCTTGTATATCTCGCAGATGCTTGGGCACAGTGACAGTAGATTATTGTTTGATGTGTATGCGCCTTATGTCGCTAACGCTTCACAGCAAGATGGAAAGGCTTTTGATAATTTGATGAACAAGCTTGCACCATCATAAGCTAGGGAGCTATTCATCTTTGCTACATCTGCATAAAGAAGTTGTGCCTATCATTTAGCAAACACTTAAATCGCAAAAAGCCGGAATGCTCGTTTGAACATTCCGGCCTCTACTGAAAACAAGCTATTTAAAGCGCTCTTAAAAGAATTAGAGCAACAATTACTTGTTATAAAACTCTCGATACCAAGAAATGAACTCAGCAACGCCCTCTTTTACAGAGACTTGAGGCTTATAGCCTGTCGCTTCGAACAAGTCTTGAGTATCTGCATAGGTCTGATACACGTCACCTGGTTGCATTTCTCGGAAGTTCTTCTTCGCTTCAATGCCAAGCTCATCTTCGATAGCCTTCACGAAATCCATCAATTTGATTGGTGACCCATGACCGATGTTGTAAACCGAATAAGGAGCAGAACTAGTAGCTGGAGAACCGTCTTCAACTGTCCAATCATTAGTTCTTTCTGGAACAACATCCGCGATACGAACAATCCCCTCGACGATGTCGTCTACGTGGGTAAAATCGCGCCACATATCACCATTGTTGTTAATATCAATGGTATCGCCATCTAAGATCTTTTTAGTAAAGATGAATGGTGCCATATCCGGACGGCCCCAAGACCCATATACCGTGAAGAAACGAAGACCAGTAGTCGGAATATCATAAAGGTGTGAATAGCTGTGTGCCATCAGCTCATTTGATTTCTTAGTCGCTGCATACAGAGATACTGGATGATCTACTGAGTCGGATGTGGAAAACGGCGTTTTCGCATTGAGCCCGTACACGCTGCTCGATGATGCATAAACCAGATGTTTCACCTTGTTATGACGACACCCTTCAAGAATGTTCAAGTGCCCAACTAAGTTTGAGTCTGCATACGCATGTGGGTTTTGAATTGAATAGCGAACCCCCGCTTGTGCCGCTAGGTGAATCACTTGGTCAAACTGTCCAGTTTCGAACAGTTCAGCAATAGCTTCACGGTCAGCAATATCAAGCTCGACTAGTTTAAAATTCGGGTGCTTGATTCGCTCTAAGCGCGCTAGCTTAAGGTTTACGTCATAATAGTCATTAATGTTGTCGATACCAACAACCGTATGGCCTTTTGCGGTAAGTTGTTCAACAACAGCACTACCAATAAAGCCAGCCGCTCCAGATACTAAATATTTCATATTTTTCTCTTAATCTGAACCAAATAGATCGCGCGTATATACTTTGCTCTCAACGTCCGCCAGCTCGCCAACCATGCGGTTTGAGACAATAACATCAGACATTGCTTTGAATTCGTTAAGGTCCTTAATGACTGCAGAATGGAAGAACTCTGGCTCTTCAAGAACAGGCTCGTACACTACTACCTCTATACCCTTAGCTTTTAGGCGCTTCATAATACCTTGGATAGAAGAGGCACGGAAGTTATCTGAACCTGCTTTCATGATTAAACGATAGATACCCACGCGCTTTGGATTGCGTTTCAGTATTGAGTTTGCAACAAAATCTTTACGTGTAGTATTTGCATCTACAATCGCGCCGATAATGTTGTTTGGCACATCAGCGTAGTTCGCTCGAAGCTGTTTAGTATCTTTAGGTAGGCAATAGCACCGTAACCAAATGACGGGTTGTTATAATGACTACCGATACGAGGATCTAAACCTACACCTTCAATAATTTGACGCGAATCGAGACCATGTGCTTCTGCGTACGAATCAAGCTCATTAAAGTAAGCCACGCGAAGCGCAAGGTAGGTATTCGAGAACAGTTTTACCGCTTCGGCTTCCGTAGAATCTGTGAAGAGCACTTCTATGTTCTCTTTCTCTGCTCCTTGAACTAATAGATTTGCAAAAGTTTCAGCACGTTCAGAACGCTCTCCTACAATAATGCGAGATGGGTGCAGGTTATCGTAAAGTGCGCGCCCTTCTCTCAAAAACTCTGGAGAGAAGATAAGGTTGTCACAACCCAGCTCTTCTTTGATTCGAGCGGTGTAGCCTACAGGAACGGTTGATTTAATTACCATCACAGCTTCAGGATTAATTTCCATTACCTGCTTAATAACCGCCTCTACTGACGAAGTATTAAAGTAGTTAGTTTCCACGTCATAGTCTGTTGGCGTAGCAATCACGACAAAATCCGCATCTTTATACGCCAACTCTTTATCTAGGTGGCGGTGAAAGACAGTGGCTTATTTGCTAAGAAGTCCTCTATTTCTACATCGACTATAGGAGATATTTTATTATTAAGTAGTTTTACTTTTTCTTCGATAATGTCGACAGCAACCACATCGTGGTGCTGTGCAAGCAACATAGCATTCGACAGGCCAACGTAGCCTGTGCCGACTATAGCTATTTTCATTTTCTAATCACCAATTCATTAATTCTAATTAAATGTCTATTTCTAGAGTGTATTGAAATAATCAAATCTAGAAATATTAATTAAATCTCTAGACTCGTGTTAGCTGTTCACCGCATCCTTAACCACAATTAAACCTCGTGCAACCTTCTCATTCCAAACCAAATCATTAATATCATCAGTCGGGTTGAACTGAAGTGGCAATTCTAAAAGTAACTCTCGAATCTTCTGATGTTGATAATCATGACTTGCCTGATCCATCTTATCTAAGTAAGTCATAAACTCCTCATAAGGAAGGTAGACTTCATTAGCTCGCTTGATTTGGCTGTGCTCTGTGTCGAGTTCCTCTTCCCCTACAAGAAGTTCTTCGTAGAGCTTCTCACCAGGGCGAAGACCAGTGAAGGTAATTTCTACATCACCGTAGGGATCTTGTTCGGTTTTAGGGACTAAACCTGACAGACGAATTAGGTTTTCTGCCAAGTCTACAATCTTAACCGGCTCTCCCATATCAAGAACAAATACGTCTCCACCCTCAGCCATTGCGCCAGCTTGTATTACCAACTGCGACGCTTCAGGAATAGTCATGAAGTAACGAGTGATGTCTTTATGAGTAATAGTGATAGGCCCCCCTTCTACAATCTGCTTCTTAAATAGGGGGATTACCGAACCCGATGAGCCTAGAACGTTACCAAAGCGCACCATACTAAAACGAGTGGATAGATTCTCATTTATGCATTTCTTTGCCATTGCTTGAATCGCGAGCTCAGCCATGCGTTTAGACGCGCCCATTACGTTGGTTGGCCTTACCGCTTTATCAGTGGATATAAGTACGAATGTTTCTACACCAGATTGCATCGCCGCCTTAGCAGTGTAATAGGTACCAAAAACATTGTTGCGAACACCTTCAACAACATTGAATTCAACCATTGGAACATGCTTGTATGCAGCTGCATGGTAAATTGTCTGGACACCAAAGGCTCGCATGGTTTTTTCGAGTCGGTTAACTCTTTGCACCGAACCTAGCAAGGGTACGATACGAACAGGTAAATCGTTCTTTGTAACGTATTCTTGCAATTCTTTATCGATGCTATAAAGAGCTAGTTCTGTTAGTTCAAAAAGTACGAGTGTTTTAGGATTATTCTTTAAAACTTGGCGGCAAATTTCTGAACCAATGGAACCACCGGCACCTGTTACCATCACAGCCTTGCCTTCAATATCTTGAACTAGCAGATCTTTGCGTGGTGGAACAGGGTCTCTACCGAGCAAATCCTCTACAGGAACTTCCCGTACTGACTGTATCTCTTGATCATCTTTTAACATCTCTTCTATCGTTGGAACAGACAGTACTTCTACCGTTAAAGGCAAAAGAGTATCAATAATCTTTTTGCGCTGTGCTCGACTGACTCTAGGAAGAGCAAGCAACACACGTTGAATTCGGTCTTGGTCAATAACTGCTTGTGCTTTATCGAAGCTGTATACAGGAAGCCCCTGAATCACCGAACCTTGCAGTGCTTTCTCATCATCAATAAAACCACAAACGCGATTCTCTTCGCTAGTTTTAAGTGCAGAAGCTAATTGACGTCCTGCAGAGCCAGCACCATAGATCAACACCCTTCCCTTGTTAATGTTGGAGACGTAATCTACGACAATTGCTCGCATCAACAATCGGCCACCGGCACAGAATAGAGTAAGCAGACCCGCGTAGATAAATGGAATTGATCTCGGCACAAAACCGTCAATGAAATAGCCGACTAGAATTAAAACTAGAGAAGAGCCCAAACTACCAATAATGACTTGAGAAACAACCTGCACGGTCATATATCGCAACATCGCACGATACAGGCCTAAAGATGCGAATATAGCAATTGTTAAAAGTACCGTAGAGAAGACAGTCAGAATAGCGGTATCAAAAGCAATTTCTGATATTTCTGCAGGAGCCTCACCTAATCTGATCCAGTACGCTAGAACTAGCGCACTCAGTATGGCAAATGAGTCAATAACAATACTAATAATTTGTTTTGAAAATCGAGGGAGTTGAAATAAACTCGTGAGGCATTTTTTCATAAACTTAAGCCATATACGTTCTATATTATCTTGATACAAACAGAGCTCCCTAGGACTAGCTACCCATTCAACTAGAGAATAATAGATGATATTAATTATTTGTTGATAGCCACACCATGACGATGTGGCCTAACCGCTCATTATTTTTGTGCTTGAGCAAATACTTTATCTAACACGTTGCATGTTAGAGCTATTTCTTCATTAGTGAGAGTTGGATGAACTAAAAACATCAAACTCGTTTCGCCCAATTCAACCGCATTTTTGAGCCTTTGTTCCGGTATCCAAGGAGTCTGATCAAACGCCTTTTCTAAGTAAACCTCAGAACAACTACCTTGATATGCGGGAACACCACGCTTCACTATTTCGTCGACAATCCTATCGCGAGTCCAACCATCCGCCAGAAATTCAGTGTTAACGAACAGATAGTGCTTATATTCAGCATGAGAAATACAGTCAGGAACTTTCACCGTGCGAACAACATTAAACTTCTCTGCAACTTCGTCAATAGCAGCGCCATTCGACTGACGGGCACTGGTCCACTCTTGCATTCGCTTCAATTGAATACGACCAATAGCACCTTGCATTTCAGTCATTCGCCAGTTGGTACCGAATGATTCGTGCAACCATCTGAACCCAGGAGCATGTTCGCGCTCATAAACGGCCTCATAGGATTTACCATGGTCTTTGTAAGACCACATCTTGCGCCACAGTGATTCATCATTGCATGTCACCATGCCACCTTCGCCACCGGTAGTCATAATTTTATCTTGGCAGAAAGACCAAGCACCAATATGGCCAATAGTGCCTACACCTCGTCCCTTATATTTAGCACCATGTGCTTGAGCACAGTCTTCAATTACAAAAAAACCATGTTTTTCAGAAAGTGCCATAATTGCATCCATCTCGGCGGGCATACCCGCTAGGTGCACAACTATAACTGCCTTGGTTTTTGATGTGAGAACAGCATTGATAGATTCTGCAGTAATGGCTTGACTGTTTAAGTCTACATCGGCAAATACCGGAGAAGCGCCCGACGTTACTATAGAGGAAGCTGAAGCAAGGAACGTTCTTGGTGTCGTAATCACCTCATCCCCTTCTCCAACATCAAGAGCTTTCAGCGCGACGTCCAATGCGAGGGTTCCATTACCTAAAGCAATTGCAAAATTACTTCCAGCCCACGCAGCAAATTCTTTCTCAAACTCTCGGCACTCGTTACCTGTCCAATAATTAACTTTATTGGACAGTAGTACTCGACTAACTGCATCAGCTTCTTCTTCTGTAAAGCAAGGCCAAGGAGAAAACGAAGTATTAAGCATTGTCTATCCATTTAATAATTGCGCCAGCCCAAGAATAACCGACGCCAAAACCACACACTAAAATATTATCACCTGTTTTCAACTTTCCTTCGTTCATAGCTAATTCAAGACCGAGAGGAATCGTTGAGGAGACTGTATTACCAAATTTTTCATAGGAAACTAGAAACTGTTCTTCGGTGAATTTTGTTTTCTTTCTTAGTTTATCCAGCATAAACTTATTTGCTTGATGAAAAACCACACGATTAATTTGGCTTCTTTCTAAATTCGCTAACTCTAATACACTAGTTACGAGTTTTGGAACGGATTTTAGAGTAAACGTTAGTATTTCAGCGCCATTCATATACAGATTCGATTTAGCACGAATATTTCCACTATCATCACTTACTGCATCAAAAGAACTGTCATCTATGGGGTTAAGACTACCTCCATGCGGTACTATCAAATTCTTGTCGCCTGAGCCATCACTCCCAAATACAAAGCTGGACAAATACGGTTCATTAGCATCAAAACCTTCGATTAGCGTTGCAGTCGCCGCATCGCCAAACAGAGTTCGAACACTCTTATCTTGTTCATTAATGTATTTAGAATAAAGCTCAGACGTAATTAGAAGTACCCGGCGACTTTGGCCAGATTCTATAAGACCTTTGGCCAAACTCAATCCATAAACATACCCCGAACACCCCAAGTTGAAATCCAATGCCCCTGCGTGTGTTGGTATACCCAACTGATCCTGTACAATGCAGGCTGTAGTGGGAAGTTTATAGTCAGGGCTTTGCGTACAAAGTAAGACGAAGTCTATAGTTTCAGGCTCGATATTAAACTTTTTAAACAATTTCAAAGAAGCCTGAACAGCCATAGATGAACACGTATCCTCTTCGCCTGCAATTGGTCTAGATTCAATGCCCGTTTTTTCAAATATCTTATCAACACTCCAACCAGGGAAATCTTTTGCAAGCTGTTCATTCGTCAACATGGTATGGGGAATATGAGATGTGATACCTGTGATTGCAGCTTTATTGTGCACTGTAACCCCCGTCGACATACAG
Organism: Vibrio ishigakensis; assembly: GCA_000830475.1. Classification (GTDB taxonomy): domain Bacteria; phylum Pseudomonadota; class Gammaproteobacteria; order Enterobacterales; family Vibrionaceae; genus Vibrio; species Vibrio ishigakensis_A. The sequence continues at coordinate 82,846 of BBSC01000002.1, read as the reverse complement.
AGTTGTCCCTGTAACCCACCTAGCCAGATTGCTAGCGAGGTAAAGTGCAGCATAAGCTACATCCTCTGGTTTGCCCAACCCTAAGGGATGTTTATCGTGAATCCTTTTATTTTGGTCATCTGTCAGACCCTTAGAAAATTCAATTGCCATTTCCGTCTCCACATGACCTGGTGCAATACAATTGACCCGAATACTGTTTCTAGCAAGTTCTTTCGATAAAGATTTGCTCAGTCCTTGAAGTGCAGCCTTTGAAGCTGAATAGGTTGATATTGCAGGTTCACCGCATACTGCAGCGACAGAACTCAAGAATATTAAAGAGCTTCCTTTTTTGTTATATCTATTCTTTTTACGATAAGCCTTAGCGATAAACTGTGCTGATTTCACGTTGGTGTTGAATACATTGTCGAAATCGACTTCTTTCAAAGCCTGCAAAGGAAGTGTTTTTTGTATTCCTGCGCAATGAACAACAGCATCGATCTCACCAATTTGACTACAAACATCTTTAAACAGCGTCTCAATAGCCATAGGGTCTGCGATGTCACATTGAAAAGAAAGATGCTCAGAACCTTGAAGAGTAGATAAAGTTTCATCTAAGCGGTCTTTATTTCGAGCAACAGCAACTACTCGCGCGCCTTGTTCACTAAAAACCTGCGCTACAGCTCGACCTATCCTGATGACGCGCCGGTGATAACTACAGTTTTATTTTTTAATATATTACTTGCCACTAGAATACTCACTTATCGGTAACAACTTGGTGTCGGACAGGTCACAAAAAACAATCCCCCATGACAAGCCAACACCAAACCCAACTAAAATCGTGTTCTCATGTGATTCCCTAGGAACCGCGCATAAAGTTACAGGAATTGAAGCTCCACTGGTGTTACCATACTTATCTATTGATATAGGTACTTGGTCAGATTTCAATTTTGACTTCTTTGATAAGTGCTTCAACATAAAGTGATTGGCTTGATGATATACGCAGTTGTCAATGTCCTCTGGGTTAACTCTCAAATCTTTTAAAAAGCTATTAATAAGCTTAGGGACGGTTTTCAAAGTAAATGAAAATACTTCCCCACCGTTCATCTCTAAGAAAGAGTAATAAGCTGCTCTATCCTTGCTCCTTCTGTTTGGAATGGGTTTCTTGGCAATAATATGCTCGTATCCGGAACCGTCTGTTCCAAGTTCGAACGCCAAATTTGACCCTGACCTAAAAGAAATAAGTGTAGCAGTGCCTGCATCACCAAAAAGTAATTCAGTGCTCCTATCCCCCGGTTCTACGATTTTACTAATTGTATCACCAACCAATAACAAGACATTTTTCAAACCACTGGTAATGAGACTTGAAGCAACCTGGAGCCCGTAGACATACCCGGAGCATCCCATATTTATATCGAAAGCTAGAGATGTGGATGGGATACCTAATTTGTCTTGCAATATACATGCCGTGGCTGGCAGTTGATATTCGGCTGTTTGCGATACAAAGATAACGGCCTCGATATCTTCGACCGCTATCTTTGTATTAGCAATTAAATTACTAGCTGCATCCAAACATAAGTCAGCACTCGTAGTAACATCATCAGAAACACGCCTCTCTAAAACACCAATGCTAGCGATAAGTTTGCTAACTTCTGATTCACCATAAGTTTCAGACAAATCAAAATTATTGATTGACCTGCTGGGGACAGACGTTGCAACTGCGGTAATACCTACATTTGGAATAGTTAACATCTAGATAATCTCTTAACCTTTATTTAATGATTTCAAGCAACTCTGCTACTTTAGTTACTTTATTTACCTCGGATGGAGAAACAACTTTATCAAACTCGTTATCCGCTTCAGATATAAACGTGACAACAGCTAATGAATCCCAATTTTCATCGTTCAACTCTGTCTCAAGTGTTACGTCATCAACCTCAAGAATTTCTTCCATGATTTCTAACAATTGTTTTTCTTTACTCATTCTATACCTCTATTTTATTTTCTTCGCTGGATTACCAAAAACCGTAATTCCAGGCCTTACTTTTGAAATAACGACACTACCAGCACCTATTACGGCACCTCTTCCAACTTTTACATTGGGGATGACCAGAGCATGAGACCCCATAAACACTTCATCATCCAAATTTGCAAAACCAGTAACGTCACAATGTCCACTGAGTGTACAAAAATCTCCTAACTTCGCATCGTGGCCAATTGATGAATGTGCATTAACCGTACAAAGCTTTCCGATAGAAATATCAGTTGTAACCGTCACATGAGGACAGATTATACTGCCCTCACCTACACTTACATTGCCACCGATTACTGCTGAAGGATGTATCAACGTCTTAAAATTATAATGTTTAGGTTTGTAGAAATCATATAATTGTTTCTTTAAAGATGGATTTGCAACCGCCATTATGAGCAACGCACCTTTAGGTAACTTAAAATTAAACAAGTCACCGATAACTTGATGTTTGCAATTGTAATCAGAAAGAGCTGAAGAATTATCATCTAAAAACCCACAATTTCGTCAATAGTAGTACCCGAATCTAGCAAATATTGATATACCTCACGCCCAAATCCACCGGCTCCCAATATATATATTCTACTTTTCATTCTTTAGATCTTCTTTATCGCGAACTCTATTCCCTTCAAATGCTGTGGCTGTAACTTCACCTTCAGCAGAGATGCCTTCTTTGATAAACACTTTCTTTACCGTTAGTAAAAGTATTTTGAAGTCAAGAATAAATGATTGATTTTCAACGTACCAAACATCATATTCAAATTTTTTCTCCCAACTAATCGCATTACGACCATTGATTTGGGCCCACCCGGTCACGCCTGGACGAACTTCGTGACGACGGGCTTGTTCTTTGCTGTAAAGAGACAAATAACTCATTAACAAGGGACGTGGTCCGACTAAGCTCATTTCTCCTTTAAGGACGTTCCACAACTCAGGCAATTCATCCAGACTATTGTTGCGAAGTTTATCTCCGAAAGGGGTCATACGTTCAGAATCTGGTAACGGCTTACCATTTGCGTCAACCGCATCTTTCATTGTACGAAACTTCACCATTTCAAATGGTTCACCATTTAAGCCCGGTCTTGTTTGGCGGAATAGCACAGGTGATCCTAGGTTTTTACGTATTTTAAAAGCTATTAAAGCCATTACAGGAGAAAGCAAAACTAGAGCAACAAATGATGCCGACAAATCAAACAGTCTTTTCATGGTTCGCCTCATTTACTTTTATACTAGTTACCCATTCAACCCATTGATCGGCCAACAATCTGCGGTCAAACTTACTCTCTGCGAGTTGACGCGCAGATTCCCCCATGTTAGTGAGCACCTCTGGTGTGTCCGCGATTTTTTCCAATGCATCGGCAAAAGCCTCGGGATTTTCAGGGGGAACTGCAATACCACATTGAGTATCTTGTATCATATCCGCCAACCAACCTGGATAATTGTTAACAACTGGTAATCCAGATGAAATATAATCAAAAAACTTATTAGGAGATGTCCCATAATAAAAAGCTGGAACATTTGCTAGTAATTGCATCCCTATATCAGCGCCAGTCATTAACCCCGCAAGCTTTTGTTTATTCACAGGTGGATGAAACACAACATTGTTAAGTGCTAATTGTGCTGCTCTATTTTCCAATTCAGGCTTAAGTTTTCCTTGGCCTACCAAAACGAATTTTATATCTTCGCGCCCACGCATTTTAAGCTCGCTAGCCACATCTAGGACAGCGTCAAGACCATTAGCTTTTCCATGGGTGCCAGCGAAAATTGCCATCAAATCACTACCTTTGACCTCTGAGGGTCGCCAAGGTTTGATTTCTGGATTAAAGATGGTTAGATCACAGCCATTAGGAACCATAATTATCTTGTCTTGCTGCACACCGCGCTTTTTAATACCTTCTACAATGCCTGGTGACAGTCCAATACACCTATCCGCACTATGATAAGATACCCATTCAAGAAAAGACATCATTCCTAAGACTAATGGATTTTTAATTACTCCCATTTCTCTTGGTAACTCTGGCCATAAATCTCTTACTTCGAAAACAAATGGTTTACGACGGAACCAGCGGGCAAAAATGCCTGGAATACCTGCTGTTAGGGGCGTTGTGGTAGCAAAAAGAACATCATATTTTTCAGTTAAAGCAATACTGATACTTTTTAGTGCAAACTTTAGGAAAGTTATACTGCGCTTGGCGAAGCCGTCACTGTTAGAGTATGTTAAATCGAATTCTATAATGCGAATGCCGTCTACAAAACTTTCGCGCTTTCCCGAGACAAAAGGAGTTTCTATGCCAGGTCCGCCTCCTATAGAACTTCCGCATACCATGGTCACATTGTGTCCGTGGTGAATTAAACGCTTAGCCATTTCATAGGAACGAGTTCCTACTGAACCCTTGGGGGTAGAAAAGTGCTGATGAAAATAAAGAATGTTCATGATTAGAATTGATACTCTGTTATAATTTTTCCATCTGATGTAAACTCTATCTCGAGAACAAAGACAGAATTCTCACGGTAGTAATAGCGGGACTCTTTACCCTCTACGATTTGAATACGATTAATTTTCACATCACTCTCTATTGAAATATGGTGAACACCATTAGTTATTTTTTGTCCTTGAACTTGCCAAACTCCACAGTTTAATCGCCAACGGAGCACTGCTTTGTCTTTAATACCTCTAACTTGGTCTGTTACTTTCAAAGACGTTTCAGTAAGCTCGATCCCTCTATGGTGTTCACACCCCAAATAATCTCGGTAACCTGCCTGTCCCTTTAACGCATACTCATCGAATTCAACGTTTTTTGCCTTTATCCAACCACCCAGTAAAAAACGACTAATTCTAGGCATTTGATCATGCTTATCGAACTGGATGGTATTGTGACTTTGAGTTCCACCGTAATAATCAATGTAATTTTGGCCAGCGTTGTAACTGTAAGTACCACCATCACACAGCAAATTGTCCCCATTAAGCCATAAATCAATATGGAGTGCATCGCACTGGCTAGGCCTGAACCTAAAGCGCGGATAATTAAATAAAACAAAAGCCCCATTTACATTTCTGAGCCCGATATACCCACCTTTATCAAAATGAAACGTCTTTTGAGAATTCAATCCAGCTTTAGGTTTATTAATATTTAGTAAACTTAATGGAATATCATATTCAGCTTTTTCTCTCCAAGCGACAGCCTCTAAGAAAACAACTGATGCCAACTGTACAGATGGCCTGAAGTCCCGATAATCAGTATCTGTTAGTTGCAATAAACGAGCCCCATCATTTGCACCTAAGTTTGGGGCATCACCAGTTTCAGCCTGAGTCATCTCGTACAACCAAACTGTCGCTGCTTTAACCCTGTTGTATAACTTGTCAGTAAACCTAGGTAACTGCAATTCGCGGCGCCAAAGCTCAACCATTACATAGGTATCAAGCATTACTCTATGGTACGTTAAGGAATACTGGCTGAAGCTACCATCTGCTTCTATCAGACGTGATGCTCTATTCTCCAACCACTTTTTCCCAACTCTCTGCCAATATTTGCCGCTGTGATCTCCTTGGGATAACAACCAACTGCCACCGATAAATAACGCTGCAGCCTCAGATGTACCATGGTTATTATCTTGTGCGATCGCATAGGATATCGTGGGCGCAATACGTTTTAAGTGAGCTTTTATTAGGGCCATAAGTACAGGCTCTGGTTTAGAAACTTGATTAAGTAACTTCGCGGTAAATGCCAGATGCATAACCCTTATGGAAGCTTCCTGACCACACTTCCAGTTCGGACCTAAATAAGGCGGATTCTGTTCCATCCAACCTTTCGCGAGATCATTGAGCTCCTCTAAAGCCTTATCCCTTCCTGTAAGGTAGTCTATTGCTAAGCCTAAAGCCCAATCAAACCTTGACGTCTCCCAGATACCTTTAATGTCACCAACATTTGAATCAAAGTCAGGCAATGCAAACCAAGGCTTATCTAAATCTGCAAATCTATGCCCTGTTAACACACTGCGACCCCAATCCAGTTCTTGTGCTGTTACCTCTGGCAGCCAACCAAATGGAGAAAATTTATACTGAGCGGAACGCTCTATTTGCACTGAACGTGACACCGGGCGAAACAAAAGCCCCGAGATAGGGGCTTGAGAAAGGCGCTTGACTGGATTTAATCCACTGCGGACACCAATTTTATAAATGGCGACTCGAGCCAAATTCAAAATACCGAGGTCTATCGCCGTTCTTGCTTTTAATATGAAGCTCATTGTTGATTTCGTAGCTGCTCTGCAATTTCAATAGCCACTCGGGCCACTTCAAAGAGCTCGTGGGCCGGTATAGGAGACTCTTTTCCAGATTCGACAGCGCTCAAGAAAGCAGCCGCGCAACCAGCTTGACCCTTGTCTTGCTTCCACAGATTCATTTTGCTAAACCCTGGCCAACCAAATGCTTTTAGCTTTCGGAAATTATCGAGTTGAAGAACTCGACCGGCTGCAAATACCTCTACACGTTCTTTAGGGAAGTTTGCAGCACCATTCGCAAGGTAATGAATAGTGCCAAACGAACCGTCTGCAAAGCCTAGAATGATGGCAGCTTTGTCTTCTGTAATATCCACGCCGTCAACGTCCCCCATGCGACGACATTGAACGGAGGTGATCTCTGAACCCGCAAGGAAACGCATCAAATCGATAAAGTGACATGCCTCTCCAATAATTCGGCCACCACCAATTTCCTTGTCTTGAGTCCAATGGTCAGCAGGGATTGCACCCGCATTCATTGTCATCATGAAACTTTTCGGCTGTTTAACTGAAGACAGAAGTTCTTTCATTTTTTGAACTTGAGGTGAAAAACGACGGTTGAATCCAACCATTAACTTGGGCGCATTTTCATTCGATGCTTTTGAATTATAAATTGCTTCAACTGATGTTAGTTCATCCAAGGTCACTGCAAGAGGTTTTTCAACGAAGACATTCTTACCTGCATTTAGTGCTTCAGACACAAAGTGTGCATGACTATTATGGCGGGTTACGATTGCAACTGTGTTAATTTCTGGGTCAGAAATCATTGCACTAGTATCTGTCGTAGTTTTCGCAAAACCACTTTTCTCACCATGAGTGACACCATTGATGCCGCCCGAAGTCGCAATAGTGTGTAGCTGAGCTCCTTCGGTTTTGAACGCAGGGATTAACATACGAGAAGCATAGTTACCTGCACCAACGAAACCAACAACAGGTTTAGATCCCTCGAAAACTACATTTTTGTTCAAAATGATAGACTTTTTATGACGAGAACTAACTTCACTCTCGTACTGAAGTAAAATTCCCAACGCTGACTTATCAGCAGTTAACAATTCATATGCTTGTTCCGCATCTTCAAACTTAAAGCGATGACTAATCAGTGGTTTTACATCAATCTGACCAGAAGCCATCATATCTAAAATTGCTTCAAAATTACGTTGCTCAGTCCAACGAACAAAAGCATAAGGATAATCGTTTCCATTGTCTTCATAGTCTGGATCATAACGCCCTGGACCGTACGAGCAGGAAACTTGGAAAGTTAGTTCTTTCTCGTAGAAGTCTGCTCTATTCAACTCTAGGCCAGTAACACCGACAAGAATAATACGACCACGTTTACGACTCATTAGAGCAGCTTGTGTAACAGGGTCATTTGACTTTGTAGAAGCAGTAATAATAACCCCATCAACCCCTTTCCCACGACTGAATTCCATACCAGCAGAAACAACATCTTCACCCTTACCCGGATTACAGATCTCTGCTCCAAACTGTTTGGCTAGATCCAACTTCGCATCATCGTAGTCGATAGCTAAAACACGACAGCCTTGTGCACGAAGCAACTGCACCGTCAACAAGCCAATTAGACCAACTCCGGTTACAACAAAAGCTTCACCTAGTGTTGGTTCCGCAAGACGAATGCCCTGTAAACCTATACTTGCAACTACCGTAAACGATGCTTCCTCGTCGGATACATTCTGGGGAATTAATGCACAAAGGTTTTAGGAACCCGAACCACGTCTGCATGAGGACCATTAGAAACCACTCGGTCGCCCTCTTTAAAACTCCCAACACCGTTACCTACAGAATTAATAACGCCAACATTACAGTAACCGAGCGGCAATGGTTGAGCCAGTTTTGACTGTACTGCCTCTAACGTAGTCATTAGTCCGTCGGTCTGAACCTTTTCCAAAACCATTTTTACTTTGTCTGGCTGTTGACGAGCTTTATCTAACAAACTAGCTTTACCAAAGTCTACTAGCATCCTTTCAGTTCCAGCTGAAATCAAAGATATTCTTGTATCAATTAAAAGATTACCGGTCGATATTTTAGGCACAGGTGCTTCAACCAAATTAGAGCCACCTTTAGCCATGTCTTGTAGTATTTGTTTCATAATTTATCTGTCCAAAAAAAACCAATCACCGAAGTAATATTCATTGGGTATATTAATTTCGCGCTCACTATGATCGTTAGCTTTATAATCCAATTCTAGCTTTGCGAAAAAGTCATCTTCATCATCCCAGGCTACAATATATTCTTTTGCTATTTCATGACTCTCCCTCAAAGGTGCAAGATAGGGAGCACTTAAAACGAAAAGATTTTTTTGTAATTGAATAAATTCAAATATAGGCAAACCCAGCGTTTCAAACGTAGATGTGAAGATCATAAAGTTACATTTACAATATAAAGCATCAAGATCGAATGATGATAAAGAACCAACAGAAAATATGTTGGGTAGTTGATCAACTTCTTCTAAATACCGGGTACGACGATAGCGACGTTGAGTTTTTCAAGTTTCTTACTTAGAGACCATAAAACCCGAAAACCTTTATGCGGTGAATATACCATTGAGACTGGCCAAACAGCCACATATTGATACTCCAATTTTATTTCTTCAATCAATCCATAAATATACCGAGAGTCGCAGGTTTGATTTATCTTTCTAATTCCTGGCCATGCGACAATTACTTCGTAATTTAAACCAAAATATTCACGAAATCTTTTTTTTACAAAATGAGACTGAACTATTACTGTAGTCCCCTTTAACAAGGAAATATTTTTCCTAATAAGTTTCATCCTTAAGTCAATTTCAGAACTTTCTACAGCTTTCAACTGATGAAAATATGTTGTCAAGTCGAACCATCTTTTTAAAAAGAAAGCATTTACGTTGTTAAAAGAAATAATAGTACGTGATTTATATCTTAAAGCATATAAAAATACGAAGAAGGTCGAGAATAGAAATGTCCAAATTGATGAAGTTGATAGTCTAATCAATTCTATATTTGTACTTGAAAGTGCGATGTCTTCCTCAACTAGAGGTGATAAAACTATATACTTATTATTATTCATTTCATCTTGATCAATGCTCATTAAGCAAGAGAGCAATATTTGTTTTGCTCCTCCCGCTTTGGCACCTGTCGCATTTATTATTATTGTTTTCATTTTCTATGCCACTTCGGTTGTAGAAACTCATTGTTACGTACTAGACTTTGCTCGAAATACTTTAACAACTCAGTTTCACATGTCTCTTTTTTAAAAGTGTTTTTTAATCTTACTCTGCTTTCAGGGCTCTGTTTTCCCGATAAAATCATATTACTTAAAACAGTTTGCATATCCTTTATAACAGGTTGAACAATATGACCATATGTGTCATTTTTTATTAAGCAAGATGCACCTGTATGATTGGAGCAAACTACCGGAGTCCCCACTGATAAAGCCTCATTTACGACAGCACCCCATCCCTCATTGTTTATATTTGGTAGGAGTAGGCATCCGCCTTAGAGATTAAATATTTCACTTCAGAGTTAGAGATATTCCCTAATAAATTAATCCTTTCACAAAGAGATAGGTCTTTAATATAATCTTCCAATTGACTTTTCAATACTCCTGAGCCGACTATGTCTAAACTCCATTGTAAGTGACGGCACAAATCAAGTGCAGAAATCAATTCAATGATACCTTTGTATGAGATTAGTCGACCAACATATACTAGTTTAACTTGTGTATTGTCTTTTCCAGACACTGAAAAGTTCCGTTCACTATTAGGCTCTGTAAAATATGAAAACTCAACGAGTTTACCTTTTGGTATACCTAAACTAGTGAACCAATCAACTCCATTTCGACCTATAGCATAAACTCTATCGCATCTATTTTTATAAAGCAGACTCTCTAGTTTATAAAAGGTTCGCTTTAACTTCCCTTTAAAACCTAAACAACGTACAGACTCCGAGAGTATTGAGAATCGCTTCTTTTTAAAAAAACAAAAAAAGAATGCAATCGTAGTTAATTTATAACTAGATACTCCCGAAAGAATGTGGATGGAGTTTGAGTCTTTGTTGATTATATCAAGAATGCATTTAACACTAGGATCTACTATAATCTCAGCACTGCCGTAATTTGGTAATTCCCAACCTTGCACCTGTCTATCACTAGAAATATCTTCGCTCACAATAACATTAACATTGTAATCACTTGAATTAGCTAATGCCCTTATAAAATAAGACTGATGAATACTAAGCATATTTTGCCAAAAATATATATTAATCATATCTTACATTAGCCCTCACTTTCATTAAGTATATTACCGAAAGTAGCACAACTATTGACCCCAATCCTCCCACTGTAAAATATCTACTTTCTGTAAAAGAATTCATAAAGTAAAATAGAATCACTCCAATAAAAGTTGAATCAAAGCTTTTACTAAACCATGTTCTGTAGATAGACGTGAAAATTAAAATCAATATAAAAATGAATGCTAGAAATCCAAACACTCCAGTTTCTGCTAACAACTGCAAGTAAGAGTTGTGGTAGCTAGTTATATTATCCAACTGTATAATTGACTTCGAATTTAGACTACCATATCCAAATGCTATATTCGTAAAGGTCAATTGCTCAAAAAAATTCCCCCAAATAATCTCTCTACCAGATAGAACCATGTCTTGACCACTCCCCCCCCTGTTAAATATAGCATTTTCCAATGGTTGCCATAAAAAATAAATAGACAATACTGAAAGCGGAGCCACTATAAGAACTCTGTATATTATATTTTTAGGTAGAAAATCCTTATATATAAATACTATTGCAATTAGGTAAGACAGAAGGCCAGTTCTAGATCCTGTCAATAGAATTAGATAAAGACTAATACAACTGAAAAGTACGATAATAGCCTTACCGAGATGTTTTAAATAGAGCGTAGCAAATATCGCACAAGCTGCTATATGGAAACTCAACGCATTTACACTTAAAGACGATGTTAGTCTTTGGACATTTGATATGTTCTCTATTTGTACGCCCCAACCAATTAAATTAAACAAGAATATAGATAACACGAATAAAGAACATACTAAAGATATATACTTTAATATAACCTTGAATTGTTCTACGTTCTGTCCACTAAAAGTAAGAATAAGTAAAGGTAAAGACAAGTAGGATAGGAAAGTATTTAGATTAACTCCATGCCCATTAAATAACTCTGATATAACATAACACATCAAAATTACAAAAAGAAAAATTGTAACAATCGAAACTCTGAAAAAGTCAAAATATTTCAAATACTCGATTTTAATCGCTAAAAAAGCCATCAAAAAGAAGCCGATAGAAAATAAAACCAAGACCTAAACTACCCATAAAAACAGTCATGATTGAGAGTAGGTATAGAATAGCTATCAGTATATATTTCATTTTTTAGAGAATATAGGTTTTGTATCAAAGTCTGGCTTGGTATTTTGATTGAAATAAAAATCAACCAAATCTTTTGGTAGAATATTTTTATTTCCAATGAATATGAAACGCATATACCCATAAATACCAAAAAAATTGATTTAAAAAATGACTTTCATCTCAATATTATTCTTTATGCCAAAAGACACAAATCTTAATAAACGCCTAGTTATAAGTACTGCACTTTTTCTAAACGGAAAATAGCTAGCATAAACATACGACCAGTTATATAAAGAATTTTTTAATCTGAACTCTCTATGTTTTTTATTATGAACGTACGACCAATGTTCAACCTCTATATTTGAGTCGTATATGACCTTGTATCCTGCGAGTTTGACTCTTATAGAAGACTCTAGTTCTTGAGCGCCAAACTTCATATTGTCATTCAGGTAATCGATTTTTTCTAACACGCTCTTGCGGAACGCATGACCAGCTCCGTGATAATGTGCTACCTCGCCATCATCCAATTCATTTTCGATACAACCATCAGGCATATGCTTAATTCGGAATGCAATTACACCTACACTAGGATCTTCACTAAATTTTGAGCGAACCTTATCAAATAGTAATTCATTAGGTTTTGCATCATCATCAAGATAGACAATAATCGGGTTCTTACTTGCTCGAAAGCCTAAATTTCGCCCGCCACAAACACCCAAATTCTCATTTGATTCGATAAGTTTAATTTGTGGCTCGAGTTTCCTTAGTTCAATTTGACTTCCGTCATCTGAAAAATTGTCTACCACTATTATTTCATCTTCAGCGCTTTTAAATCTTAGACACTGCCTAATATTATCTAAAGCGAGTTCTTTTTTATTATAGTTTAATATTACAATACTTACTTTCATTTCTATAATTTACTCAGCAATTAACTTATAGTATTTTTCAATCGACCCATAGCTTTTGAAAAATTCCAACCTTTCAGTTGATTTTAATGAATAATATTCATATGTTTTTTATCGTGCAATGATGCAATAGCACTCGCTAGTCGAAGAACATTATTTACAGGATAGAGTAATCCAAACTCTCCGTTATTCAGAATCTCACGTGGACCAAAATCACAATCACTAGAAATCAGTGGTATACCTAAGCTCATAGCTTCTACCAATACGTTACCAAAACCTTCATTTTTAGACGTCAAACAAAACACATCTACGTTTTTTAACCTCTCAAATGGTTTAGATTTGAAACCGAGAAAATTGATAGATTCTGCCACACCAAGCTTGTTTGCTAGTTCTTGCAATTCACCTATTTTATCACCTTGCCCAACAATCGATACACGAACATTAATGTTGTACAATTTATTAACTAACAGTGTTGCTTTGATTATTTCTTCATAGTTCTTTTGGTAGTGCAAGCGTCCAACCATACCTATATGAATATAATCTCTACACAGCTCGCCCTTCAAATGGGTAATATGTGGTATTTCTATAGGATTATAAATTGTGTTAATTTTTTCATCTTTGACATTCCATATATCGGAAGCTAACTTACTGATTCCATTAGAAACACAAATAATCTTGTCTGAATATTTCATAAATAGACTAAAAAAGGTTTCTAATTTTACCTTTTAAGTTTTTGTTGGAGATCTCGATTTCTACCCTAAAGTCATTATGTACTGTAGATATAACTTGAAACTTGGGTTTGGCGATCGTCATTTTTGCCAACACAGCCATAAGTGAAGGCATATTCATAATACCAAGCACTACATCAACATCATTTTTTTTCAAGTATTCTCTTAGTCTGAAGAACGATACAATGGTAGAGCGTACACCTAGACAATGTAGTGATTTCTCATCGACTTGACTAATTAACTCACCTTTTAATTCTTGTACAAGAACCTTAGTTTCAACACTACTATATTCTGACAGTCCTTTATAAATAGAAAGTGCCACTTTCTCTGCACCGGCCCCTACTAAGTTAGGAATAAAAATAATTACATTCATAAAAGTTTATGTGCCTTAAGAAAAACATAAGATAAAAATCCACTGACTGATTGGGAGATAATGACCATAGACAAAAATACACTTTCATTCCCTGAGTTAGCAACACTCAAGGAAGCAATTATAATAGATGCTTGGATTAGTACCGAAATAAATCTAACGTTGTACATTCTGTTAAAATCTAATACAGGGGCGCTAATCCATTCCATGACTTTAAAAATTGCAACGATTGTAAAACAGTAGGCTATTTGTACAGTCATAGGAGAGAAACTCTTATACAAAAAATCAGACTCTGAGTACAGAACAAACCCTATGAAAAAATAGCCCCTAAAGCTATTAAAAACCAGGACCAACTAATTTTAAATGCTATGTTTTTTCTCTGAGTAAGTTAAGTAGTGGTTTATAAATAGCTTGACCCAACATATTTATACTTTGCACTATCACTAAGTTGCAAAGGTTATAGATAGCAACTGTTGAAGTTCCCAGAAAGTTGGATATTATTATCTTATCACCCTGTGTAATAAGGGTATTACCTAGACTAGAAAAAAGTTATATGCTGCATCTTTGATATCGCCTTTATCCAGTTTTGTTTTATAATCCAAACTCAAATTAAAAAATTTTCCAATATGAGTTTTGTAGCGCATATGATAGTAAGTTATTAATTGTGAAATAAACAGAGACGAACAAAAAGAGTAAATTAATGTGACACCACTCACGCTAGTTATTAATAACAAGAAGCTAAATATAATTTGATTTGAAAGTCTAATCTTTGAGCTTAGTGCAAACTCAGACCTTCTTTCCATCTCAACAAATAATGGTAACGCTCTGAAATAAAACACAGAACTAATAAGAAATAGAGCACTCGCTACCAAGTTAAATGAAGCATCATAATAATTCCAAGCAAGAATACTTATAATTGTCAGTGTCAAGCTAACTATATTCATAGCTCGTAGTTGAGAGTAAGCCATTGCTTTACTAACAAATAATAGCTTATAAAATCCACCATGCCCCAAAGACGAAACTATTCCCCAAACCGCTTGATATATGACAATCTTACCGTATTCAGACAATCCCAAATAATAAGCTAATACAAAATTCGATAGTAAAGCAACTACTCTGGTTAGAATCGAATAGCTAATAAGGGTTTTTACACTTGTTTTAAAAGACAAATCAGAACCATATACCTTTTGTGTCAACTAAATAAGAACTATCCAAACTCTTATTTTTAAACTCTGCATGATCTACTAACAACACATGAACGTTTGCTAGTTTAGATGCAGTTTCAAAGTCTGCTAATCGAGCACCTGATATCACCTGACAGTCCGGACTTATGTTAGGTTCTACTAAAAGCACACTCCCCGGATGTCTTTTAGTCACTTTACTTGCAATTGACAGTGCTGGACTCTCTCGTAAGTCATCAATATCTGGCTTAAAAGCAAGCCCATAACAAGCGATAATGACATCTTTAGCTGACTTGGTAGGATTATCTTGGAGATAGTCAGCTATAGCCACTTTGACTTTATCAAGCACCCACTCAGGTTTAGCATCATTCACCTTTCTAGCTGTATGAATTAGCTTGGCCTCTTCAGGCGTTTTCGAAACAATAAACCAAGGATCAACAGCAATACAATGTCCTCCGACACCAGGCCCTGGTTGCAAGATATTAATTCGAGGGTGGCGATTAGCCAATGAAATTAATTCCCATACATCAATGTTAACTTTATCACAAATCACTGATAGCTCATTCGCGAATGCAATTTGTACGTCTCGACAACTATTCTCTGTCAACTTCGCCATCTCAGCAGTACGAGCATTTGTGATCACACACTCACCTTTAACAAAGGTCCTATACAGCTCCACGCTACGTGCCGAACACTTAGCCGTCATCCCTCCGATGACTCGGTCATTTTCAACTAACTCTCGTACGACTTGTCCTGGAAGTACTCGCTCCGGGCAGTGAGCAACACTAATATCAGCCGCCTCGCCAACACTCTGTGGAAATGTGAGGTCTGGTCTAGCTTCTGCTAGCCATTCAGCCATTTGTTCAGTCGCGCCTACGGGCGAGGTCGATTCAAGTACGATTAGATCCCCTTTCTTTAATACCGGTGCAATCGCCTTGCTAGCCGCTTCAATGTATTTTAGATCAGGTTGTGGGATCTCATTCGACTCGCTTTCCAAGAAAGGAGTTGGTACTGCAATTAGAAAGGCATCAGCAGGTTCGGGGGTAGTTACTGCTTTTAAATAGCCTTCTGTAACTGCTGCATGAACTATCATATCCAGATCAGGCTCCACGATATGGATTTCACCTCGGTTAATGATATCTACTGCATTTTGATTTACATCAACACCAATAACTTGTTTCTTACGCGAGGCAAACATCGCTGCGGTTGGCAAACCAATATAACCTAGACCAACTACTGAAATTGTTTCAAACGACATATAATATCTTCTTCTATTTTGCTAATTCTTCTAAAATTCTTTGACACGCCAAACCATCACCATAAGGGTTATGAGCGAAGCTCATTTCGTCATACGCCCTTCTACTTGTTAGCAACCGCGTTAACTCTTGGGTGATTATATCTATATCAGTGCCCACAAGTTTAACAGTCCCAGCAGTCACGGCTTCCGGTCGCTCAGTGGTATCTCTCATAACTAAAACTGGTTTACCGAGAGAAGGCGCCTCTTCTTGTATGCCACCAGAGTCAGTCAAGATTATGTGTGCTTTTGTCATCAAGTAAACAAAAGGAAGATACTGCTGTGGTTCGATAAGTAGAATATTTTCGAGTCCCCCTAATATTCTATTAACCGGCTCTCGTACATTCGGGTTTAAGTGCATAGGGTAGAGGATTTGAACGTCATCTCTATCTTTCGCAACCTGAGCTAAAGCCTCACAAATACGCTCAAAACCACCGCCAAAACTCTCTCTTCTGTGGCCAGTTACAAGGATCAGTTTTTTCGACTCGTCCAAGAACTTGAACTCCTCCGCCATCGTGGCATTCAAATCTAAGTTGTTTTTGATTTTCTCTTGAATCAAAAGCAATGCGTCGATCACCGTATTACCAGTAACTTGTATAGAAGACGGCTCAAAGTTCTCTCGAAGCAAATTTTGTTTAGATGTTTCGGTAGGGGCAAAGTGGTACCGAGTAAGAACACCAGTCAAACGTCGATTAGCTTCTTCCGGCCAAGGTGAGTAAATATCACCGGTACGAAGTCCTGCTTCTACGTGACCTACATCTATCTGCTCATAGTAAGCAGCCAGACTAGCTGCAAACGTTGTTGCTGTATCGCCATGAACAAGAACCACATCAGGTTTAAACTCTTGCAAAACAGGTTTAAGCTCTTCGACGATACGAGCAGTTACATCGTTAAGTGACTGGCCAGCTTTCATCAGATTCAAGTCATAATCTGGCGTTATTTCGAAAAGCTCAAGAACTTGATCTAGCATTTCTCGATGCTGAGCGGTAACACAACATTTAGCCTCAAATCGCTCATCATTATTTAGAGCATGAACTAAAGGTGCCATTTTTATCGCTTCTGGACGAGTGCCAAAAACGGTGAGAACTTTTTTCTTATTCATGATTTATTAGCCAACAAATAAAATGTTAGTGAAGAAAAGAGAGGTTTTTATTATTTAACAGTGTCTGAGCTTTGTTGTGACCTGAGACACTTTTCATTCATTTTGAGACAGTCCATTGCGGACAATCCCTTGTAAAGTCTTGGTTTTGCTACTTTTGCAAAAAGTGCCCCAATAGGTTCTTATAACGGGCACTAAAAAGGCTAATTAGAGAATGTCTCTATTTAGCCTTAGCGTCGTTATGAAGCGAGTAGTAACTCCTAAAAGAACCCGGATATTTGCTTTGCAAATTCCGGGATAACAGGAGGAATAAGCTACTGAACCTAGTTTATTCGCTCTTATAAGAGTAATTGTAGTAGCCGTAGGTGTAATAGCTAGAAGCAGTCTTCTCTACTGCGTTTAGGATTACACCTTTAGTTTCGATGCCAGCTTGTTCTAAGCGGTCTATGGAAACTTCAATCTCTTTTGGCGCTGTCTTCGCGAAACGCGTAATCATAAGTGTTGTTCCTGCCTGGCGACCTACGATTGCTGCGTCGGTTACCGCTAGTACCGGTGGTGTATCGATAATTACAATGTCGTAGTTCTCGCTCGCCCACTCACACAATTCTGTAAAGCGTTTATGCATCAGAAGCTCAGACGGATTTGGTGGAGTTTTGCCTTTAGCGATGAACTCTAGATTCTCTATCTGTCCTGAGTGGATTACTTCATTGATCTCTTTGTCATTAACTAAGTAATCAGAAAGACCGTTGTCGTGCTCTAACTTAACGCCACGACCTAGGTGGCCTTTACGCATATCTGCGTCGATTAGAAGTACTTTTTGGCCAGCACTAGCAATGATGCTTGCAAAGTTTGCTGAAACGAAAGACTTACCGATTGCTGGCGATGGGCCGGTAATCATAATGATGTTGTTCTTCGCTTCCATCATAGCAAAGTGAAGGCTGGTTCTTAATGAGCGGAACGCTTCTACTGATAGATCCGCTGGGTTTACGCTAGCAAGTAGCATCTCTTCTGCATGAACCAACTTTTTACGAGAGCGATTCTTCGCTAGTTGACGGTCGATTTTTTCTTGCTGAGCAGACTTTGGAATCGTTGCGTAAACCGGAATGCCAAGTTCTTCAATTTGATCTGGGTTTTCAATACCGCGGTGGAACGCAGCTCGAAGTAGTACAAACGCGACACTCAACATACCACCCAGAAGAGTAGCCAGAACTGCAATCAGAGGCTTCTTCGGTTTAACCGGTGCGCTGTATGATTCTGCACCATCTAGAATACGAACGTTACCTACAGTACTTGCTTTAACAATAGCTAGTTCTTGAGACTTGTTCAGAAGCTGAAGATAAATTTGCTGGTTCACTTCAACATCACGAGTTAGGCGAAGTACTTCACGTTGAGTCTTTGGAAGTTGCTTAATTTGACCTTCAAGGCGGCGCTTTTGAGCTCAAGTGTTTTACGCTTTTCTAGTACAGCAACATAAGCTGGGTGTTGCTTAGTAAAGCGCTGTGCAAGCTCACTTTCTTTAAAGGTTAGCTCGTTAAGTTGTGCTTCTAGCTCTACCATTACTTTAAGCGTTGATTGTGCTTCTAGACCAAGGTCAACAGACTCATTGTCCTGGCGATACTTGTTTAATGCATCTTCATTAGCTGTCAACTCAGCCTTTATTTCAGGTAGCTTTTCTTGCAAAAACTCTAGGCTGTTTTCCGCTTCTGCCGCGTTGCGGTCAACATTTTGTAGGAAATAGTTGTTCGCAATGTCGTTAAGAAGGTCGATGATTTGTGCTTTGTTCTCACCCTCGAAACCAAACGAAAGAATACCTGATTGTTTTCCACGCTCTGAAACTGAGAGCGAACCGTTCAGCCATTGGATTGCATCAAGTTTAGAGCGTTTACCTAGACCGTATTCTTGCCCTTGCTTGCCCACTAGTTGAGAAACAAATAGTGAAAATTCGCCATTCTCTGAACGAGCCAACTCCCCTACTTTACCTTTCAGTACCAGTTGATCATCTGAATTAGTAAGAGAAAACGCTCCCATAGTTGGATCGTCTAGCGTAATTTGGTAACCGCCGGTCAGTGCGTAATCAGGGATATCAAAACGCTCAACCTTGATAAAAGCCTCTTCGCCCATTCGCTGAGCAAGGCCTTTACCAATAACAGGTAGATATTTAGGAGAGGCAACAATAGTAAGATTAAATTTATCTACGGTTTTACCAAGTACCATACGAGACTTGATGATCTCAATCTCGGTAGACGCTTGTGATTCTTGAGCGAACATCTCACCCAAGCCTTCACTTAGTGCTGGAAAACCTGAGGTTTTCTGCTCAACCTGAACCAGCGCATCTGCTTTATAGATAGGGGTTGCTAATAAAGCGTAAGTAACGCCAATAACGGCAAAAACAAAGGTGGTGAAAATAATGATCCATTTACCATCTAACAAAAGACCAAGTAGTTTACCTAGGTCTATTACATCTGGCTGTGGGGGTTGCTGTGTACGATTAGGACGGTTGTTTTGGGTCATGGAATTAACGAATTCAGTAATAGGTTCTATGTATTAGCTGTCAGCTTTAGGCTATCAGCTATCAGAAATTAGAGTTAGAAGCTTTTTATAATCGCTTTGTCCACTCTTTCGCGGACTTGTCTATCAACTCGTAGACGTGCTCGAATGCTTCGTAACTTTTCTTATAAGGATCAGGAATCTCTTTGTTCAGCCAATGTCCGTAAAGCATGGTCTTTCCGCGTGCTGCAGGTGCGAGCTTGGTTATGGCATCGATATGTCCTTTTTCCATCACTAGGATAAGGTCAGTATCAGCAATCATTTCTGAAGTGATTTGGCGAGCCTTATGACTTGATAAATCGTAATCATGCGCAGCCGATACTTGGACTGAGTTGTCATCAGCCCCTTTATCTACCAGAGCACCTAAACCAGCCGAGGTAACTTGCTTACTCGGAAAAGCCTGCTTTAGGATCTCTTCACCGATAGGGCTACGACAAATATTGCCGATACAAACAACAAGGATTTTGTTAAACAAAAGAAATTCCTCTTAACCTTTAGCTTATGGCCAGTTGCGGATACGCAGTGCACCTTCGGTCAAGTCATTAAAGCCTTGGATAGAAGGTAGAATCTGACGAAGAACTCGGTTGTAACGCTCAATCGGCGCTGCAGTTACATAAACAACATCATAAGGTTGCAGTTCAAACTCAGTACCGGTCACAAGAGCTGTTGCATCACTAATATCTAGCTGATACACATTCGCTGTAATGCTTTCTGGACGAGGTGTTTTACCCTGCTTGCCAAGTTCTTGCTGTTGTGCTTCACGCTGTTGCTTTTCTTCAGCGGTCATCGCGTCTTCACGAATTTGAGTTAGGTACTCTTCATGTTGCTTGTCGCGGTCACCGCTACGGACAACAAACACGCCAGTTGCGTTAGCCGCCAACTCGTTAATACCACCGACAGAGCTCAGTGCCTCAGTTAGAGTCATTCCACTACGATCAATCTTAATCATCGACGGGTTGTTCACGTCACCAAGCACAAATACCTTCTGCGCATCGTTACGAGGCACATGGATAATGTCACCTTGACGAAGTAGACGGTTTTGAGTCAGGTCACCATTTTGCATTAGATCATACAAAGAGAGTGTTTCAGACTTACCGCTGCGAGTTAATGTCACATTACGCCAATCCGCATCGCCAGTTAGGCCACCTGCTTGGTTGATCGCATCTAGGAAAGTAAGAGGCACATTCGTAAGTGGCTGATAGCCCGGTTGGCGTATCTCGCCAGTTACATAAGCCTTTTGAGAACGGAACGATGCAATATTAACGTCTACCTGAGGGCTTTCGATATAACGAGCCAAACGACTTGAGATCTCTTTACGAACCTCAGTCACTGTTTTACCCGCTACTTTAACGAAGCCGATATAAGGGTAGAAAATAGTACCATCGGCATGGACAGTGACCCGCTTCTTCCGCACTACGGTATGAACCGCAGGGATTGTCAACTCCGGGTGGTCCCAAATAGTTATGTTTAGGATGTCACCCTGACCAATCACATACTCATAGTTTGAGATCTCTGCATCAAGCGCGGGGTTGCTCAGTGAGTGGACAGTATCGCCACCAGCAAAGTTACCATAGCGATTTACGAATGATGGTGTCAGTGGGTAAACATTGACGACCTCAATAGGAGTATTCGCTTTCTCCTGCTCGGTCATCTGGTCTTCATCTTTAGCCGTGTTGATGACTTGCTTGTCGTCTGTCGGTAGGTGTGAGCCAGGCACAGTACAGCCTGAAAGCAATAGCAAGGTCGCTAAAGGCAATACCGTTTTCAAATTCGATTTCATGGATAGTATTAATTAGAGTTGTTTGGGTGGGATTTTACACAAATCTCACACTTTTGACACGCTACCGCCCAGAGGATTATTCGAAATTCCACGATTCGGTACGTTTAAATTTTCTAGTTATGTCATTGAACTGACGAATATTTCACCGAAATAAAATTACTTCGGCTTTACCATCTATGCAACCAAATGAGCATAAACTTGTGACGTGCAAACTCTACGGGAACTAGTTAAGTTCCACAAGAAAAAGAACGCCATATTGGCGCATATTGGTAAGTAATTTATCGTTACTTGATGACATTTTAACGAAGAACTTGCACGCAATTTTTGAACTAAATCACACATTCTTAGGTTAAAGGCTCTAAATTACGTGATTTTTTGAAAAAAACTTACGTAATTTGAATGACTTATATTCATCAGGTTTCTCAATGAATACCAATCATAATATGCATAGACACTATATTAGCTTTTGTAAGCTTACAAAAAGATGACTACTAATTTGACAACTCTTCTAGTTTAGCTATCAGCTATCAGCTATCAGCTATCAGCTATCAGCTATCAGCTATCAGCTATCAGCTATCAGCTATCAGCTATCAGCTATCAGCTATCAGCTATCAGCTAGGATGATGTTTTAGGTTTGAAATTGGCAGTTCAAGTCAATATTACTTTTTGATATATGTGGTGCGTTTTTATGCTTTATGTGATTTCAATCTGAACCAACTAACAAAAATTAGTCATAAGGCATTGATAAATAAGAACATAGCAATTAAGCACTTCCTCTTATAGTCATAACTTCAATAACTTAGACAGATTGGTTATGAGCATTTTATAACCCCAACTGTTAGCTTCCTTTTAACTTGAAACACATGGAAGCGGACAGATGGACACAGATAGACTCACTCATTTACGCGCACTAGAAGCAGAATCAATTCACATCATTCGAGAAGTAACCGCAGAGTTTGAGAACCCTGTAATGCTTTACTCTATAGGTAAAGACTCTTCAGTTCTTTTACACCTAGCTCGCAAAGCCTTCTACCCAGCCAAAGTGCCTTTCCCTCTTCTTCACGTGGATACCGATTGGAAGTTCAAACAGATGATTGAGTTTCGCGATCAGCTGGCCGAAAAATATGACCTCGACCTTTTGGTGCACAAAAACCAGCGTGGACTGGATCTAGGTATCAACCCATTCGACCACGGTAGTGCAAAGCATACCGACATAATGAAGACAGAGGCCTTAAAGCAAGCCCTAGATAAACATCAATTTGACGCAGCCTTTGGCGGAGCTCGTCGAGACGAAGAAAAGTCTCGAGCCAAAGAACGTGTGTTCTCGTTTAGGGATGAGAAACACAGATGGGATCCTAAAAACCAGAGACCGGAGTTGTGGCAGGTATACAACAGTAAGGTAGACAAGGGTGAAAGCATTCGCGTCTTTCCACTATCAAACTGGACTGAGCTAGATATCTGGCAATACATCTACCTTGAAAATATCGACATGGTTCCTTTGTATTTCGCTGAAGAACGCCCAGTGGTTGAGCGCGACGGCACTCTAATCATGGTGGATGACGAACGTATGCCTCTTGAAGATGGCGAGGTTCCACATATGAAGAAAGTTCGTTTCCGTACTCTTGGCTGCTATCCACTGACCGGAGCTATTGAATCACAAGCTGAAACATTGCCTGAGATCATTCAGGAGATGTTGTTGACCTCCACCTCTGAAAGGCAAGGGCGAGCGATTGATAAGGATAGTTCTGGGTCGATGGAGAAGAAGAAGATGGAAGGTTACTTCTAGACCGTGGTCTAGAAGTAACCTAGCTGTGAGCTATAAGCTTTCAGCTGTCAGATAAGAGCGTCATAAAACTGACCACTAATAGCTCTAGTTTCCGACTAGCCCTTTTTCAGTCCTTTTTATTCTCCGGCTTGACTCATTCTTTGAGTTTTAAGGGAGATAACAATGAACTTTGAAAAACTTGATGTTTGGAAATGAGCTGCACGTTTGTCTGCGGAGATCTACAAAGAAACAACCGACCTTACCGACTATGGATTTCGCAATCAATTAACTCGAGCAGGTCTTTCAGTGCCAAGCAACATAGCTGAAGGCATGACACGCTCAAGTAACAAAGAGAAGATCCGCTTTTTAGAAATAAGCCGCTCTTCACTAGCAGAAGCGCGAACACAGATTTATATCGGTGCAGAAATTGAATATCTACCAACAAAACTAACAGTTGTGTGGCTGGATGAAACCAAAGAGCTTTCAGCCATGCTGACAGGATTAATAAAGAAGCTAAAAGCGACTGATCGCTGACGGCTTAAAGCTGCCAGCTAATAAGGACATAACATGAACACAATCTCAAACCTGCTCTCAACCGACATTGAAGCGTATCTAAAGGCGCATGAAAACAAAGACCTGCTGAGGTTCATCACCTGCGGTAGTGTAGATGATGGCAAATCAACTCTTATTGGTCGCCTGTTGTACGATAACCAGATGATCTTTGATGACCAATTGTCAGCCATTCAGCAAGACTCAAAGAAGTTTAATACTACTGATCAGGAGTTTGACCTAGCGCTGTTGGTTGATGGTCTTCAGTCTGAGCGCGAGCAAGGGATTACAATCGATGTTGCGTATCGCTATTTCACATCTGACAAGCGCAAATTCATCATCGCAGATACCCCAGGACACGAGCAATATACTCGTAATATGGCGACCGGCGCGTCTACTTCTGATCTAGCGATTATCTTAATAGACGCTCGTCATGGGGTCCAAACTCAAACTCGCCGCCACTCTTATATCTGCTCCCTACTGGGGATTAAGCACGCCATCATAGCGATTAATAAGATGGATACCGTCGACTATAGCCAAGCGAGATATCAAGAAATCAAGAAGGCTTATCGAGAGTTCGCTGTAGACCTTGAGTTTGATAACGTTCAGTTTGTTCCGATTTCAGCACTGCACGGTGATAACGTGGTGTACCCAAGCCAAAACATGACTTGGTACCCAGGGTCACCCCTGATGAAATTGCTTAACACGGTGCAAACCAAGCAAAAAAGCACAGATGTTGAGTTTCGTTTCCCAATACAACTGGTCAACCGCCCTAATTTGGATTTCAGAGGATATGCGGGAACCATCGTCTCTGGTGAAATCCGAGTTGGCGACGTAGTCGAAGCATTGCCTTCTAAGAAGCAATCTCGTGTTAAATCTATCGTTACATTTGATGAAGAACTTCAGTCAGCATTTGATGGGCAAGCGGTAACCCTGACTCTTGAAGATGAAATCGACATTAGCCGAGGTGATATATTGGTGCGCCCACATCAACAGCCACTTAGCTCTGCCAAAGTAACAGCTAATCTGGTTTGGATGAACGATGAGGCGCTTCAACTAGACCGCGATTACCTATTCAAAGTGGGAACAAAGACCGTAAATGGTCAGGTTGAACACATCGACCATAGGGTTGATGTGAATAGCCTTGAAAAGAGCGATGCGAGCCAATTAGCACTTAACGAAATTGGCCAGTGTCAGATTGCTCTGGACCATGCTATCCAGTTTGACCCTTACACCAAAAATCGAGTGACGGGTTCTTTTATCATCATCGACCGTCTAACCAATGCCACCGTTGGCGCTGGAATGTTGGTTAGCGAAGCTATTGAAGAGAAGAAAGCTGAAAATACTTACTCTGAGTTTGAACTCGAGTTTAACCAACTGGTTCGTAAGCACTTCCCACACTGGAATGCTAAAGACATCAGCCGTTAGTGATTTTGATACATGAGTAGTTATTTTGTTCTGTTGATTTTCGTCTCAACCATCATTGGCTTGATTCGATTTCAGAAGCATCCAGCTCGAGTGTTTGGTATTGCCTTGCTCACCCTATTTACCTTTAATTTGGTAACCAGTGAGCAGGTTATCCGAGCAGGCTCTAATGAGGGCCTGCTCACCCTTATTTTGCTTATGCTTTGCTCTATTGCCCTTGAAAAGACTCGTATTTTGAGGGTAATGGCGCAGTTTGTAATAAAACCAAGCTACAGCGAAACCTTTGCTCGCTTATTTGGTTTCACCGTGGTGTTTTCCGCGTTTCTAAACAATACCGCTGTGGTATCTAGCCTATTGGCGCCTATTCGCCACAACCCACACCACAGCGCGACCAAACTATTGTTGCCACTATCTTATGCGGCAATTCTGGGTGGAACGCTAACTTTGATCGGTACCTCTACTAATCTGATCGTGAACAGTCTACTAATAGACACAGACTTACCTCCTCTGTCTTTCTTTGACTTTACCGCTGTAGGGCTTTGCGTGGTAATCGCCTGTGGACTGATACTGACTCTGTTGACCCGTTTTTTACCTCAAAACGCCGTTAAAGAGTTGAGTAACGAAAACTACTTTATTGAGGCCAAAGTAAAACAAGGTTCTCAGTTAATAGGTAAGAGCATTCAGCGGAATGGCCTAAGGCACCTTGAATCTCTATTTCTGCTTGAGATCCAAAGAGGCGATGAAACCATCAGCCAGTATCACCTGACGAGTTACTTCAAGCCGAAGATAGACTCATTTTTAACGGAGAGGTCTCCAAGGTTTCTCAGTTGAGTCATTATCATGGTTTAAAAATCTCCGGTGAAAGTGACGGTCTTTCTTCTAAAACCCTTATCGAGGCAATCTTACTACCACAAAGCCGGTTGGTTGATAAATCTTTAAAAGAGACTAACTTCCGACACAAATTTAATGCTGGCGTAGTCGCCATCAAAAGAAACGGTGTTCGACTCTCTGGTAAATTAGGAGAAGTAAAGCTCAAAGCAGGAGACTATCTAGTTCTGACTGCGGGGCAACCACCAGCGCTAAAGAAGAACTTCCTCAAACATTTCATTGTACTCAGTGACATTGAAGTAGATACGAAAGTAAAAGGACTAGGAGAGAAAGCAACACTTTTAGGGTTTGTAGTTGCCTTGGTTGTTGCGAGCCTTAATCTGGTTTCTCTTTTCAAAGCGATGCTTTTACTTTGTGGGTTCTTGCTTTGTTTCGGTGCTATTAGTCTGCAAGACATAGCTCAGCGCTTTCCTTATAGGATCTGGCTTATTATCACCTCAGCTATCGTAATGTCTTTTGCATTGCAGAACAGCGGATTGTTCGAATCACTAGACAGTGTATTAGTACAAAACGATATGTCCCTGTCACCAGAAATTGCTTTGATAGGCGTTTTCTTTATGACGCTTTTCTTGACCGAACTGGTTACAAACAATGCCGCTGCCGCAGTAGTCTTCCCCATAGCCTACTCATTGGCACTGAGTCTAGATGCAAACGTAATGTCGTTTGTTATGGCGGTCGCATTCGGCGCAAGCGCCAGTTTTATCAGCCCATACGGCTATCAAACAAACCTTATGGTGTTCAACGCAGGGCAATACAAACTGTCAGACTTTGTGAAGATCGGTGCGCCAATCAGCATTACATACAGCTTTACTGCACTCATCGCTATTAACTATTTTTTTGGACTTTAAATGAATACAGCAACCAATATCGTTTGGCATGATGCCACCGTCTCCCGCAAAGAGAGACAAGCCCTGAAGGAACAAAAGCCTGTTGTACTCTGGTTCACCGGACTAAGTGGCTCGGGTAAATCGACCATAGCAAATGCCGTCGAACGTAAACTGCATGAACTTAAAAAGCACACCTATCTTCTTGACGGAGACAACGTAAGGCACGGACTCAACCATGACCTCAGTTTTTCAGACAAAGACAGAGTCGAGAATATCCGCCGTATTGGTGAAGTGGCTAAACTGTTTGTAGATTCCGGAACAATAACACTCACGGCTTTTATCTCTCCATTTAAAGAAGATAGAGCCTCAGTGCGATCAAAGATGAACCAAGGTGAGTTTGTCGAAGTATTTATCGATACCCCACTGTCAGTATGCGAACAAAGAGATCCTAAAGGGCTCTACAAAAAAGCTCGAGCTGGTGAAATCAAAGAATTTACCGGCATTACGTCCGAGTACGAAGCCCCGGATAATCCTGAGGTTCACCTTAAAACGGACAAAGACTCTATTGATGAATGTGCTGAGAAAGTTATCTTTTATCTACAACGGTCCGGTTACCTAAATTATCAGGAGTAACTCGCTTGCATTACGATGTATTCAATGGCGATGCAGATGGAATCTGCGCCTTGCTACAGCTGCGATTCGCAGAGCCAAAAGAGAGTAAGTTGATCACTGGAGTAAAAAGAGACATCCAACTTCTCAAGCAGGTAGCTGTTTCTGATGATACATCCAGCGTTACAGTACTGGACATCTCGCTCGAGAAAAATCTAGAGGCTCTGCATCAGTTGCTTACTAAAGACATCGATGTTTTCTATTGCGACCATCACAGAACAGGCGTAATCCCGAGTTCCAACCACCTAGCTACTCAGATTGATACCGCACCTGAAATCTGCACTAGTTTACTCATCAACAGTTACCTAAATGACAACGAATGGCTTTGGGCCTGTGTTGGCGCATTTGGCGATAATCTACTTAAACAAGGCAACGAACTAGCCAAATCCAACGGATTATCTGACGAAGATATTCACTTTCTCAAAGAGCTAGGCACCTTGATCAACTACAACGGGTATGGCGCATCACTTGAGGATTTACACTTTCACCCTGCCGAGCTTTATCGAAATTTATATAACTATCCGAACCCTATAAGACTCAAGGAAGACCCTAACTCTGTCTTTTATCAGCTTCAAAGTGGCTTTAAACAAGATTGGGATAACGTTGAGAATACCGATAAGTATTTAGAGGAAGACGGTTTCGAAGTATACATATTTCCCAACCAACCGTGGGCAAGGCGTATCAGCGGCACGTTTGGCAATTGGTTAGCTAACCAAAAGCCAGATAAGGCATTTGCTGTTTTGACTGATAATGGAGAGAGCTATACCGTCAGTGTCCGAAGTCCGCTAAATAATCGCGAAGGCGCTGATGAGGTTTGTGCTCAGTTTGAAACTGGGGGTGGTAGGAAGGCGGCTGCAGGGATTAACTCTCTTCCCAAACCCGATTTAGAGGACTTTGTGCGAGCGACGAGGCATAGGTTTGGAAGTTAAGCCGTCACTGCTTAGCTGTCAGAAAAAAGCTGACAGATTCGAACCTAGAGCCCTTTCCCAAACAGAACTACTTTTATCGTCTTAAGCAAAATATAGATATCCAAATTAATATTCAAATTTTTGATGTAATAAAGATCATACCCGAGCTTCTTTGACGTTGCCTCATGGGAGTCGGTATACCCTTGCTCTGTCTGGGCCCAACCGGTGATCCCTGGCTTAACACTGTGCCGGTATCCGTAAAAAGGTATTGTAGCTTGAAACTGACTTGCCAATCCAGGCTGCTCCGGTCTCGGGCCAATCAATGCCATCTCCCCCTTTAACACATTAATAAACTGTGGCAATTCATCAAGACGGGTCTTTCGTAGCCAGGTTCCAAGCCTATTTACCCGATGCTGCTCACTGGTCGCAAAGGCCTCATCGGAATCCTCTGTCGACGACATGCTTCGGAATTTGTACATAGTAAAAGTCTTACCTTTAAAACCGGTACGTTGCTGTCTGTAGAAAATGGGCTCTGTTGGAGCATTTAGTTTTATCGCCACCCCTGTAATCAAAGCCAGCAACAAACTAACGGGTAGAGTAATGAGAATAAACAGTGTTTCCAACACTTGTTTCACTCGCAAATAAGTAGAATTAGGGTTGAACAAAGCGATGCTTACTGGATTTAGTTTATCAGTGCTTATTTGCTTAGATAGCCGCTCAATAAGTAGATCGGCATGATATATAGGAATATCGTGCAGACTACACTCAGCAAGTAGCCTTGTATCACTGTCACTCATTGGGCGATGAAAGTCAGAAACAATCCCCAAGGCTATATCCGTGACTTGAGTTTTATTATTAGTCTCTATTAACTCTATACTAGGAAACAAAGCAAACTTCGCT
This sequence comes from Vibrio ishigakensis, assembly GCA_000830475.1. Taxonomy (GTDB): domain Bacteria; phylum Pseudomonadota; class Gammaproteobacteria; order Enterobacterales; family Vibrionaceae; genus Vibrio; species Vibrio ishigakensis_A. The sequence goes on along the minus strand of BBSC01000002.1, from coordinate 53,358 downwards.
GGGTCTGCAGAACTAAATTTATGCAGTACCAATCTCATGTTTCTAGTTTGCATATAGCGGTAGATGATGAACCAAGAGAAACTATAAACAAAGCCGGTAAGCAAAACCGGACGAGAATAATCCAAACGAAAAAAGGCAATTAAGACAATGTGGATACAATAGCACCCAAGTAAGATCGAAAGCACAGGGTAACGCTTGCGTTTCAGTATCGAGGGTTTAGGTTTTGGCAGCAATAGTAGACTGACGAAGAAGCAGGCGACTACTCCTAAAGAGCTGGTTAGAATACTTACCTGCTTCTCGTCATATACAAAGTTGCCCCATAAATGCACAACGGCAACAAAAGCCAAGATTGCCAGTACATGATATAAAAATTTTTCGCTAAAGCGCATCTTCCTGATCACTTTAAACTCCTGATATAAATAGTGTAATCAGGGAATACATGATTGGACAGCATTTCCCTAAACTAACTACAAGCCTGCTACAGTTTTAAGAGTGTCATCAAATAATTGACTCTAGAGGTTTAGATTAGTTTTACCAATTGATACTCTGGCAGGATAGTCATTTGGTGTTGCAAAAGGATTCGCAAACACAATGAAGAACATTGATGTGGTTATGGCTACCTATAATGGTGAGCGATATATCAAAGAGCAGCTACAGAGTATCGTTAGGTGTGAAGGCTTCAAAGAAAGGATTAAGCAGATAATAATCTCGGATGACAACTCCACCGACAAAACACTAGAGATAGCCAAAGAGATAGCTCCGGTTAACATCTATTCAAACTCAGGATTAAAAGGTGTAATTGGCAACTTTAATAATGCTGTCGCCCATTCCCAAGCCGATTACGTTATCTTTAGTGACCAAGATGATGTGTGGTGTGAAAACAAAATAAACGTCTTGTATGAGGGTATTCAAACGCTGGAGAAACGTGTTGCAGGCCCATGCCTTTACTTTACCGATTTAGAGGTGGTTGATAGCGACCTTAACAGCATCGCACCTTCGTTTTGGGAACATCAACGACTCAACCCAAAAATGACCGACTCCCTTGCCTCTATTGTAATGCAGAATATCAGCCCGGGCTGCGCCCTAATTGCGAATCGTGCTCTATTGAATATGGCTTTTCCCTGTCCTCCACAGGTGGTGATGCATGACTGGTGGTTACTTCTATGCGCTAAAGCTTTTGGGGAAGTCGGTTATAGTAATCTGCCAACCATCAAATATCGTCAGCATGGCACTAATACCATTGGCGCAACTCAAGCTAGTCTGATACAAAATGCCAAACGCGTACTTACGGAGTCAAATGAGGGTTTCAAACAGATCATATCTCAGGTAGGCGAGCTGGCTAAATTGATGCCCAAAGAGCACCTAAATTACCCACTCATCGAAGATGTAAGCAAGGTATGTTCGTTCTCTTTAGGCAAGCGGATTTCACTGTATTCGCGCCTCTCTCACACATATCAAACACCTGAACGGAAATTAGCCCTTTTGACTCGATTAGTACTGCTCAAATAGAAATGCTTTCAATATCTATCGTTACCTATCAAAACAACATCAATGAACTAAAGGCTTGTTTGTCGAGCTTTATCGACTCAGCATGGTTGATCGAGTGTGCATCTATGAAAACTCTGAAGAACCGCTGTTAAATGAGCAGCAGGTCCATCAATTGAACTCTAAACTTATCTACCGCTCAGATACTAGCAACCAGGGTTACGGCTATGGCCATAACCAAGCTTTTACCCTTTGCCAAAGTGCTTCTGCCAGTAAATATCACTTAGTGATGAACCTCGATGTAACTGTGAGTGATGAGACTATAGAATTGTTGCTTAAGCATATGGAGCGCTCACCAAAAACCTTGCACTGTATGCCCAAAATCCTCAACCCAAATGGTAGCATTCAGCCTGCATGTAAATTGGTCCCTACCCCAATAAACCTGCTAACTCGGCGTTTCTTGCCCGAGTTTTTCAGCCACTTTCAACATCAAATTGCATTTGAGCTGAGAGACTACGACTACAAAGAAAGCTTGAACTGCCCATACCTATCAGGCTGCTTTATGTTACTGCGCTCAGCAGCCTTTAAACAGGTTGGAATGTTCGATACTCAATTCTTCATGTATCCAGAGGATATCGATCTGACGCGCAGGTTGCATAGGTTAGGAAAAACTGAGTGCATTCCTTCGGTATCTATTGTTCATCAGCATGCTAAAGAATCTTATAAATCTTGGCGAATGACATGGATTCATATCAAATCCATGGTTAAATATTTTAATAAGTGGGGGTGGTTCATTGATAACGAGAGAAGAGCACTAAATAGAAGTGCGTTGAACAGGGTTAGAAGCCAGGAAGATAGTTAGAGAGATTGGCTCTAATGTAGTTTGCCTTTGATGCCCAATATCCCATGATAGAGGCCCTTAATTGAATTGGTTAGCTTGTCTTTTTTCTGACTTTCAAATAGGACAATCGTGACTAAAGAATAAAATCCCATACACAGATCATACATCACCCAGTTTGGAAAGGTGCGCCAAAACTCGGCGTACATATAAACAGTATTTCTCGCAATATAGTAACGCCTAAAAGCGCCATGGTTAAGCATGCGAACAGTTCGGCCCGCTAGGTCGGCAGATTCTGGGGAGCCTAGATTGTGGCTGAGTTCGGCTTTGCCACTAAATAAAATCAAATAGCCTTTTTGTATTAACCTTAGACATACTTGAGTGTCTACATAATCAATAAAGAAATCGGTCGTAAAGCCACCCACCTGCTCTATTTTCGGTAGATGGGTAAGACAACCGGAAGTGATAGCAATAAGCACATCATCTCTGTCATTTTTATCCATACTGGCTAACCTAAACCATGGTTTAGTGTTGTTTAGAAGAAGCTTTCCAGATCTGGATGAGTAAGAGGAGTCGACAATGTTAGGTGTCACCATGGCAACTCTCTCTCTAGCCGTATACTGTTCTCGCGTCTGCAAGATACTCTCTACAAAACCTGGGGACACTAAGGAGTCCTGATCCATCGTCAACGCCCACTCATATCCCTTAGTTAACGCCTCGGCCATGCCCCTATTTAACGAATACGCAATGCCTAAATTCTGCTCATTGTTCATCAGCGTTACACCAACCACACCGGAACAGTAGTGTAATACCTGCAAAGAACTTGCACTTTGTGAACCATCATCCACAACAATGATCTCAGACACTTGTTTCGCTAAAGCCCGCAAGTTCACTAGTAGAGATTCATTGGGCTCGTGGGTAGTAAATATAGCAACAAGATCACAAGTCTTTTTCATGCTTACTCACCTTTGCTCTTATACCAAACTGCATATATTGCGTGTCCGATCCGAAAGTCATGATAGGCAGTGCAAACTTAAAGTACCGAACTAGAACCTCTGACAATGAATTCATACCATCAAATATACCGTTGACTCCCTCGATCATCTCAAGTTCAAGCCCTTGCTGTTCACACAAATTAATGATGCTTTTCTTGGTAAAAAACGCAGGTGCGTTCTATCTAGAATACCGCTATCTTTGTATTCCCAGTCTCTTTTTATCAGTAATTCCTTTAGGTGACTTATATGCCTTACGTTAGGTATAGATGCCACCAACACTCCGCCACTTCTAAGTTTTTTCTTCAGAAAATAAAAGAGTTCTTCAGTATTCTCCACATGTTCGATGATGTCATTACAGACAACAACGTCGAAGTGGTCGTCTGGTAGTTTCGACTGTTGCTGTGGAAAAAGACCACAGATAAAGGTATCACTGACATATACATCCATGGCTTTTTTTACCGCAACAGGATCTGGTTCTACACCCCAATATTCCGTTTCTTCAGGCAGGTTTCCTCTAAACCCACCCTCTCCACAGCCGATTTCTAACACTCTTTCAAAGGTCTTAGGTAAAAACACCAGCATATCTGTTCTTACCGCACTCCGATAATTATCCGGTATTCGTTCATCTTGCAATTAACATTCTCCTAGACGCGATCAACATGGCGACACAATCTAATAAGCACCTCAAAGACCAGACTAACGCAACGCCTATAATTCCAAAGCGCTCAATGGCAAAGTACAGTAACAATAGATAGGGAAACAACTCACTCAAATGTATTAGAGCCGTGGTTTTCGAGTAGCCGGCAGCAAGTAATTTAGCAAATGGTATCTGAGCGAAGGCATTGAAGACTAACCCTACGCAAAGCACCTGAAAGGCTGATACCGCTAATGGGGTAGCCTTGCCAGAGAACAAAAGACTCAGAATTGGCTCAGCAAACACAATTAACCCCATCAAGATTGGCACGACACCAATCAATACCGTTGTATAACCTAGCTTCGACTCACGATTATCATCAACAGACAACCTAGCCATCAAAACAAACACAACCCTAGCTATCGCCGTAGGAATAATAGCGACTTTAATAGCTAGTTCAGAAACGGCTAAATATTGCTCAGACATAGCTAAACCCAAAGTCCCTGAAACAAAAAACCGATCAAAATAGACCATGATAGGGCCAATAATACTGCTTAAAGTCAACCAACCACCAAAACCGAGCATGTACCTCACTTTATCGGCAGAAAAGCACTCTATATGAATGAGTGAACGGCCGGAACAGTACAGAAACAGAAACCCAAAGGAGAAATACTTGCCAATGACAAAAGCAATCATCATCGGAACTAAGTCTCCCCATAAGAGCAATGTTCCAATCAACAATAATGCCTCAAGTCCAGAACAACCTATCTTGACTTTTAATATAGTGGTGTAACGTAGCGCTCCCTCCAAGTATGCATAAAATACTTGGGCAAGTAGTATAGCCGGAAGCGCAAATACACTGACCTTGATACCGAGAATAACGGTTTGCGGAAACTCGATAGAGAAAAGGGGAGCCAAATTAACTCCACCATACAACAAAAGCGTTGCCAAACACCCCAACACCAACATCGTGAAAAAACCTGTAGAGAAGGTAATCAAGCTAGCTTCAGAATCTTGGTGCTCAGTAGAGAACTGTTTAACCAGTGCTCGTGACATGCCTAGCTCTAGCAATCCACTATAACCGAGTATTGTCATAATGATCAGATAAGCACCAAACTCTCCATCGCCAAGATATCGAGCACTCAAGCTTAAAACTAGAATCGGAAAGACAGCTGGGATCACCATAGACGCAAAACTCATGAGGCTATACTTAGAAAACTTCATTTGTTCTACACCTTGCCAAAACTAATAAAAGCGCCAAGAGAGTGCATAGTCCTATAAACCGAAAAGGTGGCGAGAAAGGCACATTGGAAATTCTTAGGTGGTAACACAGAAACAAAACAGGATAAGGACGACTCAAAAACCCAAATAAGGTCATCACCCACAATTCTCACCTCGGCTTGCGGATTATAGTTCTGACTCAAAAACAAAATCGACTCCTAATAACCTGCGTGCGTAGCCTTGTCGACATTGACATTGACTACCGAGTCTTTTGTATTTTTGATGATATGGCGTATCACGGCCGACCCAATAAAGCCGGCTCCACCTGTGATGAGAAATTTCAATCAATAATCCCTTTGTCGAAATTTTCAACTTATTGAAATGTAAGCGTTTGTGATTATCCATAATCACAGAAAAATGCTTATGCATCTACTACCCAAATTAAAGTATATGCTTTTTTGAGAAATAGACCTCCTAAGAATGAAATTTGTAGTTCCATCAACGTTATCTTGGCTGGTGCTGTCTCTTAAAACAAAACAATTAAAACCAGTTCTGTTTCTTCAGTTTCCAAACCACTCTCAGAAATAGTTAAACAAATCATCCCATTTAGGGTTAACCGATTCCACTAAACCACGTATATCCTGTTCCGGCCAACCAAGGATCTCTTTTGCTCTTTCCCTCGCGCTGGAAATGTCTTGAGAAGCTTCGTAATAGACAAGGTTTTGAACCAGAAATACCAATCCCAATGATTTCTGTACTTCAAGCTTCTGATTCCAAATGGTTTCTTGTAGGTTTGTTGTTGAACTAACGTGTAGAAAGGTTTGATCTTTGGAAGCTAGAACATAAACGACCGCCTGTTCACTGGCTGAATAGGCATTTATAAAGAGTGCTTTTTGTTCGCAGGAGCTTTCTAATTCCGTGGTCTCATCTGTAGTTCCCTCCACTGTAATTTTGGCTGACGTTTTCATTGCAACTCCGTTTTCGAAATAGACCGAAATTCAAGTATGGAGAGAATGGGAGTTTGGTGTGTTACAGGTGATAGATTTACGACTTATGGTGGGGTGTTTGATACTTTTTGTAATGCTAATTGATTCTAGCTTCAAGCTGAAAGATAAAACTAGCCCAGTGCGATGACTGGGCTTAGTTGATTGATTTTAAACAGGCCAAGTTTTACTAAAGCGTAGTATCCCTCTCAACCAAAGTAACCGGCACCATAAGCTTCACTCGGCTCATGTCACCTTCTTTTATTTGGTCTACCAAGATCTTCACCGCCTCTTTCGCCAAGCGGTTAAAATCCTGCTTGAAAGTGGTGAGTTTGTAGCTGTGCCATTTGGCTTGTGGGATATCATCAAAACCTATTACTTGGAAGTCTTCAGGGATTTTCAACCCAAACTCGAAACGAGCGATATCCATCGCTGCCATGGCTAGGTTATCCGTGGCGCAGAATACCGCCTCTGGTTTAGTGCCGTTTGAAAGCATTTTACGGATGGCTGGGATGGCATCTGCGTAGTCGTAGTTGGCCTCTATAACCTGAGGAGTAATACCCGATAGGTCTTTGAACTCGTCGCAGAAGCCTGAAGTACGCTCAGTGTTGGTTACTGTTGGAACCTCACCAGTAAGGTAAGCGACTTTTTTTGCGCCTTTGGCATGGAAATGCCTTGCGGCTATTTGACCGGCAGAGTAGTTATCACTTACTACGAAGCTGCTCTTGGTGCCCTCGACTACCCTTTGCGTATTGCACAACTGGAATGTTGAACTCTTCACACTCTTCGTACAGTGCAGTGTTGAAGGTCGCGGATGCGGCAATCACACCATCTACACGGTACTGGAAGATGTTGGGAATAGAATGTTGGTTGTCGTCCGTTACCTGCCACGGAATAAGAACCGCAGAATAGCCATAGCTTTGCAGTTCCATACTGATGCGTTGCAGAGTTTTCATGTGGATCGGGTAGTCTGCGTCGGGGAAAACCACGCCGATCAATTTGGATTCATTGGTCGTCAAACTGCGCGCGAACGCGTTTGGACGATAGTTAAGCGCTTTAGCTGCCTCGTAGACTTTTTGTTTAGTTTTCTCTGAAACCGAACTGCCCGCGACAAATACACGTGAAACCGTGGATTGGGATACCCCTGCCAATTTTGCGACGTCTTTTGATGTAACTGTTGTTTTATTAGACATTTTCATTGAAATAACAGTGCGATATTGAGAATTTTAACACATTACTCCAACTTATCTCGTTGAAGTAGATGGCAAAAAAGCCCCAAGCATGACACTTGGGGCTGAGCGCGTTCTAACTTTGGAAAATTAGAAGTAGTAACGGATACCAGCTGCCCACTGGTCATCACGATTTTCAAACTGATTACCAACTAGTTCGTCTTTGCCTAGATCAATTTGGTATTCAGTCCATACAAGGAATTTGTTCTTGGTGAAGTGGTACTCAAGACCAGGTACTAGCAGGTTACGCTCGTAGCCGTTTGTCTCGTTACCGCGGTCTTCCATGTAGTTATAGATAAGCGTTGGACGCAGACCGTTTTCGAAGTGGTAGTAAGTGTAGATTTCACCACCAAGGGTATCCATCATGATGTCTTGTGCACCCTGAGAAACCGCTTCCCAGTTCTCACCTACGTGGAAGGTTGCACCAGCGTAGAAACCACCATTGCTGTAGTTTGCGCCAAGAAGCATGATGCGCATGTGGTCGCCTTCTTTAATGCCAGCGACAGCGCCTTTAGTGATTGCACTAATTTCATTTTGAAGATACGAAGCACCAAGAGTGAAACCTTCGAAGCCTTTGTAAGTTAGAGAGCCACTGATGCCATTTTTAAGAGTAACTTCTGCATTAGAAGCCAGTTTTACGTTTTCACGAGTAGTCTGATAAGTGAAACCGTAGCTGATGTCTTCGTTGATGCTGTTACGATAAGTAATTGAGTTTTCAGCACGGCCTGCGCCAGATGCGATACCCCAATCTGCAAGGTTGTAAACACCAGAACCACGAGTACCGAACACACGACCAAGGTCAGTGTACCAAGCTACGTCGTAGAAAGTAGACCATTGCTTAGTACCTGCAGCGATCTTACCGTATTTGTCGTGCTCAACGCCTGCGTATAGAAGACGGTCATAGATGTTGTCGCCGTTAGCACCAGAGTTGTAGCCCCACTCTGCGTGACCAAAACCAGTCCAGCCGTTGTCTAAACCCATAGTACCTTTTAGGCCGAAACGAGAAGAACCGCTGTTCCACTCACCTTCGTCACCGTTACCACGGTCTTGGTAACGTAGGTCAAAACGACCATCAATTGTTAGAGTATCACCGGCTTCGTTAGTCCAAGTGTGTGCTGCAAAAGCTGAAGTAGAAGTCAGTGCCGCTAGAATTAGCAGGCTAATATTTGTTTTTTTCATCTGTTTTTCTCAACCACTTATCGAGCGATAAAATCTGTGTTGGGCAAATTTCAGGTATAGGGAGGCTGTCCGTGCGCTATGGGCTCGAAAAAATGTTTCTACGTTTTGAAAGCGGTGCCTCAGACTAGAGGCACCTGTTGGGAGCAATCTCGAGCCATCCGGATAATGGCTCAAGAAACTTCATCTTATAGTGAAGGGTTCATGATCTGTTGAGTACGTTCGAATACGTCCAGACCTTGTTGTTTTAGCCAGTAAGGTAGGTCGATTAGAACCCAGTTCTCAGACAGCTTGTCGCCGTCACGGTAGTAAACGTCTACTACTTGCATGTCTGCACGTACTTCACCACCAGTCATACCTAGGAAACCACCGATTGGCGTGTTAGATAGGTTTGGCCAGCCGAAGAAGCAAGAGAAGCTACCTTCTGCGAAACGACATACGTGACCGTTGAACTTCTTGTCTTTCAGGTTGTTACGGAAAGGAAGTTGGTGTTGCTGCTGGTAGCGCGGGATGGTGTAAGATGCACCGATACCACAAGGACCGTACCAGATCATGTCTTCAGACCAGCTCTTAGCTAGTACTTCTGGTGGACAACCCATAGCGCCGCTGTCGTTAAGAGCAGATAGGTCAGCAACCATCTTGTTTACTAGGTCTAGAGTAGCTTGACCTTCTTCAGGCGCAGCATCTTCGAACAGTAGACCGTCGTGGTTACGTGGACCAGGGTATGTGAAGTGGCGACCAGTTGATTGTGGAAGTGGGTAAACACCCGCTTGATCCATCATGCCTAGTAGGTCAACGAATAGACCAGTCTTAGTGATCTTACCGTTTTCAACACAGTTGAACTCAGCGTAACGAAGGTTCATGATTTTGCCTGTTGGGCGCATGCCTAGGTACTCAGCGTCGAATAGACCCATGAAGTGACCCATGCTCATTACCCAGATTTCGCCAGAAGTAACTTCGTTCTCACCACCGATGAAAATATCTTGACGACGCTGCATGCGAGTCATTGACTTCATTAGAGGAGACCAGAATACGTCAGCTGCTGCTTGTGCACCTTCTTGCTCACGGAACGGGTAAACACCACGGAATAGATAGTCTTCTGAAGTGTGTGCTTTTAGTACTTCTGCAACGTTTTCGTGAGTTGCGTTTTCCATTGCATCGAAATATTCACGAACGATGCGTTTTGCTTCTTGATATTTAGACATGGTTAAAAACCCTTCTATTAAATGCGCCGAGGCGCTGTCTTTATGTTTAGGTCGGAAACCACTGACGGTTATCAGCCATTTCCTGAATCTTGATTACCTTGTCCATGGTAAGAAAAGCGATGTTCCTGATATTCGATGCATCTAATGCATCTGCTCATCGCTTGTCTGGTATTGCCCAACTCTTCCTTTTCCGAGTCACAGCTGGGCAATCCTTATTAAGCTTTTGCAGTCTCAGCTTTGTCTTTCTTGTAGAACACGCCGCCTTTTAGAGTCTCTGGCAGTGTTAGCCATAGTAGACCTGCGATGATCCAAACGATTGGTGAACCCCACATTGCTGTTTGTAGGTCGGTACGCTCTTGGATGAAGATAAGTACCATTGGAGCCCACATACCGATGATACGACCACCGTGGAACAGTGCTGCACCGTAGCTGCGTAGGTGTGCTGGGAACAACTCAGAGAAGTAACCGCCCCATACCGCTGAAGAAGACAGACCGAAGTTATAAATCAGACCAAGGATAGCTAGCATGTTAAGGCCGCCAATCACTACATCACCTGGTGCGATGAAGAAGATTGAAACCATGATACCCGCTAGGATGAAGCCAAATGCGTTAACCTTACGACCGAACTTATCTGATGCCCAACCCCAGAACCATGCACCGAATAGTGAACCGAATGCAGAGATAGAGAAGATTAGGCCGATAGTTGCGCCGTCAAACATACGTACTTCACGTAGGTAAGTCGTTACGAAGCCACCGAAGAACTGGAAACCGTAGAAGTTAAGACCTGAAAGAAGTAAACAGGTAATAGTGATAGTACGGTAAGGCTTGCTTAGCATTTCGCCCCAAGTGCCCTTCTTCACTGGCTCTTCACCAGACTCAGATGCTTTAGCTTGCTCTTCTTCACCGAACGCGATTACTTTTTTATCGCTTGGCAGAACAAAGATCATAAGCACAGCTGCAGCTAGCGGTGGAACACCACCAACCCACATTAGGCTTTGCAAGGTGCATCAATGCTAGTAATAAATGCTGCATACGCACCCATTGCCACTAGAGCAACAGAGAACATAGAAGAAGCAAATGCCGTCAACTTACCACGAACAGTTGGGTTAAACAGACCAATCATCAGGCTTACCGCTACTGTGAAGTAACCACCTAGAGAAAGACCGATGATGAAACGCATCGCAGCCCAAGTTGTGTAGTCGGTGAACATCATGTTGATGATAGTTGCACCACCGTTTAGAGCGGTTATCGCGATAAGAGTCGATTTCTTACCGAAGTTAGTTGCGAACCATGCACATGAAAGCGCACCAATCAACGCACCCACTGACTGCCAAGTGTAGAACTGAGCAGTATCTGACAGGCTGATGCCGTCATATGCTTCAACGATGTATGGGCGTACGTAGTCAATAATTACAAAGTTATAACAATAGAAAAAGTAGCCCACTAGAATTGCTAGATAAGCAGCTACCCTTTGAATCATTGGAACTTCGCTCATGTGTTTCTTGGCTGTCATGACCGAGAATCCTCTGTTTGCTTGAGTTTATAGTTCTTTAATTACCAAGCCGTTGTTCCAGATTAACGACAGCTTGATGTTGATTTCGGGGACAAGTTTAATCCGTTCAATGAATGCAAAACAGTGATCGAAATCAATTTTAAAATGAATACGCACCCATTTGTATGTAATAGGCGATCTTGATCACAATCATAGGCGGGTTGAATCGGATTAGGCTACAATTCATGCACTTTAGATGGTATAAAACGCCTTCTCATGCTCGAACACGGAATTTTGGGCTGATAAAAACAATAAAAAGCACTAAATAATGAGCAATAAGTAGTGCGACACTCCGTGAAATTGAGGTATCCCAACAAAAATGGTTACGCAGTCAAGTTTAGTTGTCATTGCACTCTATATCGCAACTACCTTATTTATCAGTTACTTAGTTAACCGCCGTTTTAATACTGGTGGTGACTTTTCTACGGGTGGACGTCAATTTGGATGGTTCACTGCCGGTGTTTCAATTCTTGCTACCTACATAAGTGCAATGACCTTTGTGGGAATGCCAGGCTGGGTGTTCTCTAGCGGTATGCAGGCGATGAACATTCACCTTAACTACCCGCTGGTTATCTTTTTCACCGTTATCTTCTTTATACCTGTGTTCTATAAGCTGCAACTTACCTCTATCTATGAGTATCTGGAGCACAGGTTTGGTATCTACGCTCGAACCATTAATTCCATCGTATTTATTCTGGTTCAATGTATTTCTGCAGGTGTGATTCTGTATGCCGTGGCGCTGATTTTGGTGCAAGCCCTGCCGATATCAGTATCCGAGGCCATCATCTACATCACTATATTTACCGCTATCTATACCTATGCGGGAGGTATCTCTACGGTTATCTGGACAGATATGTTGCAAAGCGCGGTATTGATTGCTGGTACTATCGCAATCTTCGCCATTTTGGTGATGGATTTAAGCACGGGTAAGACATTGCCAGCGGATCAATTAGAGATCATCAATCTGTCTACGGATCTAAGCCAAGATACAACCTTTGGGCTGGCTTGTTTGCAGTGAGCTTTTACACCTTAGTGTCTATGGCTCTAACCAGTTGATTATTCAAAGAACTTTGGCGACTCGAAACGTCGAGACGGCACAAAAGTCTATGTTGGTGTGTGGCTACTTCGCCTTCTTTATCTACCTGTTCTTTGCGGTCATCGGTGTACTGCTCAAGGTCTACTACCAAGAGGTCGAGTTCTCGAACGCCAACGAAGTGATTTTGGACTTCGTATTCAACCACACCAACCCAATTGTGATTGGTCTTATTATGTCGCGCTCGCTGCTGCTGCCATGTCCACATTGGATTCCACTTATAACTCTATGGCCACGGTTGCTACCTTCGATCTTTACAAGCGATTCGTTAAAAAAGACGAAAGCAAACAGCACTATGAAAAAGTTGCAAGAAAGATGAGCCTGTTGGCGGCAGTTAGTGTAGTCTTGCCGGCCTTATTTGCTGTGTCGAACGAATCTGTACTAAAAACCATCGCTAGCCTTACCTCTATTTTCGTGGGTATTCGTCTTGGTTCATTCCTTCTTGGCCTGTTCTTTAAGAAGGCAAATGAGAAGGGCGTTATCGTAGGTAGCATTCTGAGCATGGTCGCAGTTTTTGTAGCACATCAAGCAGACATCGCTTGGCCTTGGTATGCTCCGCTCGGCACATTTGTATTTTTGGTTGCGGGTCTTGTGACCAGCGCCTTTTGGGGTAGCAATACCCCTGAGCAGATGGATTTCATCCAGAAGCAGAAACATTTATTTGCAAAGCCTCAAGTTAGTCATTACGGACTGTTGGTATTCGCCGTAGTCACCGTGGCAACTTGCTTTGTAATCCCTGATTGGCTGTTAGCCGCATTGTCGTAATAGGTAAAAACATGTACTCAATTTTTGATATCTATAAAATAGGTGTCGGTCCTTCAAGCTCCCATACCAATGGTCCAATGCTTGCTGGCCACCATTTACCCAACTCATCACCGCTGATATCGCCAAGGTGGCGCGTATCCAAGTGGATTTGTACGGCTCATTATCGCTAACTGGTATTGGTCACCATACTGACCGTGCCTCAATCTTGGGTCTTCTGGGTAACCGTCCAGACACCATCAAGATCTCGAGCGCTAATGCTGAAATGCGAAAAGCGATCGATGAAGGCAAGCTGAACATAGCTGGCGATCACCTGATCGACTTCAACTATGACAACGATATCCTGTTCCACACAGAGAACCTGCCTCTGCACGAGAACGGTATGACTATCTCTGCATTTGATGCTTCAGGTGAGCGTATCGGTTTTGAAACCTACTACTCTATTGGTGGTGGTTTCATCGCAACTGAGTATGAACTGCAACACGGTAAGTCTACCTCTGATGTTGAAGTAGAATTCCCATTCGGTAGCGCCGAAGAGATGCTAAACAAGGCGGAAGACAATGGTCTTAGCCTTGGTGGTATGGTGCTTCGCAACGAGCTTGCGTTTAAATCTCAAGAAGAGATCGATGCTAAAGCCGAGCAAATCTGGAAGGTGATGAGCCTTTGTATGGAGCGCGGTTTTGAAACCGAAGGCATCCTTGATGGTGGCCTGAACGTAACTCGTCGTGCACCTAACCTTCTTAAGAAGCTAGAAGCTAACGCTGCGGTTGAAAACGATCCTATGGAAATCATGGATTGGATTAACCTATTTGCTTTCGCAGTAAGCGAAGAAAACGCTGCCGGCGGTCAGGTTGTTACCTCACCAACTAACGGTGCAGCGGGAGTTATTCCAGCGGTTCTGATGTACTACCACAGATTCATCAAAGAGCTTGACCTTAAACAGCTTAAAGACTTTATCGCGGTATCGGGTGCTATCGGTATCCTATATAAGACCAACGCATCTATCTCTGGCGCAGAGGTAGGTTGTCAGGGTGAGGTTGGCGTATCTTCTTCAATGGCAGCGGCTGGTCTTACAGCACTTCGCGGTGGTAGCAACGAGCAGATCTGTATCGCAGCTGAGATTGCGATGGAGCACTCTCTAGGCATGACCTGTGACCCAATCGGTGGTCTAGTACAGGTTCCGTGTATCGAGCGTAACGCTATGGGTGCAATGAAAGCGATCAACGCATCTCGCATGGCGCTTAAGCGTTCAAGCAAATGCCTGATCTCTCTAGATAACGTTATCGAGACCATGTACCAGACAGGTAAAGATATGAACCGCAAGTATCGTGAGACCTCTCTAGGTGGTCTGGCGATGATTCACTTGGCTCCACCTTGTGAGTGATGGTTAGATTTGATTGATGATACCCACTCAAAAGAGTGGGTATTTTTTTGGCAGATACATTCATGAAATCAATACACTGGGATTTCTTGGTGCTTAATCAGTTTAATTGAACGGTTCTCTTTGAGTGCTTCAGATAAATTGAGTGCCAAATACGGGTCCCGGCTCAATGAACTGACCCCCAATAGTTGGACAACCAATTAGCGGGGAGCTTCCACCGTACTTACCCTCCAATCTGACAGCTTAAAGCTCACAGCTGATCGCTAAAATATTATCCAATATTCCAATAACGGATAATTACTACTCGCAAATACCATCTATTCACATATGCAATGCTTTGTTACTTTTTCCCGCACACTTTGCGTTCCTTTGGTAATGCCACTGGTTTACCATGCCGCGTCTTTCACTCTGATTAGGAAACGATCAATGAAACTGCTGAAAACTGTACTTGTTGGTGGTGCGCTTCTGTCTCTGACAGCTTGCTCGCAACTTCACCATGTACAAATTAGCGATATCGACCAGAGTCAGGGAGCGTTGACGCCAATTAGTATTCGAGTCAATGAACTTGGGTTTGATGCAGCTGAAACAGCTCAAATCGCGTCTGATCTTGCAAGAAGCGAGAAGGACTCGGAAAACCTACAGGCCGTGGCAACTATCTTGGCACTAATGAACATGGGTCCGTCTACGGGTAACCCTGTTTACAACGACGCTTACGCTGACCAAATCATGCAGCAAGTAAACGCTCAATGCCCAAGTCACAAGCTTACTGGCCTCACTTCAGTGCGTGAATCAACCAATGTGGGCACTGTCAGTGGTGAAGTCGTTCGTGTTGACGGCTTCTGCATTAACTAGGAATTCAAAACATGTTTAAAAAAGCACTAATTTTGGCAATTACCGCAGTATCACTGTCTGGTTGCGTAGGTTTGAACACTGTTTCTCTAACCTCAGTACCAGCCGAACGTGATGCCAAAGTAACTGCCTCTGCATCTGACTGGAACTTTATCGGTATCAACTTCAACAACGACATCGTTGACGAAGCAGTCGCAAACCTACAACAACAATGCCCTACAGGTAAGATTGAAGGCGTGCTAACCAAGCACCAAACCACCGGCTACGTACTTTTCTTCAAGCGTGAAATCATCGCTACTGGTTACTGCAATAAGGCGTAATTATGAAGAAGCTAGTCGTTTTCTTACCCCTATTACTTGCCGCGTGCAGCAGTAGCGTGCACATGTCGCAAGTAAGCCAAAACCCAAGTGTGCAGGTCACGAACCCACAAACCGTGGAAGTAGAGACAGAGCAGACTGTGGTTATGGCTTTGCCTTTGATACTGATTATGTTGATCAAGCCTACGCACAGGTTCTTGAACAATGTCCAACAGGTGCCTCTATGGTCAATGTGGAATATGTAACCGACCACGGTTTTCTGCATTGGACGAATAAGATCCGAGTTAAGGCACTCTGCGAAAAGTAATCGATAATGATAGGTACTAAATAAAGGTCACACCTTTACTTAGTACCTCAATTTCTATGGTTTACCGACTCCAAGTGACTTGATTCTCTTCAAGGCAAGGGTGAAACCATATGTATTCTAGCGAACTTAACAGCGCAGTTCTACACAAGAGCTAGCTAAGCTTTCCTATCCATCACAAAACAACGTTAAAGGCATCTGGCTAAAGTCGCGCTTTTTCGTGCTTAGCAAGGTGTACCGCGCAACCTTTTCTCGTATCGCTACCCTTACCGGCAACTCTTTATTCCGACATGCGGTTGAGCAAAAACCTCGCCTTCTAGAAAAAGCTCTCAAGCCTTATCTGTATGTGGACATTCCACCAGCCGAGCGCATGCGTCATATTGAGCAGCACTTCACCTTCCTTAACCAGACCTTTGGGCACAACCTTGAATCTGCTTTTGAGAATGGATTAACCTGTTCGAACTGAGCGACTCTCAAGAAAATGACTACAAGGTAATCCTTTTTGATGGTGAAATGCGCGAGGGTTCACTGGGCATTCGCCTGATCAACAGCCTTGGGCAGACCATCTATTCGATTACCTTTAACCTAACTACAACGCCTGAAAAAACCATTCACATCGGTGCGTTAAAAGGGCCGAGTGATAAGGTTGAAGACCGCAATCAAGTGATCAAAACTCTGACCCGCTCATTCCACGGCCTGCGTCCAAAGGCATTGATGGTTGAGTTAGCCCTATTCTTTGCAAGAGCGCTTGGCTACGAGAAGGCTGTTGGTGTTTCTAATAAAGGGCACATCTATCAGGCGCTTCGTTATAAAGGTTCCAAAAATAAGGCCGTGACCTTCAATTACGATGAGCTTTGGGATGAGTATGGCGCGACTGTGATTGATAAATATCGCTTTGAGATCCCTACCCTACCTGAACGTAAAGACCCGTCGACACTGGCAAAGCGTAATAAGCGCCGTTTATATACGAAGCGCTATGCTTGGTTGGATGAGATGGAAATGAGTTTGAAGGCTCGATTAGATGAGCTGAAAGTTGGGACTAGTGAGTTCTAGATCTGACTAGGAGTTTTCACAATGCCGACCCTAGAATCGGCATTGTAATTACTCTGACGGCTGATAGCTTAAAGCTGACAGCTATTAGCTACCCACAAAACTCAAATCCACCGCCTGATAATACTTATTCTTAAGTATCTTACCCTGCTTGATCATAATCCCTTCATTACTCTTAGAGTCCTGATCGCAAAATACAATGTACTTACCATTCTTAAGCTTGTAGTCCGCGCTGATACCCTTAGCCGCATAGACATCAACCGTCTCTTTCGCCTGTGTCTCATCTAGCGCAGCCTTACTCATATTGCTCTGGTGTACTGCATCCCAGCATTGCTCGAATGGGATTTCTAGGGTATTCGCAACATTCAAAAGCACATCTACCTGACGCGCGATAGTTGTTTCTGCTAGCTCCTTATGGCCCGCGTGTACTGCGCGACCTACGGCAACATAAACAGTATCGGTAATTGCATCCGCTTGGTCTTCTTTTGAATCAGCACGCGCAAGCTCAGCTAGCTCTTCAATCATTAGGTTTGAGTGAAGATGGCATAGAGCTTCGTTTTCAATGCCTGTCTCGATCGGCAGATTAAACAGTTGACGGAACTCGGTGATATCAGCGTAAAGCTTGTTCCAAAGGGTCTCAGAAAGTGCGGTATAAGATGAGTAGAATTCTGGCTTCATGTTCGTTGTTCTGTGGTGCAAAAAGGTTACTTTCCCATGTCGCCGGGTTGAATGCAATGCAGCGACACCATTAGATTTAAGGCTTAGTTGGCTGAATCAAATCAAACTTGTTGCCATATAAATCTTCAAAGATAACTACAGTGCCATAGGGCTCAACGCGTGGCTCTTCCAAGAACACGACATTTCGTTGTTTGAACTTCTCGTAGTCACTCCAAAAGTCTTCTGTTTCAAAAATCATCAAAACCGAACTGCCTGCTTGTCTGCCTACAACCGCTTGATCTTGCTCTGAAGCTTTCAGCAATTGAACGCGAGTTTGAGTAGTCTTATTAGGTGCAATTAGAAGCCAACGCCCCATTTCGGACTCAAGGTCTTCTACCACCACAAAATCCAGTTTTTCTATATAAAAATTAAGTGCTTGCTCGTAATCTTTGACTAATAAAGCAACACTGCCAATACTTGAAGGCATACGATAATTCCTGCTGATAAGTGGCTGACTCGTTTAACAAATTTCGAGCCCAATAACCATGAACTGAATACTAATTCGTGATTGCAGATACGTAAACTTATAAACCAACCGGATACGCAACTCGGTAAGCGTATAAAATTAACTACTTTTTAACCAAATGATGTAAATCGTTTTTTCCTATTAGGCGGATAATAAGAAAAATGGCTGCAAATCTCACTGCACACACATCAAAATCCAAGACGGTCGCGAGGGTATTGCCTTCATCACTGCTCATCAACCTGATGTCACTTGCGATCCCATTGGTCATCCTACAGATATACGATCGTATCCTTCCCAACCAAAGCTATGGCACGGCTTTTCTGTTGGTGTTTGGTGCGACCTTAGCCATCTTGTTAGATGCATTCCTTCGCTATGTTCGTACCTGGATGCTAGGCGCTGCCGCGGTTAATACCGAGCACAAGACCTATCAGACCATTATCGAGCGCTTAAGTAGCGCAACCCCAGCTCAGATTAAGGGACTGAAACCAGGGACATTGCAAGAGAGTCTCAAGGGTGTTGCCCTTATCAAAGACTTCTACTCTGGCGGTTTTATCAGTGGCTTGATTGATGTACCTTTTGCCATCATCTTCCTGCTGCTGATCAGCTACGTAGGTGGCGCACTAGTTATCATTCCAATCGTAGTTTGGGCTATAACCTTCGCTTTCGTTTGGCTATTCACAAAGAAATCCAGTGAACACGCGCTATTTGCTGCGAACTCAGAACAAGAGCGAATGAACTTCCTTATCTTGGTATTTGGCTTCTTAAACAACGTTAAGAGCCAAGCGTCTGAATCTAAGCTGTATCGTTATTTCAAGAAGCTCAATCAAAAACGCTATCTGGCAACCTCTGAATCCGAGCGAAACATAGCTGTGGCTCAGGAGCTTATCCAGATTGCAGCCATGGGCACCTCAGTTGCTATGGTATTGATTGGTAGCTTGAGCGTTTTAGATGGGACACTAACCACAGGTGGTTTAGCGGCTTGTTCTATCCTTGCAGGTCGCGCGGTAGCACCGCTCAGTGCTCTACTTGGTCTTCGCCTTAAATACAGCTCTTTCATGGTAGCCAACCACTCTTTAACCGAGCTATTGGACGGCCTTACTGAAGCCGACCAGAAAAAACCGGAGAAACAAGAGTTTCAATCTATAGCGCTGTCAGATATTACCTTTAACCGCTTTGACCGCAGCTTCCATTTCGACCTAAACCTGAAACAAGGCGAATTGGTCGATATCTCTCATCTAGATACCGATGTCGCAAGCCATGCAGTTACTCTAGCCGCAGGATTAGAAGTCTCTGAACAAGGAACTAGCGCTTGGGGAGAAGAACCCATAGAAACATCTTCGACATGGTGGCGCGAGAATATTGGTTTTGTGTCGACGCGCCCGAGCATTGTATCTGGTAGCCTATTGGATAATCTTTGCGCGTTTAATAATGAGCGCATCGAAGAGGCTAATCTACTAACCAATGCCCTTGGTCTAAATAAGATCATCTCAGAACTGGCTGATGGTATTCAAACTAAGGTTGGCTTTAACCTTGGCACTAAGCTTAGCCGAGGTACCATAAAGCTGGTGTCTATCATTGGACAACTGTCCCAACCTACCCCTGTGGTCATCCTTGATCGTCCCGAACGAGACCTCGACCTAGAGTCAGTAAATCGTCTCAAGTCTGTACTTGAGTTTTATATCTCAAAAGGACGTAGCTTTGTATTAAACAGCGAGCATCCACTGCTATTGGAACTGTCAAAGCAAAGCTTTGAAATCACGGAGGATGCACAGTGAACACAAGTTATATAAAGAGCATTCAAGACATCCTCAAAGTATTGGATGTGGATGCCGGTATTCAGAACTTCACCAACGAATGGCTGGCTTCCAACCCAGTCGTTGAGAGTGCTGACCTGTTTGAACTTCTAGACCGCTTGATGATCCCATATGAGGTTCACCCAGCGTCTAAGAAACTGGCCAAGATAGAACATCAGATAGCGGTGCGCCTTACCGATGACAAAGCGGTTAGCTGTAAATACGGCTTAGACCACTACTTTGAATATGATCAAGAGCAGTTTGTGCCTGCTGGTATACCTGACGAAAAATATACCGATGTAGTGATCTTGGTATTAGACAGACCAAAAGAAAAGCATGAAATTGATTGGTTTGAGAATCGCTTAAAGGACTACAAAGGCATAGTGCCTCGCTTGTTGGGTATTAGCTTGCTGGCTAACTTGTTCGCCCTATCGATTCCTTTTATAACCATGTCGGTTTATGACCACGTTATTGGGGGCGATGCCCGTGGTGAAGTCATTGGTATCGCCATCGGCGCTATCTTGCTGTTCTCCATGATGCTATGCCTCAAGGTACTTCGTAGCCAACTTCTCACTACGGTAGCCAATCGCATCAGTCGTGAAATCACTCAGGTACTGCTGCGTAAGGTTATCTCGGTGCCTTTGGCGAACAGTAGACAAGCAAGCGCTTCGTCGTTTCTAAACCGTTTAACCACGGCCGAATCGATAAAGGGCATGGTACAAGGTCCGCTAGGTGGCGCCTTATTTGACCTGCCATTTGTGGTTATCTTTATCGTCGCTATTGGCGTTTTAGGTGGTTGGTTAGTGATAGTGCCAATCATCGCACTGCTGCTTTATTTGGTATTAGCTCTACGCCACTACAAGAAGCAAGCACTGTTGAACAATCAAGTAACTGTGTCCGGCACCACCCGTTATTCGCTGGTGTATGAGCTAAACAGCAAGTTGGATTATCTTCGCTCAAGCCAGATATTGCCTCGCTGGAGCAATCGCTTCGCTAAAGCGAATACCCTAACCTCGAAGAACAGCTTTAGCCAACTGACACATCAGGCGAAATACACCTCGATCTATTATGCTATTGGACTTTTGAGTACCCTTGCCATCATTGGCCTTGGTATCGAGCTTATCTTCGCTCAAGAGCTGTCTGCCGGTGGCCTGATTGCAACCATGATGCTGATATCACGCGTGACTAGTCCTGCGCAGATGCTATCTAACAGTTACTCGAGGATTGGGCAGTACAAGCAAGCCAAACTGCAGATAAACCAAACTATGGCGCAAAGGGCTGAGGGTGAATTTTCCTATCAGCACCATAAGCTTTCTGAAGAAGCACCTTCGTTAGAGCTTGAGCAAGTAACACTACGCTATCCAAATCAACTAAAACCTGCACTCTCTGGTGTGAGCTTTTCTGCCGAGGCAGGACAGGTTATTGCAATCACAGGCCCTATGGGCTCGGGGAAAACCACACTGCTTGAGGTATTGGCTGGCCTCACTGAGTTGCAAAACGGCGTCATCAAATACAATGGTCACAACCTAACTCAGTATGACCCGCAACTGTTGCGACAGTGGCTAGGTTTCTATGGCGATCAGCCTCAGATTATTCCTTTGACGGTGCGAGAGTTCATCGCTGATAACCGTGACGTGGAAGACCACACTATTATTGAAGCGCTGTTTGGTGTGGGTGGTGAGCATTGGTTCAACTCTCTAGAGCAAGGGTTAGATACTCAGCTAAATGATTTAGAGTCTCTCTCCCACCCACTTTCGAGCTTCGAGGCAAATGTGCTTTTGAGGGCAAAACTGTTTTGCCATCGCTATCCTTTAGTCATTTTGGATAACCCAGTTGTGTCCAACCGTGAGAAGCAGATTTTCCTTAACTGGATCGAGAAAACCCGGGGAGATAGCACCATTATCTTTACCTCACATGACCCTGAGATAATCAAGATTGCTGACCAGATAGTGGTCCTTGACCAAGGTAATGTCAGCTACGCCGGACCTATACCAGAGGCAGAAACAGTGGAGGTTGAAGCCTGATATGGAACACGAAAACGCAGAGGTAATCGAGTCGCAGATTACCCGAAGATTACTGTCACTGAGTACCTATATCATAGGTGCCTGTGTGGTTTTCTTCGTCGCTTGGACGGTACTAACTCAAGTGGATGAAATAGCCAAGGCCAAAGGGTCAGTCATCCTGAAGGTGAAAGACAAGTACTTCAGTCTGAACTTGGCGGGAAACTAAAACAGGTATATGTGAAGCGCGGACAATTGGTAGAGGTTGGCGACCCTATTGTTGAGTTTGATTCCACCTACCAAACCACAGCGCTAGATGAGCTCGAGTCCCAGCAGGCCAGTCTTATCCTTGGTATTGAACGCATGTCTGCACTTATCGAAGAGCGCGATCCAGACTTCACTCAGTATGCTGTCGCATATCCTAATGTAGTTGCTGAGCAGCAGGCACAACTGGCTGCAACCAAGGCTCTGTGGTCCCGTAAAAAAGCCGTACTTGAAAAAGAGAGCGAACGTATTGCGGAAGAGCTCAAAGGTGTTAACCGAGAAATTCCCGCTGAGCGACGTCAGTTAAACTCTTCCCGAGAAGAACTAAAGATTCTTGAACAGGGTCAAGCCAAAGGTAATATCTCCAAGGTTCGAGTTTTGGAGATGAAGCAAAAGATTGGTTCTATTGAGACTGAACTGGAGCAAGCCAAAGGCAAAAAAGCGGTTCTTCTGAAGCAAGCCGAGTCTAATCAAACCAAGATCGACCAACTGCATGCAGAGAACATCCTAGAGATACGAAAAGAGAAGTCAAAAGCTGTGTCTGACCTATCAGCGCTAAATGCGAGAGTTCGTTCTGGTCAGGCTAAGGTAACAGGCACCTTGCTTCTTGCTCCGGTAAAAGGACTTATCCAGAGCTTGCCGACTACTCACAATGGCTCAGTGATCCAGCCTGGTGGCACTGTTGCTGAGATAGTCCCAGTGGAGGGCAGAGCTGCGTTTAAAGCTAAGCTATCTCCGAGGGATATTGGTTTTGTGTCTGTCGGTCAGGCAGCAAGAGTGAAAATAGATGCCTTTGACTACAGTCGTTTTGGTGCCCTTAAAGGTACGGTTACAGAAATATCTCCAACCACCAGCCAAACCGAGCGCGGTGAGATTTATTACGATGTAGTTATCGAGGTAGACAAAGGGTACTTCCGAGATGATCCAGAGCGATTTGCGATTCTGCCCGGTATGACCGGAGAGGTAGACATCACTACAGGTGAAAAAACCGTTTTCCAATATCTATGGAAACCCATCTACACCAACGTCAGCCGAGCATTCGGCGAGAGATAAATCAAAGGGCGCTCAATAAGCGCCCTTAGTTTATAGTGGGTAACCCTGACAGCGAGTCACGGTTTGCAGGCTCTCTAGCTTGTGGACTAGAGCCAACAACCACACCGACTTGCTTGGGTCTTTTATCCCACCCACATTGCAAGTATGCATATCTCCAGTGCTATCTTTAACTCGAACCTCCACCTCAACTTGACTCTTATCCACCTCTAGAGCTTTAGAAAGAGACTCAGGCTTAATACCAGACTGAGTCAGATTACCTTGTACAACCTCAGCATAAGCCACCTCAAAGCCGATAGTTCCCTCTGTGGTATTGATGAAATAGAAGCGATTCTTCCCCTCTACCTTTGTTGTGTCTGGCTTAGCTACTGCGAAAAAGTTAAAGCTATTCTCGGCATCGATTCGAGTTGTATCACCTACAAGGAATATCAAAGGTGACACCTTACGATTTACAAAGCGAACTTGGGTTTGTCCTGTATGAATGGGCTTATTACGCTCTATATCAAAGGCAACCTCATAATCCACCGAGCTCAGGTCCTTCACCTCAGCATGTGAAATAACTCCGTCTTTAGCATAGAGATAATCAGGGAGATAAGTACGGTTGGTGCGCTTACCCATGGTCGGGCTTTGATAACTGACAGTGAGAGCTAACGGACTATAAGAAGAATCATCCACCGGCGTTCCCTGATAAACAAAGTTATACACCTGATATCGAACCTCCACAGGTTCAGGTTTAGGCGGCGCTTTTTTCGTACACCCGACAACCAAAACCGTTAAAGCAAGTACAGCCATGTATGTGAATTTCATCAGCGTCCCTTTGAGTGCTTTGGAGTGGGAGTAAGTATGGCAGAGAAAGTGAGTTTTGAGCGATCAGCTGTAAGCTTTCAGAGGTGGGATAGGCATAGATGGTGCGGTGGAAGGTCCCGGCTCAAGGCCGGGATGACGTGAGGTGGTAATTTTAGACAACACGAAATGACGTCATACCGAAACGTTCAACGAATGTATCCGCTGGAAAGCCAGCCCAGTGGGCCGGCAATCCGGTATCTTTGGGTACACAGGACCTCTGATAGCTGACAGCTTAAAGCTCACAGCTATCGGTCATCAACTATGATGATCACTCCAATCACTATGATCCAACGGGTCATGGAAGTGCTTAGTCGGGTCATCATCTTCATGATGGTGATGCTCGTCAGCCGCAGCCACACTTACATCATCAACTGGGATCCCGTGTTCATCTAGTACTGGAGCACTGTCAGGGTTTAGAATCAGATCAATATCCTGCGGTATTGCCTGATCACCCATTTGATGCTGAGGCTCAGTAATGCCTAGCTGGTCTAGATAAGCCTGAGCGCCTGGGTGAGCCTCTTGATTTGAAGCTAATGACTCAAGCGTCACACTTTCAACCGGTGCGTCCTGCATCGGTTCGTCTGCCGATACCATAGGTGCAGGAGGTGGTGGCGGTGGAGCTGGCATTGCATGATGTAGAGCTACAGTCATAGTCGCTGGGTCTGAATCAACATGCCCGTCATTAGCAGTAAAGCTAAAAGAAGCCGTCTGATGATTGTGAACCCCGATCGCATTCTCAAACACTAGATGAGCTAGATCACTGCGGGAGATATCTTGGCCTTGAGTTACATCATGACCATTCAACTTCAAAGTACCTAACGTGGCATCGGGCAGTGAGGTAATAGTGATATGGTCCAGATCGTCATTGTCTGCGTCTTGATAACCAAAATCACTTTCACTGAATTGATGCTGATTAATCCCATTTTCAGCTACAGGTGAAACCAAGGTCACCGTCGGCTTATCGTTGTCGCCGTTTATCTGAATATGGATATCAAACTGGGTACCATCTTCAGTGGTCACAGCAATTACTTCATCTACATGCTGATTCGCTTTCAAGCCCATAATTGAGGTATGGCCTGGATTATATCGATATGACCATGAACCATGCTCATCGATATCCAGAGTGCCGTATTTACCCACTAATCCAGTTTGAGCAACAAATTTTTCTTCACCCGCATCCGGGTCGTGGATGGACAACATACCCGCAGTGGTTACGCCAGTTTGAGATACAGTCGCATGCTCACTCAAATGAGAAGGCGTTTGGGTTACTACGGCAACATCATTAACTGCCGTCACATGAAGCGTTGCAGTTTGAACTCCAGAATCAACATGTCCATCGCTAACCTTATAGTCAAAGTGAACGTCACCATTGAAGT
Organism: Vibrio ishigakensis; assembly: GCA_000830475.1. Taxonomy (GTDB): domain Bacteria; phylum Pseudomonadota; class Gammaproteobacteria; order Enterobacterales; family Vibrionaceae; genus Vibrio; species Vibrio ishigakensis_A. The sequence continues at coordinate 27,772 of BBSC01000002.1, read as the reverse complement.
TGCTCGCAGGGTGAAAAACAAGGTGGTTAATGTCTGTCGCCGCGATGCTTTGTCCATTGCTAACTGCATGTCCATTGAGAAGTAACTGACCATGACTTGCATCTGGTACAGAAGTAATCGTAACCTCTGAGAGCTTGTCAGAACTATCCACATCATGGAAACCGAAGTAGCCCTTTCTGAAGCTTAAGTCAGTATCCTCATTAGTACGTTTAACAAGCGCATGGCTAATCGTTGGCGCATCATTGGTGCCTGTGATGGTAATGGATATATCTTGAGTATCTCCTCCCGCAGATTTTACACGATATGTAACGACTGCGGTTTCCCCCTCTCCTAACGTTTGAATATTTGCATTCGGTACCGAGTAGGTCCAGTCACCCGCCTTACCAATACTTAAACTACCACCATATGGGTCATGCACCGCCCGAACGTTATGATTCTCAACAAAATGATCTTCCCCTACATCTGGGTCAGCAACGTTGAGCACGCCGGTTGTAAAGACTGTCTTGGTTGCATTACCTTGAACCTTCACATCCTCCTGTACATCACCTGAAGTATCACCACTGAACACGCCAGGATCATTTACAGGGTCTACAGTAAAGGTCGCCGTTGCGGTGGCTTTAGCACCATGGCTGTCGACAACTTGATAAGTCACCGTTACATCACCGCTAAAGTTGCTCGCCGGATGGAATACTAGGTTGCCATGTTTATCTAAAGACACTGTGCCGGCTGATGCCGCCACAACTGGTTCTCAATATGCAGAACATCAGTTGCGTCTACGTCGCTAGCATTGGCCAATAAATCCGCTTTGGCAATGGTTAGGTCTTGGTCTTCTGTTCCATGGCCACTGAGTGTCAAAGCGCCCGATACTGTTGGAGTATCGTTAGTCCCGTTGACCGTAATTTGAAGCTCCTGTGTCGTGCATCTACGGTATGGATGGTGACTTTGTCTATATAAGTCTCGCCTTCTCCCAAAGATTGAACTTTGGCATTGTTGTTATCAAGCTGGTAGTGCCAATCTCCATCTGGCGTTAAGGTTACATGGGCACCTAGCACCGTGTCATAACCAATGCCAGCATAGTTGTGTGCTGGATAAACAGGGTCGAACTTGCTTTCACCTGCGTCAGGATCTACGACATTCATATGCCCACTAAAGAGAAGCCACTGCATGCCCATAATATGATCTTCAGTTACCGCTCCTCTCACAGTACCAGTAATCACAGCTGCATTGTTGGTACCCACAATATCCACACTCACCTGATGGTCTGTACCATCAACAGAGTGTACTGTGAAAGTCTCAGTGACAGTCTGACCATGAGGAATAGCCTTAATTGCATCTGGCGTATCTACATGATATTGCCACTGACCATTGGCAGCTATTGATAGGTGGCCATAAGCTGTCTGCTGTAGACCTGTCCCTGCTTGGGTGCTATCCGGCCCTATATTCTGGCTCGCAGTAAAATTATTTTGGTCATGATCAGGGTCTGTGACCTGCAACTGCTCAGCTTGTGTGACCGTTGTTGCAGATATACCTGGTCCGTCGGTGACTGTCGTATGACTAGTACCAGAGATAGCAGCAACATCATTGGTACCTGTAAGATGAATAACAAGCTTTTGAGGTGCACTGTCACCGTGATTATCACGAGCGACGATTGGGATTTCAATATCCTTAGTTTCACCATCCTGCAGCGAGTTATATGCATGAGGATCAAAGGTATAGCTACCATCGGGGTTCAGTGTGAAGCCAACCACCGAAGAACCTTGTAGATGATAAGTTGTTAGCTGCCCTTGGAGGTTATCACTGTCCACATCAGAAGAGGTGAGTTGCCCCTTAACCACACCATCATCTTCATTGGCATTGATCTGAGAGATCTGATTAAGAACTGGGACGTCATTAGTACCCGTTACTGTAATAACTAGATTCTTGGTATGACTAGCACCGCCATGATGATCCTCTACAACCACTGGAATAGTCAGTGTCTCTTTCTCACCTTGAGAAAGATGCTCAAAGCTCGAATTCTTCATATCCAATGAATAAGAACCATCGCTATTCAAAGTAAAGCCGGCATGGGTATAGCTAGTTTTGAAGGTCAAGATATCTGCTGGATTATCTGTAGTTCTAGCGCCCTGCGTATCGATATCTGTAGCGCTTAACTGACCGGATACAGTGTTACCACCCTCAACGCCGTTTCTAGCGGTAATCGCTTGAAGTACAGGGTTGTCGTTGTCACCCTTAATATCGACAGTTAGATCATAGTGCGTACCATCTCGAGATGTTATCTGGAAGTGTTCGACAAACTTACCGCCTTCACTGAGCTGCTGCACACCTGGCTTGTCGCCACGAGTGAGAACGTAGTTCCAGTTGCCGTCCCTGTCCAATTGAAGATAACCAAACTTACCACCGATATGGCTGTTCGCACGGAAGTTCTCTTCGTTGTGCCCATCTACATCGGTAATACCCAACTGACCATGAGCTGTCGCCTTACCATCTTCTTCAACAAAATCAGGATGTGGGTTAGTGATAACTGCTGGGTCGTTAGTCGGAGTTACTATGATTGCTGCTTGAGCTGTAGCTTTCGCGCCAGATGAATCGGTCACTTCATAGGTAACATGCACAGTACCATGGAAGTTAGGGTTGCTCGGTACAAAACGATAGCCATTGCCTGAAATCTCAAACCTACCTTTACTCTGATCACCTGATACCAGTGTTGGAGTGCCTGTCAGGTGCAGTACATCATGGTCTGTTGCAATGTCTGGATCCTTCACATGATTCAAGAACTCTTGTTCAGTGAATACACGTGTTGGTTTAGGAGTTGAAGTAGTAGACTCCGTCACAGAGCCTAATCTAAAGTCCGCAGCAACCGGCTTATCGTTTACAGCAGTGACAGGAAGAGTGGCACTGACAGTTCTCACTTGGGAGTGAGGCATACCGTCTGTAACCTCAAACGTGAAGTGGAGATCACCATGCTGGTCCTGTTTCGAGGTAAAGATGAATTCACCCTGTCCGTTATCTTGAACCGAAACAGGTGCACCGCCTGCGCCAGTGATTTTCACATGCGTCACATGCAAGGTATCACCGTCAGGATCAGTTGCTCCAGCAAGTTTTAGCAGTTCTTGTGCCGATACTCTGTGAGTACCAAAGTCTTCTTTTTGAGCTGCTAGGTGTATATCGGTATTGGTTACTTCCGGTGGCCTGTTATGCCCTACGACCGTTAAGGTAATCTCTTGGGTATCCTTACCACCATGTCCATCAGTAACCTCAATTGGCACCTTAAATACACGTGTTTGGCCCGGTGGAATGGCACCAAAGTGAGCGCTATCAGGATAAAGGTGTAGCCACCATGGCCATCCACCGTAAGACCAGCTAAGTGACCATTGCCGTCTAAGAACTCTTTTGGAAGTGGTTTACCTTGACTATCGGTCGGTACTCCCGCCTTATAAGCTAGTGATAACTCATCACCATTATCGATATCCCTTGCGGTAACGTGTCCCACTACATGTGTAGTATCAACCTCAGCAGTGTCAATGCCAGATATTTTCTGGTTTTGAGCATTCTCTACATGCTGCTCTACATGTGTGATCTCAGGTGCATCATTGGTACCTGTAATGGTCACTACTAGGGTTGTAGGTGCTGCGTTTGGTCCCCTCACTGTGAAGGTTTCTGTTGCTGTCTCGCCTACCGCCAACTTATTAATTGGATCCGTAGGGCTGTTGTGCTGGTTAAGGTGGTATTCCCAACCGCCATTAGGCTGAAGCTTCAAATAACCATACGCAGGCGAGCCGTCAGCGTGCGTTTCAGGTTGTAAATGGTTAGCACCATACACGTCATCATGATTGTGATGCGTTCCTGACACATGTACTTGATGGATGGTACCGGTAACCTTGTCACCACCTTCAGCAATGTGAGTGTTATAGATATCTTGCTCGAACTTATCTACATCTGGTGGGGTTGTTGTCGTTGTACCACCTTGATGATTATTACCACTACCCGTCGGTTGTTGTGGCGGTAACTGAGGCGCATGACGCACAACCTCAAACGAGGTATGCATTGGAGTAGAGGCTATACCGTCAGTCACCGTGTAGTCGATCTCAACTGGTCCCGTAAAGTTAGATGCCGGAATAAACTCGTAACCACCCTGACCGTCTTGCTTCAAGGTACCTACACTTGGATCATGCAGGTGAACATCCGTCAATTGGTGTCCAGCACCAGTTGCTGACAGTTTACCGATAGTTAACGTATCGCCAGTATCTGGATCTGTAGCTCTATCCAAGAACATCTTGTCATTAAAATGAGCCGAAGGGTGAGACACAGGGTTACCCTGTTTGTCATCCAAATACAGATTTGGCAAGGGCACGCCTGTTGCAACAGGCGCATCATTAGTACCTGTTACCTTAATCTGCACCGTATCTTTTATCGAAGCTCCACTAGGATCTGTTACCGTAATAACAGCATTAACAATCTCCACCTGTCCTTCGCGAAGGTGGTTATAAGCAGATACCGTTGGCTCAAAGGTATAGACGCCGGTATCTGGATCAATGGTAAAACCGGGAACAGGCTTATCCATGCTGTAATGCAACACGTCCGTTGTATCCTTATCGGAAACATGCAGCTTACCGATGACGGAATGACCGTCTTCAGTTGCCGTTACCCTATCAACCTGAGTAACCTCTGGAGCCTCATTCTTACCAGTAATATCAATATTGATAGTGTGGGGCGTACCATCAGCAGATCGGAAGGTCACTGTATCGAGCAGATGTTCGCCGGCACCTAGAGCAAGAACCGCAGGGTCTTTGTCATTCAAGGTGTAATGCCAATGACCACTTTTATCAATTGAGGCAAAGCCATGGGTTCCAGGGATTGAACTTGTTGCCCTGAAATGATCCTCATCTTTATCTGGGTCGGTTACGGTTAGATAGCCTTCAGCATGCAAATCACTGCCGTCTGTAACACTTAAATCTTGGTGTTTCGATTGGTCAGGAACTATCAATGCTGGGTCAGGTAATGGATTCACATGTAAGTTCGCATGAGCGCTAGGGGTTTGACCCTGTTCAGCGGTTTGAATGTTCGAACCGGTATATCCATCAGAAACAGTGAAGCTAAATCTAATGTCATGACCAAATTTGTGGCTGTTCCAGTTCGGTGATGGCGTAAACAACCATCCACCGTTAGGATCTTTCGTTAGCTGACCAGCCCCCTGAGTATCTAGATGAAGAGACGTAATATGTAAGTCACTGCTAGGGTTATCGATATCCGCTGTATTTGCTAGAAGTTGCGCTTCACTAATGTGAATAGTTTGAGAATCCTCGTCGATGTGAGGCAGCCTTACATTCTGTGCGTTAGGTGCATCATCCACTGGATTAACATGGATATAACCGCGCTCGGTAACCACCCCACCATGGTTATCATCCACTTTAAAGACAATTGGTACATCACCATTAAAAGTATCTGAGTTCTGGTTGTGAGCCGGAATGAATTCGAAACGTCCCATACCATGGTCGACCAAGCGACCGTATTTAGGATCTACCGTTGGGTTAAACACATCGAGCTTATCGTGCTCAACATCTAGGATTTGAAGAAGTGGATTACCCCAAGTTGCATCAGCTTTACCTAAAGTAAATCTGATCGCACCATCCTCATCCACATGCAGTGGCGCTACTTGATTCACCGTTGGATTGTCGTTTTGCCCTTTAACCGTGAAATGCATATGCTGCTGATCATGCGCGCCATGGTTATCAGTAACCGTCACTAAGACATCAACCTTAGCATTCTGGCCCACTTGCAAGTGCTGATAAACCTGCGCACTTGCATCAAATACGAAGTGGCCATCATTATCCAAGGTTAAACCAGCATCTTTCGCCAATACTGTAGTTTCATGACCATGTTCATCTGTTACTTTGACAAGCGTGTCAAAGGTATAGGTATCACCTTGTGGGTGACTTGGATCTTTATGGTCATCCACATCATTGAAGAAGATTTTGCCTGATATCTGGCTATCTTCATTCACGGTTAGCTGAGGTTGGTGTGGGTGGTTGCCAGATGTGAAGGTTTGCTGATGGCCTAAATGACCTCGCTGATCCTCAACCTTAAGAGCAGAAAGGTGTGGTCTGTCATTTGTACCTTCAATAGTAAGGTGCAGTGTTTGCTGAGTAGTACCACCATGTTTGTCATGCACAGTTACTAAAACATCTTCAGTCATAGACTCACCGACAGATAGATGTTGAAGAATATGAGCGTCCGTATGGACTGTAATCTGTCCAGTGTGAGAATCTATATCTATCCAACGAGGGTGGTGATTTCGAGTGTCTAAGTGGTCATCAATACTGTAGGTCAGGTCAGTATCATCAACATCACTTACGTGTGGCAACGCTACAGTTTGAATGTGTTTATTCTGACCCGATTTGCGTTCATCTTCATGAAACGTCACTGGAGCATAAGCCGCAAGCACAGGATCATCGTTTGTCCCATGCACGGTAACAGTAACTTCTTGTTCCACAGGCTTACCTGATGAATCGGTAACCAATATCGTGAAGACCTCGGTAGGACTCTGACCATTTTGAAGCTTCTGTGTATCCGGATCTGAATTATCTAACTGATAGCTCCAATGACCACTCTGATCAATGGTGAAAGTACCGTACTTACCGACACGAGTCTCTGTGCCAGTGGTCGCGCCATCCACAGACCAAGTCAATGTCCCATCATTGTTGTCATAATCAGTGGCAGTAAGATCACCTGCAATGCTTGGAGTACCAACATTCGCATTTGCAGTGCCACCAGCCTCAGTTACCGCTCCAGTGTCCGTACCTTTAATCACAGGCACATCATTAGAACCGGTTACTGTGATTTCTACATTGTGTTTGACCGGAGTACCTGAAGAGTCAGTATCGGTAACTTCAAACACTTCTTTGGCAACTTCACCTTCGTGAAGCCTGTCTGCCGCATGATCTCGAGTATTATCTAGACGGTATGTCCAACGTCCAGTTTGAGGATCTATGGTCAATGAGCATATGTGCCTGTCCATTAGTCACTGCCAATGTGCAGGGTCGCCTTTATCAGTCTCAGTAGCAGTTAAGGTACCTGATACACTTGGAGTGCCAGTTTCTGCGTGAGGATGACGGTGAGAATCAGGATGAGAACCCGCTTCGACCACACTACCCGTATCACCGGTATTAACAATAACAGGCAGATCGTTAGTACCATCTATGGTAATCACTACCTTATGCTCTGTGCCATCGGCACTATGAACTGTTATTGTGTCAGTTAACGAATCGGTTGCTTTTAGTTCTTGTATAGCAGCCTGGGAATTGTCCGCTTCGTAGTGCCAGCTACCACTAGCATCGAGAGTAAGCGAACCGTAGAGACCTTTGATAGTTCCTGCTTGAAAGTGATCTTCACCACTATCAACATCGGTTACCGACAACACACCATTTGCATGAAGCTCATGTTGAGCATTCAGCGCATCATCTTCTTTAAGTGTCGCGCTATCTTGGCCGGTGATCTTAGCCTGATCATTACTGCCGGTTAGCTGAACCGTTATTTGATGTTCAGTGGTAAGGCCCGCTTTATCAGTCAGACGTACCGTGAAGGTTTCCGTTACCTGCTGCCCTTGCGTTAGAGCTTCAGTAGCCGGTCGGCTATTGTCTAGTGTATAGGTCCACTGACCATTCGCACCAACACTTAGCTGTCCGTAAACACCATCACCAGCAGCATGGCCAGTTAATGGATTCACTATACTCCAGCTCGTAGAATCCCCAGTATCAACATCAGTTCCTGTTAAATGGCCTGTTGTCACATCAATACCCGCAATGACCTGGCCTGCAGGCGTAGAACCATGCTCAGTAACTGAACCCGAGTCACTATCTTGACCAACTAGGGAAATAACAGGTCTGTCATTGGTACCCTCAACCGTAACAACCACATCTTGAGTAGTGGTTGCTCCGTTGCTGTCTGTCACCAACACATGCAGTGTTTCTGTATGGGTTTCACCCTTCGCAAGGGCCTGATGAGCGGCATTGTCTAGCTTGTAAGTCCATGCTCCTGAACTTGGATTCAAGGTAAAGCTACCAAATTGTCCTTTTAGATTATTGGTCGCTGAATACTTTAGGGTGTCGTGTTGGTCCGCATCAGTCGCGGTAACCTGACCTCGCACAAACAACACATCGTCTTCTTTTACTTTTTCAGCTTGTGGGGAACTAGTAATAACAGGGGCATCATTAGTACCTTCTACATCAACCGTTACTTGCTGAGTCACCTTAGCACCATGCTCGTCGGTCACTGTTACCAGCATCTGTTCTTGGTAATGCTCGCCCTGCCCTAGGACTTGAGAAGCCTTTTGGTCGAGCGTGTAGTGCCAAGCGCCACTGCTTTTATCCAGTGTAAAGGAGCCGTATTTTCCTTGAAGATTGTCAGGCGAATAGGTAAGTACCGCGCCATGGTCAACGTCAGTTGCGGTTACCTGACCATTGGCACTCATAACCTTGTCTTCGGTTACTGTGCCCGTCTGAGCATGACTGGTAACCTTAGGTCTATCATTGGTACCTTCAACATCAATGGTCACCTGCTGAGTCACTTTAGCACCATTCTCGTCGGTAACAGTAACCAACATAGTCTCAGTGTGATGTTCACCTTCTGCCAGCGCTTGATGAGCATTGTTATCAAGGGTATAAGTCCAAGTACCCGAATTTGCATTCAAGGTGAATGCACCATACTGGCCTTGAAGGTTGTCTGGGGTGTAAGTAAGCACCGCACCATGGTCTACATCGGTCGCCGTTACCTGACCACGAGCAAGCATCACATCATCTTCTTTCACAGTGCCAGTTTGAGCCTGGCTTGTAATCACAGGTCTATCGTTGGTACCGGTAACTTCGACTGTGACTTGCTGAGTGGTGCTAGCCCCATGCTCATCTTTCACCGTCACTAGCATGGTTTCAGTGTGCTTTTCGCCAAGCGCTAAGTCTTGATGGTGCTGATTGTCTAGAGTGTAGGTCCAAGTACCTGAGCTTGGGTTTAACGTGAAAGAACCGTAGGTTCCTTGCAAGCTATCAGGCGAATAAGTCAGAACTGCACCATGGTCTACATCGCTGGCAGTCACCTGCCCTTTGGTAAACATGGTTCCATCTTCGTTCACCGCCCCAGATTGAGCTGAGCTAGTGATGACAGGCTTGTCATTAGTGCCTCTACCGTCACCACTACGTCTTGGGTAGTTATGGCACCTTTGTCGTCGGTCACGGTAACGTGCAAGGTTTCGGTATGATATTCGCCAAGCGCTAGCGCTTGATGGGCTGAGTTGTCTAGTTTGTAATGCCATGCACCTGAACTTGGATTCAGGGTAAAGCTACCGTAAGCACCTGTTAATTCACCTTGTGGAGCCGAATAGGTTAGCACCGCGCCATGATCTACATCTGAAGCCGTCACTTGCCCGCTAGCTGTCAGAACATCATCTTCTTTAACCGTTTCTGCTTGAGCTGAGCTAGTAATGACAGGCTTATCGTTGGTACCTTCAACCTCAACTGTCACTTGTTGGGTTGTTTTGGCTCCATGCTCATCAGTTACAGTAACTAACAGAGTTTCAGTGTGGTGTTCACCCTCAGCTAGCGCCTGATGGGCTGCATTGTCTAGCTTGTAGGTCCAAGCACCCGAGGCTTTATTCAGAGTAAAGGTACCGTATTGACCTTTAAGGCTATCTGGTGTGTAGGTTAACACTGCACCATGGTCTACATCGGTGGCAGTAACCTGTCCACGCACAAACAAGGTCGCGTCTTCTTTTACTGTCTCGCTCTGTACACCGCTGCTTATTACTGGCTTATCATTGGTACCTTGCACCTCTACAGTCACCTGTTGAGTAGTTGTAGAACCGTTCTCGTCGGTTACTGTCACCAATAGTGTTTCTGTATGTTGTTCACCAAGAGCAAGTGCCTGATGTGCATTATTGTCGAGGGTATACGTCCAAGTACCTGAGCTAGGATTAAGAGTAAACGAACCGTAGTGTCCTTGGAGATTGTCAGGGGAATAGGTGAGTACCGCACCATGATCCACATCCGTTGCCGTTACCTGACCACGAACGAATAGCACATCATCTTCTTTGACCGTTCCAGACTGAGGCTGGCTAGTAATAACCGGTTTGTCATTGGTGCCTTGAACCTCAACGCTTACCTGTTGCGTTGTTTTCGCCCCGTGCTCATCGGTTACCGTGACCAGCATGGTTTCAGTATGATGCTCACCCAATGCTAGGGCTTGATGCGCGTTGTTATCTAGTTTGTAGGTCCAAGCTCCAGAAGACTTGTTAAGCGTAAACGTACCGTATTGGCCTTTTACTGCATCTGGGGTGTAGGTCAGCACCGCGCCGTGATCAACATCCGTTGCTGTCACTTGACCGCGAACGAATAGCACATCGTCTTCTTTGACCGTTTCACTTTGGATACCGCTGCTGATAACCGGTCTATCATTGGTGCCGGTAACTTCAACCTTAACCTGTTGTGTAACCTTCGCACCGTGCTCATCGGTTAGGGTAACTAACATGACCTCGGTATGGTGCTCACCCAGCGCCAGGTCTTGATGGGCATTGTTATCTAAAGTGTAGGTCCAAGTTCCTGCTCCGGAATTAAGGGTAAACGCGCCATACTTTCCTTGAAGACTGTCGGGCGTGTAAGTCAGTACCGCGCCGTGGTCCACATCGGTAGCTGTAACCTGACCGCGAACGAACAGCACATCATCTTCTTTAACCGCACCGCTTTGAGGCTGACTAGTTAGTACAGGTTTGTCATTGGTACCTTCAACTGTAACAACCACCTGTTGAGTAGTTGTAGCGCCTTTATCATCCGTAACGGTCACCAACATGGTTTCGGTATGAGACTCACCTAATGCCAAATCCTGATGGGCATTGTTGTCGAGCTTATAGGTCCAACGACCAGAGCTTGAACTCAATGAGAAAGAGCCATACTGCCTTGAAGATTGTCTGGGGTATAGGTGAGCTGTGCGCCATGATCCACATCCGACGCCGTCACTTGGCCATTTACTGCAAGCACATCATCTTCTTTGACTGTGCCAGTTTGGGCCTGACTGGTGATAACAGGCTTATCATTAGTACCAGCAACCTCAACGGTTACCTGTTGCGTAGTCTTGGCACCGTGCTCATCGGTCACTGTGACCAACATGGTTTCGGTATGATGTTCGCCTTCGGCAAGCGCCTGGTTACCTTGATTATCTAGGGTATAAACCCACTTACCACTGGCTGAATCTAACGTGAATTGGCCATATTGGCTTGAGTATTGTCTGGGGTGTAGGTGAGTACTGCGCCATGGTCTATATCAGATGCGGTTACCTGGCCACTTGCCGATAATACGTCATCTTCCTTGGTTGCCCCAGTCTGCGCCTGACTGGTGATCACCGGAATATCATTGGTACCTTTTACAGTAACCGTGACCTCAAGAGTCTTTGAAAGACCAAAGGTATTGGTCGCAGTAACTTGCATGACCTCTGTGTGGGTTTCACCTTGGGCTAAGTCTTGGTGACCCTTACTGTCCAGGGTGTAGGTCCATTCACCGCTATCTTTATCTAGAGTGAATTCACCGTATTGCCCCTTTAGATGATCGGCGGTGAATACAAGGTCGATACCCTTTTCGCGGTTATGAATATCTACAGTACCGTTAGCGGAGGCCACCATATCTTCCACAACCGTTCCGGTTTGTGGCGTGCCCCAATTGGGTAAGCAACATGAGATGATCCACCAGTGGTGTTAGTCGTTGGTGTGATAACTGGAGTTGGCTTGAAGGTATTTACACCATGGGTATGGTCAGTAGTGCCAGTCAATGGAGTAACAGGCTTGCCATAGTTGGCATGATGAAAATGGTGGTTACCTGTGTTCTGGAAATAGCCTTTGGGTTTGTCGTTGCCACCTACGAAAGGTACTGGCTGAGGGTGCACTTCTTGGTGCCCTTCAACAGGAGTCGCTACATAGTGACTTTCATTGTCATCATGATGATAAACAGTGTGATGAATTTCGGACTGAGGCTCATCACCTTCAGGCTTAGCGGCTACGTGATAGCTTGGGAGAACATATGAGAAGGTGCCAGAGCTAGGTACATAATCTTTCGACGGTCTAAACTGCCTAGCCTTATTCTTTTTACTTTTCTGAGACTTAGCTTGCTCATTAGTCTCAGCTTGTTGCTTGTTGATGTTCTCTTTTTTTCCGTCACTGGCCATGAAAATCCCGCCCAAATTCATCAATAAAAAAACTGCATTTGATACTTCATCTTGCCCGTTAAATTGAGCCCCTTACCTCTCAATTTAAGTATGTAAAAGTGTAGTATCAACTGGGTTTCTATGAGTGCTAATGCTCATAAATACTTGATATATAGACACTCCCCGACTGTAGACTGTATAAAAAGGAGACTTGATACAGTCTCCTTTTTTACAAACTTATATTTAACTGTATGAGCGTGAGTAAGAATTACACCTTATCTGCCTTGCCAGCAGGCCCAGCTAATTTGGCTAAGAGTTTGTCGATTACGAACGGTTTTTTCTCTTTATCTTCTGCCGATTCTTTCCTGCGTACCGCATCACGAACCATCATAGCTCCGAGCCAGCGCATAGGCTCACGTGGGAAATGACCGCGAGGCCCTCCGGTTAACGCGCAGCTTGCATATTCATTGTCTTCGCCAAGCACCATAGAGGATAGGATTTTGCCGCCGATACGGGTTTGGGCTACGCCGTTACCCGAATAGCCAAGGCCATAGAAAATATTGTTTTGCTGTTTAATATTGCCGAAGAATGGGAAGCCCGTGGTCGAACGGTCTGAGCCTCCAGTCCAGTTGGTGCTGATCTGCTCGCGCCTATATGCGGGAAAAGGTTATCGAAAGAGTTCTTCAGCAGGGGCAGATACTTAGTATGTTGATTGAACATAGGTTCAACCTGGTTTTTGAAGGAGAAATGATTGCCTCCCTTACCCAACATCACACGACCATCAACCGTATCTCGGTAGTAGTGAACGAAGATACGAGAATCCACCACAGTCACGCCCTCAGCGAGCTTAGATTTCTTCAAAAGCTCAGGTACCGGCTTGGTGATCACCATATCCGATGAAACCACCACTATGCTGTTCTTAAACTCCTTAAACTTATCTACCATCCAGGCGTTAAGAGCAAGGACAACTTGTTCAGCTTTTACACTCCCCTGCGCTGTGACGACAGTTGCTGGCTCGCCATATTTAAGCTCTGTCATCTCTGTGTTTTCAAAGATTTCAACGCCTAACTCTAGCGCTACTTTGCGTAAGCCACGAGCTAGCAGCGCTGGTTGTACACTGCCCGCTGCTTCTGAGTAGTAGCCCTCGATATGTTTAGCTGAACCCGTATTGCCGTTTAGCTCCTTCTCATCGGTCTTACGCCAGCTGTTGATGCCAAGACCTTCAAGCTTGTCCACCGTTGGCGCCATCGACCCACATTGAGCAGTATTGGTCGCGGTATAGTAGGTTCCATTCCTGCGCAGACCCGCGTCTATGTTGTGCTCTTTACAAAATGCTTCGATTTCAAACACCACACGCTCAGACTCTTCAACCAAGAACTTGGCCTGTTTCTCGCCAAACATCTTTACCATGGATGGGTACTTGGTCGCCCAGGTCAGCATACAGCCACCGTTTACACCCGACGCACCTGATCCACAAAAACGCTTCTCCAAAATCGTGACTCTCAACTGAGGTAATTTTTGCTTAAGTAGGATGGCTGTCCACAAGCCGGTATAACCACCGCCCACGATACAAACATCGGTTTCGATGTCTTGATTCAAGGGTGTGGGTTCGACCCAGTTTTCAATCTGTTTTGCTTGGGCTATCCAATGACAAGGATGAGATCTTTCACTCATAACGCACCTTTTATGATGTTATTTTGAACAAATCGCCGAAATTTAGGCGTAAAAAAGGCCTCCACATCAGTGACGTAGGAAGCCTATTTAGGGATTAGTTGACTAGCGCTTGAGGGTCGCCAATGATTCTATGCTGAGGGCATCGTGTCGCCAATATTCCAAGTCGCAATCGATAAGATTACCGTCTTGGTCATAGTTAAGACGCTCAACCAACATCGCCGGACTGCCCGCTGTCGCTCGAAGTGCTTGCGCCATCTCTCCCAAAAGAGAAGTGGTACTGACACGATAACGAGTCTGGCAATACTCCAAACCAAACTGCTCTCGATAAAGGTCGGTAAGCGATTGGGTCAGATCGTAATCAAGCAAGGTTGGTACCATTTCAGGGCGGATATAGTTGGTGACATATACCACTGGGCGATCTTCAAGATAGCGTACACGCTCAATATGAAATACATCTGAAAACGGTGGCAAATCCAAAAGCTCTGAAGCCTGCTTGGTGGCCAATATGCTTCGTGCTCGAACCAATTCTGTTTTAGGTACTCGGTTCTGCAACTTTGCCATGTTGATAAAATTAAGCGTCTGCGTCGGATCATAGCGAAGTGGCGCTGGAGAGATAAACCAGCCACGGCGGTCCTCTCGATAGATTTTCCCTTCAGCCTCTAGAAGAGACAGCGCCTCTCTCAGGGTCACTCGAGTGGTATCAAATGACTCAGCCAGTTTGCGTTCCGAAGGGAGTTTCTGTCTCGGGGCCAGCTGCCCCGATTCAATCTGCTCAACAATAACGTCTTTGATTTTAACGTACTGCACTCACGTTCCTTAATCTTAAAATTTAGCGTTTACGCCATGCTTGGGTGCGTTTGCCAAGCAACTTGTCTAGACCAATGTGTACCAGTTTAGCAGTCGCTGCAGAGATCATGATCATCACTGCCATTGCTGCTGCGGCTCCCGTTTGGCCAGTATCGTCCATGTTCAATACAGAAACAGACGCTGGAATAGTATTGGTTGAGTACAAGAATACTACTGCAGAGGTGGTGGTCAACGCATTGATAAATAAGTATGCGGCAATGTCTAGAATCGCTGGCATACACACAGGCAGTGTCACCTTAAAGAACAGCTTATACTGAGGTAGCTTCACTGATGCTGCGGTGGATTCAATCTCAGCAGGGATCTGCTTAAGCGCTGTAGTCGCCGTCATATGACCCACTGTGTAGTAGTGAACCACGGTATTCACTACCAAGAAAGCCATTGTGCCATAAAGTACGTTTAGCGGGTTATTCACGTCATTAAAGTAGAAGATATAGCCCAAACCAAGCACCATACCCGGTACCGCCATAGGCACTACGCTTAGCATCTGAAGAACCTGACGTAGTGGACCAAACGCACGACCTTTCTCGATGCAATAAGCACCAATAAAGATAATCACTGTACCAATCAGCGCTGTCCAACCGGCAAGGGTTAGCGAGTTGTAATACGGACTCCAACCATAGGTGCTTAGCTCGGTAAAGTTGTAGTTGTTTAGGGTAAGCGCTTTGTTCCAGGGCCAGAAGGTCACTAGTGAGCCGTACACCGCCATACCCAAAACGGTAAGTACCGCTAGGCTGATCACCACACAATAGACAAGACACAGTGAATCACGCATCTTATTTGGTTTTGGCTCGTAAGCTACGGAACGGGTATCAAACAGGTTCTTTTGTTTTTTCTGAACCCAACGATCCACAGCAAAAGCAAGCAATGCTGGCATCAGAAGTAAGATGCTAGTCACCGCACCCATAGAGAAGTTCTGCTGACCCACAACTTGCTTAAAGATGTCGGTCGCAAGCACGTTGTAGCTACCACCGATTACCTTAGGTACACCAAAGTCACACACCACTAGGGTAAAGACCACGATAAGGGTGCTGATAAGGCCATATTTGGCTGCTGGTAGGGTCACCATAAAGAAGGTTTTAAGTGGGGATGTCTTCAGCGCTCGAGCCGCTTCATACAATCTTGCATCCGAGGTGCGAAGCGAGGTGGTCAGAATCATCAAAGCATGAGGAAAACACCAGAACACTAGACCCATAGTGATACCAATCAAACCATAAACTGACGCGCCGCCCAGCAACTCTTTGGCAACCCCTTGGTTACCGAACAAGAAGATCAAGCTGATTGCGGGTAGCAGAGAAGGAGCCAAGATTGGCGCCATACCCAACACCTGAAATACGGTCTTGAAAGGCATGCAAGAGCGAGTCAGTGCAAAGGCGTAGCCAAAGGCCAACAAACCAACAATCACAGTAACCAAGGCCCCAACGGTTAGGGTATTGGTCAGTGACTGCCACAGGCTAGGCGAAGAGAAATAGGTAACGAAGTTCTCTAGACCTACAAACTCACCATTCGAGTTCTGCACACTCTTGGTCAGCATGGCCCACATTGGCATGATGATAAACAGCCACATGAACACAAACAGAACCGCTAAGATCCCTGCCAGCGTGAGGTTGTCACGGCTCAGTTTCTTAGTCCAAAAGGTCCAGATATTTGCCGTAGGTATCTTGCCATTATCAGACAATGGATTGTTGCTCATAACGTCGGTCTTCATGATTAAGCAGCCTTATTCTTAGCCACTTTCGGCAGAGGAAATGCGTGCATATGCTTAGTCACTAGGCTTAGGTGACGAATCTCATCCAGCTTAAGCTCAAGCTTGCGAGCCTCACGTACTGGCACATCAACACCAAGCAGAGGTAGTTCAGGATGACCATAGATGCGGCAATCTACACGAACATACGCCCCTTGGAATTCCAACATCTCGATCTTAACGGTCAGTGAGTTAAGCTCACTCTCGGTGAAGAACAAGCTCTCAGGACGCAGCGCCAGTTCAAACGAGTCGTCACCAGCCTCAACCACGGCTTCTTTTCTAAAGAAGGTGTCGCTCTCTACGTTGATCACATGATCATGGATACGAACCTGGGTATCGCTGATCTTGGTTGCCTCAAAGAAGTTCATGCTGCCAACGAACTCAGCTACAAAGCGTGTTGCTGGCTTTTCGTAAATTTCTTGTGGCGTGCCCACTTGCTCAATCACACCGTGGTTCATAACCACGATACGGTCAGCCATAGACAAGGCTTCTTCTTGGTCATGGGTAACCATGATGGTGGTGATACCAAGCTTACGCTGAAGCTGACAGATCTCTTCACGAAGGTGAGTACGCACTTTCGCATCAAGCGCTGAAAGTGGCTCATCTAGAAGTAGCAAACCTGGCGAAAGCGCCAAGGCACGTGCTAATGCAACGCGCTGCTGCTGACCACCGGAAAGCTGAGCTGGGAATTTCTTACCTGATGTAGCAGGCCAATGGTCTCGAGCCACTGCTCAACCTTCTCTTGCGCTTCTACTTTAGATGCACCTTGGTTGCGCAGACCGATGGCGATATTGTCTGCCACAGTTAGGTTAGGGAATAGCGCGTAAGACTGGAATACGATGCCGAAGTCACGTTTCTCTGGTGGCAAAAAGGTGATGTCTTTATCTGCTTGCTTGATCTGACCATAAGTCGGAAGGTCCAGACCGGCAATGCCACGTAGTAGGGTTGTTTTACCGCAGCCCGATGGACCCAGGAAACATACAAACTCGCCCTTGTTGATAGATAGCGAGATATCTTGCAGTGCAGTGAACTGACCGAATTGCTTCACTACATTATTAATTTCTAGATAGGTTTGGTTGGTATTCATAACACTCTCCAAATGGTATATACCAAAGATAAATTGAGAGTGTGACAGATTGATTAAGGTAATATAGTGAATCGATGACAGTGTGGTTAATGTTGTGGGTTTACATTTGCTTTACAGGGTGAGTGCTGCTGAAGATCCCACTTGGCCGGCAATCCGGGATCTTCTTAGGTACTGCACTTCAAACAGGTCCCGGACAGCCATTTCATGGCTTCCGGGATGACAATGTTTTGACTAAAGTGTCGCGAGTAGAGTTCAGCCCTACTCCATCTCAGCCATTACATGCTCGATCGCTTCTTGTATGGTATCCAAGATAAACTGCGCATCCTGCTGGGTAATCACCAGCGAAGGACGCAAGGTCACGACGCTCTTCTCTATCAACTTAAACGCCAGTCCGCGCTCCATACAGCGGTACATGATGCGCTCAGCCTCGTCTATCCCACGCACACCAGAGCCTGATTTAGATAGGATCTCAACACCAATATGCAGACCTATGCCGTCAACCATGCCGACCATAGGATAAGTTTGTTGCATTTGTTTGAATCCGTTCATCAAAAACTCACCTAATTTGCGTGAATTTTCGACAAGTTGATGCTGCTCAATATATTCGATGGTTGCCAGGCCAGCAGCGCCACATAGGCCGTTCTTCTCGTGGGTGTAATGGCCGATAGATTGAGTCTCAAGAACGTTGAATTTTTCCTTAGTCACTATGCCCGCAAATGGCATTAGGCCACCACCAAGGGATTTACCTAATACCAAGACATCCGGTGTTACATAATGCTCACTGGCAAACATCTTACCTGTGCGCCCAAAGCCCTCGATGATTTCATCAAAGATAAGCAGAGCACCATGTCTATCGCACAGCTCTTTCACCTTTTGCCAGAAATACTGTGTAGGCATATTTGGTGTGGCACTGATTGGCTCACCTACCACACAAGCTATGTCACCCTCTTTCTCGAATAGGATTTCCATCTGACGCAATATTTCATCATCCACGCGCTTAGGGTCAGTAAAGCCCCAAGCATTATTCTGATAATTAGGGAACTCAACATGTAAGGCGCCCGGCACCATAGGGCCAAGACCTTGCTTAAACAGACGCTCTCCACCTAAGCTTGCGGACTGAAAGCCGTTGCCATGGTAAGAGTCCCAAAATGAAATAGTTTTCCACTTCCTGGTGTAAGACTTAGCCAAAGAAACCGCTAACTCTATAGCCTCAGAACCACCTGGGCAGAAAGATACGCGATCCAACTCTTTCGGTGTAACTTCAATCAATTTTTCCGCTAGGGCTACAATATTTGTGTTGGTGTAACGGCGAGAGGTAAAGGTGTTCTTATCACGCAGCGCCTCTACCACCTTTTCGCACACATAGTCATTGTTAAAGCCCGCAGCATGCACCCCGTTACCGTGACAATCTAGGTACTTGTTGCCCTCAAAGTCATAGATATAGGCGCCATCAGACTTTGCGATCGCCTGCATAACCGGAGTACTTAAACTCTGATGCAAAAACGCGTTTTGTCTCTTTGAATTAGGTCTGTGGCTTGCTGGCTAAGTGCTTGTTCCTGGTAGTCTTTACGGCGCTCAGAAAGATTAATATCGCCCTGCTCTCTACTAATGTCTTGCATTGATTTTTTCCTATAAAAAGCCTGCCATAAAGGCAGGCTTTGAGTATTTAGTCGGCTCAGAGCTTATTTAGCTTCTGATTTACCATCGAACTTGTCAGACCAAGCTTTAAGAACGTCTGCGCGCTCGCTACCCATACGTGCAAAGTCCATATTTGCCATGTTCTTTTGAACGTCAGGGAAGTTAGTTGCTGTCGCTTCAACATCCTTGTGACCTACTACTGGATACATCTCAACGTACAGCTCATTCGCTTCTTTAGAGATAGACCAGTCAACAACACGCTGAGCTGCTTCAGATGGCTTAACTAGGCCAACAGCTTCAGATTCCCAGCCAATACCTTCTGGCGTGATAACCGCTAGAGGAGCGCCTTGAGTCTTTAGCTTAGCGCCGCGGCTTGCCATAGAGATACCGATAGCAACCTCACCCATGCCTGCTTGTACACATGGCTTAGAACCAGAGTGAGTGTAGTGAGCGATGTTCTTGTGAAGGTCAGCCATGTAATCCCAGCCCTTGTCTTCACCCATGTTTTGTAGCCAAGCCGATACCTGCATGTAACCCGTACCCGAAGAAGCTGGGTTCGGCATTGCAATGTGGCCTTGGTAAACAGGGCTAGTTAGGTCTTCCCAAGAAGTTGGCTTAGGTAGGTCAAGTTGTTTTGCAACGGCTTCGTTGAAGCACACTGCGTTAAAGAAGGCGTCGTTACCGTACCAAGCCTGAGAGCTTTGTGGATCGTTTAGTGATGCGTTTAGGTTTTCAAGACCTTCTGGGGTATAAGGCTTAAGGATGCCTTCTTCTTTAAGAAGTGCCATAGAAGAACCTGCTAGGCCCCATACTACTTCTGCTTGAGGGTTGTTTTTCTCAGCAAGAAGCTTAGCGGTCATGATGCCTGTAGAGTCACGTACCCATTTAATCTTTACGTCTGGGTTCGCTTGCTCGAATGCGTTTTTGTACTTAGCCAGGATGTCAGTTTCAAAAGCGGTGTAAACCGTAACTTCTGTAGCTGCAAATGCGTTAGTGGCAAACGTAGCTACTAGTGCAGCTAAAGAACTTTTAACAAAACGGTTTTTCATCTTCCTTTCTCTCCAAAATAGTGGTCTGTACCAGATGACGACACAAAGATTAGAATCTGAATATTACGAATAAATGAACGTAAAATTGCAGTTTTATGGATTATTTTTGCGCACATCTACCCCAAAATCGCCAATGTGAAACTTTTATTAAATGACGAGTTGGCTATTTACGAGACAAAAACAGTCCTGCTAAAGTCTCTTCGAAATTTGGTATAGTCCACAATTGAGAATTGAGATGAAAAACGAATACCTTTTGCTTACACCAGGCCCTCTTTCAACATCAGAAACCGTTCGCCAAGCGATGCTTAAAGACTGGTGTACATGGGATGACGACTACAACAAAGAGATTGTTGAAGTAATTCGCTCTAAGTTAGTTGCACTAGCAACCAGTCAAGCAGGCTATACAAGCGTGTTGATGCAAGGCAGTGGCACTGCTTCAGTAGAAGCAACAATCGGTAGTGCGATTGCTAAAAATGGCAAACTGCTGGTAGTCGATAACGGTGCTTATGGTGCTCGCATCGCTCAGATTGCTGACTACTTAAACATTGCATGCACTGTAATCGCACCAGGCGAAACCGCTCGCCCTTCTCTAGAAGCTGTAGAAGCGGCACTGGCTGAAGATGAGACCATTACTCATGTTGCCGTGGTTCACTGTGAGACAACAACCGGCATGCTAAACCCAATTCAGCAGGTAACGGCTTTAGCTAAACGCTATAACAAGGTGGTTATCCTCGACGCTATGTCTAGCTTCGGTGGCATTAAAATGGATGTCGCAGAGCTTGGCGTAGATTCATGATCAGCTCAGCAAACAAATGCATTCAGGGCGTACCTGGTTTTGGCTTTGTCATTGCTAAGCAGACAGAGCTTGAAAAATGCAAAGGTCAGGCGCGCTCGTTGAGTCTTGATCTCTATGACCAATGGCAGTGCATGGAGAAGAACCACGGTAAATGGCGTTTCACCTCTCCAACCCACACGGTTCGTGCCTTCTATCAGGCTCTTATAGAGCTTGAGCAAGAGGGTGGCGTTGAGGCTCGAGAAGCTCGCTACACCGAGAACCAGCGCACTTTGGTACAGGGTATGCGCAAGCTAGGCTTCGAAACCCTTTTAGGCGATGAGTTGCACTCCCCTATCATCACCTCTTTCTACTCGCCATCACACAGCGACTATCAATTCAAAGCATTCTATGACCGCTTAAAAGAACAAGGCTTTGTGATCTATCCGGGTAAGGTGTCTAACGCAGATTGTTTCCGCATCGGCAACATTGGTGAGGTTTATCCAAGCGATATCGAGCGCCTGATTGGTGCAGTTGAGACCGCTATGTATTGGGAAATCAAATAATGAGCCAGGCTGAAATGACTAAGCAAGCAGAAGTAAAGCCGACCCACTTTCGTAGCGAAGGGGACGTGAACACCACCCCTGCTCGTATTAAGTGGAACGAATCCCTTGAACATGAAGAGACACAAGCACTACTAAAGCGCGACTCGGACGTGTTTCTCCATCAGGCCATGTCGACCCCGTGTCTCGACTCTTTGGAAGCCGCTGAGGGTATCTATATCCAGGATACGCACGGCAAGCGCTATATGGACTTTCATGGCAACAACGTACACCAGCTTGGCTACGGCCACCCTGCGGTACTGAATGCGATCAGTAAGCAACTGGCGCAGCTGCCGTTCTCACCACGCCGTTTCACCAATGAAACCGCGATCACTTGTGCTGAGAAGCTTACCGATATCTGTGGTGGAGAACTTAATCGAGTGCTGTTTGCACCAGGTGGAACCTCGGTTGTCGGTATGGCTCTAAAGCTAGCTCGCCATGTAACCAAAAACTTCAAAGTCGTTTCTCTTTGGGACTCTTTCCACGGCGCCTCACTAGATGCAATCTCGGTGGGTGGTGAAGCCTGTTTCCGTGAAGGCATGGGCCCTTTGATGGCCGGTGTCGAACGTATTCCACCAGCGGTTTCTTATCGCGGCGCACTGCCGTCACAAGATGGCAGTGACGTTCACTACGCCGATTATCTTGAATACGTTATTGAAAAAGAGGGTGGCATAGGTGCCTTTATCGCTGAGGGTGTGCGCAATACCGATGTTCAAGTGCCAAGCAAGGCTTACTGGAAGCGTGTTCGTGAAATCTGTGACAAACACAACGTCATGCTGATCATCGATGATATCCCGAATGGCATGGGCCGCAGTGGCGAATGGTTTACCTATCAAGCCTTTGATATTGAACCTGACATTCTATGTATCGGTAAAGGCTTCGGCGGTGGCGTAGTGCCAATCGCAGCCATGGTCACCAAAGACAAATACAACACCGCAGCACAAGTTTCTCTGGGTCACTATACCCACGAAAAAAGCCCTATTGGCTGCGCTGCAGCACTTGCAACCATGCAGACCATAGAGCAAGAGAACCTACTGCAGAAAGTGCGCGAGGACAGTGAGTTCGTGCGTGGCGAGCTTGAACGCATGAAACAAGCCTATCCGGTTATCGGTGATGTTCGCGGTATTGGTCTGCTATGGGGTGTTGAATTGGTTACTAACCATATCACCAAAGAGCGCGCTTTCGACGAAGCGGAAGCCGTGCTTTATCAATGTTTAAATGACGGGCTGAGCTTCAAGGTCTCTCAAGGCAATGTCGCTCAACTAAGCCCTCCGCTTATTATCAGTCGTGAAGAATTGACCACGGCTCTGAATATTTTTGAAAACGCAATCGCGAAAGTATGTAAGGATTTCAATTATGTCTAACTCAACTCCTGTTCGCTCAGAGATCCAAGCGGTTATCTTTGATTGGGCTGGCACCATTGTCGATTTTGGCTCTTTTGCTCCAACCAGCATTTTTGTTGAGGCATTCAAACAAGAGTTCGACTTTGACCTAAGCCTAGATGAAGCTCGTGAGCCTATGGGCCTAGGTAAATGGGACCATATCCAAGCGGTAGGTAAGATCCCATCAGTAAAAGCTCGCTGGGTAGAGCGCTTTGGCCGTGAAATGAGCACCGAAGATATCGACAGCATCTACCAAACCTTTATGCCATTGCAAAAAGCCAAGGTTGCCGACCATGCAGCACCAATTCCACATGCTCTGGACGTAGTAAATGGCCTAAAAGAGAAGGGCATCAAGATCGGTTCTTGCTCTGGTTATCCTCGCCAAGTAATGGACGTGCTGGTAGACGCGGCAAAAGATTACGGCTACAACCCTGACTATGTAGTTGCGACCGATGACCTTCCTCAAGGTGGTCGACCTGCCCCGTTCATGGCGCTTAAAAACGTCATTGAGCTGGGTGTTACCGATGTTCGCACCTGTATCAAGGTTGACGATGCGGCACCGGGTATCGATGAAGGCCATAACGCAGGCATGTGGACTGTAGGTCTACTACTTTCAGGTAACGAGGCAGGCCTAACTCTGCAGGAATACCTAGACGCAGACGAGGCAACACTGAGTGCAGCGCGCGAGAAAGCACGTATTAAGCTTGAGAAAAGCAAACCTCACTATCTGATCGATACCATCGCAGATATGCCAGAGGTTGTGGCAGATATCGAGCGTCGCCTGCAAAACGGTGAGCGCCCATAGCTGATAGCTGATAGCTGATAGCTGATAGCTGAATATACAAAATTCCCGTCTGAACTGTGAAGTTGGACGGGATTTTTATCCATGAACATAGTTAAATATCCGCAGATAAATAGTAATCCTTGGAAGTAAATGAATGACCCCATCTATCCATGTTTTTGACCTTGATGAAACCCTAATCGCCGGCGATAGCGCGGTACTGTGGAACGAATACCTAGTAGAAAAAGGGATCATCGCTGACCCAGAATTTCTGCAAGAAGATGCTCGCCAAATGGAGCTTTACGCCGCTGGCACCCAAGATATGAACGAGTATCTAGAGTTTGCTATCGAGCCTCTGCTCAACATCTCTAAGACCGACTTAGAATCACTGGCAGAGCACTTTGTAAAAGAGCGCATCATGCCTATCTTCTATCCCGAAGCGAAAGCGCTGCTGCAAGAGATCGATGGAAAAGGCGAGCCTCGCGTGCTCATCTCTGCAACCGTTGATTATCTGGTTCAAGTAGTAGCAAAAGCCCTTGGTTTTGATATCGCTTTCGGTATCGAGCTTGCTGAGGAGAATGGCTTTATGCGCCCTGCTATGGTGGGCATTCCTACCTTTAGAGAAGGCAAGGTGGATAAGTTTGAACAGTGGCTAGGGCAAAATCCTGATTTTAATCAGCACAAGGTGGACTTCTACTCAGATTCTATCAATGACAAGCCAATGTGCGTTCGCGCCGATTCGGCGTTCGCAGTAAACCCATGCGCCCAGCTTAAGACTGAAGCCAAAGCGCACGGGTGGACCATTCTGGATTGGAAGATCTAGTTCTGCACCGCTAAACGCTCAACCGGCTTAGCGTTAATTGGCAGGTGGATTACCGCAGCAAGTAGTGCCAGTACTACCGTTGACCACCAGATAGGCTCATAACTGCCGTAGTAGTCGTAGATGCGACCGCCTGCCCAAGCTCCTAGGAAGCTACCGATCTGGTGGCTAAAGAATACCAAGCCATATAGGGTTGATAGGTATCTTGCGCCAAAGATTTGGCGCACCAGTCCTGATGTCAGAGGCACAGTACCCAGCCAAACAAAGCCGATAGCCGCACCAAAAATAGTCGCGCTGAAATTAGTGATCGGCAGGGCAACGAAACCTGCAATTACTGCCGCACGCAGCAGATACAACACAAACGACACATGACGCTTATCAAAGCGATCTGCCATCATGCCCCAGAAATACGAACCAAAGATGTTGAAGATACCCACGTAAGCGAGTGCCATAGCCGCACTCGACGCTGGCAGGTTCTTATCCGCTAGGTAACTCGGCAGGTGTGTGGCAATAAACATCACGTGGAAACCACACACAAAGAAGCCCGCGTGAATAAACCAGTAAGACTTATTTCTAAATGCCTCGCCCAAAGCTTGCTTCAGGGTTTGCTCATCTTCTTGTGTCATCGCATTAGATTGAACATGCGATTTCTTGTTGCTCTTCATGAACACCGCAAAAGCAATCATTAGCGAACAAAGAAGAGCAAACGTCTGCAATGCTCCTTGCCAGCCCATGTTAGCCAGAAGCGTCTGAGCGCCTGGAATCATGGCAAACATACCAAATGAGCCTGCGGCCGTAGTCAAACCAAACGCCTTAGCTGCATGCTGAGCAGGAACCACTTTCGCTACCGCACCTAGGATGATCACATAGCTAGTGGCACTTAGACCAAGGCCAACTAAAGCGCCAAGAGAGAAATAGACCACTACATGAGAAGTTGTAATAGAAGTAAGTAGCAAGCCTAGTGCGTATGCCCCTGCGCCCAGCATGATAATGCGCTTAGAGCCCCATTTGTCAGCAGCCATACCGATAAACGGCTGAAACATGCCAAATAGCAGGTTTTGCAGTGCGATAGCCAAGCTAAAGAATTCGCGCCCAGTATCGAAATAATCACTCACTGGCATCATAAAGATACCGAAAGACTGACGAATACCCAGACTGACGATCAGTATGCCAATTCCTAGCCACACCAGTGGCGGAAATCTAAAAATGCTCATTGTTTATCCTAGTGACTATGGTGGTGATGTTGATGATGCATGTGCATCTCTGATTGCTCTTGGCTATGGCATCCAGCGGCCATTGCATGCTCTGAAAACGCATCTAATAGAGGCTGACAATGATGCAAAGCGACTAAACAGAGTACGAGCGCGATAGCCCAGCGACTAAGCTCAGCAAATAACGAATGTGAGAACATGTTCAAACTGTCTAATAAATTAAGGGCACGAATAGTATAGAGGGGGATACATGAGACAAATGAAATAATGTGATGTAGATCATGCACATTTTGCATGTAGTACAGGTAAGCGTTTTACTCAGTTCTTGTTTCCACTAATATAGAAATGAAACAGGAGAAAAGTATGCAATTAGAACAAGTCGCAAAAGCACTCAAAGAGCTCGGTCACCCAACTCGTCTGTGCATCTATCAATTAGTGGTTCGCGCTGGCCATAAAGGTACTCCTGTGGGTGATATACAACAGAAACTGGACATTCCAGGCTCTACCCTTTCCCACCACATTTCTAACCTTACTTCGGCTAATCTTATCGAGCAGCGTCGCGAGGGTCGTACCCTTTTCTGTGTCGCTCAGTACGAAAACCTGCAAACGGTTATCGATTTCCTACAAAAAGAGTGCTGTTTAGACGAGTGCTAAACCTAACAAATTCAAGGGTTTAATTTCTTTCTTAAAATTATTTCCATATTTATCGAAATAAAAGCTTGCGATCATCTCTTTCGGATCTATAATTCCAACATTCTAGAAATATAGAGATTAAGATTATGAACCCAGAATTTGTAACCATGTTTAAAGAAGCAGGAAACATGTTCCTGTTCTTGGCAGCCGAATTAACCGTACTATTTTTAGCCATCAGCTACCTGGTTGGCGTACTTCAAGAGTTTATTACTCCAGCGAAGATCCAGTCGATCCTGAGCTCGAAAAACGGCAAAGGTTATGTTGTGGCGGCACTATTAGGCTCTATCACCCCATTTTGTTCGTGCTCTACCATTCCTTTCCTGAAAGGTTTGCTACGTGCTCGTGCAGGCTTCGGTCCTATGATGGTGTTCCTATTTGCAAGCCCACTGCTAAACCCAGTGATCATTGGTCTATTTGTGGTGACCTTCAGCCTTAAAGTCGCTGTGTTCTACTTTATGATAGCGATGACAGTGTCTGTTGTGGCGGGTTATCTATTGGAGAAACTTGGCTTTGAGCGCTACGTAAAACCAGAGGCTTATGAAGCAGTACAAAGCTCTGGCTGTGGTTCGAGCTCTTCGAAGGCTTCAAGCTGTGGTACCAAAGAGCCAGCTCCAGCGACCACTAGCTGCTGCACTGCAAAACCAGAACCTGTAGTAGAAACCAGCTGCTGTGGCAGCGAGCCTGAAGTGAAGGTAAACACTCAGTGTGATGGCACACTGGCTGCGACAACAGTAGAACCAAGCCGCTGGGTACGCATCTGGCACTCAACTTGGAAAGACTTTAAACAAGTACTGCCTTACCTACTACTCGGTATCGTGATTGGTTCTTTCATCTATGGCTTTATCCCGACTGACCTAATTGCGAAGTACGCAGGTGAAGGCAAATGGTATGCAATCCCAGTAGCGGCTGTTATCGGTATTCCACTGTACATCCGAGCTGAAGCAGTTATCCCACTAAGTGCGGCTTTGGTTAAGAAAGGTATGGCACTAGGTTCAGTAATGGCACTGATCATCGGTAGTGCTGGTGCGAGTCTTACTGAGGTTATCCTGCTTAAGTCTCTGTTCAAAACGCCTATGATTGTGGCCTTTGTATCAGTAATCCTAAGCATGGCGATTGGTGCAGGCTTCCTTTATAACTTTATGTTTTAGGGTTGTTTGAACCTAGAAACAGAAAATGTCATCCCGGAATGTTCGAAGAACATGTCCGGGATCTTTCGTTCTGGCTATGTTCGACAGGGGAGATCCCGGATATTTGCTCTGCAAATTTCGCTGGGCCGGCATT